>NZ_NHPP01000006.1 GCF_002838835.1 Siphonobacter sp. SORGH_AS_0500
CCGTCGCTACGGTTTGGAGTTTGGAGTTTGGAGTTTGGAGTTTGGAGTTTGGAGTTGGAGTTTGGAGTTTGGAGTTTGGAGTTTGGAGTTTGGAGTTTGGAGTTTGGAGTTTGGAGTTTGGAGTTTGGAGAGATAAAAACCCATAAAGGTAGGGGAGAGGTTTGAAAATGGGAGTTATAACCCCAGCGGGGTTTAATTATCAATAGCCCCGGATGATAATCCGGGGTTTTGGGTATCCCGCTATGGCTGGTGTCTTCACCAGCCAAAAAGCATAGTAGTTGGTGTTCTCACCAACTAGGGCGGAAAGGTAGGGAAGAGGTTTGAAAATGGAGACCTTAACCCCGGAGGGGTTGAATCTGGATAGCCCCGGATGACAATCCGGGGGACGGGTGGGTAGGTTAACGCACTTACGAATTCCTCCCGCCCTGGCTGGTGTCCTCACCAGCCAATGATAAAAAAAGCCTAGTGGTTGGTGAGGACACCAACCTCGGTGGATGATTGCCAATCCGACAAAAGCATAGCAATCAAGCATTTCAGGCAGAGAAGCGACTTCATCGCGTCTGGGTAAGAGGCGGCTTTTATTACAATTCAAATGATTTCTGTTTCCTAAACAGACGCAATGAAATCACGGCTTTATCCATAAAATAAAAAAGCGGCCTGTGGATTCCACAGGCCGCCTATACTACCTCAAATCAACTGCCAGCGAAAGAAGAACTTAGTCTTCCATGGCAATTACTGAAATTTCTACCGATACATCTTTGGGCAGGCGAGATACCTGAACGGTTTCACGAGCGGGATAATCGCCGGAGAAAAATTCACCGTAAATACCATTGATTACGGTAAAGTCATTCATGTCCTTTAAGAAAATGCTGGTTTTAACAATGTTATGGTAATTCATACCAGCCGCCTGTAGGATTTCTCCGATGCTAATCATAACCTGACGAGCTTCGGCGGCTACGCCGGCTCCACTAGAGGCTAAATCGGCTGCAATCTGGCCTGAAACATATACTCTACCGTCAATTTTTATGGCTTGGGAATAAGGGCCGATGGGTGCGGGAGCATTAGGGGTAAAAATAATCTGCTTTTTCATTGGTCTCGAAACAAGTAATTAAGGAGGCAAGATATAAAAATCCTCGAAGTTCTTCGGATAAACTCGACGAGATTGATTCCTTAAAACTTTCTAATTAGAATTGAGTTTTTGTTAAAATTTAAAACAGGTCAGGTTCGTAAAAAACGCCTTTGGGGTGTCTATATTACCTAACCTTAGTATTCGGTTCCACATTTTACTGCAACGCCATGCCTTCGTCCAGTCGTCCTTTGTATCACCGTATGTCGCACGTGTTGATCATTCTTACCCTTTTGACGTACGGAATCTACATTGGTCAAGAAATAATTGTTCCGCTGGCACTGGCGGGTTTATTGGCCATCCTGTTACGCCCCGTCGAAGCCTGGTTCATGAAGCGGGGTTTTCATAAAGTCATTGCCATTTGTATGACCCTCTTTCTGGCCATGTCTTTTCTAATCGCCGTTGGTTTCTTTATTTCCGTGCAAATCGCGGATTTTTCGGACGATATTCCCAAGCTTCAGGCCCATATCAATGACTTTTACCGCGATGCCCGCCGCTGGATTCGCAGTGAATACCGGGTAAGTTACGGCAAGCAGGCCCAGTACGTAAAACAGGTGCAGGAAAAAACGCTGGAGAGCTTGCAGAGTGACGGAGCTATTTCAGCCATCTCCGGTCCATTAGGAACGCTGGCCTTATTACCCATTTACATCTTTCTGTTACTCTATTATCGGGCCATGTTACTCAAATTCATTGTATCCTTATTCGCAGAAGAAGCGGCGGAAAAAGTCTGGGAAATCATTGGGCAGGTGAAGACCGTGATTCAAAGTTACGTAGTTGGCTTATTGCTGGAAACGCTCTGTGTAGCGATTTTAAATGCAGTAGGGTTACTGGCTTTAAAGGTTGAATACGCTATTATGCTCAGTGCTATCGCCGCCATCCTCAACCTGATTCCTTACATTGGCGGCATTGTTGCCACCATTCTGGCCGTATTAATAGCCTTCGTTAATAACCCCGATCCTGGCGTGTTACTGGGAGTTGTGGGTGTTTTTCTAGTGGTACAGTTCATTGACAATAACATTCTGGTTCCCATGATTGTGGGTTCAAAAGTCAAAGTGAATGCTCTGGTTTCTATCGTGGGGGTTTTGGTGGGAGGTGCTCTGGCGGGTGTTTCAGGAATGTTCCTTTCCATTCCGGCTATTGCTTTAATGAAGGTAGTTTTTGATCGGGTAGAAGGCCTCGAACCCTGGGGTATATTGATTGGAGACGACCAGCCCGAAGATGCCAGACAGTCAATGTTTCCGCGTTGGATGCGTTTTTGGGAACGAGCAGGGGAGAAAATGAGTTGAGCCAATACCTTTTCTCCCTAGTTCATGATCGAAACTGTTACTCCTGCGAAAAAGACTTTTTACCAACGCTATGCGTCCTCAGCCATTGCATTAATGTTACTGGCTTCGTTTCTGTTTGCTGGAATGACCTTGATAGCCAAGCAACTGAGTTCCCGATTTGAGGCCGTTGAACTGGTATTTTTCCGAAACCTCGTGGGAGTTATTTCCATCCTGATCAGCTTAAGACAGAAACCCATGCAGCAGCCGGGCGGAAAGCCACTGTTGTTAATCTTTCGGGGTGTAGTGGGAACGGCCTCTTTGTATATGCTTTTCTATTCCGTTCGGACCCTGAGTCTGGGAACGGCCTCGGCTTATCAATACACCTATCCCATTTTTTTAAGCATTCTTTCCTTTTTATTCTTCGGCGAGAAACTAAATCGTCGGGAATGGTTGGCTATCGGGCTGGGTTTTCTGGGAATTCTACTCATTTTCCGACCGGACGTTACCATGCCCCTCCGCTGGCATTTGATCGGGCTGAGTTGTGCGATATTAACTGCCGTTTCGTACCTATCCATTCGCAGCCTGAATCGGTATTATGATACGCGGGCCATTGTTCTTTCCTTTATGTTATCAGGGCTGATTCTCCCGGCTCTCTCTATGCTAACGGGAAGTTTGTTCCCTGACGTTAATCACTGGCTGATTGGTCGCTTCGTCTGGCCTCAGGGTTGGGAATGGGCAATACTGTTAATGATGGGACTGGCCGCTTTACTTGCTCAATTATGCATGACCCGTTCACTGAGTATGGATAAAGCGGGTCGCGTTTCAGCGGTAGGGTACTCTAATATTGTATTTTCTCTACTTTTCGGAATCATTCTGGGCGACCCCCTTCCTTCCTTCGTCATGAGTTTAGGCATTACTTTGATTATTAGTGGGGGCGTACTGATAGCCTGGAAGAAAAAAACAGATGGAAAGCTTTCCTGATACATGCTGTCATGCTTATTAGTATCAGTTTCTGTAAAAAAGCATTAGATTTTTCTTAGAAAAAGCAAGGGTATGGTAATTAATTAAACGTCTTATAATCAGCAGTTACTAGCCTCTTTCCTACAGTATATTATTTAATTTTTTTAATAAATCGATCAGGGTTATTTCTGTTCGCAGAAATCGATTGGGTCTGGGCTTTTCGAAGCTCTGCTCGTGAAATCATAGTGCTGAGTAAAATCCATATCTCTATAAACTATTTATAACCACCCAAAGACGAGCATAACCTATGACTTTTCTGGATGAAACCATCGCTCTTCCCGTAGGCGTTACTCTGGATCGCTTTATCAAACGTAACCAGGATGCTTTTCCCTTTGCTACTGGGGAATTGTCGCAGTTATTACGTGACATTGCCATCGCCGCCAAAATTGTCAATCGTGAAATCAACAAAGCTGGATTAGTGGATGTGACCGGTGCCATCGGAACGTCTAATGTTCAGGGTGAAATGCAGCAGAAACTGGATATGATCGCTCATATTCGCTTTATGCGGGCTTTACGTAATGGAGGAGAAGTGGCAGGAATTGTATCTGAAGAAGAAGAAAATATCGTAATGACGGGGAACGACGATGCCCGCTATGTGGTGGCAATTGATCCGCTCGATGGCTCTTCCAACATTGATGTAAATGTTTCAATCGGAACCATTTTTTCCATTTATCGTCGCCTGAGCCCTGTGGGAACGAAGGTACCCCTGGATGATTTTCTACAGGGTGGCGATGCTCAGGTAGCGGCGGGCTACGTATTATACGGTTCCTCAACCGTGCTGGTATACACTACTGGACACGGTGTGAATGGATTCACTTACGAATCCTCGCTCGGTGAATTTTTTCTGTCGTATCCAACCATCAAAATTCCCGAAGATGGGTCCATTTATTCCATTAATGATGGCAACGCTCTGGACTTTCCAGAGCCTATTTCCGATTACCTGGACACCTGCCGTACCCGTCGTTATTCTTCCCGGTACATCGGTTCATTGGTAGGAGATTTCCACCGGAATCTTCTGAAAGGAGGGATATATTTCTATCCTCCAACGGCTAAAACCCCTAACGGAAAACTACGCTTATTGTATGAATGCTATCCGTTAGCTTTTATCATTGAACAGGCGGGCGGTTTAGCTACTGACGGTAAACAGCGATTAATGGAGGTAAAAATTAAGAATTTACATCAGCGAAGTGCTTTATGCATTGGATCAACGAATATGGTAAAGGAAGTAGAAAAAATTACGCTGCAAAAAGCAGAAATGCTGGCGGCTAAATAACGGGTAGATTGACAGAAGTCAATTGCCCACTTCTACTCGTTCGGGAACTGTTTTCTACAAATTTTTATAACTTATATATAATTAAGTGTTTGATTTTCAGGGATTAATGAAATGGGTCTGCTTTTTTAACCCTTAGTATTGTGACTATCAACCACATAAAACTTATAAGTCATGGAAACTACAGTAACCAACGAAAAATTAGTAGATGTTTTAAATGATCTGGTACGTATTAATAACGACCGGATTTCAGGATACGAAAAAGCAGTAAACGAAACAGAACTCGAAGACGTAGATCTGAAGGCTCTTTTTAACCGCTTTGCGGATGAAAGCCGTACCTACCGCGATGAACTGAGCCGCGAAATCGTAAATCTGGGTGGTACGCCAACCGACGAAACGACTACTTCAGGTAAATTCTACCGGGTATGGATGGACGTGAAAGCAGCGTTTACTGGCAAAGACCGTAAAGCGATTCTGGAAAACTGCGAGTTCGGTGAAGATGCCGCTCAGGAAGCCTATCAAACGGCTCTCGAATCAGACGCAAACATGTCGACAGATATCCGTCAGTTAATTAGCACTCAGAAAGCTAAGCTGAAAGATTCGCATGATGCGGTGAAAAAATACCGCGATCTGCACGCTAAACTAGACTAGTAGATTCATAGGCATTTTGTCTTAAAAATAGAAGGCGATTCCAATAATGGAATCGCCTTTTTTATTGATAATCTGATACATAAGCGTTGAAAATAAAGCAATTTATTCTATTTAAATTTTTTTATTATTCCAAGATATAAATTTAAAATAATTAATTAATTGTTTGATTTTAAGGTATTTAAGTAAAATTATTGGCTTTTTGTTTTTGAATATAAACGGGATGTCGTTCTTTTGAAGCAACGAATTAGTAATTAAGAATATCTAATGATAATATGAGTTCTTTTCTTACTATCCAGCCCCGTTTTTATTAACCAAGAAGAGTCAAAAATTAAACGTATGTGTGGAATTGTAGCTTATGTGGGACACCGGGATGCCTATCCGCTCATTATTAAGGGATTAAAACGCTTAGAATATCGAGGCTATGATTCCGCAGGGGTCGCTTTAAATACCGGAGACGGTCTACAGGTATATAAAAAGAAGGGAAAAGTAAGTGATCTGGAGGCTTCGCTAACCGATGAAAATCTGAAAAGTAACGTCGGTATCGGGCATACTCGCTGGGCTACCCACGGCGAACCTAGCGACCGGAACTCCCATCCCCACTATTCTCACTCGGGAAACCTGGCCATTATTCACAATGGCATTATTGAAAATTACGGAGCTATTAAGCTGAATTTACAGAACAAAGGCTACGAGTTTCGTTCGGACACTGATTCAGAGGTTTTCGTAAATTTTATTGAAGACATTCAGAAAGAAACGTATAGTTCGATTGAAGAAGCCATCCGGTTAGCCATGCAGGAAGTGGTTGGAGCTTATGCCATTGTAGTAATGAGCAAAGAGCATCCCGATCAGCTCATCGCAGCTCGCAAAGGCTCCCCACTGGTAATTGGCGTAGGAGAGCAAGAGTATTTTTTTGCTTCCGACGCTACACCGATTATTGAGTATACGAACAACGTTATTTACCTGGATGACTTTCAGATTGCGGTGGTTCGCAATGGCGAGTTAACCGTCAAGAATATCGAAAATATTATTCAGTCGCCTTACATCCAGCATATTGAAATGGAACTGGAGGCGATTGAGAAAGGCGGTTACGAACATTTCATGCTCAAGGAAATTTTTGAGCAGCCGCGTTCGGTGAAAGATTGTTTACGAGGGCGGGTGAATGCTGATGAAGGCCACTTGGTTTTGGGTGGACTTCGCGAATATTTGGATGACATTGCCAAATCTCAGCGAATAGTCATTGTAGCCTGTGGAACTTCCTGGCATGCTGGGCTGGTAGCCGAGTATATATTTGAAGAGCTGGCCCGGATTCCCGTTGAAGTAGAGTATGCCTCTGAATTCAGGTATCGAAACCCGATCATCCAAGAGGGGGACGTGGTCATTGCCATTTCACAATCTGGTGAAACAATGGATACACTGGCCGCCTTAGAGCTGGCTAAGTCAAAAGGAGCCATCATTCTGGGTATTTGTAATGTGGTCGGAGCTTCCATACCCCGCATTTCTCACGCGGGTGCTTATACCCACGCCGGACCTGAAATTGGCGTTGCTTCTACCAAAGCATTTACCGCTCAGGTGTCGGTATTAACCCAGATGGCCATTGCGGTAGCTCGTCGGAAAGGCAGTCTGCACGAAGATACCTTCCGCCGATTCCTGTTCGAACTGGAACGCATTCCCGAGAAAATTGAGAAAGTGCTAAAGAATGCCGAAAAAGTCGAGCAGATTTCAGCCTTGTTCAGCAACGCCCGTAACTTTATTTACCTCGGTCGCGGACTCAATTTCCCGGTTGCTCTGGAAGGTGCTTTAAAACTGAAAGAAATCAGTTATATCCACGCCGAAGGTTATCCGGCGGCTGAAATGAAACACGGTCCGATTGCTTTGATTGATGAGGATATGCCCGTCGTTTTCATTGCGACAAAGGACCAGTCTTACGAAAAAATTGTCTCGAATATTCAGGAAGTAAAGGCCCGGAAAGAAGGTAATTGCGGTAGTAACGGAAGGCGACAAGCTAATTCCAACCATGGCAGACCACGTCATTGAAATTCCGATCACGCACGAGATTCTGACGCCGCTATTATCAGTAATTCCTCTGCAATTATTGTCTTACTATATCGCTGTCATGCGAGGTTGTAACGTAGACCAGCCGCGTAACCTGGCAAAATCAGTTACAGTAGAGTAACAAATCTTTCATGAAGTGTTTGAAACCACCTGCAAAGGTGGTTTTTTAGTGTCATAAGTAAATTTATGTGCAAAAAATATAGTAATTATTATATAAATAATCAAAATACAGTCAGTGGATAGCAAATTTCAGGGAGTTAGAGTTAGCGTGGGATAATATATTTGCATAGTAGATAAGTTCACAATTTTCTTAGATAGTGAATATTATAAGAAGACGTCTACACCTCAAAAGGACCTGCCCAGGATTTTAACCTTTCCACTATGACTTAAAACCTGTTTTCCAAGAACCTGGAAAAACTAACGTTTTTCTCTTCTTGAACTTCACGCCTAATTACCTCTTTTCACACTTCGCCAGGTGGAGTGAGTGGAATCCTATTGCTTACAATTACTCTATAAACCTTATTTCTATGCGTCGACTTTTACGGAGGAGTGACCCCTTTCGCTGGTTACTTGTATTCCTCTTCTTCAGTCTTCATCTGGCCGTAGTGCAGGCGGCAGATGTCCCCGTTTCGGGAACCGTGATTAATACCAGTGGTGAGCCCCTGGTGGGCGTAAGTGTCTTATTAAAAGGAACAACCCGTGGAGTAGTTACGGATGTAGAAGGAAAATTCAGGATCAACGTACCGGACAGTGATGCTACACTGATTTTCAGCTTTGTGGGTTATACCCCACAGGAAATGGCGGTAGGGTCGCTGACGCAAATGACCATTACGTTACAGCAGGATACCAAAAACCTGACCGAAGTAGTGGTGGTAGGATACACCACCCAGTCGCGGGCAACGGTAACGGGTGCGGTTGGAACCTTGAAGTCATCCGACCTGCTTCGTACGCCAGCAGTCACTACTTCTGGAGCTTTAGTGGGTAAAATTCAGGGGATTACGGCTCGTCAGGCAGATGCCCGTCCGGGTGCCAGCACGAGCATTCAGATTCGGAACATGGGGACGCCTCTGTTTATCATTGATGGCGTTCCTTCAGATGCAGGTAATTTCAATAACCTCGGGCAGAATGATATTGATAACATTTCTATCCTGAAAGATGCTTCTGCCGCAGTCTACGGATTGAGGGCCTCCAATGGGGTAGTACTGGTAACAACCAAGCGTGGAAAAGCGGGCTCTAAGCCAGTAATCAACATCAATGGGTATTATGGCGTTCAGAATTTTACCCGTTATCCCAGACCTGCAAATGCCTATCAATACGTTCGTGGATTGATCGAATCAGATCAGAATCAGCGAATTACCACTTCGTGGACTCCCGAAGAACTAGCTAAGTGGAAAGCAGGTACTGAAAAAGGGTATCGGAGCTTCGATTATTATGATATGGTCATGCGACCTAACGTACCGCAGTATTCTTTGAATGCCAATGCCTCAGGTGCCAATGAAACGGTAAACTATTATGTGTCAATCGGACACCTGGATCAGCAGGCTTTAATCCCAGACTATAAATTCAACCGGACCAACCTGCAAACCAACGTAGAAGTGGCTCTGGCGAAGCGTTTCAAAATTGGTACCCAGCTTAGTGCCCGTCGGGAGTTACGTAGTCAGGTGGGGGTTCCGGGGTTGGACGACTACTTCAATCCGTTCCTGAGCATCTTCACCATGTGGCCTACGGAGCGTCCGTATGCAAACGATAACCCTAACTACATCAATCAGACTCACAACGTAAACGTAAACCCTGCTACGTATAAAAAAGATGTGACGGGTTATGTCGATGAAGTATGGATGAACGGAAAAGGAAACTTCTACGCTCAGTACGATTTTGATTTCGGGCTGTCCGTAAAAGGAACGTATTCGTATGCTTTTACTAATTTCGATTTTGATGGATTTGAATATACGTATAATGCTTATCGTTATGATGAGCCGACGGATACCTATAACTTGGTACCGGGGGGCGGTAATCAGAATCCCTGGAGAGAACGTCGGAAACGTAATATTATCGACCGATTTGCTCAGATTCAGTTGAGTTATAACAAGCAACTGGGTGACCATAGCCTGTCAGCAGTAGCTGCGTATGAGCGGTACGATCAGGATAATAAATACATGGTTGTGCATACCGTGCCGCCCAATAACTACATCCCCATTCAGTATTTCGCCAACCAGGATTATCTGGCGGACGAGTGGAACGTACAGGCCCGGGCAGGTTACATTGGTCGATTTAATTACAACTACAAACAGAAGTATCTGGCCGAGATCGTAGGGCGTTATGATGGTTCCTTTCTCTTTGCCCCCGGCAAGCGTTATGGTTTCTTCCCTGGTGTGTCTTTGGGCTGGCGGCTATCGCAGGAACCATTCCTGAAAGATCATACTGCCCATTTTCTGGATGATCTGAAACTTCGGGTTTCGTATGGTAAAACGGGTAGCGATCTGATTAACGACGGTTTTATTGTGGCTCCCTACAGCTACTCTCCAGGGTATAACTGGAACAGCGGAACGGCGGTATTTGATGGCAACCTGATTACAGGATTACAGCCTCGCGGATTACCTATTACTAACCTGTCATGGGTAACCAATACCAACCGGAACATCGGGATTGATTTCTCGTTCTTCGACGGAAAATTCTCGGGTACGTTTGATGCCTTCGAACGTCTTCGTCAGGGTTTGCCTGCGGCTCGTTACGATGTTCTGTTACCCAGTGAAGTGGGGTATTCCCTTCCTAATGAAAACCTGAATTCTGATTCTCATCGGGGTTTTGAGGGCATTTTAACCTATCGGAACAAGTGGAATGATGTGCAGTATTCCTTCAGCGTCAACGGAACAGTAGCTCGTCGCTGGGATGTGCAGGGGATTTACAAACCCCGTTTTGGTAACTCCTGGGATGAGTATCGTAACTCCTGGAATCAACGCTGGGCTAACATCAACTGGGGGTACCAGGTGATTGGTCGCTTCCAGTCGCAGGCGGAAATTGATAACTACGGGGTAAACAACGATGGCCAGGGCAACCGTACCCAGTTACCCGGAGACTTCATCTATAAAGACGTAAACGGTGATGGAATCATTAATGGACTAGACGAACGCCCCATTGGTTTTGCCGAGGGAGCCAACCCGTATGTGAGTTTTGGTATCAACAGTAGCGTTTCCTGGAAAAACTTTACGTTACAGTTTGATTTTGCCGGAGCCACCATGCAGACTTTCCAGCGGGACTGGGAATTGAAAATTCCTTTCCAGAACAACGGTAATTCGCCCGATTACATGCTGGAAGATCGCTGGCACCGCGAAGATCCCTTCAACCCCGACAGTCCCTGGGTCCCCGGAACCTATCCTGCTATCCGCAAGGATAACCCTAGTCACGTGAATTTCCGCAAAAGTGATTTCTGGTTAACGAACGTAAGTTACATCCGCCTTCGGAATCTGGAATTGGCTTATAATATCCCGACTGAAGTGCTGAGGAAAATCAAACTTTCGGGTCTACGAGTGTACATCAATGGGACAAACCTCTTCTCGATTGATAACGTCAAGAAGTTTGGCATTGACCCCGAAATTTCTTCAGGAAATGGTCTGGTTTATCCGCAGCAGCGGCTGGTAAATGCAGGCTTTAGTTTAAATCTTTAATTGATATTTCCATGAAACTGAACTATAAACAACTCATTCTGGCCGCTTTAGTACTACTGGTTTCCAGTTGTAAGGAAGGGGATTGGCTGGAGCGACAGTCACCCACGCTGATTACCGAAGAACAGGTTTGGAATGACGCAAAAATGATAACCAGCCTGCTGGCTAACTATTACAACCGTTTACCTGCACACACTCAGCTTGATAACGGGTGGGCCGAATTCGCATCTTATGATGAGGCTATGTGGTCGGGTAACGATGATGGACGAAATAACATCATTTCCTATGGTTTTGAACGTTGGCGGCTGTGGGATTATAGCCTGATTCGGGACATTAACCTGGCTCTGGAAAGTATTGAACGATACGGAAATACCCTCACTGCTGCCCAGAAGACTCAGTTTTCGGCGGAATTACGTTTCTTGCGGGCCTATCAGTACTTCGAGTTAGTGAAACGTATGGGGGGTGTTCCGCTGGTAACCAAACAACTGATCTACGATTTCAGCGGCGATCCAACGCCTTTGCAACAGCCTCGCAATAAGGAAGCCGAAGTGTATGATTTCATTGCTTCTGAACTGGATGCCGTTAAGGATCAGTTGGGTAACTCAGGTAGTAACACCCGGGCTAACAAGTATACCGCTCTGGCTCTGAAAAGCCGGGCGATGCTGTACGCGGGATCTATTGCCAAGTACAATAACCAGATGCCCGCTCCCATTACTTTACCCAACGGGGAAGTAGGCATTCCGGCCAATCGGGCGACGGACTATTACACGAAAGCTCTGGCGGCAGCGAAGGAAATCATCAATTCAGGAGCGTACACGCTGTATCAGTCAAATCCGAACCTGGGTGAAAATTTCTTTGAGGCGATTACTAAAAAAGTAAATAACCGCGAAGTAATCATGGCTCAGGACTTCCTGACGGCTAAGGATAAACGCCACGGATTTACCTACGATAACATCGCTCGTGGGGTTCGGGAGGATAACCTCGGTTCGTCGGCGGTAACGCCTACGCTAAATCTGGTAGAGGATTATGAATACCTGGATGGAAGCTCTGGTGAACTGAAAAATCGTACGGCTGATAACGGCGATTACATCTATTACGACCGCCCACAGGACATTTTTGCCAATAAGGACGCTCGTTTGTACGGAACGATTATCTATCCGGGAACCAGCTTTCGCGGACAGGAAGTACAGATTCAGGCGGGGGTAAAAGTCTGGAATGGGAGTGCCTATCAGAACGTAGAATCCAACACCCTGGGAGCAAACTATACGGATGGGAAATTGCTAACGGGAACCTCAGGCCCTCAGCGTTCACAAACGGAAGTATCTAACACTGGTTTTTATCTGCGTAAATACATTGACCCTGCCCCGATGGCGAGCACCCGCGGCGTTCGGAGCGATATGTGGTGGGTGCGTTTCCGGCTGGGCGAAATGTATCTGAACGCTGCCGAAGCCGCTCTTGAGCTCGGACAAACCGCCGATGCTCTTCAGTATGTGAATACCCTTCGTCAGCGGGCGGGTTTCCCGGCGAATAGTTTGAAAACGCTGAATATTCAGAAAATTCAGAACGAGCGTCGCGTGGAGCTGGCTTTCGAAGATCACCGCGTCTGGGATTTGAAACGCTGGCGGATTGCCCATGAAATCTGGAATGGCAGTACGAGTAACCCCGACGCCATGGCGTTTGCCCTGTATCCCTATCGCGTCGTGCGTCCGGGTGACCCGAAAGATGGAAAATACATTTTCGAGAAATTGGCGGCACCCCGGTATCGGGCTCCGCGTCTGTTTCAGTTAGGCAATTATTATTCGTCAATCGATCAGTCCGTTATTAACAATAATCCCAAAATCGTACGCAATCCTTTCCATTAATATGAAGAAGTTAATTCTGGGTAGTTTGCTGGCTTTAGTTGGGTTGGCGGGCTGCGTAAAAGATAATTTTGATGCTCCACAATCCAACCTCACGGGGCAGGTGGTGTACAATAACCTGCCCGTGGGGGTAAGGAGTAACGGTGTGCAGTTGGAGTTATGGCAACATGGCTACGCTGCGTTCACGAAAGTCCCCGTCTATGTCGATCAGGACGGTTCGTTTTCGGCGACCCTATTTGATGGTGATTATAAGCTGGTGTTACTGAGAGGTAACGGTCCCTGGGTGGCTAACAGTGATACCATTCAGGTAAACCTGCGGGGGAACATGTCCGTTAACGTGCCCGTAACGCCTTATTACACGGTCGGATCGGCTACTTACACGAAAAATGGAAATACCATTACGGCTACAACGAAAATCAATCAGGTAGTGGCTAGTCAAGCCATTGAGCGGGTAACCTTTTATCTGGGAGCCACGCAGTTTGTGGACATTAACAACAACGCCGCCCGTGTAGACTTAACCGGAACTGCTCTGGCTGACTTAAGTAAAAATCTGACCCTCACGCTAAACGTCCCCAATAATCTGGGTAAAGCTTACGCCTACGGTCGGATTGGAGTCAAAACGGCGGGTGTAGGGGAGATGCTGTATTCGCCCGTTCAGGAAATCAAGTGGTAGTTTAGTAGTTCAGGTTTTTCTTACTTCCCGAAAGTAATTGCTTTCGGGAAGTTTTGTTTAAAGCGGTTCTAACTACTATTTTGACAGTAAATAATGTATTAATCAATATTAATGTCAAAATAAAGGAATTTAAAGGTAAATCATAGGGAGTCATGCCCTCGTTATTTGTCTAACTTTGGAGGAGTGATTATGACATGATCGAAATGTCTTTTTAATAAACCACTTGCCTCTTCCTTTTTACTGCTGCATGAAAAAAATAGTTACTACTCTGGCTTTAGCTCTGGCTTCGAGCCTGACTTTTGCTCAAAATCAGTTGACGATCAGTAATTCTTCTGAGAACGTTACCATTAATAAACATATTTACGGCCATTTTGCCGAACACCTGGGCCGCTGCATTTATGGCGGGATCTACGTGGGTGAAGACGCCAAAATTCCTAACCAGAAAGGGGTACGGAATGATGTAGTCGAGGCCTTGAAGAAGCTGAAAATTCCAAACCTTCGTTGGCCCGGTGGTTGTTTTGCGGATACCTATCACTGGAAAGACGGCATTGGCCCCAAAGCAAAACGACCTTCCATAGTAAACACCTGGTGGGGCGGCGTGACGGAAGATAATAGCTTCGGAACGCACGATTTCCTCGATCTCTGCGAGCGTCTGGGCACAGAACCTTATCTGGCAGGAAATGTGGGCAGCGGCACGGTTCAGGAGTTAACCGATTGGGTGCAATACGTAAACTTCGACGGAAAAAGTCCGATGTCTAGTCTTCGGAAAGAAAATGGCCGGGAAAAGAGTTGGAATGTCAAATTCTGGGGCGTAGGGAACGAAGCCTGGGGTTGCGGTGGGAACATGAAAGCGGAATATTACGCCAACGAATACCGGAAATACGCCACCTTTATGTCGGATTGGAATAATACCGGGAAACTGTTCAGAATTGCTTCGGGAGCTAACTCGGCGGATTATCACTGGACGGAAGTACTCATGCGGGATATTCCTCACGAAATGCTTTCGGGGGTAGCTTTGCACCATTATTCCGTAACGAACTGGCAGCATAAAGGCCCATCTACCGAATTTGATGAGAAGCAATATTTCGGTACCATGAAGCAGGCTTTGTTCATGGAAGAACTCGTGCAGAAGCACAGTGCTATCATGGATAAGTACGATCCCAAGAAGAAAGTAGCCCTGGTGGTGGATGAATGGGGCGGCTGGTATGAAGTAGAACCCGGCACAAATCCCGGTTTTCTGTACCAGCAAAATACCATTCGTGATGCAATGATTGCCGGGGTAACGCTGAACATTTTCAATAACCACGCCGACCGTATTCGCATGGCGAATCTGGCTCAGGTAGTGAATGTATTGCAGTCCGTGATTTTAACGAAGGACGAAAAGATGTTACTTACGCCGACCTATCACGTCATGGAAATGTACAATGTGCATCAGGATGCTACCTTGCTACCAGTGGAGCTAAAAAGTAATGATTATTCCTTTGAGGCGGATAAGCTGAAGGCCGTATCAGCTTCCGCTTCTAAAGATAAAAATGGCTTGACGCACGTTTCACTGGTGAATATTGACCCGAAAAAAGCACAGGATATAACCATTGATTTAAGAGGATTGAATCTGAAAACGGTGACGGGTCGTGTGCTGACTTCGGCAAAATTACAGGATTATAATACCTTCGAGAATCCTACAAAAATACAACCCGCCGATTTCAAAGGTGCCAGCCTTTCGGGAGCCCAGTTGAAAGTGAAACTTCCCCCCGCTTCTGTCGTAGTGCTGGAATTGAAGTAAGATCATTAACAAAAATCCAATGCAATTACCTAAACTGTATAAAACATTAATAGCCCTGGGACTCGCAGGGCAGGTAGCAGCCCAGACCCCTCTGGTGGTACAAGTGAATAAGCCCAAAGCGGATGTTCAACCTACCATGTGGGGGCTGTTTTTTGAAGACATTAACATGGGAGCCGATGGCGGGCTCTATGCGGAATTAGTCAAAAACCGTTCGTTTGAATTTACGACACCCTTAATGGGCTGGCGGGAAAGTAGAAGTACAAAAAGTACCGGTAGTGTATTGGTGATTAATCGGGCAGATCAGCCCGCTAATCCCCGATTCCTTCGGGTAAAAACCGACGGGGAGAAATACGGCCTGATTAACGAAGGCTTCCGGGGAATGGGCATCAAACAGGGTGTCGGTTATGACTTCTCGATTCTATCTAAAAATGTAGAAGGAAACCTGACGCTGAAACTGGAACTGGTGAACGGGGAAGGTCAGGTGTTAGGCACAGCATCGCTGCCTTTGACGAGTAATGACTGGAAGAAACATTCGGTTAGCTTTACGGCCAGCAAGACTGAACCTAAAGCGAAGCTGAATATCTGGTTTGAAGGAAAAGGAACGGCTGATCTGGATATGATTTCCCTATTTCCGAAAGACACCTGGAAGAACCGTCCGGGCGGCTTACGGGCCGATTTAGTACAGTTACTGGCCGATATGAAACCTGGCTTTCTGCGTTTCCCCGGTGGATGTATCGTGGAAGGCTATGACCTGGATCGGCGGTATCAGTGGAAAAATACGGTAGGGCCGATTGAAGCCCGTAAAGGGGAAATTAACCGCTGGAATACTGAATTCAAACACCGCCTGACTCCCGATTACTTCCAAACGTTTGGCCTGGGTTTCTTTGAATATTTTCAGCTTTCGGAAGACATCGGTGCCGAACCTTTGCCCATCCTGAACTGCGGTATGGCCTGTCAGTATAACTCGGGTGAGGTAGTTCCTGTCGATGAACTCGATCCTTATGTGCAGGACGCTCTGGATCTGATTGAATTTGCAAACGGTTCAACGGATACAAAATGGGGAAAACTACGAGCTGAAATGGGCCATCCCAAGCCTTTTAACCTGAAATTATTAGGCATTGGTAACGAGCAGTGGGGCCCTCAATACATTGATCGTTACGTGGTTTTTGAAAAAGCGATCAAGTCAAAATACCCTAATGTACGTCTGATTTCCAGTGCTGGACCTAATCCCGATGGCGAAGTCTTCGGTTTTCTGAGCGGAAAATTACGTGAGTTGAAGGCGGACATTGTGGATGAGCATTACTACCGCAGCCCTCAGTGGTTCATGGAAAACGCCAATCGCTACGATGATTATGACCGGAAGGGTCCTAAAATCTTTGCGGGTGAATATGCTTCTCAAAGCAAAGATATTGCCAGCCAGAATAACAAAAACACTTGGTTATGTGCCTTGTCAGAAGCAGCTTTCATGACTGGTCTGGAACGGAATGCGGATATGGTTCATATGGCTTCCTATGCTCCCTTGTTCGCTCATGCCGATGGTTGGCAATGGACGCCCGACCTGATCTGGATGAATAACCTGCAATCCTACGGAACGCCTAATTATTACGTTCAGAAATTATACTCGACTAATAAAGGAACGAAAGTATTGCCCATTACCGCTAATAACGAGTGGGTATCGGGTAAAAATAAGCTCTACGCTTCGGCCACCTGGGATGAACCTACGAAGGAAATCATTCTGAAGTTGGTTAATACGTCCGATCAGGCTCAGACCGAAACAATTAACCTGGAAGGAGTGAAGAAACTGGACAGCAAGGCCAAACGATGGACGATGAAAGGAGCGGAGTTAGATTCTGAAAATAGTTTTGAAAATCCGAAACAGGTAAGTCCTACCGAAGAAGAATTAGCCGTGAAAGGTACCAAACTAACCCTGACCCTGGCTCCTCAATCCTTCTCCGTGATTCGGGTAAAAGTAGTGAAATAGTAGTTGGTTAGGTTGGTTAAGTGAAAAGGCCGGGTTTGGTAATCCCGGCCTTCGTTTTTGATGAAAATAAATAGGGATAAAACAGAGCAATACTCGTACAGGATTGGAATCTGATACCAGTGGCTGCATCCTTGATGGCTATCTTATGCACCCAAATCCTCCTCAACGGAAGCATCAGGAGCATTTTTCTTTACCGATTCGATGCCATTCTCGCGACCTGCTTCGCTTTCATACATTTCGCTGGAACCGATAATCTGGCCATTCCCCGCTTTTAAATTAAAATAAGACTTTCCGTTAGACGACGTTTTCCGTTCATATTTACTGTCGTCAGGAGCGTTTTTCTTTACTGACTCAATACCATTTAAGCAAGCAGTTTTCGTAGTATACCCTTCGCTTGTTAAAATAGTCTGCCCATTACCTGCTTTAAGATCAAACTGGAGCTCACCATTCTTGCGGTTTTTAATTACAAATTTTCCCATGATTGAAGATGATTAGTAGTAAGATAGATCGATACTACCTGGTGTTTTAGAAGGTAATTACTAGTTGAATAGTAAGCTAATATATTGTTAAATGATAATATGTTCGTAAAAATTCTAGTGAAATTTATTGATTTCATTAGAAGCATGGCCATACGATTGTGAGCGATTCATAACGGGATAAAGCAGAAGAATATGAGTGCATGGGTATTACTGGTGCGAGATTCCATCTCGTTCCTACTCTGAGGCAGATTCCCACCTGCCCTTATAACCCAGCCTGTCATTCCGAGTAAAGCGAAGGAGCTTAGCAGAGGCGTAATGTAAATCTCATCCTCAGGTAATTCGTAAAGGTAACAAGGTCCCTAGCTTCGTTATGGATGATAATCTTAGGGTATAAGCGACCTTCCTCTTTTATATAAAAATGCCATTTTGAACAACCTCTACATCTAAAAACTCATGTTACGTAGCCTCTTATTACTGGTATTGCCGTTAAAAATGTTCGCTCAGGACCCCGCCTCGCACGACCCCAGCACAATCATTAATGACGCAGGCAAGTATTACTTTTTCTCAACGGGTCACGGCATTACGGTTCAAACTTCCGCCGATCTGAAAAACTGGCAGCAAGCCGAGTCCGTCTTCAAAAAGGGAAGCTGGCCAGAGTGGGTGAATACCAGCGTTCCGGGCTTTAAAGGACACTTCTGGGCTCCCGATGTCCTGAAAATGAATGAGAAGTATTACCTCTATTATTCCTGCTCAACCTTCGGTTCTTCTACCTCCGCCATAGGGTTAGCGACCAACGTAACCCTCGATCAAAAATCACCGGATTACCAGTGGCAAGACGAAGGAATGGTAATCGAATCCAAAGATCGGAAGGGTTTTAATGCCATTGATCCCAGCCTTTTGCAGGATACTGATGGACGGGTATATCTGACCTATGGTTCCTTTTTTGGGGGGATTGGAACGGTAGAGCTGGACGCTTCAACGGGAAAGATAAAAGACGGAGCCAGCGTCACGAGAGTAGCCGGAGGAAATGCCTCCGATTGGGAAGCTGCCTGTCTGATCAGGGAAGGAAACTATTATTATCTTTTTGTGAATAACGGCCAATGTTGCAAAGGGGTAAACAGCACGTATTACATTGTGGTGGGACGTTCGGAACATCCTTTGGGGCCTTTTCTGGATGCGGAAGGAAAGGATTTAACCAAAGGTGGGGGCACCCTGGTTCTTCGTACGTTGGGGCGATATATTGGTCCGGGTCACGTGGGTTTACTGAAGGAGAAGAAACAGGTATCGATTCATTACTACGATGCGGAGGATAACGGCAAATCGAAGCAAAAACGCTTATTCCTATCCTATAAAAAGGGCTGGCCCGTACTTACGGAAAACAAATAATTTAATGGAATTTTTAAATTAAATTATGGTTTATTTCAAAATTAATGTGTTATTTCGACACGATTATTCCTCTATGTTGTATTGAATCCATGCTTCAACAGTATCCTCATGATAACCGCGTATTGGTCGCCACCGATTGTATCATCTTTGGCTTTGATGGAGAAGATTTAAAAGTCTTGCTCATCAAACGAAATTTTGAGCCCGAGAAAGGCAAGTGGTCGTTAATGGGAGGTTTTCTGAATGAGAACGAGGATCTTGAAGTAGGAGCAAAGCGTATTCTGCACGAATTAACAGGGTTGGAGAACGTCTACATGGAGCAATTGCAGGCTTTTGGAGAAGTGAAGCGTGATCCGGTAGAAAGGACAGTCTCTGTGAGTTTTTACGCCCTCATTAATATTCATGACCACGATACCGAGCTAGCCCGTGCAAACAATGCCTACTGGGTAAGTCTGGATAAAAAACCTTCACTCATTTTCGACCATGATCGAATGGTAACGATGGCCTTGCAACGGCTTCGTTACAAAGCCGCCTTACACCCGATTGGCTTTGAATTATTACCCGAAAAATTCACCATTCCCCAGCTCCAGCGTCTATACGAAGCCATCTACAGTAACACGTTCGACCGACGGAATTTTAGTCGTAAAATTTTGTCTACCAAGCTTTTACTGGATACCGGAGAGAAGAACGAGCAGGGGGCTACTAAAAAAGCCATTCTGTATCGGCTGGATCAGGAGCGGTATCAGCGGCAATTCAATGCGTTCCTGAATTTTATCTCTGACTTTTAAGGTCATTTGAAATAAATGTAGTCTTTGACTAATGAAATACTTAGAATGTGTCAGCTTAACACTTTAAATGAATAATGGCAGCAAAATACGTGATTGGCGTTGATTATGGGACCGATTCAGTACGATCACTCGTGTTGAATGCTCAAACGGGAGAAGAAATCGGAACCGCCGTTTATGAGTACCCTCGCTGGAAACAGGGTCTGTACTGCGATGCCCCGCATTCGCAGTTCCGCCAGCATCCGCTCGACTACCTCGAAGGGCTGGAATATACCATCAAGGAAGCCTTGAAAGGAGCTTCCGAAGAAGTGCGTCAGAACGTCGTAGGAATCTCCGTAGATACTACAGGCTCAACGCCCGGCCCGGTCGATGAAAATGGAACTCCACTGGCTTTATTACCCGAATTTGCAGAGAATCCAAACGGAATGTTTATTCTCTGGAAAGATCATACGGCGAATAAAGAAGCCCAGGAAATCAACGATTTAGCTCACTCCTGGGACCCTGACTTCACTAAATACGTTGGTGGCATTTATTCTTCCGAATGGTTCTGGTCAAAAATTCTGCGAACGCTGCGGGTCGATGAGCAAGTAAGAGAAAAAGCCTTTTCCTGGATTGAACATTGTGACTGGGTATCCGCCGTTTTGACGGGTAACACCAACCCCTTAACCCTAAAACGCAGTCGTTGTGCGGCGGGCCATAAAGCTCTCTGGCACGAAGACTTCGATGGCCTGCCTTCCGAAGAATTCCTGACGAAGCTCGATCCCTTACTAAGTGGCCTTCGGGATCGGTTATTCCAGGATACTTATACTTCAGATGAAGCCATGGGCCAAATCTCTAAGGAATGGGCTGAAAAACTGGGCATTTCCGATCAGGCGATCATCGGCGTAGGAGCGTTCGATGCTCACATGGGTGCCGTGGGGGGAACCATTGAAGCGTATTCGCTTTGTAAAGTGATCGGAACGTCTACTTGCGATATGCTCGTAGCACCAACCGAAGAAATAGGCAATCTGCTCGTTCGCGGCATTTGCGGACAGGTGGATGGTTCTGTTATTCCCGGCATGTTGGGCATGGAAGCTGGGATGTCAGCCTATGGTGACATCTATGCCTGGTTACAACGTCTGGTGCTGCAACCCGTGCGGGAATTACTCGGCGAGGAAGCCGCTGAAACCATCCGCAAGCAATTAATCCCGCATTTATCGGAAAAAGCGATTCAGTTACCCTTGACTGAAAATGATCCCGTGGCTATTGATTGGTTCAATGGTCGTCGCACGCCGGATGCCAATCACACGCTGAAAGGAGCCATCATGGGTCTGAATCTGGGCAGTGATACTGCTCGGGTATTTAAAGCTCTGGTAGAAGCGACGGCTTACGGTTCGAAAAATATCGTGGATCGTTTTGTGAATGAAGGCGTCCCCATCAAACAGGTCATTGCCATTGGTGGTGTGGCCCGGAAGTCTGCTTTTGCGATGCAAACGCTGGCGAACGTCCTGGATATGCCGATCAAAATTGCCAAGTCTGATCAGGCTTGTGCGTTGGGAGCAGCCATGTTTGCTTCCGTAGCGGCAGGTGTTCATGCAAACGTAGGCGAAGCCCAGGCGGCGATGTCTTCTGGCTTTGATGCGATTTATGAACCGCAACCTGAAAAGGTAGAAGTCTATAAAAAGCTCTATCAGAAATTCCTGGATTTAGGTCACTTTGTGGAGTTTGGGAAAGAAGAACCCGCCTTATTGGGACACGCTTAAAAGGCGTTTAGGAGGATTGCCAATAAAACGCGGATTCCTGAGAAAAACGTCTGTGACGCTGGGCATTGAAAACGCCTTTTTCCAGCGACGCAGTCGCGGAAGAAGCTCTTTCGGATTTGCAATCCGAAAGCCATCTGTCAGGGATTTGTAACTCCGAAACAGCATAAAAATTGCAACGATTTACTTAATTAATAAACTGATTTTCAGTAATCAAGATCATGCTCGATTTAAAACAGTTTGAGGTCTGGTTCGTAACGGGTAGCCAGCATTTATACGGAGAAGAAACACTCCGTCAGGTAGATGAACATTCCAAAACCATTGCCGAACATTTAAATGCTTCTCTTCCGGTGCGGGTCGTTTTCAAGCCCGTTGTTAAAACTACCGAAGAAATCTACCGCATCGTTCAGGATGCCAACGTAGCTCCTAATTGTGCGGGCATTATTACCTGGATGCACACCTTTTCTCCAGCAAAAATGTGGATTCTGGGTCTGAAAGCTCTTCAGAAACCCATGTTGCACCTGCACACGCAGTTCAACCGCGATATCCCCTGGAGTAGTATCGACATGGACTTCATGAACCTGAACCAGTCTGCTCACGGCGACCGCGAATTCGGTTTCATCATGTCGCGGATGCGGATGAATCGTAAAGTAGTAGTGGGACACTGGCAGCAGGAAGACGTGATTCAAAAAATCAGCGTTTGGGCTCGGGTATCGGTAGCTCGTTACGAAATGCAAGGCATGAAAGTCGTTCGTTTTGGCGACAACATGCGATATGTAGCCGTAACGGAGGGTAACAAAGTATCCGCTGAAATGACCTTTGGGTATTCGGTGAATACCCACGGGATTGGTGATCTGGTTCAAGTCGTTAATCAAATCTCCGACGCTGAAATTGATCGTTTGATTTCGGAGTACGAAGACGAATATAAAGTAGCTGCTTCGTTACGTCAGGATGGAGAATTCCGTCAGTCCCTTCGCGAAGCTGCTCGTATTGAGTTAGGCATGAAGGCCTTCCTGGAAGATGGAAACTACAAAGCCTATACGGATACCTTCGAAGATTTGCACGGCATGGCTCAGTTGCCCGGCATTGCCTCGCAACGTCTGATGGCGGCGGGTTACGGGTTTGGTGGCGAAGGCGACTGGAAAACGGCGGCCATGGTTCGTACCATGAAAACGATGGCAAGTGGCTTGAAAGGGGGTAACTCCTTTATGGAAGATTATACCTATCACTTCAGTCCTGGTAACAACCTCGTGTTGGGCTCACACATGCTGGAAATCTGTCCTTCTATCGCGGATGGTCAGGCTTCCTGTGAGATTCACCCGCTGGGCATTGGTGGCAAGGCTGATCCTGTACGTCTGGTATTTAACGCAGCCGGTGGCCCCGCTCTGAACGTGTCTGTTATCGACGTAGGAAACCGTTTCCGGATTCTGGTAAACGAGGTAGAAGCCGTGGCAGCTCAGGAGGAATTACCTAAGTTACCCGTAGCCCGTGTACTCTGGAAACCCCAGCCGGATATGCAAACGGGCTGTGCGGCCTGGATTTTGGCCGGTGGAGCTCACCACACGGTGTACAGCCAAAACCTGACGACCGAATACATCGAGGACTTCGCCGATATGTTTGGTACCGAACTGGTGGTAATCGATAAAGATACCAATCTGCGTCAGCTGAAGAATGAACTTCGCTGGAATGATGTAAGCTATAAGTAGTATCCAGCCAGCTTTTGCTGGCAGCATTACTTGAAGTAATAAAGTTATGAAGAAGAAAGGGGTGGGCTGCCAGCGAAAAGGCTGGCAGCGGCATTCCTAAGCCGAAGGACTGATCAAAATATTCAGCAATAACATTTAAAACTCCCCATTGGTATGAGTTATAAAAGTCTAAAAGAGGAGTGTTACGAAGCAAACATGATGCTTCCCAAACTGAATCTCGTGGTTTTTACCTTCGGTAATGCCTCGGTGGTGGATCGGGAAAAAGGTGTGTTTGCCATCAAGCCCTCCGGTGTCCCCTACGAATTTCTGAAACCTGAAGACATCGTCATCTGTGATTATGAAGCTCAGGTGGTGGAAGGAACCAAGCGTCCTTCTTCCGATACCAAAACCCACGCCGTGCTTTTCAAACACTGGGAGAACATTGGCGGCATCGTGCACACGCACAGCATGTACGCTACCGCCTGGGCTCAGGCTCAGCTTGATATTCCCATCCTCGGAACTACCCACGCCGACCACCTCACCACGGACATTCCCTGTGCTCCGCCCATGGAAGACGAGATGATTAAGGGTAACTACGAATACGAAACGGGTTTTCAGGTGTTGAATGAGTTTGAGCGTCGTCAGCTTTCGTATGAAGAAGTAGAGATGATCCTTCTCGGTAATCACGCTCCCTTTACCTGGGGAAAAACGGCAGAAAAAGCGGTTTACAACGCCGGTGTTCTCGAAGCCGTTGCTCAAATGGCCTATCTGTCCTGCACGCTTCGCCCAGACGTTCCCCGACTGAAACAAACCCTGATTGACAAGCACTTTTTCCGTAAGCATGGCAAAGATGCCTATTATGGTCAAGGCTGTTAGTTAAAAAGCACTTATCTCTATCCTAACAAATCCTCTAAGCCTGCATGATAACGCTGGGACTTGAATCCATTGACTACGCGATCTTCCTCATTTATTTCGTGATAGTGGCCGTTTACGGTTACTGGGTCTTCAAAAATAAAGGCAAACAAACCGCCGATTCCAAGGACTTCTTTTTGGCTGAAGGGTCACTTACGTGGTGGGCCATTGGCTCATCTATTATCGCTTCCAACATTTCAGCAGAACAGTTCATTGGCATGAGCGGGCAGGCCTTTCAATTAGGGCTGGCTATTTCAGTGTACGAGTTAGCCGGAGCTTTCTCGCTGATTATCATCGCCATTTACTTCCTGCCCATGTATATCAAAAACAAGATATACACCATGCCGCAGTTTCTCCAGATTCGGTACGACGGGCGACTAGCAACGATCATGGCGGTGTTCTGGCTGTTACTGTACATTCTCGTTAACCTGACTTCCATCATTTACCTGGGAGCAATTAGTCTCGAAAAAATGACGGGTTTTGGCTTCATGCCCTCCGCCATCTTCCTGACGGTCTTTGCCGTATTTATTACCTTGGGTGGGATGAAAGTAATCGGTTATACCGACGTTATTCAGGTGGTTTGTCTGGTAGTGGGTGGTTTAGCCACTACGTATCTGGCTCTGGATTTACTTTCGGATCGCGTAGGTACGGGTTCCGGTGTGCTGGAGGGATTAAGCCTGCTGAAAGAAAAGGCTGACAGCCACATGCACATGGTGTTTTCACCGGGGCAGTATAGCGTACACGACGGTCGCGGCGGGTTTATTGATGCCTATAACCAGTTACCCGGTATGATGATGTTCATCATCGGCGGTCAGTGGATTGTGAACTTCAACTACTTTGGCTGTAACCAGTACATTACCCAGCGAGCTCTGGGTGCGGATCTGAGTACGGCCCGTAATGGTTTGCTTTTTGCTTCGTTTCTGAAAGTAATGATGCCTTTTATTGTGGTATTACCCGGTCTGGCGGCTTACGTATTGTTTCAGGAAAACGCCGATCCGTCCATCGTTCAGGGAATTACCGAGGGGGGAATTGTGAAGCCTGATAACTCGTACCCCGTATTACTAAACTTATTACCCGCAGGTCTGAAAGGACTGGCGTTCGCGGCTCTGACGGCGGCTATTGTAGCCTCGCTGGCGGGAAAGGCAAACAGTATCTCCACCATTTACGTACTGGACATTCACAAGAAATTCTTCAATACTAATCTGGATGAGAAGCAAACCGTTTGGCTGGGTCGGGTTTCTATTGTGGTTGCTTTTGGTATCGCGTTAATCCTGAGTCCTTTGCTGCGGAATTTCGGTCAGGGTTTTGAGTACATTCAGGAGTATACTGGCTTCATTTCTCCGGGTATTCTGGCGATTTTCCTATTAGGTTTCTTCTGGAAAAAAGCGACTACCAATGGAGCTCTAGTATCGGCCCTGTTGAGTATTCCTTTGTCCACGCTGTTCAAATACCAGGCTCCTGATATGCCTTTCCTGAACCGCATGGGTACCGTATTCTGGATTTGCGTAGTCGTTCACGTAGCGATTAGCTTATTCGAATCCAAAGGCAAAGACAACCCCAAAGCCTTTATGGTGGAATCCAACTGGTTCAAGGTATCCACGCCCTTCCTGATCGGAGCCCTAACCATCACAGGCCTGATTCTGACAATTTACGGAGTCTTCTATTAGTTGTCAATTGTTGGTTTACCGTTTTCAGTTAGTTAAAATTAACTACAGAGTTCCTCAGAGTTATAACACAGAGTAACACTGTGCATAACTCTGAGGAACTCTGTGGTTAAGTACGGTAGGCCATGTACAGGATTAAGATTTCATTATTAACGTCCACAGAAAACGGTAAACAGCCAACTGAAAACTACCTTTGCCTCATGAAAAAGAAAGCTTTAATCTTCGATATGGATGGGACGATGGTGGATAATATGATGGTTCACCACCACGCCTGGCAGTCGAAACTGGCCGAGGTAGGGAAGGAGTTGACCCTGGAGGAGGTCATTGCTACCTGCCACGGCATGAACGATGATATTCTGGTACGGATTTTCGGTGATCAGTATACGTTTGAAGAAAGAGATCGTATTTCAGCGGAGAAAGAAGCCCGGTATCGGGAGATATTCCTGGAGCAGCTTCTCCTCATTGACGGCTTACCCGAGTTACTGGCGAAAGCCGCAGAGCTGAATATTCCAATGGGCATTGGCACGGCGGCCCGCTACGAAAACGTGGATTATGTGCTCGATAACCTCAACATCCGGCACTACTTCAAAGCCATCGTTTGCGACCGCGATGTCAAGAAAGGCAAGCCTGACCCGAGCGTATTTTTTCAGGTAGCTCAGACGCTGGGCGTGGAGCCGGAAGCCTGTCTGGTATTCGAAGATTCTCCCACGGGAGCCCGCACGGCCTTCAACGCGGGTATGGAAGCCATCATCCTGACCACCACGCACAAAGCCGAAGAATTCGAAACCTTTACCAGTGTTCGTAAATGCGTGAAAGATTATACGGAGATTGATTTGGAAGAGGAATTGGCGAAGTAAGAAAAACGCTTTTGGGAGGTTCCTCATTTAAATTCTAAACCTTGGTACTTCTTATTCAATAAGTAAAGATCGAATTCCCTAATTTATGAATTTAAAATTATAGCATAGGGATTAATCTAAATTACTATCCCAGTTGCTGACAACCTGCTTAAATCAAATGGATTGACGAGTATTAGATCATTCAATGACAAAGAGCTACTTCAAGACAAGAGGCAGCTCTTTGTCGTTAATCAACTTTTTAACATCAAAAACGCATCTTTAATGACCAGAGCAATTTTTTGTCGGCGAAGCATTAGAAAATCAGTATACGAAAGCGTTTCCCAATTTTCGGGTAAGGCGTGCCAATAAGCCATTTTTTCCTGTTCCTGCGTAGTGAGTCGACTTATGTATGCAGGTAAATATCCGGCTGGATGCGTATCCGCAATGGAGATGTTATCACTCCATTCAACCAATGCATAATTGGCTATCTGGTTCGTATCCCGCTTTTCTGTGACACCATTCCGCTGCAACCAGGCTTTGGGAAAGAGGTGATGCCGTTCCAAGGCTGATTTTTTACTTTTCAGCCCTTCCTGTAACAGGTCAGAAACCTTGAGTTTTGAGAATAAGCCATACGCATCCAAGATGTAGAGGGACGCATAATAGGCGTATAATGATGGACTTTGAGAAGACGAGGTAGCCAAATCCAGCGGCAGGGTTTTATCCCAGAAATCGTTCGTCAGTTTACTATCGATGATTTCATCCAATGCCATCCGGAAACCTTCCGCATCGGTGATGCTACGCAAGCGGGTCAGGTCTCCTTCCATCATGGATTCTGGCGAACCCGTATACCGTCCGGTCAGAGATGACATGAAAAACCAGCGGGCCATGAGTCGCTTGAGCTCGTAGAGTTCCATGCGGTACTCTTCCCGACCAATCAGGAAAAGTACGTACGCATACAGCAGATTGTTAGCCGAACTGATGTAGTTGGCATGGGCGAACCCGGCCTGTTTAATGGCTTTGATGAACTCGTGCCAGTGTTGCAGATCAAGGGCTTTCGCTTGAGCGATTTTTAGCTTTTCAAACTGGCCGTCCCGACGCTCCGTGCTGAAATCACCCGAGTCAAGATCTTTGCCTCGTAAAATGCTGTATACATGCCTCAGAGCGGCCCGGTGAAAGGCTAGGCCAATGGATACCCGTAACAGCTGATCCGGATCGGGCTCAATGAGGTAGTTATACGGGGAGGGTGTGTTTCTACTGGGCAGTCGGCACTGTCGGCAAAATTCTTCCAACTCGCGTCGCCGTCTTCCCAGAATACGCTCATGAGCGTGAGAATAAAGTCGGCCTGATTGAGTTTCTTTCCCTGTGAATTGATACGAACAAACACGTCCGCGACTTGCTCTTCCGAAATCGTATGCGAAAGTTCCAGTGCCGAGAACGTGTAGTTTTCCAGGTTTTTCAGATCATTGATGATGCGTTTGATTCTCCGGATATCATCGCGACTGAGTTCTACGCTACTCTTTAATCGCTCAATGTATTCATCCATCACTTCGTCCAGATACGTATCCGGCTGCCAGAGCACCGAGATGTTCTGGATGTACCGCGGGTTTTTCTGAATGGAAGCGTCAGGAACTTCAAATTTCTCCTCTAGGGGATTGAAGGCAATCCGTATGGTAGCTTTGTCGTAATTCTCCCGGATGACTTCCTGTCCTTTCATCACGGCATACAGCGACGTTAACCGTTGTTGCCCATCGACAATCAGCAGATCGGGGTGTTTCTGTTTGTGATCCGTACCGATACCCTTGTGTCCACCCACATTGGCGTTGGCCCAGAACAGAAAATAGCCTACCGGATACCCTTTATACAGGCTATCAAAAAGATCACGAACTTTAGTATCAGGCCATACGAAAGGACGCTGTAAATCGGGTAAGCCAATGATGCCTAATTCTATTTGTCTAATTAGGGTACCCAAGGGATAAGGTACTTCTCTAAATACTTTTAATTCTTTTGCCATGCTTATTCTCCAACAGTAACTTGACCGTTCATTAACATGGGTAATAACCAGTCGCGTAGACTAGCGAGTTGTTGATTTTGAAGAAGATTAGTTTGTTTTTTTTCTCTAATGAATTTGCGAAATCATAAAACTTTTCGACGATACTCTTTTCAGGTAATACTACATTATAAGAGTTAATAAATGAATCGAATAGAAAGTTTTTAATTCCACTAGTTTTTCCTTCAAATCCGAATAGTATACCTCCATCATACAAGCGTTTCCATTCTTGCTGAAAGTTGAAAATATACATTTCATCTTTTAAAGATCCCGCTCTGCAAAAATTAGAACAAATTACAGGAGCATTAAATCTTTGAAATACTTGTTCAGTCAATAATGCTAGTCTACCTGTCGATTGAGTTGGACTCCCACCAGAGATTTCAACAATGAAATCATGAGTCTTCAATACCTTTGTAGCATTATTCTTTAAAATAAATCGCACTGGAGATTTTATTTCTCCTTTTCCATTGATCCCATTAATATCAGCTCCTCTTATGCAGAATACTCTTTCTGTGTAATTACCCTCTTCAAACTCTTTTCCCCAATCCCCAGATTTAGTTGCTTTAATCCAATTATTAAAAGTTCCAACTTCCCAACTCGCCGGAATTTCTCTTTTTAGTACTTCATTATAAACCATTTCACCACCAGAAGCCCGATAGGGTTTTCCTTCTTCATTAGGAAAATCAAACTGTATGAACCAGTAATCATACAGCGTTTTCGCCATTTGTTCTAGTTCGGTATTGATACGGTTGTTTAGCTCTATTTTATCATCTAATGCGGAGAGTACAGCGGCTATTTTCTGTTGTTCTTCTAATTCATGAATATTCAACTCTAACTCTTTGAAATTTGAAGTTGCTTGTGCTAGTGCAGGAACCCCTACGTGATTTTTGAAAGACAATAATTTTTTCTGTCCATATTTACTCAGCATCAAATAGGTGAAATATACAGGATTTAATTTATCCTTAAATCTTACTCTAAATTGACTTTGCGAAATTACGTATCTACTATATTTCGAGTTATTAGGTATATAAGAAACTTGCCCTAAAGTTCCTCGATGGGTTATTACTACATCACCTCTTGAAGCATTCGCTCTGCCTAAAGTGTCCGCTTTTTCTTTAGAAATGAACTTAAAGCTATTTTCAACTAACTTATGACTAGTCAAGTTAGAGCCATTTAGTACAGGAATTCCGAAAGAAATAAAGTTATCAACTTTAATGTCAGAACCAAAAGGTCCCATCGATATTTCTTCAATATAGTTTTTTAATTTAATTTCTTTCATAAACTAACCCTCCTAACTGCTTTTTTATTTCTTTATCTAAGATCTCTCCTTCGGCAAACAAAGACGACAAACTGGTTTCAAACCCACTCATTTTCTCCGCAAATTCATCCGCTGTGATCTCAACGTACTCAATCTTTACATCAAAATATTGCCCGGCGGATAAACTGTAATTTTTTTCTTCAATTTGCTCCGCATTTACCACTACCGAGAAATCTTCCATGGCCCGTTTCTGGTTCATGGCGTCGATGATCTGGTTTTCTTCCGTTCGGGTCAATATGGTTCGCTGGTTTTTGCCTTCTTTTACCGTCTCACCCAGTTTAGAAGCATCCACCAGCACCACCTGATTTTTGTCGGCATTTTTATCCATAAACACAATGGATACGTTCGTGCCCGTACTGGCAAAAATATTGCTCGGCATACTCACCACGCCCCGCAGCCAGCCGCGTTGCACCAGTGCTTCGCGTATGCTTCGCTCAATGCCACTCTGGGCCGTGATGAAACCCGTCGGAACCACCACTGCCGCTTTCCCTTTTTCAGAAAGGCTGTACATGATGTGCTGAATAAAGAGCAGGTAGATGGCCATGCTCTCTTTCTTCGCCTTGGGTACGTTGGGGATACCCGCAAAGAACCGGTCTTTGAAACTGTCTTTGGTCAGGTCTTCGCGGTAATCGGAGAAGTCGAGCTTGAAGGGCGGATTCGATACGATGTAGTCGAATCGTTCCTGACTATACGAAGGCTGAAGAATGGTATTCCCCTTGATAATATTCGGAATGGAATGCGACAAACTATTCAGAATCAGGTTCAGTCGGAGCATACCAGCTGACTTTTGCGAAATATCTTCCGAGTAGATACTACAGTTTTTTTCACCAATGGCATGGGCAATGTTCATCAGCAACGTACCCGACCCTGCACTGGGATCATACACTTTCACCCCATGAACGTCGGTTTCGTTCACCAGAATGGCCGCCATGATACGGGCCACCGCGTGGGGCGTGTAATATTCGGCGTATTTTCCGCCGCTGTCACTGTTGTAATCTTTAATGAGGTACTCAAAAATTTCGGCGAAGAAGTCGTACTTCTCCGAGAACATCCGCTCAAAATTCGTATCAACGACTTTATTAATTAATGCCCGACAGAAGGCATCCCGTTCCGACGAATCCTTGATGTACAGACTAATGTCATCGAACATCTTATCCTTCGCTCCCGACGTTGATTTGACGGAATACAGATTCACATTGTCCACACTGATGCTCCGCAGGGTTCCATCGAAATACGCCTCAGCAAAGTCAGGCTGATTCGAATTATTGTACAGGTACGAAATCAGTTGCTCGGGTTGCAGACGGGCCGCTTTGTTGCCGATACGAGCCAGCAAAAATTTCCGCTCGCTTTCGGGCATTGCTTCGTAAGCGGTCTGAAAGTTTTCAGCTTCGGCCAGTACTGGATTAATCCGTTTGGCTTCGTATATAACTTATCGTTCAGGTATTTATACAAAAACACCTGCGTAATGATGTCAAATTCACTGGCATGATTGCCAAGACCGTAATTGGCACAAACACTCTTCAGGTCGTCGATGAGTACTTTGGTCTTCTTCTTAAATTCACTTTCGCTCATCTGTACTATTTGTATTGGTGTAAATATTCTTTCACAATGAGGTGATTGATGGATTCCGTAGTGTTATAATCCAGATCAATCTTTTTGGTATCAATGAACTGGTCAATCACAATGCTCATCACTTCATCCCTGAAATACGCATCGTTGTGCAACAGATTGATATTGTTCAGGAAAATGCCGTCTACCTGAGCTTTCGTACTCATCAGAGCATCGTAAACCTGCATTTTAGGAGCCGAAATTTTATAATCGGTCATCAGCCGTTTATGTACACGGGCGTATTTTTCGTCCTCATCGTACTTCGCTTTCAACAGGGCATTCTGACGGTTGAGTTCTTTTACTTCGTCGTAGATACGGTTCAGCAAACCAATATTTTCCCGCATGTCCTCCTGCGAAACTTCATCGAGATTCTTATTCCGGAAAATACGTTCCAGTTCTTCTTTCAGAGATATAAAAGCCGGGTCTCTAGGATCAAAGTTGCGTTGCAATTCTTCCCGAGTTTTGCGAAGCTGATGACGCAGACGATCGGCTAGGATCATTTCCTCTTCCGAAACTTTGGTAAACTGGAAGAAAATATCTTCCAGAGCCAGGTTCAGTAGGTTTGACGTCTCTTCGTGCTGATTCAGGTCGTCTACCAGATTCAGAATATCCAGCCGTCGCTGTACCTCTCCCAATAACTGATTCAGTTTATTGAAATCAAGTAGTTTCAGTAACTCATCCTGCCCTTGTAGGCGAATGATATTACGGAGTTCCTTTGCTTGTGTGAGTACTTTTTGCAGTTCCAGCAGCTGCTTTTTATCCCTGATTTCGTCGATCTGCAACCGAAACTTTTCGGCGTTGTGCGTATCAAAGTCAAAGAGTTTTTCCTGAATACCTTCGATATCGCTGGTAATCTCTTCGGGAGACTTAAACAGATTAGAGTAGTTCTGGAATTCGTCCCCTAGTTCGCCCTGTAATTCTTCGAAATAATTCTGGTTGGTCAGTTTAAACTCTTTTGTAATGTCGGCGAAGTCGACTACGTAACCAAATCGATAATTTTTATACGGACGATTGACCCGAGTCAGCGTTTGCAACAGGTTATGGTTCTTTACCACGCGAGCCAGGTACAGTTTCTTCAATCGCTTGGCATCGAAACCCGTCAACAGCATATTATAAACGAAGAGCAAATCAATATCCCCACGTTTAAATGCCTTAATATCTTTCTCACGGTCGTCTTTGCTATTAACATCGTGGAGAATCAGGCTGGCTTTTAAATCATGTTTGCTGGCATATACTTCGATTCCTTCAGCCGCCATTGGCAAGGAAGACGCTTCGGAACGCTGACGACCTTCAAACTGGGCAAAGAGTTCTTTTGCCTGATCGGCACTGTCGCAAACGACCATTCCGCCAAGCGTATAATCGTTATTTGTTTTCCGGAACGTCTTCAGATCATTCACGATGTACTCCAGCATCGGCTCCACAAATCGGGGATGGGCAAAAATCTCGCTTTTGGAAATTTCCCCCTGAAGGATGTTGATCTGTTGAATGACGTCCTTCATTTGCATTTTGTACGTCGTATCAATGCCTTCCCGTATGAGTCGAAGCGTGTATCCATCGGCGATGGATCGGTTGTAATAATACGTATGGATATAATTGCCGAATAATGCTTTGGAATCGTAGTCTTTCGCCACTTCTTTCAGTAGTGGTGTTCCAGTCAGGGCAATTCGAATGGATTTCGTATCAGATTTTAGGAGATTAACCAGATAACTGCCTTTTGGATTGTAGCTTCGGTGGGCTTCGTCAATAAAATACACCCGTTGGATATTCAGGTCGTAATCCAGCTCTTCCAGCACTTTCGTGTCTTCAGTAAATTTCTGAATATTTACCACCGAAATTTCCATTTCTCCCGAGTGGTTCTGTACCGCTCCAACCCGCTTCATATCCCGGATAAACTCTTCGCGTGAGTTGACCAGTCGAACGGATAACCCTCTGGAACGAAACTCATTTTTAGCCTGGTTAGCCAAATCCAGCCGATCGACGATGAAGTAAAATTTCGGGATCGTATTCTTTTTCTGGAAATAATCGGTCAGAAACTTCACATTGAAAAATGCCAAAGCGGTTTTGCCGCTTCCTTGCGTATGCCAGATAATCCCTTGCTTCGTACCACCATCCAGCTTCTGAGCGAGGGCTTTCGTTGCAAAAAACTGCGGATACCGCATGATGTGTTTCTGCAGTTCCAGCTTTCCATCTTTATCATCTTCTACGTAGGCAATTCCAAATTGCAGGAAAAACGCTAGTCGCTCCCGACTCAAGAGAGAAGTCAGCAAACGATTGGTAGGGGTGTCAAAATGCTTATTGGTCTTAAACTCATCGGTATGCTTGATTGCTACTATATTGTTATCCTTCAGCACCAGATTTTCCAGTTCTGTGTCTTCAGGTTTCAGCAGATGAGTTAAATTCAGAATTTCTTCTTCGCGGAAATAATTGAAAAGCACCCCAGTTTTAGATGGTGTTCCGTAGTAGGCTCCCATAACCGGATCGGTTACGCCATCTTCGTACTCCATGTTATTAGAGAAGAGCATCAACTGGGTAATATTCGTAAAAGTAGTAAACTCCTTTAAGGCAAATCGAGTATTGATACGGCTGCGTTCGGCCAGTACCCCCTCCCGGTTATTCGGCTTTTTTACTTCAATAAATACCAGAGGCATTCCATTGATCAACAAGGTAATGTCTGGCCGAAACTCTTCGTCTCCGTTTTTATAGGTAAGCTCTGTTGTAACATGAAACGTATTTCGATGAAAATTCTGAAAGTCGATGAGCTTTTTCCCTGACGTGCTAACCAGCCTACGATAGAAGTCCCGTCCGAGGTCATCTGAATGCAGCTTGATACTAAGTTCCTGTAATTCCACCTCCGCTTCATGTTCGGAAATGTCATTAATGGCAGCGATACTTTTTTTGAAAATTTCAGGGAAGATATTATTCTCCTCTAGTCTATTCTGCTGACGTTTAGGGATATAGGTATAACCCATTCTACACAAGTGCAGGATGGCGGGTATTTTTACCCTCGAATCTTCATTAAATGCCATGGCAGAAAAGGTAATTCTATGTAATACGCAACATGTCTTTCAGAACCATTTCCTGTTGCCGATATCACTGTTCAGTGACACTGATAATCTTCAAAAATACAAAGGACTGGTTTCCAAATCCAAGTCCAAAACATCTTATTAGGTGAAATTTTTCACCTAATAAAGGATTAATAGAGAAGAGTAAGTTTAAATAGAAAAAGCTGTCAGATTTTTCTGATAGCCTTTTCTCGCCGTCGTTAGGTGTTTAGCGAAGCGTCCACCAACAAAGGGAGGGTTAAAAGCTTACTAGCGTTTCCCTGAATATCACCTTAATAAGTAGGCAAGAAATCAGACGCGTCTCTACGTAGCGTCAGCCTGTTCCACAATCACTGCCCCATTTTCCACTCGCCAGCTTTCTTGGAAAATCATGGTGTCTTCCATGTCGATGTATTTCATGAGGCTTTGGGGCCTTTTAATTTCCAGATAGGCGAAGCCGTTATAACTGACATTTTTACGGCGGAGTCGTTCGCGGATGCGGTCGTCCATGAAGTAAATCGGATCGTGGGTTTCGGGGGCTTTGAGTTCCACGGGCATACCGCCGTGACCAATGCAACGACCGTGAACGGTGAGGCTGTTCGGTAAATTCTGGGTGTGATAAATTACCATTCGGTGTTCGTGTCCGTAAATCCAGGCTACCGGACGGTCTCCATTGCCCAGTATTTTCCGAAGCTGTTCGCCGGGTTTGGGGAAGGCATTTCTGAATACGGAGAAAACGGGATGATGGCTTAAGAAGATAATGCCGCGTTGATCGTTCGGATCACCGAGCTTGACTTGTTCTTTTAACCACTGGATCTGTACGTCTTTCAGGCGGCAATCCGGTGGATTGAGGATTTCCATGATCGGATTCCGAACGGAAGTATAACCCGTATCTAGTCCAATGATCCGCCAGTGTGCGTTTTCCAGACAGAAAAAACCTGCCTTTTGACTCACCCGTACGCCCGCCTGATCAACGCCCATGCGGGGTAATAATTCTTCGAAATAACCCCGTCCGTTGGAGTACATTTCATGGTTACCTGACAGGGCCAGACTTCCGTTCTTTCCCCAGGGCCAGGAGGCATCGGGGTTCAGGAAATTAGCCCGAATTTCCTTCGGTGCTCCTACAAAATAAACATCGCCCAGGTGCAGGGTATAATCGGTGTTGTAGCGTGCCGCAAGTCGTCCCACCAAATCCGATTCAACGGTATCCGTTGCCCAGTCGGAAAGCAGAGCCAGGGTCGTGTTTTCCGGGATTTGGTAAACCCCCGAATCGCCGTCTTTCGGATAAGACTGGTAAGGATAGCGTTTGCCGAAACGACTTTTGAAGTAATGGTATACAAAGCCAAAGAAGTTTGACCAGAAAAACTGACGTAGTTTATAGGTAACCGTATCCGTAGGGGTAACCGTTTCCTCAAACTCGTTTTGTAAGGTTTTGAGGTGATTTTCAACTTTATTATGACTGAGATTAACGTATTGTTTGGTTGAACGCATGGGCCGTAGGGGAATAGATGAATCCGTATAATAAAGCCCAAAATCTGAGAAGATGTTTAAAAACAAAACGTCCCGTTTCAGAAAAACGGGACGTTTTGTTGAATAGGTTATAATCCTAGCTTTCCAGCGGTGGAATCCGTAATACCTGACCAGGATAGATCAGATCAGGATCTTTCAGCATCGGTTTGTTTGCTTCAAAAATGATGGGGTATTTCATGACATCGCCGTAGAATTTACCCGCAATTTTTGACAATGAATCGCCTTTTTCAACGGTGTGATACTGAGCTTCGGGCTTGGGAGCCGTTACCCGGATGCGGTTGTCTACCTGCTCTACTCCGGTAACATTACCCACCGTCAAAGCAATTTTTTCGGCGTCTTCCTGGTTGTCTACTTCACCTTCCAACACGACCGTAGAACCGGCTGTTTTGATGGTTAAGTTTTTGTAAGTCAAGCCCAGACTTTTTACTTTTTGTAGTAAAGCTCCAGCCCGTAGCGGTTCTACTTCTTCGGGCTTTGCCTGAGCTACTTTCGTTTCTTCTTCTTTACTGCCGAAGAGGTTCTCGCCGACTCCCTTCATGAATGAGATCAATCCCATGATACTACTGTGTTAAGGTTGAATTTTTATTACCGTTCTGATTTCTGAAAAATAGTATTCCAGAAACAGAACTGCGGAAAATTAAGTATTATTTTTCAAATCTTAACATATTACCGCCAGATTCCAAGGCGGTAAGAAACTAGTAAATGGCTTCCTCGCCAGATGTTTAAACGCTGTTCCTTTAAATCACCCACAATGACTAGATCATCAGCAGAAAGGGTAGCTATTTTTGGCGATTGAAGCCTGGTCGTATCCATAACCGCAATGGACTGGCAGGGACAGGGAAACTGACTTCGATACTCATTGATGGTGGATAATAGCTCTTTGGTATCTTCTACCTCGTATTCCTTGTTTGCCTCGATTTTTTGCTGAACGCGTTGGAGGTAACGATCATAGAAAGGCTCAAATTCAAAGCGTAACAAAGGGAAGTCTTTCAGGAAAGCGGCAGCATTTCGGTATAGCTGAAAATGCGGCGGATCAACAAAGCCCACGAAATTTCCGCCCCAGATTAACTGGTAATAGGGGGTTAGGTCACCAATAGCCTCGTAAGGCCCGGCGTTACGAACGAGTCTGCCGTGCCGGAAGAAGCCTAAATCTGCCGCCAGCCCTAACTGATGAAAGGAAATGGGAGCCATACTGCGGCCTCGTCCCAGCAGTTTGGTTTGTAACTCCGCACTTCGTAAATCAGAAATAACCTTCACTTCATAATTCGGTAATTGCCGCCGAAGTGAATCCACTAGTGAGTCGCGACGAACCAGAAAAGCCTGGCGGGTGGTATCCAGTAGCCAGGCCCAGCGATTGTACAGATACAGCGGGTCCTCGGTGATGGCCGTAAAATAGGCGTGTCGCTGCATACTATCCAGTCGGGAGGTAGGGGCAGGCAGAGAGTCCGTAGGTGAGCCGGAACGATGCGAACCCAAAAAATGGAAAGTGCCGGGTTCGTCTTTGACAAAAGCCAGCACGCGACTCACGCCCAGGGTCTGCTCGCGTAAACTGTCGGTTTTATAGACGGGTGTAATGAGGTCGTATAAACTCAGGCTAGTTACTTGCCGGGAACTATCGCAGGTACTGGACTGCCAGGAAGGTAAGGTTGGGGGAGCTTGCCCGCAGGCTTGAAAAATAGCTCCCCAAATCAGGTATAGGCCAATAAATCGCTTCAATTCGTTTCTTTTTCGTACGTTAAAAACCGCTCGTACAACTGACGTGTAATGGGACCGGGCTGGCCTGAACCAATGGGACGATTATCAATTTTGGTAACCGGAACAATGCGTTTGGTTGAACCCGTGGTGAATAATTCATCCGCCTGTAGAGTCTCTTCGAGCGTTACTTCACGTTCTTCTACTTTCAGTTCACGCTGAGCAAAATTCAGGATGTGCTTCCGGGTAATCCCGCGTAACATTCCCTCGGCAGGGGTAATCAGGGTATCGCCTTTGACCACAAAAACATTGGAACGTGAAGATTCAGTAATCAGACCGTTTTCATAGTATAATACGTCGTCGGCTCCCATTTCGCGTTGCTTCCGCAATAAATAAATGGGAAGTAGGTAATCCAGTGACTTTACTTCGGCGAGTTGTCGCTGGTGTTCTACGCTCATAAAGTGCAGCCCTTTTTCGGGATCTTTAAACTCAAAGGGCTTGGCAATTACGAAAAAGTTTGATTGCTCGGCGGGGGCAAAACCATCGGGAGAATACCCGCCCGTCAGTACCAGTTTCAGACCTAATAAGGCATGAGGATTGAGGCGAATCAGCTCGGCAATGATTTCCCGTAGCTGCTCGCGACTGGCTGGAATGTTCAAGCCCATTAGCTCCGCCGAACGATTAAAGCGGTCGAGGTGATCTTCCTGAAAAATGGGTTTCCCGTCGATACACCGGAAAAAATCGAAGATTCCGTAGGCCCGCAACAGGCCTAAATCCGTGATGTTAAGCTTGGCTTGTTCTTCGGGAAGAAATTCGCCATTAAGGAAAAAAGTAGCTGCCATGAAAGAAGAAAATAATTGGGGCTAAAGATAATTCTTTTGGTGTATAAACTGACGGAAGCCTGATAAACCCCAGCGGGGTTCAATCATGACTAGCCCCTTCAGGGTTTTGTGAGTAACGATTAATACCGATTTAGCCATTGCATAATCTGAATTGTTTCCATGGCTTCCCGGACATCGTGTACCCGCAAAATAGTTGCTCCTTTTTGCAAGGCGATGGTATTCAGAACCGTCGTTCCATTGAGAGCTTCGGAGGGTGGAATTCCCAGTTTTTTCCAGACCATGCTTTTCCGTGATAGGCCAATCAATAGGGGTAAACCAAAGACGCCGAAAGCTTCCGCCTGAGCCAGTAACTCATAATTCTGATCGGCGTTTTTCGCGAAGCCGAAACCAGGATCCAGAATAAGATCCTTAATGCCCGCTTCCCGAGCCAGAGTTACCCGAACCAGTAACTCATCTATTACTTCAGTTACCAGATTTTCGTACTGATTCAGGCTGGCCATGTTTTGGGGAGTGCCTCGCATGTGCATCAGCACGTAAGGAACTTGCAGATCGGCGGCTGTCTGAAACATGGCGTCATCGAGCAAACCACCCGAAACGTCGTTAATCAGGGATGCTCCGGCTTCGATAGCTCGGCGGGCTACGTTCGACCGGAACGTATCAATGGAAAGCAAGGCATCCGGGAAATGTTTGAGAATCGTTTCCACGGCCAGTAACACCCGTCGGATCTCTTCTTCTTCGGGCACATCATCCGCTCCGGGTCGGGTAGAATAGCCACCGATATCCAGAAAAGTAGCCCCTTCGGAAAGCATTTTTTCGGCCCTTTGTCGAATCCCTTCGGGATCGCCAAATCGATTTCCAGCGTGGAAAGAATCGGGGGTAATATTGATAATACCCATCACTACGGGCGTCTGAATCGAAACTAATCGACCCCGGCAGTTAAGGGTCGTCGGAACGAAAGAAGAAAAAACAGGTTCTTGCATGGGGTAAAAATACGTTCAGAAAGGCCCTTAGGATAACTTTGAATACAATTCTACGTACCTTATTATAGTTATTCAGTTTTTTTCGCGGAAATATCCAATATTGACTTTGGGATTACGCGAATCGTAATCTAATTTTGCGGGAAAATTTGCAATCTCCCAGTAACTATTCATATTCAATGGCAAACGCAGTCAATAAAGGTAAGATTACCCAAGTGATCGGACCGGTTGTGGACGTGAGTTTCGAAGAAGAAGGTTCATCCCTGCCGGCTATCCTTGATGCCCTCGAAGTAACGAAATCCAACGGTCAGAAAGTTATTCTGGAAGTTCAGCAGCACTTAGGCGAAGACCGCGTACGTGCGATCGCTATGGACGCGACCGAAGGTCTCTATCGGGGTATTGAGGTACTTCACCATGGTAAAACCATTGTCATGCCCTCAGGCGATGCCATTCGTGGCCGTCTGTTCAACGTCGTTGGTGAGGCTATTGACGGTATGTCACAGCCCAGTGGAGAAGGCAGCCTTTCTATTCACCGGGCGGCTCCTAAGTTCGATGAACTGGCTACTTCAACCGAAGTATTATTTACAGGTATTAAAGTAATTGACTTGTTAGCTCCTTACGTAAAAGGGGGTAAAATTGGTCTTTTCGGTGGTGCCGGGGTAGGTAAAACGGTATTGATTCAGGAATTGATCAACAACATCGCGAAAGTATACGGTGGTCTTTCCGTATTCGCTGGTGTTGGTGAGCGTACGCGTGAAGGAAATGACCTTCTCCGCGAATTCATCGAGTCAGGCGTAATCAAGTATGGTGAAGCGTTCAACCATTCCATGGAAGCAGGCGGATGGGATCTGTCTAAAGTAGACGACGAATCTCTGAAAGATTCCAAAGCTACGCTCGTGTTCGGACAGATGAACGAACCTCCGGGAGCACGTGCACGGGTAGCCCTTTCAGGTCTGACCGTAGCGGAACACTTCCGTGATGGCGATGGTGAAGGTCAGGGTCGCGATATCCTGTTCTTTATCGATAACATCTTCCGCTTTACTCAGGCTGGTTCTGAGGTATCCGCTCTGTTAGGTCGTATGCCTTCAGCGGTAGGTTACCAACCTACGCTGGCTACGGAAATGGGTGCCATGCAGGAGCGTATTACGTCAACCAAGCGTGGTTCTATTACTTCTGTACAGGCCGTTTACGTACCTGCGGATGACTTAACTGACCCCGCTCCAGCGACGACTTTCGCTCACTTGGATGCAACTACGGTATTGAGCCGTAAACTTTCTTCGCTGGGTATCTATCCTGCGGTGGATCCTCTGGATTCTACCAGCCGTATCCTGAGCCCCGAAGTACTAGGTGACGCTCACTATAACTGTGCAATGGCCGTGAAAATGATTCTGCAACGCTACAACGAATTGCAGGATATCATCGCCATCCTTGGTCTGGACGAATTATCCGAAGAAGATAAGCAAACGGTATCACGGGCTCGTCGCGTACAACGCTTCCTGTCTCAACCTTTCCACGTAGCTGAACAGTTTACGGGTCTGAAAGGGGTATTCGTTTCCATCGAAGAAACGATTAAAGGCTTTAACAAAATCATCGCTGGTGATTACGATCACCTGCCTGAAGCAGCCTTTAACCTCGTAGGTACGATTGAAGACGCAGTAGTAAAAGGCGAGAAATTACTGGCCGAAGCTTCTAAATAGTTTACAGTTTTCGGTTTTTAGTTTACAGTTCTTGATTAGATTGTAAACTGAAAACAGCCAACTGAAAACGGAAAACTATAAACAGAAGACTGACCATGTTCATCGAAATTATTACTCCCGATAAAAAGGTGTTTGCTGGTGAAGCGGTTTCGGCTTCTTTTCCGGGCACCCAGGGTTCGTTTCAGATTTTGAATAACCACGCTCCTTTAGTGAGTACGATCGGTAAAGGTCCGGTGGTTGTCGAGACGAAAGACGGACAAAAGACGTATACAGTAGATGGCGGTGTCGTAGAGGTATTGAACAACAAAATCCTCGTATTGGCAGAAGCCATTCTGTAACGCTTAAGAAAAAAGACGAGTCCCGTAGGTAAGCTTTACCTGCGGGACTTCTTTTTTGCCCATTCCTGAGTAAATTTAGCCTGAAAATATTCAACCTGAATTTACGTTACTACCCGTATGTTGTTTGATTTAACCATGAAAAAGCAAGTATTCATCGCTCTATTCAGCATCTTGTTCGCAACTATCGCTCAGGCTCAGGTTACGCTAAACCCACGGGTGGAAGGTCGAACGTCCGAAGATGTGACGATTACCAAAGTGGAGTTGACTAGCCAATACACGATCATCTCCCTGCGGTATGAGGATCCCGTCCCAAGTATAAAAGATCGGTACCTGCGACGAATGAATCCCAGTATGACGGCATCCAATATTGCCATTGATCCGGAAAGTGATCTGCAAGTCAACAGTAAGGGTAAACTCTATTCGTTCAAGTTTATTAAGGCCGAAGGTATTCCGGTAAGGCCCGCCAAACGTGACGTCCGCCCTGGCGATGTGGTGTCATTTGTTGTGTATTTCGAACGACTTGATCCAGGACTGGAAGACTTCAATCTCTTTGAATGTCGGGATGGTATGGATAACTGGCACTGCTGGAACTTCTACCATATCCACATAAAAAATCCGGCTCTTAAGAAAAATGCAAAGAAAACGCCTGCTCCGGTAGTGGCGAAGAAAGAAGCGGGATCCACTATTCCTCCTTTAACCGTTTTAATAAGCGGCCAAGTCTACGATGCCACGACCAAAGAGGTGATCGACGGACGGATCGTTCTTCAAAAACCGGGAGCTAAAAACGATACGTTGAAAACCATCAGTAGCACAGGCGTTTACCGAAAAAATGTGAAGCCCGCTACGTATCAGGTAACCGTCATTGCTCCGGGTTATGAGCCTGCTACGGCGACGGTAACTGTCAAGGAAAATGCGGTTGAGAAGGATTTTTACCTAAGAGCCACGGGGGCTAAACCCGCAGCGGCTGAAGTGACTCCACCGCCCGTTGAGCCTACTCCTAAAGAAGCCCCGGCGGAAGAATTGAAGGCTGAAGTAGGGGCAAAGGTTGAACTGAAAAACATTCTTTTTGAAACCGGAAAAGCGGACCTGTTACCCGAATCCATTGAAGGGCTAACGCAGGTAGTAGAATGGCTGAAAGCAAATCCAACGGTAGAGATACGTTTGGAAGGCCACACGGATGCCATTGGAGATTCTAAAGCAAACATGAAGCTGTCGATTGATCGGGTCACAACGGTGAAGCAATATTTAGTTAACAATGGAATTGAAGCCAGCCGTATTGAAACGCAGGGTTTTGGCGATACAAAACCGTTGGTAAACTCAACTAATGATCAGCAACGAAGACAAAACCGCCGGGTAGAATTAATTGTGACCAAGAAGTAGGGTAATTGAAGTAGTAAGTAATAGAGGCTAGTGGAAACACTAGCCTCTCCGCTAGGGTTAGTGTCCTCACCAGCCAGGGAGGGAAACGTAGAGACGCGACTTCATCGCGTCTGGCCGGGAAATGAGAATAATTTAGATAGTAACAAAATGGCCTCTTAAGCATTGAAATTTAATGGTAGCAAAGCCTCTTAAATTCTTTCCTCCCTGGTTGGTGAAGACACCAGCCAGGGAGGGAAAAACACGGAATATTAATCTATTAACCAACAACTAAAAACTATTAACTATTTACCCAGCCACGATGAAGTCGAGTCTCTACGGAGTTAGGGTTGAATTTTAAACCCATCCTGAAGGGTTGCTCCTCTCATACTCAACGCCGGATTATAGTAAGGACTACAGGGTAAATCCGCATCCTGACAGTTACTCCAATACCCTTTGATGCCATGCACTACTCGCGGGTCGTCGTTGGCTACGTATAGTTGAAGCGGAGGCAAGGGGTAAACCGTTACGGAAGCCTCTGGGTAAGAATCAGGAGTTATTAGGGGGGGAGACTGCCGTTTAAAGGAAGCATATACTAAGGCAAGGCTAAGGAATCCAACTGCTCCCAAACTGAACAGCGTGGGAACGGGTCTGCGAAAAGGAGCATACCCAATCAGCAAGGCGGCAACGATAAAGCCCATTCCGAACCGGAATTCTGGAGCATTAATAAACCAGAAAATTACTCCCGCAAAAGACATCAATAATAACCAGAACCAGTTAGGATATTGCATGAGAAACTGCACCATCCGCTTCCACTGGATCATTGCCGCCAGCGGCCAGCCAAAGAGAAAAATAAGTAATACCTGATCGGGGAGTAACTGCGAAGCGAACCAGTGAGGTATCCAGCTAAAATCAAATAAACCGTTGACCGGACTCAATTTGGTTCCGCCAGAAAGATTAATTAAGCCTTGCTCAATAACGGAAGTTGGGACTTTCCAGTCAAAAGAAAACCAGTCGATTAATGGTGAAGTGGTAGGGAAAAGAATATAGCCCGTTAAAATCAGATTGGCTCCCAGCCACCAGAGAAGCGGAATAAGTCCGACCACGACCAGTAAGCTAGCCTGACGGTAACTCCTTTTTCGAAAGCAATCAACAAATAGGACGACCGGAACCAGCAAGGCCATAAGCGTGCTCATTTTTATGGTAAAGGCCAGCAGCGTTAACCATACGATCAACAGGCGTTCGGACGATGCACCAGAGCCTTCTACTTGCCGGGTCATCAAATAAAAGACGAGTCCGACGAGAATCTGAGCGGGATGATCGGGACTGGGCGAGGCCAGCCGCCAGTGAGCATGCCAGAGAAAGAGAACCCCCATTCCTAGTATCAGCCAGTCGCTCATTCGCTGGGGTTTGTGAAGAAGGGACTTCAATCCCCACCCGAAAAGTACCAGCATCAGCCAACCATTCAGCACGTGATACGATTCTCCGGTAAGAAAACGAAGACTGAAAAAGGCTTCCGTCAGAAAGGAGGCGTTATTAAATCCAAAGCGATAATTAACGTTTGCCAGTCCGGGGACGACGGCATATTCCGAAATCCATCGAATCATCGGAGCATGGTACCCCCCCGTATCGGCCACTCGTGGCAGGTGCGTAGTACGGGTAAGAATGACCAGAAAGCCTAGGAGAAAGGCTCCCCAGAAATAAAGTGATTTAGGCAAAGTAATCGTCTGTATTCGAGTGCTCCAATACGAACGTCGATGGATTAACCAGCCCATTAATGCGATAAAAAGCCCTGCATGAACCTCCATTCCAATCGCACTGAAGAGCCAGAAATAACCTAATACATTGGTTAATCCGGCCCAACCGATGAAGGCTAGAGCGGGGAGTGGTAACTCCTGAGGAGAACGTCCCAAACGTTGGAAGGCTAGCCATACTAAATCACCAGCCGCGAGGCAGAGGATGGACATGTATAGCCAGAGGAGCAGGGTAATAAGCATACGGGTTAACTAAATGGAAAATGGCTGATGCATGCACCAGCCATTTTCAAGCGAACATTCGATGGATTATCGTTTACGAACTTCAATGACCACGCCCGCAATCACTAATAAAATCAGGGCAATGTTGGAAATCAGGTCGATGGTCATGCCTTTTTTCCAGACGGGAGGATCGAATTTGAACTCAATGGTATGGGTACCCGCCGGAACGCGTAAGCCTCGCAACAGATAATCAACCCGAATGTGAGGAACTTCTTTACCATCGATAAACGATTTCCAGTCGGTATTACCTTTATAGAAAATTTCCGAGAAAACGGCCAGTTGTTCACTGCCCGCCTTGCTCTCGTATTTCATCCGATCAGGTTCGTAAGCAACCAGTTTAATCGAATTGGTAGAATCCGACTGGATGGAGGTTAATCCTTTCAAGTCGTCTGCGTAACGTTGATCAATGACCGCTGTCTGTTTTGGATTAAGCGTTTCCATTGCCTTCATTTCTTCGTTGGCATTAGGCACGAGTCGGTAATTCTGAACGAACCAGGCATTCCCCAACGCTTCCGGGTTTTGCTGAACCACATCCTGATTCGTTTGCGGATCGCGTTGAATCACATACTTGGCATTGAGCATGTTAATCACACCCATAAAGTTTTTCGGCAAAGCGTACTCCATTAGCTCCGAATAACGCTTCAGCTTGGCGGCGTGGTAACCCCCGAGTGATTTATGGAAATAGGATACACTCGCATCGCTCATGAAGTAACCCCGATTATCCAGTACCCGGTAACTCAGCCCTTTATCCTGAAGAATTTGCTCGTCTACCGGAGTAGGAGTAATACGGGCCTGAGCTTCGCTTTTGCTGGAGAAATCTTTGTTATTAAAGTAACGCTTGTCAACGAAGAACAAATCGAAGTAAGCAATCACGCCCAGACCAACGATCAGAATAGTTTCCTTGATCTTGTTCGTTACGTATAACCAGACCAGAGCCGCCGCAATCAGTACAAAAATCAGCGTGCGGAGGGAATCCGAACGTAATAAAGAACCCCGATCTTCGACCAGAGCTCGTAGAACTTCCGTACCGAAAGCAGGATCACCGAACATCTGACCTAACTGTACGCTTTCGTTTGGCTTGCGTAACTCCATGATGGAAGGCCCAAGCAACCATACCAACAAAGCCAAACCACCCGTCAGGGCCACACTGGCAAGCAAAGCAGGACGGAGTTCAGCAAAGGTGGGTTTACGGTCAATCAGGGTTTGTACCGCTAAAACGGCGAGTAACGCCACTAAAAACTGAACGATACTTAACGTCATGGTAACCGCCCGGAACTTATTATAGAGCGGGAAGTGATCGAACATGAAGTTACCAAAGGCAGAAAAATTACTGCCCCAGGCAATGAAGAGCATTAAAATTGTAGCTCCGGCAATCCACCATTTCACGCGGGTATTGACGATGAACAAACCTAATACGAAGAGGAAAAGCACTACGGCTCCGGCGTAGGCGGGTCCACCGTTGATGGGTAATCCTCCCCAATAGGTATAAAATCCATTCTCTACAATTTGCTTGGCCTGAGCAGGATCCATGCCGCGTTGGGTCATGATTTTGTAAATCTCGGAATCCGTGGTAAGCGGCTCCGCCGAAGCACCACCGTAGACGCGGGGAATTAGCAGCGTTAACGTTTCACCAATCCCGTAACTGTATTCAAAAGCATAGTTATAATCCAGCCCATTTTGGGTATTTGCAGCAGCGGCAGCTCCGGGAGCGGCGGGTTTGGGCAGTGAAAGCTCAGAGGTACCCCGAGTGGTTTCCTTCGTATAATCCAGCGTAACCATTAAACGACCGCCATAACTGCCTACGCCCACAGCGGCAGCAATGGCCAGAACCACACCCGCCGTAATGAGATTTTTCAGACGACCCTCCTTGATCTGCACGATGGTCTCCATAATGATATACGGAACCAGAGCCAGAGCGAAGTAATACGTGATTTGTAAGTGGTTAGCGGCTAGTTCGAGACAGACAAATAGAGCGGTAACGGCTCCACCAATCCAGTAACGTTCACGAAGGGCCAGCATCACCCCAGCCAGAATTCCCGGCATGTAAGCCAGTGCGTACATTTTAGAAACGTGACCGGCCTTAATGAAGATCATGTTGTACGAACCGAAGGCGAAAGCTAGAGCTCCCACCACTGCCAGCCAGCGACGAACGCCCATGGTAGTCAGTAAGATGTACATGCCCAGCATCATCAGGAAAATGATCCGAATGGCTTCTGGAATGATGGATAGAGCAATGGAAACGGTTTTACCGACGAATGTATACGGGTAATCGCCTGCAACCATGTAGGCAGGCATTCCGCTGAACATGGAGTTGGTCCAGAGAGCCCAGCGGCCCGTGGCTTTGTGGAATTCGTTGAGTTCCTGAGCTCCGGCCTGAGCCTGCTGAATATCGTGCATGCCCAGAACTTTGCCCTGAAGACTAGGCGAGGCATAGAGAGCAGCCAGTACAAACAGAACCAGAACGGCGAGTAAATGAGGGAGTAACTTGCTAAGCGTGGATTTCATGCGTACAGAGATAGAAAGCACAAAAATAGAAGATACCGCAAACTGTGGTGCGTTATGGGCCAAAAAGGTTTGGCTAGCGTGAGATAATGTTGGATTACCAATTCAAGGCAGATCGCTATAATTCCAGCCCTTCTGCGTTGAGACGCGATGAAGTCGCGTCCAGATGCTCTTTCGGATTTATAATCCGAAAGCCATCTGTTGTGGATTTGCAATCCACAACTACTGTTGGTTTGTAGCAAAGCATCATCGACCATCGAATGCTATTTTGCATAAGTTCTATGGAGAAAACCTGCTTTTGACCACTATCCATTCAACTAAGATGCTCTTTCGGATTTACAATCCGAAAGCCATCTGTTGTGGATTTACAATCCACCAAAACCAAAAAAGTCAGCTCCACGATTGAAGCTGACGCATGCTGTTATGGATTTGCAAGCCATAACATACAAATGATTATCAAACGGTTTTTAAAATTCGCTCAAATGATGCTCTTTCAAATTTAAATTTATCACAAGGAGCAACCCATGGGTTTAAAGAACAGAATTCACGAAGGATATACCTATTTCATGACGATGACAGTTGTAGATTGGGTAGATGTATTTACCAGACCTGTTTATAAGGACATTATTGTAAATGCTCTTAAGTACTGTCAGCAAGCGAAAGGATTGGAAATTTACGGCTGGGTATTAATGACAAATCATTTACATCTAATGGCTTCTGCAAGAAATAGAGAAATAACGATGTCTGACATCTTACGAGATTTTAAGAAGTATACCTCTAAAAAGATAGTAGAAGCAGTACAGTTGGAACGGGAGAGTCGTCGGAACTGGTTATTGTATCGCTTTGAATATGCAGGAAAATATGAACCTAAAAATAAAATTTATAAATTCTGTCAGGATGGAAGTGAAGCTAAAGAGATTCTTACCCCTGAATTTTACCAACAAAAGCTAACTTAGCTGCATGATAATCCTGTAAGAGCTGGAATTGTTGAGCATCCAGACGAATACTTGTATAGTTCTGCACGAAATTATGCTCGGAAACTAGGCTTAATTGACGTTATTGTTGATTAGAAGCTCTATTTCTATCTTGGATTATAAATCCTTTACAGATAGCTTTCTGATTACAAATCCGAAAGAGCGTTAGTTCATAACTAACAATAAGGAACATTTGTATAACGATAGCTGTAGGTATATTTTAGTAGATGACTATCTATTTCTTGAATATAAGGCGGTGCTATTGGAACGCAATGTTTCTATAACTTTTAATAACTAATGCCCTATTGTATATATATAACATTAAATAATTTTTAAATGATATATTATCGTTTAACTAATACTGTAGACCCTAAAATAGTAGGAGTTACAGATGGGGCTGGTCAAGTACATATTGAAGTTGGTGATTTTTTAGAAAGAAACCAATGGTACAAATCTATTTTTCATGAAACAGAATTAGCTGGAAAAGACTGGTGGAAACCTTGGGCAGAAATTACAAAATATGCTCAACCTTTATACAAGGTGTTCATGGAAAAGAAAGCAAAGCATACGGACTATATTGATTTTTCAATGCGAGGTTTTGCTGTTAATAATCAACTACGTGAAATCTTAGAGAGTAGCCATTTACCACAAAATCATAAATTCTTACAAACGACCTTTATACAAAAAGAAAAAATTGTAGATGGCTATTGGTGGTTTGTCTATGACATGGACATAGGCGAACAAACTGTAGACTTTGCTAAGTGCGAATATGATTTGCGTTACCATAAACGCAACTTTGGTGAAAATTTTGCGGTTAATATTCAAACTTATCAAGAATACATGAATGTGTTTTATGAAACCGGTAGTGCCGTAGGCGTTTCAAAACTAGTCTTTAATCAAAACTTTGACCAAGAATTAGACCTATTCGGGATGCAATTTTTAGGGTCTAAAAACTATATTTCTGATAGGCTCTTAAAAAAGATGGAAGCTAATAGGATAACAGGATACGAAGCTATTTCACCCGAAAGAGACAAAAGACGATCAGAATTTTTAGGATATAGTTCTACTGAGTTAATATTTTCATGATCCAGAAACCCCTATCTTTAGTACTTTGTGGATTATTCTAGTTTATTTTTTGTAATCAATATAAATTATTCACTTATAATAACGTCAGTTACAAATTGCTTTTATCCAGCGTTTCAAGTGACGATTAAGAGCCTAATAATTGGAATGATTTAAGAATTAATCTTTCGAATAAACAAAATTATGAATACATACAAAACACTTAGGAATGAGGTTGATCCTAAAATTGTAGGTGTAAAACACGGAGCTGGGCAAGGGTTCCTAGATGAAGAATTTTATAGCAATCATCCTTTGTACAAAGACTTATTTATTTACAATGACAGATGGCCACTAGATATATGGAAAAAATGGGCCTCTTGGAAAGAATATGGACAACAACTCCGTAATATACAATTGTACAATAGTGCTAGAAAAACAGATATTTTATATATCGCAGGCTTAAGAAGAGGACTTATAGTGAGTGAAAGAGTAATAAATATTTTAAATGATTTCAATTTACCAGATCATAATTATTTTGATATAACACTCAATAAAAATGGAGAAATCATATCGGGCTATAAGTGGCTATGTTTTAATCTTGAAACAGGAGAACATACTGTTAATTTCCAGAAATGCAGTTATAATTTTAAGTATTTAATTTCAAAAGGATTTACTAATTACAAAAAAAGTGACATAAAAAATTACGAAGATTATATTAGTATATACAATGAAACTGGATCTGCGGTATTAGTTAATGATTTAATACTTAATAAAAATTTTAATAACCAGTTGGATTTATGGGTCACTCAATTTTTAACTAGTAAAATATACATATCAAATCGTTTAATAGATGCCCTTGAAGCTCATAATATTAGTGGGCTTAATTATGAAGATGATATTTACGACATATATATTGAAAGTGAATAAAGGATATGTTATCTATCAAAAATTTTGAGAATTAAGCTTTTATTACAGATGTTATCAAAAAACATCTGTAAATTCTGGGGGTATCAAGCCTGCTGAGTAGCACTTGCTTTCCTGTCCTAGGCTTTGCAGGTGCTTTAGTTAATAGTCATTAGCCCCCTAAACTGTTTTGATGTGACGTCTGGCATTTCATATTCGGAACAATTTGGGTAGGAGGCGATTTGTACCACTGGTGATAAATTACCATTTCCCAGCCAGACGCGATGAAGTCGCATCTCTACATGGGTTACTATAAGTGCTCTTTCGGATTTATAATCCGAAAGCCGTCTGTGGTGGATTTGCAATCCACCAAAACCAAAAAAGTCAGCTCCAATCGTGAAGCTGACTTTTATATGGTTAGGAGAGCAATTACTCTTTCCCTGGATTTTCGATGTTCTCTCTGATCTCGCGAGAAGCGTCTTTGAACTCGCGGATTCCTTTTCCTAGTCCCCGAGCCAGTTCAGGAATTTTCTTGGCTCCAAATAACAGTACGAAGGCTACAGCAATAAGTGCAACTTCGGGTCCTCCCATTCCAAACATAATGATGGTCGTTTTTAGTGAATAAGTTCTAGTTATAAAATTAGACACTAAAACCTTTGGTTGTTTAGTGTTCGTCGAAATTAAATACCAAAAATAAGCAAATTAGTTTCAAAACCATCCGGTTTTAAGGAGATGTTAAGCTTCGAACTTTACTAAAATGGGCTTATTGAGGGTTACTACCGGCGGCATACAGGCTGTTAGCCCAGGCTTTGGCGTATTTGGTTCGTAGCGATTCCGTCTTGATTAGCATGTCGATCAATTTCGTTTCCTGCGTGTTTACCAGGAATAGGGTACTCTCCCCAATAGTAAATTTCTGCTGTTCTGCTCGCACCAAAACCGCCTGATTTTCGGTAGCCAATCGCTGAAATTCAGCCTGTTGCTGATAGGATCGGGCCTGATTAAAGACCTGACGTACCGTAGTAGCAATGGTTCGCTGGGTTTGTTGCTGATCAAAACGAAGGTCCTGTTGCTTGATACGAACCTGCTGAAGTTTCCCGCGTTCTTTTCTCAGAAACAGTGGGAAACTAACTTCGGCTCCAACTTTGTAATTGTTGGTCATCCACCAGCCCGCATCGTACGAACCCATATTAACTGGCTCACGAATGAAGTTATAACTCACATTAACGACAGGTAGTAACTGGTTCTGCCGAAACCGTCGCTCAATGTCCAGTTGCTGTAACTTGAAATTGAATTTAATTAGCTCCGGGTGTTGTTGATTGGCCCGGGTCAGTAAGTTATTCAACTGTTCTTCGGTTGGTTCGGGTAAGGTAACACCGCCCGGAATCGCGTTCTCGGGTAGCTCGGCGGGTTCGTCGTTTGCTGTCCAGAGGTTATTGGAAATGCCCAGCCGCGTGTTCTGAAATTCCATGAGAGCCTCCTGATAGGATGCCTGCCGTTCCTGAACCGTAATTTTAGCCTGTACGGAATCAATCGGAGCCAAATCACCGATTTCTACGCGTTGCTTCACCGCCGTAAACCGAACCTGAGCCAGGTCTAACCCTTCCGAAGTAAATCGAAATTGCTGATACGCAAAGTACCAGTCCCAGTAAGTTTTGGCGGCATCGTACATGATCTTGATAACCAATTTCCGACGATCAGCTTCGGCAATATCCTGTAATAATCGGGCTTGTCGAAGGGTAGAACGGCGGGCATCAATCAGTAACCCCTGGGCCAGCGGAACGCTCAGACCCGCGTATACTAAACCCGCGTCGGGTGTGCGATACTGAGGGTTAATGTACGGACCCGTATTTCGATCAAAACCGGCCTTCAGGTCAATACCCGGCCAGGTTGGGATCTTCAGCGAGTTTTCCCAGTGGTTGTAATACTCCCGGTCCTTATATTCTTTTCGACTAAAATCCGAAGCCAGTTTAGGATCGAACATCCCCCGAGCCTGCATCAATTCCGTACGGGCATCCGCCGGAATCAGCTCGGATTGTTTGATCACGGGATGGTTTTTAACGATCAAATCCGCATAATCCGAAAAGGTAAAAATCCGAACCGAATCCTGAGCAGAAGCAAAACTGTAACTTCCCATCAGGATCAAAAGAAAAAATAGCTTTCGGAAAAACTTCCAGTAACTGAACACTGAACACCGAAAACGGAAGCCTGAATTCATCATTTTTTACCTCCCTTCCCTTCGTAGTCTCCTTTCGGTTCTTCTTTCAGGCTAGGTGGGAAGCCATTCAACTGACGCCAGATTTCATACCATACCGGAACGCTATCCAGCATAACCCAGCCGTATACACCTGAGCCTAAACGTAACTGCTTAGGCCAGGGGTGATCCCGACGTTCTTCCAGCTTGGGTGTTACCAGAATCCGGTATTCACCATTGGGAGAGTTCACCTGGTCAATAACCACGACGCGACCACCAAACGTACCCACGCTGACCGAGGGCCAACCCGAGAATTGCAGAGCGGGCCAGCCGTCAAAACGAATCCGCACTTCCCGGTTTTTCTGAATCAGCGGAACGTCCATGGCTTTTACGTACAGTTCTACTGCCATTTGCGGGTTCTGCGGTTGCAGCGTACAAATCGGCTCGCCTTCTTTGATGGTTTCGCCCACCCCAGCTTTCAGAGTTTTAACCACAATACCATTTTGAGGAGCTCGTAATACGTACTGATTACGACGAACCCCGACATTCGCTACTTTATTCCGTAACTCTGAAAGCTCCTTGCGGCCATCGCCCAGGGAAGAAACTGCCGAACTACGGTCAGAAAGCGATTTGGCTATTTCTTTCTGATAATCTGCATTAATCGAGTTCAATTCGATGCGGGAGTTAATCAAATCCTGACGGGAAATCGCCAGTTTATTTTGGGCCGCAACTAATTTAGCCCGCGAGCCCTGAAAGCTTAATTCACGGGTTTCGAGTTCTGTTTTCGAGAAAAGCCCCTGAGCGTACCCTTGCTGGAAACGTTCAAAACGAACTTCGGCGATTCGGAACTGAATCTGCTCATTTAACACGTCTACGCTGTCTGATTGCACTTTCGCCTGGGCTTGCAATACTTTGTTTCGAGCTTTGTCCAAACTTAGTCGCAGGGCATTTCGCAGGGCACTTAACTGATTGTCAACCGCGTCAATTTTACTTTCGTAACCGTCTACTGCCGTTTCTTTAGCTCCAACCTGTTCCGTTAATCGCTCGGGCAGATTCGGGTCGAAGTATTCATCCTTAACCTCGGAAAGCGTCAGAATGGTATCGCCTTTCTGGACAACCTGACCTTCCCGGACGTGCCATCTTTCGATCCTTCCGGCAATAATGTTCTGCACCGTCTGAGGCCGATCCTGCGGGGTAAGGGCCGTCACTGTACCCGTACCGTTAATGTTCTGCTGCCAGGGCATAAACAGAACAATGAACAGAATGAGTAGAATCCCAATAATCCAGCGGGCCAGTTTGCGGCCCGTCCGGTGGGTCGAAAGCGTTTTTAGTGAATTGATTTCGATCTCAGACATATCTGGATCGACTCGCTTGGGAGATATATTCAGCATCTTTATAGAATAATTGACTGTGGGTAGTTTCTGTGTCAAACAGGTCTGTAAACTACACGGGAGCTAGGAAATCAATAAGGTCCGTCACTAACAATTTTGCCATTTTCCAGAATTAAAACCCGGTCGCAAGCCGACAGAATTTCAGGGTCGTGGGAAATGGTAATGAATGTCCAGGGATGAGAAGGATCGCACACAAACTTGATGAGCTGTATTTTTTCTTCCCGATCCAGTAATCCGTAAAAATCAGAGAAGATCAACAACTTAGGCCGCTCCACGATGCAACGGGCTACGGTAATCTTAGCGTTGAAACTTTCCGAGAAACGTTGTCCCGAAGACAGCATCTGAGTGTCCAGACCATTGGGTAACTGACTGATTTTTTCCGTTAAATTCAGACTTTCAATAACCCAGCGAACATCCTCTATGGTAATGTTTGTCCGGCCCATGGTAATGTTTTCCAGAATAGTACCGTCGAAAATTTCTTCGTGGGAAACGTTTTTGGCCACGGCGTTGCGGAAATCATTTAATTGAATGTCCCGCAACGAAAACCCATTTACCGAAATACTGCCTTCGTAATCATTCAGAATACCGCTTAAAACCCGGAGCAGCGTATTTTTCCCACCGCCGTTTTTACCAGTGACGGCAATGCGTTCACCCGCTTTGATGGAAAGGTTGAGGCCCTGGAGAATAGCTCGTTTACCATCGGGGTAACGATAGGAAAGATTGTGCGTCTGCATCGAAAATTCCTGATCACGAATGGGAACGTTAATACCCCCGGTTCTTTCTAGTGGTAAGTCCGTTACTGCACTCATTTTCTCCGTTGCTGTGACCAAGTCAAAAATCGTGTCAATACTGGTAATTAACTTTTCTACGGAGCTTACAATCAGGACGATAATGATGTCAGAAGCCACAAATTGTCCTAACGTAATCTGACGATCTACGACCAGGAAGATACCCAAAATCAGCAGAGCCGCGATGACCAGCGTTTTAAAGGCGACCATGTAGTAGAAAATGCGGAGCAGGATTTTGAAGTGCTTCTCACGATACAGCAGATAGCGACTCACCAGATCGTCCATTTTCTGTAAAGGAAGATTGGTTTTTCCCACCACTTTAAAGCTATTCAGCGTTCGGGCGATGTCTTCCAGCCATTGAGCTACTTTATACTTGTACTTGGATTCGTTAAGGCTGGTCTCCAGACCTTTACTGGCATTCACCCGAAAGATAAAGAAGATCAGGATAATGGTCATTACTCCGAAGACGATGAACATCGGGTGATACGCAAAGAGCAGTAACAAACCGAAGGAAATCTGGATGACGGCTCCTGTAATATCAATCAGTACTTTCGGCAGGGCTTTTTGAATCGTGAGGATATCGAAAAAGCGGTTCATCAACTCGGGAGCATAATACTTGCTCAGCGACTCAATCTTAATGCGGGGAATGCGATAGACGTATTCAAAAGCAGCTTTGGCAAAAATGCGTTGCTGAAGAACCTCCACAATCGAAACCTGAACGATCTGTAAGATACCTGTGATTAAGGTTCCTACAATAACCAGAGCGGCTAGCAGGTATACGGAAGAAAAGACCAATCCTCCCTGAATCAGACCTACAATAGCCTGACTTCCCAGGGGTAAGCTCAGGGCGATTAAACCCGAAACAATGGCGTAAAGATAGAGGTAATAAATATCCCGACGTTCGTTTTTGAAGAGCTGTAAGGTGCGTCGCCAGGGGTTGACGTGTTCGGCCTCTTCGTTATTACCGCCTTCTTTCGTGAGCGGGTGCATAGGAAACGCCGTGAGAAAGACTACTTTACCATGTTTGTTTTTGACGGGGTTAATCCCTTCTCCGGTAATGGTTTGTTCGCCCGATTCTTCAATCGAAAAATGGTAAGGCTTCCCCTTTTTTAGATCTTTTCCGGCAATGATGGGTCGATAACCATCCTCCGTTTTCTCGAAAAAGACAAAAGGATGTTCACTTTCTTCTTTCCATTTCCAGAAATCGTCTTCGGTTTTTTCGTGCTTTACTAAAGCCAGATCAACGGTGAAGGCCTTTTCTGTTAAATCCGCGATGAAAGCCTCCAGCGATTCTGCCTGATAAGCTTTTGCCGATTCAATGAGATGTTTGGTTGAAGAATGAGTGAGCTTATCTGGGAAAAACAGCTCGGCCAGTTTACGAACTGTGTGATTTAATACATGAATCGTCATAATTTTTAAAGAATCAATGCGAGGGTAGTAGTTGTACTAAAAACATGGGAAACAAAACTTCAGCAGGCTCAGAAATGACGTACTAACATTCTTTGCCATTTACCATAACGACAAAACTAAATCTGGCGGTTCCTAAAGAAAAGATTCTCATCAACTTCTAATAATTTCTGGGGTGATTGTAATGACGTAAAAACACCTAAAAAAAGATAGCCAGCAGGGGTGGATTTTGGCGTTTGAAAGGTTTGAAAACAGTTTGAGCAGGTTGATTTGGTTTGACTATTATTTGATCTGGTTTGAAAAATAAGGTTTCAATAAAAGTAGTAAGCCTCTATCTACTTCTGGGGACGATTAGAGGAAGAGTTTAGGGTGTAATCTGTGGTTGAGAGTGAAAGGGAGCCTTACGAATGTTGCCTCCCCGGATGAAATCCGGGGACACGGTTAGTATGTAAGGTCATTACATGCCTGAAGCAGACATTAACACTCATCATAATCGTCTGTCATTCAGAGCGGAGCGAAGGATCTTATGACCTTTGTCGAGCTGGTTGAGTTATGCGGTAACTTGACTAACCCCGCCCCGTCCCATTACTCAGAAGGTCTCTCTCTTCGTTCGAGATGATAGAGGGAAGAAATAAGCCTGCTACCCCCTAGTGTGAGTTTCCATCTCGTTCCTACCCTAAGGCAGGTTCCACCTGCCGTTATCCCTCAAGCCTGCAGAAGCCCTGATTCGCAATAAGGTCTTTGATTATAAATTTTAGACAGCTTCTGAAAAGTTCTCTTTGTAAGAGACTTTGGTAAGGGATAGAAAGCTTGAAAGGGTTTGAAGGTTGGATGATTACTCCAACCTTCAAACCCCTTACTCATTCAAACGATGTTCAAACAAAGCCAGATTTCTCAAGCAGAATCAAACTTCTCAAACGATAACTACTTCAAACCACTAATCTCATAACTCTTCCCTTTCTGGGTTGGGAATGTTAGCAGGTAATAGCCGTTTTCCTGTTGTGGTTTGGCAGAAACGCCTTTCACCTGAATGGGATGAGCGGTCCTTACTTTACAGGGCTCTCCCTGAAGCGAAAGGATGCGACCCGATTGTAACTGGCCGTCTTTCCAACGCATATCTACCTCAAAACCGCCGCGAGCCTTCAACCCCGTTACCCGGCCTTCAGACCAGGCTTTGGGTAACGCGGCTAATAAATGCAGCTCGTGCAGGTGACTTTGCAGTAACATTTCGGTCATACCAGCGGTACCACCAAAGTTACCGTCAATCTGGAAGGGGGGGTGAGCATCAAAGAAGTTAGGATACGTGCCGCCACCGCGTTGGTAGGCGGTGCCGTTTTCGCGGGTATAATGCAATAATTGACGAATCAGCGAATAGGCATGGTCACCGTCGAGCAGTCGGGCCCAGAAGTTAATTTTCCAGGCTTTACTCCAGCCGGTTCCTTCGTCGCCGCGAAGCTCGAGCGAGGTGCGGGCAGCCTTGGCAAAATCGGGGGTAGCCAGGGGCGAAATCTGCCGACCGGGGTGTAAGCCAAATAAGTGCGACACGTGACGGTGATGCGGATCTTCGTCTTCCCAGTCTTTGTACCATTCCTGCAAGTTACCTTTGTGCCCAATGTGCAGGGGTAGTAATTTCTTCTTTTTCTCAATTAATACCTTTCGGAATTCTGCATCAGTGCCCAGCGTTTCCGAAGCTCAATGAGATTCGTAAATAAATCCCAGATAATAGACATATCCATCGTCGAACCGACGGTTACATAAGCCCGTTTCCCATCGGAATTAATGAATGAGTTTTCGGGAGAAGTGGAGGGCGATGTGATGAGGTAACCGTCTTTGTCTTCGATCAGGTAACCTAACAAAAACGTAGCGGCCCCTTTCATGACCGGATATGCCGTTTCTTTCAGGAACTTTTTATCGCGGGTAAAGGCGTAATGTTCCCACAAATGCTGCGAAAGCCAGCCGGCGGCTTCGTTCCAGTTGGCCCACATGGGATCGCCATCGCCCACATCACCCACGGCGTTAGAGGCTGCCCAGATATCGGAGTTGTGGTGAGCCACCCAGCCGGGCAGGTTATAATATTCTTTGGCCGTCTGAACACCCGTCTTCGAAATGTTTTTCGTCAGTTCAAATAAAGGCTGATGCAGCTCGGAAAGGTTAGTAACCTCTGCCGGCCAGTAGTTCATCTGGGTATTAATGTTGATTGTATAATTTGAACTCCAGGGAGCCCGCATGTGATGATTCCAGATGCCCTGCAAGTTAGCCGCTGCACCGCCCGGACGAGAGCTGGAAATGAGCAAATACCGACCGTAATTAAAGTAAAGCGTTTCCAGGGAAGGATCTTTCGCTCCCTGAGAATAGGCATCCAGTCGCTCGTTGGAAGCTAAAGTAGAAGGTGTATTCGAATCGTTTAGCTGAAAGGTAACCCGTTTGTAGTACTTCTGATAATCAGCAATATGGCGGGCGAGTAACGTTTCATAAGCTTTAGAAGCGGCCTGATTCAGGTAAGTATCAGCTAACTTTTTTTCGTCTTTACCTTCGCTGTCGGGGCATTTGTCAAACCCGTTGAAACTCGTCGCGGTGGATACTAACAACACCACTTCACTGGCGTTTTTGACATGAATTCCAGCCGTATCCGCCTGAACCTGACCTGTTTTCGTAAGGGCTCGAACCTGAAACTGAAATCGCATGCCCTTACAACCCGAAGCGTCTTCGTAAATGATGGGTTTGCGTGAAGGCGAGTTATAGTAGTTAGGGTCTACCTGAGCAGGAGCTTTTCCATGGATAACCAGTTCGTTCGTGCCTCTGGAACTTTTACTAAACCGCAATGGGCTACTGCTCTGAACATCAAAAGAAAGAGCCCCCGGCTTGCTGGCTTTTAGCCGAATAACCATGACCTGATCGGGAGCAGAAGTAAAGATCTCACGGGTATACGTAACCCCGTTACTCGTAAAACGGGTAGTGGCCAAGGCCTGATTAATATCCAGATCGCGGTAATAATTCTGGGGGGAAGATACCGATTGAATAATCTTCAGATCACCTATGGGCATATAGCTCTGGGTATAATGACCCTGCATTTTCTTGAGCAAAGCCACTGCTTTGGGGTAATCTTCCGCCGCCAGTGCTTCCCGAACCTGCGGTAAGTATGAGGCTGCCTGCGGATTGACACCCGGCTGAACAGGCCCGCCTGACCAAAGCGTAGACTCATTTAATTGAATAAGTTCCTGCTCGGGGCGACCGAAAATCATACCGCCGATTCGTCCATTACCCACGGGCAAGGCTTCTGTCCATATTTCGGCGGGGGCTTTGTACCAGAGTTTTTCGGATTGTCCATAACTAATCAGCGAACTAGTGACCAGCAGGGAAAAGGTGAGTAACTTTTGAAACATAAGGCTGTGATAGGTAAAGATTTAGTTTTACGATTGATAGTTTCAGAGATGCTAAGCAATAGTTAAGTAACACAGAGAAAATAAACGGATAGATACCCTTTTGGTGAAAACGATTTCATTCGTTTCATCCATCCGTCCGAAAGGGTGAAGCAGGTAACCCTTCTTTGTTGTAGAGATTCACATCAGGCACTTGCGTCCAGCCGTAGCGAACGGCAACAGGATTGGGTACTCTTTCACTGAAAACAAGTACTGTCTTTCCCTTGATTCGGGCCTGAGCCGGCACGAACTTCTGATCGGCTCCAGCGATGGTAAATCCTTTCAACGCGGTATCAGGGGTTATTAGTCCCCTGCCTGTGTGACTGAATTTAAGGATAACCAGATTCCCTTTTACTCGCATGGACTCATAAATCGGGCCGGAGTATTCCATTTTTTCACCATAAGCCAACACCTTGGCTGCCCGGCTCAATCGCTCACCTACGGGCTTTTTATTCGTAGGATGAATATCGTTTGCGTCACCACAGTCGGTAGTCACGACCATCGCCGTATTTTTCGTCTTTTTTAAACTAATCAACTGGGCTTCCCGAATCTCGGGTGGCATCATCTTAAATGGAGCAATTTGGACGAATAAAAAAGGAAAATCCCCCTGCTGCCATTCCGATCGCCATTGGGCAATCAGGGTCGGGAACATGGTCTGATATAACTTCGACTGATGAGCATTATTTTCACCCTGATACCAGATTACCCCTTTGATTGCATAAGGAATCAGCGGCTTGAGCATTCCGTTATATAAACCGCTGACGTAAGATCCCTGCTGCGTATGGTAAGGCTGTACGGGGCGTTTGGGTAAGGACTTTTGCTCCTGAACCGCCTGTAAAGAATCAGTCCGGTATTTAGCCCAGAGGAGTTCCATTTTTTTATTCAATGAACTAACGGTATTAGGCTCGTATTGCAACGATTTATCGTAGGCTTCTACCAGCTTTTTCAGTTCGGGCGTAGCTTCCAGGGCTTCCCGGCTCATCCAGTTTTGAGCCGGAGAACCGCCGTAAGCCGTCAGAATAATACCGATGGGTACCTGATAGGTCTTGTATAAGTCACGGGCAAAGAAGTAGCCCACGGCAGTAAAATCGCTCACGGTTTTGGGCGAGCAAACGACCCACTCGTGGTAGGTGTCATAAACCGGAGCCGGGGCGTAATTTTTGGTTAGGGCATATTGCCGAATTTGCGGGTAATGAGCCGCGTCGCGTTCTTTTTCCCAGTTATCAATCAGCTTCTGCCCTTCACGCGGGCCTAGTTGCCGCTCCATGTTGGACTGCCCGCTGGCAATCCAGACGTCGCCTACGAGTAAGTCTGAAATAGTGATCAGGTTAGAGCCCTGAATGGTCATGGTATAAGGCCCACCGACGGGTAAGGGTTTGAGTTTTACCATCCATTTGCCGTCTTTCGCCTGTGTCCGAATGCTTTGTCCGGCAACTCTTACCGTGACCGATTCATCGGAAGTAGCGGTTCCCCAAATGGGCACCTCAACGCCGCGTTGTAATACCAAATGATCGCTGAACAAACTATTCGGTGTTACGGTGGCGTGTAGCGAAAATGAGGGCAACAGGACTAAAGACAAAAAAGCCCATTTCATAGAACAAGTGTTTAGAGTTCTAAAACAAAAATAGCCTCTGCCATGTACAGAGGCTATTGAAATATTAGTTTTCATAACAACTGAAAACTAACCATAGAAAACGGTAAACTAGTACGCTCTGGCGAAGATGACGCGACGCTTGGAAGGTTTACCCGAGAAGATACAAACGCCTTCTTCTTCGGGGGAATCCAGAGGGATACAACGGATGGTTGCTTTCGTTGCATCCTTGATCTGATCTTCGGTTTCTGAGGTTTCGTCCCAGTGAGCCAGCAGGAATCCGCCCTGTTCGATTTTCTCCTGGAATTCTTCCCAGGTATCGACTTTGAACGTGTTTTCTTCTCTGAATTTCAGAGCTTTGTTATAGATGTTTTGCTGAATGTCCTCCAGTAAGTTCTGGATGGTTTCAACGATGCCGTCAATGGCAACCACCTGTTTCTCCTTGGTGTCGCGACGAGCTAATTCCGTCGTTCCATTTTCGAGATCACGAGCCCCAATGGCCATCCGAACGGGTACGCCGCGAAGCTCATATTCAGCAAATTTCCAGCCTGGTTTTTCCGCAGAGGAATCATCAAATTTCACCGAAATGCCTTTGGCTTTCAGTTCTTTGATGATGGGTTCCAGACGATCATAGATAGCATTCAATTGCTCATCATTCCGGAAAATAGGAACAATAACCACCTGAATTGGAGCCAGTTTGGGAGGTAATACCAAACCCTGATCATCCGAGTGAGCCATAATCAACGCACCCATCAGACGCGTAGAAACGCCCCAGCTTGTTCCCCATACGTATTCGAGTTTATTATCTTTCCCGAGGAACTGCACGTCAAACGCTTTCGCAAAATTCTGACCCAGGAAGTGCGAAGTTCCCGCCTGAAGAGCTTTTCCATCCTGCATCATGGCCTCGATACAGTACGTCTCCACGGCTCCGGCAAAACGCTCGTTCGGCGTTTTGACCCCGCGAATCACGGGCAGAGCCAGCCATTCTTCCGCAAATTTGGCATACACTTCCAGCATTTGTTCCGCTTCTGCTACGGCTTCCTCTGAAGTAGCGTGAGCGGTGTGGCCTTCCTGCCAGAGAAACTCTGCCGTGCGAAGGAACAGACGCGTACGCATTTCCCAGCGAACAACGTTGGCCCACTGGTTAATCAGCAATGGCAGGTCACGGTACGACTGCACCCAGTTTTTATAAGTACTCCAGATCACTGTTTCAGAAGTAGGACGAACAATGAGTTCTTCTTCCAGTTTAGCCTCTGGATCAACGATTACTCCCGAACCATCCGGGGCATTCTTCAGACGGTAATGGGTAACAACCGCACATTCCTTGGCGAAGCCTTCGACGTGGCTCGCTTCTTTTGATAAGTAAGATTTAGGAATAAACAGCGGGAAGTACGCATTAACGTGTCCAGTTTCTTTGAACTTGTCGTCGAGAGCCCGCTGCATTTTTTCCCAAATGGAATAACCATAGGGTTTAATGACCATGCAGCCCCGTACCGCAGAGTTTTCAGCGAGATCGGCCCGTTTGACCAAGTCAAGGTACCACTCGGAGTAATCTTCATTGCGGGATGTAATGCCTTTGCTCATGGAATTTTTCTGAGAAATTGACTGTTAGTTAATTAAACTTAGTAGATTGATTGTCAATCGGTAACTAAGTGAAATCAATGCTAACGAAGTCAAATGTTAAAATTGTCGTTAATAAAAGTTAAAGTCTTTTTAGAGGATTGCAAAGATACGTTTTAGCATTAAGTTTGTAACAGTCGCAACGAATACTGTCACATTGAAGGTAAAAATTAACTTCAAAACCCATAAGATCATGAAAATGAGGAATGTTTCAAAATACCTGGCGGTAGCCCTTCTGGCGGGTGTTTGGGGATGTAGTCCATCTACCCAACGTTCCTTCGTGTATGACGACCTTTATTCTTCTTCTTCGGATGTCCGGGCCATGGCCTATAGTAATAAACAAAATGACGTTGTAGAAGATCAGACCAAAGGGGAGAACCTCGCGGGGAACGAATATTACAACCAGACACTGGCCGATAAATATAACAATCGTCATTACGCAGGAAACGGCGTATACGACAATCTGTACGGCTATAATAATTACAATAACAACTACGCCTATAACTCAGGCTTTGGGAACTGGAATCCATATGGATGGAATTCCTGGAATAGCTACAGCATGTTTGGCTCGCCTTATTACGGTGGGCTGTACAATGGCTTTGGTGGTTTCGGCCCCGGCCTTTCGATTGGTCTAGGCATTGGCAGCAGCTTCTACCGTCCCTGGAGTATGTGGGGCATGGGTGGAGGTTACTGGGGCAGCCTGTATGATCCCTGGTATGGCAGTAGCTGGGCTTACAATCCCTATGGCTTTGGCTATGGTGGATGGGGTAGCCCTTACTACGGTGGCTGGGGCTATGGTGGCCTGGGTTATCCTTATTATGGAGGAGGTTATTATGGCGGCGGAACAGTCATAACGCAACCTATTGATAATGGTAATAGCTCTTACAGTCGTCCAAGAGCAGCGGGTTATAATCGCTCTCAATCGGCCTATAATGGAGATTTTAGAAATTCTACTGTAGGTGGTACGTCAACTGATCGTGGAGGTAGAAGCTCTTATAATAATTCTTCTGCTAGTAACAACAGCTACTATTCCCGTCCTCGACGCGAGACGTCGTCCTATTCTGATTCTTATAATCCAAATAGCAACACTTACCGAAGTGGAAACGGAACGGTAGATCGTCAGAACAACACCTACTCACGTAGCTGGAATAACGACAATAATAGCCGTTCGAATAGCTGGAATAACAATAACTCCAATTCTTGGAATAACTCAGCTCCTTCCCGGAGTTACTCAGCTCCAGCTCCTTCCATGAACAGTGGTGGTGGCGGAGGAGCTCGTTCCCGTGGTCCGAGATAATTCGCTTAACAAACTTTAACGCACATTAAACCCCGTTAATTCAACAGAATTGACGGGGTTTTCGTTATTTAACCGTGTAGTTGGCCTGGAGTATATCTGGCACTGCTTTTTCCGTAAGCTATTTTATATTTTGATCGAGCCTATATATTGACCATGAAACGTCTTCTCTATGTCGCTGCTTTGTTAGTAGTATCACAGGCAGCAATGGCACAGGACAATAGTTATGAATCATTGTCCCGTCTTTTTTCTCAGACTAACCCACAGGGCTCGGCTCGCATGCAGGCGATGGGAGGTACTCATACGGCTATTGGTGCGGATGTTAGTAACATTAGTGGCAACCCGGCGGGTCTGGGGTTTTATACCCGCTCGGAACTGAGTATATCCCCTATGTTTAGCCAGCGTAATAATTCGTCACAGTATATTAACAGTACTCAAAATGCTAATGCCAACCAATTTGCTCTGGGAAATTTTGGAGTAGTTTTTGCCGCAAAAACCGGAATCCTGTGCAATCAGGAGGGTGGCAGGGAGGAGCCTTTGGAGCTAGTTATTCACGCCAGAATATTTTTAAAAATAATACTCGGTTTGGAGGTAGAAATAATGTTAGCTCAATGGCAGATGCGTTTGCCGAAACAGCTAATAATGAAGCTAAGGGGGGAGTGACTTCCAACGCATTTAAAACAGATCTGAATCTTTACGGACCAGAATTTAATTACCCTACTTCCATGTACTATTATGGTTTGCTGATTGACCCCAGTTCGGCAGATGGCAGTCCTTATTACGGAACAGGACGTGACCAGATTACAGGAGAGCGTATCAATCCAACAGATCAAAGTTTCTCTTCTGTAAGTACCGGGTACACCAACCAATGGAGTTTTTCATATGGAGCAAATTATATGAACAACTATACGTTGGGGTAGGTTTAGGGTTAAGCCGATTCAATTACACGAATAGCAATACCATGACTGAGGCCTTTGTTGCCTTACCTAACGCCCCCCTGGGAGCCATTCATGGATTTACAAATACTACGGATTTAACAACTTCTGGCAATGGATTTAATTTATCGGCAGGGTTGATCTATCGACCTTCGGATGTAGTACGGTTAGGACTTTCTTTGACTACACCTACATGGTACAGAGTAAGTGAAACCCTCTCCCGAACGCAACGAACCGACTTGCAAATTCCGTTTGAAGTCAGTGGGGGAAGCAATGGAACGTTCCCCGAATTTGATAATTCACGGGATATTGATAATAATCTTTACAATCGGAGTTTACCTCAAATGTTACAAAACGCCGGATATGGAATGTCGAATTTTAATGGGGTCAGTTACATCACCAGTGTTCCTACCTTAAGTACGTATCCATTAGATTCCAGATATCGACTACGTACTCCTCTGAAAGTTAGTGGAGGACTTGGTATCTTTTTTGGAAAAAATGGATTCATTTCTGCCGATGCCGAATTTGTAAATTATACGGGTATGAAGTTATCTGGAAATGCCTCAGAGTCTGATGAAAGTTTTGAAAATGGGACTTATACCCGTAGTATAAAGGATACATATCGGAATGTTGTAAATCTGAAATTAGGTGGAGAGTATAGACTGAATCGTTTGAGTTTGCGGGCTGGTGTAAGCTATTATCAGGACCCTTATCAACAAACTACCCAATTCAATAACTTAGATCGTAGCCGCTATATTTTCTCTGGCGGATTAGGCTATAAAACGAATGGTTTTTATATTGATGGAACGGTTCTTCATGGCCAGCAAACAACAGCTTATTCTCCTTATGTGTTGTCGGATGCAAGTGCCTATGCCTCAGCACGCATCAAAAATCAGACGACTAACGCAATTCTGACCATTGGAACGTATTTCTAATTCAGAGTTACAATACAAGTAAAAAGACGCTGTGATTATTTCACAGCGTCTTTTTTTATGATTCCCTCGCAGTCGCTCGGCTTTAGCCGAGTGACGATATAGCTTGATAGGCCTCTGGCCGATGGTAGCAAGTCTGTTTTGATTGGGGAAAAAATTGTTGGCTGACCCCCTATTGGTTCGCAGTCTACCGGCCAGAGGCCTAGAGCTAGGTAGTCACTCGGCTAGAGCCGAGCGACTGCGGATGGGGTTCTCCGAACGCAACAAGAGACCTTGGGTAGAATGAGGCGGGGCTGGCTTAGTCAAGTTTTTGCATGACCCAACCAACTCGAAAAAGGTCATAAGATCCTTCGCTTCGTTCGGAATGACAGACGCTGATGATCACGTAATGACGTATCCTTATAGGTATGAGATAATTATGATTATCAACCGTATCGCCGCGTTGTCCCCGGATGAAATTCGGGGACATTCTTCATAAACTCTTCCATCCAATGGTCCCCCAAAGCAGGGAGAGGCTTTCTTAATTTAGTTAAATCTTATTTTAGACAGCCTCTAAATTTTGTAATTAGTTACTACGCTACGGTCCTGTTGTAAAATGTTGACTATAAGTTAATAAACTAAAAACTATCAACTACTTATTACCTGAAGGTGCCTCAAAATTTCCAGCATCGTTTGCACATCGGTTTCTCCGGCGATGGTTACGTCTGCCTGTTCGTAGTAGTTTCGACGGTTAGCAATTTTAGTTTCCAGGGCCGCTAGTAACTCCGCCGGGTCTTCAGTAACCAGCAGAGGCCGATCATTTTTTTTGGTGTGAAGGATCCGGTCCGCCAGAATTTTCGGGGGAACATCCAGAAAAAGGCTAACGCCATTTTCCTTGATAAAGGCCATGTTATCATGAAAACACGGAACGCCACCACCCGTCGAAACAACCAGACCCGCATCAGCCGGAAAGCTCCGAAGCATTTCACTTTCTACGGTTCGGAAATAGGGTTCCCCTTTTAAATTGAAAATTTCAGCAATGGTCAGTAACTCACGAATCTCAATTCGCTTATCCATGTCCACAAACTCGTAGCCAATTTCACGGGCTAGGCTTCGTCCCAGCGTGCTCTTGCCGGAAGAGGGCATACCTAGTAAAAAAATATTCTTCATGTAATACCTTTTAATTCTGTTAGGCTGGTTTAGAGATCCTAATCTGTTTTTGTAAAGTACTGTGGTAACCAGTATAACTTATGCTGTTGAATAAGCCCTAACTGATACATGCCCCGAGGTAAGGATTCCGTCATGAACTGAGCCGTACCACCCTGAAACAAAGGCTTACCCGTTTTCAGAAACTGAACCTTGCCATTCGGTTTAGCCAGAAAGGGAACCAGCCATTGACTGTTCGCGGATTTCAGAATTAGATAAACCGGGCCTGAATTTAAATCAATCTGCTCAGATTTGACAGTAATAAGTTTCAGGAAAAGAAGGATCATACTGAAGGGCAAGGGGGTCTTTCAAGACCGTTGATGCCGCCGAATCAGGAATGGGAATAGCTGCGGGGAACTGGTAAATCTGTTTGGTAATGAGGGGAACGTAGGCATATTGAAAAGCCTGATTATGGAAAAGTAATACATCCAGAAATCTGCCATTTTGCTGCCAGTTGGAGCTTTCACAGAGGAGAGAATCCCGGTATTTAATCAGGAGCGGATACTTTTCGTACCAGGCTGAAATCCAGAAAAGAATGGAAGCAAAAATAGCGGCTACCCCCATGCTGTTCCGAAGCGAAGGACGCAGCAAGTCAATAACAAGCAGGTAGGCCGCCGTCAGAGCAAATGCGGCGTAAATCTGATAACGATCCGTAATAGCAATGCCGCTCCAGGAACGGGAAAGGGCTACGGCTCCAGCGGACATCGCCAGAAAAAGTAATAACCCCAGCGTTGATAAGGATAGCGTTTTACGGGTAACCAATAAGAGAGACAGCACAAGAATCAAACTGATGACTAACCCTAATCCGATTGCTGGAGCATTGGCCAGGCTAAAGGCTGAGGTCATGCCGCCCAGAAAAACGGCTGCACATTTAATGACTTCCAGGGGCTGGGAAAGACTCTCTTTAATGTGCGTTTCCTGACTGGTTTGTAGGCCAATAAAGTACATAATGCCACCGACCCCGACGATCACTGCCCAAAGGCCAGCCCAGCGGTACTTTTTCTGAATGAGTAATACGAGCAATCCGGGTAACCAGAGGAACATGCCGTTTCCGCCCGAATAAGTAGCCGCCAGAGCAGCAAGAATGGCCAGAACAAAAGCCCAGGTTCGTGAGGACTGTAAGCACTCCAGAGCTAGTAATACCCAGAAAATAAGAAAATTATGTTGATACACGCAGATCGTCCAGAGGGAATCTACGTAGTGAACAGGCTGAAAAATAAGGAAACAAACGGGCACAAATAACCAAAACCGATGACCGCTGCGACGAAAGGAACGGTATAATAAACCCACCGAAGCCAGCACACTTAGGTTTCCAAGAATAATTGTTGTGCGAAAATTCAGTTCGCCCTGAAGCAGAGTGGTCAGCCAGATCAATAATCGAGGCGTGGCAATGCGGTGGTCAATGTGCTGGCGGAAGGTATCCGCCCAGAACGTAGCCCAGGTATCGCTCGGTAATGAACGATGATGGATATACAGCATAAAAGCCGAATCATCCGCCCAGGGAAGATTAATCGCAAATGCATTCAGAAACCAGCCATAAGTAAATACGGGGATCAGAAACAAAAGGTAGGCAGGCCAAAGGTAACGAACGGAAGGCCTCATGGATTCACTTTTTCAAGGATGGTTTCTTTGGAAGGAACGCTGGCGAAGCTCCATTTGCCCCGAACCGTACCATTGGATAACAGCCACAAACCGGGATTACTACGGACAATGGTTTTAAGAACCTTGAAATCAGCGAAATAATAAGGAACGGCTAATTGATACTCGTGACGGAAAGCATTGAAATCGTCTTCGGGGGAGGAAGTAAGAATGGCGGGTTGCACGGATGATCCTTCCAGACTTTTCAGCAAAGCCCGAAGGTTATCAATCGTACTGAGATTGGCCTTATTAACGTCCTGAATAATCAAAAACAAATGATTTCCCTGAAAAGAAGCCTGAGTAAAATCGGTGTCTCCATTCCATAAACGGTAGTCAGTAATGCGGGGGCCAGCCTCTGGGTTGAGCGGTCCAATCATTTCCTTGAACTGGTACGTAGTGTCCGTTGGATACTGATCGAATTCGGTTTCTTTGCCGTCTTTAGTAACCAGGTATTTAAAACGGAAGGGTTCCCGATTTTTCATGTTGGCAGGAATATTCTCACCAATGGCGTAAGCTAGCCCGTCGTAAGGCGGCAGGTAACGAACGGCATAAATAGCCAAACCGAGGCAGAATAATACGGCCAGAACCATTACTGCTGTAGTGTGCGTATCCCGGAAGAGGTTTCTTTGCCAGAGGACAACTAGTAATAATACCAGCAGAACAATGTCTTTCCAGAAAGAAGTCCAGGGCTGAAGTTTGATCATTCTCCGAAACAGCCGCAGTCGGTAACCTTATTGAAGTACGCAGAATAGAAAGTCAGAAAGGCAAAAAAGGTGCAGAGTAATACCAGAAACCAGGCCGTTCGGCGTAGTTTCCACTGCACTAATAGGGCTACTCCGGCCAGAATTTCCAGCGAACACAGTACTATTGAAAAGTAGAGAGCATAGGGAACGAGAGCTTCCCAGAATGCCGCCATACCGGAGAAATCCTGAGCAAAAACTTCGAAGTATTCTTCCAGTTTAATCTGGGTGCCAACGGGATCATTCAACTTGATTAATCCCGAAAAGATGAAAATGACACCAACCAGCAGTCGGCAAAAATGGGCAAAGATTTTCATAGGTGTTCAAACGCAACTTTGGAGGCGAAGCTGCTTTCTAATTCATCAACGGAAATCATACTCCTCGAACGGAAGTAGACAAAGGTAAACTCGAAGCATTTAGAAAGAAAGGAAAAGCGGGCCTGAATGCACATTTCTGGTTAAGCAAGGTGACCAAAGCACCTTTTTAAAGAAATTCTTTTCAAAAATCAACTTGAACTAGATTGTAAAAAATAGTGTAAAAAAATCCACAACTTGAGGTAATGGTTCATATTATATCTAGCTATTTCCCCAGTTTTACGGTTTATTCTGGAATGGATTACCCCTTTAGACAAAAGTAGGGTCTCGGCTTCCCGCTGTCGAGTTGACACATATGAATATAAGAAAAATACTTAAAATTTCGCTGGCTTCCATTGGTGGGCTCTTACTGCTGGTAATTGCCTTTCTGCTGGTTTTGGGCCTAACCACTTGGGGGCAGAACTTTGTTACCAAACAGGCCAATCGCTATCTGTCCAGCAAACTCAATACCCCTTTTCGAATCGGTAAAATTAGTTACCAGATTCCCGACTGGATTCAGTTGGAAGATGTATACTTCCAAACGCCCAAAGGCGATACCTTACTCAGCGGTGGTCGCTTGCGGGTCGATCTGGATATGCTGGGTCTGATTCAGGGTCGGGTAGCTTTGAATCAGATTGAGCTTGACAAGATTCGTCTGAACGTAACCCGAACGTTGCCAGATACGGCTTTTAACTTCAATTTCTTAATCGACGCATTTTCTTCTGGTGCTCCTGCCGATCCGGCGGATACGTCATCGGCTCCCCTGGCTCTAAGCCTGTCAGGAGTAGGTATGAACGACGTTCGGATTCATTACGTCGATGACATCGCCGGGGCTGATATTCATTTTGCCGTTGATACGCTTACCGGAAAATTTGATGAAATCAACCCCGCTGAATCCCGTTACCATGTGAATGAAATCAAGTCCAGTGGTTTGATAGCAAAAGCCCGGATTTATAAGGGAATCGACATCCCCGGAAAAGTGAACGATGCGGCAACCGTACCAGGCGATACCATGGATTTACGCATGGGCGACTGGCAACTCAGTCGTACCGCCTGGAATATCAGAGCCGAAGAAGCCGGGTTCAGTAGTACTGGAAAAGTAGGACAACTGAACCTGGCTGGAGATCAGTTGTACCTGGAAGGACAACAGGCCCTTATTCGTTCGCTGGAATTAATGAATTCTCAGATCACGGCAACGTTAGATAAAACGGCTCCGCAACCTGAAGCCCCTCCTGCTCCGAATAATAAAGAAAAACCCCAGGACCCCAATGCGGGTTGGAAGGCTAAAATTGGTCGGGTTCGCTTTGCTAATAATGACATTAAGTTCGATAACGATAACAACCCCCGGCAACCCAAAGGGCTGGATTATAGCCACATTGATATTAAAGGATTTACGTTGGCGGGAGAAGAACTGGTGTATCAACCTAACCTGATCTCTGGAAAATTGCGTCAGGGTAAATTCCGGGAAAAAAGTGGGGTGAACCTCCAGCGTTTTGATGCCGATGTCTTCTACAGTCCGCAGCAAATTGGGTTAACGAACTTTATAGTACAGACGCCAGGTACGCTGTTGAAGGATAAATTAATCATCAAATTCGATTCGCTTGGACAACTTACCCGAGCGGCTGAGGCCAAACGAGTGCTGGTGGATGTAAACATGACGCAGAATAGGATCTCTTTTGCGGACATTATCACACTGGTACCGAGTCTGGCTCAAACCACGCCCCTCAAAGGCAATGAAAAGGCCGTCTTAAATGCCTCCATTCAGGCCAAAGGCTCGCTGGCGGATTTGAATTTACCCTTGGTAGAATTCTCCATTCTGTCTTCTACAAAAGTCAAGGCTCACGGGAAGGTGTCGTATCCGACTGATCCCGAAAAAATGGGGCTGAACATTGTGCTGGAAAATGCAACGACGAGTTCGGCGGATGTGAAGAAACTGGCTCCTAAAGGTTCTCTGCCCGATTCCATCAGTATTCCGGCTCAATTGAAACTGGCCGGAACGGCAAAAGGTCGATTGAATGCGATTGATCTGGACATTGCCATGAATTCTTCTTACGGAAATCTGGCTTTTGACGGACAGCTTAAAAATTTCGTAACCGGGAAAAATCAGGCCTATGCCGGGACGGCTAACATTCAGCAACTGGATTTAGGAAAATGGTTGATGCAACCGCAACAGTTTGGAGCAATCACTGCAACGGCAACGGTTAACGGAAGGGGAATTGACCCCAAAACCATGAGTACTACCTTCGATGTAAACGTACCCGAGGCCACGTTGCAAGGGTATACTTATCGTCAGTTTGCGGCGAAGGGAAGTTTAAATCAGGGTTTGCTAGATGTAAAAGGAGGTATTAATGATCCCAATGCCCGCTTAAATCTGGTGGCAAATGCCAACATGAAGGGAGAATTTCCGACGGTAAAGGGTACCGTAGCAATTGAACAATTGGATTTACACGCCCTGAAATTGTACACCGATCCGTTCCAGGTACAAGGAAATATTCAAATGGATTTTGCTTCAACCAATCCTGAAAAATTAATTGGAACGCTGCGGACGGAGAATCTGAATATTAGCCTGAAGGGGGAAAATTATCCAGTGGATTCGTTATACCTGACGGCGAATGCTGAAGGAACGAGCAAAACCATTATCGCTCGCACCCCTTTCGCGGAGCTTGATCTGGGCGGTAACTTCCAGTATGCCGATCTGGCAGCGGCGGCTCTGACGGAGGTTAATAAATACGTGACGATTCCTGATATGAAGGTGGAAGCTCCCAAAGCTCCAACGGATTTTACGCTGAAAATGCGGGTTCGGCAGCATCCTCTATTACTTGCTTTCGTTCCTGGCTTAACTCGCCTGGAGCCCGTTAAAATTGAGGCTACGCTGGATAGCAAACGAGCAGATTCTACCCTGAATATTTCCGTTACTGCCGGGCCTATTGAGTACGATACGATGTTGGTTGCGGGAGCTAATCTGAAACTGGCTTCTACGGACGGAAAACTGGTATTACAGGGACAAGTCGGTGAAATCCGCAAACAGTCGCTTCATTTATACCCAACGAATATCACGGCATCAGCGGCTCAGAATCAGTTACAGTTCAAAGTAATGAACAAGGATTCTGTAAACAATGATCGTTTCGGAATTGCGGGTCGGGTGGGGATTCAGGGCGATGCCTACGAATTACATCTGGATCGGCAGGCTTTATTAACCAATTATCAATACTGGAATTCTGATACCACGGGTTATATCCGATACAGCAAAGCAGGCGTAGTGGCGGAAAAATTCCGGTTGGAAACCAACAATCAGGCCTTGATTGTGAACAGTACCGAGCCCACCCCGAATGCTCCTTTACACGTAGAACTGAAAAACCTGGTTATTGGTGATCTGCTGAAACTGGCGAATCAGGATAGCACGATGGCTGGTGGTTTGCTGAATGGCGACGTGGTAGTAAAAGATTACCTCGTACCGAAGGCACCAACAAAAAGCTGAGCTTCACGGGCGACCTGAAAGTAGACAGTCTGAATGTCATGCAAAAGAACCTGGGTAACCTTCAGGCGAAATTTGCTAACATGACTGACGACCGAATTCAGGCGGATGTAACCCTTGTGGGCGAAATGAACGATGTTCATGTGGGTGGTTTTTATAACCCAAGTTCCACCGACCAGGCTCTGGATTTGAATGTAGAATTACGTCGATTGGATACTCGTACCATCGAAGCCTTTAGTTTCGGTCAGTTACGCGAGACGAAGGGAGCCTTGCAGGGCGAAATGACGGTGAAGGGAGCCGTGGATAAACCCCGACTGAACGGTCAGATTAACTTCAATGATGTAGGTTTCAATGTCAAGTTTGTGAATGAATCGTACACCATTAATGACGAGGCTATTGTCTTCGATAACCAAACGATTCGATTCAATAAATTCGATTTAAAAGACCGCGAAGGCCACGCCTTTACGACGGACGGAACGGTTAACATCGCCAACTTACCTGACGTTAGTTATAGCCTTCAGGTAACGGCCAATCAATTTAACGTGCTGAATGCCTCTCGCCGGGATAATGAACTGGTATATGGAAATGCTTCGTTAACAACTAATCTTCGGATTCGTGGAACTGGGTCAACGCCTTCGGTTACCGGGAATCTGAAAGTAGAAGACGGCAGCAAAATCACAATGGTAATTCCTGACTCGGGACCATCCGCCGAAGAGTCGGCGGGCATCATTACCTTCATTCAACCCAACGACAGTACGGCTTTAGCCAAGTACCTCCGCAAGCCTAAAGCAGATACGCTTAATACTAAAATAACCTTCGATCAGCTCGCAAATTCGAACATTTCCATTGACGTAGAAATCAATGATGCTACGGAATTCAATGTCATTGTAGATGAGCAAAGCGGGGATAACCTGAGAGCCAAGGGTAATGCCCGTCTGAACGTAACGATGGATGATGCCGGTAATATTGGCCTCTTCGGACGCTATGATGTGACGGAAGGAGCTTACTCGTTAACTTATCAGGTATTAAAGCGGGACTTTGAAATCGAAAAGGGAAGCAGTATCGTATTCTCTGGAGATCCTTTGAAAGCTACGCTGGATATTACGGCACTTTATCGCATTCAGGCTCGGGTTTCAGAGTTGATCGCAGGTCAAACGAATGGGCAAGATATTGGAACCAGTCGCAACCTTTATGCCAATAAATTACCTTTTGATGTAGCCTTGAAGATGGAAGGCAACTTAGCAGCCCCAAAATTAAGTTTTGATGTAATGTTACCTGAAGGAGCAACGGTTCCTTCTGCTGAGATTAAGGAAGCGGTGCAGGCAAAGCTGGTTCAATTCAGAAAAGACCCTTCTGAAATTAACAAACAGGTTTTTGCCCTCTTAGTATTAGGAAGTTTCTTACCTGAAAACTCCTTTGACTTCTTCTCTGGCAGTAGCGGTGGCGGTAGCTTAATCAATGCCGAAAATCTGGCCCGTACTAGTGTTAGTAAGATTCTTTCTCAGCAATTAGATCGGCTGGCTTCTAATGTGATTAAAGGAGTTGACTTAAATGTAGGTTTGAATTCCTCCAGTGATTATGCCAACAATAACGCAGGCCAGAATGCTCAAACCGCTGGTTCAACGGCTACCAAAACGGATTTGAACATTGGTTTGTCAAAAAGCTTTTTCAACGGTCGTCTTTCGGTAAGTGTTGGTAAGAACTTCGTCTTAGAAGATAACACAGGAGTGGAGCGAAATAATGCTCAGGTATTCGACAATATCTCTGTGAACTACAACATCACCCGTGATGGCCGTTACATGGTTCGGGCGTACCGGGTAAACGAGCTGGAAAATATTCTGGAAGGCTACGTCATTGAAACAGGGCTGGGCTTTGTGATTAACCTGGATTACAATACGTTCAATCAAATCTTCGGCAAGAAGAAAGTGGAATAAAAGCATTTTGATTAACTCGTTTAACCCTTTCATCCATTGAAGTACTCTCTTAAAATATATCTGATTTTACTCAGCTTTGCTGCTCTGGTATCGGGCTGTAACGTGGCGAAGCACCTGCCCGCCAACGAACGGCTTTATAGCGGAACGGAGATTGAAATGTTACCTTTTGAAGGGGTAAGCAGTAGTGACCGGAAGGCTCTTAAAAGTGAGTTGGAAGGCCTGGCTCGACCTAAGCCCAATAGCACGATCTTTGGATTTCCTTACCGGGTCTGGCTGTATTATGTCATTGGTGAGCCTAAGAAGGATTCCAGCTTTCGGGCGACGCTTCGCCGGAAACTGGGCCGTGAACCTGTGTTTGCCAGTGCCCGCTCCGTGGTAACGAATGCGAATGTGTGGAAGTCTTTTCTGGAAAACGAAGGATACTTTCACTCGGAAGTAGCCGGAAAAATTGAAGAAGATAAAAAAGGCTATAAGGCCAAAGGCGTTTATCAGGTAACGGTACACCGCCGCTATACTCTGGATTCGGTTCAGTTTATTACCGACACCGCTCAGGTTGGGAAAGACTTCAAACTGGCCCAGCAGCAAACCTTACTCAAACCACCCGTTCCTTACCGACTGGAAAATCTGAAGCTCGAACGTGAGCGAATCAGCCAGGAAATGAAGCGAAAAGGGTATTATTACTTTATTCCTGATTACGTAGCCATTTTAGGCGATACTTCCCGCAACAATTACAAAGCAAAACTATACCTGGCCTTGAAGCCAGAAATGCCCGTGGCGGCTGGACAGCAATACCATATCCGAAACGTTTATATCTATCCTAATTTTACGTTAAATACTGCTGCTCAGGATACCAATAGGAGTGAAGCTTTCCGAACGATTTCCGGTTTTCAGGTAGTGGATCCAGACCGTACCTACGATGATCGACTTTTTCAGGATGTCATTGGTTTCAAGCCGGGCCGTCGGTATAATAGCCGGGTTCAGGATATTACACTTTCTCGTCTGATTAACTTAGGGACATTCAAATTCGTCCGAAATCGGTTTGCTCCGGCTGTTCAGGGAGATTCTACTGTGCTGGATGTACATTATTACCTGACGCCCTATCCCAAAAAGTCTTTACGTTTGGAAATTGCCGGAACGTCTAAATCCAATAGTTTGACGGGTTCGCAGGCTACGATTAGCTGGCGAAACCGAAACATTTTCAAACGAGCTGAGCTGCTAACCATCAACGCAACGGGCGGGATTGAGTCCCAATTCAATGCGGGAGGGCAAGGCTTAACCAATATCAGTTATGGTCTGAATGCGTCCATTACTTTCCCGCGATTGGTAAGCCCCATTCGGATTGATTATGATCGTCGGCAAGTATTACCTAAAACGGAAGTAACGTTAGGCTATCAGGCTATTTCTCGTACTCAACTATACCGTCTGAATTCATTTACGGGAACATTTGGATACTCTTTCCGGGGAAATCAGAAAGTAGAGCATACGATTATTCCCTTTAGTTTAACGTACGTCTATGTTCCCTCCAGCAGTTTAGGTGATCGTTATTATGAAGCATTAACGGATGATGCTCTGGCTGCTCAGTACAATGCCATTGTGCAGAACGTGCAGTTAATTCCAAGTAGTTTATACTCTCTTCACTTTAATTCATCTCTTCAAAGCCAAAGTCGACACTCCCAACAGTTCATCTTTAATTTTGAGCCAGCCGGGAATTTGGCAGGCTTACTTTTCAAGGATGGCGATGGTAATGGACAGAAAGAGTTATTTAATGTAGCCTTTTCGCAATACGTGCGGGCAGACGTAGACAGTCGGCATTATTTGAAAATTTCAAGAAACTCAACCTGGGCTTCTAAAGTATTTGCGGGAGCCGGTATACCTTACGGAAATTCTACTAGCCTTCCTTTTGTGAAACAATACTTCGTTGGGGGTAGCACCAGTATTCGTGCTTTCCGTCCGCGTGGTATTGGTCCGGGAGCTTATGTGCGTCCTGATGGGACTCAGGTCCTTTTACAAGATGGAGGAGGGGATATTAAACTGGAAGCCAGCACCGAATTACGTACCCAATTTAATAAGTTTTTGCAGGGGGCATTATTTGTTGATGCGGGTAACGTCTGGATGTATAAAGATCCGACTTTGTATACTGAAGCGGCTGTGTTCTCTAAAAACTTCATGAAGGAAGTAGCCGTAGGGGCCGGGGTTGGTTTGCGGATCGATGTTACCTATTTTGTACTACGTTTTGATCTTGCAACTCCTCTCCGTAATCCTACTTTTGCTGAAGAAAATCGTTGGGTACTAGACAAAATCAACTTCCGTGATCGGAACTGGCGGAGAGAGAACCTGGTCCTGAACATTGCCGTAGGTTATCCTTTCTAATACCATAGAATGGATTAAAAAGGCCCGGAATGCTTAAGCGTTTCAGGCCTTTTTATTGCAGGGACGCGACTTCATCGCGTTTGGCTCTCCCCTTACGCCATGGCTGGTGTCTCACCAGCATGGCGTAAAAGAATAACTGAAAACAGTAAACCGACAACTGAAAACTACCTAAAGTGGTGCAACCATCGCGAGCCCATACGTCTGACCCGAGTAAAAAGGCATAACGGCGAGTTTGTTTTGCTTGAAGATTTTCCGCTGAATCCAGGGGTAAACGGCATACACGGCTTCGGTGGAAGCGATGCCTAAACCGGCACTGAATAAAACATCAGCGACCCAATGCTTGTCGTTTAGCACCCGCATCCCGGCCACACTCGTGGCGATGCCGTAACCCGCAATGCTGTACCAGACACTTTGTTCGCCGTATTCTTTCGATAATACCGCCGCTCCCGTAAACGCTACCGACGTATGGCCGGAGGGAAAGGAAAGGTTATCATCACCGTTGGGACGGGGATATTGAATAATCCGTTTTAAGCCATACGAAAGGGAGTTAGCTACCCCCTGCGATAACACCATCAATACCAACTGATCTTTGAACGCGTGTTTCCCTTTAACGCCGAGTGCTCCCAAACTCAGTGGAACGAGCGTCGGAACAAATTCCAGGTAGTTATCGGCTTTGGTCTGAAAGTTTGGAAACTCCTGCCGAACGCTCCGACGGATTTCCCGGCTGATACTTCCCTGAGTTACCAACCTGCCGTTATCAAACTAACTGGAGCAATGAACGGTTTCCAGACGGGTTTCCGACGTGTGGAGTCAAGTTGAGCCAGCGAGGTACCGAAGAAAAACAGTACCAGCCAGCAGGAAAGTAAAAAACGGATCATGTAGCGGCGGTTGAAAAGTTACTGCTCGGACTGTTGCTGAGCCATCAGAATGAGACAGAAAACGGAATAGTTAATCATATCCCGGTAATTGGCATCCACGCCTTCCGACACCAGCGTTTGTCCGCCGAGGTCTTCAATTTGTTTGGTACGAAGGAGTTTCATCAGGATAATATCTGTCATCGAACTTACTCGCATCGCCCGCCAGGCCTCGCCGTAATCGTGATTTTTGTTGAGTAATAAGTGAATGGTTTCGTTGATTTCCTGATCGTACAGAGCCGAAAGCTCATCCGTTGGAATATCCATTCTTGGATCGTCGGCTAACTGAAGCTGAATCAGGGCCATCACACAATAATTAATAATGCCGATGAATTCCGGTGTAATCCCTTCTCCCACGCGGGAAACGCCCGTTTCCTGCAACTGACGGATTCGCTGGGCTTTGATATAAATCTGATCCGTCAGGCTGGGCAGGCGTAAAATTCGCCAGGCAGTGCCATAATCCCGATTTTTTTTCAGGAAAAGATCTTTACAACTCGCAACAACGTGACGGTATTCTACTTCAGTCTGTGACATATATTCCATTTAATAAGGCTGAAAAGGAGTAAAATAATCAACCAATTTCCGACAAAACTAGGAGCGTTTTCGTAAAAGCTGGTAACCTGTATTGCCAAAAATCACAAGAAGGATACCTAAAGCCAGCCAGTAGGGCCAGTTCCAGTCAATGGAAAAGAGGCGAATAAACTGTAAATCTTCCTTCGACAAAGGGTTAAGGTCTACCGTAGCCGTGTTTAGGATGGTATCAAAATCTGACAAAAAGTAACGCAGCATGACCAGCAGAATAATGCTTAAGCCAGAAGCGATACTGTTACCATACAGAGTAATTTTTTCGGGAGCCCAGCTCATGCCAATGCCTAATACACACAATAACACCACGACAGCGGCGGCGGGTTGCATCGGAATCCGGCGGGATTGGGTAAGGGCCGCATTTCCGTTTTGACCCAATTCTTTGATATCCTCGTTACTTAATCCCTCCGCCCATTTGGGCACGACGGCTTGTGGCTTTCCGCCCTTTACCAAACTCCAGCCCGTAATCGTGGCTACGGGTTCGTGATTGCAACTGATGGTCATGAAGTTGAAGAAGAAGCAGAGAACCACCAGTAAAAAACCACTGGAACTGAACAGGCGGGGGAGGGATTTAGTTAAAAACATGAATGAACGGGAGGAAATTATAAAAACAAAGTACGTCAACCGAAGGGCTAATAGTCAATAGAAACGTTCTTTGTGTCGTTTTAATTACGAATAATTTTATTACCACCGGAAACGGTTACCCCTACTTGCATGCAGGCAGCTATTTTTTGGAGTGCATGGCCTCGACCTTACCAGAGGCTTTTTTACATTGGATTGTTCGGATTCGTAGTTGGTTTAATAGCATGGGCCTTTTTTGCTTATCAGGGCGTTGACTCGGTTATTCATTGGGACGTGCTGAGTGAGCTGGGAGAAATGCCTTTTGGGTTGGATCAATTTGAGGCCAATGGTTCAAAATTCCAGATTCAGGCGACGGCTTATGCCCTGACCGAGCAGTTTGTGGCTTCCCCCATGTCAGTAAACCATCCTTTGACCGATTGGGTTTGTCTCATTCTGGCTTTAGTGGGTGTGGCTATCACCTTAATGGCAACGTCGGCCTTACCCCGGCTCTGGTATTTCGGAGCCATGACGGCTTTTATTCTGCTAACCAGTTCCTTACAAATAGATGCCATTCTGGGCCGCACCGACCGACTGGCTACTATAATCCTGGTTACCGTCTTTGTGGGCGTTAGCTTTTACTTTCAAGCCTTTAAACGGGACGCAGGTTTACTCATTCGATTTATTGTTTTTAAAGCATTAATCATAGTTAGTGTGGTCTTGCTTTGTACGGTTGGAAAAGCAACGCCCGCTGATCTTCTGGCCTACGGTTACCCTGCCGGAATGGTGCTGGTTATTCTGGTAGCTTTCTGGGTTTCTTTTGAAATCATGATTGGGTTAACCTGGCTGGCTACCAATCAGTCGGGACGAAACAGCCTGCCTAGTTTTACCGTCCTGAGTCTGTTTTACCTGGGTAACTTACTCTTAACGGACTTGCATACCAGTCGCCGAATCGATTGGGATTTGTTATACCTGAATCCCTTCGTGGTTTTTACGATTTCTATCATTCTGGGATTGTGGGGACAAAAGAAAAGAGACGACCAACGAGCCAGTTACTGGTCTTTTCAGCCGCAGGGAGCCAGTTTATATCTGGGGTTAGTAACCATTGCCGTCTCCGTTCTGGCCTACGTAAATAGCACGGCAAATGATTCCGCGATTGAATCCCTTTCTCAGGGAATTAACTATGCTCATTTGACGGGCGGCGTTCTGTTCTTCTTTTACGTATTGCTCAACTTCGGGCCGCAGATGCGTGAAGGGAAACCCGTGCATATTGTGCTGTTCAAACCCGCTTACATTGCCAGTTTCCATGCTCGCGGACTTTCCGTCATTCTGTGCGTGGTGTTGATGTATTACAACAATTATTATGTCTTTCAGCAAGGAGTGGCTGGTTATTATAACGCTCAGGGCGACCTGGCTGCAGCCAGGCAGGATTATCGCCTGGCCGAAACCTTCTATCAACAGGGGGCGGGTTTTGATTTTCAAAACCATAAATCTAATTACGGACTGGCTTCCCTGGCCTGGATTCAGGGCGATTTTGCTTCAGCTGCGGGTTTCTTCCGTCAGGCTGTGGCTAAAAATCCATCGCCTTATGCCTATGCCGGGTTAACCCGAAGTTTGACAAATGAAGAACTGGCGTTTGATGCCTTCTTCACCGCTCGGGATGGACAGAAACGGTTTCCCAACAATGGTGAATTAATGTCCAATCTGGCGTACTTACACGCTAAGGCGAACGGTCTGGATTCTGCTCAGTATTATTACGCAAAAGCCATTGAACTAACGAGACAAGCAGGAGTACCTGCGACAAATCTGATGGCTTTGTATCTGCGTAAAGGAGACCTGCCAGCGGCTGAAAAATTAGCCAGTGAACAGGCTTCGGATTACGTTTCGGTGCAGGTAAACCAGAAAGCCGTTGAGTTATTGAATGGAAAATCGTCCGAAACCAAGATTAGTATCGGGGCGGATTCGGTGTTGACTCTCGCTCAGTTCGCTTTAGTATCAAACGCTACTTTATCGGATATTAAAGCCGGAAAAACGCCCCCCGTGACAGGTTCAGCGTTACGTACTTTATCTGAGAAAGAAGGTAATGCAGCTTATTTCGACGATTTACAGTATCTGCATGCCCTGGTTTCGTATTATGACGGCAATAAACTGGAGGGACTGGACATCCTATCTGCCCGAGCGATGGCCGATACCGCCGCTTCCGGTGACCGCTGGCGGAAGCCGCTGGCGGCCTTTTTGAATCGGGAAGTAGCGAACGAACAGGCTCCGCCCACCCGTTGGACGGGCGATGGTTCGGAAGAATTGATGCGTAATCCGCTTAACATTAAAGTGCTGGAACGCTACACCGCCGAAGCCAATCAGCGAAAAGAGCCGCAGAAAGCGTATAATGCTTTGTACAACGCCTTGAACTATCGTCAGGATTCGCCCGAAATTCTGAAGTTGTACATTTTGCAAAGCCTGGAATTAAGCCTGACCCAGTATGCCGAAGAAAAACTGAAAATACTGCAAAATGATTTTCCGGAACAATACGAAAGTTTCCTGCCCGTCTATCAGCAAAAACGAGCTTTAATCGAAAAACGTCAGCAAGACTTTCAATGAGTCAGTAAGTTTATCCAATCGGGTAAGCCGATAACTGGACTTGGGTTTATGAACATCATTGAAACCACACACATACAGAAACGCTACGTCATGGGGACCGAAGTGGTCGAGGCGTTAAAAGATATTACCATTTCCATTCAGAAAGGGGAATACGTGGCCTTTATGGGGCCGTCGGGCTCAGGGAAAAGTACGCTGATGAACATTGTAGGTTGCCTGGACACGCCAACTTCAGGAACTTACGTATTGAATGGTCACGATGTAAGTCGGATGGGAGAGAATCAACTGGCTGAAATTCGCAATAAGGAAATTGGCTTTGTTTTCCAGACCTTCAACTTATTGCCCCGTCAAACGGCCCTCGAAAACGTGGCTTTACCGCTGATTTACGCGGGTTATTCCAAAGCCGACCGTATTGAGAAAGCCATGTTAACGCTGAAAGGAGTAGGGCTGGAAAACCGGGCTCATCACCGCCCGAATGAGCTTTCGGGTGGACAGCGTCAACGCGTAGCGGTGGCTCGGGCTTTGGTAAATGATCCTTCGATTTTGTTGGCTGATGAACCCACGGGAAACCTTGATACCAAGACCAGTTACGAGATTATGGATCTGTTCGACCAGTTATACTCCAAGGGGAACACCATCGTGATGGTTACTCACGAAGAAGACATTGCTCTGTATTCGCATCGAATCATCCGACTTCGCGACGGAATTATTGAAAGTGATTTAATCAATAAAGACGTGCGTAAACCGGATTTATTATAGCCTACTGCTTGACCAATCAGGCTTTCCAGCAGGAACTAATAGAAGTTAATACTTCATTCAGCCGATTAAAATTGTCAGGTTTGGTGAGGAAATCATCAGCCCCCAGGCGAGCCGCCTTTTCCCGATCCCGCTCATGGTCAGAAGTGGTTAAGATAATGGCTGGAATATGTTTCCATTTTTCTTTAAGAATCGCCAGGGTTTCAAAGCCATTCATCCGAGGCATATTCAAATCCAGAAAAATCAGAGTGGGTTGCTCGCTAGTGGGAAGTTTTTCCAGGTGATGAATCAAATCTTCGCCATTCGTAAAAAGCGTAAGCTCGCAGTCTGCGTCAGGGTTTATACCCTGGGTTGCGAAGAAACGGTCATCTTCATCGTCGTCCGCCAAAAAAACGCGTTGTTTCATAGACTTTACTTAGGGGGCAAAAAAAGGGCCTACTAATTTACGAAAAACGCGGAAGGAAGAGAAGGCCTGAAACAAAAAAATAGCGGAAGCTTTTATTTTCCGCTATTTTCTGTTCCAGAACTGAGATAGGAATTAGTTAATCCCTACTAATTCAATTTCAAAAACCAGATCCTGCCCAGCCAAAGGGTGGTTGGCATCTACTGAAATTTTATCATCAGCAACGCTGGTTACGGTTACAGGAACAACCTGACCTTCGCCATCTGCGTGCATATTGAGTTGCATACCTACTTCAAAAGGAATGTCTTTGGGAAGGTCACTGCGGTTAAACTCAAAAACCAGATTATCATCAGAAGGGCCATAGGCTTCAGCCACAGGAATGTGAACGGTTTTCTTTTCGCCCACCTGCATTCCGGTGATACCTGAATCGAAACCGGCGATAACCATACCGCTACCCAGCGTGAATTCAAGGGGGTCGCGACCTTCAGAAGAATCGAAAACAACACCGCTGGTGAGTTTACCTGTGTAGTGAACGCGAACCTTGTCGCCAGATTGAGCTGCCATGAGACTAGTAATTAGGGTTTGTATAAAAAAATCAGCCGAAGATGTGCATAATCATGCCCAGTTCAAGCCTGTTGTTGTTTTCTTTTCTATAAAAAAGCTTTTCCAGCCAGGGTAACCATAACGCTGTCCAGGCTAGAGGAACGAGGCAAAGGTAGAGGTAAATTTTCATTCCGGCCTTTTGTGATTACTTTTGAGGACCGTAGAAAGTATGAACCGCCTTCCATGAAAATCAGAAAATACGCCTTATTAAGCCTGTTGATTCTGGGCCTGGGTGCCTTCCTAACCTCCTGTAAATTAACCCTGGACCCGGCTTTGGACGCTACGGATGTGCAAATTCAGATCGAACTGGAAGAAAGTCTGAAAAATGCGGGCCTATCTCCGGTAAATACGCAGGTATTACTTCAGGACCGGAATGCCGGACAGCAGTGGATGGCCATAACGGATGCTTCGGGGAGAGTCACCTTTCCGGGAGTAGTAGGCGGGGTGTATTCGGTCATTGCCCGGCGACTTGTTCAAATGCAGGAATATTCAAGTTATACGGGCATTCCCGTTGATCAGGATGTGGTGCTGGTAGATTCGTTGATCAACGTAAATTTTACCGCCAGTAACACGATTCCGACAAGGCTTACGCTGAAAGTAAATCCGATGGGGAACTGGGTTATTAAGCAAGTCTATTACGCGGGGTCAGACACCCTAAATGGAGCTGGAATTCGGGACCAGTTCATTGAAATTTATAATAACTCGAACGCCGAATTATACGCTGACAGTTTGTGTGTAGGCTTATTGCAAGGGGTGCGAAGCCGGAGTATTTCGTCTGAGTTTCTGGTAGCCGAAACCGGGCAGTATGACTGGAGTAAATCCTTGAATATCCCAGCTGCTTTGAGAGATAAGGCTAATACCGATTATGTCTACGCTCATACGTTAGTGATGATTCCGGGAAATGGTAGTCAGTATCCCGTCAAGCCCGGAGAAAGTATCATTATTGCTCAAAATGCTCAAAATCATAAAACGGGTTATGTGGGTCGGGACGGGAAAATGATCCCCACCAAAACCGCAGGCCTGACGGTAGATCTGAGTCAGGCAAATTTTGAATTTTACCGGGGTATTCGTCCTTCTGACGTGGATAATCCAGCCGTTCCTAATGTTACTATCATCAATGCCAATGCCAGCGATTTGGAAATGGCTCCGCAGGGGCTGGATGCGGTGGTGATTTTCAAAGCTCCCCAAAACCTTCTGGAGTGGCCCCGAATACCACTGCCTACGGTTCAGACGATTACGGTTAATACACTCTACAATTTCCAGATTCCTACTACTTATCTGATTGATGGCGTGGAGCTACAGCTTCGTCAACCCAAACGTATCCCCGAAAGGTACCCGTCCGCCTGGATGCTTCTTATAAGTACGTTCCCGGCGGAGCGTATTCTTCACAATCCATTATTCGAAAAACGGTGAAAACCATCAATACTCGGCGAATATTGGCTACTACCGCAAATTCACAAACTGATTTTGGTTACTTCGAAAGAGCCCAGCCTCGTGGGTTTCAGTAAGTAAGTCCATTTTATATTCATCATCAGTGTCTGTCATTCCGAGCGAAGAAGCTTATGACCTTTTTCGAGTTGGTTGGGTCATGCGGTAACTTGACTAAACTAGCCCCGTCGCATTCTACCCAAGGTCTCTTGCTGCGTTCGGAGAACCCCATTCGCAGTCGCTCGGCTCTAGCTGAGTGACTATCTAGCTCTAGGCCTCTGGCCGGTAGAGGGCGAACCAGTAGGGGATCAGCCAACAATGTTTCCCCAATCAAAACAGACTTGCTACCATCGGCCAGAGGCCTACCAGACTAGAGCGTCACTCGCTAGAGCCGAGCGACTGCGAGGGACCGGACCAACAAAAGAAACGCCACTGGTGCGAGATTCCCTCTCGTTCCCACCATACGGCAGTTTCCCGCCGCTCGGCTCCAGCCGAGTGACTACGATATTTCAAATCAAACTAATTCAAACCCACTCAAACTTCCTCAGCAACAGGAAGTAACTCAGGAAGCTGAACGTTTTTAAGCAACTCTTCTTCGAGCAAAGAAGCCCAGGTTTTCATATATAAAACAACATCTTCCCGAACGTTATGCCGCATCTGATTTCTCCGTTCCAGAGGAATCAGGGCTTTGATTTTAGGGTCAGAGAGCCGTTCCAGGTGTTGGAGGTCAGAGGTGGTTAAGCCATGATTTAATAAATCTGCAATTAGCAAATCCATGGGTAACCCGCTGGTAGGGCAATATTCTTCTATTTGTTCCCGCCAGTCTCCCCGGCCCTGTAATGCAAATTCGTGAATATCCGCTTTGGTTAACTGAGTTAATTCCTGAGCGAGGTTACCGCAATTGCAGCAACCCATGTGTCCCCACATATAAGGAGAACCCTGCTGAAGTTTCTGAGCTGTCCGGCGAAGAGCCGTTAGTAAGCGAAGCGATGCATTGGCCATAGTGCGTTGCTGAAAGTGACTTTAATAAAATTAACAAAAGCCCGGAATTATATTGCTGAAAATGGGTTACTTTTTGTAAATTCAAAAGGAATTTATTCAATATTGGGGACTTCCTGTTACCTTGTCTACCAGGAAAATACAATAGTTGAATCAGGGAACGTTACTAAATCATACCTACGGTTTTCTGAAGTATTATTAGGGTGTATGAAAAATATCTTCTGGCTATTTCTTATTCTGCTCAGCATTTCAGCCTGTTCCCAAAGAGCCTATACTCCGCAACGAACTTTCGAAGTAAGTCAACTTCAAAAAGACCTGAAGATTATGCGGAAAGGACTCGAGTCGGGACATCCGGGTTTGTATTGGTATACCCCAAAAGCCCAACTGGATTCGGCTTTTGACGCTACCGCTCAAGCCATCACGCAACCCATGACGGAGGCAGATTTTCGTCGACTGCTGGATCCGCTGATTGAAATGGTACACTGCGGTCATACAACCGTTCGGGGTTCTAAAGGCTTCGAACGCTGGCGGAAGCACCATACGCCAAACGACTTTCCCCTGAGTGTTTTCGAGGTAGACAACCGAATTTTTATCTCCTCGAATATGAGTAATCAGCCGGAGCTTTATAAAGGCAAAGAAATCGTGAAAATCGAAGGCCGTCCGGCATTAGATACCTACCACTCGTTGCGGAAAATCGTGATTTCGGATGGATATAACCAAACGTTTAAGAATACGACTATTCTTAACAATTTCCCGATGTATTACCGCTACTGGTACGGTGAAAAAGATAAATATGAGGTGACTATTCTGGACTCGCTGAAGCAGGAGAAAAGTTATTTCGTAGCGTTAAAGAAAAACGAGAAAAAGGTTAGACCTGCGAACATTCCACTCACACCCACCACGCCCGTTACGGGGCAGGTGCGGCCTCCTGAGCCTGCCATGATTCGAATATACGGCAGCAAGAATGCCACATTATCTATTTCCAAACGCGATTCCAGTCTGGCCTTGCTGGACCTGAACACGTTTAGTATGGGTAATTACCGCAAACTATACCGGAAGTTATTCCGTGAAATTGAGCGGAATCACATTCAGCATCTGGTTCTCGATTTACGCAACAATGGAGGAGGCAAAGTAGCCGCCAGTAACTTGCTGATGCGGTATCTGATGCAGGAGCCGTTTCAGGCTTACCGATCCGTAGAAAGTTTACCTATTAAAAAAGAGTACAATCGTTACACCAATGAGCGGGTTGCCCGAATGATCCTGATGAAGGTAATTTGCAAAAAAATGGACGATGGGCGGCTCGTCATTCGCAGTGCCACGAGAGTGCAAAAGCCTAAGAAAAAACACGGTTTTCACGGCGACTTATACATCCTTACCAATGGAGGCTCATTCTCTGCTTCTTCTATAACCACGGCCAATCTTCAATTCTGGAAACGGGCCGTGGTAATTGGACGAGAAACAGGCGGGGGGCGTAACGGCTGTACGGCCTGGGCCATTCCTTACATGACCTTACCCGAAAGTCAGGTTCGTATTCGAATCCCGCTTTTTAAGGCTCTAACTGCGGTAACAGATACTAATCAAGGTCGGGGCGTGATGCCCGATTACCCGGTCGCTTTCACTTCGATGGATTTCATGGGTAACCTTGATCCAGATCTGGAGAAAGTCTATGAGCTGATTCAGAAGACTACACTGGTAAAGAAATAGGATTCTCGTATATAATAGTTTTTCTACTTTTTAACCTAATCATGGGTTTTTCAACTATAAACCAAGAGAAATAGGCAAAAGGACTAACAACTATTAGAGATAAAAAAGCAAATAAAGCAACTGAAATTTCTGGTAATAATTGTAGTAAGATTTGCTGTAGAGGAAAGGAATAAATATAAATACCGTAAGAGAAGTCGCCATATTTGCCGAAATTATTCAGAGATCCCTTGATGAAGGATAGATAAAAAACTACATAAGGGAGTAACAAATAATTTATTACTCGGCTATAAGGAAAGTCTAAAAAAAGGTTGCTAGCTATAAATAAAACTACAGCAGTAGATCCGAGATTTTTGGTTATAGGAAATCTGTCCTGATAATACTGAAATAGCATACCCGCCATAAAGTATATAGAAAATTCTATGAAAGGACCGGGAGACATATTTAGGCTAGGATAGTAATTATTAATTATATCTGTATTCTGAAGTTTTAGATCAAGTACTATCAATAGACAAAAAGTAATAAGCAAAACAAAAGAGGTTCTAAGTAATTTTAAACGTAAGGCGAAATAGAGTAATAAATAAAAGGTAAATTCATATACTAACGTCCAGAGCGATCCATTGACAATGGGACTATTATTCACTGTATCAAAAACTCCGGGTAATCCCTGTTGGGAATGATACAATGAAAGATTTAACAGATACGCATAGGTTTGTGGCTGAGTAAGATAATCTAAAATAGGTAGTCGCGTTACGGATAAACCGAAAAGAAAAACAGAAATTAGAAGAGCTATACACAATCCGGGAAAGATCCTTAATGCTCTTTTGGTAAGATAATTGACAAAGGAGCTACTATTGAGAGCACTTTTGAGGATCAGGAATCCGCTGATGATAAAGAAAATCCGTACACCATAAAAGCTAAAGGATAGATGGTTGGCAGTTAGATTTCGTAGAGGTTCAAGAGAATCTTTATTCTGTAAGTCGTAACTATGAGAAAAGAGTACACCTACCGCCGCGATGAATCGAATAAAATCGAAATTATTTTGAGTTTTTTTGAAGGTATAGGTTTGATTCATAGGGTTAAAAGTAGGGGGTTAATCGTTTATAAATTTCTTCCATACCCCGATCTGAAGGATGAGAAGAGACGGCTTGGTTTATAAATTGATTATAGGCCGTATTTTTCTGGGTGTTTAGGGAAGTTAGCTCTATGTAGCAGTACCCTTTCCGCTTACAAACCCTTTCTATGGCGGAGCTTGCTTCCCATCGTTCCCAAAAACTTCCTGTGCAAATTACCTTTCCCTGAAAATCAAAACTGGTCAGGTAAGCTATTAACTTCTCGAAATGAACCTCAAATTGCCGTTCATTTACTTTTTTATCTTCGACGTTATCACCAATCCTTACAATTATTAAATCAGGTTTGAAAGCTAATTCATTATTAAATAAATTCCAATCAAAATTATCACCATAATTAACTTCGAAAGAACTCCCTTTATTAGTCACTAGAAACTGGGTAGTTGAATTCCTGCTAGACAGATACTTTTTTACTAAAGAAACATAATCTTTATCAGCAGCAGAAGCAGCCATTCCCCAATCGCCTTTCCAGCCTATTTCTGGAGCTGGACTATGGCGAGTAATGCTATTGCCAATGATAAGTACTTTTTCAAAATTGAGTGTGTAACTATTGGTAGCTGTTGTAGATACATTTTTATCAATTCTATTACGTACCTGAATATTCACGGAACTTTCCAATTGCACACTATCTCCCGTTTGCCAGCTTTTTCCATTATCTAATGAATATTCTAGAATGGCATTCGTTTGATTAGACTGAAAATGTACAGTGGTTTTATAGGGCACTAGTCCTGAGCCTGGAGATAAAGTTGGTGTTAAAATAGTCTGATCAACAAAAACATCTTCCTTATTTTTGCATTCACTTAATGCAAGGGCTAGAGTTATGATACTTAGGTATAGAAAGATAATCTTCAAAATCGATTGCATATCGTAAGAATTTTGATTGAATATCAGAAGGTTATAGAACAGTAACTAATAAGCGGACACTAAATTAAAAAATAAAAAACTCCCTTCAATGAGCTAACATTAGAGGGAGTTTTTTTATTTAATCCGTATTTTACTCAATTACCCGAACAGGCACTTTCTCATTGAATAGAAAATACTTCTTATCGCCGTTAAAATTCAGATTAACGATGTTCTGCTGATCATCGAAAACGTCGGTTAAGGCCGATTGCTGAAGCTTACAACCTTTGATTGGATCGCTGAAGGGCATTTCGATGAATACCCAGGTGGCATCCATTTCATTCTGCTTGCCAACGTACTGATAAGGTTTGATAACTCCCGCTGCGTTGGTAAACTTGTAATGTTTCCGAACGTAGGCTTCAACTAACTTGTCGTTCGCATCTTTATCCAGAATACGAATTTTTGGACCTTTATTACCCCGATTCAAAGCCGTTTCCAGATCGTCGGTAAAGAGCTTGATCTCTACTTCAAAAGCTTTGTTTTTCGGATTATAACGCATTTCAGTCAGGCTATTATGAAAATCATGCTTGCCCGAATCAAAAGCGGTAATCCCCGAAAACCCAATGACCAGCAGGGAATAAATCAGCCAATGGTTTAGCTTACTCACCATCATCTATTACTTAAACAGGTCATTTCCGACAGCAAATACCATTAACCCTAACAGCAGGATGGTACCGATTTGCTGAGCACGTTCGAGGAATTTCTCGGAAGGAGCCCGGCGGAAAATCATTTCATACAACAGGAAGATAACATGGCCCCCGTCAAGAGCCGGAATGGGTAAAGCATTCATGAAGGCCAGAGCCATGGAAAGCAAACCCGTTACCGTCCAGAAGTGATTCCAGTCCCAGATTTCTCCGTAAAGTTTACTAATACCCACCGGACCGCTAATGGCGTCGCTGGCGGCTACTTCACCTTTAAAGATTTTACCAAAGCCTTTTACATTTTTTGCTACTACATCAAAGGCATCATACGTACCTGCTGCCACGGACTGACCGAAGTTGTAGTCTTCGTGAGCAGGTTTCTGCAAAGGAGTGCGGTTCAGGTATAATAACAGCTTTCCTTCGGGCGTAACTTTAGGCTTCAGCGTTTGAGTTTTACCTTTTCGGTTAACCACGACGTCCACTACTTTACCTTTATTAGCCGCCAGAGCGTCCGAAAATTCGTGGTAATACTTGATGGGTTTGCCGTTAATGGAGAGAATTTTATCACCCTCCTTAAACCCTGCTTCGAAAGCTGGGAAGCTCTGTTCTTTTTTACCCAGAATGCGAGCAAAAAGACCGGGTTTTTCGGGTTCGGCTACACGGGCTACGTCATCAAGCGTAGCAAAGGTGCTCAGGAAGCGTTCGGGGTTGTTATCGCGAGCCAGTAAACCAGCCAGATCATTACGAACAGGGATGGTTAACTCCTGACCATTGCGGTCGATTGTATAGGTGCTATTGGATTCCAGCAATACCTGGCCCACTACATCCTGCCGGAAATCTTTAACGGGCTGGCCGTTCACTTTCAGGATTTTATCACCCGTACGAAGGCCAATTTCGCGGGCTAATTCACCAGCCACAATCCCGTTTTTATTTACCTCTGAAACGGGAATATAGTTGTACCCATTCTGGTAGGAAAGGGCCGAGAAAATGATGATCCCCGTAATGATATTCACAATAATACCACCCAGCATTACCAATAAACGTTGCCAGGCGGGTTTAGCCCGGAATTCCCAGGGTTTCGGCTCCGAAGAAAGCTGGGTTGCATCCTGCGTTTCGTCCACCATACCCTCAATCTGTACGTAACCGCCCAGAGGAAACCAGCCAATACCGTATTCGGTATCACCAATTTTCTTTTTCCAGAGAGCAAAGTTTCCGACGTTGGGAAGCGGGAAAAGGAAGTCGAAAAAGATGTAGAATTTATTAACTCTAATTTTGAAGAGCTTGGCAAAGAAGAAGTGTCCAAACTCGTGTAATCCTACCAGTATTGAAAGGCCAAGCAATAATTGCCCTGCCATAATCCATCCACTCATTCGATTTGTTTTGCGTTTTTTTGAGTTATCAGTCTACGGTTTTCTGTTTTCAATGATCCGTTCATGAATCACTAGGTTAACAACGAACCGTACCTGTATATTCTTCTAAATAATCGGTAAACTGAAGACAGTAAACTATTGAGATAACACAAAGATAGGGGGAAAGGATTCTCTTTAAGAAAAATTTAGAGATAAGGAAAGGTATTGAGCAAAAGAAGCCAGAGGGTTAGTCTGGCTTCTTGGAATAGAGATGTATCTATTACGATTAATAATCGGCACGATATCCTTTTACGGCAAAGAATACTACATAAGCAAAACAAACAAAGGGTACCAGCAAGGCTGCTGCTGCTCCAGAAGGGAAAAGTAAGCCAGCGACCAGCGGTAAAACGGCACCGCCTACGATGCTCATAATGATCAGTGACGAAGCCATCTTCGCCTCTACGCCCAGGTTTTTAGTTGCCAGTGCAAAGATGGTTGGGAACATAATAGACTGACAGAAATAGGTAAAACTCAGGCAGATAACCGCAACCAGACCGCCAGAGAGGGCAGCAATGGCCACAAATGCTACCGCAGCTGCGGAGTAAATCGCCAGCACGCGTTGAGCAGGCATGCGAGCCATGAGGGAAGTGCCTACGAAACGGCCCAGCATGAATAAAACCAGAGCAAAGGACGCGTGAAAACCGGCAATTTGAGTATAGGAAAGTGAAGAAGGATCCAGTCCGCTGATGCTACTAACGATTTTCATCCATCCTTCCGCCAGTACCCAGTGTTTTTCCCGGGAAAAATCAATTTTAAAGTCTACGAAGTACCCCCACAAAACGGTTTGAGCTCCCACATTGGCAAATTGGGCAATGATACCATATACCAGATGTTTGTGACGGAATAAATGCGTAATGGAAATTTTTCCGGCTGACTTTTCTTCTTCAGCTCCTACTTCCGGCATTTTCACTACGGCAAAAACCAAAGCCACGAGAGCTACAATGGACCCAATGGCCAGGTAAGGTCCCTGTACGGAAAGAGCTTCCTGCACCCGAATTGCCTCTGCTTCGGCTGCGGGTAGCTTAGCCAGCATTTCCGGGGTGTATTCCGTTTGGGAAAAAATAAAGAGAGCACCAATGATGGGACCAATAATGAGACTAATGCCATTGAAAGACTGCGAGAAATTAAGCCGCCATTCGGAAGTTTCAGGATCTCCCAGAACAGTTACGTAGAGGTTAGCCGCTGTCTCCAGAAATGCAATGCCGCTCGCAATCATGAACAGGGCGAAAAGGAAGAAAACGTACACGCGGGCACTGGCCGCAGGATAAAACAGGAAAGCTCCGGCGGCGTATAAAATCAGGCCCAGAAGAATTCCCTTTTTATAACCGAACTTTCGCATGACGTAACCTGCGGGCAGAGCCATGAAAAAGTAACCGAGATAAAAAGCAAAGTCAACAATACCGGCCTGAAATCGGCTTAAGTCCAGGGCAATTTGAAATTGTTTGATCAGTGTGCCATTGAGTGAATTGGCCAGACCCCATAAAAAAACAAGCTCGTAACGAGAGCCAGAGGTATCAAATAACTGCCGGAAGCAGAGCCATTTTTAATAGTTACTTTTTCAGACGAAGGTCCAAGTGCCATGAAAATTAGGATTAGAGGAGGTATAAAATGATTAATAGGGTTGAGCTAAATGAAATAGATGAATCGAATTTATCTGAATATTAGGCATTAGCCAGAGCTCTGTCCAGGTGAACATAACCACCATCGACGTGAATAAGCTGTCCCGTTGTATGGCTGGATTTTTCCGAAAGCAGAAACGCGACGGTATTCCCTAATTCTTCGGTAGTCGTCATGCGTTGCTCGAAAGGAATGGTACGGGTAATTTCTTTCAGCTTTTCTTCGGGGTTAGGCAAGCCGTTAATCCAGCGTTCGTAAAGGGGCGTCCAGCTTTCCGCCACAATGACGGCATTTACCCGGATGCTGTATTTTAGTAACTCCACAGCCCATTCGCGGGTTAAGGCATTCCGACCGCCATTGGCAGCGGCATAGGCCGAAGTACCACCCTGACCCGTTTCTGCCGTTTTAGAGCCAATGTTAACAATAGCTCCCTTGGATTCTTTCAAGGCAGGGAGGGCGTGTTTGGCCATCAGGAAATAATGAATGACGTTTTTATGAAGTGAGGCAACGAAGTCTTCGTAGGAGCCATTTTCCAGTCCTACGCCATCATTAACCCCGGCATTATTAACCAGTCCGTCAATTCTTCCGAATCTATCCAGCGTTTGCTGAACGGCTTTTTCGCAGGCAGAAGGTTGCGTTAATTCAGCAGGCACCTGAAAAGCCTGTCCGCCTGCGGCTTCAATTTCGGCGACGGTTTTCAGATTATCAGTCTCACTACGCCCTACAATCACGGGAATGGCACCCTCAAAGGCTAATACTTTACTAATGCCTTCGCCAATGCCTTTGGCACCGCCCGTAACGATAATGACTTTATTGGTAAGGTTTAGATTCATTAGAGAATGCTTTTGATCTTGCTAGTTGAGTACGTCAAATCTCCGGTCAAAATTTCATTAAACCTCAATTTCTTTCCTAAAGAAGATCAAAAGCATAGAAAGATAACCTTATAAACTATAAAAATCTTTAGCATTACCGCCCCAGAACTTCTCCTGTTCGTAGCTAGATAAAGAGCCGGTATACTCCTGTAATACCTGCACCCAGCGTTCGTAAGAAGAAGCCACCAGGCACACGGGCCAGTCGGAGCCAAACATAACCCGCTCGGGACCGAATGCTTCAAAAACTACGTCCAGATAGGGCCGTAACTGTTCGGGAGTCCATTGCTCCCAGTCGGCTTCCGTTACCAGACCCGATACTTTACAGCAGACGTTTTCGCGTTTAGCCAGGCTTTGAATATCTGCCGCCCATTTTTCAATTTCACCCGCTTTCACGTAAGGTTTTGCCAAATGGTCGACCACAAAAAGCTGATGGGGTAAACGGGTAACAAACTCGCGGGCGGTAGGTAAGTGCTTAGGATAGATGAGAATGTCGTAGGTATATCCGTACGTTTCCAGAGCTCTGATTCCGTCCATGAATTCCGTACGAAGCAGAAAGAGATCATCCGGCTCCCCCTGAACAATATGACGGAATCCTTTTAATTTGGGAAATTGCCTGAAGTATTCCAAGCGTTCGCTCACGAGTTCAGAACGAAGATCTACCCAGCCGACTACTCCTTTAATGAAGTCATTTTGCTCGGCCAACTGAATTAAGAAATCCGTCTCAATTTCAGACTGACTCGCTTGTACGGCCACGCATCCATCGATGTTATTTTGTTGAAGAACGGGCTGCAAATCATTCGGTAAAAAATTCCGGCGAATGGGCTCCATGTCGGAAGTAATCCAGGCGTCGCGTACAGGATCAAACACCCAGAAATGCTGATGCGAATCAATTTTCATCCGTAGAAATTAGCTGAATAGTGGGGTAAAGCAATATGATTTAAGGTAAAAGTACAATCAAAAACTGATAAATTAGAAAAAAACAAAGGCCGTCCCGAAAGAGACAGCCTTTATGAAAACCCGTAAGAAGGTTCTTATTTCTTCTTTTCCTTGATCTTCGCAGCTTTACCTTGTTTGCCACGCAGATAGTAAATACGTGAACGACGAACTAAACCGTGACGTACTACTTCGATTTTGTCGATGTTAGGAGAAAGAACAGGGAAAATCCGCTCTACACCAACGCCGTTAGATACTTTACGAACGGTAAACGTTTCACCGTTTGTACCTGAGTTTTTGCGTTGGATCACCGTACCGGTGAAAACCTGAATACGCTCTTTGTTACCTTCACGAATTTTAACGTGAACATTAAGGGTATCACCAGATTTGAAATCGGGGATGTCGTTCCGGCGAGCTGAATTGTCAGCTTCAACCAGTTTGATCAGATCACTCATGACCTCTGTAAGAGTTTTGTTAAAATGGTCTAACTCATTGATAGATCGGCAACATCGAATCCCACAGGTCGAGCGGTTGCCGAAATGAGCCGCAAAAATACGGTAATTTTCTGGGACTGCAAGAGTTTTACTTTATTTAATCACCTGTGCAACAGTTTTTTCCAAAGTATCATCCTTGAGTTTTGTAACGAACATTTATCAAACCTTTTCAATAATGAAAAAGAACCTTTTAACCGGACTTATCCTGATTAGCAGCCTTGGAGCCTCTGCTCAGGCCAGCAAAACCTTTAATGTTAGTAATTTCGACCAACTGGATTTAGGTTCTGCCTTCATTATCGATGTACATCCCGGTAAATTCAAGGTAGAAGTAGAAGGGCAGGAAAGTGACATTAATGATCTGGAGGCGAAAGTAAGCAATGGGAAATTACGCATTCGGTATAACGATTCTGACCGTTACTCCAATCGGAAACGGGTGGAGGTGCACATTACCATGCCGGCTTTGAAAGGCGTAAGTTTTAGTGGTGCGTCGCGTTCATCCATAACGGGTTTTGGAGCCGAAAACCAAATGAGTGTCGATATTTCCGGAGCCTCTCAGGCCAGCATTGAAGTGAAAGCCAAAACGTTGGATGTAGATGTATCTGGAGCCTCGAATGTAACCCTGACGGGCAACACTCAAAAATTTCAGGGAAATATATCAGGAGCTTCGTCTTTTAAAGCGGAAGGGCTCGAAGTGAGCCAGGCTACTATCGATGTGTCGGGAGCCAGTAATGCTCGCCTTTACGTAAAAGAAAAATTATCAGCCGAAGCCAGTGGGGCCAGTCGGGTGCGTTACCGGGGAAATCCGAGCGTAAATGCCAATACATCAGGGGCTAGTTCGGTGAGAAATGAATAATTTTTCAAATTTTAAACAATATTCCAAAAGTTGCATTCAACCAAAGTTTGAGGAGGTAAAGAATTAGATTGTCCTTAAGAATGAGGTGAATAAGCCCCTTAAAAATGATTTAAGTGTGGTTTTTCCTGATCGAACATTGGAGAATAAAGCTTTGACAAAAAAATTATGTTTGACAATCTGACATCAAGTCAGTTTCTTTGCGACGTTTTTTGAACCAAATCACTCAAACACAATGTCAGAAATCGCAGCTAAAGTCAAGCAGATTATCGTTGACAAATTGGGCGTAGAAGAATCTGAAGTTACTCCAGAGGCTAGCTTCACGAACGATCTTGGAGCTGACTCGCTCGATACCGTGGAACTCATCATGGAATTTGAAAAAGAATTCAATGTGTCTATTCCCGATGATCAGGCTGAAACGATCACTACGGTCGGTCAGGCTGTTACCTATCTTGAAGAACACGCCAAGTAAGTAACATCTATCTGCGGTGCTAATTTGAAAAAGGGCATATTTATGTCCCTTTTCGGATTAGCACATTTTTTGATTTTGTGGCTCAGGTTTTTTCTTGTTTACTTGTAGGTTCTATGTACCCGTCGTAAACAGGTAAAAACAACCTGACCTGATTACCAAAAACTTTAAACTATGCAATTAAAGCGAGTTGTTGTCACTGGACTAGGAGCTCTTACCCCCATAGGAAATACGGTAGAGGAATACTGGGATGGCCTGATTAACGGGGTCAGCGGTGCCGATACGATTACTCGATTCGATGCCACCCGTTTCCGTACAAAGTTTGCCTGTGAGGTTAAAAACTTTGACGTACAGGCACACATTCCTCGCCAGGAAGCCCGTAAGATGGACTGGTTTACCCAGTATGCAGTGGTTACCGCTGATGAAGCCATCAAAGATGCGGCTTTCGATAAAGAACAGGTAGACCTGGACCGCATTGGTGTGATCTGGGGTGCTGGTATTGGTGGATTAAAAACGTTTGAAGAAGAAGTGCTGAACTTTGGCGGTGGCGATGGATCTCCCCGCTTCAATCCGTTCTTTATTCCTAAAATGATCGCTGATAGCTCAGCGGGTCTGATTTCCATTCGTCATGGGTTCCGTGGCCCTACTTACGTTACCGTTTCTGCCTGTGCTTCTTCAGGAAATGCCCTGATTGACGCGTTTAATTATATCCGTTTGGGTAAAATGGATATTTGCGTATCAGGGGGTTCGGAAGCCGCCGTTACGCAGGCGGGTGTAGGTGGATTTAACGCTCTGAAGGCACTTTCGGAACGGAATGACGATCCTAAAACAGCTTCCCGTCCTTACGATAAAGGTCGTGAGGGTTTCGTATTAGGCGAAGGTGGGGCGGCTCTTATTCTGGAAGAATACGAGCATGCTAAAGCCCGTGGAGCTAAAATTTATTGCGAAATTATGGGTGGTGGCATGTCTTCGGACGCTTACCACATTACGGCTCCTCATCCCGAAGGACGCGGGGCTTATATGTGTATGAAACTGGCTCTGGAAGATGCAGAATTGCCTCTGGAAGCGGTGGATTATATCAACACCCATGGTACGTCAACGCCGATTGGTGATCCTCAGGAACTAAAAGCCATTGAGCGTCTGTTTGGCGAGCATGCATCGAAGCTGAATATCAGCTCAACGAAGTCGATGACGGGCCACCTATTGGGAGGTGCTGCTGCGATTGAAGCCGTAGCGGCTATTTTGGCCATCAAAAACCAGCTTGTGCCTCCAACGATCAACCATTTTGAGGATGATCCGGAAATTAATCCTAACTTGAACCTCACGTTCAATAAGGCACAAGCTCGTAAAGTAGACGTTGCGATTAGCAATACGTTTGGCTTTGGTGGACACAACACTTGCGTTGTATTTAAGAAAATATAGTCGGGAGAGCCGTAGGCTTTTGGCATACGGCTCTTCTCATAAATTTTGATCCTGTGCTGCTACCGTTACCGCTGCTTGTTTCAACGGTCTTTGACCCACTGACCCAACTTTTCAGATCTAAATCCGACAAGGAGAAAAAGCTGAAGCAGGCGGTAGCTACGCTTATTGGAACCCGACCGTCTAATGTGGAGCTATATCGGCTCGCCTTTATGCATACCTCGGCCAGCAAAGCCGTGGCGGGTAAGGATCTGAGACTATCCAATGAGCGACTGGAATACTTGGGTGACGCCGTGCTGGGCATGGTTGTGGCTGAGTATCTTTTCAAAAAGTATCCCTACAAAGACGAAGGCTTTCTGACGGAAATTCGCTCACGAATCGTAAACCGGGAGTCACTGAACTTGGTGGCTCGCAAACTGGGGCTTGATACCTTGGTGGAATACGACCCCAATCGACGGACGGTACTGGCTCGCACGTCTATGTATGGCGATGCACTGGAAGCCTTTGTTGGAGCTATTTATCTGGATAAGGGATTTCCTTTCACCAAGAAATTTATCCTCAAGCGTTTGTTATCTAGTTATTTTGATCTGGATAAAGTCGTTGAGACAAACATTAACTACAAGTCCCAGATCATCGAATGGGCTCAACGCGAAGGACGCGAGCTTCGGTTTGACGTTACCGAAAAAGGTTCGGCCCGTCATAAAGAGTTTATCGCGGAGCTAGTGGTAGATAACGAAGTTTTCGCCACCGGAACGGGCTTTAACAAGAAAAAGGCTGAGCAATCGGCTTCTGAAAAAGCGGTTGAGAAACTCAATCTGGCCAAACCGGTGAGTTAATTGGTATTGATTTTTAGCAAAGCTGCCTGAGTTAGGCAGCTTTTTTTATATGAAATCTCAGCACCTCTATCACCTATGGAAATCTTGTTAGTGATCCTCGGGATCATTGCTTTGCTGGTCGGATTAGCCGGAGCCGTCTTACCTTTACCCGGCCCACCGTTAAGCTATCTGGGTTTATTATTATTGCACTGGTCCGGTCGGGTTACGTTCTCCACGACCACTCTGGTTGTTTTAGGAGTCTTTACAGCCATCGTTGCAGTGCTGGATTACCTCGTACCTATTTGGGGAGTAAAGAAATTTGGCGGAACAACCCGGGGAGCCTGGGGCACGACTATCGGCTTGCTGGTTGGATTAATCTTACCCATTCCCGGCGGGATTTTCGTAGGAGCCTTTGTTGGAGCTTTCGTGGGAGAAATCTTCGGCGGGATGGCCTCTGGCCGAGCCATGCGAGCGGCTTTTGGTTCTTTTCTGGGCTTCATGGCAGGGATATTCATGAAAGTACTACTCTGCTTGGTAATGATTGGTTATGCCATCGCGGGCATTTGGAAGTAAAGAATTAGCCTTCCAACGAATTCAAATTTTCTATCATGACCAAAGGCAAGCTACCGTACCTTTGTGGAAGTTTTCACGCTTACATTTCATAGCCATGCATATATTACGTCGCCCTCGTCGGTTGAGAACCAGTGCAGCCGTGCGGGCTTTAGTGGAAGAAACTACGGTTTCAGTAAATGATTTAATTCTACCCGTTTTCGTGGTAGAAGGAACAAACGTAAAGCGAGAAGTAGCCTCCATGCCGGGAGTATATCGGCATTCGCTGGATAACCTGCTGGACGAAATTGGTCGCTGCCAGGATTTGGGAATTAAAGCTTTTGACCTGTTTCCCGGACTGGATGAGTCCAAAAAAGATAAAACGGCAAGCGAGAGCTGGCGGGAAGGCAGTATGTACCTCGAAGCCATTCATGCCGTCAAGAGTAAATATCCTGAGGTAGTGGTTATGACCGACGTAGCTATGGACCCTTACAGCTCTGATGGTCACGACGGTTACGTTGAAAATGGAGAAATTCTCAACGATGAAACGCTGGAATACCTGGGCAAAATGGGTATCGCCCAGGCCCAGGCGGGTGCAGATATTCTAGGCCCCTCGGACATGATGGATGGTCGGGTAGGTTACCTGCGGGAAAAGCTGGATGACGCGGGCTTTACTAAAGTAGCTATTATGTCGTACACGGCTAAGTATGCTTCAGCTTTATACAGCCCTTTCCGCGATGCTCTGGAGTCCGCTCCGAAGTTCGGGGATAAGAAAACGTATCAGATGAATCCGGCGAACATTAAGGAAGCGTTAATTGAGGCTGAGCTGGATTTTGCGGAAGGTGCCGATTACCTCATGGTAAAGCCTGCCATGTTATACCTCGACATCATCAAAATGCTGAACGATAACTTCGCTTTACCGATTGCGGCCTATAATATTTCCGGTGAATACTCCATGATTAAAGCAGCCGCTCAGAAAGGCTGGATTGATGGCGACCGGGTAATGCTGGAAACGCTTACCTCCATCAAAAGAGCCGGAGCTAAAATTATTCTTACGTATTTTGCGAAAGAATTTGCTGAGCTAAGTCGATAAGATACCTATTGATAAATAAAAAAGACCGCACGTAATCTTTACGTGCGGTCTTTTTTATTTATCAATAATCAAAGTGTATAAAATCATACTAAAGTTGAATACATAAATTTTATAAAGGGGTTTAATGAAAAGAATTAACTTTACATACGTATCCATTGTATTCTGAATAATTCTGAACAAGTACTCATTGTTCTGGCTCTATGCGTGTTTCTTTACTTCTCCTCGTTATCTGTCTGATTTCTCTTTCAGAAAGTGTTTTTGCTACTGTTCCTCAATTAAAGAAATCTGTAAAACCTACTTGGATTTTGCCTTTACCCAAAAGTAATCAGCAGGTGAATCTTCGGCAGGTTCAATATGGATATTATATCAAGCTTTGGGAAACACAAACGCAGGTTGAAGAAAAAACAACTTATTATCAGGAAATTAGAGCTATTCTTTCAGAAGAAGGTGTACAAAATGGATCAGAAGTTTCCATTGAAGTTAACCCCTCTTATGAAAGTTTAATTTTCCATGAAATAAAAGTAAAAAGAGGTAGTGAATTACAAGACCGTCTGGATCTAAAAGCGTTTAAATTAATTCAGGAAGAATCTCAGCGGGATCAGTTTATTTACCGAGGTACTTATACGGCCAGTCTTACCCTAAATGATATACGAAAAGGGGACGAAATAATTATTTCTTATAGCCTAAAAGGACGCAATCCGATCTTTGGAGATCGTTACTTTAATGAAATGTATTTCTACAGTTATTCCCCCTTTGGGCAGATTTTTAAAAGTCTGATACATTCCTCTAAACGTGACCTCCAGTTCAAGCGATTTAATAATGCTCCGGCAGCTCATAAAGAAATAAAAGGAGGTCAGGTCTCGTATAGCTGGAATCTGGATAAACCTGCTGTGCTGGAAAATGAAAAAAATACGCCGAGTTGGTATAACAATCTACCCTTTTGGCAGATCACGGAGTATAAGTCCTGGGAAGATGTGGTAAACTGGGAGCTAAGCATTCTACCCTCAATGGGTCAGTTACCTGCTGAGTTGTTGAAAAAAGTAGAAAGCTGGAAAGCTCAGTCATCAGGTAATTCAGTTTATTTGCTGGAATTGGCCACGCGTTTTATTCAGAACGAGATTCGGTATACGGGTATTGAGATTGGAGAATATTCGCACCGTCCTCATGTTCCGTCTGAAGTATTTCGGAAGAGATTAGGAGATTGTAAAGACAAATCATTATTGCTGGTAACCTTACTGCGAAGTGCTGGGATAGAAGCAGCTATTGTGGATGTAGATACTTATTATGGAAAAAACCTGAATCAGTATTTACCTTCTCCAGGGGTCTTTAATCACGTTATTGTCTGGGCTAAAATTGGTGAGGAAGTTTACTGGATTGACCCGACAATTTCTCATCAGAAAGGCTCGATTAAAGCTAACTATATCCCTGATTACGGTAAAGTTCTCGTTATTAAGACAGGCGAAAAATCGCTTCAGACCACTCCGATTGTACCCGGGGGAAATGTTACTGTCGAGGAAGACTATTACCTTGGTTCAAGGAATAGTAAAGGTCGTTTATTCGTAAAATCTACTTATTGGGGCCGGGCAGCCGACCAAATGCGAGCGAATCTTGCCCAAAAAAGTATGAATGAGCTAGAGAAAGACTATAGGGATTATTATCAGAATATGTATCAGGGCGTATCCATAGAAATGAAAGATTCCCTGCGTTTTGATGAACATAAAACTGAAAATAAAATTACGGTTTATGAAGAATATATTCTGGAGAAAGTCTGGAAACTGGCAGATTCTTCGGAACGCTTATTTACGACTTCGGTTATAGCAGACCAGATTCGAAATGTTTTTTATGAAATGCCTGATAAACCCCGTAAAAACCCCTTTGCCTGGAACTATCCCAATCAGATGGATTATGTAGTGAAAGTACATTTTCCGGAAGAATGGAGCCTTGAACCATCTCATTTGACACTCAATAGAGATGCTTATCAGCTTCATTACGAAGGAAGTTATAAAAGCTTGGGGTCTATATTTACAATGTCTTTTAAATATACTGCTAAAAAAGATTTTATCGAAGCAGGAAAATTAAACGAGTACGTTAAAGATCGAAATGATTTAGTTAATGTAAGCGGTTACGAGTTTACCTGGTATCCTGAATTAGGTCAGTCTGATCTTGGTAGCAGGGCAAAATATTATATCGGGTTACTGATTCTTCTTGGTATTGCTTTAGCTGTTGGATTAATTCGCCTACACCGTTCCCGTTCACTTCCAATTGACGAATACCGAATCAATTCTCCGGAAAAAATTGGGGGTTGGCTGGTTTTACCAATGCTGTCGTTAATAATAAGTCCACTTTTACTTATCATTACTATATGCGGTATCGTTACTCCTGAAATCTGGGCAGCGATGGACGTTTTACCTAATTCGGGAATTTTAAAACTGACTATATTACTGGAGCAAATCGCTAATGTTTTCCTTTTGGAGTGGACTATTCTGTGTCTGATTCAATTTTTTCAACGGAGAAATACGCTTCCTCATTACATTATCATTCTTTATGGTAGTAATCTGCTTCTTTGCTGTTTTGATGTGATGATCACAGAGTTTTTGATGCCAGCAACTACTAATGGTAAAGAAAGCTACAATGATCTTTTAAGAGCCATCCTTATCACTGCCGTATGGATCCCTTATTTCTTACGGTCAACGCGGGTCAAACGGACATTTGTTTTTCCCTATCAGTATATACCTTCGTTAGAAAATGTAAAGAACTCGCTGGAGCAGGAAGGAAGCGATGTAAATTTGTAGCACTCTACTACTTAAATACATTTTGCATTGAACTCCATTCTTCTTCTTAATACTCGACTCGTCAATGAGGGCCAAATCCGGGAAGCGGATGTTTTTATCAAAGACGGTTTTATTGAAAAAATCGGCTCGGGTTTGTCTGGGCTCTCGGCAGATCAGGTCATTGATGCCCAGGGAAAATACCTTCTTCCGGGAGTTATCGACGATCAGGTGCACTTTCGTGAACCTGGATTAACCCACAAAGCTACCATTCGTTCGGAAGCCAGAGCGGCAGTTTCGGGTGGCGTAACGAGCTTTATGGAAATGCCCAATACTGTTCCGAATGCCCTTACGCAGGAATTACTAGCCGATAAATACGCTATCGCGAAGGCTACGTCACTGGCGAATTATTCCTTCTTCATGGGAGCTTCCAATGATAATTACGAGGAAGTCATGAAAACGGACCCTACTCAGGTATGTGGACTGAAGATCTTCATGGGTTCTTCTACGGGTAACATGCTCGTGGATAGTCGTCCCGTTCTGGAGAAGTTATTTGCCAATGCCCCTTACCTGATCGCTACGCACTGCGAAGATGAAGCTACGATTCGAGCGAATGTAGCCGCTTACAAAGAAAAATACGGCGACGACGCTCCGGCTCGGGTACATCCTGAAATCAGGAACGAAGAGGCTTGCTATAAGTCGAGCTCGATGGCGGTTGAGTTAGCCAAAAAATACAACACTCGCCTGCACATTCTTCACTTGACAACGGGGGAGGAAACGGAGCTTTTTGAGAAAGGTTACTACGGCTACACCGATGCTACGAGTAACGAACGGAAGAGCCAGAAGCGTATAACTTCAGAAGTTTGCGTGCATCACCTCTGGTTCGATGCCCGCGATTACGAGCGACTGGGTAACCAGATTAAATGTAACCCCGCCGTTAAAGCGGATGGTCACAAACAACGTTTATTACAGGCTTTGCTGGACGACCGCATCGACGTCATTGCGACGGATCACGCTCCGCATACCTGGGAGGAAAAGCAGCAATCTTACTGGCAGGCTCCCTCGGGTTTACCGCTCGTTCAGCACCCTTTATTGATGATGCTGGAATTCTACAAGGACGGAAAAATTTCCCTGGAAAAAATCGCCCAGAAAATGGCACACGCGGTGGCTGATTGTTTCCGAATTGATAAACGGGGGTACATCCGGGAAGGGTATTGGGCGGATCTAGTGCTGGTAGATCTGGATCGTCCGAATCTGGTTACGAAAGATAGCCTGCATTTTCAGTGTGGCTGGTCTCCGCTGGAGGGATATACCCTGCGTTCGGCTGTAACGCATACCATTGTATCCGGTCACTTGGCCTATGCGGATGGAAACTTCTACGAAAGTAAACAGGGGGAGCGTATGACCTTTGCGGCTCTGTAATCCTTTCAAAAAGAAAAGTGAAGAATGATATTATTCAATATCCTGAATATAAATACGTTATCCAGGTAACAAAAATCCTCACCGGAATTCCGGTGAGGATTTTGGCATCCCTAAAATCATCACAAACTATTCTTGAGCGAGCTTCAGGCGACGGAAACGAACCGTAGCGAAGCATCGGCGTAAAATACGGTAGTATATTTTTCCAAACAGTGAATAGCACCACAGTTTGAGTTCTTTCACCTGAGCCGGAACAAGTTGACGTAAGGCTTTGCGGAGCTCTTTTTCAAATAACTTTGCGTCGAAACTGACTTTCTGGAGAATGATCTTAATATATTCTAATAAGGTAATAGACATGACGATGCGGTGGTTTAAGGTTAAATCAATGACAATTAAGCCAAAGTTTTTAGGCCTATCTTTGTAACGATGAAGCCTCAACAAATATATTTAATTATAATAATTTTTTATTGTTCTTTTTCAAGAATTTTTGTTTTTGCCCAGCAAAACAATATTCGCATTGAATTAGGGGCCTCTTCGGTGCCTTTAGGTAAGCCCTACACGATTTCTGTAGTCATTACCGGTAGCGAAGATCGCGAATATGATCGCTTCCCAGATATCATTGGCATGAGTCGCAGGGGCACTACTACAACCACTTCAACAACGACTGTTGGCAATCGTTCTGAGATAGTACAACGAATCACTCAAAATTATATTCCAAACCAACCCGGAAATTATGTAGTCACGCCATTTACAATGAATGTGAATGGACAAAGCGTGCAATCGATGGGTGGAATTGTCATTGTGACCGATGCGATTGTCAAAGAGGCAGAGCTGGAAGAGGAAGAAGAGGTCGTTGAACCTATGCTTCCCGACGCCAAAGCTTCGGCCTTTCTCTTGCTGAGTGCCAATCGTAATCAGGTATACACAGGCGAAGGATTTAACTTGAGTCTGGGATTTTTTGTTGCGGATGATAACCCTTTAGAAATGGATTTTTATGCTCTTAACTTACAATTAGGAGCTATTCTTAAGCAAATTCGTCCGGCGAACTGTTGGGAAGAAAATTTTGGTATTCGCGGAGAACCTCAAATTTTTGAGACAACCATTAAGGGCCGTAAATACACGGAGTATCGCCTGTTTCAGGCCGTCTATTTTCCGCTCAATACAGAAAGGATCCAGTTCCCATCGGTCAGTTTGAAAATGATTGTGAAGAATGAAAAAGCGGGAAAACAGGAGTTTCTAACCTTTTCAAGTAAGCCCATTTTTATTCAGCCCATTGCCTTACCGAAAGACCCGCAGCAAAATCAGGCTGTGACCGGGGATTATACCGTTCGGGATGAGCTCAGTACTCAGGTGGTACAAACGGGCAAAAGCGTTCAATATAAAATCATCATCAGCGGAACGGGTAACCTAACGCCAATTCTGATTCCAACGCCCGAAAACGATAATTTTTTCGATTTTTATCCACCCTCCATCCAGCAGTCCGTTGTCCGTCGGCGGGGGCGGGTCAGTGGTGAGAAAACATTTACCTTTCAGATCATTCCCAAACAGGCCGGAAACTTCCCATTAAGCACGTATTTTCGCTGGATATTTTTCAACCCCCGTACGAAAGCGTATCAAAGGTGGAAATCAGACCTGGTTCTGAAAACGCAGGGAGAGCGGGTAACCAATACCGATACCGACGGCCTGGCTGGCACCATTTTCAGTAACCTGGAAAATGTGGATAGTACAAAACCGTTTGTCAATGTTCAGGCGACAATTATGAGTCTGGCGAACGGCTTGCTAGCAATCATGGTTTTAGGAATGGCCTATATTTTCGTACGAAGTAGACGGGGCTAACGCCTCCTTTTAATAGTTGGAAATCCCCCAAGTGGATTTAAAATCTTACGTATCTGCACCGTTCGGATACGAATAAAATGTCAGGAATTTATGTCTAGTACATACGGTACTTTATTTAAAATCAGCACCTTCGGTGAATCGCACGGAAAGGCTATTGGCGTAGTAATCGACGGATGCCCCGCTGGGATTCCGTTTGACGAAGCGTTCATTCAGGAAGAGTTAGACCGCCGCAAACCCGGCCAGTCGCGTATTACTACCCAGCGTCGGGAGGCGGATGAGTTTCAGGTTCTTTCCGGAATTTTTGAAGGCAAAACCACCGGAACGCCCATTGCTCTAGTCATTCCCAATGAAGATCAACGGTCAAAAGATTACAGCCACATTGCCGAGCAATTCCGCCCCTCTCACGCCGATTATACCTACACCAGCAAGTATGGTTTTCGGGATTATCGGGGTGGTGGTCGGTCATCCGCCCGCGAAACGGCTGCCCGTGTCGCCGCCGGAGCTTTGGCTAAACTGGTATTAAAAGAGCTGGGTATTAGTATTCAGGCCTATGTTTCGCAAGTGGGTAAGCTAAAGCTCGAAAAATCGTATCAGGAGTTGAACCTGGCTTTAGCCGAAGAAAACGCCGTTCGTTGCCCCGATCCTGAGATGGCTCAGCAAATGTTCGACTACATTGACGAGACCCGCAAAAAAGGGGATAGCATTGGTGGAGTCGTGGCGTGCGTTTGTACGGGTGTACCCGTAGGACTGGGCGAACCGGTTTTCGATAAGCTGCACGCCGAATTAGGCAAAGCCATGCTGTCAATTAACGCGGTAAAAGGCTTTGAGTATGGTTCGGGCTTTGCAGGAGTTGAATTATTCGGCTCCGAGCATAATGATGCTTATTATACCGATGAAGCCGGAAAAGTTCGTACGCGGACTAACCTGTCTGGGGGCATTCAGGGGGGGATTTCTAATGGGGAGGATATTTACTTCCGCGTGGCTTTCAAACCCGTAGCCACGATTATGCAGGACCAGGAATCGGTGGATTTACAAGGCAACGCCGCGGTCGTCTCCGGCAAAGGACGGCATGATCCCTGCGTAGTGCCCCGGGCAGTGCCGATTGTGGAAGCCATGGCGGCCTTGGTATTAGTAGATTTTTATTTGTTGAATCAGGCTAGGAGGGTTAACTAATGAATTACTTATCCGCCGAGAATCTCTCGAAATCAACGGGAGAACGCTGGCTGTTTAAAAATATAACGTTCGGGTTGAGTAAAGGCGATAAAGTAGCCCTCGTTGGCCGGAATGGTACCGGAAAAACGTCATTAATGGATGTTTTGGCGGGCTTACAGACGGCTGAAGAAGGAGTAATCAGTATCCGAAAGGAAGTTCGGCTGGGCTATCTCAGCCAAAATCCGGCTCTGGACGAAAATCAAACCGTTCTGGATATTCTTTTTCTGGGAGACAGCCCTTTGTTACAGGCCATTCGCTCGTACGAGAAAGCTCTGATTGATGGAAGTGATCAGGAAATTTCGGATGCAGCGGAGGAAATGGAAGCTCAGAAAGCCTGGGATTACGAATCGAAAGTAAAGCAGGTATTAGGGCGTTTAGGGGTTGCCGAAGAAAACTTTACCAAATTAATCGGTCAACTTTCCGGAGGGCAGCGTAAACGCGTGGCTCTGGCGAAAGTCCTGCTGGAAGAACCCGATTTACTGATTCTCGATGAGCCTACCAACCACCTGGATCTGGAAGCTATCGAGTGGTTGGAAAATTACCTGGGTACTGCTAATACCACGTTATTACTGGTGACCCACGACCGATACTTCCTGGATCGGGTGTGTAACGAAATTCTGGAACTGGCCGATGGGTCGATTTATCGGTACAAAGGCAACTATTCCTATTTCCTGGAGCGTCAGTCGGAACGTTATGCTTCCGAAGCTTCCAGTGTAGATAAGGCTCAAAACCTGCTTCGGAAGGAGTTGGAATGGATGCGTCGTCAGCCGAAAGCCCGGGGAACGAAGGCTCAGTATCGTATCGATGCTTTTTATGATTTGCAGGACAAAGCCAATCAGGGCCGGAAGGAATCGAATGTTGAATTAAACATTGGTATGGCTCGGTTAGGTAGTAAAATCATCGAGCTGGATCATATCAAGAAAGCATTTGGGCCCCTAAAATCGTCGAGGATTTCCAATACATTTTCCGGCGGAGAGAACGAATTGGTATCGTTGGGAAAAATGGCGTTGGTAAATCAACGTTTCTGGACATTCTGACGGGCGAACAGCAGGCAGACTCCGGCGAAATTAGCGTGGGTGAAACCGTTCGTTTCGGTTATTATACGCAGAGTGAACCCACCTTCTTGCCCGGCCAGCGGGTCATTGATGTGGTGAAAGATATTGCTGAAGTGGTAACGCTGGGATCGGGAGAAACCATCACGGCCAGCCAGTTTCTGCAACACTTTTTATTCGAACCCAAGCGACAATATACCGACGTGAGAAACTTTCAGGGGGGGAAAAACGCCGCTTGCAGTTACTGCAGGTATTAATCAAAAACCCGAACTTCCTGATTCTGGATGAGCCTACCAACGATCTGGACATTCAGACCCTGAACGTGCTGGAAGATTACTTGCTTCAGTTCTCAGGCTGTTTGGTATTGGTGTCTCACGACCGTTACTTCATGGATCGGCTGGTCGAACACTTGTTCGTTTTTGAAGGTCAGGGAAAAATTCGGGATTTCCCCGGTAACTATACCGATTATCGCGAATCGCTCAGTAATGCAGCTCCGGTGGAGGCTAGCAAGCCTAAGTCGGAAGCTCCTAAAGCCGAGCCAGCTCCAGCGGCAGTAACGCCAGCTCCAGCCAAACGAAAACTGAGTTTTAAGGAGCAAAAAGAACTGGAAAGTCTGGATAAGGAAATTCCCGAGCTGGAAAACAAGCGAGCCGTATTAACGGAACAAATGAACTCTGGTAGTGCAGATTACCAGCAGATTGCATTGTGGGCCAAAGAAATAGAAGAGATCAATGCCTTACTGGAAGATAAAGAATTCCGCTGGATGGAATTATCTGAGTAAGGTCTTTACCTCTGAAGGCAAGAGCCTGATCGTTCTTGAACGATCAGGCTCTTTTGTATTATCGACGATACCGTAGTCGATACCGCTCCAGTTCAGGGATACTTTCGTCAACAAAACCCCAGCGTTTTTTAATGCTCACGGAAAAGGCCAGAGAGCTGGGGTAAAGATCGCCCGCGTCTCCGGCCATGCTGGCGTGAAGAGCGGAGCCTTTAAGAAACCATATCATTCGCTGAGCTTCAATCAGAAAGCAAAGTTGCTGCCTGGGATGTGTATAGAGATGATCGGGATTACCCCGTGAGGTTAGATACGATAGTCGGCCAGTAACCTGCCATTGACTCGTGAGCCAAGCTTCTGCCGCCAAGTGGTAAACGGTGAGAAGATTGTTATTATTGAAGTAACTCTGGTTGGTGGAGGGATTGATAAACGGTACGCCAATCGTTCTTCCCTGATACGACCAACCCTGTTTGTACTGAAGGTGATTAAAATATTGCTCCGTCCAGATGGGTTTAGTGCCCCAAAGCGGCCCTTTTCGACCCTGATCCTGCGTTGATAATACTTCAAAAACTACGTTTCGGAGGCCGGTCTGAAGGTAGCCTGTTGCATGAGTATGGATACTAATCCCCCAAAGTCCATCTCGCAAATTAGACAGATACATTAGGGAGGGCATCTCGTAGGGCTGCTGGCGGTAAATGCATATCCTTTGAGCATCAGACTGGATTTGCAGGGCTAAATCAACTGAGCCCAGATGATTTCCTACTCGCTCCTCATGATCGTAAGGGTTATAGTTTTTTCCGAACCCTCGTTTGCCGGTTAGTACACTCAGAAAAGCCGCAGCATCCCGGGGAAGACTGCCGTCTAACTGAAAGTAATTTGTGTTTGCTGGAACTACGGATGAAGTGCCCGCCCATTGCACCTGATGGTTGATCCCCACAAAGCCTAATACATTTGCCTGAAGCTTACCGAAGCGAAAATATAGATTTTTCTGATGCAGATACGCACGACGAACGTAAGCTTCGCGATCATCCAGCCAGCCGTGGGCCATTGACGCCTGAATGGCAAGATGAGGTGTGAAAAGAGAAGTCCATTGCGTCAAACCCAGTTGAATTTTAGGAACTGGCATAGCATTACCCGACCAGCTATAAGGCCCCATGCCTAAAGTAGAATCGGCAATACCTATTAACTCCTTGCGTTTACCCGCGTACAACTCCAGATTTTTGTACTTGAACTTAAGATGAGCCTGCGGTAAAAAGAGCTGAGGATTTCTTCCTACGTTACCCGTTACTTCCAAGGCATATCCCCAATCTAGACGTTTGTTTTGGAGGTAAGGTCGCGTTTTGCTGGGCTTCTGGTAATCGGAATGAATGAGAAAAGAAGTCTGTAAAAAAGAGCCTTTCGATGGCATTACTCCGTATTGACGGGCTTGCATCCAGAACGGTACGGAACCTGCGGCGGTTAAGCGGACCGACGTTTCATACGTCTCCGCAGTGGTAAGAATACCTTGTGCGTGCACTAATACTGACGACAAAACCAGTAGGTAAATCCGAAATAGCATGAATCAAGTGTAAGTAGGTTGGATTAGCTTGACTCAATGTATTGGTAATTTAATAGGTATTAATGCTTATTTTGCTTTTATTAGTTAACGGTTTTTAATGCGAAGGACTAAAGAGAGAAGTAGCCGCAAATTGTGAAGTGGGGCCGTATCAAGGTTACCGACTGGTTATAAATAAAAACTGCCAGCAAAAGGCTGGCAGTAGAAAGTAGCTTTCAATAAATGCTGCTAGTAGAAAAGCTAGCAGCGTGGAGTAATCTTAACGAAATACTAATGCAGTTCTAAAGAAATGCGGCGATCAAGGGGTTCAGTGCCGGGTTCCAGCGATTGATTCACGACGTGACCCCGACCGTGATAGGTAACTTTATAACCCCGGTTCTCCAGCACGTATAAAGCATCCCGCAGGGTCATTCCCTTTAAATTTGGAACCTTCTTCGTGCTTCCTCTTGGAGCTTCATCCCAGCCACTGGCGTTGGTACGAATCTGAAAACTGCTGGAAATGATCCGTACATCATTCGGGTGAGAGTTCCCTAATTCGGACTGCCATTCGCTGGCAAAGGCGGGGTTCCCGCGTAAGGTTCGGTGCATTTTTAAATCCAGGGCGTGTACTTTATCCGCAATCTCACGGAAGACCGGAGCGGCTGCGGTACCACCGTAGGCCGAGGTGCCCGTTTCTGGGTTATGCGGCTCATCCAAAGCTACCAGAATGGTATAACGCGGCTTTTCAGCGGGGAAGTAACCAATGAATGAGGAGTAATATTTATTGGTTTTTAGCTTGCCGTCAAATTTCTTAGAGGTCCCCGTTTTTCCCGCAATGCGATAGTTAGAACTCCGAATACTACGAGCCGTACCGTGAGGGCTTTCCAGCACCCCTTCCAGCATTTTTTTGACGATTTTCAGCGTCTTATCCGAACAGATTCGTTCGGAATCGCGGCGTTGGGTCTTGGTATAATCAATTTCAACCAGATCACCGCGTTTGGCGGTTTTTACTACAATGGGCTGAACCCAGTACCCATCGTTGGCCACGGCGTTATAAAAAGCCAGCATTTGCAGAGCCGACAGACGCATTTCTTCGCCAATGGACATGGTAGGAAGCGTCTTTTTACTATACAACCGATGATCCATCCGGTGAAACTCCGGCATTTCATTCCCCTTGCTTACTTCTACCTGAAAACCAAGCTTGTCGGCAAGGTGAAACTTCTCCAGATAGTCAATAAACTTATCATGCTTATTCGAGAAATGCTGCACCAGCACGCGGGCCATTCCCGTATTGGAAGAGCGGACAAAGGCATCTTCAATCGTAATGACACCATATCCCATATTATTGGAGTCATGCAGGTGCAGGTACTGGCCTGTCGTGGATACCAAATCATTAGGAGATACATTCGTTTCCTCAAAAACTGCCATCATCGTAGCCAGTTTAAAGGTTGATCCCGGAGCAATGCGATAATTAACCGCAAAGTTCTGATCATCTACATACGTAGTATCTTTGGTATGGTGAAGGTTCGCAATGGCTTTAATTTCACCGGTTTGCGTGTCCATCACAATCGCCGTTCCGTACTTAGCCTTATAGTATTTCACCGCTTTCAGTAAGGCTGCTTCCGTAACATCCTGCATGTTGATATTCAGGGTAGTATACAGATCCAGTCCCGGAATGGGATGGTGTTCTTCGGATTCGTTCAGGGGTCGCCAACTGCCGCGTAGGTTCTCAAACCAGCCATGCCCTTCCTGTCCGTATAGCTCTTTGTTAAAGCTTTTTTCAATACCTGTCATCCCTCGCATTACCTCCATTCCCTGACCGTTGGGATCTTTAATAATGATGTCATCCGTCTTGCCTAGCAAACGGGAAGCTGTATTTCTGAAGGGTTTATCCCGGTTTGGAACCAGTTCGAAATTGAGCCCGGTGGAGAATAACTTCACGCTATCCAGCGGCATCCATTTGAATCTGAATTTTTTGCGATTCAGAGCCTGGTCCTCTAGTTTTTCCTGCTTCGTAGCCTTGCGGATAGCCGCCCACTTGGTGTTTTCAAAAAGCCACTTTTTCTTTTCGTAAGTAATGGGTTTAGGGCTGATCGACAGGTAACGAGGTTCCTGTTTCCAGAGCGAAGTATCGGTCTGGGCTTCGTTGTAAGCCATGACATTCAGCAGTTTCCGACGAGCGGATAAAATGCGTTTTTCAATGGCCTTGGGCGATTCATTAAGCATATAACCCAGATGAATCGTTAGTGAATCTAGGTTTTTGAAAAAATGGGCTGAATCAGCAGAATGGCGAACCGTAACACTGAGATCAATCCCGACGCGATACTCGGGTACCGAAGTCACCAGCAGGCTTCCATCGTCCGAGAAAATATTTCCTCGGGTGGCCGGAATGATTCGGTATCGGGTGTTTTCGGCTCTACTTTTCCATTCAGGACCTTCCACCTGCTGCACGTAGGCAATACGGGTAGCAATGGCGATGCTAAAGACCAGCAAACCAGCCGATACCAGGATGCTGCGAAGAAAAATCCGACGTTTAAGATTCAGAGCTTCAGGCATAGAAATAAATCAAAAATAGGTTGGTTCTAGGGGTTGACAGCTTGCTGGTCAGCCTTGTGGGTAGGCATTACTACTTTAATGGGAGGTTGCTCGTTACGGTAATCACGCAAACCCAACGGAGCCACTTTCTGGATGATCCGGGACTGACGGGACTCCTGCATTAACTTCGATTTTTCATAGGTTAACTCCGCATTCAATTCACTGATTTTACGACGGTTCGTATCGGTCTCCCGAATCAATGATTCTCCGTGTAAGACCCAGGCAACGTAACTAATCATCAGAACCACCACCAATAAGGCGTTGAATAACTTCTGATTGGGATTGGACTGACCTTTCCACTGACTGACCCGCAGAAGCTTAAAGAGCGGTTCAAGCCATTGAATGGGCTTCTTTTTTTCGGAGTTGGATGACATCTATTGAAGGTTGTTTTGGAGTCGTCTTTCAGAGGGTAATGAATCGTTAATTAGGCTCTGCTATTCGCAAACGTGCACTGCGAGCCCGGGAGTTCAGGGCAATTTCATCCGCCGTAGCTTCGATGGGTTTGCGGATGACTGACTTCAAAGGCTTCAGTTCATTGCCGTATAAATCTTTCTCGGCCTCTCCTTGAAACTTGCCCGAGCGAATAAAGTTTTTCACCAACCGATCTTCGAGCGAATGGTAACTCATGACTACCAATCGGCCTTCGGGAGCTAATACTTCCGGTACCTGTTCCAGAAATTCTTCCAGCACCTTCATTTCTTCATTGACTTCAATCCGAATGGCCTGAAAAACCTGGGCGAAATATTTGAATTCTTTCCCGCGTGGAGCAAATTTCTGAAGCACGGCTTTCAGCTCCTGAACGGTCTCAATGGTTCCGTTTTGTCGGGCGGCATACACGGCATTGGCCAGCGTACGAGCATTTTTTACTTCGCCGTATAATCCAAAAATCTTGTGAAGCTGAGCTTCGTCGTAAGTATTGATTACATCTTTCGCTGAAAACTCGGCCTCCGGGTTCATCCGCATGTCTAACGGACCATCGAAGCGAGTAGAAAACCCTCGTTCGGGTACGTCGATCTGGTGGGAAGAAATGCCTAAATCTGCCAGAATGCCGTCTACTTTTCGAACGCCATTCAAACGCAGAAATTTTTTCAGGTAACGAAAATTGGCTTCTATGAACGTAAACTGCTTATCTTCAATAAATTTAGATTCGGCTTTCGCATCAGGGTCCTGATCAAAACTTAACAGGCGACCCTCCGGCCCGAGTTGCTTGAGAATGGCTCTGGAGTGTCCGCCGCCGCCAAAAGTCACGTCTACGTATATACCGTTCGGACGAATGTTGAGTCCCTCCAGACATTCCTGGAGCATAACGGGCTGGTGGTAATCGGGCGTTGGCGTTGAAGACATGAACTTAGGGTAATAAGGCTTTAAAAGTGAATGCTTTAGAGCGATAAAAGCAGAACGCTTTTGCACGCTAATCTAAAAATTCTTTAAAAATAATACGTCCTCCTTCGCAATGGAACTTTCATTGCTCATTTTTGACTTCTTTAAAAAATTTGGTGGAGAGTAAAAAGAGATTACAAGATTAACAAAATTTACAAATGTAAATCAAGTTTGATTGAAATCATTTTTCGAAATCAGGTTATTAACGCACTTAACTATTTGAAAATCAAATTCCCTGTATGAAAAAAATCTTTTCGATTGGTTTAAGTTTATTGTTATCACTCTCGGCGTTTGCCCAGACTTCGGTTCAGAAAGGAACCTGGCGGGCGGTAGTCGTAAATAAAGGAGGAGAGCTACCCTTTGGACTGGAGATCGAACCCGCTGGTAAGGCTAATACCTACACGGTGTATGTCATCAATGGGAAAGAACGTCTGAAAATGGACCCATCAACGCTCAAAGGCGATTCTTTACACATTCCTATGGAGTTGTTTGATGCCGAGCTGATTGGTAAAGTTTCGGGAAAAGAACTGACGGGTGTTTATAAGAAAAAAAGAGGTAAACAATACGTGACGATTCCTTTCCGGGCTCAATACGGCAAAAGCTATCGTTTCGCTCCAACCCCTCAACCTACGACCTGGAATATTGCGGGTAAATACGCCACAACCTTTGGCGAAGCTTCTAAAGCGGTGGGTGTATTCGAACAGAAAGGAAGTAAAGTGGCCGCTAGTTTCCTGACACCAACGGGGGATTATCGATATCTGGATGGTGATATTATTGGCGATAGTCTTTTCCTCTCTACCTACGATGGTTCGCATTTATTTCTCTTCAAAGCTAAGCTGGAAAAAAATAAAATTTCGGGTGATTTCTTCAGCGGTCCTACCGGGAAATCGACGTTCGTTTCAGTAAAAGATGAATCGGCTTCACTACCCGATGAAAAGTCACTGACGTTCTTGAAACCCGGGTACGAGAAAGTTACATTTGAGTTTCCCGAAGCGAAAACGGGACAAAAATTAAGTCTGGATGATCCCCGGTTTAAGGGTAAAGTAGTGGTGCTGCAAATCATGGGTTCGTGGTGCCCCAACTGCATGGACGAGACGAATTTTATGGTACCCTGGTACAACAAAAATAAAAAACGTGGGGTAGAATTTGTAGGTCTTTCCTTTGAACGAAGTGCAGATTTCAAGGAATCACAACCCAAGTTAATCAAGATGATTGATCGTTTTAAAATTCCTTATCCAGTGGTGTTAGCGGGCGTACCGGATCAGTCTGCTTCGGCGAGCTTACCCATGCTAAATAAAATTATGGGTTATCCTACAACGATTTACATTGATCGTAAAGGAAATGTCCGCGAAATTCACACGGGCTTCTCTGGCCCTGGAACGGGTAAATATTACGACAAATTCGTCGAAGATTTTAACTTGTTAATGGACAAGTTAATTGCTGAAAAGTAAGAGATTATTTATCATACTTACCCGAATAAAAAAGACGCGATTATGTCGCGTCTTTTTTATTTACAAATCTTCGTTTAAATAACTCAAATTGGAATTGGGTGGTTGGTGAGGACACCAACCACAGAAGTAGGAAAGTTACATAGTCGGATGAGACGCGATCAATCAACGTCTCTACAAACAACCAACAACAAAAAACCTATTAATGCGAATGCCCGTGTTCGCTATTATTCATCACGGATAATAAATCGTAAGCTCCTTTGACAACGATGGTATTGGCCTTTACATCGGCAGGAGGGAATACTTCTACGTATCCGTTCTGACTTATTCCCGTACGGATTTCTACCCGTTTAAAGGGATAATGCACGCTGCCTTCTTCGTTGTGTTTCCCTTCCGAAACGAAGATATATTGCTTATCCCCCGAACGAACTACGGCGGCATCGGGTAGGGTCTTCACCTGCGTTCCGCCCGTTTCAAGATGAGCCGTTAGATACGTACCCGGAACCAGATCCCGGTTGGTTTGACTGAGTTTACACAAAACTTTTACCATGCGTTCGGGTGAGATTTCGCGGCCAATGAGGTAAATCGTAGCCAACCGATCGGTAGACTCATTCCCTAACCGAACGTGTACCTGCTGACCGATTTTCAGACGCGATAAATCCTTCTCAAAAATGTTCAGTTCTGCCTGGACAAAACGAGTGTCTGCCAGTTCCGCCAGCATTTCGTTGGCCTGAATGGCCTTACCCATGTTCACATTTACGTGTGTCACGTAGCCGCTGGCGGGAGCAACAACCGCTACGGTTCGACGAATGCCTTTTCCTAAGGCGTTAGTGTTGATATTAAGCAAACTGAGCCGCTGTTTTAATCCTTCCAGACGAGCGTTTAGCGTTTTCAGTTCTGAATTGGTTCGCTGGAAAACTTTAGCGGCGGCCACGTTTTCACGGCTCAACTCATCCTGACGACGGTTTTCCTGTTCGAGATACGTCAACTGACTGGCCGCTTCCAGGTATTCCTGTTGAAGGGTAATGAATTCTGGATTTTCCAGTGTAACGACGGTTTCGCCTTTATTGACCCATTTACCGGGTAATAAGGTGGTCGAACGAACAATACCGCCGTAAGGAAACGAAAGGCTAATTTGTTGCTGAGGGGGCATGACGAGTGAGCCCGTCGCCTGAATAACTCCCGAGAGCGAGCGACTTTCTACGGAGCCCAGCATTACGTTAATGGCTTTATACTGACTTTCCGTTAACTCGGCTTCCTCTTCTTCATGTTCGCTGTGCCCTTCTTCATGGTGGTGATCGTGTTCGCCGTGCGTATGGCCTTCTTGGCTTGCTTCTTCGTGCGAATGTCCCGAATGATCGTGCCCTTCATGGCTGTCGGCTTTTTCTTTGCAGGCCGGAAAAGCCATCATTAAGCCCGAAAGAAGGAGATATGTTAAAAAATGCTTTTTCATGTTTGAGAAGATTAAACTACTGAATGCCTAATAACCATTCGAGGCGGATGATGCTCTGGTTGTATGACTGAACCGTTTGCAGGTAACCAAGTTGAAGCTCGTTGGCCGTGCTAATGCCTTGCAAATACTCCACGTAACCAATTTCACCCGCCTGAAAACCACGGTTAGACTGCCGTCTGATTTCCTGAGCTTGAGGCAAGGCCGAGCTTTGGTAATAATCCAGGTTTTGCTGAAGCTTCTGTACTTCCTGTACCACCGAAGCAATCTCACTTTCAGTGTTTTTCTGTTGCTGGTCAAACTGCTGTTGCTGAGCCTGTTGGTTTAGTTGAGCGGCATCGATGCGAGCCCGGTAAGCTTTTCCGAACAAAGGGAAATTAATACCGACCTGTCCACCGTGAAAGCGATTTGCACTTGAAGTAGCATCCGTCGTGGGTGCTCCGATTTTGACGGCTCCGATCAAACTCTGGTTGAAGTATCCCACTGAAAAATCCGGTTTGCGATTGGCTTTTTGCAGGTTTTTTTCCGTTTCAGCCAGCTTAATTTGCTGAGCGTACCAGGCTACTAATGGATTGGTTGCATGATTCAGGGTATCGGGTAACTTCCGAATCATTAGATTCGCGTTACTCGTAATTTCCGGGAGCACCTCTGCAAATAGTAAGGTCTGTAGCCGCCGCTGAACGATGGCTACATCCGCTTCATTCTGCGTACGTAAGGTCTGAATCTGACGCAAACGCGTTTGGGCAACTGTCGATTCCAGCGAGCCTGCCTCGCCCGTACGCAGGCGAATCTGGGCCGCCCGCAGGAAGTTCGCATACAGTGAATCCTGTGACTGGTAATAATTTTGCAGGTTACTGAGATAAGCCAGTTCATACCAGGTTGATTTTACCTGATAGGCCAGATCATTTTCGGTGACGTGTACCTGTAACTGAGCACTTTGGGTTTGAGCCTGCAAGGTTTGCGAACGGGCTCTAAAAACCGCCGGATTCGGAATACTCTGATTCAGGGTAACATTCTGATCGAATTTGTAGCTGTTGTATTGTCCCGCCAAAATCGAAAGCTCGGTTTTAGGTAACTCCTTCGCGGTTCGTTCCAACATCTGACGACTTTTTACATCGGTTCGGGCGGCGGCCAATGAGCGGTTATTTTCTAACGCGAGTTTGACGGCCTGCTCCGGTGAAAGAGGGCCCTGAGCCTGACTGAGCACCGGTAAGATGCATAAGAAAGCAATCATTGTTACGGCCTTATGTTTCAGTCGAACACCTTTTTCAAGATACATATACAAGATGGGAATGACGAAAAGGGTTAATAACGTAGAAGTAACCAGACCGCCGATGACGACCGTTGCCAGTGGTTTCTGCACTTCACCACCCGCTCCTGAGGAGGTAGCCATGGGTAAAAAGCCGAGTGAAGCAACGGTGGCCGTCATGAGAATGGGGCGTAAGCGAGTCTCGGTTCCTTTCAGAATAATTTCGGTAATGTCCTGAATGCCTGATTTTTTCAGGAAATTAAACTCACCAATTAATACAATTCCATTCAGAACGGCCACTCCGAACAGAGCAATAAAGCCCACCCCAGCCGAGATACTAAAGGGCATATCCCGTAGAACCAGAGCGAAAACGCCACCAATGGCTGCCATAGGAATGGCCGTAAAAATCAGCAAGGATTGCCGAATGGAATGGAATGTGAAGTAGAGTAGGGCCAGAATAAGCGTCAGGGCGATGGGAACGGCAATGGATAAACGACCCGTGGCTTCCTGTAGATTTTCAAATTGTCCGCCATAGCGAACATAATAACCCGGTGGGAAGGTAACCCGACCGTCAATCTTGGCCTGTAACTCGCGAACGACGCTTTGCACGTCACGGCCTCGAACGTTGAAACCGATGATAATGCGGCGTTTGGCATCTTCGCGTTGAATCTGATTCGGCCCCAGTTTTAACGATACATCCGCGACCTGTTGTAAAGGAATATGATTTCCGTTAGCCGTGGTCACAAACAGATTCTGAACATCTTCAATGCGTTGACGATGGTTGGGAGAAAAACGTACCACCAGATCGAAACGCTTTTCGCCTTCGTAAACCAGTCCCGCTACTTCTCCGGCAAAAGCCGTGCTAATGGCCCGGTTTACGCTTTCAATGTCGAGTCCAAACTGAGCCAGTTTATCACGGTTAATGTTGACGATGATTTGCGGTAAACCAGAAATTTTTTCCTGATAAATATCTTTGGCTCCGTCTACCGAAGAAACCAGACCAACGATTTGCTGTTGAAGTCGGCTTAGCTCGTCCAGATCTTCGCCAAAAATCTTGATGCCTACATCCTGACGAACGCCGGAGATTAACTCGTTGGAACGAAACTGGATGGGCTGGGAAATGCCGAAATTGACGCCGGGAATGTCTTCCAGGGCTTCAGTCATTAAGTTGGCAAGTTCTTCTCGGGTATGGGCCGACGTCCATTCCTCTTTGGGTTTGAGTTTAATGGTCAAATCACAGGCTTCCATGGGCATGGGGTCGGTAGGGATTTCAGCCGCTCCAATTTTTCCAATGACCTGCGATACCTCCGGGAAACGCTTCATTAATAAATCCGAAGCCTGGGTTACTTTATCGACCGTCTGAGTCAGGGAGCTGCCCGTTAACAGCATGGTTTCGGCTACTAAATCGCCTTCCTCCAGCGTGGGTAAAAACTCACCACCTAAGCGGGTGAACGTCCAGACCGAAATGCCAAGTAAGCTTACAGAAAGCAGTACAATGGCTAATTTGAAACGTAGAGCGGCCTTGATAAGGGGGGTATATTTTCGGTGGAAGAAGCCCATCAGGCGATCCGAAAGGCTGACTTTGTGGGTAATGTTCTTGTTCAGAAGCAAAGCCGTCATCATCGGTACATAGGTTAGCGAAAGAATAAAAGCTCCCAGGATGGCGAAGCTGACAACCTGAGCCATCGGCTTGAACATTTTTCCTTCTATACCCGAAAGCGTCCACAAAGGGAGGTAGACGATGAGAATAATAATCTCACCAAAAGCCGCCGAACTACGAATCCGGCTCGCTGATTCGTAGACTTCATCATCCATTTCCGATTGGGTTAACCGACCGGATTTTCGTAAGCTGAAATGATGCAGCGTAGCTCCACAATGATGACCGCTCCATCGACAATCAGTCCAAAATCAATGGCTCCGAGACTCATCAGGTTACCCGAAACGTTGAAGAATTTCATGAGGGTAAACGCAAAGAGCATGGCCAGAGGAATCACTGAAGCGGTAATTAATCCCGCCCGCCAGTTGCCCAGGAAAACCACAAGTACGAAAATGACAATTAAGGCTCCTTCCACGAGGTTCTGGGTTACCGTCCCAATGGCCCGCCCCACTAATTCACTCCGTACGAGAAATGGATCAATCACCACGCCTTCGGGTAAGGTCTTCTGAATCTGGGTAATGCGTTCCTGAACCCGCTTGACGACTTCGTTGGAGTTCTCCCCTTTCAGCATCATTACCAGTCCGCCAACGGCCTCACCTTCGCCGTTGCGGGTGAGGGCTCCGTAGCGATTGGCGTACCCAAAACGAACCTCGGCGACATCTCGAATCAAAACGGGTGTGCCACCGCTGGTGTTTTTAATGACTATTTTGCCAATGTCGTCCAGCGAGTTAATTAAGCCTTCCGAGCGAATGAACAAAGCCGTTGGTTTTTTGTCGATGTAGGCTCCGCCGGTGTTCTGATTATTTTTTTCCAGAGCAGCGAAGATGTCACTTACACTCAGGTTATAACTCCGCAGTTTTTCGGGTTCTACGGCTACTTCATATTGCTTCAGAAAACCGCCCCAGCTATTCACCTCGGCCACCCCGGGTGTCCCGATGAGCTGCCTCCGTACGTACCAGTCCTGAATGCTACGAAGCGACATGGCATCGTACTTGTTTTCGTAGCCTTTTTTGGCGTGAACGGTATACTGATAAATTTCTCCAAGTCCGGTCGAAATAGGGGCTAACTCGGGGTTACCGACATTGGCAGGAATGAGCGTTTTCGCTTCATTCAACCGTTCCCCAACTTGTTGCCGGGCCCAGTAGATGTCTACGTCTTCGTGAAAAACGATGGTTACTACTGAAAGACCAAAGCGGGAAATCGAGCGAACTTCTTCCGTTTCGGGTACGCTCGCCATCGTTTGTTCAATGGGAAAGGTAATGAGCCGTTCCACCTCGGGAGCCGCCAGCGAAGGCGTGAGGGTAATGACCTGCACCTGATTGTTGGTAATGTCAGGCACGGCATCAATGGGTAATCGACTCAGCGAATAGGCACCGCAGCCAATCAGAGCCAGCGTGAAGAGGCCTATGATGAGTTTATGGTCAATCGAAAATCGAATGATTTTATCCAGCATGGAAAGAAAATTAAAATACTAAAATGAACCGTAGCAAATCGTAAGAAAGATCAGCGAGCGTAGTTCAGAAAGGCTCAAACGGGCCTGAGAAGGCCTGATTAACCACCAAAAACGTAACGTATGGACGCACTGATCCCTGCTAGGCTTGCATGGGCGGTTGCCAGATGGCGAAGGAATATCCTTGAGGCTGAGAAAGCGTGTACCAAAAGGTAGCCTTGGGATGGAAGGAATAGGATTCTGTAACCGTTAACTCGGGTAGTTGCAGGACGCTGTGAATGAAAATTCCCGTGCAATGACAAACGCAAAAAGGCGAGCAAAGGGCATGTTCGCAGTCGTTGTGATGGGGATGATCAGCCGGAGTTAACTGGGTAAGAACGATTGAACGCTCAGGTACAGGCTCATGGTGATGCTCGGTACAGGGAGCTACCGAAAGCATCAGAATGTAGAAAGCCAGCAAGAGTGAACAAATCCGCATGGGGCAAAGATAGCCGATTGGGGCATGCAACAGGGAGGCAAAAATAAAAAAACGCTGAGCAGTTGTCCTGTCAGCGTTTTGTATCGATGAATTTCCAGTTTTATTCAATCACTACTCGTTTCACAGTTCCGTCTTCGCCCTGCGTTACCGTAACGAAGTAAGTACCTTTTTCCGCTTTTTTCGACAGCGTAATCTGACCTACGTATTCGCCTTCAAAATCCTTCACGGTTTCTTTCGCCACTTCCCGACCTTTTACGTCCGTTACCAGAATCGTTACATCGCCTTTGGTGGGAGAGGTAAAACGAAGATTCAGGGTTTGATTAAAGGGTCGGTTGGGATACACATTCAGACTACGGACGGTCTTGGATGAACTGGTGCCTTCCCAGGTGAAAACCTGCGGCGAAAGCTTGGGTAAGGAATTGCGATTGGGTGCATAGTAGCGGAAAGACTGGCTGAATTGATCGCCAAAGTTCTTGCCCCAGCGTTCCATGTTTTGGCCAAAACGTTCCATTTCCTTATCAAACTTTTCCCATTCTCCGCGAGCTAAAGGCTCATCATCGCGGTAAGCTCTGGGAGCACGCGGAGCTTTAGGGGTTCTGGGTGGGGTTGGAGTTTTCGGAGAACGGAAAGACTGAATGCTGAATTCCTGGTTTTCCTGATTAAAATTAGAATCTCCCTCAGATCCAACAGTAATCCGAACACGATCATTATCTGAAGAGGAAGTAGCGTTTAGTGAGTCCAGGAAAGCGTCCAGCTTTACCTGATTTTCAAAGGAACGATCAATGATGTGGCTACGACCATTCCCCGAACGTTCGTAATGGAGACGAAGTTTTTTATTTTCTTTGGATGACTCTTGCTGAGCCAGAGCCGTGCCGGCGGTAGCAATAATAGTAGCGAGAGCTAACATGGGTAAACGCATAGTCATATCGGTTTGGTTATAGATGCCTCAAAGACAAGCCTGCCGTTGATGACGTTGCATGGGAAGGAGGATTTTCTTGAGTACCCTGCCTGCGTACTTGTTAAAAATGCTTAAAGGTATAACTTTGGCCTGTTCTCCTTGAGAGATTCAGGGGGTAAATTCGTTGTTTAGAGGATAGTTTAAAATGGTTTGAATGTTTGATAGAGTTTGAGGAGGTTTGATAAGTTTGAGTTTTTGAGAAGGTTCGACAGTGCGGTAGCTAAATCTTTTTCTCGAAAGTTTAAAACCGGGGCACACGGCCTTTGGGGAAGTTCAGATGGATAAGTATCATCAAACCTTCTCAAAAAAATCAAACTCTTTCAAACGGTTAAGTACTAAAGAATGACGCAGCAGAAGATCCGTTGGTTAGTAGCTCTGATGTCGCTGGCTCTGATTGGGCTGGTGGCCTTTCAGGTGTTTGGCCTGCGGGAAACGCTAAACGCCAAAGCCGAACAGTTTGATGCGACGGTAACTGAGGCCATGGATGCGGTAGTGCATAAACTGGAAAAAACGGAAGTGAGCGTTTTGACGAATAAAAAAATTGAAGCCGAACGCCGCCGGGAGCAGTTACAGCACATCGCCATTCCTCAGGTTCCAGAGAAAGCTCCGGTCATTGCCCAGAAGAAAAAACGCTCGAAACATGCCGAGAAAACGGATAAGTCGGCAGATCCGGCGACGATCTTACGATACGCCACTTCATCTCCCATTGTGCAGCAGTTTGAGTTTTATGGACGAACCAAGGTTTCTTCAGACGTATTAGGCCGGCCCGGAGGTGTATTAACCGATGCAGAATTACATTACATCGAAGAGTATTACCGGAATGATATTCCTACCCAGTCAACCGAACGTTCGCGGGAGGAGCTGGAAAAAACCTATGAGGAAACGGTGTTCCGAAACCTGCCCCGGGACCTACAGATAGCCAAAAGTAGAAAGGATTCGTTGGGACGACTTTTATCAAGTCGGGTGATTGGAAAGAGTAAAAGGGCCGCCCCGAAAGAGCAAAAAACGACTAGAACCACTACTGCTTCTAAATCCAAAACTGCGGTAACCCGCCGACTGAAACGTATTGATTCTACCAGAAATCTAAAGAAAACGGAATACGAAAAAGCGACGCAGAAATCGCAGATTATGCGGGAGGTCTTTCTGGACCTGTTGACGAATGACCGACCTTTAGATCAGCGGATTGATACGGATATTCTCGATTCATTATTACGGCATGAATTCGTGGCCCGGGGCATTGACCTGCCTTTTGAGTATGGGTATCGCTCCGATGATCATCCCCATGATTTCGTTTATACGTCATCGCCCGGTTACCGGGAAGATCGTTTGTTAGCAGGGTATAGCATGCAGCTTTTCCCTTCTGATTTATTGGCAACCGACAATGTACTGTTTGTGTATTTTCCTGAACGCCAAAGTTATCTGGCGGAACAAATCTGGACGACCTTGATAAGCTCTGTCATATTAATTCTAGTCATGGGAGGCTGTTTTTACTTCGCCATGAGCACCATTCTTCGTCAGAAAAAACTGTCTGATATGAAGAATGATTTTATCAATAATATGACCCACGAATTCAAAACGCCGGTTTCGACCATTTCTCTGGCCACGCAAATGCTGGAGGATGACGCTGTTGCTGCGTCGCCGACGATGCTGCGGCGTTACCTGGGTATTATTCGTGATGAGAACCAGCGGTTAGGCTCTCAGGTTGAAAAGGTATTGCAGGCAGCTCGTTTTGATCGGGGAGAAGTGAAAATGAATCGTGAGAAAACCGATATGCATGAGCTGATTGAAACCGTAGTTCATAGCTTAAGCCCGCAAATTGAAGCCCGAAACGGTAACTTGCAAACTTACCTAAGAGCAAGTAACCCCACGATTGTGGGCGATGAAGTGCATTTAACCAATCTAATTTTTAACTTGCTCGATAACGCCATTAAGTATTCCGGCGAAGTAACGGATGTGCTGGTAAGTACTGACAATACCAATCAGGGCTTAAGAATTACGATTGCTGATCAGGGAATCGGGATGAATAAAGAAGCGTTAAAACACATTTTCGAACAGTTTTATCGCGTTCCCACGGGTAATGTGCACGACGTAAAAGGCTTTGGTTTAGGGCTTAGTTACGTTAAAAAGATCGTAGATGAACACAAGGGCACGATCAAAGTAGACAGCACGCCCGGCAAAGGAAGTACTTTTGAGATTACCTTACCGTTTGAATAATAAAAAGTGTTTTGACACTACCGATTGATAACAAGACAACCTATTTTTTGATAAGTGTCTACATCGGAGTTAATTAATGACAGCAACTATGAAAATCCTGCTCGCTGAAGACGACCCAAACCTCGGAACCTTATTACAGGAATATTTGACTTTGAAGGGTTATCCCGCTGATCTGGCCCGTGACGGGGACGAAGCCCTGAATCAGTTTGTCAAGCAGGAGTATGATCTCTGTATTTTCGACGTAATGATGCCTAAGAAAGACGGCTTCACGTTGGCGAAAGAAATCCGTCAGGCGAACGCCGATATTCCCATTATTTTCTTAACGGCCAAGGCAATGAAAGAGGATACGCTGCAAGGTTTCCGACTCGGTGGGGATGATTATCTGACGAAGCCATTCAATATGGAAGAGCTGGTCGCCCGGATGGAAGCCATTCTTCGACGGAGTCAGAAAAATGATCAGAAAGACCAGAAATCGAACCGTATTTTCCAGATTGGTAACCTGACTTTTGATTCGGAACGGCAAACCCTGACGCACGGCGAAGAGTCGCAAAAACTGACCAGCCGGGAAGCGGAGTTACTAAAGATTTTCTGCCAGCACCTCGGGCAGCCGCTGAGCCGTAGTTATATCCTGAAAGCCATTTGGGGTGATGATAGTTATTTTAACGCCCGAAGCATGGACGTGTATCTGACGAAAATTCGTAAATACCTACGGCCCGACGAACGCATTCAGCTCATTAATCTTCACGGCGAAGGCTTTAAAATGATTGTGGATTAATGGAATTAATAGTTGCTGGTTATTCGTCTCAATCTATTTCCTTACTAACCCTGGCTTAGGTTAGATATAATTTGTGCACGAAGGTAGAGACGCGATGAAGTCGCGTCTCTACAGGAATGCTCGATGCTATCAAAAAAACAGGATGCTAATCCGGGGAAGCGAGATTAGGCCGTTTTGAAAGAAAATTTCCGCACAAACGAACCCACGACCATTCCCAGAACACTTCCGGCCAACCCGTATAAAATCGGGTGAATGCTGGTTTCTGCGGCGACGGCTACGAGCCAGGCTATAAGCCCTATACTCATGGAAAGCAGGCAACCCGCAAGCGAGGCTTTCTTCCAATATAAACCCGCTGTCATGGGAATAAAGAGCGAAACGAGACTAAACGCCGAGGATTCGCCCACCAACTCAAACACATTCTGACGGTCCAGAGCCATCAGGACCGAAGCTGCTGTAACGCCGATTACCGAAAGACGAATGGTCAGTAATAATTTCTGATCGGATAAAGAGGGGAGAAAAGGGCGAACCAGATTTTCACCAATGACGGCTGCCGGAGCCAGAATAGCCCCCGAAGTGGTACTTAGTAAAGCCGAAATCAAGGCTCCGAAAAACAGAATCTGAACGGCCATAGGGGCGTGCTGTAAAACCATATTGGGCAGTAACATCTGCAAATCGCCCTTTAATAAGTCGGGGTGTAATTGCACAGCCATCAAACCAATGAAAAGTGGGAATAAAGCAACCGTCCAGTATAATACTCCCGCAGTTACGGCGGAGCGAACGGCGGTTTTCGCATCTTTTGCGGCCATTACTCGCTGAAAAACATCTTGCTGGGGAATGGAACCCAACCCGATGGTAATCCAGGCTACGAAATATTCCAGGGATTCGTTCAGGGAAAAACTTCGGGGAATAACACGGAAAAAACCTTGGGGTTGTTGCTGAATAACCGCCGAAAGCCCATTGGATTCATTTAAAAGAATAATGGCGAGAATGATTAATCCAGTAATAAGAATGATGTTATGCAGAAAGTCCGTAATCGACACGGACCACATACCGCCCGTTAAGGTATAAATCATCACCAAACCCGCTCCCGTCCAGATGCCCGTGGTCATGGGTAAATCAAAAACCGTTTGTCCAATGATACTCATCGAAACCAATTGAGCGGCGATCCAGCCGAAATAGGACGGGACAATGAGTAAAGCCGAAAGTAGCTCAGCAGATTTGCCAAAGCGTAAACCGAAGAAATCGCAGAAGGTAATGATGTTCCAGCGGTAAAAAATTCGGGCGTAAAATAAGCCGACCAGAATGAGGCATAACCCTGCCCCGAACGGGTCTTCAATGACACCCAGGAACCCTTCTTCCACAAATCGTCCCGGTGCTCCCATCATGGTTTCGGAACCGAACCAGGTAGCGAAGGTTACCATCGAAGCCAGACCAAACCCCAGTTTCCTTCCCGCTAATACAAAGTCTTCCGTATTACTAACCCGCCGAGAAGCCCACAGACCCACGCCGAGGTTCAGGATTAAATAAAGAATAATGGAGGCAATGAGCATCGGGAAGGGGTTAATGCTTTCAAACGAAAAGTAAAAATAATAGCAATTCCATAGACTGGTGCGAGATGGCCGTCTTGTCCCCACAATTCGGTAGTTTCTTCATTACTTTCTGGTTTTACGGCCGATAGAAATCAGCCATAGATCAGGTAAGAGATAAGAATGTCGCATTAGCGGGTATAAGTTACAATCACAGGAATATGATTATATGAAAATATGTTCATATATTTGGGGCGATTGTTACGCACTATTATGACGATTACCGAAAAAATTAACAGTAAAGAGAAGCTTGAAAAAGCAGCCTTTATTCTAAAAACCGTCGCCCATCCGACTCGATTGGCGATTATTGAACTACTGGGAACCAACGATCGACTCAGCGTGAATGAACTCAGTCGCTTGCTGGATTGCGAGCAGTCGCTGTTGTCGCATCATCTCATTAACATGAAACTCAAAGGAATCCTACAGGCTGAACAGGAAGGTCAGAGTCGGTATTATTCGCTGAAAGAACGCGACGTACTAAAGCTGATCGCCTGCATTGAGAACTGTGAGTGTAGTATGTAGGATGGTGGAGTTAGTAGGATTAGCAATAGCCGTCCTGATTGGACTGTTATTGAGTTTGTTAGGTGGCGGTGGGTCCATTCTAACGGTGCCCGTGCTGGTATATTTATTCAAGGTACCTCCACCGATTGCCACGGCGTATAGCCTCTTAATTGTAGGCTCGGCCTCACTGATTGGTTCGATTGATTATTTGCGACGGGGATTATCCAGCCCGAAAACGGCTTTATTCTTCTCGTTTCCATCGTTTATGATGGTCTTTATTTCGCGAAAATTTCTTGTTCCGGCTTTGCCCGAAGTGATCTGGCAGTCTGGAAACTGGGTACTGACGAAGGATTTATTAATGATGTTACTCTTTGCCGTGCTGATGGTATTATCGGCTCAGTCGATGATTCGCGGACGGCGGAAGGAACGAGTGGATACGGGCGAAGAAATTCGCAAACGGCTGAATTACCCACTGATTTTCGTGGAAGGTTTATTAGTAGGAACCTTAACGGGTTTTGTGGGCGTGGGCGGTGGCTTTTTGATTATTCCGGTATTAGCCAACTTCGTAAAGTTACCGATGAAACTCGCCGTTGGAACTTCTTTGCTGATTATCGCGATTAACTCCTGTATTGGTTTTCTCGGCGATCTGGGTCAGCATGAGATGGACTGGCTGTTTTTGCTGAAGTTTACCAGCTTAACCTGGCTGGGGGTCGTCGTCGGAACGGGCTTGTCCCGGCAAATTCCGGGACAGGTATTGAAACCTGCTTTTGGCTGGTTTACGCTCCTGATGGGAACGGGGATTCTGATAAAAGAGTTAGTCTTTTAAATCACTTTTAAGTATAGATTTTGTAATTGAAAAGGCCACGGCCTACGGATTAATATGAACGGAACATTTGAAGAAATTATCAACTCAGAAGAGCCTGTATTACTGGAGTTTTACACGGAATGGTGTAAACCCTGTAAGAAGATGGCCCCGCATTTAAATACGGTTGCCGAGATTTTCGGGCAGGATCTGACGATCATCAAGATTGATGCTGAGAAGAATATGACGTTGAAGAAGCACCTGAAAGTCGATTCAGTACCTACGCTGATTTTATACCAACGGGGTAAATTACTCTGGCGTCAGGCGGGTGGTGTGTACGCTGATAAGCTGGAACGAATCATTCGCGAAAAGGTACGATTTTAGTAGAATGAGTTTAGGGTTTGTGGGTTTTGTGTTTAGGGTTGTTATTCAGGAGTCATGCTTCTTAAACTCAAAACCCTAAACAGATAAACCTAAAACATCAACTCTTAAACGAACAAAGCCATGAATGGTAACTTTCAGCAACTCATCGCTTCTGAGAAACCCGTATTAGTTGACTTTTTCGCCAAATGGTGTGGGCCTTGTAAAATGATGGCCCCTTACCTCAAAGCGGTAAAAGATAAAATGGGAGAAGAACTGACGATTGTCAAAATTGATATTGACAAAAACCCGGCTCTGGCTTCCCAGTTAAAAATCCAGTCGGTTCCCACGATGGTGTTATACCAGCGGGGCCAGCAGCTTTGGCGACAGTCGGGCGTGTTATCTGCTCAACAAATCGAGCAGGTGGTCCGACAAAATGCGAGGAACTAACCTAGGGGCAGGAGTAGTTGCCTGCCTCACCCTTCATCAGTTACCTTATGATCATCGAACAATTATATACCGGATGTCTGGCTCAGGGAGCCTATTACATTCAGGTAGGAAATGAAGCGGCCATTATTGATCCGCTTCGCGAAGTTCAGACCTACATGAACAAGGCTTCTCGCAACGGAGCTACGATTAAGTACATTTTTGAGACGCATTTTCACGCTGACTTCGTGTCGGGCCACGTGGATTTGTCGGCTAAAACCGGAGCTCCCATTATTTATGGCCCGAACGCCAAACCCGCTTTTGAAGCCACGATTGCAACGGACGGGCAAGAATTCAAATTAGGTGATCATACCCTGAGATTACTGCATACACCCGGACATACGATGGAGTCCAGCTGTATTTTATTACTGGATGAAACGGGTAAGGAAAAAGCCATTTTCACTGGAGATACCCTGTTTATTGGAGACGTAGGCCGGCCCGATTTAGCCCAGAAAGCGGATCTTACGCAGGATGATTTGGCGGGATTTTTATATGAATCCTTGCGTTCCAAACTGTTACCGTTACCTAACGAGGTAATCGTTTATCCGGCTCACGGAGCGGGCTCAGCTTGTGGTAAAAATATGAGCAAAGAAACCTTCGATACGCTGGGTCACCAGAAAGAGGTTAACTACGCTTTGCAACCACAAACCAAAGAACAGTTCATTGAAGCCGTGACGGATGGGTTAACTCCACCACCGGCTTATTTCCCGGAAAATGTTCGTCTGAACAAAGAAGGCATTGAACCCGTGGAGAAAGTATTGAAACGTGGCAACCAGCCTTTGTCCCCCGAAGCGTTCGAAGCCGTAGCTAATACTGAAGGAGCGTTGGTGCTGGATACCCGCAAGCCGCAGGAATTCAGTAAAGCGTTCATTCCAAGAAGTATTAACATTGGCATTGACGGCGATTTTGCTCCCTGGGTCGGAACGCTCATTCCCGATATTAATCAGCCGCTATTGCTGGTGACTGCCCCTGGCCGGGAGGAAGAAGTAATCACTCGGCTGAGTCGCGTAGGGTACGATCAGGTATTGGGTTTCCTGCAGGGCGGTATGGATAGCTGGCTTGCGGACGGGAGAGAAACCGATGCCATTGAATCTATTCACGCGGAAACATTTGCTGAACGATTTGCAAACGAAGAGGTAATCGTTAAAGATGTTCGGAAGCCGTCCGAATACGAAGTCGCTCACGTAGCGGGTGCGGAAAATACGCCTTTAGCATCCTTGAGCGACCACATGGCTGAATTTCCCAAAGATCAGCCTTTCTACGTACACTGTGCCGGCGGCTATCGATCTATGATTGCGGCTTCTATTCTAAAAGCTCGGGGATACGATCAGGTTCGGGAAGTAGCCGGCGGATTTGGAGCTATTGCGAAAACGAGTGTAGCGACCGAAAGTGGAGAAATGATTTCCTAAAACTCACGGCCCGTATGTTTCATGCGGGCCATTTTTCTAACAAAATGATGGAATGGCTCACCCGACCTTGGCCCTGGTATGTGGCCGGGCCACTGATTGGACTAACAGTTCCGGCTTTGCTTTTGCTGGGCAATAAAACCTTCGGAATTTCTTCTTCCCTGCGTCACATCTGTGCGGCCTGTCTGCCCGCCGGAATTCCTTTCTTTCAGTATAACTGGAAAAAAGAAAGCTGGAATCTGATGTTTGTAGCCGGAGTTCTGGTGGGTGGTATCCTTGCCGGACTTTTCCTGAAAAACCCAGAGCCTATCGTAGTAGCTTCAGCAACGAAAGCAAGCTTACAAACGATGAACGTGCATGATTTTCAGGGATTAATACCGGAAAACGTATTTAGCTGGTCGGCGTTAACAAGTGCTCGCGGCTTTATTCTAATGGTAGTGGGTGGTTTTCTGGTGGGATTCGGAACTCGCTGGGCGGGAGGCTGTACGTCTGGTCATGCCATTATGGGCTTGTCTAATTTGCAATGGCCTTCGTTAATTGCAACCATTTGCTTTATGATTGGTGGATTTCTCATGACCTGGTTTGGTTTACCTTACATTCTTACTCTCTAAAAATATGGAGACAAAAACGGAAGAATTTACCCCGGAAGTGAAGACGCAACGCCCAAATGAGGTTTCATTACGATCGCTCTGGGCGTATGGAGTCATCGGCATTCTTTTTGGTATTGTTTTTGTGAAGGCAGAAATTGTATCCTGGTTCCGAATTCAGGAAATGTTCCGGCTGGATAGTTTTCACATGTATGGGGTGATTGGCTCGGCAGTGATGACGGGTATGATTTCGGTATTCCTCATAAAACGCTATCATGCGAAAGCCTTAACGGGCGAGAAAATCGTAATCCCGGCGAAGGTATTTCAGCCCGGTCAGATTTACGGAGGTTTATTATTCGGCTTCGGCTGGGCTTTGACCGGAGCTTGTCCTGGCCCGTTGTTCGCTCAAATTGGAGCGGGTTATAGCGTGGTAATCGTTACCTTGTTTGCTGCTTTGGCAGGAACCTGGACGTACGGAGCTCTACGGCGGTATTTACCCTAAAGTGATATTTATCATTGATTAAAATGATGATCAGCCGTAACCTTGTAGCGTATTCCACGGCGATTGAAACCCAACCGTCAAACATCAGAACTTATGAAACGGAGTAAATTAGAAGCCGTAGCAGGCGGGTGTTGTCCCCGTTGTCGCGAAGGAAAGCTATTTAAATACCCTGTCTGGAAACTGACAAAGTTCGACCAGATGCACAAATATTGTCCTACCTGTGGTTTACGTTTCGAACGCGAACCGGGCTTTTTTATCGGAGCCATGTACGTTAGTTATGGGCTGACAACAGGAATCATTCTGGCTACGGCTGTCGTGCTCTTTTACTTATTCAACGACCCTTCTCCTTTTGTATACATTGGCGTTTCTATTAGTTTAATCGTTCTGTCCGTACCTTTTACTTTTCGGGCCTCAAGAATTATCTATATACACCTGTTCTCAGATGTGAGTTATGAGGAAAATCCTCCAAGAATTGAACATGCCGATTCCTGAACTAATACGTAGAGACGCGATTGATCGCGTCTTTTTTTTGCGTCAAGTCTTTGGGGAATTATTTAAAGTAAAATGTTCCTAACCCAGACGCGATAAATCGACGTTTCTACGATTGATTATAATCCAATAGATTGACCCGCTATCCAGGCCGTTGTCCAGGCAGCCTGAAAGTTATAGCCCCCGGTAATGCCGTCAATATCAAGTATTTCACCCGCGAAAAATAAGCCCGGAACAATCTTGCTTTCCAGCGTTTTAGCGTTAATCTCGGAGAGAGTTACGCCGCCGCAGGTAACAAATTCCTCCTTGAACGTTGTTTTACCCTGTACTTCAAAAGCATTATTGGTAAGCATTTCGAAGAGGCGATTGAACAGTTTTCCGTTGAGATCAACCCACCGTAACTGCTCTGAAATTTCTACCTCCGCCAGTAACGTTCGCCAAAGTCGATTTGGAATCTGAAAAGGAGCGACGGTACCTAATTGTTTGGCCGAATTAAGTTTCTTAAACGCTTCGAGAGCCGTTCGAGCATCTTCCGACTTCTGATTCGTCCAGTTTACCAGACAAGTAAATCGGTAATTATTCTCTTCCAGTTCGCGAGCTGCCCAGGCCGATAGTTTCAGAACCGCTGGGCCGCTTAATCCCCAATGGGTTAAGAGCACAGGTCCTTCGTGCTGGAACTTGGTACTGGAAATACGAACGAGAGCTTCATTGACCGAGATTCCTGATAAATCACGTGTAAAGGAATCCGGTAGATTAAAAGTGAAAAGGGAAGGAACAGGAGGTGTAATGGCAATCCCAAGCTCACTCAGCCAGTCGTACCCGGTTATCTGTGGATGTCCACCCGTGGTAACCAGCACGCGATCCGCCTGAAAAATTTGTCCTTCATTAAGCGTTAACCGAAAACCTTCTTCCGTTTTCTGGATGGCTTTAATAGCCGTACTTAGATGCAATTCAACACCCGCGTTTTTGGCCTGAAGCTGTAAACATCGAACAATGGTTTCAGAGTAGTCGGAAGCGGGGAACATCCGGCCATCGGGTTCCGTTTTGAGGGGAACACCCCGGCTTTGAAACCACTCGATGGTGTGTTGATTGGAGAAGCGAGGGAAGAGATTTTTGAGCAATTTAGCTCCTCTGGGGTAACCCTTGAGCAAGTCTGGAATAGTCGCCGCGGCATTGGTCACGTTGCAACGCCCGCCGCCCGAAATCCGCACTTTGGAAAGTACGTTTCTACTTTTTTCAAATAAGACCACCCGAGCTTCTGGAAAGGCCTCGGCAGCACTGATCGCCCCAAAGAATCCGGCAGCTCCACCACCAATAATCGCAATTGTTTTTTCACGAGACAAAGGTAAGGGGAGTTTAGAGTTTTCAGTTTGGAGTTTTTAGTTTTGAGCGGCCGCCGCTGCGGTTTTGAGTTTTGAGCGACCGTCGCTACGGTTTTGAGTTTTCAGTTGGAAAGAGAAAACCTGTAAAGGTAGGGGAGAGGTATGGAAATGAGAATAGTAACCCCGGAGGGGTTTAATATGAATAGCCCCGGGTGCAACCCGGGGTGAGATGAAAGGTAAATAGACCGGGTCTGAATGGCCCTGGATGTTAATCCGGGGGACGGCGGGTAGGTTAACGCACTTACGAATTCCCCCCGCCCTGGCTGGTGTCCTCACCAGCCATTACTAAAAATCTAGTGGTGGGTGAGGATACCAGCCAGGGCGGAGAGGGGGCTTTCGTTACGATTTAAATGATTTCCATTCCCCAGCTAGACGCGATGAAATCGTGTCTCTACAAAAGCGGATAAACCGTTCATTCAACGGAAAACTGCCTACCGAAAACAGCAAACTTAAAAACTGCTCCGTACTTTTGAGCATCCCACAGCGTCACGCTGTGGATCAACGCCTGTATTATGCTTCTAAAAGACATCCTTTATAAAGTTTCACTGGAGGCGGTGGCGGGTTCCACCGATCTGGAAATCCATACTATTACCTTCGATTCGCGTAAGGTCGTTCCCGGAAGTTTATTCGTAGCCATTCCCGGAACGCAGGTCGATGGCCATCAATTCATTCCCAAAGCGATTGAACTGGGAGCCAGTGCCATTTTGTGCGAACACCTGCCCGAAGAATTACACGAAAACGTTACCTACATTCAGTCGAAGGATGCCTCCCGAGCGATGGGCTTTGCGGCGGCTAATTTCTACGGTCAGCCTTCCACCAAATTAAAGCTCATTGGTGTTACCGGAACGAATGGGAAAACGACCACGGTAACCCTGCTTTTTCGCTTATTTCGGGCTTTGGGACACCGGTGTGGGTTGATTTCTACCGTTCAGAATCAGGTAGAAGACGAAGTAATACCGAGCACACACACCACCCCAGATTCGTTAACACTCAATGCCTTACTGGCAGAAATGTTGAGCAAAGGCTGCACGCATGTGTTCATGGAGGTATCTTCCCACGCCGTAGTGCAGGAGCGTATTGCGGGCGTGCAGTTTGCGGGAGGCATCTTCACCAACATTACCCACGATCACCTCGATTTTCACAAGACATTCGACAGTTACATCAAAGCCAAAAAGGGCTTTTTCGATCAGTTGCCTAAGACAGCTTTTGCACTGGTGAATGCTGATGATCCGCGAGGCCGGATTATGGTGCAGAATACGGTAGCTCGCCGCGAGACGTTCTCTTTAGAAACCGGAGCCAGTTTTAAAGGTAAAATTCTCTCCGATTCCATCTACGGACTGGAAATGGAAGTAGACCAAAAACAGGTTCATTTCCAGTTAATAGGCAATTTCAACGCCTATAACATACTCGGTGTGTATGGAACGGCAATATTGTTAGGTGAAGATCCCGAAGAAACCTTAACCCAATTATCCGCCATTCATCCACCCGCCGGACGTTTTGAGCAAGTCGTTTCTCCCGATCATATCGTCGGGATCGTGGATTATTCCCACACGCCCGATGCCCTGAAAAATGTGCTGGAAACCATCGTTGAATTACGCGAAGGCAACGAGCAAATCATCACTGTCGTGGGTTGTGGCGGAAATCGGGATGCCACCAAACGTCCTGAAATGGCCCGCATTGCCTGCCAGTTTTCTGATCAGGTTATTCTGACCTCGGACAACCCTCGCAATGAAGAACCGGAAGCCATTCTGGAGGATATGAAGAAAGGAATTCCGTCGGATACCTCCGCCGAAGTTACCATTTTGGTGGATCGTAAAGAGGCGATAGCTAAAGCCGTTGCGATGGCTAAACCCAAAGATGTCATCCTGGTAGCTGGAAAAGGACATGAAACCTACCAGGAAATCAAAGGCGTAAAAAATCACTTCGATGATCGGGAGGTATTGCGTGAATTATTCCAGAAATAAGTAATTATATAAAGAATTGAAGAAAAAGTTACCTGTATTCGCGGGTAACTTTTTCTATTATACGCTCACTTATCTGTACTTTCGTAGGCTTAAATCCTCTGATCTAACCAGTGAAAAAAACTCTTTGCCTCGGAGTTATATTGCTCTGCCTGAATAATGTAACGTGGGCTCAACGCCGTAAGCTTATCTTCCAGCAGCCTAAAATGGGCTCAATGTTTACCATTCAGGTGTGGTCCTCCGATTCCCTTAAAGCCGCCACCGCTGCTAACCAGGCTTTTCTGATGGTTGACTCCCTAAATCAAGTATTTAGTGATTACAACCCTGACTCTGAATTAAGTAAGTTAAACAGAACGGCGGGTTCCAGTACCGAAGTAAAGGTTTCGCCTGCTCTGTGGGATATTTTAAGTATATCCAAAGAAGCATGGGAGAAAAGCTCAGGGTGGTTTGATGTAACCGTTGGACAGTTAACCCTGCTCTGGCGACAATCCCGAAAAGAGAAAAAGTTGCCTCCGGTAGAAACCTTGAAAAAGGCTATTCAAACGGTTGGAGCGGAGTCTTTGCTACTAAATAAAGCCAAACAAACCGTTCAACTGAAACGACCCGGAACGAAACTGGATTTAGGGGGGATTGGCAAAGGATATGCTGCTCAGCGAATGCTGGAAATGATGCAAAAGGCGGGTTTCGAGGAAAGCCTGTGTGATGCCGCGGGGAACATGGCCATTGGCAAAAATCCTTCAGGTGGCTGGAAGATTGGCGTGGAATGGCCCGGACAGCGGGATCAGTTACTGGAAAATTGGTTGGTATTAAACGAAACGGCGATCTCTACTTCCGGCGATGTCTATCAGTCGGTGACCATTAATGGCAAGACGTATGCTCATATCGTTTCTCCTAAAAATGGATTGGGCGTTACGTATCAGCGTCAGGTGACGATATTGTCGAAAGATGCGGCTCATGCCGATTGGTTATCAACGGCCTGTTACCTTTTACCCGCTGAAAAAGCTATGCAACTGGCGAAATCCGAACGGGCCGAAATTCTGATTATCGATAAGCAAAAATCAGGTTTTAAAACTATAGCCTCCGAAGGTTTTAAAAAACTGCTCAAAGAAGAGTAGTTTTCAGGCAGTGTTTTCTATTACTGACATAGAGTTGTGAGTTTGGAGTTTAGTGTTTTGAGTTCAGGGTTGCCAGAGGTAATGAACTCAAAACACTAAACTCCAAACTCACAACGTTCGTAAACCTCTTAAACATTTTATTGTGTTCACTTTTGCTCGAAATACGTTTCGCTTGCTCTCCTGCGGTGCGTTTGTACTAGGATTATCATATTCAAATGTTCAGGCTCAGGCGGTTGAAGGAAAACCTTACGAACAGGAACTTCCGGGCTTACCAATCAAAATAAAAATGCAGCCCATCCCTGCTGGAGAATACCTGATGGGAAGTCCGGCGACGGAAACGGGTCGACACCCCGATGAAGGACCACAGGTAAAGGTGAAAGTCGAACCGTTCTGGATGGCCGCTACTGAAATTACGCACGATCAGTTTTTCCCCTTCCGTTTTGACGATAAAGACGCTCAACCCAAGCCCGACGCCATTTCCCGGCCTACGGCTCAATACATTGACTTAACCTGGGGCATGGGTAAAGAAGGTGGTTTCCCCGCCAATTCCATGCAGCCTTACACGGCTATTACCTATTGCAAATGGTTATGGAAAAAAACCGGAATTTTCTACCGCTTACCTACCGAAGCCGAGTGGGAATATGCCTGCCGGGCGGGAAGCAAAACCATGTATCCTACGGGTGTGCAGGCTTCTACGATGGCTCAGTTCGCCTGGTACGAAAGCAACAGTAAGGAGGCTTACCACAAAGTAGCTCAGAAAAAACCGAATGCCTTTGGTTTGTACGACATGCTCGGAAACGTCGCCGAATGGACGATGGATATGTACGACGCAAAATATTTTGAGAAACTAGCTGCCAAACCTGAAAGCAGTTTCTTCATTCAACGCACTTCACCCCGGGCGTATCACACCGCTCGCGGCGGGAGTTATCAGAGTAAAGCCGCCGACTTACGTTGTGCCGAGCGTTTAGCTCAGGTGGAAGAATGGAACCGTCGGGATCCGCAGGTACCCCGTTCCAAGTGGTGGCTTACCGATGGTGATTACGTGGGTTTCCGGATTGTCCGCCCGGTGAAACAACCCAGCCAGGAAGAAGCCGAAGCCTTCTTTGCCAAAATGCTTGGACAGTAATTTTCGTTGATAGTTATTGGTTGAGAGTGGTTAGTAAAAATTCAGTAGATGCTTCATTGGCAACCAACAACTCATTAACCAGCAACCTCAAAAGTATCTTCTAAACCAAACCGTTCTATGAACAAAGATTTTCAATCTCGCCGTGATTTTGTGAAAGCAGGATCATTTCTAGCGGGCGGACTTTTAGCCGCTCCGCTAACTTCAAACGCTGGTAATCTCTTCAATAGCAGCGTTGCCGACGAAATCAAAGTTGCCCTGATTGGTTGCGGGGGCCGTGGCTCTGGAGCTGCCGTGCAGGCCTTGTTAACCAAGCAAAACGTAAAGCTGGTAGCGGTAGCCGATGCCTTTGCTGATCGTCTGGAAAATGCCGTTAAGAATATTACCGAAAATCTGACGGCTTCTGGTAATGCCAACCGCATTGCCATTGGTGATAACAAATTCGTTGGTTTCGATGCCTACACCAAAGCCATTCCATTGGCTGATGTAGTGATTCTGGCCACGCCCCCCGGTTTCCGCCCCATTCATTTTGAGGAAGCGGTGCGTCAGGGAAAACATATTTTCATGGAAAAACCCGTAGCGACCGATCCGGCGGGGGTTCAGAAAGTATTAACGGCGGCGGCTGAAGCGAAGAAGAAAAAGCTGAACGTCGTGGTGGGTTTACAGCGTCATTATCAGAATTCGTACCGGGCTTTGTTGAAAAACAAGGCTATGATTGGAGACATCGTTTCGGGGAATGTATACTGGAATAACGATGGTGTTTGGGTAAATCCAAGAAAAGACGGCCAGACCGAAATGGAATATCAGATGCGTAACTGGTATTACTTCAACTGGTTATGTGGCGATCATATCAACGAACAGCATATTCACAATATCGATGTATTTAACTGGTTCAAAGGTGGTTATCCCGTTCGAGCTAAAGGTACAGGTGGACGCGAAGTGCGAAAAGGAAAGGACTACGGCGAGATTTTCGATCACCACCACGTAGAATTTGAATACGCCGACGGAACCATTCTGAATTCAGAGTGTCGGCATATCAAAGGTACCTGGGCGAAAGTAGACGAAATCATCTTGGGTACCAAAGGAAAAATCCTTTGCGATGACGCCAAGATCGTGGATTACAAAGGAAAACCTTTGTTCCAATTCAACAAAAAGACGGATAATAACCCGTACCAAACCGAGCACGATGAGTTATTCGCCGCCATTGCCAAAGGTGAATACAAATTCGCCGATGCCGAGAATGGAGCCAAGTCAACGATGACGGCCATTCTGGGCCGTCTGGCAACCTATTCAGGTCAAATCATCGAATGGGATACGGCTCTGATGTCAGGTTTGAGTTTGCAACCTTCTGAATACAGTTGGGATGCGAAAATGCCTTTAAATCCCGATTCTAATGGCTTATATCCAGTAGCAGTTCCGGGGGTTACCAAGTATTTTGTATAGTAGCTCTGAAAGTATTTTCATAAAACCCGTCGAAAGGCGGGTTTTATTTGTTTATATGAACTATATATTTTTACATTCATAGCCCCATTATTAGATGATTTATGAAAAGAGATTTACTCTGGATTATTACTTTTTTTTACTTAGTATTACCTAATCTGATTTTTTTATTGGCTTGGGTAAACCCTTTCATTTCTGTATTCCTATCCCTATTCTTTCTATATATTTTCTACCAACCCTCCTTATTTAAAAAGAATAGTAGTAACGGTTCTTTTACAGGTATTCACATTTTCCTATGGTTCTTAGCGGCTGGATTCTGTTATTATGCGGGGGTAGGAGGAATGCAGCCACAGGAATCTGATTATTTTAAGCATAATCTATTGATTCATGATTTGATTGTAAAACCCTGGCCTGTTTCTTATGTAAATAAAGATTATCATAACCCCATTCTTTGTTATTACCTCGCTTACTATCTTCCCATTGCCTGGATAGGCAAGCATTTTTCTTTTACTGCGGCAGAGTGGGCAGCATTCATCTGGACTTCAATTGGTTTATGGCTGGGCTTAAGCTGGCTTTTACGCATGACCCGTAGTGTTTGGGTAGTGCTGGGCGTATGGCTTATGGCTGGAATTAATTATGCGTATGATTTAATTCGATATTGGGGATTGCATTGCGGGTATAACATGAATTTTTCTTCCGATGAAAAGACATTAAATGGGAATGTGTTAGATCAATACCTTCTAAAGTATTCGCTGAATCCGGGTATTGTTTTGCAGCAAGGTAATACAGAAATTTTATTAAGGTACGAGATGCTATGGTCACAGTTATGTTTCGTTCCACAGCATTTCATTCCCGCCTTACTAGGACTCGGATGGATCAGTAAAAGCCTTCAGGAACGTAGAAATCAGGATATAGTGTTAATGGCTTCGCTGTTAGCCCTATGGTCGCCCTTTACCTTAGTGGGACTCACGCCGTTTATAATTTTTCTGATGTATAAAACCCCATGGAAAACAGTACTGAGCTGGGAAAATGCGGCAGGTTTGATGTATACCTTCTGCATAGGAAGTTACTATCTTTCCCATTTTCCACAAACCCAGGTTGGTAGTATATTTAGTAGTTTTACTACTTTTTCAAATCTTGCTTATTATCTACTATTTATCGGATTGAATTTCGGCTTATTAGTACTGGTTTTAGGCGTTACTTCATATCGGCTAATAAGAAATCAATTTTTGATTCCGCTCTCTTTAGTGGTGAGCTGGTTAATTTTGGTAAGTTTTATTTATGTAGGCTATTACAATGATTGGCTGACCCGAGTATCTGTTCCTGCTTTCATTTATCTCTATTGTATGACATGGATCATCTGGAAGCAAATCCCTGCCAAGAAGTCCATTTCTTTTTTAGGATTAAGTTTTATTATATTCTTAGGTCTATTAACCCCAGTGAGAAATTTCACCTTCTTACTTTATAATAAACTGTTGATTACTCAGCAAAATAATATAGGTTCTAACATTCGTGATCCTCATCAATTTGGAGAAGATATGAGCCGATTTAACGGAAGAAATGAGGCTGAAAAAAAAGAACATATCGAGCGTCAATACCTCGGGCAGTCGGATTCCTTTTTTGTCAAATACCTAATGAAAAAATGAAACAATACCATTAAAAAGGGAGCCTTGTTAGCGGGCTCTTTTAATGGTATTGTTTTAAGGATTATTCCACCAGCGACCGCCTGAAAAAGTCCAGTCGCTAATTTCATAGCCCAGGGCCGGAAAACGACGAGGATCGCATTCGTGCATGATGTTGTACGCTACGTCAAACACGTCTTCGGTATTGGGTTTCGAGAAATAATCACCATCGGTGGTATAAGCCGGGCGATGCGGATGAGCCGTGAGCGTTTGCGGGCTGGCATCCAGATACCGAAATACCTTTTGTTCGTCCAGAATTTTATGTAGCATAAAGCCTGAAGCTCCACCGGGCATATCTTCATCGGCTACAATCAGACGATTGGTTTTCTTCACTGACTCTGCGATGGTATGCGTTAAGTCAAAAGGTATTAAGGTCTGTACATCAATGACTTCTGCCTCAATTCCTGCTTTTGCTAACTGCTCGGCTGCTTCCAGCACAATTCGGCACATCGATCCGTAGGTAACAATGGTAATGTCGGTTCCTTCCCGAAGAATCTCAGGTTTTCCCAGAGGCAAACAGAATTCTCCCAAATTGGAGGGTAATTTCTCTTTGCTACGGTACATATTCAGGGGTTCAACAACCAGAGCAGGATCGTCGCCGCGTAATAACGTATTATAAAAACCAGCGGCTTGCGTCAGGTTTCGGGGAACAACGAAGTGCATGCCGCGTAAGGCATGTAGTAACACCGCCATGGGGGAGCCGGAATGCCACACGCCTTCCAGTCGGTGCCCACGGGTACGGACAATAACCGGAGCTTTTTGTCCACCCGCAGTGCGGTAATGCAGACAGGCCAGGTCATCCGAAAGTGTAGCCAATGTGTAGAGCATGTAGTCTACGTACTGAACCTCTACAATCGGGCGTAACCCACGCAAGGCGGTTCCAATTCCCTGACCAATGATCGTGGTTTCGCGTATACCAGTATCAGTTACCCGAATTTCGCCGAATTTGGCCTGCAAGCCCGCCATGCCCTGATTTACATCGCCGATTCTACCCACATCTTCGCCGATAGCAAAAATGCGGGGGTCATTGGCGAAAAGAGCTTCAAAATTTTTATTTATGATTTCCCGGCCATCCAGTAAAGGAGCGTCATCGGCATACACAGGAGCGACAGTAGGCACCTGCAAAGGCGATTCGTCGGACTGGCTGTATAAAAACGTATTGAAGCGTTTCCAGTTGTCTTTCTTCGTTCGGTCTAACCATTCCGTCAGGATGTGCTTGGCGGGCGAGTCTTCGAATCGTAGCATACGAACGGCCCGTTTTACGCCTTCAATAACATCGGACCGTACCGGATTCGCTTTTTGCTGAATTTGGGTCCGAATAGCCAGAATTTCATCCCCTGAACGGCTGGAACGGGCGGCCTTTGCCAGAGCTTCCAGAGCTTCGTTTAGATCGGGTTGGAGGGATTCAAGATAGGATTTCCAGGCGGCATCGCGGCCTGCTTTAGCGGCTTTGGCGGCTTCGGCTTCAATGGCTGCGAGTTCTTCTTCCGTAGCAAAGCCATTTTCAAGAATCCAGCTTTTGAACTGACGATTACAGTCCATTTCCACTTCCCAGGCCAGTCGCTCGGCGGATTTATACCGCTCGTGTGAGCCTGAGGTCGAGTGGCCCTGTGGTTGAGTCACTTCCTGCACGTGAACCAGACAGGGGACGTGTTCGGTGCGGGCCAGTTCGGCGGCTTTTTGATAGGCCTCTACTAACCCCGCGTAATCCCAGCCTTTTACTTTTATAATTTCCAGACCCGGTTTTTCGGCTGTACGCTGAAAACCAGCCAATGCTTCGGAGATACTTTCTTTAGTGGTTTGGTAACGTACCGGAACTGAAATGCCGTAACCATCGTCCCAAACCGAGAAAACTACCGGTATTTGTAAAACTCCAGCGGCATTAATAGCCTCGAAAAACATGCCTTCGGAGGTCGAAGCGTCGCCGATGGTAGCAAAACAAACTTCATTTCCATGAATGGAAAAGTCAGTAATCGAATGTAATTCAGGATTTTCGCGGTAGAGCTTTGATGCATAACCTAAACCAATGGACCGGGGAATTTGCCCGGCTGTGGGAGAAATATCAGAAGCGATATTATAGCGGGGCGTTTGCGGTAACCAATGGCCCTGCTCATCCAGATGACGCGAGGCATAATGGCCATTCATCATTCTGCCGCCCGTGTTGGGTTCAGCTTCAACGTCGGTATGAGCGTAAATCTGAGCAAAGTACTGTTGCCAGGTTAATTCGCCCAGGGCTGCAACAACGGTTTGGTCGCGGTAATAGCCTGATCGCCAGTCACCTTTGCGAAAAGCATGGGCGAGTGCAATTTGGGCCAATTCTTTGCCGTCCCCTGTGATTCCGAACTTTGCTTTGCCCATGAACACTTCCTTACGGGCTAACAAACTGGCATGACGACTTTCCCAGGCGATGCGGTAATCGAGGAGAACTTGCTCTTTAGAAAGTACAACGCTGTCAAGGGTGGCTTGTTCCATCGAAAAAAGCGGTTTGTCAGGTGAATACAAATCAGGCAAATGATTTTCAACATGAAAAGTTTGCCCTGTAACCTCGTGTTAAAAAGATTTTCCTTTAGCAAAAGGAATTTTTAAACCCAGGTACGATGTTTGTAAAAGTAAAAATAAAGGAAAAGAATCGAGCATTCCAAACGAGAGGGTTCTACCGAAAATATCCATTAACATATCATTAACACCCGACGATTTTGTGTGGGATATAGTTCCCCTTACTTTTGTTTCGATCATACTCTTGTAACCAAACCATTTTATTTCAATCTAATGAAAAAGCAACTTTTCTTCTTACTGGCCTTTTTCCTTATTTCAGCTGGTGCTTTTGCTCAGGGCAAAATTAAAGTAGACGCGGAGACGAAAGATTTCGGCAAAATTGCTCAGGGCACGCCCGTAACGCATGAATTCGTGGTAACGAACACGGGTAAAGCTCCTGTCGTAATCAGTAACGTAACGGCTTCCTGCGGTTGCACCACTCCGAAATGGTCACAGGCTCCAATCCTTCCTGGTAAAACCAGCAAGGTAAGTGCTACCTATAACGCCGCTTCTGTAGGTCCTTTCAATAAGCAGATCACGGTATATAGCAATGCAGAAAATAGCACAGTGACCATGTTCCTGAAAGGTGAAGTTCAGCAGAAAGCTGCTGCCAAAGGAGTCAGATAATAAAAGTTTACCGCTAGTAAAGGTATAAAGGAGATAAGTTTTGAACTTATCTCCTTTTATTTTGTGCTGATAGTCAGGTATTTAATGATGATTTTTCATATTTTATGAAAAAATTTAGCATCTTATTAAATCCGACTGGAAAAGAAATCCCGTATCTATAATCGGACAACCGAAACTGCTCAATGGTTTACTTCGGTAAGGCTTGAGTAGTAAGTTAAAGGTGTGGGTTAATTCATTTCCGGTACAAAGGGCTTCTCTATAGGGGCCCTTTGTCTTTTTAGGCTTATGGAGTTGAAAATTTAAAAAAGGAGATCATTATTAAAACTAAGCAGGACCTGAAATAGTATGATTAATTGAATTTTACCTCTCATCCTGTTAGTTTTGTTCAGAATATCTTAAGTGAGCTTTCTTTTGGGAAAAAAACGCATTGTTGTCGCTGAAAATGATCTAGTTGGCCTGCTCCGTGAGCGGGATCAACGTGGATTTACTATCTTATATGATAATTATTCTTCCGCCCTCTACGGGGTTATTTTTAAGATCGTCAAGTCTGAAGAAACAGCCGCTGACGTCATGCAGGAAGCATTTGTAAAAATTTGGCGAAATATCGATTCCTACGAGCGTTCAAAAGGCAGTTTATTCACCTGGATTTTGAATGTAGCCCGAAATACAGCCATCGATAAACTAAGATCTCAGGATTATCAACAAAATACTCAAAACCAACCGCTTGAGTATTTCGTAAGTGTTGTTGAAGAAGAGAATCCAGTAGAGCATCAGGTTGATGCCATTGGAGTTCGAAAAGTGGTCAGCCAACTTCGTCCTGAGTACCGCTCTATTATTGAATTGGTTTACTTTCAGGGTTATACTCAAGCCGAAGTTTCTGAAGAACTCGATATTCCCCTTGGTACGGTGAAAACTCGGGTTAAAGCGGCCCTGGCTCAACTCCGAACACTGATTACTCTCCTTTTGATGTTTTTGTATTTCACCACCTACATTAATTCTTAAAAAAATTGAATGAGCATGAAATAGTTTCGTCTGGCTTGCTGGAAAGCTATGTGCTGGGAATTACTTCGCAAGAAGAAACCACGCAAGTGGAAAAACTTTTATCAACGCACCCTGAATATCAGTCACAGGTCGACGACATTCGGGAATCACTGGAATCCTTCGCGTGGCAGCACGCCATTGAACCTCCGGTGGCTGTACGGGAGAAAGTACTAGGAAGTATTCAGGAGTTGGCAGCAGGCAAGGTTATTCCGATGACGAGGTCATCTTTGCATAATCTGACCAACCAACGTCCCGGCCTATCGGTGACCAAAACGCTGGTGTCTTCCCGTAACTGGGTAGCTGCCGCTGCGGTAATTATGGTATTGAGTGTTGTAGGAAATATCTTTCTTTTCAAAGAATTAAAGGCTTCGGAAGATATGGTAGCTACGTTGGAATCTAATAACACCCAACTGGCTAAAAACCTTGAAGTAAACAAAGCCAGCTTTATGCAGGCCCGCCAGGAAATTGCGGTATTACAGAATCCTGGTACGAAAATGATGAAGCTCCAGGGTGAACCGATTGCTCCAACGGCCTTTGCGATGTTATACTGGAACGATGCCAAACGGGAGACGTATATGGCTAATGTACAGTTACCATCGGCTCCAACGGGCAAGCAGTATCAAATCTGGGCCATCGTGGATGGAAAACCTGTAGACGCCGGGTTATTCGATCAGGCCACCAGTATGCAGAAAGTAAAAAGTATCAACGGAGCTAGTGCCTACGCGATTTCTCTGGAACCCGAAGGAGGAAGTCCGCAAGCTGGCCCAACCGGACAGGTTTATCTGAAAGGATCGTTGAACTAGTCTGTTTGAATAGGTAGTAAAAAAGGTGACCCCAACATAATGGGGTCACCTTTTTTGTTTGAGAAAATTTGAAGTGAATAAAACTTCCCGAAAGTTTAAGTCTTCTGGAAGTTACCTCTTAATGGATAAAGCGAAAAAATAATCCAACCTTATCTAACCCACTCAAACTCTATTCTTTATTTCCGCTGGAAGTCATCCTGAACGCGAACGATGTCGTCTTCGTCAGAAGGATTCGTTGGATCGGTGTGTTGCCAGATTTCGGCTACGATACCCCAGTTTTCCAGGCCAATCAGACGGTGGCGTTCGCCTTGTTGCAGGGTAATTAATTCGCCGGGTTCGTAGCTACGCGTTTCACCTTCTTCGTCGGTAGGGCTGGTCATTACCGCAACCGTTCCAGCTACTACCCGCCAGATTTCTGCCCGACGGAAATGGTACTGCCAGGAAAGACGTTTTTCGGGACCTACTACCAGAATTTTAGGGCTCAGTTTGGCGAAACCTTTCAGGTCTTCCATCTGAACCATAGGAAAATACGTACTGACAAACTGCTCCGTTTGGGCTTCATCAATAACGAAAAAACCGCCCCAGGGACGAGTCTGATCCTGAGTAGCAATAGTTAGTCCGTGGCTGGCAAGTTCGGCAGCGATTTTATCGAACAGTTCAGCTTTAGAAGTTTCAGCAGAGAAAGACAGATTCATGGATGTTATAGAATGATTAATGATAAGCTAAAGAGGAATGAGCTCTAGTTCGTTTGCAAAGTACTAAAACTTTCACGGCACCCGAACCGAACCAAGAACAGAAATTTTCAGAAAAGCCCATACCATGCCCCGTAGAGATACGATTCATTGCGTCTGGATATAAAGGCGGTTTCTATTGTATTGGCATCTTTGGTAGGAGATTGATTGGGTCTATTTAAACGATGATTTCTGTTTTGTTTAAAACGATTCCCATTCCCGGTCAGCCGCGATGATTCGCGTTTATACCAGAATCTGGAAATTTTCAAACGGCAAACGGCAAACAGGCAACCCTCAACTCACTATCTTTGATTATGCGAATACCTCAGGAAACGGTTCAACTGATTCAGGAAACCGCCGATATTGTTGATGTTGTGAATGATTACGTCACCCTAAAAAAGCGGGGGGCGAATATGATTGCCTGTTGCCCTTTTCACAACGAGAAAACACCCTCGTTTAACGTGAACCCATCCCGGGGCATTTTTAAATGTTTTGGTTGTGGCAAGGCCGGGGATTCCGTTAAGTTTATCATGGAAATCGAGGGTATTGGTTACCCCGAGGCTCTGCGTCATCTGGCCAAAAAATACGGCATTGAGTTAAAAGAAACGGAGCAAACGCCCGAAGAGGTTCAGTCGCAGAATGAGCGGGAGAGCTTATACATTGTTCTCGATTACGCAAAAAAATTCTATCAGGATAAGTTACTGAAGTCGGACGAAGGGCAATCCATTGGCCTGAGTTACTTTCAGGAAAGAGGCTTTCATACGCAGACGATCAATCAGTTTGAACTGGGGTATGCTCTCGAAAGTTGGGATGCCTTTACCAAAGATGCTCTTCAGCATCAGTTTCAAATTGAGTTATTGGAAAAAGCAGGCTTGTCCATCCGCCGTGATTTGGATGGACGGCCCGATGCCCGCGTGTTTGACCGCTTTCGGGCGAGGGTAATCTTCCCGATTCATAACGTTTCGGGTAAGGTCATTGCCTTTGGTGCCCGGATTCTCAAAGCCGATAAAAATCAGCCGAAATACCTTAACTCGCCGGAAACGGAAGTTTACCACAAGTCCAATATTCTGTACGGAATTTATCAGGCTAAAAATGCCATCCGTAATGAAGACGTGGCTTATCTGGTGGAGGGGTATACCGACGTTATTTCGCTACATCAGTCGGGTATTACGAATGTCGTGGCTTCGTCAGGAACGGCCCTGACTGTTGAGCAAATCCGTCTGATTAGTCGCTTTACCCAGCATATTACGGTATTATACGACGGGGATGCCGCTGGTATCAAAGCTTCCTTACGCGGACTGGATCTGATTCTGGAAGAAGGCCTGAATGTTAAGCTCTGCACCTTTCCCGAAGGCGAAGACCCGGATAGTTACGTTCGGAAAATTGGCGGAGAAGCGTTCAAAGCCTACTTACAAAAAACTCCGTTGACTTTATTCGGTTCAAGGCCGAGGTATTATTGCAGGACGCCGGAGACGATCCTTTTCGAAAGGCAGGCGTGATCAAGGAAATGGTGGAGAGCATCTCCAAAATTCCCGATGCCATTACCCGTCAGATTTTCTTCCAGCAGACCGCTCGGTTGATGGATTTATCCGAAGAAACGCTCATTACAGAAGCCAACAAGCGGGTGCGGGAGCGAATCAAGAGCGATAGTAAAACCCGTGAGCGGCAAGAGCGGCAACAGGAATCTCCTACGCCACCCATCGACTTGCCATCTGGTGTGAGTGGCTTTAATAGCGATGACGAGCCGGATTTTGCCGAGTTAATGGCAGTTGAGCAGGTGAAGCAACCTACCGCTCCACCCAAGCGTTCGCCTTTATCTTATCAGGAAGAAGAGTTTTGCCGATTGCTGGTTTTATACGGTACGATCATTATTGAAACAGAAATTCGGGAAGAGGGTAACCATGAGGTTTCACTGATGGAATACATGGTTGGGCAGACTTATGATCTGGAATTTGAAACGCCTGTGTATCAGCAATTCATGGCCATATTTCGAGCAGCGGATCAGCAACAGATGTATCCTGATACTAATTTTTTTCTGAACCATACCGAAGAACTGATTCAACAAACCAGCATTGATTTTGTCTCAGAACGCCATCCTTTAAGCGAAAACTGGGCAAAAATGCACGAAATTTACATTCCACACGAACGGGATTTACTCGATAAGATTGCTCACGGTTGTATTCTGCGATTAAAGAAAGCGTTCAACGATCAGCGGATGAACGAAATCAAACATAAATTGACGGTAGTAACCCAGGCGAATGAACAGGAAGAGTTACTAATTCAATTCATGAAAATGAAACGAATTGATCAGGCTTTGGCAAAAGAATTGGGAATTGTGGTAACGGGCCATTAACTAAGTTATTCGACTGCTTTGAATAAGCGGTAATGTCTGGGAGTGAATTCATCGCTACTTATGTAAAAAATAATAGCTTATGAATTCACTCCTTTTTATGACAAAACGCAGCCCGGGCGTTCAGTAGTCAAAGCTTTGGTTATTATGCTCTGGTTCATGAGTGGCATTACAGGCCTTTACACCTATTCGCTTGGGGTATGCCTCACTCCTGATATTCAGCTAAACGTCGCTATGGTGGTAATCAGCTTATATTGGGTATATAGCTTGCAGTTCACGCGAAAATTAGCTCTGAGTTTTTTGGTAACAGGCTTGTTATTACTCTGGGTAAGTGATCTGTTATGCCAACAAAATGCGGCGTTAGTACGCTGGGTTTCCATAACAATTTTTACAGTAACCAGTCTGAGTCATCTAGGAATAGCTACAGGTAACGCGAATTTCTGGTCTCTACTAAGGATACAAATCTTTTACGGGCCACTGGAATTGCTGGACTGGGTAATGAAGAAAAGAAGATAGGAGAGCTGAAAAGTCTATCATTAGAAAAAAACTATTCACTTGACCACTAAGGTTAGTATTGACTTACCATTACGAAAGTCATCTACTTAATCCGTTACCAACGTGGCCGCTGCCAGCCTTTTTGCTGGCAGCACCAGCCTCTTTTAAGATAGTAGTTTCATGGTTGAACCAACTAAATCCTACTAGCGAAAAGCTGGCCGGGCCACGCTGGCAGTAGCAGATAGAATGGTTCTGTAGACTAACTATACAAATCCTTCTATTAAGAACTATTCTAAAAAAGATTAACTATGGCTATCTAAAAGGGTGGGCATTTGTATTTATAAGTGTACTTTTGCGAAGAAGGTGTATTTAGAATATAGGGTAAGTCGACTCAAGAAATGGGGGAACTCCCCAGCCGAGCCAGGGGTTAACTATAGATGAGTCGAAATTAGTTTATCTGATGCAAGAACGAGATGAATCTTACTGGGGTACGATTAAACGGGGAATCCAGACGAGCCTGAAAGGGCTTCAAATTTCACTTCGACATTTGAAGGATTCGACCCGTCGTCGTAAACCTATATATGTAGACGATCCCAATTATTTTAAGCAGGATACCGGAATGGTCACCCTGCGTTATCCTTACGAGGCCATTCCCGTACCGGATAATGGACGCTACCGTTTGCACAATGAAATGGACGATTGCATCGTCTGCGATAAATGTGCGAAGGTTTGCCCCGTGGATTGTATTGAAATTGAGCCCATCCGGGCAACCGGTGAAGTAGGTAAGGCTTCGGATGGCTCGTCCATACGTTTGTATGCGGCCAAATTTGATATTGACATGGCTAAGTGCTGCTACTGTGGACTTTGCACGACGGTGTGCCCCACGGAATGCCTGACCATGACCAAAACCTACGACTATTCGGAGTTTGACATTCGGAATATGGTGTACCATTATACAAATCTGACTCCCGAAAAAGCCGAAGAGAAAAAACAGTTATATGATCAATTCCTGGCGGAAAAAGAAGCGGCTAAAGTAGCCAAGCCTGCTGCCAAAGCAGTAACGGAAGAAGTAAAACCCGTCGCCCGCCCGGCGTTTAAACCCGGCTTTAAGAAAACGACCGAAATCGAAGCTCCTCAGGAAGTAGAGGCAAGATTGGAAGAGGCGAAACCCGCTCGTCCGGCGTTTAAGCCTGGGTTTAAGAAAAATGTAGAAGATCCCGAAGCAGAGAAAACCGCTTCTGAGGAAGTGAAACCTGCGGCTCGTCCTGCTTTTAAACCCGGCTTTAAGAAAACATCGGCTGCTGAAGAACAGACTTCCGAACCCATAAAAGCTTCGGGAGAAGAAACACCAGCCATTACGGAGGAACCGGCTAAGAAATCGACGAGTTTCAAACCCTCGTTTAAACGAAAAGAAAGCGAACCTTCGGCGGATAAAGAGGCATCAGCAGAAGCCCTCAAACCAGAAACAGAAACTCCCGCCCCTAAGAGTTTTAAACCCGTCTTTAAAAAACCGGAAGCGGAGCCAGTAGAGCCTACGATTGAAGAATCGAAAACGGAAGAAAAACCTGCTACTGGCGGTAAAAGCTTTAAGCCGGTCTTTAAAAAGGCCAATGCTGAATCGGTAGCTCCTGAACCAGAGGAAACATCAGAAGAACCAGCGACTACCGGCGGCAAAAGTTTTAAACCCGTTTTCAAGAAAAAAACGGCAGAACCAGAATTACCCGATTCCGTAGGAGAGGCTGCAAAAGTTGAAGAAAAACCAGCCGAACCGACTGCGGGAGGGAGCAAAAGCTTCAAACCCGTCTTTAAGAAAAAGACTGTAGAGGAATTATCGGAGTTACCCGCAGAAACGAAAAATGAAGAACTGGAGGCTCCAGCAGTAACGGAAGAATCGGTTCGAAAAAGCTTTAAACCCGTATTCAAAAAGCCTGCGGCGGAACCCGTTGAACCTCCTTTACAACCTTCATCACCTGAGAACGAAGTGACGGAAGAGCCGAAAGAAGAACCCGTTCGGAAGAGTTTTAAGCCTGTATTCAAGAAAAAAGTAACAGAAGAACCTGCCGCTGAAACGCCCGTGGAACCAGCTTCCGGGGGAAGTGAATCGGATGCCGAAAGGCCTGCGGAAGAAGCTTCGAAGCCAAGTGGTGGTAAGTCTTTCAAACCCGTTTTCAAACGTCCCAAACCTGAGTAACGATGCAGGCTTTTGTGTTTTGTTTTTCATGATACTAACGCTCGGTTCGGCGGTATTTGTGCTGGTGAGTCGGAACGTACTTTATTCGGCTTTTAGTCTGATGGTTACCTTTTTAGGAATTGCAGGCTTATACGTCTTCGCTGGAGCTGATTTCCTGGCGGTTACTCAAATTATGGTGTACGTTGGGGGGATTCTGGTATTACTCGTTTTCGGAATCATGTTGACCCGTAATAAAGCCGACCGGGGTACGAATCAACCAAATACTGTAAAAACTGAACACCGTCGAACCTTTTGGGGAATTCTGGCGGCTGGTGGAATTTTCGCGATCTTATCGACAATCCTGTCGAAAGCTCATTTTCAGCGAGTTGAGCTGGATCATTACGAGGCTATCGAACGAAAAACAACGGTTCATGACTTAGGCGTTGGAATAATGACGAATTACGTTTTGCCCTTCGAAGTAGCCGGAATCTTATTAATGATTGCTCTGTTAGGGGCTGCCTATTTATCCGGTAAGGCCCAAAGTATAGGCAATAAGTAAAGAAAAAAGAAGAGGGGGACTTAGTAACTCAAAACCCTAAACTCAAAATACTGATGATTCCTTTATCCTATTTTCTGCTAACGGCGGCGTTGCTCTTTAGTATTGGACTAGCCATTGTCATCATCAAACGCAACGCCATTGTAGTACTGATGGGAGTGGAATTGATGCTGAATGCTGCTAATCTGAATCTCGTCGCTTTCAGCCGTTTTGATCCTGATTTGACGGGGCAGTTTTTCAGTCTGTTCGTCATCATCGTAGCCGCCGCCGAAATTGTGGTAGCCTTAGCCATCGTGCTCAAAGTCTTCCAGCATTTCAATACCGTCCATCTGGATGAAGTCGCAGAAATGAAAGATTAAGCAGGGTTTGAATTGAGGTTTGAGTATTTGATAAAGTTAGACTCAGTGCTCTCCGTCCGAAACTCCGTGATTAATTAAAAGGAAGCGGTCGTTAGAATCATCTCTAACGACCGCTTCCTTTTTAACTCAAAATCCCAAACACGAGACTCAAAACCTATGAACTCTCATTGTACTCTAATAGGCACCCTTACTTCCGTATGGTCCCAGTGGAGTAACATATTCGTACCGTCCAGTTCTGGAACGAAGCTTATTTCGAATAACTCCTGCGATTGAGGAACCTGATAGGCAGGAACCGTCGCCCGAAACAAATCTTTACTGGCATCGTATTCCGTGCCCCATTGCCCTGTTTCCTGATTGATTACCACTTGCCAGTTCTTAGGGCCGGGAATAGTCCAGATGGTATATTCTCCGGCTTTCAACGGCTTTCCGGCTAAACTTACGTCTTTGTTAATCACCAGCAAAGTAGCTTCATTAGCTCCTGTCCGCCATACTTTGCCATAAGGAACCAAGGCCTTGGATGAATCACCAAAAATCAATCGGCCTTTTTTGGCGGGCTGGCAGTAGTCCACCTGTACTTTCAACCCAGCCTGATTAAACTGGGCGTGAGATTCCTGACTGAATGACTTGGTATAATGTTTATAACTCCAATATCCGGTCCCGGTAAGGGTAAGTATGACGACTAGAGTAATTAATACTTTTCTCATGGATGCTGATGTATGCAAAAGGCAATGAAAGCGGATACTGACTATCTAACGTTCAAATTCCGAAAAAACGCAGCGTTCATTTGCCAGTAAAGGTAAACTTTCTTCTACCTCCAGAATCGTTTTAGCATTGTTTAATTCATTTTGATACATTTTCCGAAGTTCCTTTCGCTTGACAGCTTCCAGAAAACGCCGGGCTTCTTCGCGGGTTTCAAGTAATAAAGGAGGCACCAGTGTAGGTTGATTCGTTTCCTCATCTTTTGCCACCATCGTGAAATAACTGGTGTTGGTGTGCACTTTTACCCCCGTTTTAATAGACTCGGCGATGACACGTATACCCACAATCAGCGAACTTTTTCCAACGTAATTTACGGAAGCGAGCAAAGACACCAGTTGCCCAACCTCAACGGGCTGAAGAAACTCGACGTGTTCCACTGCTACCGTAACTACGTAAGTACCAGCGTGCTTGGATGCACAGGCGTAGGCCACTTTATCCATTAATGACAAAAGAATACCGCCGTGAATCTTACCGCCAAAATTAGCGTAACTCGGAATCATCAATTCGGTAATGGTGGTCTGGGAATAAGAAATAGGTTTTGGTTCCAAAGGCTTGCTCGTTAGGTGACACTCAAGGGATTAATTTATAAATAGACTAAATAAATAAAAAAGAACTGCTTTTGTCTACTAAATCAATTGGTTTTACCAGCATCAGAACGGATATTTGCCAGCGAATTAACAAGCTTTACGGGACATTATTTCCCATGTAATGTTCTAATATCTCTGAATCGTTTCTATTCATGAACCCCGAACTACTGCTCTGGATTATCCTTCTCCTGCCGTTCGCTGGGTTTTTACTGCTCATACTTTCGGGAAAAAGTGCTAATACCTGGGCGGGTTGGCTGGGACTGGGCTTTTCTCTAGTTGGCTTTGGCTTAAGTTTCAGCACTACTCAACTTCCGACCATTGAAGTTACCCATACCTGGATTTCAGAAGCCTTACCCTTTACCCTCCGGGCGGACGATCTAACCCAGAAAATGCTATTACTGGTGTTATTTATTGCCTCCCTCGTGCAGTTATTCTCGCTGGAATACATGCGGGAAGATTCATCCCGGTTTCGGTATTTCGCTTTCCTGCAATTGTTTGTGGGCTCAATGCTGGGAATTTTACTGGCCAATAACCTTTTGATTCTCTATGTTTTCTGGGAGTTAGTAGGCTTAAGTTCATATTTACTCATCAGTTTCTGGTATACCAAACCTGAAGCCGTGCTGGCGGCAAGAAAAGCCTTTCTGGTCAATCGCATTGGTGATGTAGGGCTTGCTTTGGGCATTTTTGGTGTTTATAACCGCTTGGGAACGCTTGATTTTACGGCATTAACCACGCCTGAATTCATCGCCGACCCTTACTGGACGGCTATCGGTTTATTACTTTTCTGTGGAACCCTGGCTAAATCGGCTCAGTTTCCGTTGCACGTCTGGTTACCCGACGCTATGGAAGGTCCCACGCCCGTCTCGGCTCTGATTCACGCCGCGACGATGGTAGCCGCTGGCGTTTACCTGCTCGCCCGGATTTTCCCTATTCTCACACCAGAAGCCCTGATCGTAATCGCCATTATTGGTACGATTACGATGGTCATGGGAGCCTTATACGCCCTGACTCAGACGGATATTAAGAAAACGATGGCCTATTCTACCGTTTCCCAGTTGGGATTAATGGTATTGGCCGTCGGCGTAGGGGCCCCCCACGCAGCGATGTTCCATTTGTTTACCCACGCCTTTTTTAAAGCCGGGTTATTCCTGTCTTCGGGTTCGGTTATTCATTCGTTGCACCACGCTGGACACGGTTTTGATGCTCAGGATGTGCGGCTTATGGGTGGGCTTCGTAAAAAATTACCCGTTACTTTTATTGCCTATACCGTTTGTGCGGCAGCTTTATCGGGCTTGCCTTTCACATCTGGATTTTTATCGAAAGACGAGATTCTGCATGAAGCTTTCCACGCAACCGCTCATTCCTGGAAACTTGTTTTTCCTGTAGCGGCTACGATTTCGGCGGGCTTGACGGCCTTTTACATGGCTAAGCAATGGCGGCTGGTATTTTTTGGAACTGGCGGAATGACCACCTTTCGTTGGAGAGTGTCCATGAATCATCCTGGTTACAGAAACTCCCGCTGGTATTACTGGCAGCTTTGTCCCTGCCTTTTCTGTTTTCATGGAATCCTTTAGGAGAACACCTGGACTTAGGCGTGGCTCTGGGATCGACAGCGGTGGCCCTAATCGGAATTGTGATGGCCTGGATTCGTTATCGATCCATTGAGCGATTGGACCAGATAAGAGATGTGCCTTTACTGACGCTGGATCAGTTATATCATACCCTTATTGTTAATCCTTTTCTGAAATTCGCTGATTTCTGTACCTGGGTTGATCGGGTTATTGTGGATGGAATCGTGAATGCCAGTGCCAAATCGCAGGTGATTCTGGCACATTTGCTAGGGTGGCTGGATCGGTACGTTGTGGATGGAATCCCAACCGGGACGGCCTATGTCGTGGGTACAGTTGGAAAAGTAACCCGTCGTTTTCAGGGCGGACAAGTGCAGTCTTACATCGTAGCAACGATGCTGGGCTTAGCAGCTTTATTAATTTGGTGGACCTGGTAATTCGAAACAATGCCTATACTGACTACACTTATATTTTTACCCATACTTGGCTCCCTGCTCTTGCTTGCTCTTCCGCAGGCACTCAGGGCTACGTATCGCTGGGTTACGGTTGTCCTTTGCGTTTTACATCTGGTCTTAAGCAGTTGGATCTGGCATACCTTTGATCCGCAATTGGTAGGGCATCAATTCATCGAAAATACCGACTGGATTACCATGGCTCTCGGGCAGTTTGGAATCGTCTCTATCGACTATTCTTTAGGGGTAGATGGGCTAAGTTTGCCGATGGTCTGGCTGACGAGCTTGGTGATGCTGGTAGGTGCCGTTTCTTCTTTTGAAATAAAAACGAACGAAAAGGCTTATTACGCTCTGTACCTGTTGTTAATGGGAACCGTCGTAGGCTGTTTTGTGGCTCTGGATTTATTTCTGTTCTTCCTCTTTTTCGAGTTCATGCTTTTGCCGATGTACTTCCTCATCGGTTTGTGGGGCGGGCCTCGTCGCGAATATGCGAGTTTGAAATTCTTTATTTACACGCTGGCTGGTTCGGTATTTATTCTATTGGTAATGATCGGTTTATACCTGTCCGTCATCGATCCAGCGGAAACGGGTCTGAGCATTGGACTGGTCTCCAACCCCTCAGAAATTACGCAAGATGTGGTTGCTCAGGTGCAAACGATGATTGCCCGCCAGCAAATCGACCCGGCTCAGTTAGTGCATACCTTTGAGATTCCGTACCTGAATGACGGTCGGAACTTCGTACCTGAATCGCTACTAAGCACCTTGGCCGGACACGAAATCTTTGGCTTATCGGCCCGACTGGTTGCCTTTCTGCTTTTATTCATTGGTTTTGCCGTGAAGCTACCCATGGTGCCCTTACATACCTGGTTACCCGATGCTCACGTGGAGGCCCCTACGCCCATTTCGGTAGTACTGGCTGGTATTTTGCTGAAAATTGGGGGCTATGGGTCTTCCGAATTGCCTATGAAATTTTCCCTGATGGAGCCATTTATTTCGCTTCCTGGATTGCGGGTTTAGGCGTATTAAGCATTGTGTACGGAGCCTTCAACGCCTTAAGTCAGAAGGATATGAAGCGATTAATCGCTTATTCCTCCGTTTCACACATGGGCTTTGTATTACTGGGTTTAGCCGCTTTAACGCCCGAAGGAGCCAACGCCGCGATTTATCAGTTATTCTCACACGGCATCCTTTCGCCTATGTTATTCCTCGTCGTGGGAGTAGTGTACGCCCGTACGCACGACCGTAACATCGATCATTACCAGGGCTTGGCTTTAAGCATGCCCGCGTATACGGGCTTAACGGCTATTGCCTTTTTTGCTTCCTTAGGATTACCCGGGTTTTCTGGTTTTGTAGGCGAATTTTTTAGTCTTTTAGGAGCGTTTAATTCCATTTATATCCCGGTCTGGATGGTAGTTGTAGCGGGGTTTGGATTAATTCTCGGAGCAGGGTACTTCCTCTGGACCTTCCAGCGAGTATTCTTAGGAAAACGCTGGTCTTTATACGAAGAGAGTCTGTTACCCGATCTGAATTTCCGGGAAAAGATAATGCTGGTGCCCCTGGCTCTGCTTTCCCTTTTCTTCGGAATTTTACCCGGAACCGTCTTTAGTATTACCGAAGGGTACGTCATGGAATTCATGAAGCATTTCGGTTAGCCGCCAGAAATTCAATTTTCTTCAGATTTAACACTTCGCGAAAGCTACGGCGATTGAATACATGCTTGAACAACTCGACCACATCATAGCCAGTTTGGCCCGCTTCACTCCCGAAGTCTGGCTGATGGCGGCATTTGTGGCTCTTATTAGCTGGGATTTAGTAACAACTGAAGTAAACGAAGAGGGGCGTGGTGGATTTTTCCATTTTCTTACCTTTCTCGTTTTTATTATTCTGGGATTGTTTGTTTACCACCAATGGCAAACCCAGTCGCCGGGTCCTTTATTCAACCAGATGTTGGTACTGGACGGTAAAGCTCTGTTCTTCAAAGCACTCATTACGTTTTCAGCCTTGATTGCGGTGCTGCATAGCTGGGTAATGAAACGTCGCTGGTCGGGGGAGTTTTTCTCCATTTTGGTGGGGATGGTCTTCGGTTTATTTCTGCTTTCCATGGCTACGAATCTACTGATGGTGTATGTATCGCTTGAAGTAGTTTCCATCTCCAGCTATATCCTTACCGCCTTCCGTGGCGATCGTAAAAGCTCAGAAGGAGGGATGAAATACGTGCTGTTTGGTTCCGTAGCTTCGGGACTCATGTTGTATGGCATGAGCTTGCTCTATGGCTTAACCACCACCCTTGATTTTACCAATCCAGCCTTTGGACGAATCCTGATAAATGTTGATCCGCTGGTATCGGCTTCGGCTCTGATCCTGGCGATGAGCGGGTTACTATTCAAAATCTCGGCTGTGCCTTTCCAAATCTGGAATCCTGACGTGTACGAAGCAGCAGACACGCCCGTAGTCTCGTTCTTTTCGGTGGCTCCCAAGGCAGTGGCTTTTTTGGTATTAATGCGTTTGTTCAGTGTATTACCGCTGAATTTTCAGCCCGTGCTGGCCGTTATCTCGTTGGTAACCATTACCATTGGTAACTTTTCCGCTCTCTGGCAAACCGACGCTAAGCGGCTCATGGCGTATTCATCCATTGCTCAATCGGGTTTCGTTTTGGTAGGCTTAGTGGCTTTTTCAAGTCTGGGGAACCAAACTGCCATCTTTTATCTGGCTACGTACTTATTCGGAACCATGGCGAGCTTCTTATTGATTGATGCCTTATCGCCTTCCCTGAGCAAAAACAGCGTATCCATTTCCAGTTTTAACGGCATTGGAAGGCAACAGCCGCTGGCTGCTGTCCTTTTAACCATTGCTTTTCTGTCCCTGGTCGGCTTACCTTTAACGGTGGCTTCTCGGCCAAACTTCTCGTATTTAGTTCTTTGTGGGAAGCTTACCAGCAAAGTAGCCAGAATCTATTCCTGATCCTTTTCGTTTTTGGATTACTGAACACCGCTGTTTCGCTGGCCTTTTACCTGAAGATTCCTTTTGCTTTGTTTTTCAGAAAAACAGCTGAAGAAACGCCAGTCGTAACGCTGAGCTGGGGAGTAACCGTCTTAAGTCTGGTATTGACTCTCCCCATCATTCTGCTATTCCTCAAAACCGATTGGCTGATAAACTGGATATCGGGGTTATAGGGATATTTTATTGGGATAATGGCATTTTTTGCGGTGAAAATATTTGGTTGGTCTGATTATTTTACTGAAATTTCTATTAAAAATACAGTCGTGTGGAAGTAGAGTAGATGCTTTTAGGGCTGAAGGTTACGAAAATTGAACAATTCCAAGTCCAATTCGGACGTTGAAGCGAGTGTGAATTTTTTGTGAACATTTCTTGAACCATTCCGAGCTTAAAGTTGTAATTTCGATTCATCGAAAACAGATTACTTCATTAAGCGAGCAGTCAAAACGACATCCTAAATGTCCGACGAAATCAAACACGAATGCGGGATCGCTCTTCTCCGTCTCCGCAAACCGCTCCAGTATTACATCGACAAATACGGCACGCCTTTGTACGCCGTAAACAAGATGGCCCTGCTCATGAACAAGCAGGCCAATCGTGGACAAGATGGTGCCGGGGTGGCGAATATTAAGCTTAATGTTTCTCCAGGGTATCGCTTCATCAGTCGGTATCGTTCGGTAGAAGCGAAACCCATCGAAGACATCTTCGAGAAAATCAACAAAAAATACCGGAAAGCAGAAAAAGAAGATCCGAAGCAATTCATGAATGCCGAATGGCTTCAGGAAAACTACGGCTTCACGGGTGAAGTTTGGCTGGGCCACCTGAGATATGGTACGCACGGCAAAAACGAAATCGAAAACTGCCACCCTTTCCTGCGTCAGAATAACTGGCGGAGCCGGAATCTGGTCGTTGCGGGTAACTTTAACATGACTAACGTTGACGAGCTTTTTGATAAGCTGGTTTCGCTGGGTCAGCACCCCAAAGACAAAGTAGATACGGTAACGGTAATGGAAAAAATTGGCCACTTTCTGGACGAAGAAGTGCAACGCCAGTTTGACCGTTTCAAGCCTTTATTCCCTGAAGATAATCAGCAGCTTACGTCTTTAATCGAATCTAATATTGACGTTGCCCGTATGTTGCAGCGTTCCTGCCGGGATTTCGATGGTGGATATACGATGTGCGGGATGTTAGGTTCGGGAGCGGCTTTTGTTGCCCGTGACCCCGCTGGTATTCGCCCCGCTTATTATTATGCGGATGATGAAGTCATCGTGGTTGCTTCAGAAAAGCCTGCTATCAAAATGTCGTTTAACTGCGACTATGATGAAATCGTTGAAATTCAGCCTGGTAATGCGTTAATCATCGAAACTAACGGTGATTTCCGCGAACAGGAATTCCGCGAGCCTCTGGAGAAAAAATCCTGTTCATTCGAGCGTATTTATTTCTCAAGAGCATCTGATCCAGACATTTACCGGGAACGTAAAAATTTAGGTAAACTTGTACTACCCCAGATTCTCAAGGAAATTGATAATGATCTGGCAAATACGGTTTTCAGTTATATTCCTAACACTGCCGAAACCGCTTTCTTCGGTCTGGTGGAAGGCTTAGACGAACATCTGGTTCAGGAACGCAAGCGTCACATTCGCGAAGGTGTCCTGTTTGAAGAAGACCTGGATCGTTTGTTATCCTTCCGTCCCCGTACCGAGAAAATCATTTCAAAAGACGTGAAACTGCGTACGTTCATCACGAACGATACGGCACGCGACGAGATGGTTTCAAACGTGTATGAAACAACGTTTGAGGTAATCCAGAAAAAACAGGATACGATTGTTCTGATTGACGATTCTATCGTTCGCGGAACTACTCTGGAACGTTCGATCCTCCGCATGCTGGATCGTCTGGAGCCTAAGAAAATTGTCATTGTCAGCTCCGCTCCGCAAATTCGTTACCCCGATTGCTACGGAATTGATATGTCAAAAATGAAAGATTTCGTGGCTTTCCGGGCAGTATTGAAGTTACTGGAAGAACACAATCGCGAAGAGCTGCTGGAGGAAACTTTTGCTCGTTGTAAAGATGCTCTTGAAAATGGGTACGCCACTCAGGAGAACTACGTGAAAGCTCTTTATGAACCTTTCACCGACGAACAGATTTCCAAAAAAATTGCCGAAATCGTAACGCCTAAAAACTGTCAGGCTGAAGTATCTATCATTTATCAAACGGTTGATGGATTACACACGGCTTGTCCAAACCATACGGGCGACTGGTACTTTACGGGTAATTACCAACGCCGGGAGGTAATAAAGTGGTGAACCGGGCTTTTGTAAATTACATGATTGGCAAAGGCAACGAACGAGCTTACGGAGCTTTCTAACGAATACATGGGAGAACCCTGGTTTAACGCCGGGGTTTTCTTTTACAGAAGAATTACGAAATTTTAGTAATATTACGAAAAAATCGTAATTGCTATGAAATACCTGTTTACTCTTCTCTTTTGCTGCTTTATTCATTCCTTAGGGGCTCAGAATCAGATTTTAAAGGGGAGAGTACTGGACGAAAAGACGAACGAACCCGTTGCTTTTGCATCGGTGTTCATTAATACGACTACGACGGGCACGTTAACCAATGAAAAAGGAGAGTTTTCTTTGTCGGTGAAAGCGGGTAACTACGAAGTCATTGTTTCCATGGTAGGTTATGAACCGCTGGTCTATGCTCTGGATACACGCCAGAAACGGGCGGTTTCTTACCTGTTTAAAATTCAGCCGAAAACCTATTCACTTCAAACCGTTGGGGTGAAGGCGAAACGCGATAGCTCGTGGTACGATAACCTCAAGATTTTCAAAGAGCAGTTTCTAGGTAGTAGCGAAACAGCTCAGCAATGTCGCATATTCAATGAAAACCAACTCGTTATTGTCTTTGATCCCCAAACAGCTTTTTTGGAGGTAAAGTCCGACGAAGTACTGAAAATCGAAAACCGGGAACTGGGGTATCGTATCAATTATCTGTTGGCGGAATTCAAATACGACATGCGGCAGGGGTATGTTACCTACCTGGGTTATCCGAACTTTCAGCTCATGGAAGGAAATAAGTCCCGGCAAAGACGTTGGGCCAAGAATCGGCAGCGGGCGTATAAAGGCTCGATCATGCATTTTGTACGAAGCCTGCGAAATCAGCAATTAGAAGCAGAAGGCTTTAATCTTCGAAGACTGATTCGGATGCCCAATCCCAATCGGCCCACGGAGGAAGAGTTAAAAGCAATCCGTCAGAAAATCAGAGAGCAGGGTGGTTTACGAAAAGATGACCCACTGGAGAAAATCCTGGCGAAGGCTAGTTTGCCAAAAATCCTGGAAAAACTGGATACGGCCCGGGTTGTGTATGATGAATACCTGAAAAAGGACCAACTGACTTTTGAGGGATTTTTTCAGGTGGTATACGTTGGCGAAAAAGAAGAACCCGCTTATGTCATGAGCCAGAGCCGTCATCGAAACCGTCAGCCCACGTTTCAGACTTCGGTATTTTCCCTGAGAACGGAATCTGTGCTACTGGAAGAAAACGGAAGTATATTACCTCCACTAGGCGTTATGTTTGAAGGTTACTGGGGTTGGGAGAAAGTAGGAGACCTCTTACCGCTCGATTATTCGGATCAGTAAAGGCTGTCTTCCAGGTAACGATTTATGTCTCAATCCATACTTATTTTAGAAATTCAATAGTAAAGACACGCTTAAAATAGACCACTAGGCGTGGAAATTCGACAGCCCATAGTAGAGCCATTGCCACCTCGTCGTATCTTCGCGAGATCAATAGAATTCCGTTTCATTACTGACAGGTTTTTCAGCTAGCCGATTAGGTATGATTTTTTATTATAAAAAGTCAAGAAAAAACTGACAGTATCTAGCGGGAAATTATTGACAAATTGCAGCCGTGAAAATCCCCGGAGGCGTTGAGTGCTTACTCAACCGTGCTCTATTTTGACCATCCTATCGAATGAATAAAACTGATACCCAAGATGGCAGCAAACGCGTAAGCCGGATTAATCGCTTTTTCTTGGATTTGCATGACGTCTTTCTATTTGTTGTCCGAATTTTTAAGGAAGCGTTCTTACCTCCCTACGAGTTTAAGGAAATTGTTAAGCAGTGCTTTGAAGTAGGTGTAAAATCGCTTCCGCTGATCTCCCTCACTGGTTTTATTACGGGCATTGTATTCGTAAACCAGTCGAGACCTTCGCTGTCTGAGTTTGGAGCTGTTTCTTGGTTACCCTCGCTCATTGCCATTGCTATTGTGCGGGCTCTGGCTCCTTTGGTTACCTCATTGATTGCGGCGGGTAAAGTAGGTTCAAACATCGGAGCCGAGTTAGGTTCGATGAATGTAACTGAACAAATCGACGCGATGGAAGTTTCTGCTACGAATCCGTTCAAGTTTCTGGTCGTGAGTCGGGTCATTGCTACCACTACCATGATACCCCTCCTGACCGTCTATACCACGATGTTAGCTCTTTTGGGGGGATTTATTAATATTCATCAGAACGAGGCCACGAGTTTTCAAACCTACTTTACGCAGGTGTTTAATACCGTCACGTTTACGGATGTATTTGCTTCGCTGACTAAATCCGTTGTGTTTGGATTTACCATTGGAGCCGTAGGTTGTTATAAAGGGTTTCACTCTTCTAAAGGAACGGAGGGCGTTGGAAAAGCGGCTAATACTTCGGTGGTACTTTCCATGTTCCTCATTTTCATTGAAGAGTTACTTTCCCTGCAAATCGTAATGGCATTAATCTCCTGATCCTATGAAGAGAAAAGCAAACATAGATACCAGCGATAAAGTCATTTCAATTCGTGGGCTGAAAAAATCCTTTGGTAGCCTGACGGTATTGAGAGGGGTGGATCTGGACATTTATAAAGGCGAAAACTTGGTGGTGTTGGGTCGTTCCGGCACGGGAAAATCCGTTTTGATTAAGATTATTTCGGGTTTACTGAAAGCCGATGAAGGGTCCGTTAAAGTATTGGGTCAGGAAGTCGGTGAGTTATCTGCCAAAGAGCTGGATGCGTTGCGACTGAAAATTGGGTTTTCCTTCCAGAATAGTGCCTTATACGACAGTATGACGGTGTACGAGAATCTGGAGTTTCCCCTAATTCGTAATGTGCGTAATCTGACCAGAAAAGAAATTGATCTGGCTATTGAAGAAGCTCTGGAGGATGTAGGGTTATCCCAGACGATCCGTCAGATGCCTTCGCAGCTTTCGGGCGGACAGCGGAAGCGAATTGGTATTGCCCGCACGCTGATTCTGAAGCCAGAAATTATGCTTTACGATGAGCCAACGGCTGGTCTGGATCCGATTACATCCGGAGAGATCAATAATTTGATTAATCAGGTTCAGGAACAGCATAATACCACTTCGATCATCATTACCCACGATTTGACGTGTGCTAAAACTACGGGAGATCGGGTCGCCATGTTATTGGACGGCCAGTTCCAGCGTCAGGGCACTTTCGAAGAAGTTTTTGCTTCGGACGAAGAGCGGGTTAAACAATTTTACGAATATAATTTTATTGACTAAATGAGCACAGGAGAAAACAAACGATCAGTTCAGGTAGGAATTTTTGTATTCCTGGGCCTCGTCATATTTATTGTCGGCGTATTGTTTTTAGGCGGTCAACAAAAACGCTTTATCAAAAGTATTGAGGTAGCAGCCATCTTTGATGATGTAGGAGGTTTGAAAACGGGTAATAACGTCTGGTTTTCCGGGGTAAAAGTGGGTACTGTAAAATCGGTAAAATTCTACGGAAAATCACAGGTGGAAGTGACCATGAACATCGAAAAAGAAGCTCAGCAATACATTCATAAAGACGCTCAGGCGGAAATTAGCTCGGAAGGTTTCATTGGCAATAAAATCGTGGTTATTGAAGGAGGAACGCCCCAACTGGCTTCGGTTGACGATGGGGATGTCATTCGGGCAAAAGCCGTTTTAGGCACCGATCAGATCATGGAAACCTTGCAGGAGAATAACAAAAACCTGCTGAAAATTACGACTGATTTCAAAGGACTCGTTTCAAAAATTGCCCGTGGGAAGGGTACCATTGGAGCCGTTCTGACGGATTCAATTCTGGCCGAGCAATTTAAAGCTACGGTTAATCACCTTGAACGAGCTTCTCAGAATGCTAATCGCATGTCGAGTTCGCTGGCGGCTTATTCCAATCGTTTAAATACCAAAGGAAGTCTGGCCCACGAGTTGGTAACCGATACGACGGTTTTTGCCAGCATCAAATCTTCGGCTAATCAATTGAAACAGATGAGTCAGTCGGCTCAGCAAGTGGTAGACAAAGCCTCTGTAGCGACTGACAACGTAGTAACTGCTACGAAAAAACTGAATCAGAATGACAATGCTCTGGGCTTGTTACTCAACGATCAGAAAACTGCTGGCGATTTGAAAACGACCTTACAATACCTGGAAAGCAGCAGCCGAAAACTGGATCAGAACATGGAAGCTTTACAGCATAACTTCCTGACGCGTCCGTTTTTCCGCAGACAGGAAAGAGCGGCAGAAAAAGCCAAACGTGATTCGCTGAAGAATGCCGGCCAATAGTTCTTGAACAGATTAGTGTTTCTACGCTGCCAGTATTTGTTTTAGGCCAAGCTGCTTTATAGAAAGAGAGTCATTGCTGCCAGCGAAAAAGCTGGCAGCAGTCTTTTAGGGCAAGTTAGTTTATAGAAAAGCTGGCTGGGTCACGTTGGTAGCGGTTGTTCAAGAGGCTTCTATTGCTCTGAAAATAATTGAGACATTTCAACAAGTTATTATGCCTACGCTGCTAGTGTAATCCCTGATAGGCGAAGCGTTTCTTTTTGAAAATAGGTTACTTTGCAGGCTCAAGTGTAGAAAATAGAATGCAGCAGTTACTCGATTTATTAAAGCAATACCAAACTACCGATACGAACGAAGAGGCCATGCGGTTGCGTCTGATGGAATTCGTTCAAACGCACGAAAATTGCTTTGATCGAACCTTATTAATCGGTCATGTCACCGGATCAGCCTGGATTTTGGACGAAACCGGAACGCAGGCCTTACTCATGCACCACAGAAAACTTGGTCGTTGGTTTCAGCCAGGAGGACATTGTGATGGGGACCCGAATGTGCAGGGAGTGGCTCAGCGGGAAGCTTGGGAAGAAACCGGAGCCGAAGTAACTCCTGTCGGTGACGGCATTTTTGATATTGACATTCATACCATTCCCGCTCGTAAGCAGGAACCGGAGCATTTGCATTATGATGTTCGTTTTTTTTCCGGGCCGATGCCACGAAAGAGTTACTCATCAATGAAGAATCTAACGAGATCAAATGGATTCCTTTAAACGAAGTTCGCCTTCATAACGACGAAGAATCCATGATGCGAATGGTGCGAAAATCAGTGCTGAATGGTCGAATGAGTGAATGATAGAACAACAAAAAGGGAAGGCTTGCCTTCCCTTTTTGTTACTTACTGTTGATTGAAAACTTTACGATTTCGGTGGGTCGTTCGAAGTCGCCGAGGGGTATTTTGGCGATTTTTTCTACGATGTCCATACCTTTCGTGACTTCACCGAAGACGGTATATTCCTGATCGAAAATGATTTCTCCGCCCTGTTTCAGATAGATATCTTTCAATGCTGGTGGGTACTTTGCCAACTCTTCTTCATTGTAATAAATACCTTTAGTAACAATGAAAAACTCCGTTGACGAAGAGCGTTTCTCTGGATTATTCTCCGAATAACGAGCCATCGAGACGGTTCCTCGTTTATGAATTAGATTCGGACGTAATTCGGCGGGAATGGTATAGCTGAGCTGATCGCGTTGCTCGCCGCCGCCCTGAATGCAAACACCCTTTACCGAACGATAAAAGCCTCGGTCATCGTAATAGCCTTGATTGGTTAACCGTAGAAAATTAGCCCGGTGGAGGGGCGTTTCCTTATATAACGTAATTTCAATATCACCGAATCGGGTATGGATGTTTACTACATTTTCGGGGTGCTCTTTTCCGTAATCGGTTAGCGTTTGGGTAACCTCATCCTGCGGAATTTCGAAATTACTACAGGAGCTAAGACCTAATCCAATAACAGCCAGAAACAGACCTAATCGATTCATTTTCATATAAAAGAGGGTTAGGCAAAGACGGAGGTGAACTGGAAGGTTTCCCCGTCAAATAAGCCTTTGTCACTTAATTTTAAACTGGGAATGACGAGTAAAGCCATGAACGAAAGCGACATGAAGGGCGAGCTCAGCGTACAGCCCAGTTGTTGCTTGGCAAAAGCGTCGAGCGTGGCGTATTGAGTGGCTACCCAGTACCCATCTTCGCCGCTGAGAATACCCGCAACGGGCAGGGGCAGCACCAGCTCTTCTGCTTCGTGGACCGCTGCGATCCCACCTTTTTCACGAATAATCAAATTAACGGCCTGAGCAATGGAATCGTCATCCACACCAACGGCTACGATATTATGCGAATCGTGGGCTACACAGGAAGCCAAAGCTCCTTTAGTTAGGCCGAAATTTCGGATAAAAGCTACTGCTGGCGGAGCGTCAGCGTACCGATTAACGACGGCAATTTTCAATACATCCTGTTCGGTATCAGAAGTTAACTCGCCGTTCTGAACGTTTAATTTTTCGATTCGGGCGGGGGTTATCAACTGACCGTCCAATGCTTCGATGACCCGAACGGAAACTTCTTTTTGTGATGAAGTGATCTGAAAATCAGCGGGGGCTTTCTCCAGAGCATTAAACTGATTAATAGGCTCGCTGAGGTAACTCGTGAGAAGTGAAGTACCGTTTTCGGCAACCAGCTCCCCTTTAATATAGGTTTGAAGAATAGTAAATTCTTTCGGAGAATCAATAACGATAAAATCAGCCGAATCACCTTCGCGTAATTGCCCAACCGCCAAGCCATAATGTTCTACCGGATTCAGACACGCCATTTGAAGAATTTCAAACAAATGATCGGGATATAACGCCAGAGCCCGTTTGACCAACAGATTAATATGACCGAGTACAAGTCCGTCGGGATGTTTATCATCCGAACAAAACATTAGGTTCTGGTAATGCTCGGGTAATAGAGGAATCAGGGCATCGAAATTCTTTGCTGCTGAACCTTCCCGAATTAACACCTTCATGCCGAACGAAAGCTTATCGAGGGCTTCTTCAGCGGTAAAACATTCATGATCCGTCTGGCAGCCAGCTTCGATGTATCGGCGGGCGGCATCGCCCCGAAGTCCGGGGGCGTGTCCATCGACGGGGTAACCTAATTCCTGAGCAATGCCGATTTTGGCGGTCATGTCCGGGTCATGATTGAGCACGCCGGGAAAGTTCATCACTTCCGCCAGATAACCTACTTCCTGATAATTCGTTAATAAATACCGTACATCTTCAGGGGTTACGATGGCTCCTGCCGTTTCAAAAGGCGTCGCCGGAACGCAGCTAGGGGCTCCAAAACAGAAGTGAAAAGGGACTTTACGACCGTTTTCAATCATCCATTCTACTCCTTTTACCCCCAGTACATTCGCAATTTCGTGCGGGTCCGAAATGGTGCCAACCGTTCCGTGCACCACTGCCAACCGGGCAAACTGAGCCGGACTGAGCATGGAGCTTTCCACGTGTACGTGAGCATCCACAAAACCCGGTAACAGGTATTGTTCGGGAGCCTCAGGGTTATCCTGAATGCGAGTGATGGTATGGTTATCAATCGTTATCGTAACCGGACGAATTTGCCGACCGGGAATATCCAGAAGCTGGCCACTAATCTCTTTCATCATTTTTAGTTTTCAGTTGTCGGTTTGCTGTTTTTAGTTGATAACAGATGCCCCTCTTGCTTGCCCGACGGATCGGAATGTGCACCAATGGAGAAAGTAACTAAAGCATTCCGGTATCAAACTTTTCTAACGAACTCAAACCTTTCAAACTTTATACGCAGCATAAGCCCTGCATCACTCCTCTAAACTTTTTACCTTTGCCAAAGTTCTACAATGAAATGACTTCCCGGTTGCTTTCAGTAGCAATTTCTGATAAAATGTCTAAAATCATCATCGCCATTGACGGCTATTCAAGCTGCGGAAAAAGCTCAACGGCTAAAGTTCTCGCGGCTCAGTTAGGATACGGGTATATCGATACTGGTGCCATGTACCGGGCGGTTAGCCTGTATTTTTACCAACATTATGTAACCATCACTAATCCTCATGAGGTTCAAAAGGCCCTCGAAAATATTCACATTACGTTTCAGTTTAATCCCGAAAAACGGTTGAACGAAACGTATCTGAATGGGTTATGTGTGGAAGATGAAATTCGAAAAATGTACATTTCCCAGCGGGTAAGCGAAGTAAGTGCCGTGGTAGAAGTGCGTCGGGCGATGGTGGCTTTACAGCAGAAAATGGGAAAGCAGAAGGGTATTGTCATGGATGGTCGGGATATTGGCACCATGGTATTCCCGCAGGCAGAACTAAAAGTATTTATGACGGCAGATCCGTTGATTCGGGCTCAGCGACGGCAAGCGGAGTTACTCGAAAAAGGAGATCTGATTTCTCTGGATGAAGTACTGGAGAACTTAACCAAACGCGATCACATTGACATGACTCGCTCCGAAGGACCGCTGCGGCAGGCGGAAGACGCATTGGTACTGGATAACTCATTTATGACCTTCGACGAACAGGTGGCTCTGATTAAATCCTGGGCGGAAGAACGAATGGGGAAAAGTGTTTAGGGTTTTCAGTTTTGAGCGGCCGTCGCTGCGGTTTTGAGTTTTGAGTTTTGAGTTTTGAGTTTTGAGTTTTGAGTTTTCAGTTTTCAGTTTTCAGTTTTCAGTTTTCAGTTTTCAGTTTTCAGTTTTCAGTTTTCAGTTTTCAGTTTGAAAGAGAAAACCTGTAAAGGTAGGAGAGTTGCTTGAAAAGAGAACAACAACCCCGGAGGGGTTGAACATGGATAGCCTCGGGTAAAACCCGGGGTAAACGTTGGTGGAGCCCATACGCCAATCTCCCGCCCTGGCTGGTGTCCTCACCAGCCCTTACTAAGCATAGTGGTTGGTGAGGACACCAACCACGGCGGGGTTTTTGAGTTTACAATCTCCAATAACAGGCGGTCATTTCTGTAGAGATGGTTAGTGTTACTTTAGGGATTATAAATCCCTTCCAGAGGGCTTTCGGATTACAAATCCGAAAGAGCGTAGGGAGTTGTTCGAAAAGGGAAACCTAACCCCGGAGGGGTTGAACCTGGATAGCCCCGGATGCTAATCCGGGGTTTGTGTTACAAAAACATAAAAAGAAAAAATCGTAAAACAAAATATAGCCCCGGATGTCAATCCGGGGTTTTCTGTTGTTTGTTCCAGCTAAGAATCCAAGCTTCACTTCTCGTAACTATTAATTAACCCCTCCCGAAAGCTTCAAAACTTTCGGGAAGTTGGTAAACAACTAACAACTAACAACCGCAGCGGCCGCTAACAACTAACTTACTTCCCAACCACAATCTCCTTCTCTACATATCCGCCTCGGGTGGAAAGTAATTTTACCTTCGCCTTAATCGAGCCAGACTGGTTTACTTTTACTTTAAACGTCGCTTCTTTCTGTTCTCCAGCGGTGGTATAACCTGCGTAAATAGTTTTATCGAACAAAGCTGGTTCCGTAATTACTACTTTTGCCTCAGGACTTTCTTTCAATAAAGCCTTATCAATGTCGAGTGTTACCCGATCTTCCTGAACAATTTTGATGCGTTTCGCCTGTTCCAGGGCAACGGGCAGCTTACCAGTGTTTTTCCAGCTTACCTTTATTTCGTATTCATTATTGGCAAGTGGCTTCACGTTTACGTTCGTTAGTTCAATTTGCGGTAACTCGAAGGCCATGCCGAGGTTGAATTTAGCCTGCCGCGAAATCCACATTTCTAATACTGAGGCCGGACCATTCTGAGCGAAGAATTTCGGGTGAAACCCACCCAGCTCGACCTCACCCAACTGCGGATGCGTAAACTTCGTCCAGGGTTTGAAGCCCCTCTTTCCGTTTGCTTCATCATCCCAGCGAATCCCGTCATATTCATCGTATTGACCGTCGCCGTCATAATCTTTCATGGCTCCGCCGTTCCATAACTCATCCCCGTACCAAATCGAACCGTAATAAAAGTAGCCAAAATCCGGACCGTGACCGAACAGCGGTTCGGGTTTCGTTGGATCGCCCGTTAAGCGATTGGTCTTGCTACGAGTTGCGTACGTATTGTAGACATCGCCTGCCCAGGGGTAACCCGTGTTGGCTAAGCCCAGACTGTCCATGTGACGGTAAATCTTCAAGTCCTCCGGGAACATGCTTTCCGTATCTTTGGAAGTCGAAGGTGGCCGCAGGTGCATCGGAACGCGGGTATCCATGGAGTTGACAACCGAAATATTCGGATGTCCCAATAGCCATAGTACCGTCGAACGCGTTTCTATTTCACTCAATGGGTAAGCTCCGGCTCCATTCTGGGTATAACCCCGACCCGTGAAGTCTCCGCCCTGATCGGGTCGCCAGTTCTCGGGGTAATTCCGGTGAATATCCAGCCCGCCAATGCCGTCCTCATTATATTTTCCGTCGCCGTCGTTGTCAATGCCTTCTGTATAAATCAACCATTGCCCTTTTCCTTCCTGCACCCGTTTCATCAGGCGGGAGTCGCGGGGATCGAGTACGTAATTGGCTTTCTCAAGATCGGCCTTGGTCGTTGCTTTTTTGCGAATCTGATAAATGACTCCATCGCCATCCAAATCTTCCTCGGGATCTTCATCGAATAATCCATCCCGGTCGTCATCATGCGGACGAATGGAACTACGGTTTCGCTGAGCCGTGAAGAGATACATATTCGATCCATCCGGGTTATTCTGCGGACGGAGGTAGACGGTTTTGGTATCCAGTAATTTCGTAATCGCTGGGTCTTTTCCGTAATTATCTAAAAGATATTTGGTCAGCCAAAGTACTGATTCACTACTGGTTACCTCACCGCTGTGCCGACCGCCTTCAAAATACGCCGCTGGTTTATCCGTATGTTTTCCCGTCTTCTTATTGGTCAGCGTCAATTGCAAAATAGGGCGACCTTCATAACTCTTGGCTACCTCATACAAATCAACCAGATTGGGATGCTGCTCGGCCCATTTTTTGCACCAGTAATACATCACATCAGGCGAATGATAAGTATTGAACGCGAGCGTTTTCCCAGGCTGATATTCGACATCTTTGAACTGATGTTTTTTAAAGAAACTAATACCGTGTCGTTCGCCCCTGACGCTGTAAAACTTACTGGTGGTGTCCTGCTCAGGCCATTTTTTCTCCGTTTCATAGTACGAACGCTGGGCATACGCACCAGCCATCTGACTGAGGCAAAAAAGAAAGTAATACGTTTTTTCATGCGTAAAATGATAAAAGAAGTGGTAATTATTCAATAGGGGCGAGAGCAACCAACGAAACACTGATGTTAGGAAATTATTCGTATTTAAACAAAACTTAAAAGTCAATTATGCCATATAAATTTTTACCATAGCGTCAAATTTTAGTTTTATGTATGGACAATTGCGGATTGGATAAAATAAGATTCTGAATTGCTGGCTGTTGAGTAAAAGGCTTGAAAAGTAGTCAGAAGCGTTACTAAGATTTTCTGCCGTATTTTGAAGCATCATTGAGTAGAATCACATGCAAAAAATAGACTATCTGATCGTAGGACAGGGCATTGCGGGGTCAATGCTGGCTTGGACTCTGCGGAGTCGGGGATGTAAAATCCGGGTCATCGACGATCAGCGACCTTCGTCTTCGCGGGTGGCCGCGGGGATATGCAACCCGGTTACCGGACGAAAGCTGGCGAAAACCTGGCTCGCGGATGAGTTGTTCCCATTCTTACATTCCTTCTACAGTGCACTGGAAGAGAGCTTACAGGCTCGATTTTTTTATCCGGTTCCTCTGTATCGTCCTTATCAATCCATTGAGGAACAGAACTTCTTCATTGCTCAGACGGCCAATCCGGTTTTGGAAGGTTACGTCAAACCTTCCGAGCAAAATGAAGCCTATTCTCCACTGATTCATAACGAATTAGGCGGTCTAGAGACCTTACAGGCGGCTTGGGTAGATTTACCCGTTTTATTAACCGAAATTCATAAAATTTTAGAGCAGGAAGATTCGTTTGAAGAAACGGAATTTCAGTGGGACGAAGTGCAATTAACCCCTGAAACCGCTCGCTGGCGTTCGTATGAAGCGAAGATGATTATCAGTTGCGAAGGGGCTTATGGTCGATTCAATCCTCATTTTAACTGGTTACCCTGGGCAGTGGTAAAGGGTGAAATTATGAACCTTGATATTCCGGGGCCATCGTTTCCGGGCATTGTGAACCAGAGCGTCTGGATTCAGGCTCATCCCAACGGAAAATACCGGGCAGGTTCCAATTACGAATGGAACGATCTGACCTGGGAGCCTTCAGAAAAGGGCAAAACGTATTTATTGGATAAGTTTTCGAAGTTAATTAAAGTGCCTTTTAAGATCGAAAAACACGTGGCCGGGATTCGGCCAGCCACGCAGGGACGGCGACCTTTCGTCGGGGTTCATCCGGGCCATTCGACCCTCGGAATTTTTAATGGATTAGGCTCAAAAGGCACCTCTATGGCTCCTTTTTTAGCCAAACAATTCGCTGATTTTCTGGTTGATAGGAAAGAACTTCATCCCGAAGCGAATATTCAGCGATTCCATACGTTATATTTCAGCTAAATCAACGAATAGCCGTATGCTTCAGCGGGTGAGTATGCGGAGTACCCTAAGCCCTAAGCCATGGATTGGACCAATACTTTTAAAGTTTCTTTGTTGAGTGGATTACTTCTGGGGGCGGTTACCGTCCAGGCACAGGTCTATATGCCAACCATGGAAGAGTTCGGAAAGAACAGAATTCAGCGGGAACGATACGATTGGCAGGTGCTGACCACCTCTAACTTTGAAATTTATTTCCACGGGAATAGTCGCTCGCTGGCCACTTATACAGCCCAGATGGCCGAGTCAGAATTTGACCGCATTACCGATCTGCTGAGTTATACCCCTTACAGCCGCACCAAGATTTTTCTCTATGATTCTCCCGCGGATTTAAAGCAGAGTAATATCGGCGTTTCGCTGAACTCTATTGCTGAAATTCGGGAAGAAAATCTGTCCAAGTCCCGTGTTCAGATTGCCTTTACGGCCAATCACATGGAATTCCGCAAGCAACTCGCGAAAGAGGTTTCGTCGGTGTTTGTGTACGACATGCTGTACGGTGGAAGCCTGAAGGATGCCCTTCAAAGCCAATTGCTACTTTCCTTACCCGAATGGTTCATTTCAGGAATCACGGCTTACGTTGCCGAAGGCTGGAGCCGGGATCTGGATGATTACATGCGGGACGTGGCGTTGAACAAGAAATTTAAAAAACCAACGCAGTTAACGGGCGATGAGGCTACTCGTATAGGGCAGTCCATCTGGAATTTTATTGCCGAACGTTACGGACGGGATAATATCTCCAATATCCTCAACCTGACCCGCATCATTCGCACGGAGCAAACCAGTATTTCCAGCACGCTTGGGATTTCCTATGCTCGTTTTGTGAACGACTGGAAAGATTATTATACCCAGATGGCTACCTCCACCGCAGGTTCTTTTCAGCCTGCCGGAGGTACTAAACTGGCGGGTTATCATTTGTTTTCTGGTCAGCAAATTGAACAGGTCAAACTTAGTCCTGATCGTCGCATGGTGGTTTATTCCATGATTGATCACGGACGTTATCGGGTATACGTTACAGGTACGCAGGGAGGTAAACCCGAAGAGTTACTGGTAGGGGGTGATCGTTTTTTAACGCGAGAATTGCCCATTCATGCCCCCCTCTTAGCCTTTCAGGATAACGGAACACTGAACATTCTAACTCAACAGGATGATCGCATCCTGTTGTCGCAGTACGTACCCGGTTCTAAAAAAGGGTTACGGCTGAAAGCCCGCCGCTTTGTTCGGGGCTTTAATCAGATTGCTGGGTTTGATATTTCGCAGGATGGCTCAACGCTGGCCATCAGCGGCGACCGCAAAGGACAAAGCGATTTATTCCTATATAACATCAGCCGCAATGGCGTAACTCAACTGACGAACGACTTATATGACGACTTAACGCCGTCATTCGTAGGGCGTTCGAATAGTAAAGTCTTGTTTACTTCCAATCGGACCACGGATACGCTTTCTACCAAGCCCGTTCCTACGCCTTTACCAACCAGTTTCAATCTGTTTCTGCACGAAGGAAATGCCCGGGCCAATACCGTACAGCGACTGGCATCCAGAGCGACTCAGCCCTTCTCTACGAATGGTGAAAAAGTATTTTTCCTGAGTGACGAACAGGGCATCCAGAACCTTTACGTACTGGATACTACCGCTCAGCAGGTTCGTCCTCTGAGTCAGTTTGCCGAGAGTATTAATGCTTTTGATTATAACCCCAACAGCGGAGCTTTAGCATACGTAAGCCTTGAAAAAGGGCAGCAGGTATTGAAATTCCTGCCTGGATTATCTTCGTCAGCTATTAACCCCGATGCTTCAACGATGCGTAATATCCGTCTGAATGGCGGTATAAACAAAGCTCAGGGAGCCGCAGTGGCAGATCCTACGAAAGCTCCCGTGGGGGTAGGAAATGCTTCCAGAATTAAACTAAGACCGGGAGAAGTCGATACCGATAACTATCAGTTTGATCTGGAAGGTTTGAAAGTAACCGAACGCCGAACGAATCAGCCTGCTGGCAATGCTCCCCGGGTTATTACCAATTCGAGAAGTCGCACCACGGTCGTTCGTCGGGATGCCACCCGTCTCAAAGGGCCAACCAATTACAAAGATGTGTTTGTGGTGAACAAGACAGATAACCAGTTTCTGGTCTTGCCTTATTTAACCACACCCGGCAGCGGTTTTGGCTGGCAAAACACCATTACCATCAATGATATGCTGGAAAACAACATCATCAAAGGTGGTTTGTTCATTACGCCAACGTTCCGTACCAGCGAAATTTTTGCGGAATATCAGTATCTGGCCCATCGCATTGATTTTAGTGCCCGCTTTGATCGTCGGGCTTTCGCTGATAACACATTCACCGTCGGAACGGGAATGTTTACAAAATACCGCTATAACCGACTGACGCTTACGGCATCTTATCCCATTAACGAAGCCCTTCGGGTTTCGGCCTCGCCCATGTTTACGCTGCTGAATCGGGTAGATGGTTCGCAGGGAAGTTCTGGAATACCCAATGCTTCGTCCAGTTTCGTGGGCTTGCAGGGCGAAGTGGTGTTTGATAACACCCGCACCAATGGCCGAAATTTGCTGGAAGGCTCTCGCGTCAAACTGCGGGCCCAACAGCAGCAGGGAATGCGACTGAGTTCGGAAAGCTTTTACAAAATCACCCTGGATGCCCGGAATTACACCAAGATCTATCGCGATCTGACTCTGGCAACGCGAATTTCCTTTGGTAACTCTGGCGGAGCAGCTCCCAAACAAAGCATTCTGGGGGGCGTTGATAACTGGATTCCTTTTGGCAATGTTCGGGAAGTGCGAAATGCGGAAAACCCACTTAGTCCTTATACCACCGATTATCGAAATGTATTCTTCACCGATTTCGTAACGCCTCTGCGGGGGTTCCGCATGAACAAGTTATCCGGCGAAAGTTATCTGCTGTTCAATGCCGAGTTACGTTGGCCCGTGTTCCGTGTGTTAAGTCGAGGCCCGCTTACTTCGACGTTCCTGCAAAACTTCCAGTTAACGGCCTTTACGGATGTGGGAACGGCCTGGACCGGAAATGGCCCTTTCAGTCGTCAGAACAGTTTGAATACGGAAATTGTCAGTGCCCCCGGAAGCGTTTGGACGGCAACGGTTAATAACTTCAAAAATCCGTATCTGATTGGGTATGGTGTGGGTGTTCGGACGTTGTTCCTGGGTTATTACGTCAAAGGTGATTTTGCCTGGGGCGTAGAAGACAAGACGACTCAAACCCCAATTTTACATATTTCGTTGGGACACGATTTCTAGAAAATGCATCGTGAATTGCGATAACCCGGAAGCTTCAGCTCCCGGGTTATTCTTTTTTAAGAGGTAATGATTCGGGCTACTGGCATACATTTTACGCACTACCAGTGTTTACTAGTACGGCCATGATGCTCACCTTTCCCTGGATTTGTTTATTACTTGGATTTTTTCTGTTATCGGGAATTTTGTTAACAAAATCTTCCCATCGCTTTGGCGTGCCTAGCCTTCTTCTGTACCTGGCTTTGGGCGTGTTTATCGGGAATGGCGGTCCTTTCGATTTTGTGTATGATTTCCCGGAGTTTACCCTTTCTTATAGCAACGTCGCCCTGGCTCTGATTCTCTTTATTGGAGGATTAGAAACGGATTTTAAGCACATTAAACCGATTCTGGGCCGAGGGTTGGCCCTGTCAACCGTTGGTGTTATGTTGACCGCGGGCCTGATTGCGGTTTTTCTGCATACCCTTTTCGGAATTCGATATCTCGAGGGCTTACTCGTAGGTTCGGTCTTGTCTTCAACGGATGCAGCGGCAGTTTTTTCCATTCTGGATTCGAAAGGACTGCGTTTAAAAGAACACATTTCGGAAACCCTTGAATTAGAATCGGGTACGAATGACCCCATGGCTTTCTTTCTTACTACGGCCTTTACCAGTCTGTTAAGCGATTCGGATACCAGCATTGTTTACTGGATTGAAATGTTCTTCAAAGAAATGGCCGTAGGCTTAATCATGGGTGGAATGATTGGCTGGATCGCGAGTGTTATGCTCCAGCGAATCCGACTGAATACCCGTGGAATGTACCCCGTATTCATTCTGGCCGTTATCCTGATGGGGGTTGGTGGAATTACGATTCTACATGGGAACGTATTACTGGGCATGTACGTAACAGGAATGGTCCTGAGCAGTTACCGCGAAAAATGGCTGGGCCGGAAAGAAACGTATCTCTTTTTTGAAAGTATTTCCTGGCTCATGGAAATTAGTCTGTTCGTAATTTTGGGTTTGCAGGTTTTTCCAAGAAACATGCTGGATTTTCTGCCCCAGGCTCTGATTATCACTGGATTCCTGGTCTTAATAGCCCGACCCATAAGTGTGTTTGTAACGCTCACGCCTTTTCGGGCTAGCTTGCAGAAAAAAATCTTCGTTAGTTGGGTAGGCCTTCGCGGAGCTACGCCCATTGTGTTTAGCCTCATCCCGCTCATCTCCCGCGTCCGGGTAGCGGATGTAATCTTCAACACCGTTTTTGCGGTCGTCATTATCTCAGTGCTATTGCAGGGAACCACGCTGGGCTGGCTGGCTAATCGGCTGAAACTAAACGAAAGTCAGGCAGATGCTAGCCGATTGTGAGGCATGCGTCCATTATCGGAAGGAAATTGCATCGTTAGATTTCCCTGGGTGCAATCAGCGAAGAGGATTCTAAATCTGGCTATTACTTATATAAAATCGTACGCTCTTTAAAAGTTATCTAAAATTTAGAACCTTAATTCAATCCTTTGCTAGGGCTGACAGGCTTGGGAGAACGGCAGGTGGAACCTGCCTTAGGGTAGGAACGAAATGGAATCTCGCTCCAGGGATTAATCCTCAACTGACCTCTCGAACGAAGAGAGAGACCTTCTGAAGAATGGGGCGAGGCTGGCTTAGTCAAGTTACCGCATGACCTAATCAGCTCGAAAAAGAGCATAAGGTTCTTCGCTTTGCTCTGAATGACAGATGCTGATGATCACGTAAGGATGTATGAGATAATTATCGTTACCAACCGTGTCCCCGGATAAAATCCGGGGGCATTCTTTATTAGTTTTATTAGAGACTTATTTTAGGTAACAATTTAATAATTGAACGTAATGTTAGGGAAATATTTCAGGTCCTTTGCTTCCCTAATTTCGTGGCTTCATTTTGACCTTCTCCTCTTATTTCTCAATTGAAGTCTATAAAAGGTTATTTCATTACCGTATGAACTTTGCTGCCAGAGTACTTCGAATGCACTACTAAATCATCTTATTTTCTATTAGAACAATCGCTTCTCCGCAATCCGAGAGGCTAATTCTATGGTCCTTTAAAACCAATTCAATCAGGATGGATCGCTCTTTATCGGCTAAAACGAAAAGCATTTGGGCTGTGAGTCTGATTTCGGAGGCAGATCGTCTGATGAATCTGGCTTTAGGTCAAAACTCCGGTTAGTAATGGGCGAAGATTGGTACGTTTGTAGTTCTAAACCCTATGCATTGGCGGCTGATGATCGCAGTTGATGCGTTTTTTGAATGTCTTATATGAAAAAAGTACTCGTTCTTTTATGGTGGGGAATGACTTGGATTCCCGGTGCTTTCGCACAAAAAACGTCAATGCTGACGGTTGCTTCCTATAACTTGCGTTATAATACGCCCAATGACGGCGTGAATGCCTGGCCCAATCGGAAAGAAAATGTAAAAGCTCAGGTTCGTTACCATGATTTTGACATTTTCGGAACGCAGGAAGTCTTAATCGGTCAGTTGAAGGATTTATTGGAAATGAAAGAATACGCCTACTTCGGTGCTGGTCGCGATGATGGAAAGGAAGGCGGCGAGCATTCGGCTATTTTCTACAAAAAAGATCGTTTTAAAGTACTTGATTCGGGTAATTTCTGGCTAAGCGAAACGCCCGAAGAACCTGGTAAAGGCTGGGACGCTACCTGTTGTAACCGCATTTGCTCCTGGGTGAAGTTGCAGGATGTACAGTCAAGAAAGCAGTTTTACTTTTTTAATGTACACTTCGATCACGAGGGTGTGGTCGCTCGTCGGGAATCCGGCAAACTAATGGTGAAGAAGATCAAAGAGATAACGAAAGGAGCTCCCACCTTTCTGACGGGAGATTTTAATTCAACGCCCGACACCGAGCAAATCAAGGAAATTCAAACCTTATTGAATGACTCACGTAGTATAACAGAAATGGCCCCCTACGGCCCTGAAGGCACGTTCAACGCTTTTAAATTTGATGCTCCGCTGAAAACCCGTATCGACTATATTTTCACAAGCAAAGGAATTAAAGTGCTGAAATACGGCGTATTGGTAGATGCGAAAGACCAGAGATATTTCTCCGATCACCAACCCGTAGTCATTAAAGCAGTTTTATAAAAGGAGAGCATAGACTAAAAAAAGCCGCGACTGATTGTCAGTCGTGCTTTTTTAGGTCTATGCTCTTGTAGTTAGTTATAATCTATGGTTCAGTTGTAAAACATAGACTATCAACTGAAAACTGACCGCCGTTGCGGCGGCCACCCAAAACAATTAACTACTTATTTCTTCTTCTGATCTTTCGCCCAGGAGTCTTTCAAACCTACGGTGCGGTTGAAAATCAGACGTTCAGACGAAGAATCGGAATCAAGGCAGAAATAGCCTTTTCTCAGGAACTGATACGTACCCGTTGCTTCTTTCAGACTGGGCTCGGCAAAGGCATGTACAATTTCCAGCGAATTAGGATTCAGGTGATCTTTGAAATCGCCTTCGGCTTCGCTCAAATCTTCGACCTGGAACAGACGATCGTAGAGACGAACTTCCACAGGAAGGGCCGTTGCTGCGTTCACCCAGTGAATCGTTCCCTGAACTTTCAGTCCAGAGGTATCCGATCCTGATTTACTTTCGGGGACGTACGTACAATGCAGTTCGGTTACTTTGCCTTCGCTGTCTTTAATTACATCGTTACATTCAATGATGTACGCTCCTTTCAGACGAACGCGATTACCGGGAGCCAGGCGGAAGAATTTCTTCGGCGGGTTTTCCATGAAATCTTCGCGTTCCACCAGAATTTCGCGGGAGAATGTTACATTCCGGCTGCCTTCTTCGGGTTGTTCCGGGTTGTTCTCAATCGAAAGCTCTTCGGTTTGCCCTTCGGGATAGTTGGTAATAACGACCTTGATTGGATCAGGATCGAGTACTACCATGACGCGAGTGGCAATCTTGTTCAGGTGTTCGCGAACACAGAATTCCAGTAAACCTACGTCAATCAGGTTATCGCGTTTGGCCACGCCGATTCGCTCGCAGAAATCACGAATGGCTTCGGGTGTATAGCCGCGACGACGTACACCTGAAAGCGTTGGCATTCGGGGATCGTCCCATCCCGCTACGTGCCCTTCTTCCACCAGTTGTTTCAGCTTCCGCTTACTCATCACGGTATAAGTCAGATTCAGGCGGGCAAATTCGTACTGATGCGAAGGGAAAATATCCAGCTTATCAATGAACCAGTCGTAGAGCGGACGGTGCGGAATAAATTCCAGTGTACAGATCGAATGCGTGATTTTCTCGATTGAGTCGGACTGACCGTGAGCAAAATCATACATGGGATAAATACACCACTGATCGCCCGTGCGATGGTGATGAGCGTGTTTGATTCGATAAATAACCGGATCCCGGAAGTGCATGTTGGGCGAAGCCATGTCAATTTTGGCTCTCAATACGCGACTACCGTCGGGATATTTTCCGGCTTTCATGCCTTCAAATAATTCCAGGTTTTCTTCTATCGAACGAGTACGGAAGGGGCTATCCTGGCCGGGTTCCGTAGGAGTACCCTTCTGGCTGGCAATGGCTTCAGCCGTCGAATCATCTACATAAGCCAGGCCCTGCTGGATCAATTTTTTTGCGAATTCATACAACTGAGCAAAGTAGTCAGAAGCGTATAATTCGGCGGCCCATTCAAAACCCAGCCAGCGAACGTCAGCCTTGATCGAGTCCACGTATTCGGTATCTTCCGTAATCGGGTTCGTATCATCAAAGCGTAGGTTGGTCTGTCCACCATATTTTTGGGCTAAACCAAAATTCAGGCAAATGCTTTTTGCATGGCCCAGGTGCAGATATCCATTCGGCTCGGGTGGAAATCGGGTTAACAGGCGTCCTCCGGTTTTACCTTCTCGGAGGTCGTTTTCAACAATTTCTTCTAGGAAATTTAAGGACTTAACTTCTTTTGTATCTTCCGTCATACGCGGTGCGGCTCGTTAGGAAAGGCGAAATTAAGCACCTTCCCGAAATTAAATATGAATTACATCATCATATCCTGTGATTTTAGTGAAATGATGATAATTTTTTAATCGTATATCTTTGTTATACTAACGAAAAAAGTATTCTTTTCGGCCATTAATCTTCAAACTACCATGAAAAATATCCTCGTTGCAACCGATTTTACTGAAAATTCTCGTCCGGCTTTAGAAACAGCCGTTTATTTGGCCTCCAGACAGTCCGCTACTATACACCTCCTGCATACGTACCTGCCGGTTTATCCCATGACGGAGACCTTAACGGGCCCGCCGCTAACGGTAGAGTGGGAGGAAACTTACCGAAATTCTGCCCAAGAGCAAATTGATAAATTAACAGAAGAATTAAAAGCCAGAAACGTAATCGTGACGGCGTATCTGGAATTAGGACCTTTGACGCCCGTTGTTAAGGAATTTACCGAAGATAAGGGTGTTGATCTGGTCATTATGGGTCGCACGGAGTCCAGCGAATCGGGTGGTTGGTTTTCTGACTTGTTTGGCAACTCTTCAACGCAGCTTTTCGATGAAATTGGCGTTCCTTTATTGGTCGTCCCCGGTGAAGTAACGCACTATGGGTTCAAAAGAATCGCCTACGCCACCCAGCTTGAATTTGAAGAGACGCAAAGTCTGGCGAAAACCTATCAATGGGCTAATGCCTTGGGAGCGACGGTTCAACTCATTAACGTACAGTCGGACCACGAACCCAATGTGAACTCGGATGACGAGATGCTGGCGAATATTCAGGCTCAGTTCCCTGAACACCATATTACCTTGCTTCAGCGTAAAACCAGTTCGATTCAGGAGGGAATTCTGGAACTAGTGAAGGATACCGAAGCTGATTTATTAGTGATGAGTACACATCACCGTAATTTGTTTACGCAACTGGTAAACCCCAGCAAAACGAAAAAATTACTGCTCCACAGTCCGGTACCGGTGCTCATTTTTCCTTTACCGGATCTTGATTAGTAACTACATGAGTCATAAAAAAACCGGAGATCACTCTCCGGTTTTTTTATGATTAGCGGACGATAATCACCCGGCCCGACGTCTTCGTATGAGGATCGAGGAAGGGGTAACTCTGCCCTTGTTCCTGAATCTTTAATTTATAAATGTACGTCCCAATCGGTAGACGACTGCCCCGCTGGTCGGTGCCATCCCAGTAATAATCGTTTTGTCCGATCTGAAGCTTCTGATTTTCATTGGAAATGATCCGTAGCAATTGTCCCTGAAGGTTATAAATCTCAATGGCCATCGCATCGGGAACGCTTGTTCCGGTCAGGTTTAGACTGAAGCGGGTGTAATACGTCAGCGGATTCGGACTTACCACCAATTGCTGAATTCCCGTTTCGTTTTTAACGACAAACGTGATGTTATACGGGGTTGAACCGGCTAGGTTACCCGTTGCATCCGAACCATTCACCTGGAAATAATACGTGCCTTCGGGTAAATTCTTAGGCTGATAGGTAGCCCGGAAATCATTTTCGGATACCATTTGCCAGCTAACGTTGGGATTTTGAAACGAAATCCGTTGCAGGGCAGTGGTGTCAGGGAAGCGACGTTGCAGATACATGTCAATGCCTGAAGTATCCTTTCTGAGGACGTATTTATTTTCGTCTTTTAACCGAATAGCAATGGTTGGATTTGCCGAAACGAAAGACCCATTCGGAATGGTTTTTCCATCAAAGGTAACTTCTAGAATCGGAGCCGAGCGGTCGGGCTGGACGTGGGCGATCAGGGTAATCAGGTTATTCGTATAGCTTACTTCCGGTAAAACTTGTGGGTTCACGGTTACGGCAATGCGGTTTTCTCCAGTGGCCAGATTAGCATAGGCAATGCTAAGCGGAATAGTCTTGGCCGAATTGACTTTGTACTGTCTGGTCTGGTTCAGGCCGGAAGTGGCATTCGTAACTACTTCTGTGACTGTCAGCGAATCAGCAAATAGCTGCGTACTGGCCAGGTCAAAGCTCAGGTTTTGCGTGTAGGGGGCTCCTTCCGTAAGGTAAGTTGTTGTATTGGGTAAATACGCCGACTGCCCCTTCAAGTGGAGGGCTCCTTCGGGTACTTCCTGATACGATACTAACCACCGATTGAGCTGCGGAGCCGTTGGGCCGCTGATCTTTTCACGCAGTCGCAGGTAAGGATATTTTTTAGCATCAACACCATTTTTAATATCGGTCAGACTAGAAGTCAGGTTGGCGTAAAGCAGCGTTTCATTTCCCTGGTTATCCACGCCATACACATCTAATGATGATTTCTGCTGAGCATTCCGGGTTACCTGCTGACGAATAGCACCCCATTGATTTGCCGGGCCAATGAGTGCCGAACTCAGCGTTGCCGCCGTTGCCGTTCCGGTGAAACTCCAGCGGTTATTCTGAAGCACGGCGAAATCCGTAAGTACGTTATCAAACTGGGTTGCATTACTCTGAGCCCAGCCGCCCGTACTGCCTTTAATGTAAGTAAACGAAGCGGTAGACCATTGATTATTATTGCTCAAAGCCTGATCGGCACTCCGAACCCGCCAGAAATAAACTGTGCTGTCGGTAGCTAATAAAGACACCTTCCAGCCTTCGGTATTACTAATGGGTAAAGTCGTCGTTTTCTTGAACGAGCTGGTAAATGCTGCGGAAGTGTCCAGTTCGAATATAATCTGAGGCGTACCGCTGATAGTAGCGACTGGCGTGTATTCGGCTACGAGTCGAGCGGTAGGCGTGTTATTTTCCTGAGTACCTATAATGGCAAAGTCATGAGGTAACAAAGGCCGGGCTAGTGAGCCGGGAAGGACTACATTCAGACTGGCTTTGTTGTTCTGTTTTGAAATTTCGTCGAGTTGATTGTTCGCGTCAATAACTACATCGAAACGGGTGTTCCCACCCGCATGGGCCTGGTTATTAACCGTAAAATAAACCGTATCCTGATAGGCAATAGGGGCGTATTGCTTTGTCCCCAGATCAATTTCACGACCGTTGGAAAGTGTTCTTTTCAGGCTTACCGAAAAAGGTTTCTTTACATTTTTACCCAGATTGCTAATGACAATACCTACCCGGAAAGAGTCGGCTGGGGTGGTTAGTGCTTTCTTGTCCAGGCCCTGAACAAAAAGCGTTTGGGACTTGATGGCATAATCCAGCTTGGAAGCCGGATACAAAACGATAGCTGGGTCTCCCTGAAGGGTAAATTGTTCGGCGTGAGCAATGTGGTAAAAATCGCTATTGTTTGCCAGAAAGCGTTTCACGGCCTGTTGCTGAATGTAGCCGAAAGGTTTGGCAAACGTGGTGCTGTCTGAGAACAAACCATTGTAAATCTGGTCCGCATATTCTTTCAGAACAAAAGGATAACCAATGTCAGTTAACGCTAAAAATAGAATCGCTCCTTTATTAGGGGTGTTTACCCAGTCTGTCCCAAAGGTTTTAGAATTCTGGAAGTAAAAGTTACCAGAGGCACAACCATTCATAAAGATGAGCGGATATTTCCCGTTGTTACGATACCCTAACTGCTCATTTGAGGCCATGCCAATCTCAATGTCCGAAACCGTAGGGCTGGAATGTCCGAAGAAAGTAATCATCGATAAACCACTATTAACCTGTTCCTGAATGTTCAAAAACTCAACAGGTTCATCGGTTTTCTTGCCCATTAATTCTACCCGGGTGCCTAAGAGCTTATTCTGTGCGGTTTGCTGTAACTGATTTAAGTTGTTTCGAAAAGAAAGCAATTCATACGAACTACGTCCGCCGCTCAAGTGTAAAATGTTTTTTTGCCACAAGTCGGTCATGGGTTTGGACTCATGCTCCTTGACTTTAGCCAGATAGTCTAAAACAGTTTGTGGACTGTTGGTTTGAAGTCTTCCAATGGGGATAGCGGGCTCGTAAATTCCTTTTCCATTTAATCCCATAGTCATGGTGATATCGGAGCCAGGCCAGCCTGAACTAGGAACCATGTCAATCTGATTCCGATTAGGATTAAATCTTAACCCTTGCGGATCGGTAGATTGGCCGATTAGGAAAACAGACTGGGGATTTCCTTTTCTGAGCATAAAATCCAGAAAACGCCGAATGGCCAGCGGACTCGTTTCTCCGTAATTGAACTGATCGTATAACTGAAAAATGGAAACCGTTAAGGTATCGTATTTTCCACCCGCTTCGGAGGCTCTGTAACGGGCATACGCCCGAACCGCATTTGACTCACTACCCGCAGGTTTTTGTAAAGCCGGATGCGTAATGATTAAATAGTTGTGTGATTTGGGGTTGATGTTTCGGAAAGAGGTTCGCGAAATAAGAGGTACAGATTTAAACTCCCGCGTAATCAGAACTTTTCGAGCCGCTTGAGTTCCTCTGACAATAACCTGAAAATCAGTATCTGAAGGTAAGCCGCCAATTCGGCGAACTTCATTTTTATCCGTAATGTCGTAGGCAAGGAGCGAAGCATTGTTACTGCCGGGAATTGAAAGATAAGAGCGACCGGCTGATTGAGGAATCAACTGGAATGTCTTAGAACCCAAGCCATTCATGCGAGTGAGCTGCGGATAAGTTACTCGGGCGTAGGTAGCTGAATATGCATCCCGAGAGCCGTTATTAACCCCTTTGGAAACCGTTTTTAAGACTAACGTCTGGTTACTGATGTCTGAAAACTCAAGTGGGAAACTGAATTTTTTTGTATAATAATAGTCAAAAAAACCTTCTCCGAGCGTTCGGGAAGCGGAGCCTGCTGAAAAAACAAGTCGGTGATTATCAGGTAATCGCCCCGTCATCAGCCATTCTACTCGGGGTTTTGTTGCCGCAGAGGTAGCCAGATCGGTAATGGTAAAGTTTTCCTGCCATTCTTCGTTTATAGACCTTACGGGGCCTGTCCAGCCTTCTCCGTAATCATAATGGCTGAAAAGCATGGCTCCTGCCAGTGTTCCTACGGGGCGGGCAAAACCAACGGGATACTCAGACGTATAGAGTTTCAGAATCTCTTCCAGGTGGTAAGCCTCGGGAGTTAAAGAGGAATAATCCGTATCCCGGTACGAATCCATGCGTTTCCCGGCTTTTCCAGTGGTAGAGTAGGTTAGAAAATAAGCCGTCGAATCGGAATAAAGACTAAAGTAAGGATGAGGCTGAGCACTATTGGGAATGTATAATAATGAGTCGGGAGCTCCATCATTTCCTTCGGCATAAAACTCGATATAGTCGGAGGCATCGAGTTTTCGGTCTTGTTCGCCTTCTACAAAAATCGACTGTTCTTTTCCTCGCCAGTACAACTGGATCATGCGGGGATCAATGCCCGTATTGAATCCGGCCTTCTGTAATTCAGCAGAGGTAATTCGATACACTCCTTTTTGAGCAATTGGAATCCTGAAATAGGATTGCTCATAATTGATCCATTCATTCCCGAAAGTCTGAGCCGATGCCAGAAACGGGGAAAACAGGCCGATTAGGATGAATAGTAAATAAATCTTCTGGGTGGGGATGGATAGTTTTTCCAAAGGCTTTAATGGATTGAATTTTTTAGGTAAAAGGGCACAAATGGATGATAGGGCAAATATAAAAAATATATAGCGTTGAACTTTTCTCCAGTAGATAGGTAAAGCTGCAAAATGCCCGAGAACGAAGAGAAGTAGAAAAAAAGTGGAAGGAGCCATTAAGCGAATATCCAGAGGATCAAAAGGAGAAAATGCCCGTAGGATAATTAATGTAATACCTAATACCAGAGCTACCACTAAGTACCAATAAGTAAGTTGAATGGAATGGGGATCGGCTTTTTCAGGAGTGAACACTCTAATTTTTAAAAGCTTATAGATGATATACCCCTGAATAAAAAAACCTAGTAAACCTATAAAATCAACAGAATAAAAGTTATCCCAGTCTCGAATAAGTAACAACTCATTCGCTAAAGAACTTAAAACCATTAATGTCCATTCAGGCCAGGGTTCAACGGCAATAAAACGAGTACCGCCCCAAATATGATTACTGAGTTTTTCACTAATAAAAAAATATCCGCCGAAACTTAAGATTAACAATAACCCTAAAATTAAAAACTGAAACATTAAGTTTTTTTATTAGTAAAGTACGCAAGTAAAGCAGCTATAAAAATTAATCCTGCTGAAATACCTCCAATGTATTTGGTAAAGAACATACCAAATCCAGTTATGAAAATCCAAAATAATAGACGAAAATTCATTTGGTTATGGAAGGCATGCCAGATTCCATGAGTAAAAGAAAGCGTAAAAGCGAATAATAAGGATTCTGACCAACTGAAAGCTAATACTTTAATGAAAGCAAGCAGCGATAAGGCCAGGATAGGAGCTTTGTCTGCCCAGGTTTTATTTAATTCATACAATACCCAAATAATGACGATCAGGTTGACAAGTTTTGAAGCCCATATGCCATTTAGTCCGAGATATAACCCAATTAGAATGAATGATGGATAACCAAGAGGCCAAATGGAATTGTATACAATTTCACCACTTTCTAATATAATCGTTGGCCCCAACCCTGCTTTAAACCTCTCCGCAGTCTGGATGTAATAATGAGAGTCATTTACCAGACAATAATCACTAGACATTAGTATCCTTACTAGTGATAATGCCGTGACTGATATAAAAAGAAGCAAGAGCTTACGTTGACTGGTTAATAACATATTAGTTGCTTAAGGTTTAGAATATAAATAGGGGGTTGTTAATAAAATAGGTATCCTATACCATAAACTATTGTTGTACTTTGAAAATGGTTATAATTTATTAAACAAGGCTTCTATTTTAGATAAATTTTTAGGAAGCAGATTAGTAATAGTCGTTGTTAATAAAAACAAAGTAATCGGGATTTCTACTTTCTGCCAGAGATTAGAACGGACAGGATTAGAGAGCCAGTCTAGCCCGGCAATTAGCCAAAGAAAGGTTGTAGGGGCCAGAAGACGATAGGATAGCATATCAAAGGCACTGAAGAAACGTAAATAAAAAATAATTGATAGGTAGAGTGACCCGGTCAGGAATAGGAGCTTGGGCCTGGATAAGGTAAATGAAATACCTAGTAATTCTTTTCTATAAATTTTAATAACATAAACCATTAACATAAGCTGAATGACTAATCCTATCCAGGCGAATGGGTCGGGTAAACTTACATCTCTTAACAAGATAAACTCATTGATTAGTCCTGGAATAATTAAGATAAGTACTTCTTTCCAGGGCTTAATTTCATCAATTCTATTGCCTCCCCAAACTAACTGACCTTTGTATTTATTAAGTAAAAAATATGCATAGTAGCCTACGAAAAGTAAAATTGAATTTAAGAAGGTCCATTTGGCTCTTTTAAAATCTCTTTTCCAAAGGTAGTAGACCGATAAAATTCCTGTAAAGATTCCCATGAAAAGCCCAATGTATCTGATCAGGAAAGAAGCATAAGCTACTATGAAAAATTTTATTCGGTTAAATAAAAATACGTTGTTATCGTTTTTAAGGTAATCATACAATGTATAAATACTAACAGTAAGAACAACAATGTAGGCAGTTTCAGACCACGAATAAGCAGCCATTTTACATAAATATCCTACGGGTAATGCAAAAACGAATGCTCTTCTAGGGTGTTTTTTATAGAAGAATAATATCATTATTAATAAAAAGATGATATTGACTACTTTAGACGCCCATAAGACAGATATAGGAAGAATGCAATAAATGACTAATATGCAAGTTGAGTAACCGATAGGCCATAAAGAGTTCCAGATCGATTTGTATTGATAGCCATTTCCTTCTGCCATAGAAACAGCAGATTCTAAATACCCGTAAGAATCTGGAGTTCTTCCATAGTCAGGCATAATAAAAACGGTTCCTATAACTAAAATTGTGTAAAATATACTCAGTAATAGTAGCTTATAGTTATTTATTAATTTTAGCATAAAAATCTTATTAAGTTAGGTGAAGTTAATTATGACTTAGTTAATGATTGCCTTTACAAAAATGTACTTTGAATACACCATGCGATGCTAGACTGCAATTCCTATGCTTGGTCTTGTCTAGGCTTGGCAACTTATCCTATACTATCTTTCCTCCTAAAGCTATACTGTTCTGAATGGAAGATTAGTACCAATTCATGACTATAACACGCTGATTAACAGATAACATAAGTAGGGGGCATAACATCCCTTCAAAAATACTTCCCTGTTTTTGACATTTGATAGTAGCCTAAAAAAATATTTTACCAACTACCTTGCATTGCAAAGTACCTGCTATTACTTTTGTCTCAGAAACCGGATTAGGATTCTGGCTTTGATGAAATCCTTAGTACTGAGGTCATCGAACCCGAACCTGTTTAAACAATACGCGAAATGAACCTGGAAAATGCTCAAGTGCAAATGCGGAAGGGAATCCTTGAATTCTGCATTCTGCATATCATCTCGCGGGGAGAGGTTTATGCCTCAAACATGCTGGAGGAACTAACAGCGGCAAAAATCATGGTCGTTGAAGGGACGCTTTATCCACTGCTCACCCGACTGAAAAACTCAGGGCTGTTGGATTACAAGTGGGTAGAGTCCTCGTCGGGCCCCCCACGAAAATATTATATTCTAACGGATAGTGGCCGCGAATTCCTGGTACAACTTCAGACCACCTGGGAGGAGCTTCAAACGTCAGTAAATCAAATTGTTACAAACGAATCGAAGGGCGAATAGTGGAAGAGAATGCAGCGATAACCCCACTTCTCTTCTCGGATTCTACCATTCCATCATGCTAACATTCATTCGTTGAACCAATGAAAAAGACTATATCCATCACCATTGCAGGAGTTGTTTTCCACATTGAGGAAGACGGCTACGACCGCCTGCAAGGCTACCTGGAGTCCATTAAACGCTATTTTTCTGCGTACGAAGGCAGTGCCGAGATCATTGAAGATATCGAAGCCCGTATTGCGGAGAAATTTTATGACAAGGTCAAAAAAGAAGAAAAACAGGCCATTACCTCCGAAGACGTCGATCAGTTGATTCAGTCTATGGGAACCGTAGCTGACTTTGAGGCCATCGAAGAAGAAGAAGATTTTGGTGCTTCGAAATCAGCGTATACGCAGACCAGTGCAGAAAATCAGCAAACGTACGCCCACGCAGAGGCTGGTTCAACCTTTACGAGTGAACAGCAGGCGTTCCCACCAGCTCAGAAACGGCTGTATCGGGATACCAAGCGTAAAGTGTTAGGTGGCGTTTGTGCGGGCATCGCCCATTACCTCAATTTCGACCCGTTGTGGGTTCGGCTGGCAACTTTATTCCTGTTCATTGGACTGCCTATTTTTGGTGGATGGTCTCATACGGGAGACTTCTTTGGTCCTCTGAGTGGTATTGTCTTCATTGTTTACATTGCTTGCTGGGTTTCATTTCCCGGGAATGCGAATCTGGAAGAAGACGAAAAATTGCGTAAACTCTACCGCGATCCCGAGCGAAAAGCTCTGGGCGGCGTTGCTGCCGGGGTAGCCGCGTATACAGGCTGGGATTTAGCAATCATTCGCTTTGTTTGGGTCATTAGCATACTGTTTTTCGGCACGGGTCTGATTCTGTATTTAGTCTTGTGGATCATTACTCCAACGGCAAAAACGCTGACGGATCGTATGAAAATGCAGGGCGAACCCATTACGCTGAATAACATCGAAACCAATATTAAGCGGACTCTGAATGTTGAAAATCAGACGGTTGAAAGTACGGTTACGAAAGTGCTATTGTTTCCCTTTCGGGCATTAGCTGCGATTTTCGAAGGTCTGGGACCATTCTTTCGTTTCCTGCTGGTATTAGCACGTATCGTCGTGGGCCTTATTCTGCTGGGTTGCGGGATGGCCTGTGTGATTTGCCTGCTGATTGCCCTAGGTGCCGCCATTGGATTGTCAGGGTGGGAAGATGTCCCCATAACGGTAGGTATGCCCATTAAATTCATTCGGGATGCCTCCCCCTGGATGTTCGTGTTAACATTTCTGGCGGCGGTGGTGCCTGCTCTGGCGATGGGCCTGGCTGGTTTATCACTCTTAACGAAACAGAATTATTTTAAACCGCTGGTTTGGCAGACTTTACTGGGTTTATTCCTGGTTGGCTCCATCGGTTCAGGAATTATGATTCCACAATACATTTCTAATTTCGCCCGTCGGGGAGTCGTAGAGAAAACACGATTTATTGATGGGGACAAAACACCAGTTTTTGATATTGATGAACAGGTTGACGACGAGTTTGATGATTTGTACAGCTCACAGGTAACCTTAGAAGGGTACGAAGGCACGGAAATTAAGTTAGTAGAAGAATTTTCAAGCCGGGGTCGTACCACCAAAGAAGCCCGAGAGCGAGCAGCTCAGTTAAAGCATCAGATTACGCAGAAGGATTCTCTGGTAACCATTGCAAAAAATTTTGAGGCTCCCGATGACATTCCTTTCCGTAAACCTGAATTGAACATAAAGGTGTTCATTCCCTATGAGAAAGAATTCAGCATGACAGAGTCTTTTGCGAGATACGTAACGAATCGGTTCCCGAATGAGATGTTTAATGAGAATATGTTTGCCGGATCAATCTGGAAGTATACTCGCGACGGTGAATTGATCTGCCTGAATCGTTCGGTGCCTCAGGAGGAAGATACGTATATGAGTGATGATGACAGTGACCACTCTTACGAGTCGAGCATTGGCCGAGGTGTACCGCAGGAGTATAACCTGGAAGGCTTTACAAATCTGGACATTTCGGGCGGGTATGCTGTGGAAGTCAAACGCGGATCGGCTTTCAAGGTAACGGTCTACGCTGAGAATGAACGTAAGCTGGATGATGTAAGCGTGAAAGTTTCGGGTAATACACTGGTTATCAAACGCAAAAATATACTAGGGTTTAGCTTTAAAAGCAGCCGGGAAAGCATTCGCATCGAAATGCCAGCGTTGGAAGAGGTTGAGTTTGTGGGAGCAATATCAGCAACGGTGAAAGGTTTCGATCAGGTGAAAAAAATCGAACTGGCCGGAGCTTCCAAGTCTACTTTCTCTGGCTTGAATGCTGAACAAGTGGATGTAAATGTGCACGGAGCCGCCCGCCTGACTTTATTAGGGTCAGCCCAGCAGTTGAAAGCCGATATTTCCGGAGCGTCACGTTTGGAGGCCTTTGCTCTTAAAGCCAATGATGTGCAAGTGGATGCGTCAGGAGCTTCCAAAGCTCACGTAACCGCGAATACGAACCTGAACGCTACAGCTTCAGGAGCTAGCCAGATTAACTACAAAGGCAACGCGAAAGTGGAAGAAAGCCATTCGGGTGGCAGTTCCATAAATCACGAAGAAGAAATGCAGGAATAATAAAAAGTAAAGTAACCGTCAAAAAGAAAAACCCTGCCAAGGCTCCAAAAGCTAAGGCAGGGTTTTTTCGTTATTATAGGTATTGATTTGAATAAAGTCTTGGGGACTAGGAGCTCAAAACCTAAACCCCAAACTCAAAACATTAACCTATGAAAATCTTCTCTGTCGATCAGATCCGCCGTTGGGATTCTTATACCATTGAACACGAGCCTATTACTTCCATTGATCTCATGGAACGAGCCGCTCTTGCTTTTACCGAATGGTTGCTCCGCACGGGTATGGTGGAAACGCATCATGACATTTCAATTGTTTGCGGACTGGGTAATAACGGTGGCGACGGTCTCGCTATCGCCCGATTACTGAAGCAGGCGGGATATCTGCCTAAGGTATCTATCGTTAAACACACCGACCGAAGTTCTGAGGACTTTGAAGTCAATTTGGGCCGTTACGAACATTTGGATACGGTGCATTGGGTGAGCCAGAGCGACGAGTTACATTTCTCACCCAGTGGTGTAATCATTGATGCCTTAATGGGCTCAGGTCTGAGCCGCGGATTGACAGGTTTACTGGCAGAAGTAGTTCAGAAAATAAATAACAGCGGGGCAGAAATTATCTCAGTGGATATTGCCTCTGGTTTATTTGCCAATCAGGCCAATGCCGAAGAAGATGTCATTATTAAACCTACTTACACCGTAAGCTTTCAGGCCCCCAAACTGGCTTTTCTTCAGCCCAAAAATGTGCAGTACGTAGGCAAATGGCAAACGGTAGATATTGGTTTGCATGCGGTCTATGCAGAACAAACCCCTACCAACTGGTTCTTTACCAATGCTTTAGCCTTGCCTCAATTACCCGAACGGAGTGGGTTCGCAAATAAGGGAAACTTTGGTCATGCTTTATTGATTGCAGGAAGTTTAGGTAAAATCGGAGCCGCTGTACTAGCCTCCCGTTCCTGCCTGCGGAGTGGCGTGGGTCTGCTCACCGTTCAGGTACCTCGGTGCGGGTATGACATTATGCAAACCTCCGTACCGGAAGCGATGTGTATGGTTGATGAGGACAGGGAAGAAATAACAACTAGCCAGGATTGGTCGAAATATTCGGCCATTGGGATTGGTCCAGGTCTGGGGAAATCAGAGAAAACCAAAGCTTTTATGCGTCATTTTCTTTCCAAAACTCAGAAAATCCCCTGTGTAATTGATGCGGATGCTTTGAACATACTGTCAGAAGAGCGGGATTTATTGAATCTATTACCCGAAAAAACCGTCCTTACTCCTCATCCTAAAGAGTTTGAACGCTTACTCGGTAAGCCCTGGAAAAACGATTACGAAAAACTGGAGTTACTGCGGGAGTTCTGCGAAAAACATCAGGTAACAGTAGTATTAAAAGGGCAGCATACCGTGGTAGCAACGCCTGATGGCCAGTTTCATTTTAATTCAACGGGCAATCCTGGCATGGCCACGGGTGGCACAGGTGACGTTCTGACTGGCGTTATTACTGCTTTGCTGGCTCAGCAACTAGAACCCAAGGAAGCTGCCATACTAGGCGTTTATCGCCACGGCGAAGCAGGGGACCGGGCAGCGGCAAAATATGGCTTTGTAGCTCTAAAGGCCGGAGATGTTGCCGAATCACTTCGCTGGTAATGTTCTGATCAATAGGTAATTAGGCCTTAGTAATACTTTTCCAATATTAAATTTTACTTTCAATGTTATCAAATTGTTAATTTTTGATGAAATTATGGTTAAGTTCGAATATCAATCCGGGTTAACCTAAGTTTCGCGATGAAGACAATTTTCTATACAGCCTTATGCCTTTTTGCTTTAGCCTCTTGCACCTCTAGCAAAGTTCGTGTAGAGACTACCCTCGATGAGCGGGTTTCATTAGCCTATAATCGGACCTATTCTATTCTGAAAAGTTCTGGACTACAGGGTTTTGCTGAAGAGAATCAGCAGATCATTGTGGATGAAATCGAGCGACAAATGCGTGCTCGAGGATATACCTATCAGGAGGAAAAAGGAGATTTATCCGTGCTCTTTTCGGTGTATTCAGACGCGTTCCGACTTAAACAAACGGACCCGGCTTACTCGGCCAGCAAATTGAAAAAAGGTACCTTATTAATTCACCTGGTAGACGAAACCCTGAACCGTTCGGTTTGGATGGGGTATGCTTCCGGGCTGTTTGAAAAAACGCAGGCAATACCTGAAAGTCAGGTTCGTTCGGCCACTCGTCGCATCATGGACCAATATCCCGCTTTGGCGTATGGATACGTGCCCATGAAAATGGCTCAACAGTAACATTTGTTTGAAGTTTGATTTTGTTTGAAAGTTTGAATAAAGCGAGCTGGGTTTTACCTGGCTCGCTTTTCGTTTTCAATCCTCATTGGGAATGGCGTCTAGTTTGAATCGAAGACCAACAGGAGATTTTTAGTTAACTCATCTATAAACAAAAATTCGCCGAACCCAGAGGGTTCGGCGAATCCGTTATTGGTCTTTCTTCCCATTTGAAAACCATATTTTGAACGTTACTAATGTGCATGAATAGCAACGTGAATAGGCATTCCAATTTTCTGGTGCTTTTAGCTGTCCCAGAAATATCTTATGCAATAATACATACAATATTGAATCATACAAAGAAATATTTGAATTTTTTTGCGTAATTTTTTTCAGTGTTCGAATCAATTAAAGCGGTAAGGAGCTCGAACTGAGATTAATGGATACTTTTGAAGACTTGTTCGTCCCTTATGCTTGCTACTTTACTTAGTACACTTCTTCATTTTCAGTCAGTTAGCACTTCGTTACCTGATTCCAGTTATGTTATTGTTCAGGAAATCAAGTTTACGGGTAATCGCCGGACCAAAGAATTCATTATTAGAAGAGAGTTGGATTTTCGGGAAGGAGATACGTTAGCTACCGCGACCTTAATGGATCGGCTGGAGCGAAATCGGCGAAAAGTCTTTAATACCAATCTCTTCGTTACCGCTGAAACGAAAGTTAATGTTCTCCAAAGCCCTGATTCTACCACCCTTGCTCAGATTGAATTCGACTTACGTGAGCAATGGTATATTCTTGGTTTTCCGGTGTTTCAATTAGCGGATCGGAATTTCAATGAATGGTGGACGGAGCGAAACCGCGACTTAAGCCGAACGATTTACGGTGTTAACCTACGGCATTATAACGTTCGGGGTAGGGCAGAGCAACTGAAAATTAATCTTGAATTTGGCTTTGCTCAGTATTACGACCTGTCGTATTACATTCCTTATATTGATAAAAAGCAGAAAATTGGCGTGACGCTGGGCGTTTCTTACAACACCACAAAGAACTTACCTTATCGAACCAATCACGATAAGCTGGTGTATTTGCGAAGCGATGAACTATTGAGGGATCGTTTTTATACCAACATCATCTTCCGGCGTCGAAACCATTACTACGATTTTCAGACGCTGGAATTGCGTTATGCCTCAAACGTGGTTGCGGATACCATTGCGGCTTTAAATCCTAATTATTTTCTGGAAAGCCGAACGCGGCAAAAGTACTTTCTGGCTTCCTATGGCTATACCTATGATTTTCGGGACAAGGCCCAGTATCCGCTCAGAGGTTTTGTATTCGGAGCCTTACTCAATCGGTATGGGCTTTTACCGGGCGATGATATCAACCTGACGGATCTGACGGTAGGCTTTGCCCGGTATAAGCCGCTGGGTGGGAAATGGTATTACGGAGCCGTAGCCGAAGGAAAAACGTCCTATCCGCAGTTGCAACCTTACTTACAGACGAGAGGCTTGGGTTATCTCAGCGATCTGGTGAGGGGATACGAGTTATTTACCATAGATGGCCAGCATTATTTTTACCTGAAAAACACGTTTCGGTATCAGTTGCTCGATAAAAAGATTTTCCTGAAACCACTTCGAAAAATCCGGCAGTTTAATACCATTCCACTGGAAATTTACCCCAATGCCTTCATTGATGCGGGACAGTCCTGGAATCAGTACCGAGGGTATTATAACAGCGTTTTGCGAATAAATTTCTTCTGGGTTATGGCGTAGGCGTCGATTTTGTAACCTGGTATAATGGCGTTCTCAGAATCCACTATGCCTTTACCAAAGATGGCGTAGGCGGTTTTCGATTTAACTTAGCCAGAGAGTTTTAGAAAACAAAACAGCCGGGTGGAAGCCCGGCTGTTTTGGTAAACTGTAGTACAGAAGAATATTACTTATCCCACCAAACAGGTGTAGCATCCGTATCTGGACCTTGACGGGAAATAACTGCGTTATAATTATCTGAGTTCAAATCACGCTCAGTCGTAGGGTATGCCTGACGTAAAGGAATCTGTTTGGTCGCATTAACTGCTCCGGGTGCAGGCTTGAGGAAGTTAGGATATCCTGTTCTACGCCATTCTGACCAAGCTTCGTAACCTTGCATGTAAAGGGCCACCCATTTTTGGGTACCAATCAGTTCCAGAGCCTTATCATCTGAATAAGCAACGTTAGCATTAGTAATATAAGCTGTGTATGTCGCGTCTGAATATACTCCCCATTGATCCATAGAAGCCTTGATAGCGGCTTCGTACAGAGTTTTGGCATTGCCCGTAATCCAGCCTAATTTAACCGCTTCCGCCTGGCTGAACAGCACCTGCGAGTAGGTCATAACATTGGCCGGGGCAGAAATGACTGTACGTAATGAAGCAGCTGGTAATGAAACGTCTGCAGCTTTTACACCAGGGTTTGTGATACCGTAAGGCATCCCAACGTAGTCTTGTTTACTAGTCGATTTGTCAGCAAATGCTGGTAAACGAGGATCGGAAAGTGGCTTGATGTAGTTAATCAAAGGTGCACTAACCGCAAAATCCAAACGACCTGAAGTCACAAAACTGGAAAACCAGGGGTTAGGGTACGTATCGTTGTAATTGTAACGAACGTTGTCAGAATTAGAAGCCAGTGGGCCATCTTGCATAGCAGCTACAAACTCAGATTTACCTTTGGTTGGATCAACTTTTGACAAGCGTAAAGCCAAAATCATTCGTAAAGAGGCTGCGAATTTCTTCCAGCGAGTAGCGTTTCCACTTAAAATGATATCTCCTTTTACCGCTGTTCCGCCATCGAATTGAGCTGCTGCTTCTTTCAACTCTTTGAACAAATCCGTATAAATATCTTTCTGAGCATCAAAAGAAGGCGTGAAATCCTGACTTCCTTTTAATGCTTCTGAATACGGAATGTCACCAAAGCGGTCGGTGAGTACGGAAAAGAAGTAAGCACGAATAATTCGGGCTACAGCAATCTGGTTGGCATTAGAACCATTGGTCGTTACACCAGATTTAGTGGCATCATCTGAGTTTACCTTGATGATGTAATTGAGAGCAACTAATGGACCGGTATAAAACCCATTATAGTTGAACGAAGTACCTTGATAACGAGAGTTTTGCGTATAAGTAATTTCAGACCAATGCTGAGCATATAGAATGGGCTGGGCATCACTTGCTGTAACTGCTGCACCAAAATTAACTTCTGCTCCTGAAAGTAATGCGGCAGTACTGGCGACCGAAGCTCGGTTAGGATCTACGTTCATGTTGCCAAAATCGCTACAGGACGAAACAAGAGCCATTAAGCCTAATAGACCAACAATGGGTTTCTTGAATGCTATTTTTTTCATATTATTTTTTATGTCTAAAAGACTTGATAGAGACCATGAAATATTCCTGAATACTCTATCAAGCCTTTAAATGCAATGATTAAAGTCCAAATTTCACGTTGAAACCAACTGAACGAACTGGAATTTGCTGACCACCTTCGCCCCAGAATGTTTGCGTTTCAGAGGGATCGATTCCACCACCTACTTTGCTGTAGATTAAGAAAGGATTGCGAACCATAAAGGCTACATAAGCCGTTTTGAAGGGGGTATTACGAATCCAGGCTACGGGCAGATTATATCCCAAGTTAACTTCACGAAGTTTGACATACGTTTTGTCGAAAATCCAGTTTTCATTCAAATCAAACAGGCGTGTTTCGTAGAGTGACTGAGCATCTGCGTAGGTTGTATTAGGTGTTCCGTCAGCTTTTACCGAATTAGGGAACAAGACACCACCACCATTAGCGGGATCATCACGCTTGGGGTTTCCTTTATCATTCAAGCCAGCCGTTTCTGCACTTATGCCCGAACCAGCCGAGAACATGCGTGTGGTTGAGTAAAACTTGCCACCTAATAACCAGTCAATGTTAAAACGCAGTGTAACACCTTTGTAGTTAAACGTACTAAGGAAACCACCTTTCATTTTTGGTAACACAGTAGCCAGATCCTGGCCGGCTGTTGAGAGAGGCAAACCATTTGCATCTACTAGGATTTTACCGTTGCTTGGGCTGTCAATCTTATTACCGTTAGCATCAACAGCTTGATACCGCTGGAATTGACGTCCAACGATAGTACCCCAGTCTGAGCCTTCTCTGGCAATGAAACCTAAACTGGTACCACCGAAACGAGGAACTCCATTAAATAACGAGTTCTGGAGTAAATCATAGGTTTTTAAGCCAGCGGCTAGTTCAACAACCTTTGAACGACTGCGATCTAAGTTAATATCAAAGTCCCAGGTAAAGTCTTTAGTCTTAACTGGAACAGCGTTGATGTGTAATTCCATCCCTTGTGAGCGAATGTTACCTGCATTGACCAGAGCAGTACTGTAACCACTAGAACCGGGAACGGCCAAGGGAAGAATCTGATTCGTGTTATCCTGACGGTACACCGTAAACTCTAAACCAATTCGGTTATTAAGGAACTTCAGGTCAATTCCTCCTTCATAACCGCTGGATAATCCTGGCTTAAGGTTTTGGTTAGGTAATTGAGTCGGGATAGATTGCGTCGTATTACTACCGTATTTTGTACCGGTATTAAATACCGTATAGATTTGATAGGGGTCCAAATCTGAACCTACTTGAGCAAAGGATCCACGAATTTTTCCATAAGAAAGAATACGTTTGTTACTCAGGAATTCAGAGAAAATCAAACCAGCCGTTACGGATGGGTAGAAATACGAGTTATTATTTACAGGCAACGTTGAGGACCAGTCGTTACGGGCAGTTGCTTCAATAAATAACAGGTCATTGTAATCTAAGCTCAACAAACCATAGACACTTCTAACTTCTCTTCTGGAGTTATAATTAGTGAATGACCCTGGAGTAGCAGAGTTAATGATGTTATAGTAGTTAGGAATCGAAAGCCCACCGTTCGTATTCATCGCCAGATAATCCCGGGTATTTTTCCGAATGTTTCCACCCGCATTGGCATTCACGGTGAATTTGCCAAACTTCTTATTGTAAGAAAGTAACGTTTCGTAGTTATCCTCCCGACGACTATCATTTGATGTTCCGTAGTATGCTGTTCCTTTAGTAAAAGAAGCTATACGACGATCATAATAAGCATTCAGGAAGTCACGACGAGCTACTACCATAAGGCTCAGAGCCTCCGAAAACTTGTAAGTTAGACCAAAGTCACCGAAAAGGCGTTCATTCTTTTCGTTATTAATGTTTTCGTATACTTGCGTATAAGGGTTATCCCAATATAAAGGGGTAGTATTTTCAGGACCTGTGATGTTCCAACTGCGATAAGTACCATCTGGGTTTTTGTAATTACGGAGCTGGGTCATATCCAACTGACGTTGGAACCACTGGTTGAATGAACCAATGGTCTGGTTTTGCCCACTGTAGCCATCAGCAGGCCGATTACGCGTTTTTTCCGTTGAATAGTTAACATTCAAATTAGCCGTAAATTTGGGCGTAATGTTGATACCTAACTTACCAGAAAGATAGTCCCGATGTTGTTGGCTGTTAGGAATAGTACCTTTTACATTGTAATTGGTATAGGACACACGGGCGTTGAAAAGTTCCGTCGACTTACTGATAGCAATGTTTGTGTTTACAGTTGCTCCCGTTTGGAAAAAGCTGCGAACGTTGTTAGGCTGGGGAGAAAAAGGAACCTGCTTTCCAAAATCCGGATCTGAAGGAATCCAGGAATACCAGGGTCTATAGAGTGTACCATCCATGCGAGGTCCCCAGCTTTCATCAGCTGAGTAATCAATCAGATTCTGTCCGTTAAATGAAGCCCAACTAGCAGGGTGGATGGCAGGATTGTATTCAAATTTGCTAAATTCCTGCGAATAACCACCGCCATATTCGTTCTGATACTTAGGTAACAATGAAACATTGTCGAAAGTGGTGCTGTGGTTAACATCAATTCCTAAACCTTGTTGGTTCTTACCCTTTTTCGTAGTAATGACTACTACCCCAGCAGAAGCCCGGTTACCGTATAAAGCAGACGCAGCAGGGCCTTTCAGTACGTTCAATGATTCTACATCATCCATGTTGACATAGTTCACATCTGTAACCGTACCATCTACCACATACAGAGGGTCACCACCAGTGAGGGAGTTTACACCACGAATACGGATAGCAGGAGTACCAAATTTAGCACCAGATTGGCTAAATACTTGTACACCAGCAACTTTACCAGCCAAGGCATCCGCTACGTTATTGTTACGGGCAATGGCAAGGTTAGCACCTTTTACTTCCTGAATAGCGGAGTTAATAGCTTTTTTTTCACGGCCAATATTCAAAGCCGTTACTACTACTTCCTGCAGATCGTCATTGCTAATTTTAAGAGTAACGTTGACTTCGGTACGATTCTCAACAGCTACTTCCTGCTTGAGAAACCCAATCGCTGTAAAAACTAAGATAGTGTTGTTTGTAACGTTGAGCTTGTATTCTCCATTCGGGTTTGTAGAGATACCGCGTGAAGTGCCCTTAATGGTTACGTTTACACCAGGGATAGGAGCTCCATCATCACTTGAAGTAACTTTGCCTATCACAATTCGATCCTGGCCATACGCATGCATAGCAAGCGTACTGAGCAACATGACTGTCGCCAGTAGAATTTTTCTCATATTGTTTGGTTAAGGAGTTGTTGATTATTTTGGATAATCTAGTGCAAACGTAGTAAATAGTTTGTTTAATTTCAAAAATTAAAATTACCTAGAGGTGATTGTTTTGTGATTTCTTCAAAAAAGTGCCCTTTTTATTAAAAAAATGATATGAAAAACACTTTTATGGTAAGTAGATATATAAAAAAAAAGAATAATCAAGACTAGATTTTTAATCTCAATTTTATTTATTAACTATAACTTTTTTGTTAAATTTTAAATGATAATTATTATTAAGATACGTGTATGAAAACAAAACCCCCGCTCGCTAATTGACAGCGAGCCGGGGGCTTTTATCGTTAAATGCGTAAGCTCCTTACTTAATAATAAACACTACCAGACTTCTGGCTCCGTGAGCTCCTACTACCAGAGACTGTTCAATATCAGCCGTTTTGGATGGACCCGCAATGAAGGTACCGAAGCCCGTTTCATCTACCTGAATTCGTTCATAAGCCTCGTGCATGTTCGGAACGATGGTTTCCGCCCGAATCACCAATACCAGATGTTGCGTAATGAAGGGTAAGGCCCGCTGTTTCATTTCCTGTTCGGTTACCCAGATGGCTCCGTTTTCGGCTACGCCGTAACGCCCGGGGATAATCGCCAGGTTAATATCTTCCAATTCATGGGGATCAGTTATGTTTTCCAGATCTACATCAGCGAGATAACGTAGGTCAGGAATCGTGACGGTTACTTCTTTAAAATTGGGAAATAACTCACCAATGCGTTGCGATACGGTGGGTAAGTCAGGAACGACCTCTACCGTTCCGCCAATCATTTGCAAGGTTTGCTGGTATTGCTCCAGCACATCGGGGTAATTCGATTCGAAGGTGAACTTGTCGGGCAGAGGTAATAAATCCGGCTTATTTTTTCGAATGGCACTTAATATAGATTCACGACTCGTTGACATATACCTAATAATATAGAAGGCATGGGCCTTCAGATGAGGATATTACTTTCGGTTCTTTTCGTACCACTGCCGGAAGCTCTCCTTCGGGGCATCGGGTAATTCGCGGTGGATACTCCAGGCATTCAGCGGGTTATTAGCTGCCCAGGGAGCCATTCGCAGAACCGCCCGAGCCGTATTAAAACTGAGCTTGAACAGGGTAGGCGAGGCGAGTACTTTCGCAGCTAATTGTAAGCTGGTTTTCTTCATGCCCCCCACGTAGCCTTCCTTCGCTAAAACCTGCCGCCACTTATAAAGCTGGTCGTGAATGTCGATTTTTACGGGACATACGTTACTACAACTGCCACAAAGCGTACTGGCAAAGGGTAAGTCTGCATTTTTTCGCATGTCGAGGTTCGGGGCCAGAATCGAGCCAATTGGACCAGCCACGGCATTGTGGTAACTATGCCCGCCGCTGCGACGGTATACTGGACAGGTATTCATGCAGGCTCCGCAACGAATACACTTCAAAGAGTTACGGAAATCTTCACGACCCAACTGTGTACTCCGACCATTGTCTACAATTACAATGTGCATCTCCTGGCCGGGGCGAGGACGATGGAAGTGACTGGAATAAGCGGTAACCGGTTGTCCTGTCGCACTCCGGGTTAACAGCCTCAAAAAGACGCCCAAATGCTCAGCTTTGGGAATAATCTTCTCGAAACCCATACTTGCAATGTGAATTTCGGAAAGGTGAGCTCCCATGTCGGCGTTGCCTTCGTTGGTGCAAACTACGAAACCACCCGTTTCGGCAATGGCGAAGTTCACGCCCGTCAGAGCCGCCCGGCGGGTCAGAAACGTTTCCCGCAAATGCTGACGAGCGGCTTCAGTCAGGTACTGTGGATCGGTGGCCCCTTTTTCGGTACCGAGGTGTTCGTGAAAGGTATCGCCTACGTCCGATTTTTTGAGGTGAATGGCGGGTAATACAATGTGACTCGGAGGTTCCTGTCGTAACTGAACGATGCGTTCCCCCAGGTCGGTATCAATGACTTCAATGCCTTTGCTTCGCAGAAAATCATTGAGGTGACATTCTTCCGTTAACATGGACTTGGACTTGATCATCCGATCAATGCCTTTTTTAGCCAGCAGCGAATGGATAATCTCGTTGTGCTCCTGAGCATTGGCTGCCCAGTGAACCGTCACCCCATTGTTCTGAGCATTCCGTTCGAATGTTTCTAGCAGAACGTCCATGTTTGAAAGTACATGGTGCTTGATTCGCGAAGCTGCTTCGCGAAGGTCTTCCCATTCAGGAATGCCTTTAGAAGCCCGGTCACGTTTCTGGCGAACCCACCAGAGCGTTTCATCGTGCCAGTCGACCCGGGGTTCGTCCCGGTTGAACACCTCAGAAGCGGCGGCGTGATCCAATGTATGCTGACTCATAGTTGTTGTGCTCAAAGGGGAAAAGGGCCTGTAAATTGCACTTTTCCTTATTCAGATAAAAAACGAAGCCTAATTTTAGTCCTGAACGCTAAAACGGAATATTTAACTTTTCCTGGATTGCTTTCCGGTTAAAATTTATAAGCTCTATTTTGAAAAAGTATTAGTTTTCAATAAAAATGGTGTCGAATCATAAGATATAGCCATAGTAAATAATTAAAAATCAGCCTTTGGCATAATAGGTTAACCTGTTGTAGGGAAATAGAAATTGTACTTTAGTTAGTTATTCTTGTTTAATTAACCTACCTCTTTTCGGAATTAATAAATTTTATTAAAAAAAGCATTGTACTTTTTAAACAACTTGCATAATAAATAGTATAATCATTGTACTTTTTCAAGTTTTGGGTGGCACCGTGAAAGGAACTTTTCGTTCTTAACAATTAGGTAATTGACTCATAATCAAATAGTGTGCAACTTTGTGTCAACCAAACGGCAGAAACAAACTTTCAAAAGCCGATTTGATTTGTTTTGTATTATTCCCATTTGAAACTCATACATCCCATGAAAAAGTCAATCAACTTCATCCTTGCAGCTTTCGTAGCATTTAGCTCATTAGCATTCAATGCAACTGCTGCCATCACTTCTGATCCTGCGAAGGAAACGGTAAAAGCTAATCCTTACAATGCTCAATTAGCTCAGGATTCTCAACTGCGTTTCCAACTTACGTTCCAAAACCCTGATAAAAAGAAATTAACAATCGCTATCAAGGATAAGGAAAATACTACGCTGTTTACTGAAACGACAACTAGCGAAGCTTACCTGCGTTTATTTGATCTTTCAACGTTAGGTGATGGTAAATACACTTTCGAAGTATTAGGAGGCAAAAACCGTTACACTCAATCGTTCGAAATCTCTACGCAAACCAACCGCGTTGTTTTAGCTCGTAACTAATCTAGAATTGAATTCCCCCATACAAACGTCCCGCTGGTGAAAACCGGCGGGATGTTCTTTTTTAGAGCTGAGCGTTCAGAATTTCAGCAATGTGCACGACCCGAATCGGGCTTTTCTGACGTTTTAAAATTCCCTCCATATGCATGAGGCAGGAAACATCCCCGCCCGTGATGTATTCCGCTCCGTGACGCTGGTGATCAGCCACGCGATCTTTCCCCATTTTCGAAGAAATGGCTTCTTCACTGACGGCAAAGGTGCCGCCAAATCCACAGCATTCGTCCTGCCGATCCAGTTCAACCAGTTCCAGATCCTTCACCATACTCAATAACTTGCCTGGCTTGGAAAAAGCAGGGCAGTTCAGTTCGGTCATTTGGGATGTTTTCAGCCCACGTTGACCGTGGCAACTCTGGTGTACGCCCACTTTATGCGGAAACCGAGCCGTAAGATTTTCGACTTTCAGAATATCCGTTAAAAATTCGGTAAGTTCATAAACCCGGTGCCGGACGGTATCGGCTACGGATTGGTCAGGAGCGTGCAGGTGTTCCTTAATGTGCAAAACGCAGGAGCCGGAAGGTCCCACGATGTAATCATATCCTTTGAAGTTGGCAATGAAGTTGGCATCGCAACCCGTGTTTAAATGCTCAAAGCCGGAGTTGGCCATGGGCTGCCCGCAACACGTCTGGTTTTTCGGGAAATCTACCTCACAGCCTAATTTTTCTAATAATTCCAGGGTCGCAATGGCTACCTGAGGATAAAATTGATCGACGTAGCAGGGAACAAAAAGAGCAACTTTCATCAGCTTTTAGCTTGTCGCTATTGGCTTTTGGCTAGGGTACCTGCGTACTCGATTGATTCGCTATCGTTAACTAAGACTGACCTAAGATCAGTGGAAGCCAGGAGCTAATCGCCAATGGCCAATAGCCATTTATAATTCCGTGTAAACTGTTTTCTTTAACGTAAATAAACTTCCGTCAAAAGGTTTTTCCTTATTCCAGGCCTCTTCAATAACCAGGGCGGCTCCAAGAGCCGAGGCCTGGGCAATTTCAGAAGCCAGCACTTCACTTTCCGGGAAAGCCTGAGCCAGCAGATGCAGGTAAATCTCGTTTCGACTAAAACCGCCATCCACAAAAATCCGTTTCACGTCGGTGGTGCCTTTTGCCAGTTTTACGGAAGCAATTTGCTGAGCCATCAAATCCATTATGAGCTGATGGTAAGCTTCTTCGTAGCTGGTGAACTCATTCAGATTACGTTCTGAAAAGGTAGAATCCTGTAAAGTTCCTAACTGAACGTGCTCGGGCGAGGCCTGACGGAAACGGCTACGTAAGGACAAAAGAAGGCTTTCATCGAAAGATACCCGTTGGTAATGCGAAAGTTCAGTACCAAAATATTCCGACAGATGCTTGACGGCCCGTTCGTGTTCATTTCCAGCAAATAAGCGGGAGGCTTTCACGGCGTCGCTCCGGTAGGTTAAGTAACTCAGACAATCCTGTCGTAACTCGCCAATAGTTAACTCATCTTTACTGAATGGATTCATGGTAATGCACCAGGTTCCGGTCGAGATTAACAGGAAAGGTTCTTGTCCAAACACCCGCAAGTAAGGGACCAGAGCCGCCGAGCTATCATGAATGCCTACACCCACCTGCATATCGGGATTAGCCAATGCCGGGGAAGTAACAAAAGAAGGTAACACCATCTGGCCGAGCGAATGAAAAGCTTCGTCAAACACCCAGCGGTGATACTTGCGTTGTTTATAATCCCAAAGTCCGGTATGACAACCGACACTGGTAATTTCAGAAACGGCTCGTTTGGTGAAGAGGTAACTGGCGTACTGGGGTAAGTGCAACGAATGCTCAATCTGCCAGAATTTATCCGGTTTCTGATACTTTAGCCAGTATAACTGCATGCCGGAATTGAGCATTCCTAATACGGGTGAAGCCGTATTCGCCGCCCATTCCAGTTCAGGTCCGTAATGATCGTTGAAGCGTTGCTGAAGCTCAAACGGGAACGTCTTCAGGTAATTATAGAGAGGCGTAACGGGCTTGCCTTCGGCGTCCACATGAACAAAGCTTGCTCCGTAAGCAGAAAAGTTCAGAGCTTTAATAGTAAACCGACCTTCGTTGAGCAGCTCTGCCAGGCTATCAATCATCCAGTTAGTCAGCAACTGCAAATCGTCTCCGTGAAATCCATCGTCATCGGGGATTTCCTCAAAAGGCGTCTGTTTTTGATACACAATCTGGTAATCCTGATTAAAAACCAGGAGTTTTTTATTGGTCTTTCCAATATCAAAAATGGCAACGCAGGGAGACGACATAATGTTATGAAGGCAGAAGTTGGATGATAAACGGCGTAACACAGCAGTTGGCATTACGCCGTTTTAGTGTGATTAAAGACCCGTAGAAACGGCTTTCATGCCACGGGTTTCGATTAGTTTTTTACGAAGCGATTGTTCACGGAACAGGCCTACGGGATTCAGAGCCGCGTCCACGCGAAGACGGGCTTCGGCCAGTAACGGACGTAAATCCGTGCGGAAAGCATTTTGCAGAATTTCCTGAGCCGTTACGACATCGTTGTTATTCCGGGCGTCTTCCAGAGCCGCACGGTCTACTAATAAGGCCTGAGCGTAAGCCAGTTTGATGGCTTCCACGGATTGTAGTAAGTCTTCCAGCGGATCTTTAACGTTATGAGACGCATCGATCATCCAGCCTAAATCGGTCGCGTGATTCATACCGCGAGCATCCATGCCCTCTACCAATTCATTGAAAATCAGGAATAACTGGTAAGGCTTCATACTACCCGCCGTTAAATCGTCATCCCCGTACTTGGAATCGTTGAAGTGGAATCCACCCAGTTTTTCTTCCATCAAGAGCAGCGAAACGATCTGCTCAATGTTGGCATTGGGAAGGTGGTGTCCTAAGTCAACGAGGGTATAGGCTTTAGGGCCTAACTTGCTGGCGTAGAGGAAAGATTGGCCCCAATCCCCAACGGTGGTTGAGTAGAAGTTAGGTTCGAAGGCTTTGTATTCCACGAAGAGTTTCCAGTCTTCGGGTAAAGCGGCGTAGATTTCCTGTAAACCTTCCAGCGTGCGTTGGAACGCTTTGCGGAAGTTTAACTGACCGGGAAAGCTGGAACCATCTGATAACCAAACGGTTAATGACTTGGAACCCAGAGCTTCGCCGTGACGAATGACGTCGATGTTATGCTGAATGGCTTGCTTCCGAACGGCTGCGTCCGTGTGCTGAAGCGAACCAAATTTGTAGCTCCATTCCTGATTGGCCTGATCCTGGAAGGTATTCGAGTTCATCGCATCAAAAACCAGACCATGACTGGCTGCCAGTTGCTTGATCGCCTCCCCATCTGTTGGAATATCCCAGGGAATGTGAAGTGAAATCGCTCCGCTGGAGCGATTGAGGGCGTGTAATAGACCTACGTCTGAAATTTTCTCTTCGAGACTGCGGGGTTCCCCACCTCCAGCAAAACGACCAAAACGGGTTCCCCCCGTACCTAAAGCCCAGCTAGGAATGGCAATCTGAAAGTCAATCAGCTTTGCCAGTATGCGTTCGGTAAGGTCAGCTCCGAGTTCTCCGGCCAGAAATTCAAACTTCCGGCGGTGAGCCGCTTCATGTTGCTGGTTATATTGAGCAATTTGATAAGATTCGAGAGGCATATTTGGTTAGTGTTTTTGAAGAGTTTAGGGTTGGGTGTTTAGGGTTTTGAGTTAAGGGTTATTACTACTTCATTTTTGTTTTAAAGTTCTCTGTATAAAACACTTTAGTAGCATGAACTCAAAACCTGAAACCCAAAACTCCAAACTCACTTTAGGTAAAAAACTTCGGGTAAAGATACCTGCACGGGCGATTGATCTGGGTTGGTTTCCATGAGATCGGCCATGTATGCCCACCACTTCTTCATGACGGGATTTTCGGGTAATTTCCCTGTAACTTCGAGGTCATCCACTTCCTGAACGCCGAACAGCGTATTCGTGCTTTCGTCCAGAAAAATGGAGTAGTGATGAATGCCACTGGTTTGCAGTAATTCTACCAACTCCGGCCAGATTTCATCGTGGCGGCGTCTGTATTCATCCACATTTCCAGGAAACAACTGCATCTTAAAAGCAACACGAGGCATAAGATTGCTGGTTTTCAGTTGTTAGTTTGCTGTTTTCAGTTGAGCTTAACCACAGAGTTGCTCAGTGTTCGGCATAGAGTAAAACGAGTAAAATGCTTCGTGAATCTTCGTGTCCTAGAGCCTTTGTGGCAACCCCTAATTGAAAACTGAAAACAGCAAACGGAAAACGATTCTTATCGGTAAAAGCCCATGGCTACGCCGCCGTCTACGTTGAGGGCGTTGCCGGTGGACTTGTTTAGTAACCCTCCAGTAAACGCGAAGCAGGCGTTGGCGATGTCTTCGGGCAGGATGATTTCGTTCAGTAAAGTGCGTTTTGCGTAGAAAGCGGGTAAATCTTCTACCGTAATACCATAGGCTTTTGCACGACCCTCGGCCCAGGCACCTGCCCAGATTTTAGAGTCAGCAATGACTGCGTCGGGATTAATTGTGTTGACGCGGATTTTTTCGGGACCCACTTCCGCCGCCAGCAGGCGGGTACCATGGGCCTGAGCGGCTTTCGCCGAACCATACCCCAGGTTATTAGGACCGCTTACTACGGCGTTTTTGGAAGCGATGTTAATAATATCTCCACCTAAAGCTTGTTTCCGCATCATGGCAACGGCAGCCTGCGAAACCAGGAACTGGCCTTTAACGAGGATGTCGAATAACAAATCCCAATCTTTTTCCGTGTGATCGGCGATGGATTTAGAGATGGATATACCGGCATTATTAACCACGATATCTACGCCACCGAACGCCAGAGCACAGGCATCGAATGCTTTTTCGATGGATTCAGCAGAAGTTACATCCAGTAGTTCTGCGTTGAAAGCATCTTTACCGTAGTTTTTCTGAAATTCTTCTTTTGCACCTTCCAGACGGCCAGAGTCGTTATCATTCAGGAAAATAACCGCACCTTCTGCCTGCAATTTCTTCGCGATGGCCTTGCCAATACCTCCCGCAGAACCCGTAATCAGGGCGATTTTCCCCGACAAAGGTTTCGGTTTGGGCATGCGTTGCAGTTTTGCTTCTTCGAGTAACCAGTATTCAATATCAAAAGCTTCCTGCCGAGGTAAGGAGGTGTATTCAGAGATGGCTTCTGCTCCACGCATCACGTTGATGGCATTCACATAAAACTCAGAAGCAACCCGAGCCGTTTGTTTGTCTTTGGCAAACGTAAACTGACCTACGCCCGGCCACAGAATCACCACGGGATTTGGATCACGCATGGCAGGGCTGTTGCTGCGTTTGCAGTTTTCGTAATACTCCGTATACATCTGACGATAAGCTTCAAACGCCGGAGCCAGCTTTTCCTTCAATACTGCGGTATCTGAAAGGTCAGCATCCGCGGGTAAGTCGAGAACAAGCGGCTGAATTTTGGTACGAAGGAAGTGGTCAGGGCAGGAAGTCCCCAGCGGAGCCAGTTTGTCCAGGTCGTTAGAGTTGATGAATTGCAGCACGCGTTCATCATCGGTGAAGTGACCGACCATACGAACATAACTTGAGCAAAATCCGCGTAACACGGGAGCCAGTTTGGCAGCCTGTTCTTTACGATTTGCTACTGTTTCTACTTTTTGCCCACCAAAACGGGCCCTTTTTTGCCGTAGTTTTCTTCCAGGTATTCAGCACAACGCTCGATTACTTCCAGTGTGTTAAGGTAGCTTTCGTAAGCTGTGTCACCCCAGGTAAATAGTCCGTGACTACCCAGAAAAATGCCGCGAATGCCAGGATTTTCAGCCAAGCAACGCTCTAGTTGCAAACCGAGGTCGAAGCCAGGACGTTGCCAGGGAACCCAACCTAAAGTTCCACCGAATAAGTCTTTAACGATTTGTTCGCCGTCTTTGGCCGCCGCAATGGCGATGGCTGCATCGGGGTGCAGGTGATCGACGTGCTTGAAGGGTAAAAAAGCGTGTAAGGGCGTATCAATCGAAGGAGCTTTGGAATCCAGGTCGTAGATGCAATAGTTAAATAAGTTGACCATTTCATCTTCAAATTCCAGCCCCCGGTAACGGTTTTTCAGAGCGTGCAGACGGTCCAGATACAAAGCCGCCAGACCTGATTTTTTTAAAGTTCCTAAATCACCACCAGAGCCTTTTACCCACATTACGGGCGTGTCCTGGCCTGTCAATGGATCGGGAGAAGTAACCTTACAGGAAGTATTACCACCGCCGTAATTCGTCAAGCGAAGATCCGCTCCAAGGAGGTTGGAACGGTAAATGAGGAGAGCTACTTCGTCGCCAGCGAGTTCAGCTGCTTTCGCGTCGTCCCACAAATAACTTACATGTTTAAAAGAGGTAGTCTCAGTCATGATTGTATATAAAAATGAAACAGATTCTTAGTTAGCGGTACAAATGAACCAAAGGAAAAAGAATGAGCCGTCATGGTCTGTTAGGGTGAACTGTCCTGCTCTGTGAAGGTCAAGGTTCCCTGAGGGGCGGGCCGCTCTTTCGGATTGTAAATCCGAAAGCCATCTGTATGGGATTTAGAATCCCGATAAGCGGATCATAGATCCGCAACAGACGAGTTCCGGATTGCAAATCCGGAACAGCAGGAGGATAAAAAGGGCCATTCCTACGGCGTAGTTGGTGAGACACCAACCGAGGTGGGGAGAGCTAAATAAGATGAAATTGCGTCTGTCGCTCTTTCTGATTTGCAATCCGAAAGCCATCTGTATGGGATTTGTAATCCCAACAAGCAGATCACAGATCCGCAACAGGGTTATAAGTTTTCAGGAAGGTGAATAACCAGTGACTATAACTTACTATGATATATGGTAGCCTAAGCTATACCTATTCCCAAGAATACTCTAAATCTTTAACTATATAGAAATTAACCTCAGAACAAGCTAATTTACTATCATTGAATATAGCTAAGTTATATCCAATAGAATTCATAGAACTTTTATATTCTATAGCATCAAAACCTAGAGATGATTTTATGAATTCACACAAATATTGAGTAGGTAAGTAGTCTAAATGTACATCCTGCTTTCTAACAGGTTTAGAAAGCTCTTCGCTTAGCTTTTGTAAATAGGGCCTAAATTGTATGAATTCTTCTAGTGTGAAACCTTTATCTAATATTTCAAAAGGTCCATAACTATATATGTCTTTTAATGAAATTAAATTTAGTGGTTGTACTAGGATGAATTTCCCAATGCTTATACCTTCGTGTAAAGCAACTCTAGTTTCATATAGCGTTGTTCGCTCACTTTCTGAAACATATAAATACGGAATGCCAACAGGATTAGCTCTGCCAGGAGTAGTTTTTTCTTTAGGAGGTTTGCCTAACTCTGACTTTTTTAGTAAATTATCAGAAATTCTAGCTCTGTAAAATATTGTTCCAATTGGATAAGTAGATGCTAATCTTTGAAAAATACTCGAAAGTTTATCTGTGTCAATGCTAGTATTTAAGAAGAATCTATTAGTATATTTAATTTCATTACAAAAAATATCCCATCTCAGTAGATTACTTTCAAAGCCATCTAAATCTTCAATAAGTGAAGAAATTTCTACAGGATCTGAAAATAATTTAGAGGTATAGAGCCGACTTCCTCGGCCAATTTGGTCTATTAGATGCTTTATTTCTCTGATCTTTAACGCGTTTCTATTGAAAAGATTAGTCCAATATAAAGTCAAATGCTCATGGATATTTACCGATCTATCAATCTTTAGAGAATTTATTGAATTTGGAAAGTTAGTATATAGTTCAAATAATTCATTGAAATGGTCACTTAATTCATGACAATTTATAATAATGATATTTTGAGTTTCGCAAAAATCACAATTACCTAAAGTTGCGGATTGTGATTTTATGATTTCTTTCAAGCTATTATCAGCAAAACAATTTATACAGCAATTCATAATATTACAATAAGGACTGAATTAATTCAATATGATGCATAATAGACAATTTCTTTATCACACCTAGTCCAGGGAAAGTCCCCTTTGTATAATATTCTTTAAATTGTTGTATGGCTATAGTATTATATATATGTTCTGTATTGACAAAATGAATGAGCTTTTCAAGAGCTTCATAAAACTTACCTCCAGTATCACTAGTGTCATAGTTACTATCGGATAAGAAATGTTTTATTCTAATATCTTTTGTATTTTTATCTACATAAGTAAGATGTATTACTACGGCATATGGTAACATACCCCCTTCTATAAACTCTGCTCCGATAGTCAAATAGTCTGAAAAACCATAAAAACCTTCACTTTTATAATGTAAATAATCATTAGAAAAGAACTCATCTTCAAAATCTTTATAGTCTCCATTCTTTTTCTGTTTGATAAATGGATCATTTAGGAAAGCTAGTTTATCAGAAGGGTAACCTCTTCTTAAGCTAAAAATATGATTTACCTGAATTATATTATATATTATGTTAGTTGAGTTTACTATGTTCTTGAGTTCTTCTGAGTTGCTTGTTGGATTTAACCTAATTATTGAATATCCAGTATTTTCATGGCCATAGGTTTTAATTGATTTTTTGAAATTAATAAAATCAGTATCTTTACTAATAATGTAAGTTGGTGTGATATTGCCAATACCATTGGACTTTAACTTGTCTATTAAATCAAAAATAATTTTATTGTCTTTTTTTATATCTCCGTTTTCAGGATTTACAATTAATTGTAAGTTTATTTTGTTTTTATATAAAGATCCTATTGCTGTTTCTATACCTTTAATGTCTTTTTTTACTGGTTCGATTATTGGTGATATTTTTTGAGATTCTAAAGGAAGATGTATTAAGTCTCTTAAAGCTAATAACTCAAACTGTTTGGATCGTAGGAAGGGCAGATACATAGTTTATATTAAAATTTAAGTTGAAGTTTTTTTAATAATTGATCGTAATCGTAGGGCGTTATATTTGATAAATAACATGAAAGTTTGAGCGTGTTGGGGATTTTACTAGTTGTAATAAGATGATTTGTAGATGGATTGATTCTGTTTTTTATTATTTTTAAAAATTCTTTTTGAATTTCGTTTTCAGGATATTGTAATAGTATTTCCACACAAGCCCTGAATAAGTGTACAGGTTTTGCAGTAGGTATATATCCCAATATATTTTTTACCATTGTTAAAAATTCATCTTTTCTTAAAGCTTTTATCATAGTTATTGAATCTAACTTAGAGGTTACAGGGGTAGACGGTCTGTATTCTGTAATTAGGTTTTCAGGAGAAAGTAGCATTATTCCAACAGATTGCTCTATCAAACATATGTATTTATGTAATAAGGAATGGTGAATAATAATATATACTTCTGAAAATGCTCTATAATAATCATTAATTTGGCTTGTCAAACGTTCAGGAGAGTCCAATTCTGTTTTTATCTCAAAAACCTTATTGATGCCATTTACTAGTACTGCATCTGCAATTGAATTGCCTATTTTAAATTCATTTAATATAATTGTATTAGAGAGACAGTATTCTTTTAAAACATATTCGTTAAGCCAAATAGACTTGTAAATATACTCGTATCTGTAATTTTCCAATAAATGATTGTATGAAATGTTAATTAATTCATTTATAGTGAATTTTTTATTTATTGATTTGCCATTAGCAGAAAGAAGTTTTTTTATTTGTTTTCCATAAGTATTAGCATTTTCGTTACTGATTAAGCGTTTGAAAGATGCATTAGATATTAATTTGGCTAATGCATTTAAATTTGCTGATGAAATATTATTATTTGCTTTCATAATTAGACAGTTTTCTTTTTCATTGTTATTTCTGAATAAGAAAATATATCTGATGGAATCAAAAATACTTATTTTAAGATGAAAATCAATAATGTTCGTGCAATTACTATACTGTCGCTCTTTCGGATTGCAAACCCGGAACAGCGGTAACACACCTTTCCGAAAGTTTAAATCTTGAAGGTGTGTTAGAATTTCGTAATCGAAGAAAATTGCAACCGTGACAGTTACTGAATCAAAATCTGATAAGAGCCTGGCTGAAGCTTGGAAACGCCTTTCTTTAACTTCTTGCCTTCCAGCGAAGCCGATTGTCCCGCCTGTAGGGGTAATTCTAGATCTGCTACCGTGTTAGGCGGAACGGTTACGTTTAGAATTAACTTTCCATCTTTACGCTCCCAATTCGAAACAATTGGGCCGTATAAAGACTGATACGAGAAGTTAACCCTATTCAAACCCTTCGGGGGCTTAGGGGAGATGCGGAAGGTTTTGAACCCCGGCTCAATGGGTTCTACCCCAGCCAGGTAACGGAAGTACCATTCAATTACCGAACCATACGCAAAGTGATTTCGGGAGTTCATGCCTTCAGGACGTTCCTTATCTGAATTCCAGAGTTCCCACATGGTTGTCGCTCCATTTTCGGCCATGTAACCCCAGCTTGGATAGGTTTTCTGAGTGGCCACTTTGTAGGCCAGGTCATTATACCCGTAATCCGTTAATCGGGGTAAAATCTGCTGCGAAGCAATAAAGCCCGTTGTCAAATGATCCTGATGAGCTTTGACATCATCGGCCACGTTTTTCGCAATGACGGGTTTCAATTTTTCAGGAACAATGCCAAAGGAAAGCGGCATCAAATTGGCTGCCTGCGTTTTTCCTTCGTAGTTATTATCCTTGAAATACAGTTCATTATATTTTGTAGTATACTGTTTAGCTAAAGCCGCATAGGTTTCAGCCTCCTTCGTTTTTCCTAATACGTGGGCCGCTTTGGCTAGTAAGGTATTGGAGTAAATCTGATACGCTCCGCCGATAGGCTTGCCCGGAGAAGCCACGACGGGAACCCAGTCGCCATAACCAAACCATTTTTCATCAGGATCAGAGAAGTAATAGATCCCTGCTTTTTTGGTGGAAGTGTGGGTATTCATGTACTCCACCCAGGCTTTCATACTTTCGTAGTTCTTTTCGAGAATGCGTTTATCACCGAAAAATTCATACGTCGTCCAGGGAACAATTAGCGTTGCATCGCCCCAGGCGGGTTTGGAAGGACCACCCACTACCATCTTCGGATTTACATCGTAGACATAACCGGAAGGGTGCTGAGAATCCGCAATGTCACGAGCATATTTCGCCCAGAAACTATTGATGTCCATCAGGTAACAGGAGGATGCCACGAAAATCTGAGCATCACCCATCCAGCCTAATCGTTCGTCCCGTTGGGGGCAATCGGTGGGGATGGATAACGCATTACTCTTCAGGGTCCATTTCGCGTTGGAGTAGATTTTATTCAGGATTTCTTCGGAAGCCGAAAACTCACCAATGGGCTGAAAATCGGTATGAATTACCTTTGCTATTACATTTTCAACAGTTGGTTTACCGGGGAATCCGACGACTTCTACGTAACGAAAGCCGTGGTAAAGAAACATCGGCTCCCATTCTTCTGCTTCGCCGTTGCTTTTACAGATGTAGCGATCCGTTGACTTGGCCGAACGCAGGTTTTCCTGAGCAACGGTGCCGTCTTCGTGTAATAACTCCGCAAAATGCAAGACCACTTCCTGACTATACGTAGCCTTCGGAATACTTAAATGGACAATTCCGGCCATATTCTGACCGAAATCAAAAACGAAATGACCCGGTTTGGGCTCGGTTACGGTCACCGCTTTTTTCGTTTCTGTGACCCGAATGGGCGGGGCTTCCTGAGCCACTACTTCCATTTTCTTCATGTCGAAAATGTCCGCTTTTTCGCCCACGTTCGGATCTTTATTCGGCCCAAAAAGCGTCGTTGGGTTTTGGGCATCATTTAACACCACAGGCGTAACCCATCCGTCGGCGTCTGTACCTTTGGCTTCCAGCCGGGCGTCGTAATGTTCGCCGTGATACATGGCATCGTAAATCACGGGCGAAAGGCGAATTTTCCAGTCTTTATTCGATGCAATTACTTCCGTGCTACCGTCGGCATAGGTCAATTCCAACTGGCATAATAAGCGGAGTGGCCCCTGAGAATAGCGATGAAAACCGCCGCCCCAGCCCAGTCCACCGCTCCACCAACCGTTACCCAAGAAAGCATCCAACTGATTTTCACCACTTTTTAATAATGAGGTAACGTCGTAAGTCTGGTAGTATACTTTCTTCAGATAATCCGTCCAGCCGGGGGCGAGAAGTTGATCGCCTACTTTCTGATTATTAATCTTTAGCACATAATCGCCTAAACCCGTGGCATAAATCCGGGCCTTGACGAGGTTATTCTTTACCGAAAATCTTTGCGAGCCTGCGTCGAGCGAGGAGGCTCGCCCATAATTCCAGCCATCCCAATCCAGTCGGCTTTCCATTCTTTTTTATCGAGTAAACCCATTTCCCACCAATCTGCCGAAGACCAGCCCGAGGCGGTCCCTTTTTCATCCCAGGTTTGCACTTTCCAGAAATAACGCTGACGACTTTCCAGCGATTTACCCTGGTAATCGACATACACCGACTGGCTGGTTTTAACCTTGCCCGAATCCCAGAGATCGGCTTCATTTTGGGCTAGTTTTTTGGGTGAAGAAGCCACTAGAATCTGATAAGCCGTTTGTCGAACGCCGGGGTGTGTATTAGCGAGTTGCCAGCTCAACCGGGGTTGGGTTACACCCGTGCCCAGCCGAATATCGCCGTATTCAAATCGAAGTTTTTGGGGAGCATTTTGAGCTTGGAGTAACTCACTCACGAAGAGGCAACAACCAAGCAGGAGCCATCGACTGAGACGTAATGAATAAGGGATCATAGTTTAGAGAGTTAATAACAGCTAGTTCAAAGTAGCCATAACCCAAAGGAAAGAATCTATTCAGAACCATACAAAAAAGATAGTACTCATTCCATTTCCGGTTAACTTACGGCCTTTACAGCTAGTTAGCACACAGGTAGTCTATGAAACAAACGGTTCGGCAGGTTTTCGAAATTATTCAGATTGACGAATATTCGACTACTCCTAAATACAAACAAATCGTCAATTCGGTTATCTCGGCTATTGAACGCGGGTTAGTGAAAACGAACCAGGGGTTGCCGTCGATCAATGAATTGTCGATGTTATACGACATTTCTAGAGATACGGCAGAAAAGGCTTATAATGAGTTAAAAAAGCTGGGAATTCTGGGTTCGGTACCAGGAAAAGGTTTTTACATTGCTAGTGCTAGTTACCGTCAGAAACGCCGGGTTTTTTTACTGTTTAATAAACTAAGCCCCCATAAAAAGATCATTTATGATACGATGGTTGAAGTACTGGGCGAGGAAACAGCCGTCGATTTTTACGTCTACAATAACAACTTTCGACTTTTCAAGGAGCTGATTCAGAACCGGGCTGGTCATTATACCCACTACGTCATTATTGCTCACTTTCTGGAAGGAGGTGAGTCGGCAGCCGAGCTGGTAAATCATTTACCCAAAGAGCAGTTATTGATTCTGGATAAATTGATTCCGGGGGTAGAAGGGGATTACGCGTCGGTGTATCAGGATTTTGAAAAGGACATTTTTACGGCACTGACCGAAGGAGAAGAGTTACTGCGGAAGTATCAGACATTGAAGTTGATCTTTCCGTTACATACCTATCACGCCCGCGAAATTCTGATCGGTTTCCAGAAATTCTGTACCGAATTTGGGTTCCCTTATAAAATTATTTCCGACGTTTCGAAGGAGTTAATGTCGCCCGGCGATGTGTACATTAACCTGATGGAAGATGATCTGGTAACGCTGGTGAAGCAGGCGAAATCGAGTGGACTTATGGTAGGGCAGGACGTTGGAATTATTTCATACAACGAAAGCCCGCTCAAGGAAATTATTCTGGATGGCATCACCGTGTTGTCTACTGATTTTGAAGCCATGGGCAAGCAGGCGGCTGAGTTAATCCTGAAAAATTCAACGGAACAGATTGCAAATCCATTTAGGTTAATTGTGCGAAAATCAGTTTAGTTATAGTGGTTAGTTGATGGTTGTTTGTTGGTAGAAACGCGATTAAGTCGCGTCTGGGTAGAGGCAGTTTTGTTACCAGTTAAACAAGTTCTCATTTCCCAGCCAGACGCGATAAAGTCGCGTCTCTACGTCAATTAGGTTATAGAAAAAGGACGGCTCTGCAAGAAGCCGTCCTTTTCACTAACAATAAATAAGTAACAACTAACAACGAATTAACAACTAACGACGTCGGCCAAAATCTTCATCATCATCTTCCTCTTCATCATCGTCAAAGCTTAAACCTGACATGAGACTATCGGTAAGGTCTTTAAATTGCAAACCAGTATCGAGTGGTTTTTTGCTGATGAGCGAAAATTCCGCCATGCCGTGGAGGACGAATTCCATGAAGAAGAACTTCTCATTGCCCGTGATGTCGGTATGAAATTCTTCCACCAGATCATCCAGCCCATCAATGGCCAGCAGTCGGTTTTGATAATCCTTATCCGACAAATCACTCAGTAAGTCCAGCGAGTTTTCGCTGAACCAGTTCTGAATTTTCTGGAAGGGATTTTTCTTATTCTTGATCTGCTTTTTAAGCTTTTCAGGATCGGGGAAGTAATTCAGAAACTGCGTTTTGATGGCCTTACTGACCAGGTTCATGGCCACAATGTACGGGCCTTCAACCTCGCCTTCGTAAACCAATTCTACCTTACCTGTAATGGCGGGAATAACGCCGTATAAATCAGAAATGCGAACGAATGTGTGTTCTTCATTATTCAATAAAGCCCGACGTTCGGCAGCCGATACCAGATTTTCATAGGCTGAAATCGTCATCCGGGCGGATACTCCCGATTTCGCATCAACATATTCGCTCTGACGGGCTTCAATGGCAATTTGTTCGATGAGGTCTTCCGTCACTTCATTAATCGTCACGATTTCCTGACCTTCTTTCACCTTGGCCTCTTGCTTAGTAATACGCTTGCCAATTTCCAGGGTACGTGGGTAGTGCGTTAGAATCTGGCTGTCGATCCGGTCTTTCAAAGGCGTTACAATGCTGCCCCGGTTCGTATAATCTTCCGGGTTAGCCGTGAAAACGAATTGAATGTCCAGCGGTAATCGCAGTTTAAACCCGCGAATCTGAATATCGCCTTCCTGTAAAATATTAAATAACGAAACCTGAATACGAGCCTGTAAATCAGGTAATTCATTAATGACAAAAATACTCCGGTGCGAACGGGGAATCAGCCCAAAGTGAATCACCCGCTCGTCAGAATAGGGTAACTTCAGCGTTGCGGCTTTAATGGGGTCAGCGTCACCAATGAGGTCGGCTACGGATACGTCGGGTGTGGCCAGTTTTTCGGTGTAACGTTCTTCCCGGTGCAGCCAGGTGACGGGTGTGTCGTCGCCTTTCTCCGCAATAAGGTCTACTGCAAAGCGAGACAGCGGTTGCAGTGGATCGTCATTCAATTCAGAGCCTTCTACGACAGGAATGTACTCGTCGAGCAGATACACCATCAAGCGGGCAATCCGGGTTTTGGCCTGACCCCGAAGACCTAGCAGGTTAATGTGGTGCCGGGAAAGAAGAGCACGCTCCACGTCGGGAATTACCGTGTCTTCGTATCCATAAATACCGGGGAAAACAGGCTCGCCTGAACGCATTTTAGCAATTAGATTCCGACGAAGTTCGTCTTTAATAGATTCGGGTTGGTAGCCAGCCGCCTTAAGCTGACCGAGCGTAGTAAGTTGTAATTTATCGGAAACAGGAAGCGAGTGATACGACATCTAAAAGGGGTTTAGCTAGTAAATGGGTAACGCTGACAAAGTAAAAAAGGTTTGAATAGCGTTTCTCTATTCCTGTGGCTAATGATCGAATACTTTGGCTGGTGTTCGCACAACCTTCGCTAGACACTTACTAAAACTGTCATTCAGAGCAAAGCGAAGAACCTTACTTAGAATTGATAATACTTTCTTACTGGAAGTTAAGCCGTCTCTGCCGCAGTCGCTCGGCTCCAGCCGAGTGACCACCTGGCTCTAGGCCTCCGGCCGGTAGGATGCGAACTAGTATCTGGTAAGAGAATCCCTTTCCCTAATAAAAACATACTTGTAACTATCGGCCAGAGGCCTGCTAAGCTATACCGTCACTCGGCTAGAGCCGAGCGACTGCGGCAGAAAAACTGGCCGGGCCACGTTGGCCGGGGCACGTTGGCAGCAATAATGCCCTTTTCTTTTCCCCTGTCATCCAGAGCGAAGCGAAGGAACTTACTTAGGATGGAATAACAGGTTCTTCTAGGGACTTAGCCACCCTCTGCTTCAGCCACCTGTATTAATAACGTCTCCTTTCATGTTCGTGCCCCTAACCACACTAATAGAAATTTAAAATCTATCGTTAGCATATAAAAAAACACCCGGTTGTTTGGACTAGAAATTTTATATTCTACATTTGTAGAGTAAAATCTATAAACGTAGAATAAATGCAGTTGACGAAAGCCGAAGAACAGCTCATGGAACTGATCTGGAAACAGGAAAAAGTATTCATGAAAGACCTGCTGGAATTATATCCCGAACCCAAGCCTGCCGTTACTACCGTTGCTACTTTATTGAAACGAATGCAGGAAAAAGGATTTGTGGATTATACCGTATACGGAAATTCCCGCCAGTATTATTCTCTGGTCAATAAGAATGACTATTTCGCTAAACAGGTAAAGGGAATCATCAAAAGTTACTTTGAGAATTCAGCGTTAAAGTTTGCTTCCTTTTTCACGGAATCATCCGATTTATCGGTAGATGAATTAGAAGATTTAAAGAAAATAGTTGATGAAGAAATTACTAAAAAGAAAAAGTAATGGAATACCTCCTCAAATCTATTTTATGTTCATTCATCTTTCTGGTGGTCTATCAGGTATTGCTGGAAAGAGAAAAAATGTTCGTATTTAATCGGTTTTACTTACTGCTAAGTCTGGCTGGTTCACTGCTGATTCCCTTCATAACCTTCCAGTTACCTGAAGCAGTAATTCCTTCTGCATCAGAAGATTTGGGTGGAGTGACATATTATGCAGACCTGAATCAAACGAATGTTTCAGTCGATTCAGGTTTTGAAATAGATTGGCGAATAGGATACGGAATCGTTACAGTGGTATTACTCGCTCGATTTATGAAAAGCCTGCTAACGATTGGTTCTGTAACCAATACGAACGTAATAGTTCAGGATTCAATAAGGATTGTTTTACTACCAAAAGAGACGTTACCTTACAGCTTTTTGAATTACATTTTTGTTAATAAAAAGGCTTACCATAACCATACAATCGAACCTGAAATATGGCGACATGAATTCGCACACGTTCGACAAAAACATACACTGGATATTTTATTTATAGAGCTTATACTGGTATTCTGGTGGTTCAATCCCTGCGTTTACTTGTATCGGAAAAATATAAAAATGAATCACGAGTTTCTGGCGGATGAGGCGGTTTTAGTGGCGTATCCCGAAGTGAAAAATTATCAGCGTTTATTATTAAGTAAAGTCAGTCAACGTGTATCGTTTACCAGTGCTTTTAATTATGCAATCACTAAAAAAAGACTACAGATGATGACCAGAATGACCTCCCGCTTTCGCACGTTTGTGATACAACTGAGTGTGCTTCCAGTGTTTGGAATCGCCATTGCTTTGTTTAGTTCCGTCGAATACGCTGAAGCTCAGACCGCTCCAACGATGGTACGGCCGGATACTGATGGCGTTACTAAATCTCAGAATCCCGCCAGTAAGGAAGGAGCATCGGATGAGTTACTGAAAGAATACCAGTCGATTATAGATCGATGTTTCGTCAAGAAAACGAACCGTTTCTTTGCTAAGCATCTGACAAAATCAGAGGAAGAGAGGTTAGTAACTATTTTTAGTCAAATGAGTCAGCAACAACGGGATAAGCAAGACATCATTGTGATGAAGTTACCTCCACAAAAGAAAGAATCACCTACTCAAAAGGAGCTGGATATCTGGAAAAACCCCAAAACCAGTGGAGTCTGGATTGATGGAAAACGAGTACCTAATGAGGTATTGAATAAGTACAAACCAGAAGATTTTTCTTATGCTATGGCCAGTAAATTATCTGGAAAGGCTAAAAACCCTAACTATAGCTATCAGATTGATTTAATGACGAATGCCTGCTTTGACAAGTACGTAAAGGAAAGTAAAGCTCATCCCTTATACATGGTCCGGGATAAAGCCTGGGGAAAGCCAAGCAAGTAAATTTATTCCCTGCCGTAACGGATGAATCTAACAGCTACGGCAGGGAGAGCGTATTTAAGCTACCGGATTAATCAACGTGCCAATGCCATCAATCTGAATATGAATTTCATCGCCGGATTGTAAAGTGAAATCATCGGGAGGAACGATGCCCGTACCCGTCATCAGGTAACAGCCATAGGCAAAGGAGCACTCGCGGAACAGAAAGGAAACGAGCTCCGTGTGCTGGCGTTTCATCTGACTAATAGCAATCTGCTGATCAAAAACCGGAGAATCATTTCGTAGAATAGTCAGACGAATAGCTGTGCCGGGATCAATAGGAGCGGAGGGCACGTACAAACAGGGACCAATGGCTGCACTGCCGTCGTAAGACTTGGCTTGGGGAAGATAGAGCGGATTTTCGCCTTCAATATCCCGTGAACTCATGTCATTGCCGCAGGTATACCCTACAATTTTTCCCGAAGAGGTAATGAATAACGTTAACTCGGGTTCAGGAACGTTCCACTGCGAATCTTTTCGAATGCGAACCTGACCCAGCGGATTCGCCACGCGTTCGGGAGTGGCCTTGAAGAAAATTTCAGGACGTTCGGCGTCGTAGACCCGATCATAAAAACTGCCTCCACCTGCATCCTGCGATTCTTCCATACGGGCATCACGACTGCGGAGATACGTAACTCCCGCCGCCCAAATTTCCTGCCGTCCCAGCGGAGCTAGTACATCAGTAGTGAGCCAGAGTTTATATTCATCGGAAGCCGTGAGGGTTTGAGTATAGGAAGTCAGCGTTTCGTGCAGGTTATCCTGATTAATTAGCGTATCCCAATCAAGATCGGAGAGGAAATAAAACTGATTTTCGGCTTCAAGAACGATGCCCAGACGGGTTTTGTAGAGCTTCATAAGGTTTAGAGAATGCTTAACGGATGGTTAAGTATAAAAGAGACGAGTTTGATTGACTTACCCTGAATCTAAGGATATTCGAAGTAATCGTAAAAAAACACCCCGACTGTTGCTGGCAATCGGGGTGTTTGGAGTTATTTACGATTAAGCTTGGCGAGGAGTTTCAAAATTTCGAGATACAACCAGACAATCGTTACGAGTAAACCGAAGGCCGAATACCATTCCATGTACTTGGGAGCCTGCTGTGCTACACCTGCTTCAATAAGGTGAAAGTCAACCAGCAAATTCATCGCAGCGATTCCTACCACTACCAGCGAAAAAATAATACCAATCCAGCCAGCTTCGTGAATGTAAGGTACCATGATACCAAAGAAGCTCAGAGCAAAGGTTAGTAAGTAAAGCAAAGCTACGGCTCCGGTTGCCACGAGTACTCCCTGCATGAATCCCTGCGTTACTCGAATAAGGCCTGTATAATAAACTACTAACATCAGGGCTAATACGCCAAAGGTTAATACCGCAGCCATAAAAGCCAAACCGGCAAACTGGCTGGAAATGCCACCCACAAATGCACCCTCCAGAACAGCATATACGGGAGCCAATGTGGGAGCCAGTGTAGGTTTGAACGCCAGAATCAGGGCAATGATTAAGCCGCCAATGGCCCCTACGGGTAACATGAGCATACTCCAGGGCTGTCCCTGAATGGCCGCGTAAAAGGTTACTGCTGCTACACTGATGGTAACCGTCAGTAAGAGAGCAATTTTGTTTAAGGTACCCTGCAAAGTCATGACGTCATCCGACGCAAGGGTAATTTTGTTAAAGGTTTTTTCTGAAAAAAGCGGGTTTGCCATAGCAATAAGGGAAAAGTTAAAGATTACGCTGCCAAGAAAAGGGGATTTTATGGGAATTCAAACCCGACAGTGAGTAAAGGAAAATAAGCGTTAAAAGCGGAACCTAGATGAGTTGACTTAATAAATGAATAAGTATATTTGAAGTCTACTCTATTCAAATCTACCATTGATTTTTACTATGATTGAAGTTCGTACCCGAGTTGAATTTATGGCTTATCTGAAGTTAATGTATGAGTTAACGTATCGAAAAAAAGTCAATATATTTTTGGGAATCGTAGGTGTTTTGCTCATTACTATAGCGGTTATAAAACCGGCTCCTTTCAATTTTGAATTCTTTCTGGGATGTTTTTTCATCCTTTTTATTCCTTTGTTAACTTTTTGGGGTTCTCGAAAGTCTTTTCAGGTTAGCCCAATATTGAACAGTGAAGTGATTTACACCTTTTTTCCTGATCGAATAAAGATATCAATTGGTGAAATGAAGTCGGAGTTACTAAAGAAAGAGTTAAGTAATATAGAGGAAACGAAAGACTTTTTTCTACTTCAGCTCAATAAAGCTAATCTTTACCCCATTCCTAAAAAAGATATATCTGAGCAAGAAAGGGAAAAAATCAGACATCTACTTTTCTAATAAGAAGGCCCGATTAGAATCTTCTAATCGGGCCTTCTTATTAGAAAATGAAGAGCTTAACTATGAATTATCGCACATTTTTCTTCCGATTTCGCTCGAAATCTTCGAAGATGAATTCCCCTAAACCCTTTAGACTGGAGTAATACGCCCGACCATTATTGGTTTCCGTAAATTTGCGAACAAAATCCTGTAAATACGGATCGCGGGCAATCATAAAGGTGGTAATCGGAATTTTAATTCGACGACATTGGGCCGCTAACGTCAGCGTTTTATTCAGAATTTTACGATCCAGTCCGAAGCTGTTTTTATAATACCGAATGCCTTCTTTCAAACAGGTAGGTTTTCCATCGGTAATCATAAAAATCTGTTTGTTTTTGTTCTTCCGACGGCGTAATAAATCCATCGCCAATTCCAGCCCCGCCACGGTGTTGGTATGATAAGGCCCCACTTCCAGGTAAGGCAAATCCTTGACCTGAATCTGCCAGGCATCGTTCCCAAACACGATAATATCGAGCGTGTCTTTCGGGTACTTCGTCATGATTAACTCCGACAAAGCCATCGCCACCTTTTTAGCAGGAGTAATGCGGTCTTCACCGTAGAGAATCATCGAGTGACTAATGTCGATCATTAATACGGTACTAGTTTGGGCCTTGAATTCCGTATCGACAATTTCCAGGTCGTTTTCGGTCATCATGAACTCACCGATTCCGTTGTTAATCTGGGCATTACGAATGGATTCCGTCATGGCAATGGATTCCAGTGAATCCCCAAACTGGAATGAACGGCGATCTGACGTGGCTTCATCACCCTGACCCGCCTGCGATGTACGGTGATTACCACCCGAACGGGATTTTTTCAGTTTCCCGAAAATCTCATCTAATGATTGCTTGCGAATGGATTGCTCGCCTTTCGAGGTTAATCCGACTTCGCCTTCGGCGTTTTCTTCGGTGATGTACCCCTTCTTTTTCAGGTCTTCAAAGAAATCACCGATGCCGTAATTTTCGTCGGTGAGTTTGTATTGTTTATCCAGTTGCGTCAGCCAAGACATCGCCTGAGCCACGTCGCCACTGGTCATGGTTAGCAATTGATTGAAAATATTGAGCAGCTGGTCAAACTTGGCCTGCTGGGAATCCTGTTGAATATCAGGTACAAAATCAGAAAAACGATGGCCGAGCATAAACGTTGATCAGGTTAAGCTTGTGGTTGGAAAAGAGCCCTTGCGATAGTTACCAGAGAACAGGAGGCAGTAAGCTACGGTTCCCTTACTAAAATTAACCCCATTTTTATGGATTGAGTTTATCGGGAGCCAAAAACTTAAACGAGCCTTCCCGCGTAAAAGCGTATCTTTGCCAAAGTAAAGCCGATCGGGCAGCGTCCAGATTGGACTATAATTATTACTTGGATACCTTTTTAGCATACAGCTATTCTAAAGAAAACGGGTTAAATGCTTCATTATGAGCGTTCCTAAAGTACAACAAACAGGTTTTGAGGCTTTGGCCCAGCAGACGCTTTTGTATCCGCAAGAGCAATTGGCCCCTCTCAAGACCCAAGAGCATACACTACAAATAGGGTTACCTAAAGAAATTTCCTTTCTGGATCACCGGATTACTTTAGTTCCTGAGGCGGTTTCCTTACTGGTTCGTAATGGTCATCATGTGATCGTGGAGAGCGGAGCGGGCGATGGTGCCCAGTTCAGTGATCACGATTACCAGGAGGCTGGTGCCCGTATCGTGTATTCGCCCGAGGAAGCTTACGCGGCGGATGTCATTCTGAAGGTAGAACCCGTTACCGAAGCGGAATATAAATACCTGAAAGCGGGAAGTACCCTGATTTCGGCCCTGACCTTACCCAATCGTACGCAGGAATATTTTGCGGCTTTGAATGAGAAAAAAGTAACGGCCATCGCGTTTGAATACATTGAAGATAAGTCGGGAGCAAAGCCTATCATTCGTACCATGAGCGAAATTGCGGGGAGTACGGTGATGATGGTGGCGGCCGAATACCTCAGCGGCGTTCATTCGGGAAAAGGAATTATTCTGGGCGGTATTACGGGTGTCCCCCCAACGAAGGTAGTGATTCTGGGAGCGGGGACAGTAGCTGAATACGCTACTCGAATGGCAATCGGATTAGGGGCTCAGGTTCAGGTATTTGATAAAGATACCTACCGCTTGCAGCGATTACGATATGCCGTGGGTCAGCCGATTTATACGAGTATTATTCATTCGGATATTCTGTCAGATGCTATTCAGCGAGCGGACGTCGTGATCGGAGCGATTCGGAGCGAAGAAGGCCGTAGCCCGATGGTGGTAACCGAAGAAATGGTTGCCCGGATGCGACCAAATTCTGTCGTTATTGATGTATCGATTGATCAGGGCGGTAATTTTGAGACGTCAGAAATGACCAGTCATAAAAATCCGACGTATAAGAAACACGGGGTCATTCATTACTGTGTGCCGAATATTCCCAGTCGCGTAGCCCGCACGGCGAGTATGGCTCTGAGTAATGTATTTCTGCCTTTTCTGCTAAAGACCGGAACACTAGGTGGCATCGAAGAAATGATGTTTGCTAACAAATGGTTTATGCGGGGCGTATACGTACATAATGGATCGGTAACCAACGCCCACATCGCAAGACTTTTTAATTTAAGATACAAAGACCTAGGGCTACTACTAGCCGCGAGAAGATAAGTTTAGTTTTCAGTTGTCTGTTTACGGTTTTCAGTTATTTGATCATGCAGCAACGAAAACTTCACTAATGAAATTAAAAATAGGGCAAGTTTTTAGCGATTGGAAAGTGTTATTCTCTAGAGGTGAGCATTAACTGAAAACTGAAAACAAGCCACTGAAAACGGAGTAAAATGATCGACGAACCCGAAGCATTATCGAATGCCCCTAACTCGCCTGAGTTGAGCGGGAAATACCTGGGAAGTATCACCGCTGATTTCGTGAAAGTTTCTGAATTCATTCAGGAAGCCGCCCACCAGATTCGTCAGCGGGGCTTTTCAAATTACCCCATTTTTGTAGCCTGTCAACAAACGCAACCCATTGGCTCGGCTTTGATTGGTCGTGGCGAAATGAATGGGAACGAATGGTATTATTATGCCACGTTTCTGGAAGAGTTCTTACAGCGTGAAATCATTGGCGAAGACGGAGAAGAGCTTTTCAAGGAGAATTACAAAGACCCCGCCGAATTCGCTTGTCTTTTCATCATCGACCAAGAATTTACCAAGTTTATCTTCATTCCTTATCCTGAAGATTAATACTATCGTTTGAGGTTTGATGGGTTTGAGCAAAAAGTTTGAGGTTTGAAAAGATGGTCTAGGATTAGTATACATTCGTTCAAACCTTTCAACAAAACCAAACCGCATCAAACCTCATCAAACTACTTTCCTAAACTCGCTTCCAGGGCTTCCGTTAAGGCTTCCAGATCCTGCGGTTCGTTATAGACGTGGACTGCAATTCTCAGGATTGTTCCCCGGGTTGAAATGAATACCTTTCGCTGACTTAATTCCTGCTTCAATCGTTCGTGATTCAGGGCGTTGTGACGGAGACCAAACAAATGCGAAGCTCGTTGAGACTCCTCGGCGAGTTGAAAACCAAGTTCCTGCCAGCGTTCTACAAAAGGATTAACCAGGGTACGGGAGTAATGCTGTACAGCTTGAGGAGTCCAGTCCAGAAGTTGCTGTAACGCGACTTTCTGCATAGGAATCTGAATGAAGTTACTCTGTTCGCCCATGGAATACCGGCTTGCTCCCGGACGAAATTCCTGCGTATAACTCATCAGCGACCGGAAATTATCGCTGCCTTTGCGATTAATCCAACTCTGTTCGATGGAACGTCCTTCATCAAAGGCCGGGCCGTAATAGGCCAGCCCCATTCCATAGGTGCCCAGCAGCCATTTATAACCCGCCACAATCACGGCATCTGCCTGAATCTCACCTAAATCAAAAGGTATGGCCCCAACGGCCTGTGTGCCATCGATCACTAGAAGCGTGCCCGTTTCCCGGCAACGCTGAGCAATGTTTTTCAGATCAAATAACAGGCCATCCGACCAGTGTAACGGAGCTAATAATACCAAAGCAGTACGTTCGGATATGCCCTTCAGAATCGCTTCGTTCCAGCTAGGACCATCTTCGGTTCGATCAATGGTAATCAGTTCCAGTTGCTGCGTTTCGCAAACTTCCTCCCATGCGTATACATCGGAGGGGAATTCCCCTTCCACAAGCAGGATATGCTGACCCGGCTGGGCTTTCAGGTTCTTGGCTACGTTCGCCATTCCGTAGGAGACGGAAGGGATAATGGCAATGCGTTCCATAGGGGCCTGGATGAGTTGCCCAAAGAGCCTTCGAACGGTTTCTACATCCGTGAAATAATCATCCTGAACAATGGATTGGGGCTGCGATTTTCGGAGCAAGCCTTTAATGCCCGCTTCTTCTACACTTTTCAACAAGGGCGACATGGAGGCTCCATTCAGGTAATGAACGGAGTCGTCCAGTGAGAACAAATGCTTCTGACTGGTGAACATCGGCAAAAGGGGAATTATTAAAGGTTTTTTATGGTTGATTAATAAGGAGTTACCGGGCGTTAGATCTCCCCAAAACAGGCTGTCTTCGCTTGGCGTTTCGAAAGACATTCGAAAGACAGCAGAAATATAATTGAACACGATTTTCAGGTTTTCTACGTTATCCGTACCGGGTAATCCGTAATAAACTGGGCGAAAGGTACATGAATTTCGAGTTTCAGTTCTGGTCTTTTCAAATTCACCTAAAAGTCTTTGTTTTTTTGTGATTTTCTTTGAAAAAAAGGCCATTTTCTGGCTAAAAAATTGTATTTTTACCAAGTTTATTTCGAATGGAGGGGCGATTATAATAGTTTGCCTAATAGTCTAAAAACCAAGTATTTATGACCAACGAAGTTTTGGAAGAAGATAAGGTCGTAACGGCCCGCAATGACTATGGTGCCGATAATATTCAGGTGTTGGAAGGGCTCGAAGCCGTGCGGAAACGTCCTTCCATGTACATTGGAGATGTAGGGGCAAAAGGGCTTCACCACTTAATCTGGGAAGTAGTAGATAACTCGATTGACGAAGCTCTGGCGGGTCATTGTGATACCATTCGGGTTACCATCAACGAAGACAATTCGATTACCGTTGAAGATAATGGCCGGGGTATTCCTACGGGAATGCACTCGAAAGAGAAAAAGTCGGCTCTTGAGGTAGTAATGACCGTTTTGCACGCCGGTGGTAAGTTCGATAAAGGTTCTTACAAAGTATCCGGTGGTTTGCACGGGGTGGGGGTTTCCTGCGTGAACGCCCTGTCAACGGACCTGAAAGTGAACGTCTACCGCGAAGGTAAAATCTTCGAGCAGGAGTATAAAATCGGGGTTCCTCAATATCCCGTTCGCGTGATAGGTGAAGCTGGGGATCGCACCGGTACTACGGTTCGTTTCCAGCCAGATGCTACCATTTTTACGGTTACGGAATACAAATTTGAAACCGTTGCCCAACGTCTGCGGGAATTAGCGTACCTCAATAAAGGGATCCGCATTTACCTGACGGATATGCGGGATAAAAACGAAGCCGAAGAACCCCTGACCGAGGAGTTTTACTCAGAAGGTGGTCTGATCGAATTCGTTAAATACCTGGATGGAACGCGTGAAGCTCTGTTAGCTGATCCTATTTACATGGAATCATCAGAGAAAGCTTCGATTCCGGTTCAGGTATCCATGGTTTACAATACCTCTTATTCAGAGAACGTATTCAGTTATGTAAACAACATTAACACAATTGAAGGCGGTACTCACGTAGCTGGTTTCCGGGGTGCGTTAACGCGTACACTGAAAAACTACGCGGATAAGAACGGAATGCTGGCGAAGGAAAAAATTGAAATTTCCGGCGAAGATTTCCGCGAAGGTCTGACGGCAGTTATTTCAGTGAAAGTAGCCGAGCCTCAGTTTGAAGGCCAGACAAAAACGAAATTAGGGAATGGCGAGGTAGCGGGTGCGGTTTCTCAGGTGGTAGCGGATATGTTACAAACCTGGCTGGAAGAACATCCGAAAGAAGCCAAAGTCATTGTTGATAAAGTAATCATTGCGGCCAAGGCCCGGATTGCCGCTCGCAAAGCTCGTGAAGCCGTTCAGCGTAAAACGGTTCTTGGGGGCGGTGGCTTACCTGGTAAGCTGGCCGACTGCTCAGAATCGGATGCGGAACTGTGTGAGTTATTCCTCGTTGAGGGGGACTCGGCAGGGGGAACGGCTAAGCAGGGTCGTAACCGGAATTTCCAGGCCATTCTTCCATTACGTGGTAAAATCCTGAACGTAGAAAAAGCTCAGGAATATAAAATCTACGAAAACGAAGAGATTAAAAACATGATTACCGCCCTGGGCGTACAGTTTGGAAAAGAAGGCGATGAAAGAGCCCTCAATCTGGACAAGCTGCGTTACCACAAGATCGTAATCATGACCGATGCCGACGTCGATGGGAGTCACATTCGTACACTGATTCTGACCTTCTTCTTCCGTTATATGAAAGATCTGGTCGATCAGGGATACGTGTACATTGCTCAGCCGCCGCTGTATCAGGTGAAAAAAGGTCAGCAATTCCGTTATTGCTGGACGGAGCAACAACGCGAGCGGGCTACGCTGGAAATTGGTGGAGATCGCCCGGATTCAGTAAGCGTGCAACGCTATAAAGGTTTGGGTGAAATGAACGCTGAACAGTTGTGGGAAACAACCATGAACCCTGACACCCGTACGCTGAAGCAGGTAACGATTGAAAGTGCGGCTGATGCTGATCACGTGTTCTCGATGCTGATGGGTGATGAAGTTGCTCCCCGTCGGGAATTCATCGAACGCAATGCGAAGTACGCGAAGATTGATATCTAGTCCATAAACGGATGATTCATAAGGGTGGTGGGTGATGAAAACATCCACCACTTTTTTTATTCTTTTCGTAGAGACGTCGATTTATTGCGTCTGGGTAAAAGGTATTTTTGTTACTTGAAAAGTACGCCGTGGCTGGTGAGACACCAACTACGCAACCAAGGTTTGCGTACAAATGGCTGGTAAGACACCAGCCATGGCAGGGAAAGCCAGACGCGATGAAGCTGCGTCTCTACGTGGGAAAGTGCTTTTGAATTTATATTCCAGCAGTCGGATCGACGTACGCAACAGCGTATGTGTCAAATGAAGATGAAAACTTAAACGACTCGAACCATCAAACCTTATACAAGCATGACCTACGATTTTAAATCCTACCATATTCGTTCCATTAAGGCTGAAAATGAGGCCGAAAGAGCCGTTATTAATCAGGAATTGAAGGATTTATATGCCTCGCTTTCGGTGGAAGAAAAGGCCGTTTTTAACGAACAATTGCAGACTTTTCTGGTTAAGGAAATGGCGACAATTGGCTCAGAATATGCCGCAGTCAAGTCTCAGTTGCATAATAATAACTGAGTAAAAAACTCCGTTTCTGATAAGTAAGTATTCTGATCATGCGAATCGCTTATTTGTTAACAAAAGGATAATATTGTTTAAAATAAGCTCAGCGATAAAATAGGTTTGTTTTGTGTCTAGAAGAAACACCATAGTGCACCGTTTATCGAAAGGCTCGCGATCTTCGGGCCTTTTGTCGTTTTTTCGGCGACTGATCCGTTTTCGTAATTTTATGGAAGACCAAAAACGTCTGGCTCGTAGTCAGGAAAAAGTAAGTTCTACTATCGGGCAATCCGCCTATATAAGCCGGGATTTAAGCTGGCTGGCTTTTAATGAACGCGTACTTGACCAGGTTCGTGATTCGCAGCGTACCTTATTTGACCGATTGAAATTTCTGGCTATTACCGCTTCAAACCTGGATGAATTCTTTTCCATCCGGGTAGGAAGTTTATATAACTATCTGGATTATAAGAAAGAACGGGTAGATTACTCGGGTCTTCGGGAATGGCCTTTCCGTCAGACGCTACTTTCGGCTATTCAGCGTTTTCACGAAGAACGTAGCCGCATTTTCCGGGACGAGTTATTACCTCAGTTCCCAGAGCATGAATTACGATTAGCCCAGTGGGAAGATTTAACCGAAGAAGAAGCCGAATCAGCCATCCGTCACTTTGATCGGACGATTTTTCCGATGCTGACGCCAATGGTGTATGACCAGACGCACACCTTTCCCAGTCTTATTCCCAAGACGCTGACGTTTACGGTTGTTACCAAAAACCAGAACGTTACCAAGAAAGATCAGGCCGAGAAGAAACTTTCTTTCATCCAGATTCCACAAAATCTACCCCGTTTTTATGTCATTGACCGGGGTGAAGAAGTGGTTTTCTTACCGATGGAAGAAATCGTTCGTCACGAAATTTATAAGCTTTACCGCAATATTGAAATTCTGAATGTCAGCTTATTACGAATCATTCGTAACGGCGATTTTTCAGTAGAAGATATTGACGACGTGGAAGACGATATCATTGATGAAATTCGTCAGAAAGTAAAAAACCGTCGGTTAGGTCGGGTGGTGAAAATTGCCGTTGAGCCAAACTGTTCCGAATGGGTTATTAATATCTTCAAGAAGAAATGGGAAATTGATGACCTGAACATTTTCTACGCGGATCGGCTTATTGACTTTTCGTCCATGTGGCAAATCATCCGCCATCCCGAGTTCCGCGACGAGTTACCGAAATCGCCCATGCCCGTGGCTCCGTTGGGTATGCCTCGGGGAGGGGTGGACGGAATCTTCTCATCGCTGAAAGACCGTGATGTGTTTTTGCATCACCCCTATAATAATTTCGAACCCGTTCTTCAGTTACTCGAACAGGCGGCAGAAGATCCCAATGTGCTTAGTATTAAGCTGACGATTTACCGGGTTGCAAAAAATTCCCGGGTAACGGCAGCCTTACTGAAAGCCGCTGAAAATGGCAAAAACGTAGCCGTATTATTTGAAGTAAAGGCTCGTTTCGACGAGGAGAATAACATCCGTGAAGCTGAGCGTCTGCAAAAAGCTGGCTGCTTCGTGATTCACGGCATTGGCCGTTACAAAACCCACACGAAACTATTACTCATCGTACGGGCTGAAGGGGATGGCGTGAAACGTTATGCTCACTTGTCGAGTGGTAACTACAATGAAGACACTGCTAAATTGTATACTGACGTGGGGTTATTAACTTCCAACGAAAAGTATACAAGCGATGTAGCCGAATTCTTTAACGTGATCACCGGGCATTCACTGCCCAGTAGTTATCAAAACCTGATTACGGCTCCTGGCGATATGCGGAATAACCTCATTGAGTTAATTCGAGCCGAGGCGGCGAACGCTAAGGAAGGAAAAACGGCAGGGATCTGTTTAAAAATTAACTCGCTGGAAGATCGGGAAACCATTGATGAGTTATACCTGGCTTCGCAAGCGGGTGTTCCTATCAAATTAATCGTTCGGGGTATTTGCTGTTTGCGGCCCAGTCGGGAAGGGTTATCGGAAAACATTACGGTTCGTTCGATTGTCGGAGAATACCTGGAACATACCCGTCTCTTCTATTTCCATAATGATGGCCAGCCTAAAATTTACGGTGGCAGTGCAGACTTGATGGTTCGGAGTTTTGACAAACGGATTGAATCTTTATTCCGCTTAATTGATCCGAAAGTTCAGCAGCAGGCCGTTCTGATTCTGGATTATAACCTGAAGGACAATGTAAATGCCTACACCTTGAAAGAGGATGGCAGTTATAAAAAATGTCCCCGGAAAGCGGATGAAGAACCTTTCAATATTCACCAGAAGTTTTACGAGGTAACGGAAGCAAGTCTGTCGGATCAATTGCTTTTTTAGGTACCCCTCAAGTATAGCATACGAGCGATTAGGATTGTTTAAGCAGATCTTCAGAAGGGCTTAAACAATCCTAATCGCTTTTTAGTAAGTATAGATAATCCAAAATTAAACGACCTATGCGATTAATATTTGCTCTCGGCCTTCTACTATTCTCTCTCACCAGCTACTCGCAAAATATGCGATACAGCTACGTGGCTCATCCTGATTCGGTGCTTAATGTATTGGTAGGACAACGCGGAACTTTGTATAAAAAATGGGCTCAGGATCAACAGGAACGTAATGCTTTTTTCGGCGGACAGTCGAAGAAAGATTTACGCAACATCATTGAAACACTGGAGAATATTCTGGCGAAAGACAACGAAATTCTGGCAGAACTGAATCGGATGAAGCAGGGGGAGGTCGCCGAGTTACGTCGCCGGAATTCCGATGTAGCTCAGAAAGCGAACTCTTATTTAGGCGAAAGCGGAGCCTTAATGGAAGAAAATAAATTGCTGCGGCGTGATCTGGAAAATTACCGGAAACGGGTTAAAGAACTGGACGAGCAGCACAATTTACCTTTGCAGATAACTATTGCCCTGCTCGTCCTTTCCTGGATTTTATTCTTCTTTCTGCGAAAAAAACGCACTAGTTCGGAGCTACGCTAGAGTTCTGATTAACAATGGGCCAAACGCCGGGCCGGGGAACGCTCACGCCTTTTGTGCTCCCGCGTTGGCTATTGTCTGGTCCGAAGTAATAAAGGGGCCAGCCCTTGTAAGTTAATTGCGTACGACCAAAGACAGTAATCGTTTTAAAATCATCTGCACTTACCAAAGAAGGAACATTTTTAGCCGAAAACTCAGCCAGTGGCCAGGTGGCGTTATTACTAAAGTCTGATTTAGTGTAGGTGTTTTTTCCGTTTTTATCGGGGGCAAAGGCATATAAGGTGTGTCCTACGCTATCAACCAGATAGATGGTCTGGCCTGTTCCTTCGGCGTAGGCACTAGTATAATTCTTCCCGTCATTACCTAGTAATTGCCCGGCCCCAATCATGAGGCTGAAATGCGGCTTGGCCACAAACCAAACCGATTCTACTTTATCGCCCTTGGTATCTCCGCTGGCTGCATCGCCCTGGAAGTAATACAAGGGCCAGCCTTTATACGTCGTTTGTTTAGCCCCATCCGAGCGGGTAATAGTGGCGAAATCAGCAGCGGCTAATCCATTTCCCAGCGTAGGGTTTTCCTGGTAGAAAGCGGGCCAGGCGGTCAGACAGCCGCCGGTACAGGTAGAAGGCCCGGCTACATCTTTGGCAAAGAGGTAAAGCGTTTTTCCCTGTTTATCCACCAGCACGTCCCCCAGACTGGTTTGCTGGATGGAAACGTCCATACGAGGCGTTTCTTCCGATGATTTTTTACAAGCTGACATTCCCCCCATTCCAGCCAGGAACAGCACAGAGAGCATAATTTTTCTGAATAGCATACAAAAAGGAGTCTTGAAGTTTGAAATAGTACCGACTCCTTACTCGTAGAGAAGGGCAGAAAAGTTGCCTGTGCCCTTGGAAAATTCTGAAACGTAAGGAAAATTAAAGAAGCGGTTAACTCACTAATTCGTTTGGTATCAGAGCCAGAATCGGTTATTTTCGCAGGGTTTCATCACACTTAAGCATTATATTTTTCCCCTTACCACATGGATCGATTCACCGGCTTGATTGGCATTGCCGTAATTTTAGGCCTTGCCTTTGCCCTTTCCAATAACCGTAAAGCCATTAATTACCGAACTGTAGGCGTGGGTCTGGCTCTACAAATTGGTCTGGCCGTTTTCATTTTGAAGACATCTTTGGGTCAGCAAGTTTTTGGATTCGTAGGTGAACTGGTTAAAAAATTACTGGATAAAGCCAGCGAAGGAGCCACTTTCGTGTTTGGCCCTTTAGTCAATTCTCCCTTATTGACGAGCGTTTTTGGTGCGTCCAATAATTTCATTTTCTTTTTTCAGATTGTCCCCACCATCATTTTTGTGGCAGTACTGGTAAACATGCTTTATCACCTTGGACTGATGCAGCGGATTATTTCGGTATTAGCCCGGGGAATGTACTGGCTAATGGGCGTGAGTGGAGCCGAGGCTCTTTCGAACGTTTCCAGTGCTTTCGTAGGTCAGGTTGAGGCTCAGATCATGGTGAAGCCTTACCTGAAAGACATGACCAAGTCGGAGTTAATGGCTTCCATGACGGGTAGTTTTGCCTGTATTGCCGGGGGCGTTATGGCAACGTATATCAAGTTGGGCGTAGAAGCTTCGTACTTACTGGCCGCTAGCTTAATGGCGGCTCCCGGAGCTTTGGTGATCTCAAAAATCGTATTTCCTGAAACGGAAGAATCCGCTACCAAAGGTGTAGTAAAGCTGGAAGTGAAAAAGCACCACGCCAACTTGCTGGATGCCATTGCGGCGGGTGCGGGCGAGGGTCTGAAAGTGGCTTTCAACGTGGTGGCGATGCTGATCGGTTTCATTGCTCTGATTGCTCTGGTCGATTCGATTTTCTGGAGAATTGGTTACTATATCTTTGGCATGGGTGACTTGAGCCTGAACTGGTTTTTAGGAAAAATCTTCTCCGTTTTTGCCTGGTGTATGGGGGTGCCGAGTCAGGATATTGAACAAGCGGGTGCGTTGATGGGTACTAAAATGGTAGTGAATGAATTCGTGGCTTACCTGGATCTGATTAAAATGAAAGGCGAGCTGGACCCCAAAACGATTGCAATTACCAGTTTCGCTTTGTGTGGATTTGCAAACTTCAGTTCCATTGCTATTCAGGTAGGGGGAATTGGAGAGTTAGCTCCCACCCGTCGTTCGGATTTAGCTAAATTAGGCTTTAAAGCTCTGATTTGCGGAACGCTGGCCAGTTACATGAGTGCAACCATCGCCGGATTACTTCTATAATCCCTGATTGATTATGATACGTAGAAGGCTGGTTTTGACCGGCCTTCGCTGTTTAATATCCTTTCTATGCATCAGTTTCTCGAAACATTTAACCTTCAGCCGAACGAAAAAATAGGTAGCTTAGGTTGCAGTGGGGGAATCTGGGAAATTGGCTTGGGAGTACTGCTAGGGAACCTGAACTTCGTTTGGTGGATATTAATCCTGAAATTCTTAATGAAGAAGAAGTGCAGGCGGCGGTTGGTTATTGGGAAAAGCATTACTCGAAATTCAATACGAGTCGCTTTCAGGTTATAATCAACACCCCGCAGAAAATTCCATTACCCGACCAAAGTTTAGATAAACTCATCCTGAGTAATGCCTTTCATGAGTTCTCCGAACAGGCAGCGATGCTTCAGGAAATCAGACGGGTTATGAAGGAAAATGGTTCTGTTTTTGTCGAGGAACAAATCGCTCAGTTTTCGGGCGAACGGCATGAAGGCTGTGGTAAGCCCTTGTTTACCGCATCAGAACTAAAGCAAGTGTTTGAAAAGGCTGGATTTACGTTGACTCAGGCCGTACCTTCCTCAGAAATTGCTCAATTATTTACATTTTCAGTAGCTATGATTATCGTTCGTTCTCCTCAGACTCCCGAAGAGTGGAAAGCTTATTACCAACTGCGATTTGACGTCCTTCGCGATCCCTGGAATCAGCCGCCGGGTAGTGAAAGGTTAGCCGACGAAGATCAGGTCATTCACGCCGCTGCTTTTGATGAAGGCGGAAAAATACTAGGTGTAGCCCGCTTACAAACCAACGAACCCGGTGTAGGGCAGGTACGCTGTGTAGCGGTGTCAACGGCTGCCCAGGGTAAAGGGGTTGGAAAAAAGCTAATGAGTTACCTGGAGGCATTGGCTTTAGGGCAGGGGTTAACCGAGATCATTCTGGAAGCCCGCGAAAATGCCGTGCCTTTCTACCAATCCATCGGTTACGAAATCACAAAAACGAGTTACCTGCTTTTCAACGAAATTCAGCATTATACCATGCGGAAGGCTTTGGTTTGAGGAGTTAGATCAGGTTTGAATCGGTTTGAAAAAGTGTGATCTGGTCATCAATAAACAACCCTCACCTGTTCTTTCGAAGGCAGAGAGAACTTCAGTAGATTAGGGGAGTAAAGTTTTTCCAAAGCCGGGTAAGCTTTCAAAAGTAGATAAGTTCCTTTGCTCTGGATGACAGACTTGGAGTGGGAACGGCAGGTTTTGCCTGCCGTTGGGGTAGGAACGAGATGGAATCTCGCTCCAGTAGTCAGGGTTTGAGTTAGGTTTGAATTAGTTTGAGCAAGTATGATCTAGTAGGGTAATACTCTCTAATTGGCTCAAACGTTTTCAAAGGCTCAAACGACAATCAAACTTTCAAACTAACTCAAACACATCCAACCCTATCAACCCCTTCACTTCCATACTGGCACATTTATTTTTTGGGGATGTTTTGAATTAATCAAAACATCCATGATAAACCGATTTCATTCCAGCTTTTCAGCCTTAACGATAATAGTCACGGGTTTCTTCATTATTACCTGTGTGCAGTGTGCTCAGAAATCTTCGAACGAAAAGGCCGAAGCCGATTCTACCCAGACGGTGGCAACGGAAGAGGTGCCGCAAAAAGTAAATTTACCGGAGCCATCCAAGCCTAAAAATAAATACAGTAATATCATTGGCTGGTCTGATGGGCAGATGCCCAAAGCTCCCGAAGGCTTTGTGGTAACTGAATACGCTGGTAACCTCAAAAGCCCACGCTGGGCCTATCAGTTACCCAACGGAGATGTACTGATTGTAGAATCTAATACCGAAACCAAAGGTGCCAAACGCGTACAGGAGCAGGTTTCCGGCAAGATTAAATCCCGTTCGGATGACGGACTTAGTGCCAACCGCATTACCCTGCTCCGCGATACTAATAAAGACGGCAAACCGGATGTGCGTGAAATTTTCCTGAAAGACCTCAATCAGCCTTTTGGGATGTTGTTAATCAAAAATGATTTCTATGTAGCTAATACCGACGGCATTCTGAAGTTTCCTTACAAAGAAGGAGATACCAAGATTACAGCTAAAGGGCAAAAAATCCTGGATTTGCCCGCGGGTGGTTATAACAACCACTGGACGCGTAACCTGCTAGCTAATAGTGACGGCTCGAAAATCTATGTTTCTGTAGGTTCAGGAAGTAACGTAGCTGAACACGGCATGGAAAACGAAGTGCGTCGGGCTAGTATCCTGGAAATTAATCCCGATGGTTCAGGCGAAAAAATATACGTGAGCGGCATTCGTAACCCCGTTGGCATGGATTGGGAACCTAACACGAAAAAACTCTGGTCGGCAGTAAATGAGCGGGATGAACTGGGCGACGAACTCGTGCCTGATTACTTGACTCAGGTAAAAGAAGGTGCTTTCTACGGTTGGCCTTTTGCCTATTGGGGCCCGCACGAAGATCCCCGCCGCAAAGGTGAAAATCCCGAAGCTGTGAAGAAAACGGTTGTGCCCGACGTAGATTTGGGTTCGCACACGGCCTCGCTGGGCCTGGCGTTCTATAAAGGAGATAAATTCCCGGCGGCCTTCCGTCAGGGAGCCTATGTAGGGCAACATGGTTCCTGGAATCGCTCGGAACTGGTGGGCTATAAGGTGGTATTTGTACCCTTTAAGAATGGAAAGCCTGCTGGAAAACCCCAGGATTTCCTAACCGGATTTATTGCTAATCCTGAATCAGGAGAAGTGTACGGTCGTCCGGTAGGAACGTTCTACTTGAAAGACGGTTCTATGTTGGTAACTGACGATGGGGGTGGTAAAGTCTGGCGGGTTGCGGCCAAGTAATGTTCATATAAAAGGACGATTGGCAAAAGCTAATCGTCCTTTTAGTTTTATGAAATCAGAACGTATAGTTAATCGTTAACAGCGAATTGGACGGAGCACCGGGGAAGAGGCGAATGTAGTCGTAACCACCTACCCAATACGTCTTATTGGTAATATTATTCAGGTTGTACTGAAGCTGAACCCTACCCACATTGTAATACACGGCTGCGTTGAACAACAGATACGAAGGAATCGTCTGCGTGAGGTTAATGGAAAGATTACGCTTGTCTACAAAATTGGCTCCTAAACCAACCCCCAAGCCTTTGAAGTCACCGTTTGCGATGGAATAACGCGTCCAGAAGTTAGCCAGATTGCGGGGAGCATTTGGCTTCTGAATATTACGTTCGGCTTCGATTAATGTCTCTGTAATTTGGGCTTTGTTATAGGCATACGAAGCAATGACACTCCAGTTCGGCAGAATTCGTCCGATTACGTCAAATTCAATTCCGCGAGACACTTCTGCTCCCACTTGGCGTAATAAATCGGGGTTCTGAGCGTCATTAGCGTTGTAAAGCGTATTCGTTTGTCTGATCTGATAAACCGCGAAAGAAGCCGTCAGACGATCTTCAAGCCAACTGGACTTTGCTCCGGCTTCGATCATATTACTTTCCATGGGTTTAAACGGTCCACCCGCGTTCGGATTGGCAATGGATGAAGCAGTCTGTGGATTATATCCCTGAACGTAAGTAGCATACAGGTTAACGTTTGCATTTGCGGTAAACACTAAACCAAAACGAGGTAACCATACCGACTGGTTGGTCTTCTTCTGGCTGGAAGTTTTATACTTATCAAAGTCCGTATAGTTTTCATAACGAACCCCCAGTAGAGCCTGGAAACGGCCTATTTTAAGTTGTTCCTGAAGGTATGCGGCATTGAGGTAATAGTACGTGGGATCAAATGAACGTTGGGTGTAGAACAGCTTGCTATCATCCTGAATGCGTTGTGAATTCAGAATATTGCTCAGATCAAAGTGGGGAACATTCGGCACCGGATTACCGCTGCCATCAAGTAAATAGCGAGACTTATTAGCCGGATTGTAGCTAGCAATAAATCCGTTATTCGCAGCATTGCGGTAACCAACGGCTTGCAATTGCGAACCCCCTACGGGCAGTTTTTCACTACCGTAATCATACCCAAGGATCAGACGGTGTTCCAAAGGGCCCGTTGAGCCTTCCACATTGAAGTATCCAGAAAAGTTGTCAATGAATCGGTTTCGTTTCCGCATGAATACCTGCATGGCGACTTTGTCAGGTATCGCAGCCCCTGTCGCATCTACGCCATATCCATTGGCTGAACGGTGTTCGTACAAGTCTTCCGAATAGCCAGTCTTCATGTAGGCCGCGTTGAAACTAAGCCAGTTGGTCAGCTTCCGACTGAGCGATAGTGAGACGTTATAAGTCTGTTCATTCAGATAGTCGTTACCGGTATTCAGTGAGAGGGACGTTGGCGTAGAATATAGATCACTGTTACCAAACACCGACTGCCCGCGATCCAGACGACTTCTTGAATCATTATAGACCAGATCAAAATTGATACGGGTCTTATCATTGGGCAGGAAAGAGAAGGATGGGGCAATGATCAGGTTTTTGTCAAACTGTAAATCACGGAAAGATTGGGCATTCTCATATCCCAAATTCAGACGATACAACAAGGTACTATCCTTGCTGGCGGGGCCGGTAAAGTCGGCTAAAGCCCGGAAATTATTAAAACTTCCTAAGGATAGACTCAGTGATTTACGATTTTCATCTAATGGCTTTTTAGTGACCCGGTTGACCGTACCGCCGGGGCTGGCGTTTCCAAATAGAGCAGAAGAAGGGCCTTTCAGTACCTCTACACGTTCCAGGTAATTGACCAGGGGTTGTTTCCAAAATCCCGTGCTGGTGCGTAGACCGTTGATTAACTGAGTATTAGATTGTCCATTGATTCGAAAACCACGAATGGTTAAGTCGTCATAAAAGGTAAATTGAGTAACGCCGCTAAAGTTCTTGACCACTTCACCCACTCGTATCGCCCCCTGATCAGCGATGAGTTCTTTACTGGCGTAGGAAACCGATTGAGGCAGATCCTTGAGGTTGGTAGCGGATTTACTACCAATGAAGGTGGTCGAAGTTTTGTACGTCGTCTCTTTCCGACCAATGATTTCTACCTGTTGCAAAGCAGTACTGCCAGAATTCAGTGTGAACGTATATGCTACGCCGCCTGAAGTTGAGGTTTTAATGTGATGAACAGCAGATTCATACCCTACGATGGAAAGATGTAGCGTATACGATTTTCCGGGTTCCAGCGATAACTGAAAATGACCCGTTTCGTCGGTAATCGTTCCTGCTTTAGAAGGAGAAACTATGACATGAACGCCTTCCAAACCTTCGCCAGCGACGGTTTTAATGACTCCGTGAATCGTTCCGGGAGCCAAGTCCATTTGCTTTTGCTGCGAAAAGGCAGCTTGAGTCAGAAGCACTAATAATAAGCTGAAGTAGACAAATGGGAGATATATTTTTTTGACCATAGAGTTTAATTAATTTAGATTAATTAAAAACAAAGGTATATCAGCTCATTTCTACTAAAGATAAGTTGGCTTATTAACTGCTGGTTTTTAATCTGTTTTTAATAATTGAATAGGATTACTCAAATCAAAAGGGTCGTGCATGAGGAATGCACGACCCTTTTGATTGGTGAAAATTTTTAGTCTTAACGAATATTGATTTCGTAAGGCAAACGAGCCTGTAAACCATTCATGGTCTGTAATTTTTTCAGTTTCTGAACGTAAGGAACTAGATCACCAAAAGTTGAATTCAGAAGGCGGGCTTCCTGCTCGGCATCTACGGTATCAAATAAGGTTTCGAAGAATTCTTTTTTAGCAGGGTAACGAACCCGGTATTCACCCGATTTCAGTTTTGCCTCCGAAGCTGCTAGTGAGATAGCTTTGTCCAGACCTCCTAATTCATCAACCAATCCGTTTTGTTTGCCTTCCAAACCAGACCACACGCGGCCACCCGCAAGAGCTCTGAGTTTTTCAACGGGCATTTTACGGCCTTGAGCTGCTTTGTTGGTGAATACCTCGTAAAAGCGATCCGTTGAACGCTGGAAATGAGCTTTCTCGAAATCGTCCATTTCGCGAGTCAGCGTAGGGTAATCCGAGTGAGCGTTCGTATTAACGCGGTCGAAAGTGATTCCTAACTTATTCTTCGTGAATTCGTCCACGCGGAAAAATAGCGAGAATACGCCGATGGAACCCGTAATCGTCGTGGGCTGAGCTACGATTTTGTTACAACCCATGGCCAGGTAATAACCACCGGAAGCTGCATAATTAGACATCGACGCAATGACTGGTTTTTTCTCACGAGCCAGTTGAATCTCCCGCCACATTACTTCTGACGCCAGACCAGAACCACCAGGGGAATTGATTCGTAAAACAATGGCTTTCACGTTTTTATCCTTACGAGCCTTACGGATTTCAGCGGCTGTTTTCTCGGAAGCAATTTGTCCGTCGCTGTCGTCGCTCCCGTCCACGATGCTACCTTCGGCAACGATAACGGCAATTTTATTATCTGTATTCGGAGCGTCTTTATCCGCAGAAATCGTTTTCTGGTATTTGTCCAGATTAACGTAATTAACCTTCTGGTCTTCGTTAATTTTCAGGGCTTTACGAATGGCGGTATCAAACTCATCGTAGTAACCTACGTTAGTGACGATCTTGTTCTTCAGAGCGTCCGTTGGTTCGTAAGCTTTCAGAGAATCAGCAATGGTTTTCAATTCTGCCACGGACACGCCACGACTTTTGGACACTTCATCCAAAACCTGATTGTAAATGGAGTTCAGGAAAGACTTGGTCTGCTCGCGGTTTTCTTCACTCATGTTTTCACGAAGGAAAGGCTCCACGGCACTTTTGTAGTTACCCACACGGAAGACTACAGGTTTAATATCAAGCTTATCGAAGGTGCCTTTGTAGAATTCGTATTCGGCATTCAATCCGTTAAAATCAATTCCCCCGGATGGATTCAGGTAAATTTTGTCGGCTACGGAAGAAAGGTAATAACCCTGCTCGGTGTATGTTTCGCCGTAGGAGTAAACAAATTTTCCGGATTTCTTGAAGTCAATTAAGGCATTACGAACTTCTTCAAGAACGGCCCATCCTGTGCTGGGGGAGTTGGCCTTCAGGTAAATACCCTTGATTTTTGAATCCGTTTTAGCGTAGGCTAAGGCTTGCTTTAATTGGACTACGCCCACCTGACTTTTGTTGCTAATGAAAGGGCCACTAAAATCAGATAAGGGATTCGATACGTTATCGTGTTCGGTAAAGCTTTTGTTCAGGTCTAGTTTTAAAACAGAATTATCATCCAGCGTTACGCTTTCGCTAGCCGAGCCAACAACCGAGGCAATGCCAATAATTAAGAAAAACGCAACGACCGAAAAGAGTAACAGGCCCACAATGGTAGCAAGTACATATTTCAGAAATTGTAGCATAAGGTGTGTTATAGAATGTTTTGGAAAAGTAGTAATGAGCTATTGTTATTCTATAAAAATAACAAGCCCGTCTTGCAACGGGCTTGAAATAAGTCTGAGCGGGATTTCCCGCGGATGAAAGGACGTGAGAACGGTTATCCTTAAATAAGGGCCGTTTTCGAAGTCAGGGTTTGGTAATCCTGACGGCTCTTGCGAATTACTTCGTGAGCCACATCACGACCATATACCGTATCAATTTCGATTACAGCTTTGGCTTCGCCCGGAATATTTTTGTACGTCAGGAAGTAGTGAACCAGACGGTTTAATACGCTTTTAGGGCAATCGTTCAGGTCAGTCCAGCTACCATAAACGGCATCATTTTTCAGAACGGCGATGATTTTATCATCCGCTTCACCTTTGTCGATCAGACGAATACCGCCGATGGGGATGGCCTGAAGGATGATATTACCGTGAGGGATGGTTTTTTCTGCCCATACACAAATGTCCAGCGGATCTCCATCACCTTCAGGAATGTTACGACCTGACTGCTCTGTAGCGTACTGAGCGATGGCATCGCCGCAGTAGGTTTGGGGCAGGAAGCCATACAAACAAGGCATATAGTTAGAGAAAAGCTGAGGACGGTCAATTTTCAAAAAGCCCGTTTCTTTGTCAATTTCATATTTAACCGTATCCGTGGGTACAATCTCAATGAAGGCGGTAACAACTTCAGGGGCATTTTCCCCGATGGGAACCCCGTGCCAGGGGTGTGCAATTTGGGTCGAAAAACTCATAGGATAATAACCGATTTAATGCGGTTTGACAGACAATAGTCGCTAAAAATAATCAAATATGTTTTATAAATAACTCAGCACTAGAACACTTATACTTTTTCTTCCATTCCTACTTTTTCCCGAATCTTGTATTCGGTAGTTCGTTCAGCATTGGAAGCCATTAACTCACCGAGAAAACCGGCCAGAAATAATTGTGAGCCTACAATAATAGCTGTTAAGGCCAGGAAAAACTTCGGATCGTCAGTCAGGTTGCGAAATTTATGCCCTGCAGCAACGCTGTAAATCTTATCAATACCCAGCCAAGTCGTAGCGACAAATCCAAGTAAAAACGAAATTACTCCAAAAGTACCAAATAAATGCATGGGTCGCTTCCCAAAACGATTGACGAACACAATCGTGAGCATATCCAGCAATCCGTATATAAAACGCTCTAACCCGAATTTGGTTTTGCCATATTTCCGGGCCCGGTGCTGTACTACCTTTTCTCCAATTTTTGAAAAGCCATTCCATTTGGCCAGAATGGGAATATTGCGGTGCATTTCGCCGTACAAACGTACGGATTTCGCCACAGGAGCGTCATAGGCTTTCAGTCCACAATTGAAGTCATGCAACTGAACACCCGAAACCCAGCGGGAAACGGCATTGAATAATTTAGTTGGAAGCGTCTTGGAAAGTGGATCGTAACGCTTCTGCTTCCAGCCCGAGATAAGATCGTATTCTTCGACAGTAATGAGGCGATACAGTTCAGGAATTTCCTCGGGACTGTCCTGTAGGTCAGCATCCATCGTAATAATTACCTGACCTAAAGCGGCCTGAAAACCCGTATATAAAGCGGCTGATTTCCCATAATTGCGGCTAAAACGCATGCCCCGAATGTGCGGATTCTGGAGAGAAAGCTGGCGAATCACCCGCCAGGAGTGATCGTTACTACCGTCATCCACCAGAATGATTTCATACGTAAACTGATGTTCATTCATTACCCGCTCAATCCAGGCACAAAGTTCAGGAAGTGATTCCTCTTCATTGTACAGGGGGATGACAATGGATAACTGATAAAGGTATGGTGGCATTCTCGTAATATCCTGTGAATGAAAGTTTTCTAAATAAACTCAGCGAAAATTCAGATGTAGAGTAACGTGAACAGGTACAAATTTGATCTACTCTGAGGGTTTATTTAGAAAATCAGGTAATAATCTTTTAGCAAATTTACGAATTCCGGCGTGTACTCGTCCGCTTCATTGCGGATACAAAGCGTTTCTGTTGGAATTTCCTTCCGATTTTGACTTTTGCTAAAGGTTGAGACCAGTCGGAAGGGAGCTTTAGCCGGGGAATTTTTCAAAACTAGCTGTTCCTGTAGATAAAAATTCAAAGGGGCTAATTCTTTACTTAACAATTCAGTTTCGAAAACGGGTAATAAAACCGTAAATCTTCCTGAGGGTAATAAATGCCGATGAACCGCCTGAGCTAATTCCGCAAAACTTAAACGTTCGTCGTGAGCGGCTCGATTACGTCCTTCTTTCGGTGAGCGTAAGGAATTTTGAAAAAAAGGAGGATTTGAAATGATTAATTCATACTTCCGGTCTACTTCTAGTGTCTGAATTGCCGATTCAATGACAGTAATCTGCGAGGCAAAGGGACTCAGAGCAATATTTTGTCGAGCCTGTTCGGCTGAGTTTGCATCAATTTCTACGGCATCAATCCGATATTCTGCTTCATGAATGCGTTGAGCCAGCATGAGCGGTAAAAGGCCGGTGCCGGTACCAATATCCAGAATGGAATGTGTGTTCGTAACTTTTGTCCAGGCTCCCAGCACGCAGGCATCCGTACAGACTTTCATCGAAGTCTGGTCCTGATGAATGGTAAATTGCTTGAATGTAAAGAAAGAGTTACGGGCCATGACGTAAGTGCGTACAATGAAAAGGGGAATTATTTACGTCCGAAATCGGCGGGATTTTCACCCCAGTATTCGGTTTCCCATTTGAGTACTCTGGTTGAATACGTATTATTTTTCAACCAGGTTTCAGCCCGATCAATTAATTCAAACAGGATTTTGTTGGCTTCCGTTTCGGGAAGTTTGGTATTGGCGACTTTGTTACGAACCCAGCTAATGGCCGTTCTGGAGTCGGAGTATATCGGCAGCTGACTGTTTACTTTTTTGAGGTAAGCCAATCCGTGGACAATCGCCAGAAATTCGCCGACATTATTCGTGCCGTCGGCAAAAGGTCCCATTCTAAAAATCAGCGTGCCGGAAGGGTATTCAACGCCCTGATATTCCATAACGCCAGTAGCCGTATTCCAGGCTGCATCGACGGCTAGGGAAGGGGTAATGGGCTTTCCGACCAGGGCCGAATTCTTGGGAGTTGACTCGACTTTTTTAGCCGTACCGATGTACTTCCGGGGATTTTCCCGAAAGGCCATAACGGCCTGTTGTTTGTCTTCAAAGGATTTATACTGAGCTCCATTAAAGCCCTCAATCTGAGCTTTAGCGTCTTCCCAGTTATCAAAAATCCCCGGATGCCGTCCCTGCCAGACTACGTAATATTTGGTTTTCTTACTCACGAACGCAAAAATACGATAGAGTTTGGAGTTTTCAGTGTAAAACGCTAACCCCGGCAGGGTTGATTTATTGGTAGCTCTGTTCTGGATACATCCGAGTGATAATGCAGAAAGGCAGGGGTAGTAATAATCTACTTGTGTAAAAACTAACGTTTTGTCCTATTTACAGTTACCCTGGATTAGCATCCGAGGCTATTTGTATTTAACCCCGCTAGGGTTGTTTTCAAAGCCATGGCTGGTGAAGACACCAGCCATTTTTGTAGTTAGGTAAGGATTGTTATGAGAAGGAGTGATGGTTGGTGGTGACACCAACCATGGCGAAAAAACTAACGTTTTGTCCTATCTACAGTTACCCCGGATTAGCATCCGGGGCTATTCGTATTTAACCCCGCTGGGGTTATTTTCAAAGCCATGGCTGGTGTCTTCACCAGCCATTTTGTAGTTAGGTAAGGCTTGTTATGAGAAGGAGTAATGGTTGGTGGTGACACCAACCATGGCGACAGAAACGTTTACAAAAAGCTAGGGCTGGTGTATTCACCAGCCCTAATATAAACCCCTAACTCAAAACCCTACACTAATTCCTTATACTGCATCCGGTGCAAATTCGCATAATGCCCCTCTTTTTCCAGTAACTCTTCGTGATTACCTGCCTCGACGATCTTACCTTTTTCCAACACCAGAATCTGATCAGCGTTTTGAATCGTACTCAGTCGGTGGGCAATAACAATAGCCGTTCGGCCTTTCATCAATTTCGTGATGGCATTCTGAATCAGTTCTTCGGTTTCGGTATCGACAGAAGCAGTGGCTTCGTCCAGAATCAGGATGCGGGGGTTACGAACCAGTGCCCGAACGAACGAAATGAGTTGACGCTGACCCACCGAAAGCGTGGCTCCGCGTTCCATAACGTTATAGCTGTAGGTACCGGGTAACTTCTGAATAAATTCATCAGCTCCGACCAGCTTGGCAGCCTCAATCACCTGTTCCCGGGTAATGCTCGGATCGCCGAGGGTAATGTTACGTTCAATGGTATCCGAAAACAGGAAAACGTCCTGCAAGACCACGCCAATCCGGCTTCTGAGCCAGCCTAGTTCATAATTTTTCAGATCGACATTATCAATGAGAATCTGCCCCTTCTGAATTTCGTAAAAACGGCTTAAGAGGTTAATCGTTGAAGACTTACCCGCTCCCGTAGCCCCGACTAAAGCGATGGTTTTACCCGCTTCAACGGTAAAACTAATGTCTTTCAAAACAAATTCCGGTTCATTATAAGCAAACCATACGTTTCGGAATTCTACTCTACCGTGCAGTTCTTCGGGTGTATAGGTACCTTCGTTCTGGGTATACTCATCCGAATCCAGCAGTTTCAGAATCCGGTCGGTACTGACTACGCCCATTTGAAGGGTGTTGAAGCGATCGGCCAGCATGCGAATGGGGCGAAAGAACAGGTTAATGAACATGATGAAGGCCGTAATCGTACCGTAACTTGTTGTCAGGCCAATAACCTCTTTCGCTCCGTACCAGACAATTAAACCCGTCGCCATGGCCGAGATGACTTCTGCAACCGGGTAATACACCGAGTAATAAAGAATGGACTTAATGTTGGCATCTTTATGCTCTTTGTTGAGAGCTTCAAACTTCTGGTGTTCAATGGGCTCAGCACTGAAAATCTGCACGATACTCATGCCCGTAATGTGCTCCTGAACAAACGAGTTTAGATTAGAAACGGCTGTCCGAACAATATTGAAGGACTTCTTGACTTTTTCTTTGAAGATATAAGTGGATACCAGCATCAGAGGAACGGTACTCAAACTGATCAACGAAAGCCGCCAATCGGTGTAGAACATAACGCTGATAATCAGGATCAACTGAAGAATATCACCGGCAATATTGGCCAGGCCTTCCGAGAAAACGTCGGCCAGGGTTTCAATATCAGAAATGGTGCGGGTGACGAGCCGACCAATGGGGGTATCGTCAAAGAACTTTAAACGCAGGTAAAGGATTTTTTCATAAAGTTGTACCCGAATGTCTCGAATAATGGTCTGGCCTAACCAGCCGGATAAATAACTGTTGGCAAACTGAGTAATACCCTGAACCACCAATACAGCAATCATGAGGGCCATCATGGTAGTTAAGCCCGCGTGATCGTCTGTAGTGATGTGATGATCAATGGTATAACGAATCAATAGTGGGGTTAAAGGAGCCAGAATTGCTCCCAATAATATCAGAGCCACCAGGCTGATAAATCTCCTTTGGTAAGGCTTGATAAACTGAAACAATCGTTTGATGATGTCCCAGTCTACGATCTTACCACTAACTTTTTCTTCCGTCACGTTGAGAAAAGATTATTTTTACTCAAATTAATACTGGCGATACCGGCAAAAGTACTTTGTTAGATCAATAACTAGGGCCGTGAAGCGGGCGGAAGAGACCGACCGCTCTGTATGATTTTTTATGTATGCAACCAGGGATATAGCTACAATCACATTGTCCTCATAAAAGTTTCAGCGAATGAATTCCAATTGGGTTTTGATCATCAGTAGTAGTCTGATATTGATTTCTTATCTGTTCAATTTTATTACAAAGAAAACTAATATTCCGTCGGTATTATTGCTGATTGGCCTGGGAATAGGCATGCGTTTGTTTGCCGATAGCAAAGGGTTTACGCTAGGCCGAATCAATGATATTTTACCCGTGTTGGGAACAGTTGGACTGATTCTGATTGTGCTCGAAGGAGCCATGGAGCTAGAACTCGACCGGAAAAAAAGTAAGTTAATCTGGCAGTCGCTGGCGGCGGCTTTGGGCATTTTGCTGGCTACCGCTTTTACCATGGCCACTCCGCTGGCCATAGCCTACGGGGATTTTCATCGGGGCTTACTCAATGCCGTGCCACTGGCCGTAATCAGCAGTGCCATTGCCATTCCCAGTGTAGCTCATTTGGCAGATCCGCATAAGAAGGAGTTTATTACCTATGAAAGTTCTTTCTCGGATATTCTGGGGATCATGCTGTTCAATTTTGTCTTGGTTAACGACGATTTCACCTGGGGGTCTTTAGGACACTTTTTGGGTGAGGTCGTTTTAATTCTGGTCATGTGTACGCTGGGCTGCATTGTTCTGGTGTACCTCACGAGTCGCATTACTCAGCACGTTAAATTCTTTTTGATTATTGCTCTGTTAATTCTGGTTTATTCATTGGCCAAGCTCTTTCACCTTTCGCCATTGTTACTGATTTTGGCTTTTGGTCTGATGATGAACAATATAAATCTGGTGATTCCATCGTTCCTGCAGAAATACCTGGCTCAGGAAAAACTGGAGGAAGAGTTACCCATTTTTAAATCCATTACGGCGGAAAGTGCCTTTCTGATTCGAACTTATTTTTTCGTTCTCTTTGGCTTCTCTATTGATCTGGCTTCGCTGACCAACCCCAAAGTCTGGCTGATTGGCGGTATTATGGTAGTGTGTTTGTACGCCATGCGGGCCATGTATCTGAAGTGGATACTTAATATTCCTCTGTTACCAGAAGTATTCATTGCACCCCGGGGTTTGATTACGGTATTAATATTCTTCGGTATCCCGGCAACAATGGTGTTACCGGATTTCAGCGGCGTATTATTATTTACGATCATAGCCACAAACGTTATCATGTCTGGCGGACTTATCTGGTATGGCCGGCAAACGGGCAAAATCATTGCCCCGCCCGAATTATCAGATACCAGCGATTTGCCCGCAGTAGGTGAATCATGATCCTTACCGTTTCATAAAAAGCCCCCGGTTACTTCAAATAACCGGGGGCTTTTTGTTTTGGACAGGACTATTCGCTCAGGTAATTACCATAACCTACAATCATGACGGAAAGAATAATAACGCCAATGCCCGTCAGAATGGTGCGGAACGTAGCCGGACGAACGCCTTTCCATTCTTTTAGGTATAGGCCCCAAAGATTAGAGATAATGATGATACTGGCCGTATGCAAAATCCAGGAACTGGCTCCGTTACCCAGTTTACTTTCCCCCATTCCATAGAAGAAGAACTGTAAAAACCAGGTGATACCAGCCAGAGCTGAGAAGATATAGTTGTTTAGTAAAGGCGTTTTTGAATCAGTATAGTTACCGTACGTTTTGTTGCGAATATTCAGCAAAACAGACCAGATGAGGTTAGTCGTCAGACCGCCCCAGAGTACGACAACGAAAATGACGTTATTTTGAAATAAAGGATTACAGCCCGCCGCAACGGCTTTGACAGCCATGGGTTTTCCGGCTTCAATCCCGAAGTTAAAACAGGCACTTAGGATACCAGAGAAGGTAGCAACGACGAGGCCCGTCCAGAGGTTGAATTCCTGAATACTGGCTTTCTTTTCTTCCTCAGAAAGTTCACTTTCTTTCATCACCCCCGCTTTGCCACAAATCACAATACCGATTACGCAAACTACCACGCCCAATAATACCACCTGGCCACCCGTAGCGTTCATCATTTGAGTAATAGTGCCCTCGGTAGTGGAAGTGAACAGGTCACGGTAAACGGGAGGAATCAAAGCCCCGAAAACGGAACAGAAGCCTAATACTACGGACTGCCCCAAGGATAAACCCAGGTAACGAACAGATAACCCAAAAGTAAGTCCGCCAATTCCCCAGAGTAACCCCATCACATACGTCCATAAAAGCGTATCCGAATCAGTACTTTTAATAATAGACATGAAATCTGGGATAGTCAGCCAGGCAGCTACGTAAGGAGCGATTAACCAGGAAAATAAACCGCCAATAATCCAGTAACTTTCCCAGGCCCAAGCTTTCACCCGTTTGAAAGGAATATAAAAACTACCGGAAGCGAAACCGCCAATGAAGTGAAAAATAACACCTAAGAGAGCCTGCATAAATTAAGATGTAGAGGTATACTTAATGCTCAAAGCTAGGGAAGTTCCGGGGTTTTCACCATCCCGTACTGTCAGGGAAATAGGGTTTTTCGTGTGTTTGGTTGAATTTTTCGAGTAATGAAAATGCCACTTGTCATGGACAAGTGGCATTCCGATGAACCTTCAACCTTTTTCTATACTTCACGCAAAACGAATACGTGTATCTGCACCCGAAACGAATGCTGTGCAAACTGTAGTAAGAACGCGTAGAAAGGCACGAAGTAATACTTGTGGCTAAAGAGAGTAGATAGAGACGCAGCAAAAAGGGATGAATAACCGCAAAACGTAGAATTTTATACAGTTCCTAAGGCAGAGACGCAATTCATCGTGTCTGGCCTAGAAAAGGAGATAGCTATTCAAACAAAAACTGGTAACTATGTTTTTCCGAAGTAATCGCTCCTAAGTTTTTCTTGAATCGGATTAATCCTTCGTTACGAACACCATTTTCTGTAGAAATACCCAAATCCAGAATCTGATACTGATTAGTAAGGCAATACTGATAAAGTCCGACGTTGACCAAAATCAAAGGACTTAAGTCCAGAAATTCAGCAGCGTCGGCTGGGTATAAGGTGTAAAGAATTCTTTCATTAATCTGAACGGTGACCACCAGGGCAGCAAGTTTTCCCTGAAAGCGAGCCGTAAAAACCTGAAAAACGTTTGGTAACTGAGTTACAGATGCGAACAAAGTTTCCAGCGACATGGTCATGGGACGCTGCTTCCGTTCGCGGGCGGCGGTAATAAAAGCGTGAACGATGGCCCAGTCCGGGTTCAGCCATTCTTCAAAATGCAACCCTTCCCGAAGGCTTTTCTTCAAACGACGATGCGTAGAATTGTGTAGAAGGTGGTCAATAGATGGTTCGTTAACGGGAAGATGCTGATTTAGCTCAGTTGTGATGACCGTAAAACCCGCCTGAAGGTAGTTACGGTGTAAGAGAGCGGCTAATTCAGGATTTAATCCATCGGGTAAAGACCTGATCAATAGACGAGTAAGGCCTTGTTTTTTTAAATGATCGAGAACTCCCTGAATAAAAAATAGAAGCGTTTCCGAAGGAATTTCCGGGTAACTTTCAATCCCGCCGAAAGTAGCTCGTCGGGGGCTCATGCCCTTGTCATTAACTATGAAAATGACTAGTCGGGCGTGTGTAAAGCCGTCTCCTTCTAATAAAAAAGTAAGCACCTGATCGCCGGGTTGGGCCTGAGTTTTCAGGTGGGATGTTTCGTTAAAAAGAAATCGTTCGAAGAGTGGTTGCGAAACGGTTTCTGGAAATGGATATACATGAATGGAGTAGGTGGAATTCATGGTAGCAAGATAAAAACAAGCTATCCTTTTTTACTAACGAAAGCATTATTTCTGATGTAAAACCGATAGGGCAACTCTACGCCAACCTTAATACCGATACGGGTCGTTTGCACGACTTCAAAATCATGAAGAATCGCTGGTTCGATACGAAGTGGACTGTCCTGAATCATCCAGTAATTCATTTCTTTATGTATGCCCATGGCGTGTACCAGACTGGCCGGGCCTTTGCATAACTGCGTGGGTTTCAACGTTCGTTCGGCGTAAGTTTTTCCGAAAAATTGTTGAATACGCTGCTGGGCAGCAATGCGGCGATGAGCCATCAACTCCAGTCCTTCGGTAGGTTGCAAAGCCCGAATCAATACCGCTTCGCCTATGCCTTCTCCACCACTGGAAATATTTACGCAATAATACTGACCGTAAATCTGATAAACGTAAATCATGCCCACGGGACCAAACATAGGAGCATTCCGGGTGGTTTTGTTACGATAGGCGTGGCAGGCTGGATCACCCGTAAGATAAGCTTCTGTTTCAACAATAATACCCGCCGTACGGCCCTCTGGACTTTCATGGACCAGCACACATCCCAATAAATTTCGGGCTAAATCCAGCGAGGGTTGTTCATAAAATTCGGTTGACAGAGGCATAAGAAGTACTTTAAAAAGGCTAAAAGAAAACGCGGAGTAAGGAATAAAATTCCGTACCCCGCGTTTCGGTAAATCGGCTTATAATACGTTTGCCGTCTGTTCTTTTATCTTTTCGAGATCATCTTTCATCCCCACTACTAAATGCTGAATCGTAGCGTCGTTGGCCTTTGAACCGATGGTATTAATCTCCCGGCCAATCTCCTGAGCCATGAAGCCAAGCTTTTTACCGTTACCTTCTTTCAGTACTTCCCGGAAGTAATTGAGGTGGGTCTGAAGGCGAACTTTTTCTTCGGCGATGTCGTATTTTTCAACGTAATACACCAATTCCTGTTCAAAGCGATTTTTATCGAAACCATCTTCGCCGAGCAAGTCGGTAATACTCTTAAGTAACCGCTCCCGAACAGCCGGAATTCGCAGGCTATCCTGCTCAGCTACCTGCTTCAAACCATTTTCAATGCCGTTGATGCAATCTCCAAAAATGGTTGTTAATACCTGACCTTCCCGGTTTCTAAATTCCTGGCATTCAGTCAGAGCAACGCGAACGGCCTGTAAAACCGTCTGCCACTCGTCATCAGAGGATTCCGTCACGGTTTCCGTATTTAACGCATTGGGCCAGGTCATGGCAATTTTGAACATTTCCAGATCATCGAACGACTCCGTTACGTGGTAAAAACTTTCTCGCAAATCCTGAAAGTAAGTCTTGACCAGAGGGCGGTTCACCGAAACCGAAGCTTCTGCCTGAGCCGTCTTGACGACCTGTACGGAAAGTTCAATTTTACCGCGTTCCAGTTCCGTAGATAACAGGTTACGTAATTCAATTTCCCGACTGGATAAGCTACGGGGTAATCGACAAAAAATATCTAAACCTTTGGAATTTAGAGTTTTAATTTCGGCAGTAACCTGTAAGCCATCTGCTTCAAGCACGCCCCGACCAAAGCCGGTCATGGATTTTAACATAACAAAACGGATAATAACGGGAACGGCTTATGCTTCAGGGTTCTCGTCTGTTTTAGGTTTAGAGGGCGTTTTTGCAAATAGTAACGACTGCGAGATTTCCAGCAGTTTTCGCTGGGTTTCTTCGGGTGTTTCCTGATTTCGCTGGTAACCCGGTTTGGGTTGACGAGGAGTTTCCCGGCGTTCCTGACGGTTTTGCGGTTCTTCCCGTTTTTCCTGGTTATTCGTATTACGCTGGAAGCGATTTGCACGGTTCTGGTTCTGACGATCTTCCCGACGGGGACGCTCGCGGGGTTGTTGAGAATCTTCCGAATTCGTAGCCGCTGGTGGCGTGGGTTGCTCCGAACGATTCTGACGATCGTTTTGCCGTTCCTGATTCGTATTACGCTGGAAACGATTGTTACGGTTCTGACGATCTTCCCGGCGGGGGCGATCATTCTGACGTTCCTCCCGACGCGGCTGTTGAGCCTGCGAAGGTTGTTCCGTAACGGGCGTTTCCGCTAGGGTAGGTAAGGTAGTTTCGATTACCTCATCAGTGGTAGGCTGAGTTACTTCGATAATCACTTCTTCTGAAGCAACGATTACCTGTTCTTCGCGAGGCTGACGATCTTCCCGTTTTTGACGCTCTTCGCGGGCAGGGCGATTATCTCGTTTCCGCTCCTCCCGCTGCGGACGCTCTTCCCGACTTTGCGGACGCTCGCGAGGGATCTCATCGTCCAATTTGGGATCGCGTTCTTCTTGGGTCGGGATTTCGATTAGGGGAGGAGTCGCATTAGCCCGTTCGGCCTTATCTGCTTCAATTTCATCCCACTGTTTCCGGTTACGCACGATGTCAAGGGCCGTATAAATGGCATGTAACATCGAGCTGTGATCCGCCAGATTTTTTCCGGCAATGTCATAAGCCGTGCCGTGGTCAGGGCTGGTGCGAACGATGGATAAACCCGAAGTAAAGTTAACGCCATCTTCAAAGGCCAGCATCTTGAAAGGCATGAGCCCCTGATCGTGATACATGGCCAGAATGGCATCGAATTTCTTCCAGTTACTCGCTCCAAAGAAGCCATCGGCGGGGAAAGGTCCGTACACCAGATGGTTATTTTTACGGTATTGTTCAATAACCGGAATAATGACTTCTTTTTCTTCATTCCCCAGCAGTCCGTCTTCTCCTGCGTGTGGGTTCAGGCCCAGGACGGCAATACGAGGTTTGTTGATTCCAAAATCTTTATGTAAAGACTTGATAATCTGATTGAGTTTCTTGGAAACGGCCTCCTGACTAATGTTGGAACGAACCCGTCCCAGTGGAACGTGACCCGTAACTACACCAATTTTCAGACGTTCTGAAACCATGAACATCAGGTATTCAGAGGACTGAAAAGCTTCCGCCAGATACTCCGTATGGCCGGGGAACTTAAACTCCTCAGACTGAATGTTATACTTGTTGATCGGAGCCGTGACCAGAGCCGAAATCAGACCAGCTTTGAGGTCTTCTACCGCTTTGGACAAACTTTGAAAGGCTGCCTGTCCGGCCTCCGGCTGCACTTTACCCGGTTCGACATTGGTCTGACTGTCATCAAAGCAGGTAATCACGTTTACCATTTTATGATTCAACTGATCGGCTGTAGGAGCCGGGTTCAGTTGCCAGTCTTTCATATCGTACAAGTGCTTGTAACGATTCAGAACCCGCATCGATCCGTAAATCACGGGCGTGAAGTGTTTATTAAGGTGGTTTCCATGCAAGGCCTTGAGAATTACCTCGGGGCCAATGCCGTTATAATCACCCATACTGATGCCGATTATCGGCTTTTGTGCTTGCTCGCTCATATCATTTCATCCGGTCAGATTATTCCATTTTCTGACGTAAATAAGCAGTTCGTAAAGCGAAGTTACACCATCCACCTAAGAATTAGACCAGTTCGCGGATTTTTCGGAAATTCTAAGCCGAATAAAGGGAGATTGATGTAGTTTGAAAAGGTTTAAACGTTTGAGGTAGTTTGAAAGTTTGAGGAAGTTTGACTGAGCGTTTGATAACTGATTGAAAAGGTTTGAAAGCTACTGAGGACCAGGTTTCACTGAGTATCCAATCAATAGCTAGAGGACACAACGCTCACTTATCTGACGTTCAAAAGCCAATCAAATCACTCAAACAATGATCAAACATTCAAACTTTACTCAAAACTAGATCAAACCACCTCAAACAATACTCAAACCTTCAAACTAGATCAAACCATTCAAACCCAACCCCGATTGCTGGTTTTTTTATAAAATCGAGCGAACTTTGGAGATTGCTATTGAGGTTATCCTAAGCAGGCACCGTTACTTTTTGAATGTTATGAAAGCTCAGCTCAACGACTGAGCCCCCTTTACCATGAAGAAAATTTTCATTTGTGATGAAATGCACCCCAGTCTGTTTGAAATGCTCGAAACGGCGGGGTTTGACTATAGCTATCAACCTAAAGCCAAACGCGAAGAGATTCTGGAGCAGATTGGCTCCTACGAAGGACTGATGATCCGTAATAAAACGCGGGTGGACGAAGCCTTTTTGCAGGCTGCTTCCAGACTGGAATTCATTGGCAGAGCCGGAGCTGGGCTGGATTTGATTGACAAAGAAGCGTGTGACCGGCATCAGGTTCGTCTCTTTGCTGCCAATGCGGGTAATATGGATGCTGTTGGCGAGCATGCCATGGGCATGTTACTGGCTCTGATGAACCACATTCACACGGCTGACCGGGAAGTACGTCAGAAAATCTGGTTACGTGAAGCCAATCGTGGGACCGAGCTGGGCGGTAAAACGGTGGGATTGATTGGCTATGGACATAACGGTTCGGCCTTTGCCAAACGCCTGAGTAGCTTTAATGTGAAGGTGCTGGCGTATGACAAATACCGCGACAACTATTCCGATGCCTACGCCGAGCAGGCTACGATGGAGCAGATTTTTGAAGAAGCCGACGTATTGAGTCTGCACATCCCGCTGACGGAAGAGACGAATTATCTGGTGAAGGAAGAATTCATTGCTCAATTCAAAAAGCCATTTTACTTGATCAACTGCTCGCGGGGCGAAATTGTGAAACTGGCGGCGGTTTTGAAAGGTTTACAATCAGGAGCGGTGTTAGGGGCGTGTCTGGATGTGCTGGAAAATGAAAAACTGCACCAGTTACCTGCCGGACCGGATGAAGTTTTTGATACCTTAGTCCAGTTACCCAACGTTATTTTTACCCCCCACGTAGCCGGATGGACACATGAAAGTTACGTGAGAATCAACGAAGTGCTGGTACAGCAAATTGCTGATTCAGTTTTGAATAATTGAGTGAGAGAATGATTGAATAAAATAACTACTTAAGCGATGCTTCATTCCTTAGAAATTAAAAACTACCGAAACCTACGTCATCTGGTTATCCCGAAATTAGGTCGGGTTAATCTGGTGATTGGAAAGAATAATACGGGGAAGAGTAGTTTGTTGGAGGCGGTAGCGATATATATTATTTTCGGAAGTAATAATTTTTTTATTAGACTTATTAATTTCCAAATGATTAGAGGAGAAATTGATTTTTCTTCTGATTTGAAAATTATTAATGAAGCTAGTAACAATCCTCAAATAGTATTTAACAAACTTAATGAAATTCATTTTTTGTCTTTGTTTTATAACAGAGAAATAGATAAATATTTGAAAGATGGGAAAAGTATATTTATTAGTTCAAATAGAGGTATTTTTGAATTACATATAGTTGAATCGTATTTTAACGAAAATAATGAATTTAAAATAGCCTCAAAAAAAGACGAAATTCCAGGACTATCATTTTCAACTGAGGTATTTGCTGGATTGAGAGTAGGGAAAGATATAGATTATATGGCTCTACCTATCAGTGGTAATACTAATTATGGGCAAAGATCAGAAATTAATAAAAAGTTAAATAATACATGCGGGTTTGTGTCATCCAGTTTTAATCCGTTATCTGAGTCTTCAGACAGAATACATTGGGGAGCAATTGTTTTAACTGAAAAAGAGAAGTATGTAATTGATGCATTAAAAATAGTAGAACCAAGAATAGAACAACTATCATATGCAGGTGACAATCTTGGAAAACCCTATGTTAGATTAAAAAATGAATCAATGCCAGTACCACTTCGGAGTATGGGAGATGGTATTAATAGAGTATTGAAAATCATTCTTTCAATGGTCGTCTGTGAGAATGGAACATTTATAATCGACGAATTTGAAAATGGTTTACATTATTCCGTTCAGGAAAAACTGTGGGAGATTATTTTTCAATTAGCCGATAAATTAAATATTCAGGTTTTTGCTACTACGCATAGTAATGATACAATTAAAGCATTTGAATCTATTGTAAACAGTAATGAAAGCTATAAAGACAGCCAGTTGATTAAGCTAATAAATGTAGATGGAGATATCAAACAGGAAACCGCCGATGCAGAAGATTTGGAAATAATTGTTGAAAATGATATTGACCCACGCTAATGAAGATAAAAGAAGAGCTCAAGGCAAAATTATTGGTAGAGGGTAATGATGATCAACATGTAGTTTGGACGCTTTGTAAAAAGCATTCTGTTGCTAAAACATTTGAAGTAATAGATTGTGAAGGTATTGAGAAATTGCAAGATCAACTTCCTACACGTTTACGATTTGAATCAAACTTAATAGTAGGGATAATTCTTGATGCGGATACTGATTTGACTGGGCGTTGGAGAAGTTTACAAGATCAACTGAAAAAATTAGATTATGATTTGCCTGAGAAACCTAATAGTGAAGGTACTATCATTGAATCTTCCAGTTACTATCCACGTTTAGGTATATGGCTGATGCCTGATAACTTACAAAGTTCGGGGATGCTGGAAGATTTCGCTAAAGTATTAATACCTGAACAGGATCAATTATTAGTGGAAGTAGAAAGAGTATTATCTGAAATAGAAGCAATTCCCCGAAAAGCTATCTATAAAGATGTTCACAAAGCAAAGGCTTTAATACATACCTGGTTAGCCTGGCAGGAAGATCCCGGAACGCCAATGGGTTTGGCTATTACCAAATCGTATCTGAATCACAACCACGAATTAGCCATTCGTTTTGTAACCTGGCTAAACGCCCTTTTTAATCCAACAACAAACAACCAGTAACAAACAACTCAACTACGTTGCTTTATCCTAAAAACATAGAAGAAAAACTCGGATTCGACCGGATTCGTCAGATGCTTAGCGAGGCTTGTCTGTCTTCGCTGGGGCGGTCGTTTGTGGAGAAAATACGCTTTTCTGACCGCTTTGACCAGATTCAGAAGATGGTCGGGCAGGTAGCAGAAATGAAGGAAGTCGTGGCTCACGAGCCCGATTTTCCGCAGTCAAATTACATTGATGTTAACCAGCAAATTGCCAAAGCTCGTATTGAAGGGGCTTTTTTAACCGAAGAAGAATTCTTTGATCTTAAATTATCGCTGCGAACGATTCAGAGCATTCAGCGATTTTTTGAGACTAAAGAAGAACCCAGTTTTCCGCACTTACGGGAGCTGACCACGCAGGCTTTTCAGGAGCGTAAAACAGACGATGACGACAAACCCCGTCGCAGCAAAAGCGATGAATTGTCGCAGTTACTGAAAGAGATTGACCGGATTATCGATGATCGCGGTCGCTGCGGGATAATGCTTCGGCGGAGTTGCAGCACATTCGCCGGGAGTTAATTGCCGAACAGAGCCGTCTGCGGCGAACGCTCGACTCCATGCTTCGGACAGCTCAGCAAAACGGCTGGGTGCCCGAAGGGGCTACTATGACGGTGCGGAATGGCCGGATGGTAATTCCACTGGTGGCGGAGCATAAACGCAAAATTCGTGGTTTCGTGCAGGATGAATCCGATTCAGGAAAAACGGTCTTTCTGGAACCTGCCGATGCCTTAGAATCGAATAACGAAATCCGGGAACTGGAATCGCGGGAGCGTCGGGAAATTGTGCGGATTTTAATGGAGTTAACTTCTAAAGTCCGGCCCTATACCGAAGAACTCAAGCGAGCCTACACCTTCCTTGGGATTGTTGATTTTATACGGGCCAAAGCAAAACTGGCTTTGGAAATGGACGCGAATGCCCCGCATTTCGTGCAGAAACCGCTGGTTGACTGGCACGGAGCCCGGCATCCTTTGCTACTGATGAGTTATCAGAAACAGGGCCGGAACGTAGTGCCTTTGCACGTAAAACTGGATCACGAAGAACGGATTTTGCTGGTTTCCGGCCCCAATGCCGGGGGTAAATCAGTAATGCTGAAAACCATCGGTCTGATTCAATACATGTTCCAATGCGGATTATTGGTTCCCGTAGATGATTTCTCTACGATTGGACTCTTCCGCAATCTATTCATGGACATCGGTGATGAGCAGAGTCTGGAAAATGACCTCTCGACGTATTCGTCACACTTAACCAATATGAAGCATTTTCTGCTTCATTCGGATAAGAAAACGTTGTTCCTGATCGATGAATTTGGAACGGGAACCGAGCCGAGCCTGGGCGGAGCCATTGCTGAAAGTATTCTAAACGAAATCAATCGTTCGGGAGCCTATGGCGTGATTAACACGCACTATTCCAACCTGAAAACCTTCGCAGACCGGACGGATGGCCTAGTGAATGGAGCCATGCGTTTTGATGCCGAACACCTGGAACCTCTTTATCAACTGGAGACGGGCAAGCCCGGCAGTTCGTTTGCCTTTGAAATTGGTCGGAAAATTGGATTACCCAAGCCTGTACTTGATGCGGCCCGCCAGAAGCTGGATCGGCATCAGGTTAATTTCGAAAAACTTTCGAAAGAGCTGGAGATCGAGAAAAAGGTATTTCAGGATCGAAATGCTCAGAATTTACAGCGGCAAAACGAACTGGATAAGTTAACCGAACAATACCAGACGCTGAAAAATTACCTCGATACCGAGAAAAAACGTTTACTCAACGAGGCTAAGGCTCAGGCGAAGGAGTTGCTGCGGGAAGCTAATGCGAAGATCGAAAACACGATTCGTGAAATTCGGGAACAGGGAGCCGAAAAACTGGCTACGAAAGAAATTCGTCAGCAGTTAACGGATTTCTCCAGCAAACAGCTCAAGGAAGAAGTGATCGTTCCCCCGAAAGCGGCTCCGGTGAATGAAGTGGAAGTAGTGGGCGGAGTCATTACGACGGGTTCGCTGGTTCGAGTGAAAGGCCAGAATACCGTGGGTGAAGTACTGGAGCTGAAAGGCAAAGATGCCGTCGTAGCGATTGGTGATTTACGAACTACGCTCAAGGTTAATCGCCTCGAAAAAGTGAGTCGTAAAGAATTTAAGGCCGCTACGGGTGAGGAAAAACCCCGGGCCAAGCTGACCGGCGTTGACCTTAATGAAAAAGCAGTAAACTTCTCGTTTAATCTGGACATTCGCGGACGACGTGGCGAAGAGGCCATGGTTGAAGTTGATAATTTCATGGATGATGCCATCATGCTGGGTTATCCTGAGTTACGAATCGTTCACGGAAAAGGAGATGGTATTTTACGCCAGCTCATCCGCAATCACTTGCGTACGTATTCGCAGGTAGGCCGCATGACCGACGAGCACCCGGATCGGGGTGGAGCAGGGGTTACCATTGTTGAAATGAAGTAAGAAGGTCATTACAAGGACAAAATTGTAATGACAATAGTTACGCAGGCTTGTTTGGCTAACCACCTCGAAGCAGTTAACTGGTTAGCCAACTCTGGGTAAAACTAGGGCCACTTGTTTAAGAGAGGGCGGGGTTATTTCGACTCAGAAATAACTTCGCCCCCTTTTATTTGGCACAACCCAGAAGATTCACAGGAAAGTGCTATTTTGCAGCTTTACAAGTGGAAATACTGGTTCAGCGTTTTTAAGTAACCAGACGATCATACAAAGAGAATGATGCATTTTTAACCAAAGCGATTCATTTTAGTTACTTACACTGGAAGTAGAACCTACGCCGGTCGGTAATGCTATCTTTTTCATCCCAAAGATTCGTTTATTCATTTGCAGCCCATCCTTATGGCGAAGTCAAACACTAAACCTCAACCTCAGGAGATTATTCCCGAAGTTTCGGCAGAAATACCTGTAACTTTCAAACCAGTAGAACCCATCAGTCGGTTTACGGAATTTGATATTCACCTGTTTGCTTCAGGCAAACACTTTAAACTCTACGAAAAATTCGGCTCACACGTAATGGAGCATGAGGGCGTAACGGGAACGTATTTCGCCGTTTGGGCACCCAACGCCCGTTACGTATCAGTCATTGGGAATTTCAATTACTGGGATCGCGGAACGCATCGGTTATATGTTCGTCTTGATAGCTCAGGAATTTGGGAGGGATGGATTCCAAACGTAGGCAATGGCGAAGTATATAAGTATTTCATTGTAGCCAACTCGGGCGAAGAAATGGAAAAAGGCGATCCCTACGCCCTGCGTTGGGAAGAGCCACCCTCTACTGCCAGTGTGGTTTGGGATACCTGGTATGAATGGAAGGACTACCAATGGCTGGAAGAACGGGGAGAAAAGAATAAACTGAATGCCCCGATGTCCGTGTATGAGGTGCATTTAGGTTCCTGGCTTCGGGACCCGAATGAACCCGATCGCCGTTTACGCATTCCTGAATTTGCCGATCGTCTGGTGGAGCATGTCAAGGAATGTGGATTCACGCACGTGGAGTTCATGCCCATCATGCAACACCCCTACGAACCTTCGTGGGGTTACCAGATTACGGGGTATTACGCAGCAAATACCAAATACGGTTCTCCGCAGGAAATCATGATGCTGATTGAAAAACTGCATCAGAACGGAATCGGCGTATTGCTTGACTGGGTACCGAGTCACTTCCCCGGCGATTTGACGGGTCTTTATCGATTTGATGGGTCACACTTGTACGAGCACGCAGATCCTCGTCAGGGGTATCATCCCGACTGGAAATCGTATATTTTCAACTATGGAAGAAACGAAATTCGAAGTTTCCTGCTTTCAAACGCTATTTTCTGGCTGGACCGTTACCATGTCGATGGCTTGCGGGTTGATGCAGTAGCTTCGATGTTATACCTGGATTACTCACGGAATGCGGGCGAGTGGATTCCCAATGTCTTTGGTGGAAGAGAAAACCTGGAAGCGATTTCGTTATTCAAGGAACTAAATACTATCATCTACCGGGAGTATCCTGACACTCAAACCATTGCTGAAGAATCAACTGCTTTCCCTGGGGTTTCACGTCCCACGTATACCGGCGGGTTAGGTTTTGGAATGAAATGGATGATGGGCTGGATGAACGATACCCTCAAGTACTTCGAAAAAGATCCCGCTTACCGGAAGTACCACCAGGATCAGTTTACGTTCAGCACGGTGTATGGCTTTACAGAAAACTTCATGTTACCGCTTTCGCACGATGAAGTGGTGTATGGGAAAAAAGCCCTGGTTTCTAAAATGCCCGGCGATGAATGGCAGCGTTTTGCAAACCTTCGGTTGCTGTATACGTACATGTTCACGCACTCTGGCACGAAGCTGATTTTCATGGGTGGTGAATTCGGGCAAACCAGCGAATGGAATTTCACGCAATCGCTTGACTGGCATTTATTGCAATATGCTCCGCATCAGGGCATGAAAAACCTGATTTCGGAAATTAATGCTCTCTACAAAAAAGAGCCAGCCTTATACGAAAAAAGCTTTACTGCCGACGGCTTCGAATGGATAGATACGCAGGATAAAGAAAACACAGTAGTAGTCTATTCGCGTAAAGGGAATAGCCCGAAAGAAACGCTGGTAATAGCCCTCAACATGACGCCCGTTCCGCGTACGAACTATCGGGTGGGTGTACCCATGCAAGGAATGTATACCGAAATCTTCAACTCAGATTCAGTTCGTTTCTGGGGTACGGGTCAGTATGAAAATGGAACGTATATGGCCGAAGAAATCGCTTGGCAGGGTAAAGCTTATTCCATCGGTATCAACATCCCTCCTTTATCAGGCGTAGTGTTTAAAGTATGGTAATAGAGTGTTAATGTTTTGAGTTTTTGCTTTGAGTTGAATAAGAGAGAGGCTCGGTTCTTGAACCGAGCCTCTCTCTTTAATGCCGCTGGCAGCCTTTTTGCTGGCAGCAATGACTTGGTTACCTTCTAGCTTATGCTGCCAGCGAAAAGCTGGCAGCGGCCACGTTGGCAGCGGCTAGGCCGAGAGGTTATAGCAAAGAAATCGAGAACAGACAAACAGGAAACGAGCTTAACATCAAGTCTCTTTCTCTTCGCTGCCGCTGCCAGCTTTTTTGCTGGCAGCAATGACTTGCTTACCTTCCAGCTTATGCTGCCAGCGAAAAGCTGGCCGGGCCACGTTGGCAGCGGATAGACCGAGAGTTTATGGCAAAGAAATAGAGAACAGTAGAAAATGATCTTAAAATCAAGTCTATCTCTTCGCTGCCGCTGCCAGCTTTTTTTGCTGGCAGCAGTTACTTAGTGTCATCCTGCTTATACTGCCAGCGGCCAGGTCGATTGTTAAGGGTAAAGAAAACGGAAAACTAACAACCGAAGACTAACAACTATAATGGATTTTGCTTCAGATTCGGGTTCAATACGATTTCTGATTCAGGAATTAAATGCACTACCTGTTTATCCGTGGGAGGAATCGTTTGCTGGCCGGTTTGGGTGTTGTGATACCCTGGATAATTCCGCACCAAACTTCGGTTATTGCGATACAAATCAAAAGCCCGATGTCCTTCAAAAGCAAGTTCTAACCGACGTTCCTGCAATACGACGTCCAGAACGGTAGCTAAGCCTTTCAGATTACCAGTCGTAAAAAGCTCATTACCCGTCAGCCCCGCCCGCGTGCGGATTTTATTAACGTCTGCAATGGCCTGTTCATTCTGCCCTTTTTTGCGTACGCTTCGGCTCGATTGAGATACATTTCCGATAAACGTAACACTACGGGAGAACTTAAAGTCGGAATGCCGCCCTGATTGGAAAACTTGGTAATGTAAACCTTATCAATCCCATTTCGCTTTTCCTGAGCACCCGTAGAAGTTAACTTCCGAACCAGAAACGAACGACGTTTATCATTAGAAAATTGATTAATCAAATCCTGATACGCCTGTGAGGCATATACCTCTCCCCAGCCTACGCCGCCCGGGGAGGTATAATACATCGAACCGATGGCACTCCAGGTTCGATCATCCTTCAGCGTATGCGTAATCGCAAAAATAGTTTCTGGATTTTGCTGATTTTCAAGGGTATAATAATCAGGAACCTGCGTGGGCGTAGCCAAGGTATATCGTCCGCTGTTAATGACTAAATCCGCTTCCTGAATAGCCAGATCGTTTTGGTTTTGATACAAATAAACCCTTGATAATAAGGCGTGAGCTACTGCTGCCGAAGCATAACTACTGGTTTTATCAACCGTCATTAGCGTTGCCGCTTTCTTGAGGTCCGTTACAATGAAGTCGTATACTTCCTTTACCGTAGCCCGGCTGGCGTTATCATCCGGCGTTAAATCCGTTTTAATAATAACTCCGGGATTACTTTCGGGACTTTGGGTATAAGGTCTTCCGAAAAGCCGTACCAGGTCGAAATGAATCATGGCCCGCAGAAAAAGATTCTCCCCAAGAATTTGATCCGTTTCCGTCGATTGCCCTTCGCGAACCGCTGTGATAACTTTATTGCAGCCAATAATGGCGGCATAGGCTTTCCGGTAAATTTGTAAGGCATTCGCCTGATCAGAAGTATGCCGATACGTGTAAGTCAGAAATAAAGGATCCGTCGTTGTTCCGCTGAGCGTAATATTATCCCCCTGATACTCATTCATAATGTACAGGTTTCGGGTATAGTCCTGTTGCTTGATGATGGAATAGTTACCATCCGTAGCGGCCCGCAAGCCTTGGGTGTTGGTTAATAACTCCGACTCTGAAAGGCCGTCGTAAGGCTTTTTGTCAATGCTGCACGAACTCAGCAGGACCAGACAAAGAGGGAAGATTCGTAAGGTATGAAAAGTCTTCATCGCTGAATTAGAAACTAAGTTGAACACCAAAGACAAACTTTTTGCTGAAGGGATATTTCGTCCCTACTTCGCCCATGCCGGGAACGTCAGGATCAATTCCTGAAAATTTCGTGAGGGTAAATAAGTTATCCGCCGAGGCCGTCAGGCGAAGACCCGCCAGTTTGGCCTTCTGCATGAGTTCTGACGGGAAATCGTAACTCAGGCTAATGTTACGTAACCGCAGGTAATTACCACTTTCAATAAACCGCGAAGAAGGTCGCTGCGAGTTATTATTACCACCCAGCACGTATTTAGGATGCGTAGCGACATCGCCCGGTTGTTGCCAGCGGGACCATCCGTTCGATAAAGCCATCAGGCTGTACCGATCATAAGCTCCGTCACTGTCGAATAACTGGCGGTCGCCGTTGTAAATCATGGCTCCGGTTGAGTAAGTAAAGAAGACGTTCAGCTCCAGATTTTTCCAGGTAAGAACTTCCCGAATCCCGCCAAATAGTTTGGGGTTCGCATTCGTGCCGATGAATTGCAGGGTGGCTTCGTTATAGTTTGTGGTAGAGCTGGTACTACCGTCCGTATTTCGTTTTTCCCAGGTGGGGCTACCCGTTTGTGAATCCACGCCGAGCCAGCGACGGGTGTACCAGCTATTCAGCGGCTGATGCAGAGCAAAGGGGCGTAAGCCATTCGCAACGAACGTGCGATCGCCGTAAAGCTCTGTTAACTCATTGCGATTCATGCCTGCGTTTACTTCCATGAGCCATTTAAAATCCTTTTTCTGGATAATGTCGCCCGAAAGAACGAGCTCCAGACCCCGGTTACGAACGGCTCCGATGTTTTCGGTGATGTAGGCATAACCACTGGTTCCCTGCAAAGGCCGATTAAATAAAAGATTATTGGTCAGTCGGTTATAGACATCGGCGGTGATCGAAAGGAGTTTCCATAGCGTTAGATCTACCCCCAGGTTAGCGTTATTGGAGACTTCCCAGGAAAGATTCGGATTTTCGATGCGAATAGGATAAGCTGAAGGAACGCCCGCGTATTGATCCGTCAGATCATATAAACCCTGAGCGGCATAGTCACTGATACCGTCGGCGTTACCCGTGGTTCCATAACTTGCCCGAAATTTCAGTAAGCTAATGGTTTGATTATTACTTAGAAAAGCCTCGTTACTGGCGTTCCAGGTTAAGCCGACGGCGTAGAAATTCCCGAATTTCTTACTTCGGCCAAACTTGGAAGAACCGTCCCGCCGGAAAGAGGTCGTTACGATATATTTGTCGTTGTACCCGTAATTAGCCTGAAAAAGATAGGAGGAAAAGGCGTTATCGGTCTTAGTTCCTTCGATGCTTTCGGGCTGGGAGGTCGCATCCAGAATGTCGAGACCCGAGTAAATACCCTTACCCGTTGCTCCGAGCGATTGGTAATAATAGGTTTGGTATTCATAACCCGCCAGTCCGTCGAGGCTGTGACCACCCGCAAACTCATGTTTGAAGCGTAATAAATTGGAGGTTAATAACGTGTAATTCCGACTATTGAACTGACTCAGACGGCCCTGCACGTCGGCAGCACTATTGCCACGGGCATCCTGGCTACTTTCACTGTAATAAATGCTGGTCTGGGCCCGATTGGTTGTAGAAAGCGTTAGCCAGGGTAATAATTCATATTCAGCTTTGAAAAGCAGATCGCCTGCCAGGGTGTTTTCATTGAATTTTTCAAACTGCTGGTTATAAATGAAGTTAGCGTTGTCGCGTCCGTACCAGCGTTTGGCCCCGGTTATAGGATTATAAGGCTGACCTTCGTAATAAGGATCGTCGTAAGGCAAATACGTGTATGCTCCGTACAGCGAACCACCGCTGTTGTCGTACCCACGGGTATACGTTCCGGCGGCATTAACGGTGAAATGCAGTTTATGGGTTACGTCATGGTTGAAGTTCAGCCGTGCTCCGAAACGATCCAGACCCGTTTCTTTCAGAATACCTTCTTCCTGATAATAGTTACCACTCACAAAAAATCGACTCTTTTCTGATCCGCCCGAGGCGTTGAGTTCGGCTAACGTATTAGAAGCCGTCCGAAAAGCCTGATCAAACCAGTTGGTATTCGCATTGGCTTCGGGAGTAGGCAAGAAGTCATTCACATTCTGACCGGGGCGGTCGCGTTCAAAAGCCTGTTTTTGCAGAGCATATAATTCCGGGCCATTCATCAACCGGAAATTTCCCAGACTCAACTGACCCACGCCTTTATTGAAGCGGGCGGTTACTTTTGTTTTTCCCGCTGCCCCGCGACGGGTAGTTACAACAATGACGCCATTGGAAGCTCTTGCTCCGTACAAAGCGGTGGCGGAAGCATCTTTCAGGACCGTAATGGATTCAATATCACTCGGGTTCGGAATGCCACCGATAACGCCGTCTACCACGTATAAGGGGTCAGAGCTGGCCGTAAGCGTCCCCACCCCGCGGATGATGATCTTGGGAGCACTTCGTGGATCCCCCGAGTTAGTTCCCACCTGCACTCCCGCGGCTTTTCCCTGTAGCATCTGTGAAACGCTGTTGGCCGTTACATCTTTCAGGTTCTTGGGCGTGATCGCCTGAGCCGAACCCGTCATGTTTTTCTGCGTCGTGGAGCTATACCCCATTACCACAACTTCATTCAGTTGCGTATCTGATTTTTGCAGGGAAATGTCCAGCGAAGTGCGATTTTCGACTGCTACAGACAACGTCTGGTAACCCACCGAGCTGAATTCCAGCGTAGCTGCCGAACTGACCTGAAGCGTAAACTGACCGTTGGCGTTAGTCGTTGTACCCTGCGTGGTGCCCCGAACCAGAATATTTACACCCGGTAAAGGCTGTCCGGTATCGTCACGAACGGTTCCTGAGAGTGATAACTGCTGAGCGTAACTGCACAGACTTATCATCAGCCCAAGTAAAACAAGGGAGAATTGTTTCATGGTTTTAAGTAGATCAGTGAATAGAACAATCAGAAAAATTGGGATATAATCTTCCCCTTAAGCACACTTCTGGATGGGCTTGGTAATGGTACATTTCAAGTACGGAGGCGTGAATGCTGCAGACAGTCAGCACCAGGGTGAAAGCGGAGATACCCATCAGAGCAAAGTTCTATGTGTATCTCCGGTACTAATTAAATAAGGTTTAGAGTAGAGTAATTTCCCGCATTAGTTTTATTAATAACAAAGCAAATGAATGGCAATTGTCAGGTGTTTCTGCTATGAAATTACGAAGCAAAAGACGGAATGCAATAGGCTCTGAGAGCTCAGAAACGGCGAAAAGCAGCTTCTATGAATGTGCAAACGTTTGTTATGGGATGAACAACCGTTTGCACAAATAATAATAATTTTTCTATGCCTACGCTAAGTACGAAGTAGGATTTGGTTATAATCTGGCTGTTTAAGAACTTCCTGAAATAATAGATCTGTTTTAAGAAGATAATGCAGAATAATATTTGGTATCAGTGATTTAAAATAGGTTTTAGAAGGGTTAATGAATGGACTTTTTATAAATAGGTTCTATTTGATATTAATTTGACTGAATCAAAGTGGATAAGGTCTTTTCTTTAGGCGAATGACTATTCCTGAAAAACTTTACCGAACTTTGCCGGCCCCTGACGCGTTTGGGGGTTTGGAAACAATACACACGAATGTTCCTGACTATTATGAAATCAAAGCTTCACCGCGTTCGGGTAACGCAGGCGGAGCTGAATTACGTAGGTAGCATTACCATTGACCAGGATTTAATGGAGGCTGCTAACCTGCTGGAAAACGAAAAAGTACAGATTGTTAATAACAACAATGGCGAGCGTTTTGAGACATACGTCATTGTTGGCGAACGAGGAAGTGGGACCATTTGTCTCAACGGAGCCGCTGCTCGACGGGCCCAGGTGGGAGATATTATTATCATCATGGCTTATGCTCTGATGACGCCCGAAGAAGCAAAAGTGCATAAGCCAACGGTGGTATTCCCAGATGCTAACAATCGTTTGGTTAAATAAAAAGGAGCTTTTCAGCGAAGAATCTTTTCTTCTGATCATGAAAAGACCGCAAGAGTTTTAGGGCGAGGTGATTCGGAAACGGGTCACCTCGTTTATTTTTGCCGGAACCTGTCGATAGTAATTAAGAACAATGAAGAAAGCACTTCAATATTTAGTATTTGTAGGCCTGGCTGTGGGCTTGATCTGGTTTGCCATTCACTCCGGCACCATTAACCCGCAGCAGCTTTGGGCGGATGTTTCGCAGGCCGATTTTCGCTGGGTTGGATTAATGATTCTACTAACCTTTGTGGCCCACGGTAGCCGGGCTGCCCGTTGGCGTATTCTGCTGGAACCCATGGGGTATACACCTTCGTTCTTTCACACCAATACGGCTGTCTGGCTGGGGTATTTTGCGAATAACCTCGTCCCTCGTCTGGGTGAAGTAACCCGTTGCAGTTCGCTCTACAAAAGCGATGGTATTCCCATTGAAAAGTCTTTGGGAACGGTCGTTACCGAACGGATTTTCGACGTGGTTTCTCTCTTTTTATTACTAGGCCTGAATCTCCTGCTGGACTTTAACCGATTACTGACATTCATTCAGGGGGCAACTTCGTCTACTCCAGAATCGGATTCGGGCGTGCCGGTGTTGATCTGGATTGTATTAGGAATCGTTGTGATGGGAGGAATAGCCGTCTTCTTTCTTTGGGAACGTCTGCTTCAACTGGCTGTTGTTCAGAAACTTGCCAAGGCAGGCCAAGGGCTGTTATCGGGGTTATTAAGCATCCGCAATCTCCGTCAGCCGGGCTGGTTTCTGTTTTATACCTGCATGATCTGGGGCATGTACTGGCTGATGGGTTACGTTTTGTTTTTCGCCATTCCCAAGTTTGCTGATCTGTCGCCGCTGGTCGCCCTAACTACGTTAACGACCGGAGCCTTAGCCATGATTTTGCCTACACCCGGCGGCGTGGGTTCGTTTAATGCGTTTGTAGCTTTTGCCTTGCATTCCATCTATCAAATACCCGAAGCTGACAGCGGTACTCTGGCTACCTTTATCCAAAGTTCGCAAATGATCAGCACCCTGGCGATTGGCTTAGTGTTCCTGGTTGTATCGCTTTTAACGCGGTCTAGCCCGAAAACAATTGCTGAGGAATAGTTATTATAGAGTTAATTAAGGAATCAGAATCGTGATTTAATCCACGAGTATTGTCCATAGAAAGCAAGCCTTATGAATACCGCTTCCAAGATTAAAACCGTTGCCGAAGCCATTCCCCAGTTAGTAGAGTGGAAAACGAGCGGCCAGAAAATTGTCTTTACTAACGGTTGCTTCGATATCGTTCATTTGGGCCATGTGGATTACCTGGAAAAAGCCCGCAATCTGGGGGATCGTCTGGTACTGGGATTAAACACCGATGCATCGGTTTCCCGAATCAAGGGACCACTTCGTCCAGTAGTTAATGAGTATGCCCGTGCCCGGTTGATTGCTTCTCTGGCTTTTGTGGATACTGTCATTTTGTTTGATGAACCCACGCCAAAAGAGCTGATTGAGGCCATTAATCCTGACATTTTGGTCAAAGGCGACGATTACAGCGTAGAAACTATCGTTGGTTCGGATTTTGTGTTAAGTAATGGAGGAGAAGTGAAAACGATACCCCTAGTACAAGGTTTTTCGACTTCTTCGTTAATTGAGAAAATCAAGAATAACTTTTGATGAGTTTGAAGAAGTTTGATAGAATCCCGGGTTGGATATAGTTGGAGAAAGTATAATCTAGTTGGCTAACTTTCTGTGATTGATTCAAACGTTGTTACATTAGAATCAAACCACTCAAACTTCAACCAAAATCAAACCCTCAAACTCAAGCAAAGCAAGTTAATAAATCACTATAACTATGGCAGGAGCATATTTAATTGGTATAGTCGTGATGATTGTCAGTTCGTTAGTGAGTTGGCGACTGCGAAGTAAATTCACGGAATACTCTCAGGTAGGATTGGCTAATGGCCTTTCAGGAAAAGAAATTGCTGAAAAAATGCTGCATGATAACGGCATTTACGATGTTCGGGTGTTATCCGTAGAAGGACAGTTGACGGATCACTACAACCCCGCCGATAAAACGGTAAATTTGAGTAATGACGTTTATTACGGAAGAAGCGTTTCTGCCGCCGCCGTAGCTGCTCACGAATGCGGTCACGCTGTACAGCACGCAACGGCTTATAGTTGGCTTCAATTCCGAAGTTCAATGGTACCTTTCCTGAGTATTGCTTCCAGTTGGATGCAATGGATCATTTTGGCGGGTATTTTTTTACTCAATACCACACCCATTCCGTTAGCTATTGGGGTAGCTTTATTCGCAGCCACCACGCTGTTTAGCTTCATTACTCTTCCCGTTGAGTACGATGCATCGAACCGGGCTTTGGCCTGGATTGAACGCACCGGGACAGTAACTCCTCGGGAACACACGATGGCGGCGGATGCCCTGAAATGGGCGGCTCGCACCTATGTAGTAGCTGCCATTGGTTCTTTGGCCACTTTACTGTACTATGTTAGCTTGTTAATGGGTGGTCGCCGTAATGATTAATCCCTGAGGGAGCTACCATAAAAAAGTCTGACTCGTGAGGGTCAGACTTTTTTTATGGTTTTTCGTCGATAAAAAGAGCTTTGGCATAGTATTTTAGTTATGTGAAGAATACTATCAGACGAGCTAAAGACGTTCATTGATATTATAACCATTCAATACCGTAAAAGCCATGAATTATTCCTTCGCTACTCGTCGCTTATTTATCAAACTTGGTTTAGTTTTTAAACCAGTTCGAAACACCAAAGTTCTTCGTAAGCCTAGCTTACCGATGAGTGTTTCGGGAGATAAGTTCTTTAACGATTGGAAACTTCTTAACGGTTAGGAAAGGCTTTTGGCCTTAGCCGAAAGAAAGAAACTTATAAATTATAAAAAAGACGACTGGCTAGATCCCAGCCGTCTTTTTTTGTGACCTCTTTTATTTCATTCGGGCAGCGATAACCGTAATTTCTACATTTGCTCCGGCAGGTAAATCAGACACACCGACGGTGGTACGAGCGGGATAATTACTTTGGAAGTACTTTCCGTAAAGTGTGTTGATTCGTTGAAAATCGGACAAATCCTTGACGTAGATGGTCGTATTAACAATGTTGTATAATCCAGGTGGGCGGCTTTGAGAATGGCTAAAATGTTCTCCATAATCTGAGGAACTTCGGCTTCTACGCCACCCGTTACCAGCTTTTTAGTGTTCGGGTGAATTCCGATTTGTCCGGCAACGAACACTAGACCATTGGCTTCCACAGCCTGGCTGTAAGGACCGATGGGGGCAGGGGCCATTTCTGAATGATGAATTTTCTTTTGAGCCCAGGCAAAGCTGGAATACCCAAGAATAGACGTAATCAGAAGCAAGCGACGAATCATACGTTCAGCGTTATAGGGAAAGAATAAAAATTACTTCGCCAGTTTTGAATGCTGACGGCCATAACTAAAGTAAATCACCAGACCAATAATAAGCCAGGCCACAAACGCCCCCCAGTTCAGAATGCCGAGTTCGGTCATCAGGTAGAGGTTGGTAAGAATGCCTAAAACGGGAAGTAATGAAAAGTTATAACGGTAACTCATCACCGAAAGCGTAGCAAAAACCAGCCAGAATACGAATAACAGCGGTTTCTCTTCCATCGCCAGTACAAAATGACCCGAGTAAATGGCAAAGGCCAGGGCAATTACAAAGCCAATTCCTACGATAAATTTCCCGTTCACGTAAGGCACTCGAAACTTGGAATATGTGCTTAAGCCCTGATAATCCATGTACAATACCCCGCCACAAACCAGGATAAACGCGAAGAACGTACCCACGCTGGTCAGGTCAATGAAGAAACCCATGTCGAAAAACATGGAAGGAATGGCAACCACAAAACCGGTTACAATCGTAGCAAACGAAGGCGTATGAAATTTGGGGTGAATTCTGGAGAACATGGGCCATAACAGTCCATCGCGGCTCATCGTCATCCAGATACGGGGCTGACCTAACTGATACACTAATAATGCACTGGTAATGGCAATTACTGCTGATACGGAGATAACCCCGGCGATGAAATCAAAACCTACTTTATGGAAAACATACGCCAGTGGATCGTCAACGTTCAATTCTTTATAATGCACCATTCCCGTTAACACCAGCGTGATCAAGACGTACATAATCGTACAGATAATCAGACAGTAGATCATCGCCCGCGGCATGTCGCGTTGGGGATTTTTACATTCTTCGGCGGTGGTTGAGATCGAGTCAAATCCGATGAAAGCGAAGAAAACGGCGGCTACTCCGCTAAGCACACCACCCACGCCGTTCGGGGCAAAGGGCGACCAGTTTTCGGGTTTTACATAAAAAGCTCCGGCTCCGATGACCAGTAGAATAACCGCCATTTTCAGAGCTACAAGCATATTACTCACGTTCTTGGATTCCTTAATACCGATGTAAACCAGAGCGGTAACCAAGACGGTAATCAGACCAGCGGGAAGGTCCAGAATCAGCTTTATGCCGCCCAGGGTAGGGGCCGAAGCCTGAGCTGCCTCGCTGGCCGAGAAGGGATTGGAGGTCAACCAGTCAGGAAGATGAAGACCGAAGCCCGCCAGCATGGAAGTAAAATATTCCGACCAGGAAATGGCAACTACCATGTTGGAAACGGCGTATTCCAGAATCAACGCCCAGCCGATAATCCAGGCGAAAATTTCACCGAAAGACACATAAGCGTACGTATAAGCACTGCCCGAAACCGGAACGGTCGAGGCAAACTGAGCGTAACTTAAAGCCGTAAAAACGCAGGCAATCGCGGTAAAGACGAAAAGTAAGGAAACGGCAGGGCCGCCGTCAAAACTGGCTCGACCGATGGTACTGAAAATCCCGGCTCCGATAATAGCCGCAATTCCCAGCGAGGTTAAATCCCGAACACCGAGGATTTTGGTCAAGCCGTGTGACTCGCCCGTGGCGTCGTTGTTCAGAACTTGTTGAATTGATTTTTTACGAAAAAGGGAGTCGTTGGCCACGGCTGCTAAAGGTGTTTCGTGATAAGGTATATGGGAGCACTCGACTGTTTCAATGCCTTAGGGTCTGAAAATGAACCTATTCTTTCCAGAAAAAGTAGAAAATTGCTCGCGACGAAGTGAATATTCAGGTAAAAATAGGTAATCCCGTTAAGCATTCAAGACTGGAGGTCGACGAAATGCCGAGATTCTGGGAATTGTGGAAAGATATATCAGTTTTTCCAGGCTTCGCGTTTTACTTTGCATCCTTAATTGATTTAGAGAACATTCCATTTACTAGAGCCTTCTCGCGTGTCTATTCTTGTCAAAGATCTAACCAAAATATACGGTCCGCAAAAAGCAGTGGATCAGCTCAGTTTTGAAGTGAAGCCGGGCGAAATCGTCGGTTTTCTGGGCCCTAACGGAGCTGGAAAATCCACAACTATGAAAATTGCTACGGGTTATCTGCACCCTACCAGTGGAACGGTGGAAGTGGCGGGCTATGACGTTACGCAGCATTCAATGGACGTTCGGAAGCATTTGGGATACCTGCCCGAGCATAATCCGCTGTACCTGGACATGTACGTAAAAGAGTTTCTGCGATTTGTTGGCGAAATGTACGGATTGAAAGGGGAGGTACTGACGCACCGGGTAAAAGACGTAATTGAGCAGGTAGGCCTGGGGCAGGAGCAGCATAAACGCATCGGGCAGCTCTCGAAAGGCTATCGACAACGGGTAGGGCTGGCTCAGGCTCTGGTACACAATCCGCAGGTATTGATTCTGGATGAGCCCACGACGGGGCTAGACCCGAATCAGCTCGTGGAGATCAGGTCGGTTATCAAGGCTATTGGTCAGGAAAAAACGGTATTATTTTCAACGCATATCATGCAGGAAGTAGAAGCCATCTGTGACCGGGCCATTATCCTGAAACGCGGAAAACTAGTGGCGAACGATACCATTGAATCGTTGAAACAAACGGGAAAATCGCTGGAAGCACTGTTCCGTGAATTAACTGTATGATACAATAACTATTTACTAAGTGGAAAGCCTTTCTAAGCCAGAAAGGCTTTTTTTGTTGTTTATGCGTTTTGGTTGTTAGGTTTCTATAGGTCTGTATTATTGCTTTTAATTTAAAAAATGCCTTTAGATTGGTTTTTAAATGATGCATATGTTTAAATAATTATACAATTATTCTAAAAAGAGGTTTAAAAATATAAATTAATGGATTAGAATAATGTGTAACTATATATGTTCATTTTAGATTTTTATTCTGTGTAAACGTATTTATTCTGTGTTATATGTAATGAAAATCAATATTTACTGAAATATTATTTGAAAATAGATGATGTTGTTGTAATATTGACTTGCATTCGGATGTGTTTGTAGTCGCAACGTCTTTCTTCCATTTAGTTTTAACCAAAATTATGCAACAATTTTATATTAATTCTCTGCCTCTTCTAAGTTAGGCTTCTTCTCTTTTTCTGCTTTGATTTTCTGATTCTGCTTCTCAGGTGAGAAGTGGGCTGACTCCTTATTTTCCACTTATAAACGAGTAGCATATACTTATGAAGAAACGTTTATCTTTTTTATTATTTCTGCTGACTAATCTCTGGTTGCAAGTATCCGCTCAGGATCGGCAACTGACCGGGCTGGTTACTTCGATAGAAGATGGTCAGCCGTTGCCCGGAGTTTCCATCTCGGTGAAAGGAACGAACAAAGGCACCACGACCAATGGAAACGGGGCCTATCAGCTCAACGTGGGATCTGGTAGTGTTCTAGTTTTTAGTTATGTAGGTTTTGTTACGAAAGAAGTTAATCTGGGTAACGAAAGTGAGCTAAATGTCTCGCTGCAAATGAGTGCCAGCAGTTTAAGCGAGGTAGTGGTAACCGCTTTGGGTATTGAGCGAGATAAAAAGGCCTTAGGCTATAATGTTCAGGATTTAAAGAACTCAGAAATTACGCAGGCCCGGCCTACCAACCTGGTCAATGCTCTTTCGGGGAAAATTGCGGGTATTCAGGTTACAAACTCGAATGGCCAGCCTGGAGCCTCTTCCCGGATTATGATACGCGGAGCGAACTCCATTGGTGGTAATAACCAGCCTTTGTTTGTGGTGGATGGTATTCCCATTGATAATGGAAGCTACAATACAGCCGCTAATGCTTCAGCTACTAATACGAATAACGTAACGGTAGACTACGGAAACGGAGCTTCTGCCATTAACCCTGATGACATTGATAATATTTCTGTACTGAAAGGAGCAAATGCGGCGGCTTTGTATGGATCGCGGGCTGCGAATGGAGTTATTTTGATTACTACCAAATCAGGAAAAGGCTCCAAAGGAATTGGTATCTCAGTAAATTCCAACGTGACATTTGATCGTCCGTTTCGCCTCCCGGACTGGCAAAATGAGTATGGACAGGGATTTGGTAAATTAAATTCCGATGGAACCTACGGCGGCGGCGTTTTTGAATATGTAGACGGCAAAGGTGGTGGAATAAATGATGGCGTAGATGAAAGCTGGGGTCCTAAAATGGACGGGCGACTCATTGCTCAGTTTAATTCACCTATTGATCCGGCAACGGGTAAACGTATTCCAACTCCCTGGGTAGCTCATCCTGATAACGTAAAGAATTTCCATGAAACGGGTTTAACCACAACCAATAACGTAGCCATCACAGGTGGCAGTGATAAAGGGGATTTTCGCTTATCTTTTACCAATTTGTATCAAAAGGGGATGTACCCCAACACCAATTACAAGCGGAAAAACCTGTCATTTAACGCGGGCTATAATCTGACTCCGAAACTACACGCCAGAGCTGCCGTAAACTACATCAAAGACGGGTCGGATAACCGTCAGAACCTCAATCTCTACTGGATCTGGTTTGGCCGTCAGGTAGATCTGGAAGACCTGAAGCAGGATGTGGTGCCGGGAACAGATCCCAGCCAATGGCCTGTACAACGAAACTGGAACTCCAATTACTGGAATAACCCCTATTACGTTTTAAATCGTCAGACGTATGCCAACGATAAGGATCGAGTGGTAGGGAACGTGCAGTTAACGTATCAGTTATTACCCTGGCTTAAAGTAATGGGTCGTTCGGGTACTGATTTCGGGATGGATCGACGCATCACTAAACGTGCGAAGGGAGTAGGACTGGTTAACGGTGAATTTGCGGAGGATAATGTATACGTTCAGGAAACGAACACGGATTTCTTAGTGACGGGTGATCGTAAATTCGGTGATTTTCAGGCTACGGTCAGTGTCGGAGGGAACCATCGTTACAATTATTTCCAGCGGGATTATTTACAGGCTCCTGAGTTAAGAATTCCTAACCTGTACAACATTGCCAACTCTGCGGTACGTCCAAACGTTTACAATCGTAACACGAAGAAAGTGGTTAACTCTGTCTACGGACAAGCTAGTTTCTCCTTCCGCGATTACCTGTTTATGGATCTGACGGCCCGTAATGACTGGTCTTCCACATTACCCGCCAATCCTAGCTATTTCTATCCTTCCATTTCTGGAAGTGCGGTCCTGACGGATGCTCTCAATTTGCAGTCTCCAGTGTTGTCTTATCTGAAGGCTCGTGCCGGTTGGGCTCAAGTAGGAAACGACACGGATCCTTATGCAACCCAGCAGGTATACCAGGCTGAAGACGCCTGGGGTTCAGTTACTACTTTCTCAGAAAACAACTTAATCTATAACAGTAATCTTAAGCCAGAAATGACGAAGGCTTTTGAGGCTGGGATTGAAACCCGTTTGTTTAAGAACTTAATCAACCTAGAAATTACCTATTACGATAAGTCTACGTCTGACCAGATTTTACGGGCGAACGTTCCTCAAAGCTCTGGCTACTACAACACGGTAATTAACGGTGGAAAGATTCGTAACTCAGGTATTGAAGTTGAACTCTCTGCTTCACCGATTAAGCTGGACAACGGTTTTCGCTGGGATGTAACCGTGAACTATGCCCGTAACCGCTCTGAAGTAGTGGATTTAGGGGGGCTTAGCAGCTACCAAATCAACACCGGATCTTTGTTGCGTAATGTCATTCTGGAAGCTCGTCCTGGGTATGCATACGGAAATTTCTACGGTACCTATACACGTCGTGCTCCTGACGGACAGGCCATTATCGATGCTAGTGGTTATCCTGTTATGTCTTCCGACCGCAAAGTAATTGGCAACATTATGCCTAAATGGACGGGAGGTCTTCAAACGGCCATTACTTACAAAAACTTCTCGGTTAGCACCCTGTTCGACATGCGTTTCGGCGGTCAGATTTTCTCGCAGGGGATTAACATTGGTCGTTACACAGGTGTGCTGAAAGAAACCTTACCCGGCAGAGAAACAGGTAATATCGTAGCTCCTGGGGTTACTGAAACCAAGAATGCAGACGGCTCAACCACTTATACCAAGAATACGAAGGCAGTCGTACTTCCCGAAAACTATTACCACAATTTCTATAATCGCAATAATAACGAGAACTACATGTTTGACGCCAGTTACGTAAAGTGGCGTGAACTGCGGATAAGCTACACCATTCCTAGCCGTTGGGTTAGCAAAACACCCTTCCGTAACATTACAGTATCGGCAGTAGGACGAAATCTCGCTCTGTTGTACAGTAACGTACCACACATTGATCCTGAAACCAGCTATTACGGAGACGGAAACGTTCAGGGCTTCGAGAATGGTAACCTGCCTTCAGCCCGGAGCATTGGATTCAATGTCGGATTCGGTTTGTAAAAGGGAGAAAACGTATTTCAAAATCAGGAAATACTGGGAACTTATTCGAATTAACAGTACTCGAAACATCGTATTTATATGAAATTTTTCCATAGACTTTCGTACTCAGCGGCCTTAATAGCAGGGTTATTTCTGGCAAGCGGTTGCGAAAAAAACTTTGATCTAATCAATACCAACCCTAATGATCCTACTTCTTTACCACCCGAATTGTTGATGCCACACGGGATTCGCGTAGGCGTGAATACGATTTGGGGTGGATCACTCGGACAGGACGTAGGATCGGGATGGTCTCAGCACTGGGCTCGTATTCAGTATACGGAAATTGATCAGTACAACTTCACTACGGATGTACAAGACACGCCCTGGCAAAACCTGTATATTGAAGCGAATGCTGATTTCGAGAAGATTATTGACTTGGGTAAAGCGGGTGGGAATGAAAATTATCAGGCCATTGGTTTAATCATGCGGTCATATTTCTTTTCCCAGTTAACGGATATTTACGGCGACATTCCTTACTCGGAAGCATTGAAAGGCACCAAGGGTACCACTTACCCTAAATACGACGCTCAGAAAGATGTCTACGCGGGATTAGTGAAAGATTTAAAAACCGCCAGTGAGTTAATTAATACCAAAACGGTGAACACCGCCGCAGATTTAATCTACGGAGGAGACATGACCAAATGGAAAAAATTTGCCAACTCCCTGAGCTTGCGTTTATTGAACCGGATGCTTGCCAAGTCGGATGCTCCTATTGATGTAAAAGCTGAAATGACCCGCATCTTGAGTGACCCCACGAAGTATCCGGTGATGACTGCGGTGAGTGATAATGCGAAACTGGTGTATCTAACGGATGCTCCCAACAACAACCCGATCAATCAGAACCGTAAAACCAGAGATGATCATCGGGTTTCGAAAACACTCACGGATAAACTGCAAGCTCTGAATGATCCTCGTCTGGCGGTTTACGCCAATAAAGTCAACGGAGCTTATGTGGGCGTTCCCAATGGCTTATCTAATACGGAAGCCGGGGCACTTGGGTTAGCCAAGACTTCTAAAGTAGGGGATTATTTTGTAGCGGCCACTTCGCCTTCGGTTCTCATGACCTTTGCTGAATTGAATTTCATTAAGGCCGAAGCAGCTCTACGGGGTGTGACGGCTGCCGGAACTGCTGAAACAAACTATGCGGCGGGAATCAAAGCCTCTATGGATCAGTATGGGTTGAGCATCCCTTCCACCTATACTACTACCTTGAGCTCTGATACTAATCAGGCAATCAATCAGGTTTTAGAGCAAAAGTGGATTGCTTTGTTCGGTCAGGGTATAGAAGCCTGGACGGAATTTCGTCGAACGGGCGTTCCAGCTCTCAAGGCTCCTGCCATTAATTACAACAGCAACATGATCCCTACACGTTTACCTTATCCTTCTTCGGAAGAGAACCTAAACGGTGCCAATATGAAAGCGGCTTTAGCTAGCATGGGAGGAGGTAATACCATGCAACTTAAACTCTGGTTTGCGAAGTAATTTTAAAAAGAGTTCTGTTTAAAAATCAAAGCCCGGCACTCCACAAAAGTGCCGGGCTTACTTCGTATTAGGCATTTACTAATACATTATCAATCAGTCGAACTTTCCCCAAGTGTGCTGCCAGACACAACGCAGCGGGTTGTCCAGGAGTATAAACTTCCAGCGGAAGTAAGTTTTCGATATTGGCTACTTCAAAATATTCCAGACTAAATGCGGGCTGCTCGGTAAAAGCGTGAAGTAAGGCTGCTTTTACCTGGGATACGCTCAGTCCGGCCTCCAGGGCACGTTTGGCGTTTTGTAATTCCGCCTGAATGAACGGAGCCAAAGCCCTTTCTTCTTGCGTTAAGTTGCGGTTGCGGGAAGACATGGCCAATCCGTCAGCTTCCCGAACGGTAGGAGCAATGATTAACTCAATCGGGAAACTCAGGTCATTAATCAGCCGACGAACGATGAGACATTGCTGCAAATCCTTCTGCCCAAAATACGCCCGCGTAGGTTGCACCAGGTGGAAAAGTTTGGAAACCACAATGCCTACGCCATTGAAGTGACCGGGGCGAAAGGCCCCTTCCAGCACTCGTTCCAGCGGACCAAAGTCAAAAGTCATAACTGGAGCGGAGGGATACATTTCCTCGGCTGAGGGAGCGAAAATGACATCGCATCCGGCGGCTTCCAGCAAGGCAGAATCCTGCTCCAGAGTGCGGGGGTAACGGGCTAAATCGTCAGCGTTATTAAACTGAATGGGGTTTACAAAAATGCTACAAACCACCCGTTCATTTTCCGCTCGGGCTTTTCGGATTAATTGTAAATGTCCTTCGTGTAGAGCTCCCATGGTGGGCACAAATCCGATGGATTGGGGCTGCTGGGCGAGAAAGGAACGTAACTCGGCAATAGTAGTAAAAAGATGCATGGACTGCAATAAATTTCAAAAGTGCGTATGCCTGAAGTCCTGAGAGTCAGGTTTAATGAAGAAGTGAACTCATGAACAGGGTACAAAAGTTCAGCTCGTCAAAAACTTGCAAGTATAGTTTTTTATAAATTAATTCATGGATTTTAGGCGTTTTTTTTATATTTTTGCAAGCGAATTTGGAATATCCTTACCCATTTCGTAAACTCTTGAAGCCCCATGAGTAAACTCCGGATTTTGTACGTTGCCAGTGAGATCAATCCCTTTCTTCAAATCACAGACGTTGCCGAATACGTGCGAAAACTTCCCCAGGCTATGCAGGAGCGGGGCATGGAAATCCGAATACTGGTTCCTCGTTTTGGACTGATCAATGAGCGTAAAAATCGCCTTCATGAAGTCGTTCGTCTCTCCGGGATCAATATTTCGGTAGGCGACGATGAAAAACCACTGGTGATCAAAGTAGCGTCCGTACCAAGTGCCAAGTTGCAGGTCTACTTTATTGATAACGAAGACTATTTCCACCGGAAATCAGTGTTCTTCGATAAAGATGAGAAATTCTACGAAGATAACGACGAACGTGCCATTTTCTTTTGCAAAGGCGTCATTGAAACGGTTCGTAAATTAGGCTGGTCACCCGATATTGTTCACTGTAATGACTGGATGACGGCTCTGATTCCCCTGTATCTGAAAACAACGTATCGGAAAGATCCGATGTTCAAAGATACCAAGTCAGTGTTCTCGGTTTATAATAATTCATTCAATTATAAATTTACCGAAGAATTACTCGACAAAGTAAAAGCACTCGACATTAATGACGACATGCTTTTAAGTCTTAGTTCTTTAGATTACGATGGCTTTATTAAAATCGGAGTTCAATACGCTGATGTAGTAATTAAAGCCGTTGAAGATTACAGCGAAAGCGTTAATCAAATCCTGAACGATAATCCTGAGAAGAAGGTAGAGTTACCCGAAGAACAGGAAGAAATGTCAGACAAGTTTTATTCACTCTATACGGAGTTGATGAACTAGAAAGAAGGGTTGATCTCCTATACAGGCAAAGCCGCCCGTCGTCACGAACGACGGGCGGCTTTTTTATGCCCCAAACCCAGTGCTTCGGCTATATGCGGGGCTTTTTGTATCTTGCCTTTTCCGCTTTGTTTAGATTTCCACTCAAGCACTTTATCACGCATGATTAAAAAAATCGTTGGGCTGTTCAGCTGCGTTCTTTCGCTGACGGCTTCCGCCCAGATTCCTGAACCTATTTTAAATGATCTTTCCAGTGTTGATTCCAACCGGATTAAAGCTCATGTCGCCTACTTAGCTGACGATCAATTGCTGGGCCGGAAGGCCGGTTCGCCTGGGTATAAAATGGCCGTTGATTATGTCGTAGAGCAGTATAAAAAGATGGGTTTACAGCCCGCTGGAGAGAAAGGCGGATATCTTCAGGAAGTGTACCTGCGAAACTCAAAAATTAACCCTGCCACGGCGGCCTTAACCCTGACTTTGCCTTCGGGCGAGGAGAAACAATGGCAATGGGGCGTTGATTATGTGTTCACGCCACATCCCGAAAAAGAATCCGTAGACTTCAATGCTCCACTGGTTTTCGTTGGGGCGGGTTTTGATACACCACAAATCAATTTTGAAGATTACCGGAATATTGATGTGAAAGGAAAAATCGTCGTCGTTTTGCGTAAAATTCCGGAAGATGCGGCGGCCAACGTGAAACTTCACCTGAATTATCCGGCTACGGCTCAGGCCTTTGCAGCCAAACACGGAGCTATTGGTGTGCTGGTTTGTAACTACACGAACAACCCGGTCGTTTTTAAAACGTCAGCAACGAATTATAGCCTGAATGGCATCAATGCATCGGTTTCAAAATCCGGCGAACGGGTAAGTTCGGCGGCTGCTTTGGGAGGAAAAATTCAGGTAGCAGGGGGCCTTTCCGTGCAGGCTTTGCAGCAACTCATGCAGGCCGAAAACATTGCTCTGGATGAACTCTGGCTAAAATTGGAACGGGGCGAATACGTAAGTCGACCGCTAAAAAGTAAAGTGAAAGGGCATTATGAGAGCAAATTTACTAATCTGCTGAGTTACAATGTCATCGGGAAAATTGAAGGTTCTGACGCGAAGTTGAAGAAAGAATATGTCATTCATTCTGCCCACCTGGATCACCTTGGGGTAGGAAAACCCGTTAACGGCGATTCCATTTACAATGGGGCTCACGACAATGCTTCGGGCGTAGCCTGTGCCCTGGAAATTGCCCGAATGTATGCGAATCTGAAGGAAAAGCCCAAGCGTTCATTGTTGTTTTTGATGGTAACCGCCGAAGAAATGGGCTTGCTGGGCTCGGGGTATTTTACGGCTTTTCCAACTGTTCCCCAAAAACAAATCGTAGCAGATATTAACACCGATATGCCTACGCTATTAGCTCCACTGGAATCGGTTGCTCCGTTGGGAGCTGAACATAGTAGCCTGTTAACAACTGTAGAAAACGCCGCCCAGGCTCTGCATTTACAGGTAGAAACCGATCCTGATCCCAGCGAGGGTCGCTTTGTGCGGAGTGATCAGTATAATTTCGTGAAAGCAGGTATTCCGGCTTTACACATTAAATACGGTTATGCGAAAGCAAATCCGGCTTTGAATCTGGCTGAGAAGGTGAGAATCTGGCGGGATGCCCATTACCACAAAGTTTCTGACAATCTAAACGATTCGTTTGTATGGTCAGCCGGAGTTACATACGTGCAGGTTAATTTTCTGGTTAGTTACCAAATTGCTCAAAACCCAGTCCGACCAACCTGGAATAAGGGCGACTTTTTTGAAGTCAGAAAGTAATCTTAAGGTTAATAGTTTCCCTATGCCCACTGCCAGCTTTTTCGCTGGCAGCACTAGTTTCTAAGGGAGTTGAACTTGGTTAACATTTCATTCATTGTCATAGGTATCTTAAGTGGGGTTACATTAAAAAGACAAGCGTAGCCCGGCCAGTTTTTTCACTGGCAGCACTAGCGTCTGGGAAACATGAACCTTTTTTACTCAATTGGGATAATCCAGTAAAGCTAAGCCATTACTGGTCTGATCTTTTCCGTTCTTTCTGTAAAATCAGAGCTATTATGATCGAATGGACAACCGTAGTTACACGCATTGCCGTGGCAGCTTTGTGTGGTGGATTGGTAGGAATGGAACGCGAACGCAAAGAATGGACTGCTGGCCTACGCACCCATATGATGGTTTGCGTAGGTTCCTGTCTGGCGATGATGGTATCTACGTATGGTTTTGAGGATGTTCGGGGTGTTGAACACGTTTCGCTGGACCCTTCGCGGGTGGCGGCTCAGGTCGTGAGTGGGATTGGCTTCATTGGGGCAGGTACAATTCTGTTTTTAAGAAACGAAATTATACGGGGGCTAACTACTGCGGCTGGCTTATGGACCGTTTCGGCGGTAGGGTTAGCTGCGGGAGGAGGCATGTATTTCGCGGCTTTTCTAACTACTATTACCATACTGTTTATTTTATTGGGATTAAAGCCTCTGCAAAAACTATTCTTCACCAAACATCACCAGCAGGTGATCAAAATAAAAGCAGAAGCTGGGCCAGCAGTACTAGATCAACTGCAACAGGTTCTAACGGATCAGGGAGTTACGATTTCTTACCTAAGCACTGAGAGAAAGTCGAAAGAGGTAATTATTTATTTGAAAATCAAAACCTTGGCTTCCGGTCAGGAAATGTTTGGGTTGATTCGTCAGATTCAGACCTCTCCACTGGTTAAAGATGTCGTCTGGCATGAAAACGGATAAGGAAATTCAGAAAAAGCGAGTTGAACCAACAAATCGCAAGTTTCGTACGTTGAACTTATACCGAACATACCTTCCTTGACTACATGAAAATACATTCATTAGCCTTATTTATTTTATTAGGAGTAACTCCCCGCGTTGATACCTGTACGAATTCTTCCGAGCAAACTACGCAGTATACAGCGGCTACTTTTCAGCCCGTCAATGCCCTGCGGTTGACGAAACTAAGTTTGTCCGAAATTCCTGATTTCGAAATGCCCAAAGGTTCTTTCTGGGCTGCCATGAAACTCTCGCCGGATAAAATCGACCAACAAAGGGCGTTTGTATTAAAAGGAAATACCTTTTTTCCCATTCGGACACTGGTTGAAAAAGAGGCGTATCAGCAGATTACGAATGCTCAGGGCAGAGCGTTTCTGAAGACCCTCCCACCGGGAACTGGATTGTATGAAATGCTAGGTGATGATGATTTATGCAAAAGCCAGGGGGCCTTACACGGGTTATGGACGAATCCAGTAACGGTGACGCCCGTTGATGTGAAAAACTACCTCATGGGCTGGTGGTATTCAAGGGCGGAAAATTATGGGTGGGGAAACGCCAGAATCATGTTCGATCTTGATTTAGAGGGTTTTCCAGCAGCCTGGAAAAACAATCAGGTTTTGGCGGAAGGAGTGAAGCTATTACGTCAGGAACATCCTAACGTTGAATTTGGAATGTATGCTTCAGGGATGGGTAATCTGTACCCGGAAGGGAATGGCGACCCTGCTAATCCTTACGGCCAGATCGGCGGCACTTCCCGTTATAATCTGTATAAGCAAAATGGATTTACCTACTTCGAGATGATGCCTTATGCCCATTACGAGGAAGTATTAATTGGGCAGGGAAAACCCTATGCTAATTTTCAGGATTACGCTAAACGCAGCAGTTTGCACATAAAGAAATGTCTGGAATGGCTTGATCCCAGAGCTCCTTATGCTGCTGATAAAAATTACCGGGGTTTCAGCTGGGTAATGACGCGTTACGAAGGGGGAGGATTGGAAATGATTGCTCCCCACATCTGTGAATCTTTACCATTATTGATGCTAGTAAGCGGAGCTGCCCGCTCGGGTGGAGGGCTATGTAACTGGAATCCGGGCGTAGACTTAAATGCTGCTGATTATGCTCTGGAAGCAGGAAAGTGGCGGGCTTCGCAGTTTAACAAGTTCTGGGAAAATCCGAAAACAGAGTATAACCTACACATCGAATTTTCACTGGACAACGGCGAAACCTGGACCAACGATATTGAAAACTGGCAGGCGAAAGCTCAGAAACTAGGCATCAGTTGGTTTGATTATATGTATAAAGATCCCAATCCGATGGGTGTTCGAGCCGCAGTGCTGGATAATAAGTTAGTAGTAGTAGCCGCCCATCGTCCTGGTCTGGAAGAAGGGAAAGTCCAGAACATCCTGTGTCGTTATAAAAACAAAACCTGGAAAATGAGCCTGCCGTATCATCAGGTAGTGGCTGGAACGGTTACGCTTTAGAGTTTTGAGCGACCGTCGCTACGGTTTTCAGTTTTGAGTTTTGAGTTTTGAGTTTTCAGTTTTCAGTTTTCAGTTTTCAGTTTTCAGTTTTCAGTTTTCAGTTTGGGAAGGAAAAACTTATAAAGGTAGGCAAGACGTTTGGATATCGAGACCCTAACCCCGGAGGGGTTCAATAGGGGTAGCCCCGGGTAAAACCCGGGGTAAACGTTGGAAGGGCCCATACGCCAATCTTCCGCCTTGGCTGGTGTCCTCACCAGCCATTACTAAAAGCCTGGTAGTTGGTGAAGACACCAACCATGACGAAGTTTTTGAGTTTACAATCCCCAATAACAGGCGATTATTCATGTAGAGATGCGATGAAGTCGCATCTGGGTTAAGAGACGGTTAGTGTTACCGTAGGGATTATAAATCCCTTACAGAGGGCTTTCGGATTACAAATCCGAAAGAGCGTAGACCTCTTTAGGGGTAAGGCTTCCTTTTCAACAATATGCCTACTTACATTTCTCTATAATCTGCAAATGGAGGTTATCAATCTGAAAAGCATACCTCATCAACCCAATTATTCTCACCAGTTTACATTAACAATGCAGGCCAGCTTTGATAATTGTATCAATTTATACTAAGGTTACTCTGCCAGCATTTAGGTCTGTTTCTTTAGACCACAATAAAAAGTAGTAAAGTAAAAAACATGCGGAACTTTCAGGTGACGACAGGTCTTGTATAAATACCCTTCCAATAGTTTATACCTTCAGATTACCTTTTGTTTCCATGGAGATACTTGAACCTATCTTAATCTTAATGGCTATCCTGGCAGGTCTGTCAGCTCTGGCTCCCAAACTGAAAGTCCCTTACCCAATTGTGCTGGTTATTGGTGGACTATTAGTCGGAATTACGCCTAGTTTACCTAACGTTCGCCTCGAGCCGGACGTCGTCTTTCTAATCTTCCTGCCACCTTTACTATACGAAGCCAGCTGGAAAATTTCCTGGCAGGAACTGAAAACCCACCGAAAACCCGTTTCCAGATTAGCCATCGGGTTAGTTTTTTTAACAACCTCGGTTATTGCCGTTGTGGCTCATTACTGCATTCCCGGCTTTAGCTGGCCGCTGGCTTTTGTGCTCGGAGCCATCGTCTCGCCACCCGATGCGGTAGCCGCTACCAGTGCCACCAAGGGATTAGGATTACCCCGCCGAACTACAACAATTCTGGAAGGCGAAAGTCTGGTGAACGACGCGTCTGCCCTAATTGCGTATAGGTATGCCGTAGTGGCTGTTGCTAGTGGAACCTTCGTGCTCTGGCAGGCCAGTATTCAGTTTTTTATACTAGCCATTGGTGGCGTTCTGGCCGGTTTGGCCATTGGTTACGCCTTCGTCTGGGTTTTTCGGAAAGTACAGGGCAACGCCACAGTTGAGGCCAGCCTGAACATCATGATTCCCTTTGTATCCTACCTTTTTGCCGAACACATTAAGGTATCAGGCGTATTATCTGTTGTGGCGACGGGCTTGTTTGTTTCCTGGCGTTCGTCGGAAGTGTTCTCTTTTCAGGGACGTATTCTGAGTAATAACTTCTGGGAATTGCTGGGCTTTCTGCTCAATGGATTCGTTTTCATTTTAATTGGGCTACAGCTCCCCTGGATTTTACAAGATATTCCCAATCAATCGCTAGGTACCCTGATTCTTTATGGCTTATTAGTAAGTGCTGCGGCCATTTTTATTCGTATGGCCTGGCTGTTTGTTATCGCCAAATTTCCCTTTGAGTTTGGTTATCGAAACGGAGCCAAGCAAAGCAAGGGCGAGTTATTCATCATTGGCTGGGCTGGCATGCGGGGCGTGGTTTCTTTAGCAACGGCCCTGGCTTTGCCGTTAACCCTGGCAAATGGGGAGCCCTTTCCCAATCGTAATATTATTCTCTTCATTACCTTCATCGTAATTCTGGTAACGCTCGTTTTACAGGGACTTACCTTGCCTTATTTTGTGAAGCGACTGAAAGTCAGTGAAGACCCTGATAAGGAAGCTGCTCTGGAGCGAAAACTTCGTCTGTATATGGCTCGCTCGTCCATCCAATTTATTGAGCAGGAGCTGCCAAAACTCATTGATCAGGAGGAAATTGGTGCTGGACTACGGAATCGTTTTGAACAGCAGATTCGTTATTTATACGGGTCCATTCCGACGGATGGCGTAGAACCTTCGCTGAAAGAAAAACGGGAGAAATTCAAAAAGTATATTTTTGGAGAACTGGAGGTGATCAACTTCCAGCGAAATCAAATGGTCGAGTTAATCAAAGAAAATAAATTTCCCGAAGAGTTAGTCCGAAAACTGGAAGGTGAACTTGACGTCTGGAATGTTTCGGTACAGAGTCGATTGAAGATTATGAAGTAGTGAGTGATGACCATCAGAACTGATGTTTTCATCTCCGTTAGCTTCCCCAAAGTTAATAACTTTGGGGAGGTTTTTATGTATAGATTGGTAATCTATGAATTTAGGAAGCTATCAGATTAAACTCAGAGAACAGTCTTTGGCAGGGTTGAATGATAGTGGAAGAATCAATGGACAGGTAAAAAGGAAAGTAACACCCCCTGGCCTGTCATCTCGACCGAAGGGAGAGAGCTTCTGTCGAATGAGATAGTGCCAAGGTTAGTAAATTTTCCTTATGACCGCTAGAAGTTCGCAAAGTCGTATGAAATTCTTCGTTCGCTCTGAATGGCAGAATAGTAGCAAGAAAAAAAACGCTCTGGCCTACTAAATGCCAGGTAGATAAGGTATTACTTTTCCAGAACTTAGTACCAACAGTAAACGCCCCCAGCACAGCCGGAGGCGTTTGACGTCAAACTCTATGTATAAAAAAACGACTATTGTTTAGGGGTAGAAACGGGAGGTTTGTTACCCGCGGGAGCACCGCCCGCAGAAGCTGCTCCGCTACTGCCTGAGCCCTGAGTATTGTTCATGTCGGCACCACCGCCGTCACTTTTAATGTCATCGTTTTGAATCGACTTCGTTTTCTTACGGGGAGCCTGGATATTCATTTTTCCAATTTTATAACTGAAGGTTAAGCGAACGCCACGATTGTACATGTACATATCGCTAACCTGAGTAAACTGAGGCGATGTAAGTTCCGTACGCATCCGAATGTTGGAGGTCAGGAAGTTCTCGGCTGCAATACCAATACTTCCTTTCTTGTTCGCGAAGTCTTTTTTCACACCTAAAGAGTAAAATCCAAAACCAGCCATTCGACCTTGTAGCTGTACCTGAGGACCTTTCATCATCCCGAAGGCCTGTAGGCCCCAGCCATTTTTGAAGGTACTCTGAATACGACCTCCCACGTCGAAGTTAACTCCTGAATTCTTCACGTCAAGGGATAATCCGTCTACGCCTGTGGTAGTACCTTTCAGTTGAGTATAGAACGTATTAGTGAATAAGTCAAAGCTGAAGCTGGAGCTCACGTCGTATTTGGCGAAAAGGTTGATTCCGGCAGCGTGTTCCGAACCAATATTCTGATACGTCGTCAGGATGGCACCGGCAAGTGTATCCAGTGGCGTCCGAACCTGGGTAATGGAGTTGTTCGTTATCCGTCCAAACAGGGCTGCATTAATGTAAGCTTTGTGAATGGTTTTACTTAAAGCTAACTCCACGTTATCCGTTAATTCAGGACGGAGCAAAGGGTTACCCATCGTGATATTCTGGGGGTTTGCTGCGTTGAAGTTAGGGTTCAGCTGCTGAATACCTGGACGCTGAATCCGGCGGTTGTAAGCCAGTTTAATCATCGAGTTATCTTTCAGCATTTTCGAAAGATTCAAACTCGGTACGAAGTTACTGTAGTTGGGAATAGCAATGCTGGAACTGGTATTCGACTGAGCGTCAATGACGGTATGCTCGAAACGGGTACCCGCTTTAATCGTGATTTTATTCTTTGTCGTATACGTGTAAGAGGCGTAACCAGCAGCGATATTCTGACTATAATCAAGGAAGCCAGAGGGATTATTTTCCTGTTGATAATAACCACCCGTTGGGCCCGCCAGGAGGTATTCATAGTTACTGTTCACCTTCCGCATGATGCCTTTCAACCCAAATTCCAGCATCTGATTTTTCTTAATTGGCGTCTGGTAATCCGTTTGCAGAGTAAACTCCTGGTTCAGGTTATCGTTCAGGTTTCGTTGACGACCCGTTAATTCATTGACATTTAATAAATTAGCATCGAAGTTATTAATCAGGTCATTACGGCTATACAGAGCAGAAATACTCCATTCCTGTTGAGGCTTGAACGTATGGATGTAATCCAGGTTCATATCAATCGTGCCGGAGTTATTTTTAGAAGTTACGTCTCGATTCTTTACGGTTCCAGCTACACCGTTGGTAAAGATTTGAGTCATATAATCCTGGTCAGTCGTCCGGTTGCGAACGCCGTAATTAATGCCCGCCGAAAGGCTCTGGTTTTTCGAGATATCAAAATCCCAGCCCAGACTATAACGGCCCATTAACCCCCGGTTCATACCATCACCCGTCTGACGGGTAAGGATTGAATTATTATCAATGATGCTAGTCTGATCCAACGAAGAGCGGGTTTTTACATTATATTCTGCCCGACCAAAACCACCGAGTGTAAAGCCCATTTTGCCCGTTCGATAATTTCCGCGTAAACCCAGCATGGAGCCCCGGTTACCCACGCCCGTATCGAGGTTCAGGTTAAAGCCCTGAAGGTTATTTTTCTTGGTAATGATGTTAATAATCCCGCCAGAACCTTCGGCATCGTATTTGGCGGAGGGAGAAGTAATCACTTCCACCGTAGCAATTTCGTCGGAAGGAATTTGCTTGAGAGCGTCGGCTACGCTACCAGCCACGATGGTGGAAGGCTTATTGTTAATCAACACCCGAATGTTACTACTTCCACGCATTGAAACATTCCCATCCAGATCGACGGATAGCATAGGGACTTTCCGCAGAATGTCGGAAGCATCGCCACCTTTGGAAGTAATATCTTTTTCAGCGTTATAAACGAGACGGTCTACCTTCTCTTCAATCAGAGCTTTTTGCCCGGTAACGGTTACTTCCTGTAAAGTCTTCGAATCAGATTTTAACCTGATAACTCCCAGTGCCAGTGGACCGCTTACGGTAACTGGGTCAATCCGTCTGCTTTCGTATCCTACAAAGGTTACTTCTAAGCGATACCGTCCGGGAGTAACGTTACCAATGGCAAACTGGCCTTTGCCATCGGCTACAGTTCCGGTAATAAGTTGATTGGTTTGTCTGTTATACAGAGCTATGCTGGCGAATTCAACGGGTTTGCCAGAAGTAGAATCTACGAGAGAACCCGTTACCGTAGGGTTTGTCGTAACTAGTGGAGCGGGTGTTGCCGTTTGTGCCGAATCCTGAGCAGTGGTTTTCAACGAATCAGGGGCTGGGGTCACCACCTGAGCGGAACTCTGACTGAAACTGGCAAGTCCAAGCAGAGCCGAAAGTAAGATTGAAGAAATATAGTATCGTTTCATCGCTTTTGTCGTACGGGAAATAGAACGATACAAAGGTGCCACGAAGCCGGATACTGACGAAATGAAACTTACCGAGTGCCCAATAACTAGCGACGAATGACGGGTTTTGGGTTTGGAGCGGCCGCCGCTGCGGTTTGGAGTTTGGAGCGACCGTCGCTACGGTTTGGAGTTTGGAGTTTGGAGTTTGGAGTTTGGAGTTTGGAGTTTGGAGTTTGGAGTTTGGAGTTTGGAGTTTGGAGTTTGGAGTTTGGAAAAGAGAAAACCCGTAAAGATAGAGAAGACGTTTTGAAATGGAAGATATAACCCCGGAGGGGCTGAACCTGAATAGCCCCAGGCTGGATAGCCCTGGATGCTAATCCGGGGTAAACGTTGGACGGGCCCATATGCTAATCTCCTGCCCTGGCTGGTGTCTTCACCAGCCATTCATATAAAGCATAGTGGTTGGAGAGGACACCAACCTGGGCGAATGATTGTCAATCCGAAAAAGCATAGCAATAAAGCATTCAGGTAGAGACGCGACTTCATCGCGTCTGGGTAAGAGGCGGTTAGCGTTGCTTTAGAGATTATAAATCCGAAAGAGCGTAGTTGTTTATCGCTAATTATTATTTCCAATAGTTCATTAAATAGTCTTTAATTTGGGTTTTGTCTGTTAAGTCTATTAATTCAGAACTGTTCCAATTAATCAGAACCATTTCACAACTTTCACCTAATTCGTAAAGTGCTTCTTCAATTTTGCTAAACCAATCTGCTGAAGTAATTAGAGAAGTAGAAATCCAAATATTTTTTACAAACTCGTCTTTGCAGTCGTAAAAAAAATTGAAGCAAGGCAAACTGAACGCATTAAAAGTAGTAGAAGAACAGCTAATTATCGTATATCCATCATAATAAATTTGTTTAGCTTTTTCAAATCTTTTTTCCGTTAGAAAATTTTCAAAAAAGTCAATTCTTAATTCTTCATTTATCGTTGGAAAAGGTAAGTCTTCTCTTATAAAAATGTCAGTAAATCCATATTCAGTTCTTGCCTTTTCAGTGAAATTGCCTATTTGTTTAATTGAGCTTATAATATTTTCAATATTCTTTCTTGGAACTATTTCAATTTGACAATAATCGTCTTCCCAAAATGAAGGCAAATTTTCTTCATTCATTTTGGTATTTGTTTTTCGTTTAAATATTTATGTCAAATAATCCCATTGTCATTTGAAATATGTCGCTCTATAATAGTAGGTAACGGTTTAAATATTCCCGAAGGCGGGGATTTTTAGTACAAAAGTAGAATCGAAGAACGAATGTTGAACTTGGTACAAATGCCCAATCGAAGCCGTTCAGCCTCGCTTTTGACCATACCTTGTTGGCAGTAGAGTAGTTATTTCTATTTCATTTTTAAAGTCCATCTTCTCGTTCTGATAGCCATTGTCTATACTTGTTCTTATAATTCTCTTTTGTTGTAATATCTTTAAGGATAAAGTCAACGCCACCATCATACGGTGCAACAATTACATTCTTGTCAAACGAAATGAAGTACGCCCTGATATTGTCATTGGCGATTTCTCTTAAAAGGTTGTCATGATACTTTGGTTTCCAAATTGTCAGTGCAAAGGCAGGTCTGTAAATGTCTGGCTCGTTATATTCTTCAGAGTCGATTTTATTCAATTCAATATTGTCAAGCCGTACAAAAGAAAACGGTTTGAATATGTCTTCTTCGTCAGTAATGTGTATTTGTCTGTTGTCGCCCCAATTATATTCTTCTGCTACAATTAAAAATGGCGTTTCAAGACCAAAGAAATCTGTAATTATTTCGTTTTGTCGTGAAAGTAGAATTTGCCATTCGCTTTCGTCTTCTGCATAACGTTTAGAATTGGGCAAACTATGAATTCTAAACCATCTTTCAGAATAGTCGTGTTTAAACAGATACGAAATCGGTACAGTGTCTGGGTAATTTAAAGTCCATAATTTTTGAAAACCTTCTTTCGTCATCGGGTCGTTTTACAGTTACTGCTAACTCCCAAATATACGCAAGTTTTGTCTTGATTTTTTTATTCCAATATAGATAATTACTATCCTTAGGGGGCAGTCTTATATGCATATTATTCCTTGATCTGTTTTATGCTTAAATCATTAAAAGGGCTTTTGACTTATTCTAAAGAGCGACGGCTCACGTCGGTATATGGTAGGGTTGTCTTTAAGTTGTTGTGACCCAATAACTCCTGAATGAGCTTAATATCAGTTTCTCTTTCGTGTAGATGGGTCGCATAACTATGCTTAAGACTGTGAAAGGTGACCCCTTGTCGAATTGCAGCTATTGTCTTCGCTCGATGAAAAATCTGTTGCAAACTTCGAGTACTATAGGGTTGGTTCCCATATTGTCCTTCAAAAGCCATTCTTTGGGTTGATAGGTGCAGTAATACTTTCGAAGAAGCCTAAAAGGCCTTCTGATAAGGTTACCATTCTATCCTTTTTACCTTTAGCTACCCGAATGGTTTACCATTCACTCTGATCTGAATGGATGGACGTCTTCACTCCCTGGCTGGTGTCTTCACCAGCCAGGGAGTGAAGACGTCCATCCACGGCGGAAAATCGGAGATGGCTGAAACTAGGGATTGTAAATCCGAAAGAGCGTAGGTTGGTGAAGACCTCCGCCCCGGCTAGTGTCTCACCAGCTGATTGTAAAAGAATGTGGTTGGGGTCTTCACCAACACGGTGGAAAAATCCGGGGTCAACTATGAAGTAGAGACGCGACTTCATCGCGTCTGGGTAATAGGCGGTTAGCGTTGCTTTAGGGATTATAAATCCCTTACAGACGGCTTTCGGATTACAAATCCGAAAGAGCGTAGTTTGAAAAGAAAACAATAACCCCTCTGGGTGTAGCCACTCCCTGGCTGGTGTCTCACCAGCCGATTGTAAAAGAATGTGTTGCATGAAAACACCGACCACGGCGGAAGCGGCTTTACAGAATCATTGAAAACAGCCAACTAAAAACCGAAAATCAAACTGACAGAATTTAGACAGAATTGTTTTTTTACTTCGTCCTTTAGAAATTGAATGATTATGAAAATTCTACTGGTTGAGGACGAAAAGTTGCTTTCCGACAGCATTCGCTCGGCTTTGGTTCAGGAAGGTTTTTCCTGCGAAACGGCTTTGTCCTTCTTGGAGGCCCGTGAAAAACTCACGGATAAGATTTATGACGTAGTCGTCCTGGATATCAACCTGCCCGGTGGCCTGGGCTTCGACCTCTTCGCCGATATTCAGAGCATGGATTCGCACCCCGGCGTGCTCATTATTTCGGTGCGTAACAGTCTTGATGATAAACTCAAAGGACTCAATCTGGGGGCGGATGATTACCTCGTGAAACCCTTTCATCTGGATGAATTAATCGCCCGAATTCGAAGCATCATTCGTCGTCGGCATCCGCAGGAAGAAGAGGAAATGATGTACTACAACCTGTCCTACGATCTGATGAATAACCAGGTGAAAGTCAATGGGCAGGAATTGAAATTAACCCACAGCCAGCTTCGGATTCTGTATTACTTACTGATGAACAAAAACCGCACGGTTTCCAAAGAATCGCTGTCTGACTATGTATTAAAGGATAATATCGACATGGTTGATTCCTTCGATTTCATTTATACCCACATTAAAAATCTCCGGCAAAAACTGAAGAAAGAAGGCTGCGAAGTCAGTATCGTCACAATGTACGGAATGGGTTATACCTTAAAGAAAGCAGATGGCAACCAGTCAGTATAGCAAGCGTTTTATCACGAAAATCAAAAAGGTTTACATCGTAGCCTTACCCATTCTGCTGGTATTAACCATCTTGTTTAACAACTACGTTATCGATGTTTATTACCGGGTTTTTTATCGAATTCGGTTTAAAAATCAGGTCGAAGAAATTGCTTCTGCGGTTAAGAAAACCGGGAACTACCCATTCGGGATGGCGTTGCGTATCAGTTATTACCCCCGGATGCCAAGCCGTATTCCTACTTTACCTATCAGTTTTACGACCTGGAAGACGTAAACAGTTCGTTTAATTTCTGGACGATTTTTTCGCTGAATCAACACCTGAATAATAAACGGATAAAAGAATACATCCGCACTGTTCCGGTCAAAAACCGACTGTATGAAGTAACGGTTACGGAAGTAACCATGAATGAGCCGGGAGGGCCAGAGAGTGAGGCCGTAATTTTTGCGGTGGTCTTTAGCTTAGTGCTGTTTTTTATTCTGAACTGGGCCTTTTTTCAGATCAACCTGAATCGCGTTTCGTATAACCTCTGGCGACCGTTTTATAATAATTTACGCCGGATCAAGTCCTACAATATTCGTAATAAAGAACCTCTGCTTTTACAAAAAACCAGCGTTCGCGAGTTTGAATTATTCAATCAGGCCGTGCTTGATTTTACGAATAAAACGCAATCTGCTTATAATCAGCTACGGGAATTTACCGAAAATACGGCCCACGAACTGCAAACGCCGTTAAGCATATTGCTGGCTAAGGTAGAATTGATTTTGAAGCAAACCGAGCTGAAATCCGAAGAAAGAAAAGAGTTACTGGACATTAAGAAAACCATCGTCCGGCTTTCGGGCATTCATAAAGGATTGAACCTGCTTTCCCGCATTCGCAGCATTCAGTATGCCGGAAAAATTGCCAAAACGGACCTGGAGGTCAATGACATCATCAGCGAGAGTCTGGAAACTTACGAAGAGTTAATTGAATACAGAAACCTCGAAGTCCAGCACAACAACGGCATCCAAAACCGAATTTCCTCCAATGAAGAACTGGTGCGAATCATGGTTGATAACCTGATCCGAAATGCCATTCAGCATAATGTGAATGAAGGGAAAATTTCAATTACCCATCAGAAACAGGGCTTCGAAATCAGTAATACAGGCGTAGTCAACCAACCTATGGGGGAAGACATTTTTTCCAGATATCATACAAAATCTACCGATGATGGCCGACTGGGTCTGGGACTGGCTATTGTCGAGGCCATTTGCGAAACACTGGAGTTTTCCTGTGTTTATGAATATCGGCATTTGCAGCATTGCATCCGTATTAGTTGGGGATAATAAAATTATAGTCTCCTGAAAATTAATAAGTAAGCAAAATCTGTCGAGAAGCGGCAAAATCCGTCAGAATCTCGACAGATTTTGTTTTTTTATTTGAACGCTGAAATCAGTGAAAACTAGTTTTAGCCGACCTGACGAAACAAATTTTAAAGACGCTCGGTTGTAAGTCACAGAATAATACAAGTTTAATAGCCGAAGAGTAATGCATTTTATCCCATTTCGATCGCCATTTGCAAACCGTAGGATTGCCGCAGGCATGGGTCTGTTTATGTTGATTTTTGCTTTTTCCTGTGGGAAAAAAGATGAAAAACAGCAAGCGGCTCAACAGCCAGCCGCTCCTAAAGAATACCCGGTCATGACCATTGAGGCTCGTGCCACGGATATTTATACAGATTATCCGGCCACCTTGCAAGGCCAGGAGAACGTAGAAATTCGTCCCAGAATTGACGGATATATTGAACGTATTTTCGTAGATGAAGGAGCATTAGTTCGAAAAGGTCAGGTGCTGTTTCAGATCAGTGCTCCCCAATATGAACAAGATTTGCGTACGGCTCAGGCCAGCATCAAAATTGCCGAAGCTGACGTAAACGCCGCTCAGATGCAGGTAAATAAAGTAAAGCCGCTGGTAGAAAAAGACATCATCAGCCATTACGAACTGGAATCGGCGGAGTATACCCTTCAATCCAGACAGGCTGCACTGGCTCAGGCAAAAGCTACACTCGCTAATGCTAGAATTAACCTTGGCTACACGCGGGTAACCAGCCCTGTCAATGGCGTAATTGGTCTGTTACCCCTGAAGTTAGGAAGTTTGGTAAGCCAGTCTACCACAACGCCCTTAACGACTGTAGCCAACATTGGTAACGTTTACGCTTATTTCTCGCTTAACGAAAAACAATTACTTGACTTTTTCCGGGATACCAAAGGCAACACGCTTCAGCAGAAACTGGCGACTTTACCTAGTGTGTCACTCGTGCTTTCCGATGGTTCGGTATACTCAAAGCCAGGTCGCGTAGAAACGGCCAGTGGTTTGATCAGTACTGAAACGGGTTCGGCCAATTTCCGGGCAACGTTCCCTAATACAGATGGTTTTCTACGGAGTGGGAGCACGGGTCAGGTTCGGGTTACTTCCCACATTGAAAACGCCTTGATTATTCCTCAGAAGGCTACCTACGAGTTACAGGGTAAACGTCTGGCCTATCTGGTAGCGGAGGGTAACAAAGTGAAGAGCGTGGAGGTTCAGGTGAAACCAACCACCGACGGGAAGTCATTCATTGTTACGCAAGGAGTGAAAGCGGGCGACAAGATCGTAGTAGAAGGAATTACGGCTCTCCGGGATGACATGGAAATTAAGCCGGGAGCAGTGAAGGCAGACACCACTGCCAACGCTCAGTAGGTTAGGAGGTAAAGGGATTCCCTGGCTAACAAGCCCAAAATCAACATTTTTATGCTTAAGAGATTTATTGAACGGCCGGTATTATCCACCGTTATATCCATCATTATTGTCATGCTGGGGATATTGGGGCTGGTAACCTTACCCGTTTCTCAATATCCTGAAATTGCTCCCCCAACGGTTCAGGTGCAGGCAACCTACACTGGGGCTAACGCGAGTGTAGTATTAAGTAGTGTGATTGTACCGCTCGAAGAGCAGATCAACGGGGTAGAAGACATGACTTACATGACTTCTACGGCTGCCAACGACGGTACCGCTACGATTACCATCTTCTTCAAACTAGGAACGAACCCTGACCTGGCGGCAGTAAACGTGCAGAACCGGGTGTCGCGGGCAACGAGTTTGCTACCTCAGGAAGTAACCCGGGCGGGGGTTATCACCAGTAAGCGTCAAAGTAGTAACGTGTTGATTTTTACACTTTACAGCGAGAACAAAGCCTACGAACAGACGTTCCTGCAAAACTACGCCAACATTAACATTGTGCCTCAACTCAAACGGGTAACCGGGGTAGGGGATGCCAGTGCATTTGGTTTACGCGATTACGCCATGCGGATCTGGCTGAAACCTGATGTGATGGCAACGTATGGTCTGATTCCTGACGACGTTTCGGCGGCTCTGGCGGAACAAAACGTGGAAGCAGCTCCGGGGCAGTTTGGCGAAAGCAGCGATCAGTCTTTCCAGTATATTATCAAATATCCCGGTCGTTTGAAAGATCCGGCTCAGTTTGAGAATATGATTATCCGTTCAACGCCCGGCGGCCAGGTCTTGCGTTTACGGGACATCGCCCGGGTTGAACTCGGTGCTCAGAGTTACGCCAGTATTTCAACGTCACAGGGGTATCCATCGGTAGCGTTGGCGATTAACCAAACGGCGGGTTCAAATGCTCAGGAGGTAATCGAAAACTCACTGAAAGTAATCAAGGAAGCAGAAAAGTCATTTCCTCCCGGGGTACATTACGCCGAGCTGCTGAATGCCAATAACTTCCTGGATGCCTCGATTGAGAAAGTAATTCACACGCTGATCGAAGCCTTTATTCTGGTATTTATTGTCGTATTTATCTTCCTTCAGGACTTCCGTTCGACGCTGATTCCCGCTATTGCGGTGCCGGTAGCGATTGTCGGTACATTTTTCTTCCTGAACCTGTTCGGATTTACAATTAACCTGCTGACGCTATTCGCATTAGTATTAGCGATTGGTATCGTAGTGGATGATGCCATCGTAGTAGTAGAGGCGGTGCACGCCAAGCTGGATGAGGGTTATACTTCCGCTCGCAAAGCATCCATTGATGCGATGAGTGAAATCAGTGGTGCCATCGTTTCGATTACGTTGGTAATGGCGGCAGTATTCGTTCCGGTAAGTTTCATCAGTGGTTCAACCGGGGTGTTTTATAAACAGTTTGGTCTGACGCTGGCAATTTCCATCATCCTTTCGGCCATTAACGCCCTGACGCTGAGTCCGGCTCTTTGTGCTATGTTCCTCAAACCGCACGATAAGGAGCACAAAAAAGGATTCATGCAGCGGTTTTATACGGCCTTCAACACGGGTTTTGATGCTGTAACTACAAAATATGCCCGTTCGGTCACTTTCCTTTCCGGTAAGAAATGGGTGGCTCTGGGTGCTATTGCAGTGTTTGCCGGAATTTTCTTCTGGTTACTTCGCACCACGCCTTCCGGTTTCGTTCCGAACGAAGATCAGGGAACCATCTTTGCTAACATCACTTTACCCCCTGCTTCTTCCGTAGAACGGACAACGGCCATTGCTAATGAAGTAGATAAGATTGCCCGGGAAATGCCCGCCGTTCGATTCACGACGCGTCTGGCTGGTCGGAGTATCATCAGTGGTAACGGGAGTTCGTACGGGATGGTAATCATCGGTTTGAAGGACTGGAAAGAACGTCCCGATCAGGATATTAACGCCGTAATCCGGGATCTTTTTGCCAAAACCAGCCATATCCGTGGGGCCGAAATCGTATTCTTCTCGCCCCCAACCATTCAGGGTTTTGGTACCAGTAACGGTTTTGAGTTACAGTTACAGGATCGGGCCGGTGGAACCATTGACCGACTTTTTGAAGTGGAAAAAGACTTCATGGCGGCCCTCTTGAAACGCCCTGAAATTCAGTTTGCTACCACGACTTTCAACCCAACATTCCCGCAATACATGGTGAATGTAAACGTGGCCCGGACGAAAGAAGCCGGACTGACGGTGAACGCAGTATTGAGTGCCTTGCAGGGATATTTCGGTGGGGTGTATGCGTCTAACTTTAACCAGTTTGGCAAGCAATATCGGGTCATGATTCAGGCCGATCCTGCGTACCGGGCTAGCCCGTCCAGTCTGAACTCCGTTTACATTCGGAATGCGAATGGAACGATGGCTCCCATCTCGGAATTCGTAACGATGGATCGGGTTTATGGTCCAGAAACAATTACGCGATTTAACCTCTTTACTTCGGTTTCCATCACGGGTACGCCCAAAGCTGGTTTCAGTTCCGGGGATGCGATTAAAGCCATTCAGGAAGTGGCGGCTGAGAAGTTACCCGCCGGTTATGGCTACGAATTCTCGGGTATGACGCGGGAAGAAATTCAGAGTGGCGGACAGACAATTTACATCTTTATGCTTTGTCTGGCCTTCGTTTACTTCCTGTTGAGTGCTCAGTACGAGAGTTATATTCTGCCCTGGGCGGTATTGCTTTCACTGCCCGTCGGTCTGGCCGGAACGTTCATCTTTGCCCGCATTTTTGGCATTGATAACAACATTTACCTTCAGATTACAATCATCATGTTGATTGGTCTGCTGGCGAAAAATGCCATTCTGATCGTAGAATACGCCGTTGAACGCCGACGACACGGGATGGACATTGTGAAGGCCGCCGTGGATGGGGCCGAAGCTCGTCTCCGACCTATTTTGATGACTTCGTTTGCCTTTATTCTGGGTCTGGTGCCGTTGATGCTGGCGTCTGGTGCGGGTGCCCTGGGGAACCGTTCCATTGGTACAGGAGCCGTTGGCGGGATGTTAATTGGTACCTTGCTCGGGGTATTTATTATCCCGGTGCTGTTTATCATCTTCCAGACCTTGCAGGAGAAAATCAGCGGTTCTCCCAAGCAGCTGCAAACCGAGGAAAAATCACACGCGGATCTGATGGCCGGTCAGGGACGTTAATAGGAATGAAAAAGCAGGCGAGGCGATACGTGAAAAAGTAACCTGCTTTTTCGGTCAACCATTGACATTTTAATAGATATGAATAGGAAACTTTTGTGGCAGTCGTTCGCGGTGTTCATTCTTCTGCAAGGACTTGCTGCCTGCAAAATAACGCAGAATTATAACCGGCCTAATGTAAGTACAGAGGGCCTGTATCGGGACGGGGGCACGGATACCACCAGTATGGCAAATATGCCCTGGCGAAACATGTTTTCCGATACTACGTTACAAAACCTGATTCAGGAAGGTTTGAATAATAACCTGAACTTAAAGTCAGCAATTACCCGGATTGAAGTAGCGGAAGCAAACCTGTACCAAAGCCGGATGAATTTTTTCCCGAACGTGACGGGGAATGGAACGGGGGTTTTTGCCAAGGTACCTAACGTACCCAGTGCAGCGACGGGTTTTGCCAGACGCCAGTTTCAGTTGTATACCAACGCTAGTTGGGAAGCAGACGCCTGGGGTAAATTGAGAAGTGCCAAACGTTCAAACCTGGCTTTATTACTGCAAAGCGAGGCTACGAAACGTGCGGTGCAGACACAGTTAATTGCAGACATTGCCAACGCCTATTATTCGCTTTTGGCCCTGGATGCCCAGCTCGCCATTACGCAGAGAAACGTGGACATCTGGGTATCGAACGTAGAGACGATGAAGGATTTGAAAGAGGCCGCCGTAGTAACCGGAGCAGCCGTCGTGCAGAGTGAAGCCAGTCAATATGCGGCGGAAGTAACGATTCCTACCCTGAAGCAAACCATTCGGGAAACTGAAAATGCATTGAGCGTATTGCTGGCTCGTGCTCCCGGTGCCATTACCCGCACCACGCTGGAAGCTCAGGTACCCATGGAAACGTTAAATACGGGCGTTTCGGCTCAGTTGCTGGGTAATCGTCCGGATGTACAGGCGGCGGAATATTCGTATCGGAGTGCCTTTGAAATAACGAACGTAGCCCGGACATACTTCTATCCATCATTAACCCTGACAGCCAACGGAGGTCTTTCGGCTCTTTCACTGGGCGGTTTATTTTCAACGACATCCATCTTTGGTAACCTCGCGGCGGGTATAGCTCAGCCTATTTTTGCCCGGGGAACCAACAAAGTGCGTTTACGTACAGCCAAGGCCGATCAGGAAAACGCTTTGCTCAACTTTCAGGGAACCTTATTAACCGCAGGTCAGGAAGTATCTAATGCATTATTTGCCTATCAAACGGCTACGGAGCGTGCCATGATTCGCGGTCGTCAGTTGAACTCCCTGCAAAAGTCGGTGGATTATACGAAAGAGTTATTAAAATACAGCTCAGCCAACTATACCGAAGTTCTGGTAGCTCAGCAAAGCCTGCTGTCGGCAGAATTGAGTAGCGTCAGTGATCGGCTACAGCAATTGCAATCAGTAGTGTCACTATATCGGGCACTGGGCGGTGGCTGGAAATAGAACTATTAGTTTTATAGGTGTATAGTTAAAAAGTCTGGTGGTTTTCCGCCGGACTTTTTTGTTGAAAAGGCCTAATAACAATAAGGTAGAGATGCGATTCATCGCGTCTGGGCAGCAAACAGTTTTGCTAATTATGGGCAGTTCGTGATTAGTTAGTCCACGTTTCCAACGCGGATCCTGAGAAAAGCGTCTGCGACGTCTCCAGCATCCTACGGTTAAACCCATTCACTTTTCAGCTTCGAGTAAACCACAATATCCACGTATTGCCCGTGGAGAAATTCTGCTTGTCGGGAAATGCCTTCTTTGGTGAACCCTAAACGCTCAGGAACGGCCTGACTTTTAGTGTTCCCTATCGCACACTTAATCTCGATTCTATTTAATGGTAACTCCTCAAAACCGAACTTCAACAAACGTTGGGTAGCCTGAGTAATGAGGCCCTTACCCTGGCTGGAGGGGGCAATCCAGTACCCGATTTCTCCACTATGGTTTTGTGTATCAATCTTATAAATCCCGATTCTTCCGACTACTGTATCGTTTTCTTTAATAACAAAGGCAAATTCTCCTCCGTGTTTGCTTCGTAGCTGGGAAGCGTCTGCGTAGTTATCAAAAAAGGAAGGAGCCCGGACCAAGCCGACCCAGGGTAACCAGGGACTGAGATAGTTTTTGTTTTCCGTTACCAGTTGAAAAATAGATGAGCTATGAACCCTATCGAGTGACTCAAGGGTAAGGTCTTGATTAATTTGAAGAATCATCGATAGTGTTTTCAAAAATGAAAAAAGAATGTAAAATAAAAAGTTACGATAACGTCTCAATGTAACAAATATTGGAAGTAATCGCTATACTTGTTAAGTATCAAATACGGTAAAAGGTGTTTGTCTATTGAACGAATAAGACGTAGCAGATTATGGCAAAGACAGATCAAAAATTAACCTTTATCATAAGGAAATCATGTCTGGAGGATAGTATGGAAATAGTAAGCCTATACAAAAATGTAGCACGAAATAAAGGAGGATTAGCTCGAGAAGAAGATGAAATAACGCAAGCTTACGTAGAAAATTTTACGAGGAAATCGATTGAAGATGGGTTACAATTTGTGGTGATAGACCAATCGAAAGAAAACCGGGTGGTTGGAGAAATTCATTGTTACAAGCCAGAACCTAAGGTATTTAAACACATTTTAAGTGATCTCACAATTGCGATAGATCCTGATTATCAGGGTATGGGGTTAGGTAAAAAGCTATTTGAAACCTTATTGGAGTTTGTATCTAACTATAAACGAGATATACTAAGAGTAGAACTATTTGCCAGAGAGTCTAACTCGAAAGCTATTGATATCTATACGAAAATAGGGTTTGTCAGGGAAGGACGTTTGAGAAACAGAATAAGGATAGACACTAATACTTTTGAATGTGACATCGTAATGGGGTGGACCAATCCTAAATTTGAATGAAAAATTAGGTAAGGGGATTTCAAATTTGAAAAATTGCTTTGCTGTAAAAGCTTTCGTGTTACGAATGATTACTAGCAAAATCTACTGTTTTCTGGCCTTGTCTGCTAAGTAATCAACAGATTATGAATGGATTGATAAGTGATCTTTTATAACATACATAGCTGTTGTACACTATTCTGTCTGATAGGACGTGCCTGATTAATTACTTGAATGGAGGTGTTTTATCGCCCCAGCCAATTCTTAAAATCAGTAATGCGGTCACCGCTCACAAATACTTCCGCCCGTGCTTCGGGTTTTAACTCCAGTTTTAGTTTGCCCGCTGAGTAGGTATGAATGGAGTCAATGGATTGAAAGGCTACCAAAAACTGCCGATTCACCCGAAAAAAACGAGACGGGTCCGTTACCTGTGTCAGTTTGTCGAGACTCAGTTCCAGCGGTAACTTTTGTCCGTCGTGGGTAACCAGAAACGTGATTTTTTCTTCTGAAAAAAAGTAAGCAATCTGATTGATCTCAATACTATGAATTTTCGTACCGATGGACACCATGAAGCGGGTTTTATATTCCGTTTCCTGGGGTTTCTGAATCAGTTGGAGAATGTTCTTCAGATCGGGGGCGGGCTGGCGTAGCGATTTAAACTTATCCAAAGCCGCTCTTAGCTCCTCAAAATCAATAGGTTTTAATAAATAATCTACACTGTTTACCTTAAAAGCCTGAATGGTATATTCGTCGTAAGCCGTGGTAAAAATGACCGGGACTTTCAGCGAAATCTGATCAAAAATGGCAAAAGCTAGCCCATCTTCTAGGTGAATATCCATGAAAGCCAGATCGGGAGCAGGGTTTTCACTAAACCACTCTACCGCCTCTGAAACCGAAGGAAGTTTCGTGATAATTTGAATCGACGAATCGTATTTATGGATGAGATTTTCCAGCCGATCAGCGGTCAGATACTCGTCTTCAATAATGACTACGTTCATGCTAATAAGGGAATTTTAACGACAAATGAATCTCCAATATGTCCGTACCAGACCGCGTGGGTTGTTAGCAGGCTATAACGAGCCGTAATGTTTTTTAGCCCTAACCCGGTAGATACTTCCGGCTGTAGGCGAGGGCGATAGCCATTTTCAACGATCAACTCCTGATTTTCAATTTTGATAGAAACCGTTAACGGCTCTTTGCTGGACATGCGAGTATGCTTGACGGCATTTTCAATCAGTAATTGCAAGGTCAAGGGAGCAATTTTATAGAGTTGCTGAGCGGATTCCGGCACGTCAATCTGGACGCTAAACTTCTCCCGAAAACGGATTTCCAGTAAGAAAGCATACGACTGAATGAACTCAAGTTCGGTCTTCAAAGACACCAGATCGTTATCCTTCTGCTCCAGAATATAACGGTACGATTTGGAGAGCTGGGCGATGAATTTCTCCGATAAGTTGGCATCAATGTGTACCACTGAAGACAGAATACTCAGGCTATTGAAGAGAAAGTGAGGATTAACCTGATTTTTCAGAGCTGCAAACTGAGCCTGCACGTGTTCTTTTTCCAATCTCTCGGAACGAAGCTGTATTTCCTGCACCCGCTGAGTAGCCCGCACTGCCGCGATAAGGTAAAAAGCAGTAAGCATAATCATCACCGAAAGCCCGTTGTTTGCCCGAACTACCAAGGCCCACATTTCGGCAGAACGTTTGGGCATGGGTGTGTTTTGTGGAGGGAAGACATGAAAAATGGCTTCCATCGCGATGCGAAGACTTTTATGGAGGAAAAAATTAAAAAGGAAGGCTAGCACCAGCGACACCAGCAGCGAAATGATTTGGGGCTGAAGCTTAAATTCCAGCAGATAATTTTCACCAAAATAATTAAAAAATTTGAGCTGAAGCCAATCGGTAATGCTCAGCCAAATATAGAAGAGACCGAAAGAGATCGTGAAAAAAGGAAGAGCGAACCGTAGTTCATGATAGAACCGATCCATGGTTAACAGCGGGTCGGTCGTAGTCGCGTAAATCACGGTTAAGGTATAGATTAACGCGAGACTCAGCGATAGCTGCCACTTTTGGATGGATGTCAAACGATTCGCCATGGGGTTGCTTTCAAAGTTTTGGGAGATCAGAGGAAGCCCGACCTTACTCCCCTACAAAAATCAGATACAGCAGATGTATTTGAAAATCATAACCGACGAATGACGAGTTGAGTCGGATGAATCGGGAATTTAGAGGGTTCGAAGTTTAGCGTTTTGAGTTTTGAGCGACCGTCGCTACGGTTTTCAGTTTTGAGTTTTGAGTTTTCAGTTTGGGAAGAAAAATCTGTAAAGCTAGGGAAGAGGTTTGTAAATGAGAATCATAACCCCGGAGGGGTTTAACCTGAATAGCCCCGGATGTAATCCGGGGTAAACGTTGGAAGGGCCCGTACGCCAATCTCCCACCGTGGCTAGTGTCCTCACCAGCCACGGTGGAGGTAGGGGAGTTGATTGAAAAGGGAACCCTAACCCCAGAGGGGCTCAACATGAATAGCCCCGGATGACAATCCGGGGTTACCTACGGATTGACATGGTCTGATCCTGAGAAAAAAGCCTAGTGGTCGGTAAGGACACCCCCCTCGGCGGAAGATTGCCAATCCGAAAAAGCCTAGCAATCCAACGATCCAGTAGAGACGCGATAAAGTCGCGTCTGGGTAAGAGGCTGTTTTTCTTGAGCAGAGGTGACTTTTCTTGTGATTTAAATGACCGACCATTGCAAACAAAAAGCCCCTGAGTGCATGATTACTCAGGGGCTTTTTGCGGGTAATTCCTAGATTTTCTTATTCAGTACTTTATCCAGGCTAAAATCGCCAGGACCAAGAATCAGGATGACAACATAGGCAATCAGGTAATGAAAGGCCATCTCTGCTTCACCGAAAATATCACCCCCGTGGACCATGAAAGCTGCTACCAGCATGGTAATAATCAGAGGAATAGTAGCTATCCGAGTAAAAAGGCCCAGAGCAAGCAAGATCGAGCAGAAAAATTCAGCAAAAATGGCCAGAGCTGCTGACGTAGGAGCTCCAAGACCCAGGAAATTCATAAATTTTTGGCTCATCTGGTCATAATTCGACAGCTTTTGATACCCGTGCGGTAGCATGGCCAGAGAAAATCCTATGCGAAGAATCAGCGTAGCCCAGTTGATGGAAGAGAGTGTGTACGAAATAGAGAAAAGTCTTCTCATAAACGATTATGATTTCAGTAGAATGAAAGTTGAGATGAGTTGGGTGTCAGGAATTTTAATTGAAGCTTCGCCGCAGCAAACGGCCCGTTTTTCAACAACAATCCTGACTGGAAACTAAACTCTTTCTAAATAAGAATAATCAAATATAAAATGGAATGATTACTTATCCTTAAAATCATACGTATAGATTACCGCTTATTACTTTGAAAATTGCACAGTAATTAATCTGAACTAATCATAGAGTATTGATTTACAGATACTTAATGATTATGGATTGCGTAGGTAATCGTAAATTTTTATAAATATTTATTGATCTACTTGTTTGATAGATTAATAAATATTTATTTTGTCTATAGAAATAATAGTCTATTTGAAGCCATGAATTACTGTGTACCTTTTTTGCTTTCCGTATCCCGATCGAGTCTACTAAAAAAAGTAATTCTTTCGTACTGGTGTTAGGGGACTTTGTTATTAAAAGTCTGACTAACCGTTAGTTAATTGACTGGCCTTTTGAGCTTTCGCGTTTATTAACTCCTTTCTTCATTCTATACTTTATTACTTTTTATGCAACAACTTTTAAAAGTGCTGTTGCCAGTACTCTTATGGGTACAGGTACAGGCTGCTTTAGCCCAACAAATAACGGGCACAATACGGTCGCAAGCTGATAATCAGCCTTTAACGGGAGTCACTGTGCAGGTGAAAGGCACAACCCGCGGAACAGTTTCCAACGAAGAAGGAAACTATACCGTTACTGCTCAATCGGGAGAAACCCTTCGTTTTTCATTTATTGGCTATAAAGCCGTCGAACTGGCGGTACCGGCTTCTGGTGTATTGAACGTTACGCTGGACGCAGAAGAATCGGCCTTGAAAGAAGTCGTGGTTACCGCTTTGGGGATTGCCAAAGAGAAAAAATCACTGGGTTATTCCGTTCAGGAATTAAAAAGTAACGACGTAGCTCAGGCTCGCGAACCTAACCTGGTCAATGCTTTATCTGGTAAAATTGCCGGGGTTAACATCACCAATAGCCAGGGTAACATGGGTTCTTCCCGGATCGTCATTCGTGGAGAAACGTCTATTGCAGGCAATAACCAGCCCCTGTTCATTGTCGATGGAATTCCGGTTGATAACTCACAGTTTGGAAGCACTGGCACGAACCGCGATTATGCCAACGCTATCGCGGATATTAACCCTGATAACATTGAAAGCATCAGCGTACTGAAAGGCCCCAACGCGGCGGCTCTGTATGGTTCGCGGGCGGCTAACGGTGTGATTCTGATCAAAACTAAAATCGGTCGCAGTGGTCAGCAAAAAGGCTTAGGAGTTACCCTGAACGCTGGTCATACGGTAGAAAGTTTATTAGTATTGCCTGATTACCAGAACGTATACGGACAGGGAACGGGCGGTTTGTTCTCTTATAAAGACGGAAAAGGCGGCGGGCTGAATGACGGTACCGACGAAAGCTGGGGGCCCAAAATGGATGGTCGTTTATTACCGCAGTTCTTTTCGAAAGGGCAGGCAGTACCCTTCGTCGCTCAACCCGATAACGTAAAGAACTTCTTCGTGAAAGGGCATACGACGAACTTAGGCGTATCCGTAGCGGGATCTGATGAGAAGTTTGATTACCGCTTTTCGTTCAATAATACCCGTCAAACCGGGGTGATTCCAAACACGGATATTACCAAGAATAACTTCGCGGTTAATGCGTCCTATCGGTTAAATGATCGACTTACCATTAATACCAGTGCGAACTTCATTCGCTCAGAATCGGATAACCTTTCGGCTTTGGGTGGACGTGGCTCCAGCGTAATGCTGCAATTCCTGTGGTTCGGTCGTCAGGTTGATACAGAGTTACTCAAAGATTACCGGGCCAATGGAGAGCGTGATTTTAACTGGAACCACAGTTATTACAGTAACCCGTATTTGTTACTTTACGAAAACACCAACGGACAGCGTCGGGACCGTTTCTTCGGAAATGTGAACGTTACTTATAAAATCAACGACTGGCTTTCAGCACTGGTGCGGACGGGTAATGATTTTTACGTTGATAAACGTAAATCCAAAATTTCCTATGGCACGAATGGTACGCCTTTCGGCTCTTATGCGGAAGATGCCTACATCGTAAACGAGAATAACACAGATTTTGCACTGAATTTTAATCGTAAACTCAGCGATGATTTTGATCTGGAAGGTCTGGTGGGGGGTAACGTTCGCAGTAATTTCTTCGAGCGAAACTATCAGCAGGCTCCACGTCTGGCGGTTAGCGATTTGTATACGCTGATGAACTCACGCGATCCGCTGGTTTCCAGCAACCAGTTTACGCGTCGTCGGGTGTATAGTTTATACGCTTCGGCTCAGCTCGGTTTCCGTAATTATGCCTTCTTAAACTTAACGGCCCGGAATGACTGGTCATCGACGTTACCTGCGGCCAATAACTCGTATTTCTATCCTTCGGTAAATGCGAGTGTGGTCTTAACGGAAGCCCTGAACATCAGAACTAATTGGCTGTCATTTGCGAAAATTCGCGGAGGTTGGGCCCAGGTAGGTAAGGATACCGATCCTTATCAAATCGTGAATACCTATCCTTTCAATCAGCCTTTTGGAAGTAATCCGTTACTGACGGTATCGGACGTATTCCTGAATCCAAACCTGAAACCAGAGATTACGCAGTCGAGCGAAATTGGTCTGGAAATGGCGTTTCTGAAAAATCGGGCTCGTTTTGATGTAAGTTACTACAATACGGACAGTTTCAATCAGATTTTGCAGGCCGATATTAGCCCGGCCACGGGTTTCAAGCAACAGTTAATCAATGCGGGTAAGATCAATAACCGTGGCTTTGAAGTGCAGTTAAGTGGCACGCCCGTACAAACTTCTGGTGGCTTTAAATGGAATGTGACGGTTAACTTTTCACGGAACGTAAGTAAAGTGGTGGAGCTGGATAAAGCGGGTTTACTGAAGCAATATGTATTGGGTAGCAACGGTACTACGCGGGTATTAGCCAGCGTGGGTCAGCGTTACGGAGCTTTATATGGTACCGCCTATCAACGTAACGAACGCGGTGAAGTGGTCGTAGGAGCGAATGGGTTACCTCAGAAAGATCCAAACCAGAAAACGCTGGGATATTTCACGCCGAAGTGGATTGGCGGTATTACTAATGCATTCAGCTACAAAGGTTGGAATCTAAGTGTTCTGATTGATACCAAACAGGGCGGTCAGATTTACTCGGCCACCAATGCTACCGGACGTTATACGGGTGTGTTGGAATCGACCTTACCCGGTCGGGATGCTGAGCACGGTGGACTTTCGTATTACTACGCCGGAAATAACACCTCCTCTACGCCGATTCCAGTGACGGGTTCGACGGCTCCGGGTGGCGAACGCGTGTATTCAGACGGAATTATTTTCAATGGCGTAGCGGCCGATGGTTCGGCTAACAAAGTGATCGTTCCCGCCGAGCGTTATTACAAATATCTGTACAGCAACAGTGCTGGGGTAAATGAGGCCAGTGTGTTCGATGCTTCATTCATTAAGCTTCGCGAAGTACGCCTGACGTACGCCATTCCTCAGGATTTTGTGCGTCGTCTGCATTTGCAGGGAGCTTCGGTATCGCTGATTGGTCGTAACCTGGCTTTCCTCCAGAAGAATGCTCCCAACATCGACCCTGAAACAGCTTTCAATACGGGCAATGCTCAGGGGCTGGAATCATTACAGTTGCCTTCAACGAGAAGTTACGGCGTTAATCTGAACATCAATTTCTAGGGAAAATCATACGTAAGCTCAGCCTTACTTCAACATATTCATTGTTATGAAAATCAAGAGTTTCACGAAACTGATCCTTCCGCTGACGCTGGTAGCCGGGTTAACGGCCTGCCAGAAGGAACTGGAAGATATTAATCGAAATCCCAACGAAGCCACGGTGGCTCAGCCCGATTACCTATTAACGAATGCTCTGAAATCCAGTGCCGATTTAGTAATGGGTTCGGATGCTTCGATGGAAACGACGACGCTGTTTGTACAATATTGGGCGAAGATTCAGTATACTGACGTAGATAAATATACGACGAGTCCAACAAATATTCAGAACATCTGGACGAATACGTATACCCAGGGGATCAATGACTTTGCGGAGGTCATCAAGCTGGGAGAACGGGCAAATAATCCGAATTATCAGGCCGTTGGTATCATCATGAAGTCATGGTCATTTCAGATGCTAACGGATTTATACGGAGATATTCCTTACAGCCAGGCTTTGAATATAAACGACTACCTGACGCCGAAATACGATGCTCAAAAAGACGTGTATGCTGGCTTATTGAATGATTTACAGAAAGCCATTTCGTTGATTGACGTTAGCGGAGCGAATACGATTTCGGGGGATGTGGTGTATAATGGTAACATGACTCGCTGGAAGAAATTTGCAAATTCCCTGCGTCTGCGGATTGCCCTGCGTCTGGCGGATCGGGATGCTACGGCAGCCCGGACGGTTATTGCAGGCTTAGCGAAAAGTGACTTGATTGCCAGTAATGACGAAAACGCGAAGTTCACGTATCTGACTTCTCCGAACCAAAACCCCGTGAGCCGGGATCGGGAAACGCGGGATGATTACCGGGTGAGTAAAAGCATCGTTGATAAGCTATTGCAGTTGAATGACCCTCGATTGAGCATTTACGTAAACCGCACGGTAGATGCTACACCACTAGGTTATGTAGGCGTAACGAACGGCTTACCCGCTGACTCAGCCGCCCGATTAGGCTTTACCCGAACGTCAAAGCTGGGCGATTACTTCACAGCTCCTTCGGCTCCGGCGGTATTTCTGAATTATGCCGAAGTATTATTTAACCTGGCCGAAGCCGCCCAGCGTGGCCTCATTCAGGACAACGCGGCAACTTTATACCAGCAGGCTGTTACAGCATCTTTGCAGCAATACAATGTAGCTTCTACGGCTATTACTACGTATCTGGCTCAGCCTTCGGTGGCGTATAATGCGGCAAATTATAAGAAGTCAATTGGCGAGCAGAAATGGCTGGCTTTGTTCGGCGAAAGTCAGGAAGCTTTTGCGGAATGGCGTCGTCTGGATTATCCGCAGTTAACACCAGCGTATGCGGGTGTTCTGAATGGAAAGATGCCCGTTCGTCTAACGTATCCGACGGGAGAACAGGCCTTGAATAATGCCAGTTATAAAGCCGCTGTAGCCAATCAGGGAACGGATCTACTGACGACCAAACTTTGGTTTGACGTAAATTAGTTTTTCGTTGTGGGTTTACAGCTTTCAGTGAATGAGCGGGGTCATACCCCGCTCATTTTTAGTTAATGACCTGCACTAACGAAAATACGGATGAGTTACTTCGCTTTTTCCAGCGTTCCAATTTTTTCCCAGGAAGGATCGGGATTCATAGTTACCAGAATATAAACGCCGTCTTTTTGGTGCTCAACCGAAGTAGTTTGCGTATCTCCTCCTGCTAATCGGGCTTTGATTTCATTTGGCGTAAGCTTATACATGGAACCCGTAGAAGCATCGATAATTAAGCCAATAATTCCTCCGAAAATGATGTTACCAAACACCCAACCATCCAGTTTACGGGTAAGGCCCACTTCGTAAGGCTCATAACCATCCATCACTACTCGGATTGCATGACCATTTTTCCGTTTCACATTCGCATACATGGGCGTTTTCCCGGCCAGTTGCCCATCTACATACACGTCTGCACCCGTAGGGCGACTAAGAACGCTAACGGATTGCTTGGATCCATTGATAATTGTAGTACAGTTGGTTAGGCTAATGCTGAGCACTAGAAGAGGTACTAGAAATTTTTTCATGAAAGAGATTAAATTAGGTGGTTTTTTGAGAATGGTTTAAGACTCTCAAAAGGGTTCAACTCGGTGGACTAACCGTAATTTGTTTTACAATAAGGGTACAGGCAAAAATATCATAAAAATGGATTCAAACTATTCCTTTCGTTTGAAGTAAAGGTAGTTTAATTAGTCTTGCCCTGAGCATGAGCCCATTATAAATGAAATTTGGCTCTGTTATTTTAATAGAAGGCCTTTTGTATTACTTTTGCAGCATTATATCCAACTTTTCTTTTTGTATGTGAGATCTAAGTAAATAGATGGTGCCTGCCGTCTTTAATTCTGAAGAACAGAATGTTTTGGTAACAATACCAATTCGCCGACGCCTCTTAATCTGGCGTGGCTAATACTTAGATCCATGTGATATTCCTCCTTTTCGAAACACCCCTTGGTGTCGTTTCTAGGTTAATTCCTGAGAATTAATCAATATACTTTCTTTATTGTTCAGGCTTTAAATTTCTCACATCATGAGTATGATCGTGAATGCTCTTTCCTATATACATCCCGATTACCAACCTCTATTTCATAACCTTCATTTCTCGCTGCAAACGGGAGAAAAAGCCGCTTTAGTAGGGAATAATGGGTCGGGAAAATCTACTTTATTACAAACCATTGCGGGCTATTTAAAGGCTTCGGCAGGCGAAAGCATTTTTCTGGAAAAACCCTATTACGTACCACAGCAACTAGGGCAGTACGATGCATATACCGTTGCGGAATTATTAGGCATTGACCAAAAATTAAAGGCTCTTTACGCGATTTTAGCAGGCAATGTCGAAGCAGAAAATTTCACGGAGTTAGGAGATGACTGGGAGATCGAAGAACGGGTTCAGGAAGCAATGGCGTATTGGCAGATAGAGTATCTGGCTCTTTCTGAGAAAGTTAAAAACCTGAGTGGAGGTGAGAAAACCAAGGTTTTTCTTGCGGGAGCTTCTCTGGCTAGCCCCAAAGTTATGCTACTTGATGAGCCCACTAACCATCTGGATTCACAAAGCCGGGAGCTGCTTTATGAGTTTGTTAACCAGAGTAAATCCACTATGCTGGTAGTTAGTCACGATCGAACGTTGTTAAATCTGCTCGATCAGACGCTAGAATTAAGTGCAAACGGAATCGAAGTGTATGGAGGGAACTATGCTTTTTATGAAGCTCAGAAAGAAGGGAAATTAAATGCTCTTCAATCGAAGTTAGAAGAAAATGAAAAAACGCTAAAACAAACCCAGCAAAAAGCCCGCGAAGTAGCCGAACAACGCAATAAAAAAGAAGCCCGTGGGAAAGCTCACGGACAAAAACTAGCCTTGCCTAAAATACTTGCAAATAGAAGAAAAAGTCAGGCGGAACAAAGTACGGCTAAACTGAAGGAAGTACATCAGGAGAAAATGAATGAATTGACGGATCATCTGAGAACGATCAGAACTCAAATTCAGCATTACCAAACCTTAAGGATAGATTTGGGAAGTTCCGATTTGCACCCGGGTAAGCTACTGATTGAGGCCAAAAGTATCAATTTCAGTTATCAGGATCAAATGCTTTGGCAGAAGCCTTTAACTATTCAGATTCGTTCGGGGGAACGAATTCGAATTTCGGGGAACAATGGTTCTGGCAAGACTACTTTACTGAAGCTGTTGATGGGTGATTTAGTACCTGGTGAAGGTGAAATTTTTAAAGTCGATTCTAAGTTTCTTTACCTTGATCAGGAATATGCTATGATTGACAACGGCTTGACGATTATTGAACAAATAGAAAAATATAACAGTCGCCATGTACCCGAGCATGAACTGAAGATGCTATTGCACCAACATCAATTTCCAAAAGAAGCATGGGATCGGAAATGTGAGGGCCTAAGCGGTGGAGAAAAGATGAAACTGAGCCTGTGTTGTTTGTCGGTTAGTACAGACGCGACAGATCTTTTAATTCTGGATGAACCGACAAACAATCTGGATGTGCAAAGTCAGAAAGTACTGACGGAATCGTTAAAGAGTTTCAAAGGAGCCATGCTCATCATTTCTCACGACCTTTTTTTCATCAATGAAATGCAGATTGATTCTACAATTTCGCTGTAGTCAAATTTGCGTAGTTGCGGGAATGGGTCTGGTAAGGAGAGTCCCGGCACGGCATAGCCCCATCGATTTTAAGTCATTTTAACGGGAGAGGTTGAACGAAATGGGGTAGTTTTGGTCAAAATGAAAAGAAGCCTTTACAGCCATGAGAACGAAGAAATTAATTGTGTTTTCTGCCTTGCTGGCAATGCTCAGTTGCAGCAATGCCTTTGCGGATGTGGAATTTTTTCTGGAAACGCCCATCGGGGGGCGGCTAACCGTTGTGGTTAATGATCAGTCCATTACCAACGCAACGGGACGCTATCGCTTTTTTGATCTGGATCCCGGACGAGCTCAGGTTACGGTTTATCAGGGCCGAAACGTGATGTTTCGGCAGGTCATAATGCTGAATCCCGAAACCCGGACGATGGCAATTTTACACCCGCAGTACGGCTTTCGAATTCAGAAAACGATACCCGTTCATACGGGTGAAATGAACCGTCCTTACCAGTATCAGCCTCAACAGGAGCCGGATCAGATGCGGCAGCTACCGGATGAAAATGTGAATCCAAACGCGAATCGGTTAATGCCAGGAAGTAAGCCTATGGAAGAAACTATGAAGCCGAATCGTTCCCAGGAAATGCCGGCTAAGTCTGACGAGGTAATGACTGCCGATCAACTGGAGCAATACCTCAAAGCGATCCAGCGAACTGCGAAGGAAAAGCGGCTGGATTTTATGAAGCAAACGCTGGCAAAACAGGTATTCAATGTGCAGCAGTTAACCGAGATCATTAAGCAGTTTGATACTCCAAAAGAGAGGCTGGAAGTAGCTAAACTGGGCTGGGATTCAGTAGTTGATCGTTCTAATTTCGAAATTATTTACGATCAGTTCTCCTTCGATTCAGATCAGAAAGAGTTAAGGGCTTACTGTGAAGGCATGTAGCGAGTCGTAACGTTTGGCCATCTTTTCGCTGTTCCGCTGCCAGTTATGTTTAGTTGATTTGGGGTTTGAAGAAGGGTAGTGCAGCCAGCGGAAAAGCTGGCAGCGGAGCAGAGAAAGTTTGACAACCCATTAATCTCAGGAATGCTGTTAAGTTTCGCTGCCAGCTTTTTTCGCTGGCAGCAGTGTTTAGTGGGCATGTAGGTTATCAAAAGGGTAGTGCTGGCAGCGGAGTAGAGAAAGTTTGGCAACCCATTGATTTCAGGAATGCCGTTAAGTTTCGCTGCCAGCCATATCTACAGGAGAGGTAAGGAATAGGTTGGATAAGTCCTACCTATCGAACAATTCAATCTGTATCCAACCGCTCAAACTAGGCTTATCCTTCTCAAACAAATCAAACTTACTCAGACCAAACTACTTGTACACACCGTCAGGATTGACGTTTTTTGTAAGAAGTTGTCATTATTAAAAAGACGGTTCCTTGTATATTCTTCGCATTGATTGTCCTGACGAAAAAGGACTGGTTCATAAAGTTTCCGGGGTGTTGTACCACCACGAGCTGAATTTGATTCGTAACGACGAATTCGTAGATCGTACGCACGGCCATTTTTACATGCGTACGGAATTCTCTGGTGAGTGCCAGGAAGAGAAAATTATGAATGCCTTAGGAGGCATTTTGCCTGATTCGGTAACCATTTCTCTGAATACCAATCGTCCGAAAGACGTGGTTATACTCGCTACTAAGGAGCACCACTGTCTAAGTGATTTGTTAATACGGAATGCGTATAAAGATTTGAATTTCAACATTCTGGCGGTAGTGGCCAATCACGATGTGTTGCGACCGCTGGTCGAGAAATTCAACCTACCTTTCCATCTGATTTCGCACGAAGGCCTCTCGCGGGAAGAGCACGAAGCCGCCGTCTTATCCGTGCTGGGAACCTATCCGGCTGATTATGTGATATTAGCAAAATACATGCGAATTCTTTCCCCTGAATTCCAGCAGCACTTTGCGAATCGGATGGTTAATATTCACCATTCGTTTTTGCCCGCGTTTGTAGGAGCCAATCCATACCGGCAGGCTTTTGAGCGGGGCGTTAAAATCATTGGAGCCACCGCACACTTTGTTAATGAGCATTTGGATGAAGGCCCCATCATTACTCAGGAAGTGATTCCAGTTAATCACACCAAAACCTGGCAGGAACTGGCCGCAGCGGGCCGTGATGTGGAGAAAATGGCGTTGGCAAAAGCCCTTAAGCTCGTCTTCGAGGATCGGGTTTTTGTGAAGAATAATAAGACAGTTGTATTTGAATAAGGACTTCCCATGACGATTGATTTGCGTTCCGATACCCTTACCCGTCCTACGAAAGAGATGCTGGAAGCCATGTTTGCGGCTCTGGTAGGGGATGATGTTTTTCAGGATGACCCAACGGTGAATGCTTTGGAAGAAAAAGCAGCCCGACTTTTTGGTTACGAGGCGGCTTTGTTCTGTCCTTCCGGCACCATGACCAACCAGATTGCTATTAAAGTACATACCACGCCGGGTGACGAAGTGATCTGTGATGCTCTGTCGCACATTTACCTGTACGAAGGGGGTGGAATGATGAGTAATTCGTTGGTTTCGGCAACTTTACTGACGGGCGATTACGGCAGAATTAATGCCGAACAAGTCCGCGATAGTATCAAAGCGGATGATATTCACGCTCCCATTTCCCGGTTAGTTTCGTTGGAAAATACGGTGAATAAAGGTGGAGGATGTTTTTACGACCTTACCGAAATTCAGCGGATTAAGACGGTTTGTGAAGAAAATGGCTTAAGCCTGCATTTAGACGGTGCTCGTCTTTTTAACGCCTTGGTAGAAACGGGGGAGAGTCCGGCTCAGTATGGTGAAGTATTTGATTCGATTTCGGTTTGTCTGTCCAAAGGCCTGGGTTGTCCGGTAGGTTCGCTATTACTGGGAACCAAAGAGTTTATTAAGAAGTCTCGTCGGGTGCGGAAACGCTTTGGCGGTGGCTGGCGACAGGCAGGTTACCTCGCCGCCGCCGGAATCTACGCTTTGGATCATCACGTGGGTAGACTGAAAGAAGATCATCAGCGGGCCAAGGTTATTGAAGGAATCGTCCGCCGCGTACCCGAGGTAGTTGAGGTATTACCCGTTCATACCAACATCGTTATCTTCCAGTTGGCCGAAGGTTTACTGGCCACTGATTACGTGCAGAAACTGAACGAAAAAGGCATTCGCTGTGCAGTATTCGGAAAAGATAAAGTTCGCATGGTTACTCACTTGGATTTGCATGATGATCACTTGGAGGAGTTGGAACGGCGGTTGGTTGTGAGTTAATGGATACGAGTTGTTAGAAAGCTCACTTTTTTCCCATGGCTGGTGTCTCACCAGCCATTTTTTGTGGAAGTTAGGTAGGGTTTTTCATGAGAAGGAATGATGGTTGGTGAGGACACCAACCATGGCGGTAGATTAACGTATTTTCCCATGCTGGTGTCCCCACCAGCCATTTTAGTGGAAGTTAAATAAGGCTTGTTATGAGAAGGAATGATGGTTGGTGAGGACACCAACCATGGCGGCAGGTTAACGTGTTTACCATGGCTGGTGTCCTCACCAGCCATTTTTATGTAAGTACCGTTTGATAACTATCAGATTGAGAGAAAAGTACTAATAGATAATGTCAATATATTGAGAAGTTAATCAGTGCAACCTTATTATGACCATAAATAGTAGCAGTTCAGTCACAGAGAAGAGAATATCAAAAATGTACTTAAATGAGGTATATTTCTGGACAGCAAGTATTGTAGGATGGAAGCATCTTCTAAAGCCAGATAAGTATAAAGAATTAATAATTAGTAGTTTAACAAATTTAATTCTTCGCAGAAAAATCAAAGTTTATGGATTTGTAATCATGCCTAATCATGTGCATCTAGTATGGGAAATGTTAGATATGAATGGGAAAGAATTACCCAACACTAGTTTTATGAAATGGACTGCCCATCAACTTCAGGCAGATCTAAGGATTAATCATCCATTAGTTTTAGAAAGATTTTCTGTCGAAAAAAAGATAGATGTTATCAATTTTGGCAGAGAGATCCTTTAGCTGTAAATATGTATAGTAGGACTGTATGTGAACAAAAGCTTCAGTATATTCATTTAAATCCCTTACAAGCACATTGGAACCTCTCGAAGCATCCAGAGGAGTATAGCTGGTCTTCAGCTAATTACTATGAAAAAGGAATAGATCGTTGGGGAATGTTGACTCATTATATGGACCGCTTTTGAATGCAAATGGCTGGTGGAGAAACCTGCTATGAAGGGAGCAAAGTTGAAAAGTCAAAATAACCTGCTGAACTAAATTCATTTTCAATAATCAATAGCTAACTATCCAACTGTCATCCAGATTGAAGCGAAGGACCTTGCTTAGAGTTCAAAAAAGGTTCGGTTTTTCATCAAGCAAATTCCAAACGCCCAGTAAGTTCTCTCTCTTCGTTCGAGATGCCAGAGAAGAGAAAATCTATTTTGCAGTCGTTTGGCAGAGCCGAGCGACTGCAAAAAAAGACAGTTTCCCCTCATTCACTTGGTTCTGCCAAG
>NZ_NHPP01000007.1 GCF_002838835.1 Siphonobacter sp. SORGH_AS_0500
TACTGATTTTAAGATCGGTAGCCGCTTTTTTATGGTAAGGTATGTTATTTCAGAAAAGGCAGTTTCACTACTACCGCTTTCAGGTACTTGTTACGAATGTTAATGTAAATCTCAGAACCTACTTTGCTGTATTCGGCCTGAACATAACCCATACCGATACCCTTGTTCAAACTGGGTGACTGCGTTCCAGAAGTTACTTCACCGATGATTTGTCCGGCAGCCGTCATGATTTCATAATGCTGACGGGGAATGCCACGGTCAATCATTTCAAAACCAACCAGCTTACGGGTAACGCCGTTTTCTTTCAGCTTTTTGTGGAAATCGCTGTACGTGAATTCTTTATTGAATTTCGTAATCCAGCCTAAGCCTGCTTCAATGGGCGATGTCGTATCGTCAATATCATTACCGTATAAGCAATAACCCATTTCGGTACGTAAGGTATCACGAGCACCCAGGCCTACGGGAACGATGTTAAACTCCGCTCCGGCTTCCATGATCGCGTCCCACATGGCTTTGGCCTGATGATTGGGTACGTATACTTCCATTCCACCCGCTCCGGTATAACCCGTTGTAGCAATCAGAATATCGTCAAAACCAGCCACGGTTCCTTCCTTGAAAGAATAGTAAGGCATTTCTTCCAGATTCAGGTCGGTTAGCTTTTGCATAGTCGCTACGCCTTTAGGTCCCTGAACGGCAAAAAGTGAATAGTCGTCTGATACGTTTTCCAGCTCAACGCCTTCAATGATGAATTTTTGTAACCAATTCCAGTCTTTCTCAATGTTGGAAGCATTAACTACCACAAAGTAATCGTTTTCGCTGCGACGGTAAATCAGCAAATCGTCCACGATACCACCCATTTCGTTGGTCAGACAGGAATACTGCACTTTTCCGTCGTACAGAGCCGCTACATCATTCGTCGTGACGCTTTGTAAAAACTCAAGAGCTTTTTCGCCCTTCACGCGGAATTCTCCCATGTGAGAAACATCAAAAATACCCACCGAGTTACGAACGGCGTGGTGTTCCTGGATTAATCCGGTATAAGAAACGGGCATTTCAAAGCCAGCAAAAGGAACAATTTTTGCTCCCAGAGCTACGTGTACGTCGTGTAACTGAACTTGACGAAGTGAATCTGACATGTACAAAAGGATCTATTGTAGGAACAGCAAAAATAGTGGAAAAATAAGCTTTCCCACCAGTAAATGCGTTCTTACTCAAAAAGGAATCCAATTAACCTACCAATAAGGCAGAGGCTTCCCATAGATTGGTCCGTAAAGCTTCGGCTTTAGACTGAGTACCAGGGCTGGCGATGCGAATGGTGCGAACGCCCGCTTTTTTGCCCGCCTGCACGTCTCGCTCCTGATCTCCAATCATCCAGGATTGAGTCGGATCAATCCGGTGCTTAGCCATCGCCTTCTCGATCATCAGTGAATCGGGCTTGCGTAACAAAGAATTCGTATCAAAATCGGGGTGATGAGGACAGAAATACAAATCGTCTATGACATTACCGCACTTTTCCTGCAAGAATTCGTGGCATTTCACCACATCCTCTTTTTTATATAACCCTTTGGCAATTCCTGCCTGATTAGTAATCACAATGAGCATGTAGCCAGCCTCCTTCAAAAGCCGTAAGGCTTGCACCGTCTCGTCGGTAATGATCAGATCATCCGTGCAATATAAATACCCCGGACTATCTTGATTTAATACACCGTCCCGGTCCAGAAAAATGCATTTGTTCATAAGGTTCCTTGCTTGTAGGTTCTAGTGATGAGGCCACACGAATAGTATTATGCAAATAATTATTTGCATATAATGCTAATATAGGGATTGAAATGAATCGGTCGAACTTTGTTTTTAAAAAATTTTCTTAAAAAAAAGCCTGCCACCTTTAGCAGGTAACAGGCTTCTTCACAGAAAGTAAACGCTTTTCCAAGAGCGTTCTTTATTTCTATACATTATCCTTCATTACCCAGAGACAGACGGTTCCAGGGAATACGGCTAAGCATGAGGATCAAAGCAATACCGAAGAAGATCAATGAGCTTTTATGCTTTACCGCGTCAGAGGTCGCTTTTTTGGCTTTGCTATACCCTACGTGCACCAATGCAATGGCAACAATCATGACAAAAATGTGCTCAACTGCGAAATAACGGATCGTCGTATCCTTCATCGGGTTGATCCCTTCAATCTGGAATGCTTTGATGCCATATAAAGGACTCAGAACAAAGTACAGGATTAATCCTACCAATAACTGGACATCGCAGGAAATCATAAAGAACAGACCTGTTTTGCGATCGGCATCGGTATACAGACTATGAGAGGATAGGCCACGTGCTGCCCGAATTAATGCCAGAACAGCCAGTACCAACACTACCCAGCGGAGCCAGGAGTGAATGGTAAGAAAGGCGGGGTAAAGAGATTCCATTTCGTTTGCTTCGTTAAAATAGTAGGCTCACGGGAAAGGATGAGCTGGAATGTTCGTTAATGAGCAGGCAAACAAACAGCCCAGCCGTTAAATCACCAAATACCCAAAGCGATTAAAATGAAAAATGTTGCTCATCGCTCGTTCCAGAAAATGCTCAGCCCGTCTTTTCCCGCAGTAATTAGTTCGGGATAACCGTCTTTATCTAAATCCTGTACAACCATATAAATCCCGGTTCCTTTGGTTTCTCCGGCGGGTCCATAGGTAATGATGTTTTTTTCAAATTTCTGACCGTTCCACGTGAAGTAATACATTCCGTAGGAGTCAGCTGCTCCGGCATCATTGTCATTATGAGCCCGGTAACGCTTGCCTGTAATTAGCTCTGGTTTTCCATCCCCATCAATGTCCCGCCAATGCATTTCGTGATACTGGGAGTTCTCCGTATCTATGGTTCGTTTCTCCCAGACAATCCGATTGCCGTCTTTTTTATGTTCATACCAGAACAAACCGTAATCGTGAGCCTGCCCAGCAATGAGGTCGTTTTTTCCATCCCCATTCACATCGACTACCAAAATCGGGATGCTTGCCTGGCCTAAATTCAGTTCATCGTGAAAAATCCAGGGCTCCTCAAAGGGTTTTTCGGGTGCCTCTAGCCAGCCATCAGCCAACACAAAGTCGCCCCGGCCATCGCCGTTCACATCGCCAAAACCCAGACCATGCCCCTGGATGGGATGTAAAGTGTAAGCCTTGAATGTTCCTTTTTTTCCCTTTTCGAGGCGGTATACTCGCAACGGATTATTAGGCGTATTAGGGACAATTTCGGGCACGCCATCACCGTCGATATCCCAAGCTCGGGTGGTTTCTACATTTCCACAACTGTCAATGACATGCTCAGGCCATTCCTTGGAAGAATGGCCGGGATTCTCACGCCAGCGAACGGTATTTCCCCACCAGCCGCCAGTGATAAAATCCATTCGACCGTCTCGATTTACATCCAATGGAATGGTTGAAAAATCATCGTAATATTCCCCCTGAGCTTTTACCTCTCCTATCCGATGCCGTTTTTTGAAATTCGGTCCTTCATACCACCAGGCACCCGAAACCAGATCTGGTTTTTTATCTCCATTTACATCAAATACCCCCACCGACTCGTAGCGTTCGTCGCTGATTTTCTGCTGGCGAAATTTTCCTTTGTCAGGATATGCCACCATTACGACAAGCACAAGCAGGCCTCCATAAATGGTTTTCATAATTGAATTAGTTGGTGAATCAAATACGCTGCTAGTTAACCTCCAGGCTATCTTTTCCGGGAAGTGTCGGGAAAGCTGCGTGTGGTTCTGTTTGATACCAAAAAATCGTACTGGCTACATCCGAACGTTGTTGCAGGTAACGTCCTTCACTTCGCCAGCCCAGATCCTGAATGGTTACTTTCAGGTCTTTTTCAAAACGAATAGGGTCTAGTAAGTGCCAGCGGTAGAGTCCGAATCGTTGCTGAGAACGATACGTCCCGTCAGGGCGGATTACCTGCGGTAAGCCCGCGTAAGGCGTAGAAAATTCTACGTATTTTCCTCCCCTGTCAAAATTATAACTGCCGCAGAAGTAATCTTCCGTTCCTGTGCCCGCAATGGTAGGATAGTCTTTGTCACCATCCATAAAGAACTTTATCTCCCCTTCTCCCCACCAACCCGTATTATGTACACCCCAGGCCAGGTACGTTCCAACGTAATGGCCTTTTCCCTTGATGCCGTCAACAAGGGTAATAGCCTGCTTAGGATCATGACCATTGGCTCTGCGAAATTGAGCATGGAAATAAGCCGCATCTTCGGGTACTTCAGTCAAAGTATAGTCAACCTGATAATACAGCCGCATTTCGTGCTCGTCGAGGTTCTCCATTGTAATGCGACATTTTTTTCGAAATGGCATGGGCCAATAACAATTGAAAGCACTACCGGGATTTACGGTAACAGCCAAAGAATTCAATGGAGCGTATTCGCCCCAACCCATTCCAAAGAAATCTCCTACGGGTACCTCAACCGAGGGCGTTTTTTCACCATCCCAATAAAATCGAAGAATGCTGTATCGCCAGTTACCCGTTGGTGTCATCCAGATGTGCTGAATTTGCCCGGAACCCGAGATTTCGGCCAGCGTAAAGGTTTGCTTTGGTTTTATTTTTATAAAAGGATTTACTTTCCAGCCCTTCCCCAAATCGCGGGCTTCCCGACGAGCATTAGACTGATTCTCCCGATGATCAGAAGTATCGGCCATACCGCCTTTGCCGCGTTCTCCCGTAAAATTTTCCGGACTGATGGAGCGGGTTTGGGCATTGGAAAGACGGTAAATATTGGAAAGCCCTACATCAAGGCCATTCCAGGGTTTGGTTTGAGCGTGCGAAGAAAGGAAGCTCAGCATCAGGCTTCCGAGTAATACGTATTTCATAGTGGTAATTAGAAAGAGGTTACGAGCGAAAGATCGGAATTCCCCCACTTTTATTAAGGTAAATTCACAAAAAGAGCCCTCTGAAAAACAGAGGGCTCACGGCTATATTCACAAAAACCTATTTTCAGAATTGATATAGGGCTCTGATTCGCAAACCAGCGGGGGCTTTTTCCTGCCGGAAAGAGCATTCTTTCAGATTTGGAGCCAGGTACGTTTCAGCCTGCACGACCAAATGATTCCATTGCTTTTCAATTCCCACACCCGCATTCACGTTATTGAAAACAGAAGCTTGCCAGGGTTTGGCAATCACTTGATCTCTAATGGGGTTATTATTCCATTTTTCGAGGTCAAACTTAAATTTCTCTTCTACTTTCAGATCAAACGTTGTTCCCGCCGAAGCATAGAATGTCCAGGATTTTTGCAATGGGACCCGATAATTCACGGCTACGGGCATTCGAACGACCTCTGCTTCCGTAGAAATATTTTTGACCACAAAAATCGGAATGGGTGGAATATGAGGAACATATCGTCTCTTGAAATCAAATCGATTTCGTTCCATAAATACCCGCTCGTCTTTATACTGCTGACCCTGAATGACTCCTTTACTCAACCCTAATGAAAGTCCCCAGTGCTTGCCGAAATTTACCCCCGCTACTAAGGATTTTCCAACGTAATTTTTTTCAAGATCCAAACCAACTCCCGCCCGAGCATTAATGCTATTCTCTTTGGGTAGACGAATTTTAGGAGCTTTCGCTACTTTTTCGGAAGTTGCAGTGGAAGAAGAAGAGCCCGCCGCCCAATTGTAGAACTTACGTTTGACCGGAATTTTGGCGAACGCTGGCACCCCACCCGGAAAAGCTTCAAAGGATAGTTTGGGGGCTAATGTTTTAGTAGTAACGGCTGATAAAACTTCAACGGCTGATCGATTCTGAGCCTCTACCAAACTAGCGTTTAGCTCCTCCGAAGACGTTTCTCCAACTGCTCGTTTCTTCGAGTTACCTGAATGGCTACGCTTATCTTTAGGACTAGCAAAACGTTCATTACTGAACTGATTAGAGCCAGCCCTGACGCTTTTACGTTCCTTAATAAGCTCTTGATTGCTATAGCGAGGTTCAGTATCTGACTCTTTAATAACCCGTTCTTCCGTTACATTACCCTTTACTTCCGTAGAAATAGTACCTTTCCTAATTACTGAAGGCCGATCTTCAGCAATCGCGACAGATTCATTTTTCTCAGCTTCTATGATTGGACGTTGTGATTTTTGTACGAGAGCACTTCGCTTTTTAGTTGAAGTAACAGCTTCCGTTTTTTCCAACTTGTCAATCACCAATGCTTCTTCTGCCGGATGATTTTCCACTGAAGAACCCGATGGAGTTAGTTTCTCAACGGAAGGATGAGGTAAAGTTGATTCATTCGAAGGGGTTTGAAGAGTATAAGATTCGGGTACTCGCGTTTGAGCGGCTTGCTGCTTTACTTCCTGCTGCAATTGGGCAACCGTCTGTTTTAACTCTTTATTCTGCTGATATTGAATAATGTTGGTAATAATCAAGACGGAAGCTACCAAACCGGAAGCTCCGTAGCCAACCCATTTGGCTCCGGTTTTGGCCCACCACGAGACGGGCATCTGCTGCTTGGAAAAAGCCTGGAATGCAGACCAATCCTTTTCTTCGAAAGGAGGCTCAATCCCTTCCAACTTTCGTCGGATGGCTTCATTGAAACGATCCGTTTTCATGGCAAAGACGTATTCCCCCAGTTTTTTTGTACCACATCAGGATAGGATTCCATAACCATTTGCTGAAGAATCACGCGGGCTCGGGCAAAGTGTGAGCGTACGGTTCCTTCCTTTACATTTAGCTGATCAGCAATTTCCCGTAACTGATACCCATCCACGACGTGCATGAGAAAAATAGATCGGTAAATGGGACGTAACTGCTGAACCAGTTCTAATATTTCTTCTGCGGAAATCTGATCCACAATTCCTTCGTCCAAAGCCGGTTCAGTGATGGCTTCAAAACCAATTTCACTATGAAATTTCTGATTTTTACGGAAATGACTAATCGCAGAATTAACCATTATCGTACGTAACCAAGCCTTGAAAGGTAATTGTGTATCGTAATTAGGCAGGCTTTTAAATACCTTAAAGAACCCCTCATTTAAAATCTCTTCCGCCTCTTCCACATTTGAAGAATACCTCAGACAAATACTTTTGGCATAACTGAAAAACTGCTGGAAAAGCACCCGCTGGGCCCGCTGGTCTTCCAACAAGCAGGCCTGAATGACCCCTTCGAGGTCATCATCAGAAAAGGATGATTTTTCCGGAAAAACAAAATGATCGTGGTTAAGGTCCTTTGTTATGCCTTTACGCAGCCCTAGCCCCTGGCGTTGCAGTCCACCACAAACTTTTTTACTGTCCTTACCCAAGCTGCTACTAAACTGTGGCGATTCGTCTGCTAATATATCTGATTGACAGATGATTACTCTCTTGTCTGATTTAATTTTCATTAAAAAAATAAATCTATTTCGAGGCTTTGCAACGCAGTTCCGAAAACCTGCGTATTCGCTATCAAACACATTTTACCCCATAATAACTTATGAAAAACTATTGGATTGCTTTAGTAATACTGATCGGGACTTGCCTGATGAGTTGTAATCGTGAAGACCTAGCGACGTCAACGGAAGAAGCGGCGGAAGTGATGACACTTTCAGCTGCCCGGGTTGCCGTTGCTGCGGACTCGGTTACCAAACAGAAATGCAAAGGAAAACTAACGGCAGTTGATATTTCGACTTTGTCTTCAGCTATTACCACATACATTCAGCAGACTTACCCAACCGCAACGATTAAACTGGCCGCCAGCGACGAAAAAGGTAATCTGATTGTGGGTATTACAGTAGATAATAAGCCCAAAGCATTACTATTTACTGCTGCGGGAGTCTTCGTTCAGGAATTAAGTCATTACCAGAAGCAGGCGAAACTTACGGAAGTGGCTCTGGCTGATTTACCCACCAGCATTACTACTTATATCACTGCCCATTACGCCGGTGCTACGCTTGAGAAAGCAGGTAAAAATGCGGATGGCGTCTATTTCGTAGCCATTAAAAGTGGTAACTCTATCAAAGTATTACGTTTTGACGCAAGCGGAACTTTCGTGGAAGAACTCGCGAAAGAAGCTCGTCCGAAGAAACGTCATTAATAGTTACCCGGTAGAGAACCTACCGGGGTTTTTCATTCACGCATAACTCCCGCTCTCATGGAATCATTACTGGAAAGCAAACCCAAGGCAACCAAAGAACAGACTCAAGACTGGAAGGAAGCCGAAAATTCAACGTTACCCCTTTCGGAGTGGCTGATTGAAATGGTAGTAATGAGTATGACTATTCTCATAGCATACGCTATTCTGTAGAGCGGTGGAGGCATCAAAAAGAAACCCCACGCTCCTAAAAGGAATGTGGGGTTAATGTAGATCATGTGACTCCACCGCCTTGGTGTCACGTTACTAAATATGTACCTTATAAGACTCAAGTCGCCACTTGTCCTTATTGTCAATTCAAAGGTAACGTGACTTTAGTGACTGCGAAGGCTTCTTCGATGGACTGTAGATTTCAGGCTTTATTTGGGTAATAACCTTGTATTTCCTGTTAGTATCCAATCGTAAAGCGTTTTTGTACAAATTGTGGTTTTTCTAATTCATCCACAATAGCTACAGCCAGGTCTTCTACTGAGATTCGGCTTTTGCCTTTTTCATCGAAAACGGGGCTTTCCAATTCCGTACGATATTTTCCTGTACGTTCGCCAGGAACGAGTTCGATGGCTGGGCTTAGAAACGTCCAGTCAATCGTTGATTCTTTTTTAATTACATTCAGAAAGTCACGGGCAGAAGTAGCTCCGGCTTTCCATTCTGCGGGAAATTGAGGCGTATCTACTAATTGCACTCCTGGAGCAGCATACAAACTTCCGGCCCCTCCCACAACGATCAGACGCGAAACGCCCGCTTCTTTCGTTCCGTCCAGGATGGCTTGTGATCCTTTGAGAAAATCCTCGTACAGGTTTGGGTTAGTCCAGCCCGCGTTGTAAGAACTCACAACGGCATCATGACCTGCTACCAGTGATTTTACTTCTTCTTTGGTCTGAACATCACCCGCTTTCACCGTTAGAAATTCAGACGTATTCGTGATTTTATCGGTATTCCGAGCGATGGCCGTTACTTCATGACCGCGGTTTAAAGCTTCGTTTAAAACGGCAGTTCCTACAAATCCAGTAGCTCCAATGAGTGCAATTTTCATTTTATTAGTTATTTTTGTTTCCTTGGTTACTTTTAATAACTCAAAAGTAAATCAATGGTTTAAGCCTTACAAGAAGGCATTTTTCGATAACTAAGGCACATGGAAGTAACTATTGTTGATACTCAGGAAAATCCGGTTCAGGAAAAATAGAAAAAATTTTCAGTAACACCGATGGACTCGGCGTCTGCCCCGTTCGTGGCATTCTTGACCGGATTGGGGATAAGTGGTCATTCCTAACGATTATCCATTTAGGCAATGCCGGAACGCTGCGTTTTAATGAATTAAAGGCTCAGATTGGTGACGTTTCCCAACGAATGCTGACCGTTACCTTGAGAAGTCTGGAAGAAGACGGGCTGGTTCAACGGCAGGTGTATGCCGAAGTTCCACCTCGGGTAGAATATCAGTTGACTGCTTTAGGTAAAAGCCTGCTGCAACGAATGATTGACCTCGCCGAATGGGCCAATATGTACAAGGCAGAGATTGTGAAGGCTCGGCAGAAATACTCGGAGAACTAGTCTATCAAAAAATGCCCGAAAGTTTTAGAACTTTCGGGCAGCAATAGGCTACCAATAACTACAACATCTTCTTCAAACTCAGCATTTCATCCCGAAGCTTGGCAGCATTCATAAAGTCGAGTTCTTTAGCGGCCTGCTCCATTTCTTTCTGCACCTGTTTGATGCGTTCGTTAATAGCATCTTTATCCATATAGGCCATCACAGGGTCGGCAGCCAGCGAGATCTCCTGAGGTTCCACATAATAATTTCGAGAGGGCTTACCCATGACATCCGCAATGCTGGTTTGTTCCAGAATTACGTCTTTCGATTTACGTACCGTTCTCGGAGTTATCCCATTATCGGCGTTATACTCCATTTGTAAGGCCCGGCGACGAGCCGTTTCACTAATGGCTTTTTCCATGGATCCCGTAATGCGGTCGGCGTACATCAATACCTTACCGCGATCATTCCGGGCTGCCCGACCAATCGTCTGAATCAGTGAACGAATATCCCGCAGGAACCCTTCTTTATCAGCATCCATAATCGCAACCAGCGAAACTTCAGGTAAATCCAAGCCTTCCCGAAGGAGGTTAACCCCCACCAGTACATCAAAGATACCCAAACGTAACTCCCGCAAAATTTCGACCCGTTCGAGCGTTTTTACTTCCGAGTGAATATACCGGCACTTCACACCTACCCGATCCAGGTACTTGGAAAGCTCTTCGGCCATTCGCTTGGTCAGAGTGGTTACCAGCACCCGCTCCTCGCGTTTAATGCGATCGTGAATTTCATCCAGTAAATCATCAATCTGGTTAATGCTGGGGCGAACTTCAATTTCCGGATCTAATAGACCCGTTGGGCGAATGATTTGTTCAACAACAACCCCTTCGCTCCGGCGTAATTCATAATCAGCGGGCGTAGCAGAAACGTAGAGCGTTTGTAAGGCCATACTTTCGAATTCCTGGAAAGTCAAAGGACGGTTATCCAGAGCACTAGGTAAGCGGAACCCATAATCAACCAGGGCTTCCTTACGCGAACGGTCACCGCCCCACATCGCCCGAATCTGCGGAACGGTTACGTGACTTTCGTCAATCACCATGAGGTAATCTTCGGGGAAAAAGTCCAGCAGGCAGAAAGGTCGCTGGCCGGGTAATCGGTTATCAAAATAACGGGAATAGTTCTCAATACCCGAGCAATACCCTAACTCCCGCATCATTTCCATGTCGAATTCCGTCCGTTGCTTAATTCGGTCGGCTTCCTGCAAACGCAGTTCTTTTTCGAAAATTTGATCTGTTCCACCAGATCATCCTGAATTTCGTGCATGGCCCGGGCCAGCGTATCGCGACCCGTTACAAACAGATTGGCCGGGAAAATGGCTACGCGGTTTTCTTCGCCAATCTTCTTACCCGATGCCGGATCAATCCGATGAATGGCTTCTATTTCATCCCCAAAAAAGATGAAACGATACCCAAACTCTGCATAGGGTAAGTGAACATCAACGGTGTCCCCTTTCACCCGGAACGTTCCCCGGGCGAAATCGGCTTCCGTTCTCGAATATAAAATCTCAACCAGGCGATACAGGAACTGGTTTCGAGAGTATAACTCTCCGACCCCCACCCGCATAATGCTCTTACGGAATTCGTCGGGGTTACCCATACCGTAGATACACGAAACCGAAGCCACCACAATCACATCCCGCCGACCAGACATCAACGCTGAAGTGGCTGAAAGTCGAAGTTTGTCGATTTCCTGATTAATGGCAAGATCTTTCTCGATGTACGTATTCGTCGTGGCGATATACGCCTCGGGCTGGTAGTAATCGTAGTAACTAATGAAGTACTCGACGGCGTTATTGGGGAAGAACTGCTTGAACTCACCGTACAATTGAGCCGCCAGCGTTTTGTTATGGCTGAGAATCAGCGTCGGACGATTAATTTCTTTAATAACATTAGCTACCGTAAAGGTTTTACCCGAGCCGGTTACCCCCAGCAAGACCTGAGCCGGTTCATTTCGGTTAATTCCTTCAACGAGCTGCTGAATGGCTTTGGGCTGGTCGCCCGTGGGCTGATATTCAGAGGTTAATTCAAAATTCATGGCGTTCGGTTCAGCTTCTTTACACAAAAAAATCGAAAGGACAATCAGCCCTTTTCGAATGAGTGAAACTACTAAAAAATGGTCAGAAAGATACGATTCGGGCCATCCAGACATTAACGCTTAAAAAAGCCTTTCCATTCCAACTTTTTGAAAAAACTTGGGGTCTTTCGCGTAGTTGATGTAATCCATTATTTACCCTGCACCTATCCTTATGAAATGCCTTTATTACTTCTGCTTTTTCTGTATTGTGACGGTATATTTGACTAGCTGCCAAACGGTACGTAATTACCGACTCGGAGCTGGACTTCATGCTCATGATCTGATTTATCAACCTAAACCCTTCGCTCCTAAAGACAGCGGTGTTCATTCAGCGTGGTATGTGGGTGGCGTTTATACCGTGGGCGATGGTTACAATAGAGCTACTAACGCATCAAAAAATGGCTATAAATTTGGGTTAGCACAAGTAAGCAGAGCTCATAGCTGGAGAAATGCAAGTATCTCTTACGGAACTTTTGGCTTTATTGGAACGTATGCCATTGGTCCTTATACCTTTTCAGAATACGATACCACGAGTCATACATCTAGCCCCAGCTATGGGAGATTATTCAGTCAATACGCGGGAACGTATCACTTTTACGGTTGGGGCATGAGGGGTAGTGCTCACCTAAATGCATGTATTGGCGGGGGAAAACATGTCAATTGGCGGTACCTAGGAATTGAATGGGCTTACAGTCAGGAATATGGCTCATTGTATGATATTCGCCAGAAAATACCTAACAAGACCATTTATCACTCTCGTTACGTAGGCTTAGGCTCAAGAGAATATACGGATAACTGGATCGTTGCTTCTTCCCGAGGGTTAACAACGCTGGCTTTATCGAGTGAATTGGTTTTCAATCATTTCCCCGACAACGAAGGAGCTATGATTCTAAAAGCTACCTGGGGAAAAACCATTACGAAAGATTATACCGGCCCTCAATGGTTTAATACTTCAAATATCATGCTGGCCTTTCAGGTTGAAAGGCATTTGGCATCTTGTACAATAGGTAACAACGCCCGAAAGCCCGCTATCCAGTTCGGTTATATTTATCGACTAGGAGAATTTCGAACAAAGAAAAAGCGAGCCAGTAATTACTAGCCCGCTCTTTCTTCATTAGTAATAACTTTATACTAACTCATTTGTATTCAGATATTCAGCGATCTGAACGGCGTTCGTGGCTGCTCCTTTACGCAGGTTGTCAGCTACGATCCATAAGTTCAGGGTGTTCGGCTGAGATTCGTCCCGACGGATGCGACCCACGAAGGTTTCATCTTTGCCGTGAGCCGTTAATGGCATCGGATATACCTGATTTTTTGGATCATCCTGAACCACTACACCGGGAGCTTTTTCCAGAATGGCCCGTACTTCTTCCAGATCGAAGTCGTTTTCAAATTCGATGTTAACTGCCTCTGAGTGACCACCAATCGTAGGAATACGTACCGTAGTAGCCGTTACCGCGATGGTTTCATCCCCCATGATTTTCTTGGTTTCATTCACCATTTTCATTTCCTCTTTCGTATAGCCGTTATCCAGGAATACGTCGATGTGAGGAAGTACGTTCAGGTCGATGGGGTGAGGATATACTTTTTTCACCGTATCATCGCCTTTACGCTCGGCAAATAACTGGTCAACCGCCGCTTTACCCGTACCTGTTACAGACTGATATGTCGAAACGACTACGCGTTTGATTTTATATTGCTGATGCAGCGGGTTCAACACCACCACCATCTGAATCGTTGAACAGTTGGGGTTTGCAATGATTTTATCTTCTTTCGTCAGCGTGTGAGCGTTGATTTCGGGTACTACGAGTTTTTTCGTAGGGTCCATCCGCCAGGCTGAAGAGTTATCAATTACAAAAATGCCTGCTTCTGCAAACTTGGGAGCCAGCTCCAGAGAAGTGCTACCGCCCGCTGAGAAAATGGCGATTGCTGGTTTAGCAACAATGGCATCTTCAAAACTAACTACGGTATATTCCTGTCCCTTGAAGCTTACTTTTTTACCCACAGAACGCTCAGAAGCGACCGGAATGAGTTCGGTGATGGGGAAGTTACGTTCTTCCAATACTTTTAACATCTCACCACCCACGAGGCCGGTGGCTCCAACTACAGCAACTTTCATTGTTTTGTAACGAAGAAATTATAGTGAATAAATAGACTCTTGTTTTCGTAATATGCTCATATTCAACAGCAATTTTCGTACCAGTGTTGAGGTATGGCCATAAAAAAATTCGTCACCGTGAAGGAGAGAAAACCGACAAAACAATTCTGGCAAACGAGGGTCGAGGCCCCGCTCACTCCGAATGTTCTATTTAATTTTCTTTGTGTTCACTGTGACGAATTGTCGAATTGGCCGCAAAGTAAGGGGTTTCTCGGCGATTGAAAAACAGTTACCCCGTTTTTTTATTTTTCTTTTGAAAAGTATTCCCAAACAAAGGCTAGCTCAGTGCATAAAATGCCAAATCTCCTGCGGAGTAATGCAGGCCGTTAAAGGCACATCATCTGAGGTAATATCCGTAATGAGTGGTACCGGCTCGAAAAATGAAACGCCAATCTTCTGGACCTCCTGCCGACAACGGGATAAAAACCGATCGTAAAAGCCCATGCCGTACCCTACCCGATTTCCAGCCAGATCGAAAGCCATTAATGGAATCAGGACTGCATCAATTTCAGCATCCGCAATTTCCATTGAAGTCCCCGGGACGGGCTCAGGAATTCCCCATTGGTTTTCCACAATTTCAGTAGTTGCGGTTAGTAAATAGTGGGTTAACCGTCGTGTCTCTGGATTAGAACGTGAAACCACTATATTGATTTGTGGATAACTCTCTTGAACCTTGTGGATAACTTCATACATATCCACCTCTCTCTTCTTTCGAATGGGCAAAAAACGTGTAAGGTGTGAATAGAGGTTACCAGTGACGAAAGAATTAAATGTTGAGCAATCGCCTGACTGTGGATAACTAGTTCCTCATCGGTTAATCCCTGCCGTTTCTGACGGAATTCTTTTCGTAGTTCTGCTTTAGTCATAACGCTGTTTTTCGGTCTCAAGCCATTCTTATCTGCGATTTCAACCTTTCTTCCCGCTTATTGACCATTACTACTGATATCATTCACCTTCTTCCAGGCTTGCACATCTGCTAATTGAATTCGAAAGTAAAGAATTCCTGTTAAAAGAACCTTCTAAATAGACATAGCCATGAAACGCTCCTTAATTGCCATCGCCGCTTTATCCACCCTTACTTCGGTAGCTTTTGGACAAGCCCCTGCGGATACGTTACCCACCTTACCTACCAAACCAGTTAAGGTATTAAGCTGGATTCCTGCTGTTACCCACGGTATGGATTTCTCTTTCGGACTCAATGCTCTGAACGTGAAAAACTCAAATGGCATCTCAGGCTATGACCTTCGTCCACTGGGAAGTCGCTTCGTATCCATCGGTTCTTCTCACCGTTTTCGCTTATACAAAGGCAACAAAGCCGCCTTCGCGTTGAAAACGGGCGTGGAAGTTAGTTGGAATAACTTCATGTTTCAGGAAAACAACGTAGTTAATGCGGCCAATGGACAGGTTACTTTCCCCGAAGCGGGTCGTCCTCTACAGAAAAGTAAATTAACTGCCGCTTACCTTAATATTCCAGTAATGCCCACAGTAGTGTTCCGCGAAGGAGTGGTTTCTCAGGTTAGTTTCGGGGGTTATGCGGGTATGAGACTGGACAGTTACACGAAAATCAAAGATCAGGATGGTAACAAAAGTCGCGATCATGGTCGCTTTTACATGAATAACATACGTTACGGCGTAGCTCTTGACATTGCCTTCCGCAAAGCGGGTTCCTTCTTTGTTCAATATGATTTAAATAATGTTTTCCAAACCAATAAAGGTCCCGAAATGAGTGCAATTAATTTTGGAATTCGTTTATAATATAGTTCCATACTTCCCTCTTAATCGGGCTTTTAAAAGCGATAAATCGTTGCTTTTAAAAGCCCGATTAACATTTAAATTAATTCGTAATATTTATATATTTACAAAGTCCATAATCAATTAAAATATTAATCTCCACAACTAACCTTGTCCATGAGAAAATTATTCCTTTTCCTATCTTTATTACTATTCGCGTTATCATCTCTTCAAGCTCAAAATCTAGATAGCCTAAAGCTTGAACATGAAAAAATTGAAAAATCTCTTCGCTATCAGACTGGTGTTATTAAGCTGGAAGAAGGCAATGCTACACTCACGGTTCCGGCAGGCTTTCAATTTCTCGACAAGAAACAAAGCCAGTATGTCTTAACGGACTTATGGGGTAATCCAGCCAATGAATCTATTCTGGGATTACTTGTTCCTGTCAATCACGGTGTCTTAGGAGAAAAAAGCTGGGTCTTTACCATTAGCTATGATGCTATGGGTTATGTCAAAGACGATGATGCCCAGGACATCGATTACGATGATCTTTTAAAAGAACAACAGGAAGAAATTAACGAGGCTAATCCTGAAAGAATTAAGCAGGGTTATCCCCCATTAGAGTTAGTTAAATGGGCTTCTGTACCTTATTATGATAGTAATAAAAAAGTACTTCACTGGGCTAAGGAATTGAAATTTGGAGATAGTGATGAACATACGTTAAACTATAATCTTCGAATTTTAGGAAGAAAAGGAATTTTCATGCTTAATGCTGTTGCATCTATGAGCGAACTTCCTGAAGTAAAAGCAAATATCGACAAAGTTTTAGGCAGTATTACTTTTAATCCCGGCAGTACATACGCTGACTATCTTCCCGATGTGGATAATGTTGCGGCCTGGACCATTGGAAGTTTGGTAGCAGGTAAGATTCTGACTAAAGTAGGATTCCTAGCACTGATATTGAAGTTTTGGAAAGCCATCATCGTAGCTATTGCTGCGGGCTGGGGAGTTATAAAGAGATTCTTCTTAGGTCGTAAAAAAGAAGAACTGGTTCCAGAAATTGAAGAAGATCCGACCTCTTCAACTGAAGCTTAGTTACAACCACTTTACTAGTTAAATAAAAGAGCTCGGTAGGACCGAGCTCTTTTATTTAACTAGTAAATCTATTCTTCGTTATCATTCCTTCCACTGAATCGCACAACCCACCGATTTGGTTACGTTCAACATGACGGGTTTACCCTGAATGAGGTTATTAACGGCATCTTCTACATATCTCCGGGTTACGCCAGAGGGGTCCTGTGAATTATCATCCAGAGCACCCATGTACTGAACGGTAAATTTATCGCCTTCCCGAACCAGAATATAAACCTGAGGCGTACGACTCGCTCCAAAGTTTTTTGCTACTTTCTGGGTATCATCAAACAGATACGGAAAGGGGTAACGCTTGGCATTGGCTCTTACCTTCATGTTTTCATAGGAATCTTCTTCATAAGCCGAAGGATCATTGGGATTAATGGCCAATACCGGAAAACCCTGCGATTTGTACTTGGCGTCCAGAGCAATAATGCGGTCTTCATAGGCTTTCGCGTAGGGGCAGTGATTCGTTGTGAATACCACAATGACTCCTTTGCTGGCCCTAAATTCAGACAGACCCAACATTCGGCCATCTACATTTTTCAGCACGAAATTGGCAACGGTTTCTCCAATATTATATCCCCGCTGATCAGTCGGATGATCGGCAGCCTTCAGCGTACTCCAGGCTAGCAGACCTATCCAGAGGCAGAGGCAGGTTCTATAAATTCTCGTATTCATAGTAGTCGGTAATAATTTTTGAGCTTTGTACTTCCCGGATTAGATAAGACGGCTCTGGCGGATTTATTTTTCTTTCACAAGATTATTCCTCAATCGGTTAATAACGAATACTCATGAATATTTATTTATTACCTGCCGTAAAACTATATGATTATCAAAGACAAATATAAAAGGGCGGCTCTGCATCCAGAGCGCCCTTTAAGGTATATCATAGCTGTAAGAAGTGCTTATTCTTCACCAGCTCCGGGACGTTGAAGTTTACTTCGACGAACGCTATAACCAAAATAGATCACCAGACCCAGGGCCATCCATACGATCAGACGAAGCCAGTTTTCCTGACCTAGTCCATAGATCATTAACAGACAGGTAACTGCACCCAAAATAGGCACTACGGGTGAGAAAGGTGTTCTAAAGGGACGAGGTACATTCGGATCCGTTTTACGCATGATTACCACGCCGAGTGATACCAGAACGAAGGCGAATAATGTACCAATACTGGTCATATCACCTACCACGTCACCAGGAACGAAGGCAGCGAAAATACCTACGAAAACGAAAAACAACATGTTCGAACGGTAAGGCGTGCGGAATTTAGGGTGTAACTGGCTGAATACTTTAGGTACCAGACCATCGTTTGCCATAGAATAGAACACCCGAGACTGACCTAACAACATCACCAGAATTACGGATGAGAAACCTGCCAAAATAGCCACGGTGATCAAAGTGCCTAACCACTGGTAATCGTGCATATATTTCTGAATGGCATACACCACCGATGCTTCTTTACCTGCCGTACGGAATTCCGTATAGTTAGCAATTCCCGTTAATACGTGACCAAAAAGAATATAAAGAATGGTACAAATCACGAGCGAAACGAGGATACCAATCGGCATGTCACGGCTAGGATTTTTCGCTTCCTGAGCTGCGGTTGAAACGGCATCAAAACCAATGAAAGCGAAGAATACGGTACCTGCACCGCCCACAATTCCCCAGAACCCACCAAAGTCTCGGGTTACACCTGCGGAATCAGTCACTCGCGTTGCTTCAGGAATGTAAGGCATGTGGTTGGCAGGGTTAATGTACTGCCAGCCCAGAGCAATAAAGAGAACGACGATCGCTACTTTCAGTACAACGATAACTGCATTAACGGTCGCTGATTCCTGAACGCCACGGATTAACAACAAGGTTATACAGAAGAGAATAAATACGGCCGGAATATTCATAATTCCATGCGTACCCAACTCTGAAACCTGAAAGGGTGAATGACACCACTGATAAGGGATCTCAGTCCCAAAGATCGTGGCCAGAAGCTTGTTCAGATATTCGGACCAGGCAATGGAAACCGTTGCAGCACCCAAAGCGTACTCTAATACTAAATCCCAACCAATGGTCCAGGCTACAAACTCACCCATAGTTGCATACGAATACGTATAAGCAGAACCCGCGATGGGGATCATGGAAGCAAATTCAGCGTAGCATAAACCAGCCAGGGCACAACCCACAGCGGCCAGAATGAAAGAAATCGTTACAGAAGGACCGGCACTATCAGCAGCGGCGGCAGCCGTACGTACGAAAAGACCCGCCCCGATGATCGCTCCAATTCCCAGAGCAATCAGGTTTCCAGCGGTAAGTGTTCGTTTTAATGAGCCTTCACCTGTGGCTTCCGCCTCGTTTAGTAACTGTTTCAGGGGCTTCTTTACCCAAATGTTCGCCATACAAATGTTCCGTTAGGAGTAAAATTTAAAATGTTGTCTAGGTTATCAATGAAGCGGCAAAATATTATTCTTCAAATATGCAAAAAAACAGAGCGTTACCGCAAACGTGTCTGCTTTTTTAACTGAAGCTATTCAAGAAATGAAACTGGATCAATCTTCTGTTATATGCCGTTTCGGGACATTGAAAAGAAGTGACCCTAAAACGGGCACGACAAAAAGAACGACCGTTGCAATGGATACGTACAAGTCCGCTTCTTCGCCCTCCAGAAACGTACAAATGGCGGTTTCCTTGAAGAAATGACACGCCGCGGAAGACATGAGCTTCAATCCTAAAAGCCCAATGACCAGAAAAGCAACTCCTTCCAGAAAAGGAAATTTCTCCATGAGTTTCACGAAAGACTGAGCCACAAAACGCATCGCCAGAATTCCGATGAAGACGCCTGTGCAGATCAGATAGATATTATCGGTGAAAGCAACGGCGGCAAAAACGTTGTCAATGGAAAAGGCCAGATCCATCACTTCGACCAGAGCAACGGTTGCCCAGAACTTGCCAAGCAAACCAATGGTATTCCGGTAAAACCAGGAATCTTTTTTCTGGATTTCGTGCTCTTCTTCGGGCTGAGAGCCTTTGAAAAAGTAGCTGAAACAGAGATACAGCAGATAAATTCCGCCGATGGGTTTTAGCCACCAGATTTTTACGAGCCAGGTAGCCGCCAGCAGACAAAGCCCCCGAAATAAGTAAGCACCAATAATACCGTATTTCAGAGCTTTATTACGCTGTTCAGGCGATAGGTCCATGACCATCGTAGCCAATACAGCGGCGTTATCTACGGACAGTAAACTTTCAATCAGGATCAAATTCAGGATAACAAAGCCGGCGGCTTCCAGGTCATTCCCGAGTATTTGGTGTAGAAAATCCATTCTGATTTATCAAAGAAAATTGGGAGAGTGTAGGCCCATACCCAGCAAATTTAAGGCATGGAGGGCTAAAAGCTTCATTTTAATGCGATCCTCCGGCAATTATTTACTATAAATCGTTGGATAAGCAGGATTAACACACTTCCTTTTCAAAAACTAAACTATCCTGATTTATTTTGCGTTGCCGACTAATATCAGTGCATAGATGACGCAGGACGGAGGAATCTGCTCATTGGTTTTCCCCATTCATCGTCCTCGACTCATTCAACATTCATGAAAAAGTTACTAGTATTATCTCTCTGGGTATGGACGGCCATCGCGGCTCAGGCCCAGGTGGTCAAGCCTTACGCCCTGAAGTTCTCCCTTTCCAAAAACGAAGTTAAGGTGGGCGAAACGGTAGACGTGATTGTAGAAGTTGATGTAAACAGCGGATGGCATATCTTCTCTCCCGATCAGGATCCCGATGTGGGACCTCTGCCAACGGTAATCAAGTTGAAGAAAAGTGATGCGTACGAAACCGTAGGCAAATTCCGCACGACGAGTAAGCCCATTGAAAAAATGGACGAAATCTTCGACGGGAAAGTTCGCTTTTTTGAAGGGAAGCCTGCCTTTCGCCAGACCGTCAAGATTCTGAAAGAAGGAGCTAAAATTGAAGGAAACATTGGCGGTCAGGTTTGCCAGGACGATGGCTTATGCATTCCCATTAATGATGGTGATTTTAATCTCACCAAACTGAAAGTAATTGCGGCGGCAACGCCCGTTACGGAAGCTCCCAAAACCGAAGAAGCAAAAACGCCCGCTGTAACCAGCACGCCTGCTGATACGGCCAACTCCACAGTAGTTGCACCAACCACGGAAGATACGGATACTATAGCGACGGGATCGGCACCAGCAACGGAGGCCGCTGTAACTCCAGAAGAGGCTAAAGATCAGAAAAGTGGGGTTGGCTTCGGCGATGTTGTATTAGCCTTTCTAGCGGGGTTAGCGGCAGTAGCAATGCCCTGCGTCTATCCTATGATTCCGATGACGGTGGCCATGTTTACTAAACGCGTCGATTCGCGGATGGAAGGCATGACGAAAGCCCTGTTCTACGGTGTTTCGATCATTCTGATTTTCGCTTTTTTCGGAACGCTGATTTCCGCCGTCTTTGGTAGCGGATTTGTGAATTTTATCAGTACGCACTGGATTCCCAACGTATTTATTTTCCTGATTTTCGTTCTCTTTTCCCTGTCGTTCCTCGGAGCTTTCGAGCTGAATTTACCCAGTGCCTTTGTGAATAAAGTAGACGCTCAGGCCGATAAAGGTGGTTGGGGTGGTATTTTCTTTATGGCTTTTGCTCAGGCTCTGGTTTCATTCTCGTGTACGGCTCCGATTGTGGGTACAGCAGCCATTCTGGCGGCCAAAGGCAGTATCTGGGATTCGGCTTTACTAAACATCAGTTTCGGTACGGCCTTCGCCTTACCTTTCGTGATTGCAGCCTTTATTCCGAGCTTTTTGAAAACCATGCCTAAGTCGGGTGGCTGGCTAAACACGTTGAAAGTTCAGTTAGGTTTTCTGGAGTTAGCTATTGCGTTAAAATTCCTGAGTGTTCCCGATCAAACCTATCACTGGGGCTTACTGAACCGTGAAGTATATCTCTCCCTCTGGATTGTCATTTTTGCTCTGATGGGCTTCAATCTATTGGGCAAAGTATTAATGTCTCATGATAGCCCGGTAGATCGCGTTTCGATTCCCCGTACGTTGTTCGCCATTGTAATTTTCTCCTTTGTGGTCTATCTGATTCCCGGCTTATTCGGAGCTCCGCTAAAACCACTTTCGGGTTTATTACCTCCCGAAACTTCGCAGGAATTTAACCTGCATCACAATGCTCCTACTGCACAACAGGGAACAGGCAGCACCTTACCGGCGGGACGGAAGTACGCCGATTTTCTGAAGTTACCCCACGGACTGGAAGGTTTCTTTGATTACAAAGAGGGCATTGCTTATGCAAAGCAGGTGGGCAAACCTGTCTTTATTGACTTTACGGGTCACGGTTGCGTGAATTGCCGGAAGATGGAAGAAACGGTTTGGAGTCAGCCGGAAGTACTGAAACGTTTACGCGAAGATTACATCATCATTTCGCTGTACGTGGATGACAAAACCGAGCTTCCCGAAAGTGAACATTACGTTTCGAAAGTGGACGGCAAACCCAAAACCGCCATCGGCGATCAGAACCTGGACTTTGAAATTTCAAAGTATAACTTCAACGCCCAGCCCCTATACGTGTTAATCGACCCAGATAATGATGCAACACCACTGGTAAAAGCGGTTGCTTACGAGCCTAATGTGGAGAAGTTTATCAGCTATCTCGACGAAGGAAAAGCAAAGTTCAGTCAGCAGAAGTAATGACAAAAAGCCATCCTGTTAACAGGATGGCTTTTTTCTTTCTGGAGTAATGAAGCCAGACTTGGGGCCAAATTCAAACCCCAAGTCTGGCTTCCATAGCGAAACGAAGGAACTTATCGGGAATTGAACATAACTCGCCTTCTTCAGACTCCGCTTACATTCACAAGTAAGGTCTTTCTCTTTGTTCAAGATGACAGCTTAAACTTGTGCCCTAAAGTCTAACGAACGTAAATTTTAGCCAGCCCTTTATGTTTCTTTAATGACAGCCGATTTACCTTTGAATCTAAAAAGAAGGTTTCGAGAACCATTAGGAGTGCGTAACGCTCAACTCAAAACCCAAAACTCTAAACGCAGAAAGATGCAACTAGTCGTCGCAACCAATAACCGTCATAAGCTGGACGAAATTCAGACTTTTTTAGGCTCTAGCTTTGAATTAAAAACGTTAGCTGATATTGATTGTACCGAAGAACTTCCCGAAACCGGACGGACGCTGGAAGCCAATTCACTCCAAAAAACCAAGTACCTCGCTGATTACTACAATGTTGATTGTTTCGGCGATGATACCGGACTAGAGATTACGGCTTTGAATGGCGAACCCGGTGTGGACTCCGCTTTTTATTCGGGTTCACGGGATGCTCAGGCGAATATGCAGAAGGTATTAACTCAGTTGGAAGGAGTTACTGATCGCTCAGCTCGTTTTCGTACGGTTATCACGCTGATTATTCAAGAAGAGATTTATCAGTTTGAAGGAATCGTGGAAGGAACCATACTAGAGGCTCCCCGTGGCGATCACGGCTTTGGATACGACCCTATTTTTCAGCCCGAAGGTTTTGATCGTAGTTTTGGTGAAATGACCATGGAAGAAAAAAACGCCATCAACCACCGCACCCGAGCAGTCACGAAAATGGTAGAGTTTTTGACGACTGTCTAAGGATCTCTTTAAGTATCGCTGCCAGCTTTTTCGCTGGCAGCATTATAGGCTTGACTCAAAATTAGTTTACCCCTTGCTTGCGGTTATTTCATAAAAAAGCTGCCAGCTTTTCTGCTGGCAGCGACCTTCTAAAGACTATTCTATTAACTACAGATCAACTAACAACTATTTCTCCCCATTCCCCAGCGTATCGCCAGCGGCTTTTTTGCCTTTCTTCCCTCCTCCAAAAACAGAGAAATGAACGTAACGTTTGGGTTGCTGGCGAAGGTCAACGAGCAGTTTATCCAAATCCCGAATCGACTGATTCATGTTGGTGTATAACTGATCATCCTTCAATAGTTTTCCAGCGGTTCCCTGACCTTCTTTCAACGCCTGTAACATGGCCTGTAATTCAGCTACGGTCTGGTTCGCTTTTGCTACGGTCTGACCTAAACGAAGGGCATTCAGCGAATCCGTGAAGGTATTTGCCTTGGCCATAATGGGCTTAATGCTTTTTTCCGTTTCCACCAGTTGAGCAGATAACTTACTCAGGTTGGTAGTAATACCCGTCAGGTTTTTGCGGTTTTCATTGATCGTAGCCCGCAGAGCCAGCCCGGTTTCATCCACATTAGCCAGTAACTGATTCAGCACGTCGCCCGTTTGCTTGAAACGAGAAACGACTACATTCAGATTACGAATCAGTGAATCCGCATCAGTCATAATGGGCAAAGCTTTATCCTGTAAAGCCGCCGTTAAGCCCGCCTGTTTATTTCCTTTAAGTGTATCGCCAGCAGCGATGGCCGAGCCTTTGCCAATTTGCAATTGAATTACTTTCCCCCCAATGAGCCCGTTATCACCTAACAGAGCTACTGTGTTGGTAGTGAGGGGAATATCTTGGTCCAGCGTGAGGGTTACCAGAATTTTATTATTATGTTCCGTGAGAATACGGGTTTCTTTAACTCGACCTACCGCTACGCCATTGAGCATAATCTGATTGGAGGAGGTTAGTCCATCTACACTATCATACAGCACATAATAATCTCGGGAACTGGAAAACAGATCGGACCCTTTCAGAAAGTTGAATCCGAAGTACAAGACAAGCCCTGAAACCAGGGTCATTATTCCAACTTTTATTTCTTTTGACATGGCTTTTCAAACGTTCATTGAACAATAGTCAGTACTCAGGCAGAAGGTATTGGTATGCGATACTGACTATTTAGACAGAAAACTCCCAAAAGTAGCCCATAACCGGGAAATTGCAGAATAGGATTCTAAAAACACTGAGCCAGACCTTAGGATTTGGCAAGCTTAGGTTTCCGGTGTACCTTTGTCTTTCTGTGTCAGTTAGGCCTTTTCTGGAAAGCCAATAAACTGACAATCAGATTAATTTAGCGAAAAAATCTACCATTTACATAACCTGCTTTATAGCCATGTCAACGGTTACCGCTTCCCGCATTGAACGCGACACCCAACTTTTCGATCTCATTGAGAAAGAAGCTCATCGCCAGGAATATGGCATTGAATTGATCGCTTCTGAAAACTTCACGTCTAAGCAAGTGATGGAAGCTCAAGGCAGTGTATTAACGAATAAATACGCTGAAGGTCTTCCCGGTAAACGTTATTACGGCGGATGCGAAGTGGTTGACCAAGTGGAACAACTGGCTATTGACCGGGCAAAAGAATTATTCGGAGCTAGCTGGGCAAACGTTCAGCCTCACTCGGGAGCTCAGGCAAACGCAGCCGTTTTTCTGTCATTCCTGAACCCTGGTGATAAAATCCTCGGTTTCAGTCTGGCTCACGGGGGTCACCTTTCACACGGTTCTCCTGTAAACTTCTCGGGTAAATATTTCCAGCCTTTCTTCTACGGTGTAGAACAGGAAACGGGTCTGATCGATTGGGATAAAGTAGAAGAAATCGCTTTACGTGAGCGTCCCCGCCTGCTGATTTGCGGTGCTTCAGCCTATTCTCGTGACTGGGACTACGTTCGTCTGCGTGCCATCGCTGATCAAATCGGAGCTTTATTATTAGCGGATATTTCTCACCCTTCGGCTCTGATTGCCAAAGGGTTGTTGAATAACCCCATGGAACACTGCCACATCGTAACGACAACGACGCACAAAACGCTGCGTGGTCCTCGTGGTGGTTTGATTCTGGTGGGTAAAGATTTCGAAAATCCTTTCGGTATTACCACGCCTAAAGGGGACATCCGTACCATGACCAGCCTGCTGGATTCTGCCGTATTCCCCGGCACGCAAGGTGGCCCGCTGGAACACGTGATTGCGGCTAAAGCCGTAGCATTCGGTGAAGCTCTGACGGAAGAATTCGGCGAATATGCCATTCAGGTAAAGAAAAACGCTCAGGTAATGGCTCAGGCCTTTATCGATAAAGGGTATCAAATCAGCTCCGGCGGAACGGATAACCACCTGATGCTTATTGACCTCCGCCCCAAAGGCTGGACGGGTAAATTAGCTGAAAACACGCTGATCAAAGCTGACATCACGGTGAACAAAAACATGGTTCCTTTTGACGATAAGTCTCCCTTCGTTACTTCCGGTATGCGGGTAGGAACGGCTGCTATGACGACACGTGGTCTGAAAGAGAATGATATGCTACAAATTGTAGAGTGGATTGACGACGTGCTAACGCACAACGAAAATGAAAGCTACATCGCAGAAGTGAAGAAAAAGGTAAATGCCTGGACTGAAAACTTCCCGCTGTACCGCTAATTAAATAATTATAAGGTTGAAGATCGTTTGAAACAGTTTAAAAGCTTTGAAGTTTACTCTTCAAATCAACTGCTTCAAACGATCTTTTTTATTGAAGAGCAAAAAATGGATAGTCAAAGGTTGAAACGTTCGGCTCTGATCTATTAATTTACTCTTTTGAACATCAGTATAGCCGAAATTTTTATTCATATTTAACATTTATACAATGCCTCTGGATCAACATTGGGACGAAAATGAAGAAGAAACGGGCGGTGAAATGACCTTCATTGAACACTTGGAGGAACTTCGCTGGCACATCATCCGGGCACTCGCGGCCATTATCGTCTTTACCGTTCTGGCGTTTGCTTTTCATAACGAAATCTGGAATGGCATTATCCTGGCTCCCAGCCGACCCGATTTCTGGACCTATCGCAAGCTTTGCGATTTAGCCCAGATCGTGAATGCTCCTGATTTATGCGTTCAGAAAATTGACTTCATTCTGATTAACCGGGAAATGACGGGTCAATTCATGATGGCCATTACCTATTCCTTTTTCATTGGTTTATCACTAGCCTTTCCGTATGCCTTCTGGGAATTATGGCGATTCATTAAACCAGGTCTTCGGGATGTGGAAATTAGTGCTTCCCGGGGGTCGGTATTTTGGGTAACGCTCCTGTTTTTCTGCGGGGTAACCTTCGGTTATTTGTGGTCAGTCCCCTGGCCATTAATTTCCTTGCTGATTTTAAGATTGATGAATCCATTCAAAATCAGGTAGATATTTCTTCTTATGTGAGTTTGCTGGTAATGATGGTTCTGGCCTGCGGTCTGACGTTTCAGTTACCGATGATCATTTTCGTGTTATCGCAGGTGGGGATTATGACTCCTAAGTTCATGCGGGACTATCGGAAACACGCCTTCATTGTTATCCTGATTATCGCGGCGGTTATTACTCCTTCACCCGACGTATTTAGTCAGATGCTGGTAACGGCTCCTTTATTATTACTTTATGAAATCAGTATTTTCGTTTCGGCAAGAGTGAATAATAAACGGGAAAAAGCCCGACTTGCCAGCGAAATTGCAGAAGAAAACGAAGCTCGATTTAGAGAAAATAACTAGGAAAAAGCCTCTGAGAAATCAGGGGCTTTTTTGTTAGTTACCGATTTGCCATTATTCCCACAGTCGAAGTTTCACTGTTGATAACAGGCATATATTCCTTAACCGATCTCTCAAAAGAATGGAGAGATCAGGGGGAAACTTTTAGATTATTAACGGTACCTCATGACCTAATAAATTAGAAGAAGATAATAAGGTCCTTCGCTTCGCTCTGGATGAAGGAAAGAAGTTGATAACCTACTGAAACGTATCATCATCTTTTTGACCAGAAGTGACAAATCGCGTCTCTACTTTAAGGTGCCTTGCCAAATAATAATAATCAACACATTACCCGTCGAAACCTGCAACATCACCCCTACTTTTAACGTATCGTATTTTGAATAGTAACCCCGCAAGAAATGAAAAAATATATACTGGTATTACTAGGATCATTGGTCTTCTATCCTGCCCTGGCCCAAAAACCTCTTTCACTTTATTCACAGAAACAAACGCAATTATTGGAAAAGGCGGCTCGCCAGTTGGCCGATCAGGAAAAGACCTCCTATACGAAAGCTCTGGATCTTGTCAATAAACGCGGCTGGTTTGTCGAGCGGCTGTATGCCAATGGTCGTCGTATTAAACTTCAAGGTCTTGATGCTCACGGAGAACCGGTATATATAACTACTTTTTCGAACGTAATTGCCGCCGCAACAACCCGCACGAATACGCTTCAAAAGGGAGGAAGTCTGGGATTAAGTCTTACGGGTGGAAGCTCCGTTATGAATGGCCGTTTAGGCGTATGGGACGGTGGGGCCGTTCGCTCAGATCACGTGGAATTTTCAGGTCGGGTAACGCAGGTAGATAACGTCACGAGTAATAACTCACACGCTACGCACGTGGCCGGAACAATGATTGCCAGTGGAGTTAACCCATTAGCCAAAGGTATGTCTACGGGAGCTTCGCTTCGGGCCTGGGATTTTAACAATGATATTTCAGAAATAACCAGTGCTGCTTCGGGTTTGTTAATCTCCAATCACTCCTACGGACAATTGGCGGGCTGGCAACTGGACGAAGACGGCACGACCTGGCGTTGGTACGGCACCGATGCCGTCAGCGAAACAGAAGATTATAAATTTGGCTATTATAGCTCTAATGCTCAATCGCTGGATCGCATTGCCGTTAACTCACCCAATTACCTGATCTGTTTTGCGGCGGGTAATGACCGCGATGCCAATGGAACCAACAAACCCGCCGACGGAGCTTCGTATAGCATCGGTTCGGGTTCTACAACCAGTACGAAAGTCCGCAAGAGCAATGGAGCTTTTGATAATATTCCAACCTATGCTACGGCAAAAAATATCCTGACCGTTGGAGCAGTGTATGGCTTACCTCAGGGTTATAACTATGCTTCAGATGTGCAGCTAGGCTCATTCAGCAGCACTGGACCTACCGACGATGGGCGTATTAAACCTGATATCGTTGGCGATGGAGTCAATGTTCTCTCTTCTACTTCGTCGGCCCGCGATGCGTATGCTACGCTTTCAGGCACTTCGATGGCATCCCCTAACGTTTCGGGAAGTCTGTTTTTGCTACAGGAGCTTTACAGTCAGCAGAATAACAACCAGTTCATGCGTTCTTCCACGCTGAAAGGATTAGTAATCCATACCGCAGATGAGGCCGGAAACAAGGGGCCAGATTATACCTACGGCTGGGGATTACTGAACATGGAGAAAGCCGCCAAGGCTATTCTTAATCAGGATAAGAGTTACTCCATCGCTGAACGCGAATTAAGCTCAGGGCAAACCTACACGCAACAAGTGATTGCTTCCGGTAAAGGTCCGCTAGTCGTAACCATCGCCTGGATTGATCCCGAAGCAACGCCCTTAACCGCCAATGCGGCGGCTTTAAATAACCGTACACCCCGATTAGTGAATGACCTGGATATTCGGATTTCAGATGGAACAACGACCAGCCTTCCCTACATTCTCGATCCTGAAAATCCTTCCGCTCTGGCCACTCGTGGAGATAATATCCGGGATAATGTTGAGCAGGTTGTCATTGAGAATCCCGTTCCTGGCCGGACTTATACCATTACCGTTTCTCACAAAAACAGCTTATCCGCCCCTCAGGCTTATAGTTTAATCATGAGCGGTATTGGCGGAACGGCCTACTGCTCGGCTCTGGCAACCAATACGAATGTCAGTAAAATCAGTAAAGTCGTTTTCGGTACCATCAATAATGCCTTACCTGAAGGTTGTTCAACAAATCTCGTATTTGCAGACCAAATCGCTGAAGTATCTACAGGTCAGACCATTAATTATGAAATTACCGTAGCAAACTGTAACGGAACCAGCACTAGCAAAATGGTAAAACTCTTTGCCGACTGGAATCTGGACGGTGATTTCGAAGATGCGAATGAAACGCTGGGAACTTCATCCGTTTTGCAAAGTGGAGGCCTATTCAGCGGAACTGTTACTATTCCTTCGGGCGTCACTACCGGGCAGTTCATTCCCTTACGAATCATTACTCAAGAAGGCTCAACAGCTATTACGGCGTGCGGTAACTATACTGCCGGACAAACGCAGCAATACGCATTGAAAATTGTTACGCCTGCCAAAGACGTAGGCATAACCGCATTGCTTTCGCCCGAAGCGAATTTCTGTTCCGGCGGAAGTACTTCTGTGCAGGTAACGGTGAAGAATTTTGGTACAGAAAATCAATCTTCTATCCCCATTACGGCTCAAATTAAAGAGGGAACTACCACAGTAGCCACCTTTTCCGGCCAGACCAGTATTAATGCCTTTCAGCAGAAAAATGTGTGGTTGACGGGATCGTTTACACCCGAAGCTACCAAAACGTATACCATTACTGTTACCACAGCCTTACCGGGAGATCAACAATCCAGCAATGATGGATTAACGCAAACGCGGACGAGTGCAGCCCTGGTTACTCCCGTCGCTACCGCTCAAACCTGCGGAACAGATGCGAAGGTAACCTTGCGAAACTCCGCTTCGGGCACCGCTTTCTGGTACGACTCGCCCAGTGGAGGTAACTTACTCGCCATTGGTAATGCCACTTCTATTGCTCAGAAACCCGCCTCTGGAATGATCTATGCCAGCCTGAACGAATTCAGCGGCACGGTAGGCCCGGCTAATAAATCGGTTTATCCGGGTGGTGGATATAACCAGTTCACACCTGCGATTACTGTACATGCTGATATTCCGGTAGTACTGGAAAGTGCCCGATTATACATTGGCAATAGCGGTACGATTACTTTTTCGGTTGTTAATGCTTCGGGAAATATATTCTCCAGTGTAACGCTGGATGTAACGGCTACTAGAAATCCGGCGGCAACGGGTGCCAGTACGGACGACGCTAGTGATAATGGAGCCATTTACCCACTCGGACTGAACATTCCGGCGGGAGATTATCAAATTCAGATTGCATACGGCAATGGAGCTACGATTTACCGAAACCTGAGCAGTAGCACCAAGCCTTATCCATTCAGTATCAGTAATATCTTTTCGATTACGGGGAATGGAGCTGGTAGTGCCGCTTATACCTACTATTATTACTTCTACGATCTGAAAGTAAAAGCCAGCGGTTGTTCCAGTAATCGGGTTGCAGTGCCCGTAACAGTAGGAACGGTTACCTCGCCTGCCCGCATTACCGCCGGAGATAGTGCCCTGGTGTGCCAGAACGGAACCCTCACCTTACAGGCTAACACTGGAACTGGATTCATCTATCAATGGTACAAAGAAAACCAGACGATTTCTGGGGCCACTTCGTCGACGTATACGCTCAACCAGGCTGGAAGTTATACGGTAAAAGTTTCGGAACCTTCGGGTTGTGAGACGACCTCTTCCACTACAGTGGTACGCAGTCAGGCTGTAACGATTCCGACCATTAACCGTCAGGACTTACAGCTAACTTCTTCCGCAGCAACGGCGTATCAATGGTATCGGGATAGTACGCTGATTTCGGGAGCCTCATCTCAAACCTATCTGGTTGGGCAATCGGGTTCTTACCAGGTGGAAACTACGCAATCGGCTGGTTGTAAAGCCCGTTCGCAGGCCGTTACCGTGGTTATTACATCGGTGGAACCCGTTCAGAAGGCAACTATTTTCAAGGTATCACCGAACCCGGCTCAGGAACGTATTCGCATTGAATATGATAACCCTACCGCTTCCAATGTCTCGGCAACTATTTTGAGTAGTGATGGGAAAACGCTTCTAACGCAGCAGATGTCTCCGTTAGGAACGGGTTATTATCTTGACGTAGACGTTTCCCGCTGGAGTAACGGATTATATCTTGTGCAGATTATCGACGAACATGAACGGGTAAGTCAACGGTTTATCAAGAATTAAGTCCGTAGAGACCTCAATTAATCTGTTTAGCCTAATCAAATTCAGTTGCAGTAAACAGATTAATTGAAATGGAAAACATGAGACGCGGTCAATCGACGTGTCTACGGGAATAAAAAGAAAATGCGACTCGCTGAAACGAGTCGCATTTTTTATGGTGGTCTATTCCTTCGCCTGTCATCTCGAACGTAGAGAGAGACCTTCTGTAGGCATGGGACTATTTTTGGAAAAGGCTCATTAATTTCAATCAGAAACTATTACTTGTAACTCTAAGTAAGGTTCTTCGCTACGCTCTGAATGACAGGAAAGAATTATTAGTAGTTAACCACAGTACAACCTCTAGTTTCCTCTAAAGAACTGAAGAATAACGATAACCAATGTCGAATAAAAGGTACTGGCTATAATCTTAATCAACGTCGGAGCAATCAAAGCCAGGCTTAAAGATTCGAGACTGAAAAGTAACGCATGATGCAGTAATGCGGCAATGAATGTATAGCGAATCACCCACCAGAGATTCATCACTTCCAGTGTAGGTTCGTTACGTTCTTCGTATCCTCGGGCAGGTGTTAATAATCTCAGAATACCGGGACGTGCAAAAGCCAGAAAAACCGTACAGGCCGCGTGTAATCCTAACGTATTATAAAAGAAATCGACAAAGAAGCCGGAGACGAAAGCCAGCAACAACACCCAGGTTTTGGGAGTATCAAAAGGCAAAGAAAGAACGCTGGCAATGTATATAAAGCAAAAGGCATGATCGAAAAGGATCATGCTTCGAAAGAAAAAGACCTGAAGCAATAAGTAAAGAACTACCCAAAAGGCAATACCTAAAATATTTCGATTCATGGGGTTAAATGCGGTTTGGGTTTAGGGTTTTTATGTTTGGAGTTTGGAGTTCGTTATTAACTCTAAACCCTAAACTCAAACCACTAAACTCTTTTACTTGACGGTACTTTCGAGTTGTTCTTGCTCTTTCTGAAGGCGATTATTAATGATATACACGTAGGACAGGTTACGTAAATCCGTCGCGAGTTTTACATCAATATCCCAGAACGTCTGGTCTGAACTAACGCCTAATTTTTTAACGGTGCCCACCATAATTCCCGCCGGGAAAACGGAGTTAAAATGCGAAGTAACAATAGTATCCCCCATTTTTACCGACTTATAACGCGACACATCGAAGAGCTTCACGATCTCGGTATTTTGTCCTTCCCAACGGCTGGAACCAATTTCTCCGCTACGTCGTACCTCCGAAGAAACCCGCATGGGCGGATCAATGTGCAGAATAGAAGTTACCAGAGAAAAATGCTCGGAGCAGCCTTTAACGATACCCACCACACCCGTGGGAGAAATAACACCCATTCCCGGCTGAACGCCATCCGCTGTGCCCTTGTCGAGGGTGAGGTAGTTGTTCTGAGCCACAACGATGGAGTTTTTCACCACTTTGGCTACCACCGGCTGAAACCGCGTAGCAACCGCTGAATCCGCTTTGTAGTTAATAACGCTAGGTACCTGTTTATTCTGGAGCTTGGTTAACTCCGCATTCAAACGGGCGTTTTCAGCCGCCAAGCCCGCATTTACCTGCCCCAGATTCAAATATTGCGTGACGGAAGCCTGTAACTGAAGGCTTTTGGCCACGTAATAATTGGACGTGTGGAAATAAATCGAGCTTGGGTAGTTGTTAAACTTGAAGTAAAACCACAAGCTTAAAACTTCGAGCAGGATGAATAAAATAAAGGCCCGCTGCCGGGCTATAAAAGCAAAAAGCGAATTCATGCAACGGGAAGCAAAAATGAGAACGTAAGTAACCGAGTCAGTTGATGACTGGGTTACTTACGTTTTACGCTGTCCTGAAATTAACTAATAAGAACGGCCTTAAATTTATCCAGATCTTTCAATACTTCGCCCGTTCCACGAACGACAGCCCGCAGGGGATCATCGGCGATGTGAATCGGAAGTTTTGTTTTTGCACCCAGACGTTTGTCCAATCCATGTAATAAGGCACCGCCACCCGTCAGGTGAATACCATTGTGGTAAATATCCGCCGAAAGCTCTGGAGGTGACGTTTCAAGAGCCTTCATGGTAGCTTCCTCAATTTTCGAGATCGATTTATCAAGGGCATATGCAATCTCCGAATACGTTACTTTAATTTCTTTCGGAATACCCGTCATCAAATCCCGACCACGGATTTCGAAATCCGCGGGTGGGTTTTCCAGTTCGGGTAAGGCTGCTCCTACTTCGATTTTAATCATCTCAGCCGAACGCTCGCCAATCAGGAGGTTATGTTCCCGACGCATGTAATCCACAATATCACGGGTAAAGACATCCCCGGCAATGCGAACGGATGCTTCACAAACGATACCCGAAAGTGCGATCACGGCAATCTCCGTTGTTCCCCCTCCGATATCCACAATCATGGAACCGTTGGGTTGCTGAATATCGATACCGATACCCAAGGCTGCGGCGATGGGTTCGTGTACCATGTACACCTCTTTTGCACCGGCATGCTCGCACGAATCTTTTACAGCTCGTTTCTCCACTTCGGTAATACCGGAAGGAATACAAACTACCATGCGGTGAGAAGCGGTGAAGAAACGCATGCCTTTGCGTTCGTCAATCATTTTAATCATCCCCCGAATCATCAACTCGGCTGCCGTAAAGTCGGCAATAACGCCATCCTTAAGGGGACGTATCGTTTTGATGTTTTCGTTGGTTTTTTCGTGCATTTGCATGGCTCGATGACCAATGGCCAGTACTTTGCCAGTGGTTTTATCGAGGGCGATAATAGAGGGTTCGTCCACTACTATTCTGCCTTTATGAATAATGAGCGTGTTGGCCGTGCCCAAATCGATCGCTATGTCGCTGGTTAGGAAATCGAATAATGCCATTGGAAGCCTCTGAGCGTCAGTTTTTTTAGTTCAATTCTTAGGAATGTGCAAAATTAGGCAATCTTCGAAGAAATATCTTCGAAACGTTTTTTAAATAATACAACTTTAACTTTAGTTGTTATTTGCCGGTAGTATAGGTATTTCCAATCTGTATGTAATAAATTCCAACGCAGAACCAATTCACTCAACCATCTGTTAATCAGTACGTAACGATATAATTTACATGAAAAAAATTCAAAAGAAAATCATACAGTCACGAAAGAAGAACGTTTCCTCAATCAACTTAAAGCCGAAATTCACTCTTTTTTTGATATTAATTACAAAGAAGCCTTCACTATTTCGGAGTTATGCGATCAGATGGATGTACGGGGAAAGTCCCTGCGGGAGATTTATCGCCTCATGATCGAAGAGCTCAATGAAGAAGGAAAATTACTTTTCGCTCAAGGTAAGTATCAGGTAGATACGGGCTTACGTTACCGCACGGGCCGGGTGGAACACACCAACAAAAATTTTGCGTTTGTTGTGCTGGACGACGCCAAACCCGACGAGCCTGACGTATATGTTCCAACGGATAACCTGAATTCTGCCATGGATGGCGATCAGGTACGGATTTCGATCTGGAAAGGCAGTAAGCGTTCTGGCTATCGTCCCGAAGGCGAGGTGCAGGAGGTTCTTCACCGAACCCGGCAGGAAGTTGTAGGAACTTTCGAACAGATGAGTCCAAAATATGGATTCGTTTATCCCGACAATCGCCGGATTTATACGAATTTTTTCATTCGAAGTGAAGATTTTAATGGCGTAGAAGACGGTCAGAAAGTAATCGCCGAGATTACTAAATTCCCCGTAGAAGGGCAGCGGGCCGAAGGTAGGGTTAAAACTGTACTAGGAAATGCGGGTGATAATAACACCGAAATGCACGCAATTCTGGCCGAATTTGGTTTACCCAATGAATTTCCAGAACACATCACGGCGGCGGCAGAAGCCATTCCGGAGAAGATCACCCCGAAAGAAGTTAAAAAGCGTCGGGATTTCCGCCCCATTACTACGTTCACGATTGACCCCGCCGATGCCAAAGATTTCGATGATGCTCTTTCCATTGAGTATCTTGAAAATGGTAATATCCGCGTAGGCGTTCACATTGCCGACGTTACCCATTACATCCAGCCGGGAACGGAGTTGGAAAAAGAAGCCTACGCCCGAGCTACATCGGTTTACCTGGTTGACCGGACCGTGCCGATGTTACCCGAAAAGCTTTCCAATAACCTTTGTTCGCTTCGGCCTAATGAAGATAAGCTGACCTTTTCAGCCGTCTTTGAACTCGATGATAAGGCCCGAATTATCAATGAATGGTTTGGCCGAACCATCATTCACTCGGATAAACGCTTTAGTTACGAGGAAGCTCAGGAGTTACTGGAAGCTGAATTAACAGAAAGTGAAACGCCTGCCACGCCAGAAGCTACGGACAAGCCCAAAGGCCGAAAGAGAAAGGTAGAGGCCACCGTTAATTTCCAGAAAGATTTGCACGTGTTGAATGATCTGGCCAAAACACTACGGGCTGAGCGTTTCCGTAAAGGAGCGGTCAATTTTGAAACGGTTGAAGTTAAATTCCGTCTGGATGAAAATGGGAAGCCTCTCGATGTATATCAGAAAGTTCGGAAAGACGCTCACAAGCTAATCGAAGAATTCATGTTGCTGGCCAATAAGCGAGTAGCGGAATTTGTTTTTAATCTCAAGAAAGACGAGCCTCGTAATACGATGGTATACCGAATTCACGAAGCTCCCGATAAAGATCGCTTGAAGACCTTTGCGGATTTTGCTCTTCGTTTCGGCTATCAGGTCAATGTAGAGGGGAACATTGCCAGCTCGCTCAACCGCATGATGACGGCAGTGGAAGGTAAGCCCGAGCAAAACCTAATTGAGAATCTGGCCGTACGAACGATGGCCAAAGCCCGCTATTCGACGGAAGAGATTGGTCACTTTGGTTTGGCTTTCGCTCACTATTCGCACTTCACCTCTCCCATTCGTCGCTACCCGGATATGATGGCTCACCGTTTGCTTCAACATTACCTGGACGGCGGCAATTCAGAAAACCGGAACGAATACGAAGGTCGCTGTAAGCACAGCTCCGAACGCGAGAAAATGGCCGCCGAAGCCGAAAGGGCCAGTATTAAATACAAACAGGTCGAGTTCATGCAGTCGCATCAGGGCGAAGTCTTCGACGGTATGGTTTCAGGTGTTACCGAGTTTGGTTTATTCGTGGAAATCAAAGAAACCGCCAGTGAAGGTATGATTCGCCTGAGTGATTTGAAAGATGATTATTATGATCTGGATGCTGCTAATTTCCGATTAGTAGGTCAGAATTCAGGACGTATTATCAACTTTGGAGATAACGTTCGGGTGAAGGTAAAAGAAGCCAACTTAAGTCGCCGGATCATTGATCTGGAATTATTAGGCATCTTGACTACGGGCGAGTCTCCCCGACTCAAACCCATTCCATCCTCAGGTAACAGGGGTGGGAACCGAGGCGGTGGGAACCGAAATCGTAAGCCTTCCAGCTCTTCGCCAAGAGATAAAAATCGGAATAGTTCTTCTCGAAAAAAACGCTAATTACTAAATAATGATTATTAAGAACCGGGTCGATAAGATCTGGTTCTTTTTGTTTAGAAGATGAGCGATGCACCCAAAATGATATTCTACTAAACAGAGAGTCCATTACCTCTTCTTTTGAACGAAGGAATAGATATTGGCTTTTAAGATTGATAATGATACCTCATGACCCCATAAGTTAAAAGAAGGCAATAAGGTCCTTCGCTTCGCTCTGGATGACAGGCCTTGAGGATATGATGTACCCAACAGGTGTGCGATAATTATAAATACCAACCAGTGTCCCCGAATTTCATCCGGATCCATCCAGACCGGGGAAGTAACATTCAAAGAAATCTTCCCAAGGCCAAGTAAGCTCTACACCCGCTCGAACGAAGGGAAAAGCCTACTTACTTTTATTTGAATTTCATTGACAGATTGTCTCTAAGGTATTTGTATGATTATCAAATAATTAATAAACGCAAACCGAAGCTTTTACCGGTTATTAATAAATTTTTTGTAACTTAAATCGTTTAAAATACACGACTGCTCTATACTTCGGTATACGCTTCATACTGCATTTACTCTAAAGGCCTCTGTACTCTATGCAACACTCTCCAATCTCTACTCTATTAGGGCAACTGGACGAATACAAGCGAAAGTTTTATACCAACTTGCTGTTAAAGGGTATTCTCTTTTCGGCAGCCGTGGTGCTTTCGGCTTATTTGCTTTTGAATACCCTTGAATATTTCGGCCATTTCGGCACGATCTTCCGCACGGTTCTTTTCTTTGGTTTTGTTGCCGTCTTTCTGTTTTCCATCATCTTCTGGGTAATCAAACCATTGGTGTATTTATACGGAAAACAGAAGCCCCTTTCCAATGAACAAGCCGCTCAGCAGATTGGACGTTTTTTCCCGGAAGTGGGTGATCGATTACTAAACACGCTTCAACTCGTTGGACTAAATCATAACCAGAACGAGTTAATCCTGGCTTCTATTGAGCAGAAGTCACAGCAACTGACGCTGGTCAAATTTGCGGATGCGGTTAAGCTCAATGAGAATAAAAAATACATCAAGTTCGTAGCCATACCGGCTTTGGTCATAGCAGCCATTCTCCTGATCTGGCCGCAGTTTTTTACCAAATCCACGACGCGGATTGTCTATTTCACCAATGAATTTGCGGAAGAGGCTCCCTTTACTTTCCTGCTTGAAAACAAAGAATTACAAGCTTTTAGAAACGAGGACTATACCGTCCAATTAAGGCTTCAGGGCGAAGCCATTCCCGAAGCCGTGTATCTGACTTTCGAAGGACGACGCTTCAAGATGGAATCGACCGATCAGCGGCATTACCAATACACCTTCCGCAAAGTGCAACAGGATATTGATTTTAAGTTTGAGGCAGCGGGTTATACCTCTCATGCGTACGAAATTGATCTCATTGCCCGACCTAATCTGACAGGCTTTGCGGTGAACCTCCATTACCCGGCTTATCTTAGTAAACCTACTGAATCCGTAGAAAACACGGGCAACCTTTCCGTTCCTGAAGGAACCCGCATTGAATGGGAATTTGACGCGTCTGAAACAGATGCCGTTAACCTGGCTTTTGAAGGAGAAACTGGACAACAGACTGCGAAAAAGGCCATGATTGGAGGATTTTCTTTTGCTAAACAAGCTCGTAAATCCGGCGAGTATCAGGTTTTTCTGAAAAATAAATACGCTAACAATCGCGAGCCGGTTAGCTTCTTTCTGAACGTAATTCCCGATAAGTATCCTACCATTTCACTCGAACAATACCGCGATTCTACTTTATATAACTATCTGGTGTTAGGTGGAAACATTGGGGATGACTATGGGGTATCGAATCTCAAACTTTTTTATCGCATCCAGCGGGAAGGCAAGCCTGAGCCTAAAGCATATGCTTCTCTGGGTATTCCCTTCTCTAAAGGCCAAACCATTCAGAGTTTTTATTACCAATGGTCTACTGATAGTCTTAAACTGGCCCCGGGCGATAAGATTGAATACTTCGTTCAGGTATGGGATAATGATGGCGTCAATGGAGCAAAAGCAGCCAAGACGGGCGTAATGAACTATTCCATCCCTTCTAAAAAAGCGATTGACAAAGAAATTGAACAGGCTATTGATAAAACCGAGCATCAGATGGACCGCTCTTTGAGTAAAGCCCAGCAACTCAAAAAGGAACTCGAAGCTCTGGAAACTCGCCTGAAGAACAAACGTGATCTGGATTATCAGGATAAAAAACAGGTAGAAGAACTGCTGAAAAAGCGGCAGGAACTACAGGATGAAATCCGGCAGTTACAGGAATTGAACCAAAGCTTAACCGAAAAGCAGCAACGTTTCAGTGAACAGAAACCCGAGTTAGCCAAGAAGTTTGAGCAGCTCCAGAAGCTCATGAATGAGTTAATGAAAAACGACTCGGATAAACTCTATGAGCAGCTTAAGGAAATGCTGGAAAAAAATCAGGACGAACGCATGCTGGACTTGCTGGATCGCCTGAAGTCAAAGGAGCGTAATGCCGAGAAAGATCTGGATCGGGCGATGCAGTTATTCAAGCGTCTGCAACGCGAACAAAAGCTGGATAAGTCTATCGAAGAGTTAAAAAAACTGGCTAAAAATCAGGAACAATTAGCTCAGAAAACGGATCCGGGTAAAGATCAGAAATTAGATAAAAATCAGCCGAACGATTCAACTAATAAGGACTCTAAGGATCCTAAAAATGGGAAGAACGAAACGGATTCCTTGAAAAATCAGAACACCGACCAGAAAGATCAGGATTCTAAAGAGAGTCAAAAGGCCGATGAAAATGCCTCTCCTCTTCAGCAGGAACAGCAGAAACTACAGGATGAGATGAAGAATGTCAAGGAAGAGCTGAAGCAGGTGGAAGAACTAAATAAAGAGCTCAAAGACATGGAAAACATGGATATGGGCAAGCAAGAGCAGGAAGACATCTCCAAACAGCAGGAACAGAGCATGCAGGATATGAAGCAGGGCAATCAGAAATCAGCCGCTAAAAAGCAGAAGCAGGCCGCCCAGCAAATGCAGAAACTGGCTCAGAAACTGTCGGAGATGAAACAGGAAGCGGAGATGGAAGAGAATCAGGAAAATATGGATCACCTACGGGATATTCTGGAAAATCTGGTTCACCTGAGTTTTGACCAGGAACGCTTAATGAAGGAGTTCCGGGGCATTCAACTGGCTGATCCTCGCTTCGTAAAACTGGCTCAGGAGCAAATCAAAATGCAGGATGATGCCAAGATCATTGAAGACAGTTTATACTCCCTGGCGAAACGCGTCATGCAAATTGAAGCATTTGTTACCCGCGAAGTAGGCAGTATGAAGAAAAACATGGACGATGCTGCCAAGTCGATCCGTGAGCGGAAACTGTCACAAGCCACCGCTCGCCAGCAATTTGCCATGACGAACATGAATAACCTGGCCCTGATGCTCTCGGACGTGCTCAAGCAAATGCAGGATAATGCCATGAATATGATGGCTTCCGGCAAAGGAAAAGGCAAAAAACAAAAAGGCAACGCCCCCGGCATGAGTAAACAGCAGGAGAAAATGAATCAACAAATGCAGCAGATGCAGCAGGGTGGTAATAAACAGGGTCGACAATTCTCCGAGCAAATGGCACAGATGGCCGCTCAGCAGGCGGCTATTCGCAAACAATTGCAGGAAGCTATGGAACGGCTGAAAGGAACAGAAGCAGGTAAGAAATTGCAAAACGAAGCGAATGATCTTATGAAAAAGATGGATCAGACGGAAGAAGATTTGGTTAATAAGCGGCTTACTCCAAATACCATTAACCGTAATAAGGATATTCTGACCCGCTTACTGGAGTCTGAAAAGGCGATTCAGCAACAGGAAGAGGACGAAAAAAGGAAATCAGAAACGGCAAAACCCCTTCCTCCCAAAGTCCCCCCTGCCTTTGAACAGTACGTAAAGGAGAAGCAAAAGCAGACCGAGTTATTACGAACGGTTCCGCCCTCTCTGGCTCCGTTCTATAAAAAGGAAGTGGATCAGTACTTTAAAAAACTTCGTTAATCCTACTGAAAGCTGAATCGAAAGGTTCAGCTTTTTTCTTGCTTCAGGTTTATGATTGCTGTGATTGTTAGATTGCAGCACCAGCTTGTACGTTATTAATAGTCAGGTCGTTAGTTATGCACGATCTTATCCACCGGGTTTTCCACAGAGTTATCCACCGTTTCATTTTCAGGCTTCTATCCTACTTGAATTCGCCTTATCTTTGTGATTCTCAATTTGTTTCTGAATGATTCGCTATTTCATAGAGGACGTAGAATTTAAAGTCCCATTTCCACAAAAAACTCGTCGCTGGCTTAACACGGTTGCCTTGGCTGAAGGATTTAAAATCCATGAGTTAAATTATATTTTCTGCTCTGACGAGTATCTACACAAGATCAATATTGAGTATCTGGATCATGATACGTATACAGATATCATTACGTTTGATAACTCAGAAGAAGAGAGTCTATTAAGCGGAGATATTTTTGTAAGCGTGGAACGAGTTGAAGACAATGCCCGTTCACTCAATACTCTTTTTTACGACGAGCTTTGTCGGGTACTCGTGCATGGCGTCTTACACCTTTCGGGGTATCTGGATAAGACGGATGAAGAGGAAGCTGAAATGCGTCGTTTAGAGTCTCACTATCTGGCTTTAAGACCTTAATATTTTCACGTGAAACATTACTTTTTGATAAAAAAATAAGTTTCCACGTGAAACATTCAAAAATTACAAAAATTCACACAGCCCTAACGTTTACTCATACAAAGCACTAAGTACTGAAAATGAGTAACATACAAAAAGATGTTTAACGAGTACGATGTCATAGTAGTGGGAGCCGGCCATGCCGGATGTGAAGCGGCTCATGCGGCGGCTCAAATGGGATCGAAGGTATTGCTCATTACGATGAACATGAATACCATTGCCCAGATGTCCTGCAACCCAGCCATGGGTGGAGTAGCCAAAGGTCAGATTGTGCGGGAGGTAGATGCCCTCGGGGGTATGTCAGGTATTATCTCTGATAAAACCATGATTCAGTTCCGCATGCTCAACCGTTCGAAAGGTCCAGCCATGTGGTCTCCCCGATGCCAATCCGACCGGATGCGTTTTGCGGAAGAATGGCGTCTGGCTTTGGAACAAAATAAAAACGTCGATTTCTGGCAGGAAATGGTTTCAGGACTTCTGGTGGAAGAGGGTAAAGTAACCGGCGTTCGCACCCAGCTCGGTATTGAAATCAAATCCAAATCTGTCGTACTAACCAACGGAACATTCCTGAATGGATTAATTCATATTGGTGAAAAACAGTTTGGAGGAGGACGTACCGCTGAACGAGCAGCGACTGGCATTACGGAACAACTCGTTCAATTAGGTTTTGAAGCCGGACGAATGAAAACCGGAACGCCGCCACGCGTGGATGCTCGCAGTCTGGATTATTCTAAAATGGAAGAACAACTGGGAGATGAGCTACCCGGTAAATTTTCTTACCTGGATACGCCCGTATTGCAAGAACAACGCAGTTGCTGGATTACGTATACCAATCACGAAGTCCACGAAATTCTGCGGACTGGGTTTGAGAAATCGCCCATGTTTGCGGGTCGGATTAAAGGATTAGGTCCTCGCTACTGCCCTTCCGTCGAAGATAAAATCAACCGTTTTGCGGATAAAGATCGTCACCAGATTTTCGTAGAACCTGAAGGATGGAATACCGTTGAAGTGTACGTCAATGGGTTTTCAACGTCACTGCCTGAAGATGTACAGTATGCTGCTTTGAAAAAAATTCCCGGCTTTGAACAGGTACGTATGTTCCGCCCGGGGTATGCTATTGAGTATGACTTCTTCCCTCCAACCCAGTTAAAGTCTACGCTGGAGACCCAACTGATTCAGGGGTTATTCTTTGCCGGACAGATTAATGGAACGACAGGTTATGAAGAAGCCGCTTGCCAGGGACTCATGGCAGGTATCAATGCACACAATCAAGTTCACGGAAAAGAGCCTTTTGTATTGCATCGCTCAGAGGCTTACATCGGGGTTTTAATCGATGACCTGATTAATAAAGGTACGGAAGAACCCTACCGGATGTTTACTTCCCGGGCCGAATACAGAACCCTGCTTCGTCAGGATAATGCGGATCTTCGCTTAACTGAAAAAGGCTATCAACTGGGGCTGGCTTCGGAAGAACGCTACCAAAAGGTGCAGGAAAAGCGGATGATGACCGCCCGATTGATCGATGACCTCAAAAAAATGAAGGTTACTCCCGAAGAGGCAAATGTGGGTCTGGAGCGTCAGAACTCAGCTTTATTGCGGGAAAAAACCAATTTATACCAACTTTTAAAGCGTCCAGAATTGGATATTCACGGACTTCTTGACCTGAGCACTGCTACAGCGGAACTACGGAGCCTATATTCAGACGAAATTCTGGAGCAGGCGGAGATCAATGTGAAGTATGAGGACTACATGGAACGGGAGCGAAGTCAGGTGGAAAAACTGAGTCGCCTTGAAAATCTGGTCATTCATCCTAACTTCGACTATAGCAAACTGACGGCCTTATCTATTGAAAGTCGGCAGAAGTTAACCCGTATTCGTCCCGAAACGCTGGGCCAGGCTTCCCGCATCAGTGGGGTATCTCCCTCGGATATTTCAATCCTGATGGTGCATCTGGGCCGATAACCATCCAGACTTTCTTATGAAAACCCCTTCCTCCGCGAAGGGGTTTTTTATTAGCCTTAAGCATATTTAACGAAGTCATGAAAGATGCTCGACCGATATGCTCAGGGAATCAAAACTCATCGGCTATTTTTGAAGCATGAAAATGGAAACCCTCAGTTGCTGCCCAGTGTGCAAAGGGGAGCGACGTACCCCCTACCTGGTTTGCAAGGATTATACTGTTAGTCAGGAAGAATTCACACTGGAGCAATGCCAGTCCTGCGGCTTTGTTTTTACAAATCCACGTCCCGCAGAAAATGAAATTGGAGCCTATTACCAATCGACCGATTATATCTCTCACAGTAATACCAAACAGGGATTAGTCGCCAAAGCTTATCACAGTGTTCGGAAGATTACGCTTCAAAACAAGCTCAAACTGGTCAATGAATTAAGCCCTAAAAAAGGTCGCTTACTCGATGTGGGTTGCGGCACGGGCATGTTTCTATCAGTATGTAAAGAGGACGGCTGGCAAGTAGCAGGCATTGAACCCGACGCCGGAGCCCGCCAAATTGCAGTCGAACAAACGGCTGAACATATTCAGTCTTCCATTCTCGAAAGTTATGCAGGGGAGACCTTTCAGATGATTACGATGTGGCATGTGTTAGAGCACATTCATCAACTCGATGCAACCCTAAACTGGCTGAAAGATCGGGTAGCGAATCAGGGTCATCTGGTCATTGCGGTTCCCAATTTGCAGTCTTTCGATGCTCAGGAATACGGTAAATACTGGGCCGCTTACGACGTACCCCGCCACCTGTATCACTTCTCACAAAAGGCCATTCAACAATTAGTATCAGAAAAAGGATTTACACTGACGCAAACCTTACCCATGCCTTTCGATTCGTTTTACGTGAGTATGCTCAGCACGAAATACCGGGATGGTAAAATCAATTATGTGGAAGCCGTACGGAAAGGGCTTCGCTCGAATCAGTGGGCCAAAAGCCATCAGAACAATTACTCCAGCCTTATTTATGTATTCAAAAAAGCGTAACCATTTCACCGCATTATGCTGGGCCATCATATGGATGATCGGGCTGGCGGGTTGTGCCCAGCAGAGTTCGCCGTCGGGTGGAGAAAAAGACTTAACGCCCCCGAAAGTGGCTCGCCAGGTACCTGAAAATCTAACGACGAACTTTAAAGGGAAAATCGTTGAGCTGGATTTTGATGAGTATATCAACATCGATAACCTGAATCAACAGTTACTTATTACCCCCGCCATTGAAGGAACGTTTGACTTTAAAACTTACCCCAAAGGCGTGCGGATTACTTTCGAAAAAGACTTCCGCCCCAACACCACTTACACCTTAAACTTTCGGAATGCATTCAAGGATGTAACCGAACGCAACCCTGCCCGGAACGTTAAACTGGTTTTCAGTACAGGTACTCAACTTGACTCGCTTCGCTTGCAGGGAACGGTGAAGGAGTTACTTACTGACCGTCCGGTGTATGATGCTCTGGTCGGATTATACCAGGTAAGTGACACCCTGAAGTTTTCGAAAAACAAACCTTATTACCTGACGAAGACCGACAGCTCCGGTCGATTTAATCTGGAAAATATGGCTCCGGGACGGTACTGGCTAGCGGCTTTGAAAGACGTTAACAATAACCTTTTATATAATACCGAAAAGGAAGCCATCGCTTTTCACCCCAACCCTATTACCATACCCGGCTTCACGGATTCGCCCATTCTTAAAATTACAAACGCTGACCAGTCGCCGCAGCGAACCCCCAAGACGCTGGCAACATCCCGGACTTTTTCTCTGATTTATCCCAGAGGCATTACTTCGGTTAAGGTTAAATTTGCGGGTGACAGCTTGCCTTACGCTCTGATCGAATCCAATCAGATCCGGTTTTATAATACCATCAATTCTACGGATACCTTACGGGCCAGTGTTACCGTTCAGGATTCTCTGGGTCGCAATTTTACCAGCGATCAAAAAATTCGTTTCCGCGAAAAAGGCAAACGTGATGCGGATACCCGCGAATCTCTGGAAGTAAAACAAACGCCGAAAAGTGGAGAAGACATAGACGAGGTTTTTAAAATGCAGATGGTATTCAACAAACCCATCACCCGCTTTAATCCGCTATTGGTCCGTATTCAGGAAGATACTATTCGCGATGTTAATTTCACTGCTAACGATTTTGAATGGAATGCCTATCGAACGGAATTCAAGATCGAAAAGGAATTAAAATTCAAACGCGACGTTCGCAGCCTTTTTCCGAAAGGCACTTTCATTTCCATTGAAGAAGATACCGTGCAGGCCGTAAAAAATTTGAATCCATTACGTGATCCCGAAAAGTACGGGACCATCAGTGGCGAAGTTCGAAACGTCCAGTCGAATTATATGGTCGAGTTATTAAGTGCAGCCGATTTCAAAGTGATTCGCAGCATTCCTAATAAGAGCCCTTATACCTTTACCGCCGTCCCTCCGGGAACCTATAAGTTAAGGCTCATTCTGGATTTGAATAAAAATGGTAAATGGGATGCGGGTAATCCTGATGAATTCATTCCGCCTGAGCCCGTCATCGTCTTTCCGAATGATATTAAGCTAAAGGCCAATTTCGAGTTACTAGGTAACGACTTTTCATTGTAGCCATTTGCTTATCCCCATCGAAAGCCTGTCCCACTCGGACGGGCTTTTTTATGCCTCAGAAGACCGATAGAAGGCCTTTTTACTATGTGGAAAAGTCCGGTGGAAAAAGTCATTTTGGGTCCTAAAATAGGAGACTACGGAAAAGCTACATTCTAAATTAAAAATGTCCAAACTTTCTGTGGATAAGAACGTTGATAAACTGGCTTTTTGCTGTGGATACTGGGGAAAAAGCCTGTGGACTATTCATAGGGCTATCCACAATCCAATCCCTAAAGACTGAAAATGAAAGTTATCCGTTGAAAACTCCCGAGTAATCCCCGAATCATGAACTAGTTATTAACCGTTTTTCCAGGGGTAAAAATTATCCACTTTTCCACGGTGTATAACTCTTCAAAATGTGGGTAAATAGAATTTAATTGTAAATCAGTATATTAGATGTGCACAAAGATGTGGGTAAGTGTGGACAAGCCGGGATTTAATCAACGATGATCCAATCAAGTGTTTTTGAAAAAAAATTTATTCACTTTTCCACCGGCTTTATAACAACCATTAAAAAAGATTTTAAAAAAGAATTTCTTAATAAATGTAAATGGTGAAGAAACTGTTCAGACTGTTCTTTTGCGGAGCTCTTCTGATTTCGTTTGGGAGTAATGCTCAGATTATGCCCGCTCAGGTGGAGACGCCGGAAGTTCAATTGGGGAAAGAATACCTTCGCAATGGGGAATATGAAAAAGCCCGTGCTACCCTTGAGAAACTGGCTAAAGAGAAAAGCCTGCTGGCGGAAGTATACGAGCCTTACCTCGAAAGTCTGGTTAAGTTGAAAGACTGGAATCAGGCTGAAAAATTTTTGAAAAAGCAGATGAAGGAAGAGCCCGAGAATCCCTTCTACTCGCTGGACTATGCCCGTATGCTCGAAAGTCAGGGAAAAGTCAAAGAAGCTGATAAGTGGTATAACGAAGCTTTGGTAAAAGGACAGCGAAAAGAAGAATGGACGTATCGGCTCGGAAAGAACCTGGCTGATAAAGATCAGCTCGATTGGGCCCTAAAACTCTTCCAGGAGGCTCGAAAAGCTCAGCGTGACCCATCACGCTATTCTTTGCAGATCGCTCGTCTGCATCGACTTTTGGGCCAATCGGAAGCCATGATCGAGGAATATCTCGTCTTTGGATCGAATGAAAGTAATACCGATCTGGTGCAGGGCATTTTGCAGGATGAAATGAAAGACGAGAAAATCGTACTGGCACTGGAGAAAACGCTTTACCGCAAAGTACAGGAATTGCCCAATGAGAAGTATTACGGGGAAATGCTGATTTGGTACCTGCTCCAGCAGAAAGAATTTGGGAAAGCCTTCATCCAGGCCCGTGCTCTGGATCGGCGGTTAAAGCAGGAAGGTCAGAAAGTTACGGAAATTGGCTTCCTGGCCATGCAGAACAAAGACTACGAAGCAGCGGGGAAAGTTTTTGAGTATTTGGTGAAAGAATACCCCAAAAGTACCAACTATCCCGTTTATCGCCGTTTGTTAATCAATGCCAAGGAAGAAGTGGTTAAGACCACTTATCCCGTGAAACAGGAAGATGTCCGGGTACTAATTAACGAATACGGTCGCTTGTTATCGGAATTGGGTGAAAACCCCCGCACGCTGGAAGCCCTGCGTAACTCGGCTCACCTCTACGCGTTTTACCTCGACGAGAAAGATACAGCCGCCACCATTCTCCAGAAAGCCATTCAGGCGGGTGGAATGGATCAGGATTTTGTGAATAAGTGCAAGCTGGAGTTAGGTGACGTTTTCCTGTTGAAAGGCGAACCCTGGGAATCCACACTACTTTACTCGCAAGTGGAAAAGTCAGCGAAAGACAGTCCGATGGGTTACGATGCCAAGTTGAAAAACGCGAAGTTGTCGTATTACAAAGGCGATTTTGAGCTGGCCAAAGATGTACTGGATATTCTCAAAAAGGCCACTACTCGCGAAATCTCCAACGATGCTATTGAGCTGAGTTTATTAATTCAGGACAATACGGGCATGGATACCACCGAAACGGCCATGAAAGCCTACGCGGCGATAGATCTGTTACTTTTCCAGAACCGGACGGATGAAGCTCTGGCTTCGCTCAATGACCTATACCAGAAATACAAAGATCATTCGCTGGCCGATGAGATTCTCTGGCGAAGAGCCAATACGCTGATCAAGGAAAACCGGACGGATGAAGCCATTGAAGATCTCGATAAAATCATCAAAACCCACCCTCAGGACATTCTGGGTGACGATGCTTTGTTTTTGATGGCAAAGCTTCAGCAGGAGAATAAAAATGACAAGGAAACGGCAATGAAGCTGTATCAGGAAATCCTGACGAAGTATCCCGGTAGTATTTACACCGCTGAAGCCCGCAAACGTTTTAGAAATCTTCGGGGTGATGCAATAAATTAATCAATCTTTTCGATTGTTAAGTTAGAGTTCGTGGCTCGTGGAAATACCGTTGAAAAACGGACGTGGGCCGCAACTGGATGAGCCACGAACTTCTATCCCCCTCTTTTCGTTGTGGAAAAGTCATTCCTATTGTTAATAACCCAACAAAGTTATCCACATGTCTACTTTAAGCCGTCTTGTCAAGCAGGGCCTTTTCTGCGGTTTGGTGTTTCTGTGCGGACCCGCTTTTTCTCAAAATTCTTCTGATAATCAGGAAGATAAGTTTCCAACTTGGAGTTATGGCTCGCAAAAACTACAAAAAGGACCTTGCGACGTATATCTATTTAAGTCTAATCAACATGCCGAAGGCGTTGTGGATAACATTCTGAAGTCGGCGGGCATGGGTTTTGGGAAGCGAAACTTTCAGGTGGTTGAATGTCCCAATACCGATAACTGTTATGCTACCATTATCAACGGAGTTCGCTACGTAGTTTATGACAATGCCTTTTTAAAGCAGGTAGAAAACCGCACCCGCACGGATTGGTCGGCTACTAGTATTATGGCTCACGAGATTGGTCACCACATTTTGGGTCATACATCGGACGGTACCGGCAGTCGCCCTGATAAGGAGTTACAGGCTGATTACTTCTCTGGTTTTGTTATCCACAATCTGGGGGGAACTTTGGAAAACGCCCAAATTGCGATTCAGCTTTTACAGAACGACGAAGGCGACGCGACGCACCCTGCCAAACGTGATCGATTATCCGCAATTGAGAAAGGATGGCGTGAAGCGGATAATTTTTACCCACGTATAGCGAATAAAGTTCCAGATTCCTCCCCTACCCCATCGGCTCCCGTTGAAACTAAAGCCCCGGTAATAGTCGCAGAAGCTCCTGCCCGCACGGGTTGTGTTACCGGCAACTGTTCGGAAGGCATGGGTTCCTATGTCAATCGGAAGACACTGGAGAAATACGAAGGGCAATGGAAAAATAATCGGCCTAACGGGGTCGGTACACAATTTTACGCCAATGGCAAAAAGAAATACGAAGGTGATTTCTTGAACGGTCGTTTTGAAGGCAAGGGAACGCTCTGGTATACCAACGGAGCGGTGTATTCCGGAGACTTTTACGCCGGAGTTTGTCAGGGTGTGGGTATGCTTAAATTCAAAAATGGCGACCGCTATATTGGCGAATTTAAAAACGGTTACCGACATGGCGAGGTAAATACGTTTATTCCAGTGGATACGAAGAAGTTCTGTACTACATCAAAGATGCTCGACAGGACAAAAAATAACGATTTATTTTTCAAATGAGAAGGCCGGATTACCGGCCTTTTTTTATGTATACTCGTAACTGTTTTCGGAGTATTCTTTATTAAGTATAACTTAGACTTGAAATCTGAATACTTAGCCACAAACCACATTATAATGCAAGTAATAACCTCCTCATTTCCCAGCGAAGCGAAAGAGTACCCGTATAAGCGAGTTTTTGAAGTATTAACCCGATTCGTTCAGGAAACGAACAGCCAGGAAGCTCTAGCCTCTAAAAAGAATGGTGTATGGGAAAAAATACCGGCGGCTGAGTTTCTTCGTCAAGCCAATCTGGTGAGTTTAGGTTTGTTGAAAGCGGGTATTCGGAAAGATGATAAGATTGCAATTGTGTCGAATAACCGTCCGGAATGGCATTTCATTGATTTCGGAATTCAGCAAATCGGAGCGGTATCGGTTCCCTTATACCCTACCATTACTGTTGACGATTACCGTTACATTCTTAATGATGCCGGAGTAAAAATTGTATTTGTATCCAATGAAGCTCTGTATGGTAAGGTATCTGAAGCGGTCAATAGCCTTTCCGAAGTACCTCAAATCTATTCCATTGATTCCATTACAGGCGTAAAGAACTGGAAGGAGCTAACGGATCTGGCGAATGAAGCAGACATTCCGTCGCTGGAGGAAATCAGAGAAACCGTTCAGCCTGAGGATTTATTAACCTTGATTTATACGTCAGGTACGACCGGAACGCCCAAAGGAGTCATGTTAACGCACCGAAATGTGATCTCTAATATTGAAGGCGTAAAACCTTACATGCCCATGAAACCTCACGAGCGGGGGCTAAGTTTCCTGCCTTTGAGTCACGTATATGAGCGGACCATTCTCTACGTGTATATGCGATACGGAGTATCGGTTTTCTACGCTGAAAGCATGGATACGATTGCGGATAACCTCAAGGAGGTAAAGCCCACTGTATTCACGACGGTGCCGCGTCTTTTGGAAAAAGTGTACGATAAGATTGTGGCCAAAGGGTATGAATTAAAGGGAATCAAGAAGCAGTTATTCTTCTGGGCTTTGAAGCTAGGGCTTCGGTATGATCCCGCCGTTGATCAGGGTTTTTGGTATAATACGCAGTTGAAACTGGCTCGCAAACTCATCTTCAGTAAATGGAAAGAGGCTTTAGGCGGGAACATCAAAATCGTTTGTACCGGATCGGCGGCCTTGCAGCCCCGTTTGTCCCGCGTGTTCTGGGCGGCGGAAATCCCCGTAGCCGAAGGCTATGGCCTGACCGAAACTTCGCCCGTGGTCTCCGTAGGCCGGGTGAATCCGCCTGACCTGCGGGTAGGTTGCGTGGGTAGTGTGTTGCCCGAAGTAACTGTCAAAATTGCGGATGATGGTGAAATTCTGGTCAAGGGTCCCAATATTATGAAGGGGTATTATAACCAGCCGGAACTGACGGCTCAGGCTATTGACGCCGAAGGCTGGTTTCATACGGGTGATATTGGCGAAGCCGTCGAAGGCCGTTTTCTAAAGATTACGGATCGAAAGAAAGAAATGTTCAAAACCTCGGGAGGTAAATACGTAGCCCCTCAGTTGATTGAAAACAAGCTTAAGGAATCGAAGTACATTGAACAAATCATCGTGGTGGGTGAAGGTCAGAAATTTCCATCGGCCATTATTGTTCCCAACTTCGAGGCCTTGAAGGTGTATTGTAACCTTAATCAGATTGAATACTCTACGCCCGAGAAGATGATAAAAAACGAACAGGTACTGGAAAAACTGCACCTGGAAATCGAAAAGTTAAACGAAAGTTTTGCCCAGTTCGAACGTGTGAAGAAGTATACATTACTCAGCAAACTCTTTACCATCGACGCCGGAGAATTAACTCCAACGTTGAAAATCAAACGCAAAGTAGTGGTTCAGAAGTATAAGGATTTGATCGAAAGCATGTATAGTTAGTTGATAGTGGTTGTTATTAGTTTTTCTTTCTAACAACTAATAACCAACCACTCAAATTACTAAACTGTCGCCCGCTTTCGCCAGATGGCGTAAAACGGTAAGCCCGTGGCCATTAATAACAAACCTATCAAAGCCTCTGTTGTACGGTTAAAAAGGGTGTTGATCACTAGAAAGCCACAGAAAATCAGGAAGAGGGCGGGTACTACAGGGTAACCAATCACCTTGTAGGGACGATTGACATCTGGCATTTTCCGGCGTAAAATGAACACGCCCAGCGTTGTAGCTCCGTAAAAAATGAACGAAGCGAAAATAAGCATATCGGTTAACTGATCGAACGTTCCTGATAAAATCAGTACCGAAGACCATACGCCCTGCATCCACAATGCTTTAGAAGGCGTATTAAAAACCGGGTGAATATAATTCGCTGATTTAAAGAACAAACCGTCCTTCGCCATCGCGTAAAACAAACGCGAAGCCATCAAAATCGTACTGCTGGTACAGTTGAATGTCGTAACCAGAATCAGCAAAGAAATGGCTAATCCACCCCCTGCTCCCAGAAAATGCTTCACGGCTACCACCGCTGCGATACCATTTTGTGACTTATGCACATTAATAATCTCGTCAATGGGTAATACGTAGAAGTACACGAAGTTCATCAATAGATAAATCGTCATGATGATCAGTGTACCGATAGTTAAAGCCCAGGGGAGATTTCGTTGCGGATTTTCAATTTCTCCACCGATATACCCCAGATTATTCCAGCCTTCATAAGCCCAGAACGCACTTAAACAGGCCAAAGCTAAGGCACTCAGAAGCGTTCCTCCTGACATGGCTTCAGCGTTAAAATCAATCGAAGGTTGCTGAATATTAGCCCAGCTTCCAGTGGATGAAGTTAACCCCAGAATAATGATAACCAGCATGGTTCCAATCATGGTTACCGTCAGAATCCGGCTGATGGTTTCACCCATTTTTAATCCTCGGGCATTGAGAAAAGTCAGAGCTAACACCAGTCCAATGGCAACGGCCTTAACACTGAGGTTATCCAGCGGGTGCAATCCCAGAAGGTTAATATCCGCCAGGGAGGCGGGCGTGGCGGGTAGGGTAATGAGTGAGCCTAACGATTGAGCGAATACGTAAGAAATGGAAGCAATCGATGCCGTTCTGATGACCGCGAAGTTGGTCCAGCCGAGCAGAAAGGCAAAAAAGCGATTGTAGATGGTTCGAAAATAGACGTATTCCCCACCCGAATCCACGAGCATACTGGCAACCTCTGCATTACTGAGCGTTCCGGCCAGACTAATTAATCCTGCCAATAACCAGGCCGCCAGCACCAGGCCCGGCGATTGTAGCTCAGCCGACATGGGGGCTACTTTTTTAAAAACGCCCGTCCCGATAACCGCACTGATAACAAACACAATCCCGGATACCAGGCCAATAGACCGACGAAGATGACCCTGTGATTCAGGCATAAGAATAGTTTATGTAGGTAATTTGATGAAATATGAAAGCAAATTCGGAAAAAATAGGCATTACTGGGTGTTTGTTTGGAATTAATATTCGTAGAGACGTCGATTTATCGCGTCTAATTCCGCGTATCTATTTCAAATAAATAGGAATCAGATAAAAAGAAGACGCGATAAATCGACGTCTCTACGGATTAGGCCTAGCAGAATCGCTATTCTTCACAAAATCAGGGTAACTTTGTCTTTTACGAAGCAAATTAGTATGGCTCTCACTACCTTAACCGCTATCTCTCCCGTAGATGGCCGCTATCGCCGGGCGACGGAATCCCTGGCTCCCTTTTTCTCAGAGTTCGGGTTAATTCACTATCGGGTTCGGATTGAAATCGAATACTTTATTGCCCTTTGCGAATTGCCGCTTCCCCAACTGGCTCAGTTTGATACGGCTCTTTTTGGAAAGTTACGCTCCATTTATACAGAGTTTTCAGAAACGGACGCCCTCCGAATCAAAGAAATTGAGAAAACGACCAATCACGATGTGAAGGCCGTTGAATACTTTATCAAGGAAAAACTTAAAGATCTGGACATTGAGCAGTATCTGGAGTTTATCCACTTTGGCTTAACGTCTCAGGACGTAAACAATACGGCTATCCCATTATCGCTAAAAGAAGCGATGGAGGCAGTCATTACTCCTGCCTTTGAGGAAGTTATCCACAAGTTAACCGAACGGTCTGAAAGCTGGAAAGACGTGGCTCTGCTGGCACGTACGCACGGTCAGCCCGCTTCTCCAACCCGTTTGGGCAAGGAGATTCTGGTATTCATCGAACGTATTAAACAGCAGCAGGCCCTGTTAACCGCTATTCCACACGCGGCTAAGTTCGGTGGAGCAACGGGTAACTTCAATGCCCACTGGGTCGCTTACCCCGCTTTTAACTGGCCTGAGTTTGGGAATACGTTTGTGGATAACTTGGGATTAACCCGTAGTAAGTACACCACTCAGATTGAACACTACGACCATCTGGCGGCTTTACTGGATACTTTGAAACGCCTGAACACCATCCTCATTGATTTTTCTCGGGATGTGTGGACGTACGTTTCCATGAATTACTTCAAGCAAAAAATCAAAGCGGGGGAAGTCGGTTCTTCGGCGATGCCTCATAAGGTTAACCCCATTGATTTTGAAAATGCCGAAGGAAACTTCGGAGTGGCGAATGCCTTATACGAACACCTGTCGGCCAAGTTACCTATTTCACGTTTGCAACGCGATCTGACTGATTCAACGGTACTTCGGAATTTGGGTATGCCTTTGGCTCACACACTGATCGCTCTGAAATCTTTACTTCGCGGCATTGACAAATTGGAATTAAATCAGGCGGCCATCGATGCCGACCTAGAGGCCAACTGGGCCGTAGTAGCCGAAGCAATTCAGACGGTATTACGTCGCGAAAGTTATCCACAACCTTATGAAGCTCTCAAAGCCCTGACCCGGAAGAACGAAGCGATCACTGAAAAAACGATTGCTGAGTTTATTGAGACTCTGGATGTGTCAGAAGCCATAAAAGCCGAATTGAGAGCCATTTCGCCCTTTAATTACCTCGGTGTACTTGAATAAGTCTAAAAATCAGGTTTCGTTCGATTTGTGGACAACAATTTTGAGTGTGGAAAAATATGTGGATAAGTTGTTGATTTTCAAAAATTAAGGGTGGATAAATAATCGGTTTTAAGGCTCTGAGAATTGAATAAAAATTTAGAGTTGGGCAGTTGAGCATACGTATCGAATTCTCAGTGACCCATTTTCCACCGAGTTATAAGATTTTGGAAGCATCCCCGTTTGGTAGCTGTACCATTCGGGGATTTTTTCTAAGCGATTGTTTTATTTTTGAAGAATGAAGATTTTGCACACAGCCGACTGGCATTTAGGAAAGAGACTTTACCAAACGGACTTGCTTGAAGACAGCCGTCGGTTTGTGGACTGGTTGTTGCAGACCATCGAAGAACGGCAAATTGATGTGTTACTCGTTGCGGGGGATATTTTCGACACGGCTAACCCTTCTACGGAAGCGATGCAGGTGTATTACGATTTTCTCAGAAAATTAATACGTCTGAAATGTCGGCTGATTATTACGGGTGGTAACCACGACTCGGCGGCGGTCCTCAATGGCCCCCGCGAGTTACTGGCCTTATTGGATGTACACGTCATTGGCGGAGCCTGTGATGATTGTCACGAAGAAGTCCTTCCCCTACTCGACCGTCATGGAAAACTTCAGGCTGCCGTCGCCGCCGTTCCTTTCCTGCGGGATCGGGATTTGAAACGTTCGGTGGAAGGCGAAACCTTTGAAGATCGCCGTATGGCCGTTCGGGCGGGTATTCAGCGTCGATACGACCAGGTGCATGCTCATGGCCGAAAAACCTACGCTGATGTACCCCTTTTAGGCATGGGTCATTTGTTTGTGAATGGCTCTGCTACGTCCGACAACGACGAAAAACTGCATAGCATTGGTACACTCGATTTGTTTGAGGTAAGTCTTTTCCCTGCTTTCGATTACCTGGCTTTGGGACATATCCACAGACCTCAAATGTTAGGGAAAAAGGAGTATGTTCGTTACTCGGGCTCGCCCGTAGCTCTCAGCTTTAGTGAAAGACTGGATGAGAAATTAGTTATCCACATCGAGATAAAGAATAATAAGATTATTGATATTCAGGAAGTTAACATTCCTAAATTTCGCCAGCTACGCCGATTCAGGGGGTCATTCACCGAGATAGAAACGCTATTGAATAGTTATCAACATTCGGATGAGTTATCCACATTAGCTGAAATAGAAATCCACGAAGAGCATCGCGATCCGGCATTGATTGATCAGGCAAAGGCTTATTTTTTGAAACTGAACCATTCTCACCTTTCCGTGTTGAACTGGCGATTCAAATTCCAGCAACAACTCAAAACGACTGATGAATTATTCGGTGAAACCATGGCTTTGCCCGAGCTGGCTCCTGCTCAGGTATTTGAGCAGTGGTTGCAGGAAAATGCTGGTTCTGACGAATCCAAAGTCTTATTAACGGAAGCTTTCCACGAGTTGATGAATTCGGTGCAGTAAAGCCTGAATTCATTCCCTGATGATCCAACATCCGAATGCGTATTTTAAAAGTTAGTTTCGAGAATATTAACTCCTTACGGGGCCAGCATACCATTGATTTTCAGAATGAAGCTGCGTTTCGCAACTCCAATCTTTTTGCCATTACCGGCCCCACCGGAGCGGGGAAAACCACAATTCTCGACGTAATTACCCTGGCTTTGTATCACCGAACGCCTCGATTGGGAGAGGTCAATAGTAATCTGCTGGAAAAACTGGGAGGTATTCTCACCCGGGATACCAATCAGGCTTATGCGGAAGTTAGCTTTACCACGCCACGAGGGTCGTACCGGGCCAAGTGGAGTTTACAGCGGGAAATCATCAGCCGGGGAGCTAATAAAGGACAGTCCCGACTGGATGAATACGCTGAAATTGCTGATTTAGAAAGTAATACCATTCTGGCCTCGAAGAAAAAGAAGGAAGTTCAGGAAGAAATCCGAAAACGGGTTGGGCTGGATTATGAACAATTTGTCAAAGCCATCTTGCTTTCGCAGGGCGACTTTGCGGCTTTTCTGAAAGCCAGACGCGAAGAACGGGCGGAGTTACTCGAACGGATTACGGGTACGGAGATCTACCGGAAACTCGGTATGGAAGCTTTTTCCCGCTGGCACGATCACCATAAAAAAGAAATCGAAAGCAAACAACAAAGCCTTGATCTTCAGAAAATTCTTACGGAAGAAGAGCTAAAAGTCTTGCTGGAAGAAATAGAAAAGCACGAAGAGTTATACCGAGTATCTGAAACAAAACGAAAATCGCTGGAAGTACAGGTGCAGCGAAAAAAGCGGATTCGGGAAATTCAGACTGCTCTCGACGTACTGCATCAGAGAGAATACCCACGTTGGAATGTGGATAAACAAACCTTTGATACGCAGGATGCTCTGGTCCTGGAACGGCATGAACGAGTCCAGCAATTTTCAGAACCGCTTACGAACTATCAGCTACAGGAGCAAAGCCTGAAAAGCACTAAGCTTCAGTGGGAACGGATTACCAAAGAGCAGGCACTGGCTCAGCAAAACCAGAAGCAGTTACTATCAGACATTGCAGGATTAGTAACGGAATTAGTGACGGCCCAGTCAGCTCAGCGAAGTATTGAGGTTTTCGGGAAAAAGTGAGCCAGAGTTACACGGATCAGCAGATGGCCAGCCAGAACTGGGGAACGGCTAAAAATCAGGCGTTTGAGTTACTAACCAAAACCCAGTCGCCCGAAATTCAGTCCTTCTGGAGCCGTGGAGCGTACGCCGATTGTCTCAGTATTTCCCGCGAAGCCTGGCAGGAAATTAATCAACGCAAAACGGAACTTCAGCAGTTATACCAACTAGACAAGAACACCGATGTCCAAACGCTTCGCCAAGAGTCGATGCAACGGCGGGAAGCGTATCAACAACTGGAAATTCAGGTTCGACATTACGAAAATCTCCGAAAGCGATTAACGGATTATGATCGGCAAGTGGAAGAACAACGAAAGTTAATCCACGAACAATTACCACTTATCCACAAATCCACACAAGAGGTAACAGAAGCCAGAAATCTACTACAAATCGCTCAGGAAGAACAACTTAACTTTATTAGGGAAACATCAATTCCCCGGTTACGCACAGAGTTATCCACAGAACAGCCTTGTCCGGTGTGTGGATCAACACACCATCCCGTTTTGTTGAAAACGGATGAAGAAGATCACTTCAGTGTGGATACCTATTTGCGGGAACTGGAAAATTTAAAGGCCCGTTTCGAAGCCCGGGAAAGAAATCTGGCGACCCTGGAAACCCGTTTGCGTCAACTGGAAAATGATAGAAAAGGAATTGAGGTAAAGATTCAGACGTTAGAGGCAGAGAAAGCCAATGCTCAAACGGAAGAAAAACCCATTATTCAGGTGATCAGTAAGTGGAAAGCTGATTTAAAGATTGAAAAAATTGGCAAGTCCGAAGAAGTCCGGGATTGGTTGCAAAAAGAAACCGAGCGTTTCCAGCACTTGGAAGAATTACTGAAAATTCAGGAGAAGAGTGAAAGTCTGGCTCAATTTGGCCGCCATCTGAAAGAAGGACTGTCTTACTTCCAGAAACACCAGGAACTAACGGACGCGTTAAAAAAGCTTTACGTAAAAGACATCAAGTTTCTGGCGGGCGATTGTGACGGGTTACTTCAGAAACTGGTGCATAAGTCCTATTCTCCTGAACAATATACACAGGAGTTAGAAGAATGTCAGCAAAGTTATATACAGGCTGAAATAGCATTTAAAAGCCTGAAAGATAAACTATTAACAGAGTTATCCACATTTGGATTTAGTTCAGTGGAAGAAGCCAGAGCCGCGTTACTTTCACCGGATAACCACCGAAAATTAACGCAACAAAAAGAACAACTTGTTCAACGAAAAACGCAGCTCGATACCCAACTGGATACCTTAACTCAGGAAATAACGCTTCTTCAGGAACAGGATGAGGCAGCGATTGAGATTTCCACTTTACTAACGGAAATTGAAACGCACAGCATGGTTGAACGGGAGTATCTGCAAAAAATAGGAGGCTGGAAGCAATCGCTGAAAGACAATGAAGTCAGTCGGACTGAGCACGCCAAAAGGCTTGAAGAGATTGCGGAACTGGAACAACGTTATAAAAATGGCGGTTATTAGCCGAAGGTCTGGGGGATCGGGAAGGGAAAAAATTCAATCAGTTTGCTCAGAAATTAACGCTGGCTAATCTGGCTCGTTCGGCCAATAGTCGACTGAAAGATTTATCGGATCGATACCTATTGTTGCCGCCCGAAGGAGACGAAGAAAACCTTTGGGTGCTGGATCGAAACTTCGACGAACGCCGGGCCGTTTCTACCCTATCCGGGGGCGAAACCTTTCTGGTGAGTCTGGCTCTGGCTTTGGGACTTAGCGATATGGTATCGAAAAACGTTCGGATTGAAAGTTTATTCATCGATGAAGGCTTTGGTACACTAGATCCCGATACGCTGGAAATTGCTCTGGGAACACTCGAAAAACTCCAGGCGGAATCTAACCGCATGATCGGGATTATCTCGCACGTAGAGGCCTTAAAAGAACGCATTACAACGCAGATTCAGTTGCGGAAACAAGCCAGTGGATTTAGCGAAATGGAAATCGTAGGATAAACTAAAACCCTTTGGCTAAGGTTGTTACTAGTAAGATTTAAAATTAATACCATATGTCGATTACATCGCAGGCAGAAATGGCCGGAATGAAGGAGGTAAGTCAGGCCGTAGCTCTTACCCTGAAGGAAATGCGGACATACGCAAAACCGGGTATGACGACGAAGGAACTGGATAATTTTGGTGGAAAAATCTTAAAGGAACTCGGAGCTAAATCGGCTCCCAGGGCTTCTTACGGTTTCCCGGGCTGGACTTGCATCAGTGTGAATAATGAGGTGGCTCACGGCATTCCTTCGGCTAAGAAAATACTCCGCGAAGGCGATCTCGTCAACGTAGATGTATCAGCTGAGTTGAATGGTTTCTGGGCGGATAATGGCGGTTCGTTTGTGTTAGGAAACGATGCCAGGAATCACCAGCGGTTAGTAGATACTTCGAAGCAAATCCTCCATAAAGCGATTCACCAGATCAAAACGGGTGTTCGGATTGCAGATATTGGCTTACTGATTGAAACAGAAGCTAAAAAGGCGGGCTACCGGGTTATTAAAAACCTGGCGGGGCATGGCATTGGCCGCAAATTACACGAAGAACCCAGCGAGATTCTGAACTGTTATAATCCGCATAACAAATCCCGATTCAAGAAAAATGCGGTAGTAGCTATCGAAACGTTTATCTCTACGCATTCCATTTACGCCGATGAGGCCGGAGACGGCTGGACTTTACTCGGCAATCGCGGTGGTTATGTAGCTCAACACGAGCATACCATTGTGGTAACAGACGATAAGCCCGTGATTCTGACAGAAGCTAACGAAATCTGGAGCTGATTTTAAGATAATTAATGGATGCCAGCTTTTCGCTGGCATCTATACTTCTCAAAAGTTGTAAAATGGGGCACGCTGCTTTTTGGAAAGATATAAGAGTAAAATACTGATAACCGTTTACTGACGTTTCAATAACGCTTTCTGTAGATAATCAACGGAAAAAGTGGTAACGGGCTGAACACTTCCTTTTTTCCCGGAAGTAACTTCAAAAACTAATTCGTCGCCCTTTAGTTCATACGTTGACGTCAACGTAATTCCTTCGGTTTCAAAAAGGCTAAATAGTTTATTTTCAAAACGATAGGAAGGTAATGCAGTACCATCTCCTTCATCAATGACGTAATGACCTTTGCTCTCGTCAACTATCTTCAATGTATAGTCTTTAACTGCGGGATGCTTGGTGGATAAGTATTCCGTTTTCCACAACCAGACCTGAGGGTCCTGCGTTTCGGCTACGGTTAACAGAATCTTGACGCTATCTTTCAGCTGCCCTTTCTGATACATCCGCATCATACCTTCCCACTTTCCAAGACACGCTTTACCAAATGAAACCTGAGCTTTTACGGAGCTTAGCGAAGCCATGATTAAGAAAAGTAAAAGTCTGGTTTTCATAAGGTTGTAGAGATTTCTTAGGTAAAGAAGCGATAAATCGCGTCTGGATTAACAAGGGTAATAGCTATAGGGAATTCAACTATAGCCGAGTGACGGCGTGTTTGGGTATCATAAAGCCGCTGCCCGTCGGATACGGTCATTAATGGCTACACCTAAATCCTGCTCGGGTAATAATTCGGCGTAAATATGATCCAAGTCCAGGGCATCGAGTCTTCGCATGGCCGCAAATAGCTGGCGGGCTGCTTCGGCGTAATTACCCGTAGGCGAAAGAATTTCCTGATGGATAAAGCCATAATCGGTTTGAAAACCAAGGATTCCGATCCGATCTGACGGCAGTAACGTTTCCAGTTCTCCATGAATTGAAAGCGGCGTGCGAGGGGCGTAATGACTTTTCAACATCCCCGGAGCCTGTGGATTAGAGCTGGAATGGGCCCTCACCTCGACAGTTCCAATCAAAGCCTCAATCGCTTCAATGGGTGTTCCTCCTTTTCGGTACACGATAACGTCATCGCCTTCAAAACCGACAATGGTAGATTCTACCCCAATTTCGCAAGGGCCACCGTCTAAAATATACGGAATCTTATCGCCTAACTGCTGCTCGACGTGCTCAGCCGTCGTTGGACTTATGTAGCCGAAGGGATTCGCACTGGGAGCGGCCAGGGGGAAAGGTAACTGTTCGAGCAAAGAGCGAGTCAATGCATGCTGAGGAATGCGGACGGCCACGGTATCCAGCCCACTAGTTACCAAATCCGGGATTTGCGGGGCTTTGGGTAAAAGGAAAGTAAGCGGACCGGGTGTTAATTTTTCAGCTAGTAATAGAGCCTTCTCGGGAATGTCACGAACAAACTCCTGTAAACGTTCAAATGAATTGGTGTGGATAATAAGCGGATCAAAAGCCGGACGATTTTTTACCCGGAAAATGGAAAGTACGGCCTCTTCATTCAAAGCATTACCTGCCAGTCCGTAGACTGTTTCCGTTGGAATACCCACCAATGCTCCTGCTTCCAGAAGCTCTTTCGCCCGTTGCAAATCCGTCCCGATCATTTTCTTAGTTTACTGTTTTCTGTCTCGGGTTTTCAGTTTTTAGGCTGTTTATACCCTCTAATCATTACAAAAATACGGCAAAGCATTTTCATTTTATAAAGAAAAACGACCTGCGTCAGAGCAGGTCGTTTAAGTACTTAAGTAAATCAGTATTATTTAATTCGGAATATAACCTGAATGCGAGAGGTAAACTTCACCTTTTGGTATTCCAGATCGCTATCAGCAACCTCAGCGGTACTTGCATCTGCTTTCATTAGAGCCATCCGAGGCATAGCCATGTATTGTGGATAAATATCGCCGTCTTCAACTTCGTGAATTTCCAGCACTTCACCCAATTTTCCGCCTAAAGCCTCCACCATGTACGTGGCTTTCTCGCGGGCCTCTTGCAGAGCTTTGATTTTGTTATCCTTACGTAACTGCTCTTTTTTCGAGTAGTCTACCCGGCTGATGCGGGTGCTGCTTACCCCACGGGAATCTACTTTTGAGAGCAAGTTATCCACATTATATAATTTTGAAAGTTTCAGTTGATACTGTTTGCTTTCCAGGAACTGAGCGGGGTTTTTCTTTTTGCCCACGCTGCTCTGATAACCTGAAATTCCCTGAATACTCAGAGCCTCTTTAGGCAAGCCCGCTGCCTGAACGGACTGAGCTAACTGTTTTTCGAGAATATCAATGGTCACTTTATCTTTTTGATTTTTCTCGTCGTTGTAATATTCCTTAAGAGTAATGCTCAAATAAAACTCATCGGGGTCCACTTCAACTTCGGAAGTGCCCGTGATCTCGATTTTACGAACGGGTTCTTTATCCACATTTTGAGCGAAAAGGGTAGTACTGAATAATAAGGTTCCGGCAAGCAAAAGAATGTTTTTCATGACTTTGTGTAATTAATTGGTTTTTGAATCATTTCACCCTTTGGATGCAAGCGACTCAAAAATTCCATAAAAGAAGGTTGTTAATGAAAGTTAAAGAAAATAGTACTCTGATAATCAATTAAATAATAACAAAAATAATTTCAAATTCTGTTAACCACAGAGTTATCCACACACTGATTTAATAACTCCTGCTGAGTTAAGTTGAGTGAAGGATGCATAAAATCCGGGGCGATCTCAGCGAGCGGAGCCAGCGTAAACCGACGCTCGGGAATGTACGGATGTGGCACCTTCAACTGAGGCAAGTCTAAAATTTCTGAGCCATAATACAGCAAGTCAATATCCAGTAAACGAGCTCCCCATTTCTCCTTCCGAACTCGCCCCATTTCAATTTCAATGGCCTGCGTCTGGGCGAGTACCTCCAATGGTTGTAATGCCGTTGAAAGTAATAAAACCTGATTCAGAAAATTAGGCTGATCCGTCAAGCCCCAGGCCGCCGTTTCCCACAGACTGGATTGTAAAGTAACCGTTCCAACCCGTTCGGAAAGCAGCTCAATAGCCCGCCGAAAAGTCTCCTGACGATCCCCCAAATTAGCCCCCAAAAGCAAAAAAATATCCAAATTACTAACGAGAAATTAAGGTGAGAACAAAATAACCAACGGAAAACTGCAAACTAAAAACGGACAACTCATCTAGCTTCCCCAGTTCTCCCGATCCAGACTTCGATACTGAATCGCCTCAGCTAAATGTTCAATTTTGATTTCTTCCGAACCCGCCAGATCCGCAATGGTTCGCGAAACGCGAAGAATACGATCGAAAGCCCGGGCGGAAAGCTGCAATTTATTCATCGCCGTCTTTAATAACATCTTGCCCGCTTCGCTTAGTGCACAAACTTGCCGAACCATCTCAGAAGACATCATGGCGTTGCAATAGATGCCCGGATTATCCTTGAACCGTTCCGTCTGAATATCGCGGGCTTTAATCACCCGATCCCGAATCTGAGCACTGGGTTCCGATTTGCGGGTGGAGGAAAGCTGGTCGAAATTGACGGGTGTTACCTCTACGTGCAGATCAATGCGATCTAACAGAGGACCTGAAATTTTACTTAAATACTTACCCACACTTCCCGGTGGACAACTGCATTCTTTTTCCGGGTGGTTGTAATAGCCACAGGGACAGGGATTCATACTGGCAATGAGCATAAAATTTGCCGGAAATTCTACCGCCCAGCGAGCCCTTGAAATACTCACCGTTCGTTCTTCCAGGGGTTGTCGCATGACTTCCAGAGCCGAGCGTTTGAATTCGGGTAACTCATCCAGAAATAAAACGCCATTATGAGCCAGTGAAATTTCGCCGGGTTGAGGCATGCCCCCGCCTCCTACCAAAGCTGCATCAGAAATCGTGTGGTGGGGATTACGGTAGGGTCTTCGGGCAATGAGGGTCGCTTTCGTCCCGAGTTTACCCGCTACTGAATGAATTTTGGTGGTTTCCAGAGCTTCTTGCAAAGACAAAGGGGGCAGAATGCTCGGTAGACGCTTCGCCAGCATGGTTTTTCCAGCTCCCGGCGGACCAATCATGATAACATTGTGTCCACCGGCGGCGGCAATCTCCAAGGAGCGTTTGATGTTTTCCTGACCCTGCACATCGGCAAAATCCGTTTCATATTCATTCAGTGTACTCAGGAAAATATCCCGCGTATCCGAAATCGTAGGTTCGATCTCCAATGTGCCTTTGAGGAAATCTACGGCTTCCTGAAGCGTCGTTACGCCGATGACATCGAGGTTATTCACAATCGAAGCTTCCGAGGCATTTTCTTTGGGTAGAATAAACCCCTTGAATTTATTCCTACGGGCCTCAATCGCGATGGGCAATACGCCCTTAATAGGCCGAAGTTTACCATCGAGGGATAACTCTCCCATAATCATAAACTCTTCCAGTTTCTTCAGGTTGGCTTGTTCTGAAGAATGAATAATGCATAAAGCAATGGGCAAATCGTACGCCGAGCCTTCCTTACGCACGTCAGCCGGGGCGAGGTTAATGACCGTTTTGTTACGGGGATAGAAGTAATCCTGATATTTAATGGCCGCCTCTACCCGTTGCACGCTTTCCTTGACGGCACTGTCGGGCAAACCGACCAGATAAGTGTTGTTCCCCTGCCCCACGGTAACTTCAATGGTTACCATCGTTGCATTTACCCCAAAAATGGCCGCTCCGTACGTTTTTGCCAGCATAATCAATCAATGAGAAAATAAACAACAAACTTAAGGTCTTTCCTCTGACAAATGGAGCCGATAAGTAATTGGGAGTAGTCTGAACACAGAAAACCCCTCGAAAGGCATCTTCCGAGGGGTTTTCTGTGCGTGATCAGATTAAAAGCTGGCTTCCAATAACTCTTTTACTTTTAGTTCGAGTGGTGATAAAGCCGTTGTATCGTCTGCACTTTTCACGGGAACATCCAGTCCATCACAGTATTTCCACAGCTTTTCCGATTCGTAGGCCGAAATGATTTTGGGGTGAACGTAATATTTTTTGCTCACCGCCCGCGTATTACCCAGAGCTTCGGCTACCAGGTCGTAACAGCGATTGATATTTTTCTTGCAGGCTGTTGGGGTATCGAACAAACCTAAAGCCTGGAAAGCTTCGAAGGCTCCTAAGGTACCACGCCAGGTTCGGAAATCTTTGGCGGTGAATTCTTCGCCAGTAATGTTTTTCAGGTAGGCATTGATATCGCCTGACCCTACGCTTTTATGATTACCGTCGTTATCGATGTATTGAAAAAGCTCTTCACCAGGCACGTCTTTGCACCGCTGAACGAGCTTGGCTAGCTTTCGATCTTTCAGGCTGATCTCGTGATAAACGCCCTTTTTTCCTTTAAACCGAAACGTCACTTTCGATCCTTCGATATCGGCATGTTTATCCTGCATGGTGGTTAGTCCATACGAGCCGTTCTGCTTTTTGTACTCTTCGTTACCAATGCGAATGCTGGTTTTTTCCATCAATTGCACGATCAGAGCAAGTACTTTTTCGTAAGGCAAACCTGGCCGCCGTAAGTCCTGTTGCACTTGCTGGCGAATCTTGGGTAATAACTCAGCAAACTGAATAATGCGGGAGAATTTAGTTTCGTTTCGAACTTCGTTCCAATCGGGGTGATAACGGTATTGTTTACGTCCCTTCGTGTCATAGCCTGTCGCCTGTAAGTGTCCATTTTCCAACGGACTTATCCACACTTTTTCCCAGGCTGGAGGAATCACTAGCGAGCGGATTCGGCGTAGTGTTTCCACGTCGCGAATGGGCTTTTTATCCGCATCAACGTATCGAAAAGACTTACTGTGTCTAAGTCGAAGAATACCCGGCTGGTCGTCGGTCGTATAGATCAGACCCGCCACTTTCGCGGAACGCTTGGGATCTTTCGACCACAGACGAGTTCGACGACGACGGGCCGGTTTTAGAGGCAAAGGAGGTACAACACTCATATATATTCAATTTTGGGTTGGAACAGTAAATGATCCATCGGTAATGAATCCATTACTAATTCTCTTTTTCAGGATCGGGAGCTTCGTTGTGTTCCTGATGACGAGCGTCGTCCTGCTGATGGCGATCAGCTCGATCGATGTTTCCTTTCTCTCGCAGACTTGGTTCGGTTTCAATATCGGTTCGGTCGAACTCTCCTTTTTCTTCCTCGAAAGACTGTTCATAGTTTTCAAAACCAGCATCAGCGTTAGCTTCCAGTTCTGATGGATTAAGTCCTACATACAAGCGATTAGGCTCTTTTTTATCCGTATTTTCAGCGTTTGGTGTCGTTTTCATGGCTTATTCTATGTTAAATAGAGTAGTACATGAAAAAACAGTTCCTTCGCTTACATTCCCCTGTAGGCACTTAGGAATTGTAGAAATTATTACCTAGTGAAGAGACAATAACAGTTACGTGTAAGTAATCCGTACTTACACAAAAACTTATTTACGTATTTAAGTAAAATATTATTTAAAATGTACAGGATTGGGAAAGCGGAAAGAATAGGAAAGAATGCGTTGAAGTTTTTCGCTGGAAATGATTTTGAAAGAAAGTGGTTCTTTCGGTACCTCAAAGACAGGCGGTTGCCAGTGGTGATCTTTGGCATTTTGTTCGTACACATCCCGTCGGATGGGGTGTTCGGGGCAGACTACATTGAAAACCTCACCCCAGCTATTCTGCTCCACGATGCTTTCCACGATGTGGATAACGTCGTCCCGGTGAACAAAGTTGACGGGAACATCGCCCGTATGAACCGTCTTGCCAATAAAGTACTTCCCCGCAATTCGATCATAACCCATTAATCCGCCACAACGCAGAATAGTAACTGGAAAGGGATTTTCCTGAAGTAAGTTTTCCACCTCAACCAACGGATGATCAGAAATAACCGGGCCGTTTTCATCGATGATACCATTGGTATCTGGATAGACTGAGGTCGAAGAAATGTAGATAATACGACCTTGAAAAGAAGTTAAGCTTTTAAGTAAATACTTAATTTGTTGAGGATGGAAAGCATCCCCTTGTTTACCAGCCCTTGGAGGGATACTAATAATCAAGACATCCGCGTCTAGCAAAGCGGAGAGATCACCTTCTATTTCTGGTTTGAAATTCAGTAATACGGGTTGAATACGAACCTCCTGCAAAGCGGGAATTTTCTCAGGAGTAGTAGTTGTTCCGGTAACGATATACCCCTTCGTTGCAAGAAAAGCACCCAATGGTAACCCCAGCCAGCCGCAACCCAGAATACTGATTTTCATTTGTTTAATGTTGAGTAAATAAGTAAATACTTACAGGTAAAATTTCTTCCAGCGGATGTACGTCTCTACCTCTTCCGAAACCATATAACGAATGGTTCGTTCGGCTTTGATCTGGGCTCGAATAAAGGTGGCAGAAATGTCGAGTAAAGGAGCCTCTACCATTCGAACATTGGGATGATGCTCTAACTCACTCGGCTCGGAATTGGGCCTTGGATATACGTATAAGCCAAAATCATTCAGGATTTTTTCGTGTTCTTTCCAGTTCGGAAATTGGCCGAGGTTATCGCCACCGATGATTAACCGGAAGGTATGCTGCGGGAATTTTTCCTGAAGTTTAGTTAACGTATCAACGGTATAACTGGGCCGGGGCATGGAAAACTCTACGTCCGTTACGCGAAGTTTTGAGTTATTCTGAATGGCCAGTTCCACGAGCTTATAGCGATCTTCTTCGTGAAGTAACTGCTTATTTTTCTTGAAGGGATTTTGCGGCGAGACCACAAACCAAACCTGATCCAGATCGGTGGTTTCGGCCATTACATTCGCCACAATCAAATGCCCAATGTGAATCGGATTAAAAGAACCAAAAAATAGACCAATATTCATTGTCCTGAGTTTAGGGTTTTAAGGTTTAGAGTTTAGGGTTTTATAACTCAAAACACCAAACCCTAAACTCAAAACTGCACGTTATTCTTCCGCCTGATCGAGCCAGGATTTGGGTAGATCCTTGGTGGAGCGGGCTCCGAGGGCTTTGATTTTCTCGGCGGTGCGGAGCATATTTCCTTTGCCTTCGGCCAGCTTCTTGACGGCTTCATCGTAGGCGTTTTGGGAAGATTTGAGGGTATCTCCTACTTTTTGCAAATCCCGGATGAAGCCTTCAAACTTGTCGTATAACTCTCCGCTGAGGCGGGCAATCTCGAGCGAATTCTTACTCTGCTTTTCGAATTTCCAGATGCTGGAAACCGTTCGTAACGTTGCCAGTAAAGTGGTGGGGCTTACCAATACAATCCGCCGTTCCCAGGCAAAATTGAATAGCTCAGCATCCGACTGGATCGCCAGACTAAAGGCGGGTTCAATGGGCATGAATAAGAGCACAAAGTCGGGCGTTAGTAAGCCCTGAGCCGTTTCGTACTTTTTCTCCGCTAATAGTCGGATATGGCTTCGCACGGAACTCAAATGAGCCGTCAGGTATTTCCCGCGTTCCATCTCATCATCGCAGCCCATGCAACGTTCGTAGGCTAACAGAGAAACTTTCGCATCCACAATCAGGTGTTTGTTGTCGGGCAGGTAAATAACCACGTCCGGCCTAATCAGAGCGTTATCCACATTCTGGGTTAATACCTGGGTATTATACTCAGCTCCTTTCATCAGACCTGAGCGTTCCAGTACTTTTTCCAGAATCACCTCACCCCAGTTTCCCTGTTGTCTGGTATCACCTTTGAGGGCTTTAGCCAGATTATCGGCATCCTGACTGAGTCGCTGACTCAAATCATGGAGTTTACGAACTTCGGCCAGCAGGCTCACCTTATCGCGAAGTTCTTCTTTGTAGTTCTCCTCAATTTTTCGCTCGAAGGCTTGAATTTTTTCACCCAGGGGATGCAGCAACTGATTCAGGTTAAGCTGATTCTGTTCGGTGAAACGCCGGGATTTTTCTTCAAGTAAGTCATTGGCCAGGTGCCGAAATTGCGAAGAAAGTTCTTCTTGCTGGAAATGAAGCTTATCCTCCAGATTGCGGTAATCTGCTTCCAGAGCGGCTAACTGACGATTCAAATCCAGGGTATTCTGACGCTCTTTTTCCAGCGTTAAGCGAAGCTGACTAGTCTCGTTCTGGAGCGACTGAAAGGAATGCTCAGCCACTCGGAGCTGTGAGCCCTTCTGGCCTTTGGTAGCCATCCAGGTTGCTACAGCTCCGATGAGCAGGCCGGTAAAGAGAAAGAGAAAATCGCTCAAGAATGAAATGATTAAGAACTCAATTCAAATGCTGATCCAGAATGTTCGACAAACGAACATTGGCTTCTTCTTTCAGGATGGGAAAAGCATGAAGTAACTCGGCAGAAGTAACCACCAAATGCTGCTTTTCTTCCATTTCAATAGATGTTACAAAAGATAAACGATCTAATAACTGCTTCATAAAAACAGCCTGATCATCAGGAATTTCAATCGTAATTTTCATGACTTTTAATAGAGTTTGGGAAGGTTTGAAAGTTAGAGATGGTTTGAAGTCTGAGGTACGTTTTCAAACCTCAAACCCTATTAACCCTTCAAACGAATTCCAACAATAATCAACTAATTACTAAACAGCTCCTTCTTTCAGACGCTCGGCGTTTTCGGCGATGCGTAACTGTTCGATGAAGTCGCCAATTTCTCCGTCCATAACAGCGGGAAGGTTATAAACCGTAAGACCAATGCGGTGATCGGTCACCCGTGATTGTGGATAATTGTACGTTCGGATTTTATCGGAGCGGTCACCCGAGCCAACCATGCTCTTGCGGGCACCGGAAATTTCGGCCTGTTGTTTCGCTAATTCCATTTCGTACAAGCGTGAACGAAGAACAGTCATCGCTTTCTCAAAGTTCTTGATCTGCGAACGTTCGTCCTGGCATTGTACCACCAGTCCGGTAGGTAAGTGCGTGACCCGAACGGCAGAGTACGTGGTGTTAACGGATTGTCCACCGGCCCCTGACGAACAGAAGGTATCTTTCCGAATGTCGTTCATGTTAATCTGAACGTCCACTTCTTCGGCTTCGGGTAATACGGCTACCGAGGCGGCAGAGGTGTGAATCCGGCCCTGCGTTTCCGTCGCGGGCACGCGTTGTACGCGGTGCACACCCGACTCAAACTTCAGCTTTCCGTATACGTCTTCTCCCTGCACGGAAGCAATAATCTCTTTGAAACCACCCGAGCTACCTTCGGTCTGGTCCATGATCTGGAACTGCCAGCCCTGATTCTGGGCAAAACGCTGGTACATGCGAAAGATGTCACCGGCAAAAATAGCCGCTTCGTCGCCACCCGTACCGCCGCGAACTTCCAGAATGATGTTTCGGCTGTCGTTAGGATCTTTCGGAATCAGTAACTCTTTTAATTCCTGTTCTATTTCGTCCTGTTTGGGTTCGAGTTCGTCGAGTTCGGCTTTTGCCATTTCCCGAAAATCTTCGTCTTTTTCTGTGGATAATACTTCTTTGGCAGAAGCGATCTGTCCGAGCAGCAACTCGTATTCCTCGTACTTTTTAACGATTTTTTCCAGATCTTTATATTCTTTACTAAGGGCTTTATATCGCTTTACATCGCTTGCCACTTCGGGCTGCACGATTTGTTGGGATACTTCCTGAAAGCGTTCGCGTATGGCTTCTAATTGCTCAAGCATGGTCGTGAGAATGAATCATTTTCCTTCGATTTCATTTTTGAAGGATAAAATTTCTGCAAAGATAATTATTATAAGAGGTTCCAACGAAAGAACCTATAGCAAAGCGTTGATGTTAGGAGTAATAGAAGATTTATCCATCGGAAAACCAGTTACTCTAATTATCCGTAATTTTACTGCGTGAAAGTTATTCCATCCTTCATCGTTCTTTTTCTGGTGCTGACGGCTACGGCTGTTCAGGCCATTGATATTCCCTTGTTCGGAAAAACCCGAAAAGCGGTGATCAATGGACAGGTAGTACGCGTGAAACGGGCCACTATTATTTTAAAGGTAAGTCCTGAAATTCGTCTTTCTACGTTCAACACTCCTTGGGGCCGTCGGCAGTTTGATCGCCTGAGTGAAACATTCAATATGGACTTTCTTCGTCCTGGTCGAGTTTTTGCACCTCCTACGTATCTGCGGATTAAAAGTGCATCCTTACCTTCGCCGAATATCTATCGGAACGAGACTGGATTGTTGATCTCCTCCAGTCCGAGTCTGGTTACTCTTTAACATTATCTTTTATGAAAATACAGGGATGCATACTTATCTTGGGTATGGTGGTTTGTAACGCCTGCGAATTCAAGCGGCTGGATACGGCTAAAATGAAGCAGGACATGGAGAATCAGCAGATTAAGCACGTAACCAGCTCTCAGCTTTCTACATTTTCCAGTGAAAAGGGCGAAGAACTGGCTGGCGTTTTACAGCAACAACCCGTCAGAGCTTTACGTAATACCACCTTCGTGGATTCGCTGGCAAAAGCTTCGGCTTCTCGTATCGTCTTCGTCCCCACGCAGGACCTGAGTAAGCCCCAAACGGATACCAAAACGAAGGAAGTATTTGCCGCCTATCAGTACAGTGCAGAAAAGCACTTACCTCAGGAAACGAATATTCAGCAAATTGGTGACGGCAGCGAGTGGTTATATACCGTTCCCGTTGTGATGACTAAAGAAATAGAAGCAGCACTGGTAAACAAAAGTATCAGTAATCCAGTCATTCAATCGGTACCGCAAAACGACTTGCTGGGCCTGTGGGCTATTTACCTGAGTCGAAAGGAATTGATTCGGCAGATTGATCCTAAAAAACTGGAGAAAAAGAATTTATAAGCACCACAAAGAAACGTTTCTACGTTGTTGCCTTGATCGAATATATCTTATAGAACCCTATGGAAAACCATTCAGATAAAAATATCCGAAACAGTTCTTCTACCGTTCGGCTGCCTTTGTTACTGGCCATTACCATGGCTGGCGGCATTCTGATTGGTGCTACGTTCTTTGGGGGGCGGCCCAAGTATTCGGGTGACTTGGTGCGTAACCTGAATAAATTTCGGGAAATCATTTCCTGGATTGATAATGCCTACGTTGATTCAGTCAATACCGATACGTTGGTGGATTATGGTCTGGAAAAAATGATGACCCGCCTTGATCCCCACAGTGTATACATCCCGAAAAAGGAAGTTGCTGCGGCTAAGGCTCAGCTTGAGTCGGGATTTGATGGTATTGGGGTAGAATTTAATATTTTCAACGATACCGTTTTTGTTATTAATGCCATTCCCGGAGGTCCGGCAGCAGCAGCGGGCTTACGCTCGGGGGACCGCATGATTAAAGCCGACGGTACTTTACTGACGGGTAAGAACATAGACAATAAACTCATCTTTAGTAAACTTCGCGGACCGGGTGGAACGCCCGTCAAGCTGGACATTCAGCGTCGCGGTGAGAAAAACCTGCTTCCTTTTACGGTCACTCGCGGTCGCATCCCAACGTATTCGATCTCGGCGGCTTATATGATTGATCCCCAAACGGGTTATATCAAAATTGATCGCTTCGCTGAGTCTACTTATACCGAATTCCGCAATACGCTGGCTTCGCTGAAAAAAGAAGGCATGACCCGCCTGATGCTGGATTTACGCGGCAACGGCGGCGGTTTCAAAGACCGGGCAACGAATATTGTTGATGAATTATTGGGAGGTAATAAACTGATTGTCAAGACTAATGGAAAAAGTCCCCAGTTTGACGAGGAAACTTTTGCAAACAAAGAAGGACTTTTCGAAAAAGGAGCCGTGGTCTTATTAATCGATGAGAATTCGGCTTCGGCATCCGAGATTGTGGCAGGTGCCTTGCAGGATCATGATCGGGCGTTGTTGGTGGGTCGTCGCACGTTTGGCAAGGGATTGGTGCAGACGCCCATTGATCTTTCGGATGGTTCGCAGATTCGCATTACCGTTTCGCGGTATTATACCCCCAGTGGCCGTTGTATTCAGAAACCTTACGCCGTTTACGAATCCGATGATCGGTATAAAGACGGCGAATTGTTCGTGGCTGATAGTGTGAAATTCGATAAAAAACAGGCCTTTAAAACCGATCATGGTCGTCCTGTGTACGGCGGTGGCGGTATTATTCCCGACGTTTTCGTACCCATTGATACTACTTACCGAACGCGTTATTTATACCAGTTAGCGGGCAAAAATGTGATTGCAGAATATGCCTTCCGTTATGCTCTGGATAACAAAGCCCGGTTAGGCGGACAAACGTTTAAAGAGTATCTGCAGAAATTTAACGTAACCGATGCCATGTTGAATGAAGTCGTAGCTATGGCGGCGGCTTCAGGAATCAAGCGAAATGAGGCCGAGTTTAACCGTTCAAAGGGATATGTGCGGGATCAGATTAAAGCCCTAGTAGCTAGTTATGTCTGGGAAAAACGGGCTACGACTGCCGGACTTCGCAATGAGCTTTATCAGGTTTTAAACGCCAATGATCCCCTGTATAAGAAAGCCTTGAGTGGTTTTCCACAGGCTGATCAAATGGCGGTTAACCAGCTTAAGTAACAACGTATTTCGATTTTGAAAAGGTGAGTAGGCTGAAATCCTATTCACCTTTTTCTTTGGTTTTTCTCAATTGCCAGGACACACCAAGCCAGGTGCGGAAATTCCCCGATTTAAAATCCTGACGTGAATAAGGGGTGATTTCGAAAGCAATGCCCAGTTGTGGGACTTTTTCCAGCGGATATACCCGCGTTCCGACGCTCAAGAGGTAACCCTGAATGAGACGGCTACGGGAATCCACAATCTTACCAACGATACCCATGTTAGCTCCTACCCCGGCGTAAAACAAATGCTGAGGCTTGCGAACGAAAGTTACCATCGGAACCACTTCCGTATTTAAGGAAGAAAAGATGGAATTCGTCTGAAAACGGGCATCTACCCAAATTCGATTTTTAGGATTGCTGCTTATGTTCAGAATGCTGTTAAAAGGGTAATAACCCACCGCCGCCTGGGCAAAAAGCGACTGAGCAGAGGTGAAGAAGAACAGCAAAACGAGGAAGTAAAGAAATTTCATGGGAGAAAGTTTTGCTCAAAAGTACGATTCTCTCGCTCTCATTGCTCACCGCTTTGGTAATTTGCCCCCTGGCTGCTATACCTTTGCGGCGAAGTTGCTACCGATCATACTGATCAGACGTTTCGCAATGAGCGTACATTTTTCACATGGGTGCTTTAAAGAAATTAGCCAGTGACACGGCTTTATATGGTGTCAGCAGCATTTTAGGTAGGGTAATTGGCTATCTTCTGGTTCCCTTACATACCTCCGTATTCCGACCCGGCGTCATGGCCGAGCAGGTTACCTATTTTCTTTGGGTGGCTCTGTTAAACGTGATTTATGTATTTGGGATGGAGACTACCTTTTTCCGGTTTGCGTCCCGTGAGAAAGATCGTTTTCAGGAATTTTATAACCTTTCCATTACGGCCATTCTGACCGTAAGTGCCATTTGTTCGGGCTTAATCATTCTGTTTTCTTCGTCCATTGCGGAGGAATTTGGTTATCCTGGTCGGGGGCAACTGGTTAGCTGGCTTGCCATCATCATGGTTATTGATGCTCTGGTAGCCATTCCCTATGCCCGCATTCGCCTCGAAAAACGACCCCGAAAGTTCGTAGCCATTCGCGTGTCTAACATCATGCTGAACGTAGGGTTGAATTTTTACTTTCTCTGGTTTTGTAAAGGCATTCACGATGGACATTTTCTGACGTTTCTGCAAGGAACCTGGTTATTCAACTATAATCCTGAACTAGGCGTAGGTTATATTGTATTTGCCAATCTGATTGCTAACCTGGCAACGATCCCGATGTTATGGACGGAGTTTCGGGATTTTCGCTTTCGCTGGGACTGGAACGCTTTCAAACCCATGTGGATTTATGCGTACCCGATATTAATTTTAGGATTGGCAGGAAACTTCAATCAGCTCTTTGACCGTCTTGTGCTTGAACGCTGGTTACCCGAAGGTTTCTACCCCGGTCGCACTTCCAAAGAAGCTCTGGGTATTTATGGAAACGTATACAAACTTTCCATATTTATGAGTCTGGTCATTCAGTCATTCCGATACGCAGCCGAGCCTTTTTTCTTTTCGAAGGCTGAAGATAAAAATGCCCCCGGCGTATTTGCCGATGTAATGAAATGGTTTATCATCGTCTCGGTATTAATCTGGGTAGCCGTTTCGATTAATCTGGATTTAGTAGCCGAGTTATTTCTCCGCCAGAAAGAATACTGGGAAGGGCTGGACGTGGTGCCGGTGCTGTTACTAGCGAATTTATTCCTGGGTATTTATTACAACCTCACCATCTGGTTCAAGCTTTCAGACCGCACCCAGTATGGTACCTTACTAACCTTCATTGGGGCCGCAGTAACGCTGGTTGCTAACTTTATACTCATTCCCTATTTGGGTTATCTGGGTTGTGCCATTGCGTTCGCGGTCTCCTGCTTTATAATGATGGTTACCTGTTATGGATTGGGCGAAAAATATTACCCTATTCCCTACTATGTTTCGTCGGCGGTGGGTTATCTGCTGGTGGGCGGTGGATTAATCGTTATTTCTTCTTTTATAAAAATTGAAAACCTTTGGCTTTCGACTTTCGTACATGGTCTGCTGTTGTTAGGCTTTATGATAGGTATATTAGTGAAGGAACAAAATTCGTTACCACTGGCCCTTCGCCGAAAATTGGGTGTTTTTTTACCATTAAATAAATAAAGGTCTATATAATGAATTTATTGTACTATAATTGTGATTCCTCACAAGAAGATGATAGTACGGTAAAACTGATTTTATTCAAAAGAACCTTTGCTGAAAAAGCCTGATTGGTTAAAAATTACCATCGTGCTTGTTAAAATCTGTTAAATATGTCGTCCAGAGGCTTCGTTTGACTGAATCATTTTTGGTTATTTGCGTAAGCTCATTAATTTTGATTATTACAAATTCTTAAAAAAAACCGGATAGGAGATACTACATGCAGCACCGCTCTACGTTAACTAAACTGGAAAGTAAATGGCAAAAGTCCAATTTAGCGACAGTGAGCTGGTTTCGCTATATATCCGTGGTAATGAGCGTGCCTTTGAGCATTTAGTAAACAGATATAAATCAAAGGTTTACACAACCATTTACCTTATCGTTAAGGACTCGTTTGTGGCAGAAGATTTGACTCAGGATACCTTCATCAAGGCCGTCGATACGCTGCAATCAGGACGATATAACGAAGAAGGTAAATTTCTTCCCTGGATCGTACGAATTGCTCACAACCTCGCAATTGATTTTTTCCGCCGAGAGAGACGCTACCCCGAAGTGGTGTTCGAAGACGGAAGCAATGTGTTTAATACGTTAGAATTTGCGGACGACTCCATCGAGGCGACGACGATTCGTAACGAAACGTATGAACACCTGAAAGATCTCATTACGCGGCTCCCTGAACCGCAGCGTGAAGTACTGGTTATGCGGCACTACGAAGACATGAGCTTTCAGGAAATTGCTGATGCAACGGGCGTTAGTATTAACACCGCGTTAGGTCGTATGCGTTATGCTCTCATCAATTTACGGAAGATGATGAGTAAAAACGTACGTACGCATGATACAAACCTTTACACAAAATGACATTCTTCGTTACGCTTACGAAGAAACCACTACGGAAGAAAACCAGCAGATCGAAGAACTGCTCATGCACGACCATGAGTTACTCCTGTTCTATCTCGATGTCATGGATTTGAAAGCTGGTCTGAATAAAATTGAGCTGGAGCCATCCACCCGCGTAATTGATACAATTCTGAACTACTCGAAAGAGAAGCGTCAGCAAAGCCAGTCCCGTCAGCAGTATCACTGAAACGGGATTGGTTTTTTGTTTATATTCGCGTACCCCTCTCCATTGACGAGACGGGGTTTTTTTGCTTATGACTAAGAAAGAACGTTACGCAGGCCTGATTGCCTACTTTACCGAACATTTTCCCGAACCTGAGACCGAGCTGATTTATCGAAATCCGTATGAATTACTGGTGTCGGTTATTCTTTCTGCCCAGTGTACGGATAAACGGGTTAATATGGTCACGCCTAAATTGTTCGAGCGTTTCCCAACGCCTGAATTATTGCAATTGGCTAGCCCTGATGAGGTTTTTGAGTACATTCGCTCGATTTCCTACCCTAATAATAAGGCAAAGCATCTGGTTGGAATGGCCAAAATTCTGGTTAACGAATTCGGTTCGGAAGTTCCTGCCAAAGTCGAAGATTTGCAGAAAATGCCGGGTGTAGGCAGAAAAACGGCAAACGTAATTGCTTCGGTGATTTACAATCAGCCGACAATGGCCGTGGATACGCACGTCTTTCGGGTTTCGCATCGTATGGGGCTGGTTAATAAAACGGCAACGACCCCGCTAGCCGTTGAGAAGGAATTGATGAAATACATTCCCAAAGAAAAGGTACCCAGAGCTCACCATTGGTTGATTCTACACGGACGATACGTCTGCCTGGCCCGGTCGCCAAAGTGTCAGGAATGTCAGCTAACGGAATTCTGTCAGTACTGGCAGAAAAATTTAGTAGCTATTCCTCTAAAAAAAGAGCTGAAAAGCCTGTAGTACCCGTTCTATAAAAAAGTATAACCTGATATGTTCAATCTTACGCCTGCGGTTCGAATTATATTGATTGTGAATGTGGCCATGTACGCCATGCAACGACTGGTTTTTCCCCCGATCACAGATTTGCTGGCTTTGCACAACGTGAGCTCTAGTCTCTTTAACCCTATCCAGTTTGTCACGTACATGTTTCTACATGCTGTTCAGGACTTTGGACACATTTTCAGTAACATGTTTGCTCTGATCATTTTTGGGCCAAATCTGGAAAACCTCTGGGGAACCAAGCGATTTACATTCTTTTACTTTTTTACGGGTATCGGAGCAGGTCTATTGTATTCGGGAATTAATTATTATGAATACAATCAATTATATCAATCAGCCCTTACGTTTATTCAAGACCCTGATCCTACAAATCTCGTAGGTTTCATCAATGATCACGCCCCTGGCTGGGAATCTAATCGACTTGTCATCCAGTACTTAAAGAATCCTGATGATACATTTTTGCAAAACCAGTGTATTCAAGGAGTGAAAGAGGTACTCCAAAGTACGGTCAACACCCCCATGGTGGGAGCGTCTGGAGCTATTTTTGGATTGTTGATGGCTTTCGGCATGTTATTTCCTAACACGGAGCTGTTTTTGTTCCTGATACCGTTTCCAATCAAGGCTAAATATTTTGTAGCTTTATATGGTATATTCGAATTGTATTCTGGTTTACACCGCAATCCGGGAGATAACGTGGCACACTTCGCCCACATTGGCGGGATGTTGTTTGCGTATATTCTGATCAGATATTGGGCCCGGCAACGAAAAAATTTTTATTAATCAGGCATTATTTTTTTAGAACCCAAACCTAGCCGTACCCGTTATACTAGTATAGCTATTTGTATGGCCATTAGGAGCAGTATTAACATTATAATCGGGTTATGAGCGGCTTTGTAGACGACATAAAAGAGGCCTTTTCCAGACGGGACAACGGGTTGATTCAGTTAATCCTGATCAACGTATTTGTATTTCTACTCTTACTGGTGTTACAGGTAAGTTTTAGTCTTGCCGGAAAAGCGGGTATTTACGACATCATTCTGAACCAGGTGGCTTTAAAATCCAACCTGGCTCATGTGCTTTACAAACCTTGGACTTTACTAACCTACTGTTTTGTACATCAGAACGTCCTGCATATTCTTTTCAATATGCTTTTTCTGTTCTGGTTTGGGCAGTTGGTGCAGGAATATCTCGGTAGCCGACGGCTGGTTAGCATTTACCTGTTGGGAGGCATTTTCGGGGGCTTTGTCTTCATTGCCCTTTACAATCTGGTTCCTTTGTATCAGAGTCAACTGGATGTATTAAATCTGGGAGCTTCAGGAGCCGTCTATGCCGTTATGTTAGGGGCAGCAACGCTTTTGCCCAATTATACTTTTCACGTATTAATCATTGGTCCGGTTCGAATTAAATACATTGCTGCTTTCTGGGTTATTGTTTCTTTCGCTCAGATTCCGGGAACCAATGCGGGAGGTAATATCGCTCACCTGAGTGGAGCCTTATTTGGCTATATGTACATTCGGATGTTACGTCGGGGCATTGATTTAGGCCAGCCCGTGGAAGCGGTCCTGGATTTTTTCAAACGTTTATTTGCCCGTCAGCCTCGTCCTACCATGCAGGTGAAATATCGTTCTCAAACACGGACGACTTATACGACTTACAGCACGGCTACTGCCGAGGACTATCCGGGAGATGAAGAAATTGATGCTATTCTGGATAAAATTTCAAAATCAGGCTACGAAAGCCTGACTCGGGAGGAAAAACAGAAGCTCTACAAAGCCAGTCAGAAAAACTAAGCGAACGGCCCCTCAATCTTCGAGGGGCTTTTCTGTGGAATACATACTCTATTAAATCGTATAGGTAAGTTATTTTACAGTAACTTTGTGCCTCATTTCCTAAATGATCCTGCTGAAAAATTGAAACATTTAATGACTTTCAGCTGTTTAGGATAAACTACGACTAATTGACTGAGTAAAATACAACGAGTCACTCATTCAGTTTTTGAATCTCTTATGCAATGCTTATTACGCCTGGTCCTTTGTTAGCTCAAATTGACACCCCTGACGAGCTGCGAAAACTTGATAAATCGCAGTTGGTTCAGGTCTGCCAGGAGTTACGTCAGTTTATCATAGATAATGTCTCGGTATACGGCGGGCATTTCGGAGCTAGTTTGGGAGTGGTTGAACTTACCGTAGCTCTGCATTACGTGTTAAATACGCCTGAAGACCAGATGGTTTTTGATGTAGGTCACCAGGCTTATGGTCATAAAATCCTTACCGGTCGGCGGAATCGTTTTCATACCAATCGCTTTTATGGTGGACTTTCGGGCTTTCCCAAACGGAAAGAAAGCCCTTATGATGCCTTTGGCGTAGGGCACTCCTCTACTTCAATTTCGGCGGCTTTAGGGATGTCGGTAGGGGCTTTGCATAAGGGTAATACCAAGCAACAGCACGTAGCCATTATTGGCGACGGAGCCATGACGGGCGGTATGGCCTTCGAAGCATGAACCATGCGGGATCGTTGAAAGACAGCAATTTGCTGATTGTTCTCAATGATAACTGTATGAGTATCGACCCCAACGTGGGGGCTTTGAAAGATTACTTGACGGACATCACTACGTCTCATACCTATAATCGGGTGAAAGACGAAGTATGGAATCTGCTGGGTAAGATGAGTAACTTCGGTCGGACGGCACAGGAAATTGTCTCCAAAATTGAGAATGGCCTGAAGGCCACGTTACTGCATCAGAGTAACTTATTTGAATCTCTGAATCTGCGTTATTTCGGCCCCGTTGATGGTCATGATATTGATCATCTGGTTGAAATTTTCTCCGATCTGAAAGATATTCCCGGTCCTAAAATTCTGCATTGCGTTACCGTCAAAGGAAAAGGCTACGCTCCTGCGGAGAAAGATCAGACCAAATGGCATGCTCCCGGCAAGTTCGATAAGATTACTGGTGAGATTTTCAAGAAGGTTTACGAGAAGCCCCAGCCTCCTAAGTATCAGGAAGTGTTTGGAAACACACTCGTGGAACTGGCCGAACAAAATAGTAGTATCGTAGGCGTTACCCCCGCCATGCCGAGTGGTTCATCCATGAATATCATGATGAAAGCCATGCCGGATCGGGCGTTTGATGTGGGTATTGCCGAACAACACGCGGTAACCTTTTCTGCCGGAATGGCTACGCAGGGGCTGACGGTATTCTGTAATATTTACAGCACCTTCATGCAACGAGCGTATGATCAGGTTATACATGACGTGTGTATTCAGGAATTACCCGTTATTTTCTGTCTGGATCGGGCTGGTTTTGCTGGTGCCGACGGTCCGACGCACCACGGAGCCTATGACATTGCTTTCATGCGATGCATTCCGAACATGGTGGTGGCCTCCCCGATGGACGAGCGTGAGTTGCGTAATTTAATGTTCACCGCTCAAAGTGAAGGTTTCCAGTCTGGTACCCAGTCCATGACCATTCGTTATCCTCGGGGCGAAGGTATAATGCCGGAATGGCGTACGCCTTTTGAGTTAATGGAAATTGGCAAAGGCCGAAAAGTTCAGGAGGGAGAAGACGTAGCTATCTTAACCATCGGCCACATTGGTAACTACGTTCCCAAGGCCTGTCAGTTACTGGAAAAAGAAGGCTTACACCCGGCTCATTATGACCTGCGTTTCGTAAAACCCCTGGATGAAGCCTTATTACACGAAGTTTTCCAGAAATTTGATAAAGTCATTACTGTAGAAGATGGCTGTCTGATGGGTGGTATGGGTTCGGCGGTAGTTGAATTCATGACCGAACATGGGTATACTGCCAAAATCAAACGTCTAGGTATTCCTGACCGAATTGTGGAACACGGCGAGCAAATAGACCTACATCGCGAATGTGGTTTTGATCCCGAGGGCATTGCCCGGGCCGTTCGTGAACTGGCAGTCGTAACGCTGGTTTCCTAGGTTTTAAATAGCATTGTATTGAATAGAAAAGCCCATTTCTTAACGAATGGGCTTTTTTCTTGAAAAAAGAAACTACCAGCAAGTCGCTGGGCACGATTCTAGCAGTAGAATCGTTGAACACAAGCTATATTTGATTTAAAACTTAGCAAACATGGAATCGGCTTCTGATGATAAATTAGACCGGATCATTGAAGCTCGGATGAAGCTGAAAGATCGGTTTGAAGAACGCATGAAAGGCACGCCTTCGATTGCGGATGAAACCCCACAAGGAAGGGGACCTATCAATCGGCATGGGATGCCACAAACGCCCGTTGGCCAGACCTTAACCCAGAAGTGGCCGGTGTTAGATTTGGGCTATCACCCCAACGTTTCACTGGACCGCTGGCGATTAACCATTGATGGAGAAGTGGAAAATCCGGTCATTCTGAAGTGGGATGACTTCATGAATCTACCTCAGGTAGAAGACATTTCTGATTTTCACTGCGTAACAACCTGGTCTAAACTGGATATGGTTTGGAAAGGCGTGCGATTGATGGATCTGGCGGCACTGGTTCAGCCGAAAGAAACCGCTACTCACATCATGTGTTATGGGTATGATACGTACAGTACCAACGTTTTGCTGGAAGAGGCCTTGAAACCTGATGTATTATTGGCCCATACCGTCTATGACGAAACCTTGCCCGTAGAGCACGGCGGTCCGGTTCGAATGATTACGCCTCAGTTATACGCCTGGAAAGGCTCCAAATGGATCAAACGGATTCAGTTTTTACCCGAAAATAAACTTGGTTTCTGGGAGGAAAGAGGGTATTCTAATACGGCCTATCCCTGGCGTAATGATCGCTATAGCTGATGATAGTTCTGGTATGGATAAGTACTTTTTTGCTCGGGCTAATACCCGGGCAAAAGCCCGCCAAACTGGTTTTTGCGGAGGGAAAAAGTCGGGAAATTCGATTGGGGCAGAAGGAAGAAAAGAATAACTGGCAATCGGCATTAAGTGATTCCAGTGTGGTGCGTATTACCAGCGTTTATCAAAAACCTGTGCGATCAGATTTGATCGGTGAACGAGTGTACACGGTAAAAGGAGTGAAGAAAGGGAGTACCCTCTGGATTTTGACGGATTATTCTGTAAAACCAGCTCGAACGGTGCAGTATCTCATCGTGGTTCGATAAAGGCCAAGTTACTACGGCGAGTGATTTTTTCGTACCTTGCGGCTTCAATGACGCTGATGTTCCTGTACAGCATTGACGATCAGTAGGTCTACCGTCATTCTTTAACACTCACCGATCGCGAACATTTATATTTTTTTATGACCATCCACCGAGAAGGTATTGCTACGTTGTCCCTGGCATTGGCCATTTTACTAGCGATTAATGCTACTATTGCCTATGTCTTTCCTGAACAAACGTTGGTAAGGCAGCTAGCCATTATAGGTAGCATTATCATATACCTGATTATACTCCAGTTTTTTAGAAATCCCCGTCGTAAAACGGTTCAACACCCTAAACAAATCATTGCTCCGGCGGATGGTAAAGTAGTGGTAATTGAAGAAACAGTGGAGACAGAATACTTCAACGGCCCTCGTCGGCAGGTAAGTATCTTCATGTCGCCCGTGAATGTGCATATAAACCGGAATCCTATATCAGGCGTAGTGTCGTTTTTCAAGTATCATCCCGGAAAATATCTGGTAGCCTGGCACCCCAAATCTTCGACTGAAAACGAGCGTACAACCATTGTTGTTCGTCATGAATCAGGGGTGGAGGTAATGTTTCGGCAGATTGCCGGAGCTCTGGCCCGACGGATTTGCTGGTACGTGAAAGAAGGCGATGTAGTTAATCAGGGAGAAGAATTTGGCTTCATTAAATTCGGTAGCCGTGTAGATATTTTTTTACCGCTTGATGCAAAAATTCTGGTTAATCTAGGCGATAAACCCGTTTCTGGAAAAACGATTATTGCTGAATTAGCGTAAAAGTAATAAACCGTAGAAATAAAAAGCAGAGCCTCAAAAGGGCTCTGTTTTTGCGTTTTGGAGCCTTAACGATTTTTAACAGCAGTATTTTTTGAAAAAAATAGTTTCTCTTTCCAACTTTCTGACTTTCACCAGTGTCTTCTGCTTGTCTTTCCTGTAAAAGCTCAATAACTATGAAACGTATCCTCGCTCTGGGAAGCTTATTGTTGGTTTTAATCTCCTGCGAGAAAGAAAAGGTAATCGTAGGTGATTCGGAGCGATTACGCTTCATGGAGCAGGAAATCCTGGCCTTGATTCAGGATAAGGCCTGCCAGGGGGAGCGGGTATGTGGGAGCATTGCCTTTGGAAGCAAGCCCTGCGGCGGCCCCTGGAAATACCTGATTTATTCACTTACGCCGACAGACGTAGAAGTGCTCAAGGAAAAAGTCGAGGATTACAATCTGCTGGAAGCAGAAGTAAATAGTCGGGAAGGCAAAATTTCAGATTGCGTCGCAGTAACCCCACCGGCAGTTACTTGTCTGGATGGCACCTGTGGACCAATGAAGTAAAGATTCTAGGTCGCATTCTTCTCGTTACCCATACAATTTCAAGTGAATGACAACTGGTTATGCCTATGCATAACCCTGGCTTTGCTTTGCCTTTTTTACGAATTGCCTTTAACATCCAAACACCTTTTTCTATGAAAAAATCACTACTCGTATTGGCTGTCGCTTTGCTGGGTCTGACTTCCTGTAAGGACCAGTGCCATCAGACAAACGTTTCCCGAAATCTAATTAGTAAGCAAATTTCTACTGCCGACTTACGTAACAATGGCGTTGCTATTGCAGGAGCTAAATCGCTCGAAAAGCCGGGTAAAATCTACGTAAAGGGCAGTTATCTGTTCATCAATGAAATCAAAAAAGGAATCCATATCATTGATAACAGCGATCCGAATAACCCTAAAAACCTTTCTTTCCTGAGCATTTTAGGTAATGCGGATATGGCCGTAAAAGGGAATATGCTCTATGCCGATAGTTACACCGATTTCCTGGTTTTTGACCTGTCGGACCCTACTCAGCCCAAACTTTTAAAACGGATTGAAAATGCTTTCACCAGCGGCATGGTAGAAGGTGTGAGCTGGTTTAGTAACGCCAATGGAATGAATCCTGCGATGGCTCCCACGCAAATTACAGACTATGATGTAGAACTAATTACCAGTGTGATTGAAACGGATTGTGAGGGGAACATGAATCCCTGGAGTAATCCCTGGCTAGTATTCGACAGCTTTTTTAATGCCTCCAGCTCGTTTTCTGCTTCGTTATCGTCCAGTTCATCACCAAATCAGGGCAGCGGAACGGGTGGCTCGATGGCTCGTTTTGCGATTGTGAATAATACGCTTTACGCCGTTACCAATCAGAATATGCAGTTGTTTGACATCAGCCAGCCACAAAATCCGCAGAAGGGCAACGTGGTGACCCTGGGATGGGGCATCGAAACCATCTTCCCGTATCAGGATCGGCTGTATGTAGGTTCGACAACGGGCGTACATATCCTTTCCAACGCCGACCCGAATAATCCCGTTCGAGTGGCTACGCTGAGTCACGTACGGGCCTGCGATCCGGTAGTGGTGCATGAAAACCATCCTACGTTACGCTTCGGCAGCAAACGATCTGTGGTGGCTCGCCTAGTAACCAGCTTGATCTGATTGATGTGAAAGATATGTATGCTCCCAAATTATTAAAATCCTTTCCCATGGAAGGCCCTTATGGTTTGGGCGTCGATCATCCAACTTTATTTGTGTGTGAAGGTAGTCACGGACTAAAAATGTTTGACGTTAGTAATCCGCTGGAGCTAGACAAGCACTTACTAAACCATTTTAAAAACATGGATGCATATGATGTTATCCCGCTGAGTACAAAGCTGTTATTACTGATCGGTAAAGACGGTTTTTATCAGTATGATTACACCGATCGTAATAATCCTCGACTACTAAGCAAAATCCCCGTAACCCGTCCTGAAGCCTAATCTTTTCGTATGAAATCAACTCTATTACTAGCAATGCTGTGTCTGAGCGGGTTCTGCTATGGCCAGGTTAATCAGAAGAAAGGGTATACTAATACTAGCGAAATGGGTGTGCTTTTGGGGCAGGTAGGTCCAAATAATAGTTCTCCGGTTAGTAAAACCAGTTTTACCGCTTCCAGCTTCAACGGTTATCGCCTGATGCACTGGCTGGCAGCGGGGATCACCGTGGGACTGGATAGTTATAAAGGCAACCTTATGGTCCCCATTTCTTTAGGTTTGCGGGGAGATATACTGAAAAATAAAACAGTAACCCCTTTTTATGCTTTGGACATCGGCAAAGGTATGACCTGGCTTGCCAGGGACCCATCGCTGGATTTTAAGCGGGGTGGTCTGCACCTGAATCCGGCAATAGGCCTGCGTTTTGCTACTAATAGCGGAACGGCTATTACCTGGAGCGTGGGCTACAAACGGCAGATTTTAGAAAGCGGTCGATACTTTGGGGAAGACCAGGGTACCTACTACGATTATGCCTACAATCGAATCAGTATTAAAATGGGAATGAGTTTCTAAAACACGTGTTTCCAGCAACGAGTCCTATGATCACCGTTCTGGTTGATTAATAGGACTCGTTACTCTTTAACGAGTTAATGAATCTGATTTCTGAAGGTTCACATGGACATTAGAACTGAAATGCCGCAAGACGAGTAAAGTATTAATAAAAGTGTAAATACTTGCTTGATGATTGAGGACGAAACGTAAATAGCCAAGAGAATGAATACTGAATGTTAATCAGAATTTTAACCCAATAGATCCCGAAGGTTATCTCAGTACCTTTAGAAAAACTAAATAGAAAAGTTAAGTATATCTATAAAAACCAAATTAAGGCTTGGTATTTTATGGATATAGATAGAAAAATTTTTGTTCGTATGAAATACTATTCATAACAATGTCTCGTATTTGATGATTAACTTACTAATCACTCTAGGTGATTTCTGATTTTAAGCCTCTAATGCCATGACCAAATCTTTGTTTTTATTGAGCTTGATAGGTGTTTCACTGATGGCCTGTGATAAAGAAGAGAAAGCGGATCAAATGCAGGCCCGTACGCTAATTCAGAACGAGCAACCTCCGGTGGGATCAGAAGATTTTTATATTAATTCTGTTCAGCGGGAAGGTAATGTGTTGAAAGTAAACGTCAAGCACGGCGGAGCCTGCTCTCCTACCCCCCAATTTGATTTGTACGAAGTAGGTGGGGAAGATCCCTGTTCGATGCCCGTTACTGTTCAGGTCGTTTTCAAAAATCCGGCGGAAGAATGTGTGCAGGAAAAAGAATCGGAGTTGTATTTTGACATTTCGGCTCTGAAAAAAAATACAGCGAATTGCCAGGATAAATTACAGGTTCTGGGTTACGAGGAATGGGTAGATTTATAGTCTTAATCTTCTACAAAAAAGCGCTGCTTTCTCAGAAAGCAGCCGCTTTTTTGTAAGGTATAGGTAACTTACCAACGCCACTCGTTTCCTAATACCAGTTCATCTTTCAGGCCTTGTTTAATGAGAAAATCTTTGGTCTGTTCGTTGCTAAGCCGTTGAGTGGGTAGTTCTTTTGCGTTAGCAAGGGCATACAACAGCATGCTGGTATAACGAACCGTATTTCGTAGTCCTTCTTTGTTGACCTTATCGAAAGTGTCCAGATTGGTATGATACGTCATGCCAATCGTCGGTGGAAGATGGCCCAGGGGCGTTAATGTGGGAATCCCTTCCAACATGAAAGGCTGATGGTCTGAATGCAGGCCGGCCCGGTTCATGATTACGTTTTTATAGTTTGGGTCCAACGATTGCATATGATTGCCCACCTCCTGGAAAAATCTTTCCATGTTATTCCAGCCAGAGATGTTCACGCCTGAAGGCTGGTTCGTCATGTCCAGATTAATCATATACTTGATTCTGCCGAGCGATTTACGATTCTGCCGGATGTAGGCCTTCGAACCCAATAAGCCCTGCTCCTCGCCCATGAAAAGCACAAATTCGATGGTACGGCGGGGTTTCAGTCCCAGTTTTTGAAACGTGCGGGCAATGTCTATCACAGCGAATGATCCCAGTCCGTTATCAATGGCTCCAGTGGCCAGATCCCAACTGTCGAGGTGAGCTCCAATAACAATTTTATCCCGGCTTTTGCCTTTGATGGTAGCAATGACGTTGCGGCTGGTGGATTTTTTGCTGGTATTTCGCATATCCACCAAAGCCATGAGTTTTTCTTCCTTCATCCATTCCCGGATTTGCTGTCCATTTTCCAACGAAATACAAACAGCCGGAATACCAATCAGAGAGCCCGTTACCGAAGCCGTTCCCGTTAGCAGCACATTTCCGGGAACAGTATTCACCATTACGATGCCTGAAGCTCCATATCGAATAGCCAGAGCCGTTTTTTCGGAACGATGCAGATTTTTAGCTCCTGAAGGAGCCGCCAGTAAACCCAGATTGGCTAAAGCGATACGTCCCTTAAGGCGGTCTTTATTGGCTTCGAAATCTGCCTCTAGCCCATTGCCTACGTCTACCAGGTCTGCACTGACATTTGCTTCCAGCGGAGAATGAGCCAAAGCAACGACCGGAATATCATGAAAATTATCACTCTTGCGAGGGGCGATGGCCAGCGTAACCGTATCCCGAGCCCAGGTTTCTACCGAAAAAGGCTGGTAGGCTACGTCCTGAATGCCATAGCTTTTTAATAAATCATACGCATACGTCTCCGCTTTTTCGCCATTCGTGCTACCCGTTAGGCGGTGGCCAATGGTACGCGTAGCTTCACCCAGCTTTTCGTAAGCCTGAGAATTTTGTTGTACTTCAGAGGAAATGCGGGAAAAAACAGCGTCCAGATCATCTTGATCTGCGGCGGCAGTAAGACCAACTAAAACCACTACGAAAAAGGCGTAGCGGTACCTAGGGGATTTCATCGTGGGTATAAAGTTCAATCGTTAAATGTATGGCTTGGTAGAAAATATCGTGCTCGACTTAAAAATCAGACACTTAATAGGCGTGAATTAGCGAATTATAGACAAAAATACACAAAGCCTGAACGTAATAGGATACCGCTTACAGATTTCTCGCAAAGGAATTTCTTAAAAAAATAAAAAAACACTTGACAAGGGCTGTTTTTTGGCTACTTTTGCAATCCCAAACGGGAAGTTCTACAGTAAACCGAAGTGGTGGAATTGGTAGACACGCACGTTTCAGGGGCGTGTGTCTTCACGGACATGCGGGTTCGAGTCCCGCCTCGGTACAGCAAAGGCCTTGTAAGTTTCTGACTTGCAAGGCCTTTTTGTTTTATCGGCTACAAAAAGCTTAAAAGACTATTTTTCCTTCGGTGGAATTATGCTGAAAAATTCAATATCTCTTTTGAATGGTAATGCCGCTAGATTTCTCCAATGGCTTAGGGTACTATTAGTAAATAGAGCGATAGTACCTAACTACAACCAAAATGGGTTTTCTTTTATAACGTATTCTCCTATTATTCCTGATACTCATCCAACCTCTTCTGCCACTCATAGTCGTCGGGATTGGTGAAACTGGTATGCTCAGCCAGATTTCTTATGAAACTAATATAGACTACTATCATTTCTTATTAATACTACGAAGGTTAACGGCTTTATACTGGCTTCATTATTCTAAAATGAAAAAGCTCCCGATCCTACGACCGGGAGCTCTCTATCTATTTAATAAGCACTATTCAGCTTTAACGGTTTCCAGTTTTAATACTCGGCTGGTCCATGCTCTTGATTTTTCTACTAATTCAGGCTCTTTCGCTAAGGGTTTACCATACGAAGGAATCATTTGCTTGAGCTTGTTTTTCCAGGCTTCTGAATTTGACTTTTCGGCGAAACAACGCTTTAACAAATCAAGCATGATAGCCACAGAAGTTGAGGCTCCTGGAGAAGCTCCTAATAAAGCGGCGATAGAGCCGTCAGAGGCACTTACTACCTCGGTACCGAACTCCAGAATACCCCCTTTTTTTGGATCTTTCTTGATAACCTGAACGCGTTGTCCAGCGATTTCCAGTTTCCAGTCCTCTAGCTGAGCCGTTGGCATGTATTCTTTCAGGGCATCCAGACGATCCTGCGGAGACTGACGTACCTGATCAATCAGATATTTAGTTAAGGGAATGTTCTGAATTCCCGCCGCCATCATCGGCCCAATGTTATTGAGCTTGATGGATTTGGGCAAATCCATGAATGATCCATTTTTCAGGAATTTTGTAGTAAAACCGGCATAAGGTCCGAAAAGCAGAGCTTTCTTACCGTCAATAATCCGGGTATCCAGGTGAGGAACGGACATTGGAGGTGAACCTACGGATGCTTTACCGTACACTTTTGCCTGATGCCGTTCAATAATAGCAGGATTTGTACAAACCAGCCACTGCCCGCTCACGGGGAAACCGCCGAAGCCTTTGCCTTCTTTAATGCCTGATTTCTCAAGGAGTGGCAAAGATCCGCCGCCCGCTCCGATGAAGATGAAGGGAGTAACCAACTGGCGTTTTTTCCCGCTTTTCCGGTTCTTTACTTCCAGTTTCCAGCGACCATCTTTCTGACGATCAATGTCACGCACTTCGTGATTCAGGTGAAGGTTAACGCCAGGCAGGGATTTCAGGTGATCAAAAATGCGGCGGGTTAACTCTCCGAAATTCACATCTGTGCCAATATTCATGCGGGTAGCCGCTATTTTTTGGGAAGAATCGCGGCCATCCGTAATGAGCGGTGCCCATTCCTGAATTTGCTTGAGATCCTCCGAATATTGCATGCCCTTGAACAAGTGATTTTTGGTGAGGGCGGTATGACGTTTCTTCAGGTAATCTACGTTATCATTACCCCAGACAAAGCTCATGTGAGGAGTATCCACAATGAATTCTTCGGGGTCTGAAATGATGTTATTCTCAACCAGATAAGCCCAGAATTCCCGCGAAAGCTCGAAGGATTCTGCAATTTTAATGGCCTTGTTGATCTCAACCGATCCGTCGGCTTTCTGGGGGGTATAATTTAATTCGCAAAAGGCGGAGTGTCCGGTTCCGGCGTTATTCCAGGCATCAGAACTTTCGGCAGTTACTACATCCAGGCGTTCAAAAATTTCGATGGTCAGGTCGGGCTGCAATTCCTTGAGCATCATACCCAGGGTAGCACTCATGATCCCGGCACCGATCAATATAACGTCAGGGTCTTCCTTTACAGATTTTTTACTGGTATTCATAAGGAAAAAGATTACTTACAACGAATGGAGTGCGGGACCTGGATTCGTTTTTTCAAGGTATCAATTCCCTTGCCATCCAATTCCCAGACGATTGATCTGGGTAAAGCCCGCCCGGAGTAAAAACTGTAAAATTGCCGGGCCACCTTTGCACTCAAAATTGGTGTTCAAAAATAGTGGGTAATCGATAGAACTTTAAGCCTTTCACCACAGGATGTTGGTATTTTATTATAGCTTCCCATAGAAAAGGGTTTCTTCAAACCATTTTTCAGTATAAGACACTGTTTTTCGGAAAAGAAAAATCAATGTAAAAACTACGGAAAGGGGATTCCGGTTTTCAGACCGTTTGAGAATACCCTTTTGAAGACGCTTTTTCTTCGAAAAACACCCTAAGTATCACAATTTCAGGCAACAGAAAGTTCCGGTTTATCCTATAGTTTTCTATTCAATATGTAGAAGCGGTGGATTGCGTCTATTAATAGCTATATCAAATAGATGGAAAGGAAAAAGAAGGAGGAGATACAAAAAAACTCCCTTTCAAAGAAGCCTCTGAAAGGGAGTTTTTAGGAACGAAAAAGAATCTTATAAGTCGATTGCTTCGCCGTACGCAGCTTCCGTAGCACCTTTCACGGCCTCAGACATGGTTGGGTGAGGGTGAACGGTACGCAGGATTTCGTGAGCCGTCGTTTCCAGTTTACGGGCCGCTACTACTTCAGCGATCATTTCCGTAACGTTGAAACCGATCATGTGAGCTCCTAACCACTCGCCGTATTTCGCGTCGTAGATTACTTTCACGAAACCATCACGAGCTCCGGCTGCCGTAGCTTTACCAGAAGCAGCGAAGGGGAATTTACCCACTTTCACGTCGTAGCCCATTTCTTTCGCTTTTTTCTCAGTCAAGCCGACCGAGGCGATTTCAGGAGAGCAGTACGTACAGCCGGGAATGTTACCGTAATCCAGAGCTTCGGTATGATGGCCTGCGATATGCTCGGCACAGATGATACCCTCAGCCGTAGCTACGTGAGCTAAAGCCTGGCCAGGTACGCAATCACCAATGGCATAGAATCCAGGAACGTTGGTTTCATACCACTGATTAACCACGATCTTGCCACGGTCAGTAGCAATACCTACGTCTTCCAGGCCAATGTTTTCGATGTTGGCAACCACACCTGCTGCGGACAGTACTACGTCTACGTCAAAGCTTTTTTCTCCATCTGGAGTTTTTACTTTCACTTTGCAGCCTTCACCACTCGTATCTACTGATTCAACAGAAGAGTTCGTGTAAATGTCGATGCCTAATTTTTTGTATTGTTTGGCCAGTTCTTTCGAAACGTCTTCATCCTCTACGGGACTACGTTCGGCATAAACTCTACGATGGTTACTTTCGTACCCATGCTGGCATATACATAAGCAAACTCTACGCCGATAGCACCTGAACCAATCACTAACAGCGACTTGGGTTGCTTTTCGAGCGACATGGCTTTGCGGTATTCAATTACCTTCTCGCCATCGATTTTGATATTGGGCAATTCGCGAGCTCGGCCACCCGTAGCAATCACTACACCTTTGGTTGCCGTGTAATCCGTTTTTGCACCGTCAGCTGCGGTTACTTCAACGGTTTTGTTCGCTTTTACTTTACCGTAACCCATGATGACGTCGATTTTATTCTTCTTCATCAGGAAAGCTACGCCTTTGCTCATGGAGGTAGCTACACCGCGTGAACGGCCAATGACGGCACTGAAATCAGCGTTATAAGCACCATCCTGGATAGTAATACCGTAATCCTTAGCGTGTTTGATATATTCAAAAACCTGAGCTGATTTTAAAAGGGCTTTCGTCGGAATACATCCCCAGTTGAGGCAGATACCTCCGAGGCTTTCTTTCTCGACAATTGCGACTTTCATGCCCAGCTGGGAAGCACGTATGGCAGTAGGATAACCACCGGGGCCGCTTCCTACTACGATCAAATCATACTGTTGAGCCATTGTTGCGAAATCTTTTTAAATGGTTTGGGCCGAAGCCACACAAAAATAGAAGAAAACCCGCTGGAAAGAGAACTTCCGGTTTGAAGTTTCCAATTAGAGGTAGGTTATGTTCATTAAATAGAGGAATTTCCGGGGTAATACACCCTATTTAATGCACAGAAAGTCAACAAGTAACGAGTACAAAAAGGTTTCCTTAAAATACGTAGTTGACTGCTTTTAAAGTCTCCCCGGGATTGTTATCCGGGGAGACTTTAAAAGTTTGACCCTACTGGGATTGAAAAAGGAATAACCCTAACCTCGGAGGGTTTGAATATGGGTGGCCCAGGGTGCAACCCGGGGAAATGGGGAGAAAATCAAATATTGGGTTTCCTCCCCGGATTATCATCCGGGGCTATTAAAAAGTTTAACCCCGCTGGGGTTGAAAAAGGAATGACCCTAACTCCGGGGGGGAACATGGGTAGCCCCGGGTGCAACCCGGGGAAAACTAAAACTTCGGACAGGCCAGTTCTTTTTTACGTTTTCGTGGAAAGGGCTTTGGATCAAACAACGCCTCGAGTGTGTAAGAAATAGATAGCTCATGAGCCCCGCCTGAGGCCATACTCAGCGTTGAAATAGTAGCGTCGTAGCTGTAACCGATGGAGAAATTATCCTGTCGATATCCCACCAGAAAAACCAAAGCATCGTGGTTATTCAGTCCCCGATCGTACTGTTTAATGGGAATGCCGCGGTACCAGATGCCCAGCGTCAGCGGGTCGTAAGTCATGTAAAGTCCTACATCCAACTGATCAAATTTTCCCTGTTTTTTATAAAGAATAGCCGGTGAAAGACTTCGTTCACGCCCCATATCGGCCCCGAGGCCATTCCCTAACTCCCAGCCCATCAAAGGAATTTTGAAACCTCCTTGCAGACTAATTTTCATGGGTAATCGCTCGGGATTGGCCGAGAAAGATTGATCCGGACGGTTGAGGTGATGCACTGAAATGCCCCCCCAGAATCGGTCAGAATAGGCTAACAAACCACCCGAAAAATCAAGGTAATTGATGCGTGGACCCGCATCAACGACGGGGTCGTTATAAATGGGCGTGACATTTCCGGGGCTGGTTACGTCGTAGTTAAAAACCAGATCATAATAATTCACACTCCGATTCACGTAAGAAGCCTGAATCCCTGCCCTTAGTCGAACCTCCTCGCTCAGGCGGGCCTGATAGGAATACTGCAAACCCACGTCCAGCGTGCGAAGGTTGCTGAACTGAGCGTCGTTCATGACCATAAAACCCAGACCCGAATTAATTTTATCGATGTACGTGTCAACGCTGGCAATGGTTGTGACGTAATTAGCATTAAGAGCAGGCCATTGGTTGCGGTAGTTAAGCGTAGCTCTGGTAGCCAGAGCCGAGCCCGCAAAGGCCGGATTCAAATAAAGCGGAGCGGCATAAAACTGCGAAAGCTGCGGATCCTGAGCCCGAAGGTCAAGGCCCATGCACAACAAGGCAGCGAAAAGAAATAAATGTTTTAGCATGGCAGACAACCAGAAATCGGATGCATTGGATTAACGATTCATTCAACAACTCCGATCAATCATGACATTCTTGTGAACGCATTTTTTAGAAATATATTCGTTCCGCCGGGGTTTTTGCAAAAGTTCAGCAAGTTGCACAAACCTTCACAAAATTTGTAGCCCAAGTTTCCGTTAATTTTCAGGAAATTGCTCCTTCTTAATTCACGAACGTTCGAACTACCCATGTTTAAACGGTGTCTTAGCGAGGGATTACCGCCAGTAACAGTGAATAACTCAGCGTAGTAGTCTGGTGTTTGCCTCTGAATCCAATCCAGCCCAGAGACTTCCCCCGACCTACGTCGTCTAAAACGTATAAAAAGCTTCATCGGGTATGATTCGAAAGATATATTTTACATTACTTTTCTGGATGGCCTGTTGGGGAATTGCCGAAGCCCAGACCATTAAGGTAACCGGGCGAAAATGCGAGCCTGAGCAGGGTTGTAATGGCGACTCTACCCGGTTTGAGCTTACTGGCGTTACGGCTTCTAGCTGGAACTGGACGTTTCAAGATCCCAATTCTCCCGATCCTCAGGCCAATAGGTCAATGAAAGCAAAACCGGCTCACCTGTACCTGCAACCGGGTTCGTACAATGTTAAGGTTACTGGAAATTTAAGGGCAGGCGGTACTTATTCTAAAGACACTACCATCCGAATTTCGGCTTTACCACCTGCTTTCGAGTTTTTTCAGGGAAAAGAAGATACGACCATTTGTAAGGATAACCCACTGGTTCTGGACCCTTATGATTCCAAATCTTTTCAGGGAACCCCTCCTGCGGAAGGGACAGTTAAGTATCTATGGTACCCAACGGGTGATACTACCCGAACCATTACGGTAACGGAAAAAGGATGTTACTCAGTCGAAGTAATGAATGCCGATAGTTGCACCGTAACGGATCGTATTAATGTCAAAATATGCGGCGAGTCGGATCAGCAGGCCTCGAAATGGTACTTCGGATCTAACGCGGGTATTAACTTTGAAGGAGGACAGCCTTCGGCTATAACGGATGGAAAAATCAATACGCCGGAGGGGACCTCTTCTATTTCCAATCGAAAAGGTGATTTACTTTTTTATACGGACGGAATAACGATTTATGACGCTGAGGGTAACCCCATGCCCTCCCGTGACCCTTCGGATACTACTAGTTTGAACGGGAGTCGAGGTTCTACGCAGGCCGCTCTGATTGTTCCTCAGCCGAGTTGTCGAGGATGTGAAACCATTTATTATGTGTTTACCACCCGCGATGTAAACGACTCCATTCGATGTCTGGAATACACCCGGGTAGATATGCGGGGAAATGGCGGGAAAGGAATTATTCTCGATAAAAATAACCAGACGGGTGAATGTAATGTCAGCGAGCGGTTAACCTCGATTCAAAACCCGGCTGATTCATCGTACTGGGTATTAAGTCACGAAAACGGAACCAGTAAATTTATTCTCAAACGTCTGACCAAGAGCGGGCTGGAAGATGCGAATTCTCCTTCGATTGGGCTTCCCCATACCACTAAATACCAGGGGGAAGGCCAGATTAAATTTGCTACTTCAGGCGGGAAAATGGGCGTAGTAATTCCCGGCCCCGCCCGGAATTACGTCGAGATTTATAACTTCAATGATTCTACCGGAGCCATTACTCCTCCACCCATTACGCTCGATTTAGGGCCGGCTCCGCCCTCTGCCTATGGGTTGGAATTCTCCCCGGATGGCGAAAAAGTTTATGTTAGTTTGCGAGGGAATGACAGCACAGAATCTGTTTTGTACCAATATGACCTCACCGGAGCTGACTCAACCACCATTGCTTCTACCCGCATTGAGGTAGCTCGTTCTGAGAAAGAGTTTGGAGCCTTGCAATACGCTCCCGATGGCAAGATTTACATGGCTATCAAAGACAGCGAATACCTCGGAGTCATTACCCCTTCCAGCGGCGATTCAACGGAAGTAGATTTTCAACTGGATGGTTTTTATCTGGCCGGAAAACGGAGTCAACTAGGTTTACCCAACTTCGTTCAGAGTATTATTGAGCCTCCGTCGGGGCCGGGCATTAGTGCCGAAGATGTCTGCTTTGGAGAACCCGTGGAATTAACCACAGGGGCCATCTGTGATCCATTGAAGGATAAATATGAGTGGGATTTGGGGATGGTTCGGCCAAGGGAACCAAGCAGTCCGAGACGCACTTATACGCGGCTCCGGGAACGTATACGGTTACGTTAAGGCAGTATAATGATTGTAAGGATACAACGATGACTCAGCAGGTCAAGGTCAACCCACAGCCCATTGCAAACCTTGGTCAGGATCTGAATGTATGTTCACGGACGGTAACGCTGGATAGCAAAAACCCCTACCCGAATAGCAAATATTTGTGGTTCAGAAATGGTCGGCAATTAGCTGTCGATAGTACGGCTTCCAAAATTCAGATCGATTCATCAGGACGTTATGTAGTGGGGGTATTGATTGGCGATTGTTATTCGCTGGATACGATTAACGTCATCCTCGAACGACCGCCGTTATATAGCTTAGGCCCCGATAAAAAGCTGTGTACGAATGATACCCTTCAACTGGATGCCCTGCCAGGAGGAGCATCGTATCTATGGAATACGGGTCAGAATACGCAGGTGATAGACGTAACGCAGGCTGGTAATTATTCTGTAGTGGTAATGATTCCCCGAACAAATGGCATTACCTGCGAAGTTACCGATACCGTACGCGTGGATTTATTACCGCTTCCAAACGTCACCGTTCAGCCGGAGGCTTCCCTTTGTCAGCCTAATAATCAGTCGATTATGCTGAGTGCGGGGAACAACATGAATTACCAGTATCGATGGCTACCGGGGAATGAATTCACACGAACCATTACGGTCAACCGAGTCGGCGTTTATACCGTTGAAATCAGCACTAACGACGGGTGCACGGAAGCTCATGCGATCAAAGTAATAGATTTGTGTGAACCCCAAATCTTCGTCCCGGATGCCTTCTCGCCCAATGGTGACGGTCAGAACGATCAGTTACAGGTCATTACCAATCATATTTCCGATCAGGATTACGAATTCCGGGTGTATGACCGTTGGGGTGAACTGATTTTCCGCACCACCAATCGTAACGAAATGTGGGACGGCACCTACAAAGGCCGGACATTCCCGCCACAGACGTATGCCTGGACCGTTCAGTATCGAAGCACGTATTTCCCGGAACGCGGCGTCGAAACGAAGCGAGGGGCGGTATTAATTGCCAAATAAGTATTTTCAAGGCTGCTGGTCTTCAGACGGGCAGCTTTATCTTTACTATCCTGTTAACCTCAATTCTATGATTCGCCCCTTTTTGTTACTTGGCAGCGTTATTACGTGCCTCTCCTTTCACCCTCCCCAAAAATATAAACTCGTCTGGGCTGATGAATTCAATACCAATGGTGAGCCCAATCCGAAAAACTGGACTTTCGAAAAAGGGTTTGTCCGCAATGGAGAATTGCAATGGTATCAGTCAGAAAATGCTCGCTGTGAAAATGGTTTCTTAATCATAGAAGCCCGAAAAGAATCCCGGCCTAATCCGCTTTATGAGGAAGGAAGTATGGACTGGCGGAAGAGTCGTAAAACAATTGATTATACCTCTTCAAGTTTGTTAACCAGAGATTTACACGCGTGGCAATACGGTCGTTTTGAAATGCGTGCGAAGCTCGACGTTCAGCCCGGCATGTGGCCCGCTTTCTGGACGCTGGGCATAAAGGGCCAGTGGCCTTCCAACGGTGAAATTGACATCATGGAGTACTACCAGAACACGATTTTGGCTAATACTGCCTGGGGCACTGACCAGGCATATAAAGCAAAATGGAATACCGTAAAAACACCCTTGTCGACGTTTAATGACCCCGAATGGGCCGATAAATTTCACGTCTGGCGAATGGATTGGGACGAAAAAGAGATTCGTTTATACGTGGATGATCAGTTACTAAACACCACGGAATTAAGTAAGACGTTGAATGCTGACGGCTCTAATCCCTTCCACCAACCGCATTATGTGTTAGTTAACCTCGCTCTGGGTGGCGATAACGGTGGCGATCCAAGTGCCAGCAAATTCCCCGCCCGTTACGAAATTGATTACGTGCGGGTATATCAGAGAGGAAAATAATCAATAAGTTAGAAGGCCGGATAGGTTGCAAAGCAATCTCTATCTGGCCTTCTAACTTATTGATTACTAAAAGCCTGTGATTATCCAAACGAATTTGGTCAGGAAAATCAGGCATGTAAAAAACTACTGCACGGGTACATCATAAGCGTTCAGGTTAGCCTTAGAGGTAGTGCCCAGTTTAGCTCCATACCCAGCGGCAACAATACCAACCAGTAATCCGAAGAAGCCCATGATGGCTCCTTTGGAAGCGGCTGAAGCAGCCTTATCAGCAGCCTCGCGGGCTTTTTCTGCGGTCTCACGTTTCGTTTGCTCAAATTTAGCCGCGGCCTGTTTGTAGGTGTTAATCCAGTTATCCACAATCTGCTCAGATTCTGCCCGGCTTTTGTTCGTGCGTTTCATAACGACGTTAACGGCATCTTCGCGATCTACCTGATTAACCGTAGCCTGACCCTGACGGAACAGACGATCAAATAAACCATTAGCAATATCGTCGGTAGCTTGCGGATTTTCAGCTGCCTGACCAGCAGAGGCTTTAAGATCTTTACCAGCCTGATCTGCTTTACGATCCAGCGTATTAGGATTCAGAGCTGGATTTCCGGTCTGACGTAAAAGGGTATTTACTTCGCTACGCAGATCTTTGAGGTCCAGATCGTTGATATTAATTCCATTTTCAGCTAGGGTTCCTTTGACTGCTTCTCCCAATTGAGGACCTGCTGCGGAGGCTACCGAACCAGCAGCTGAACCGGCCGTGCGAACAATGCCCCCTACGAGCCGACTAGCTCCTCCAATCAGGCTACCAACCGTAGTGGTCAGAAAATAGATGGTCAGGAGCGTCATCAGACTCCAGGTTAGCACACCGTGAATAATACCGTCAAACAAGCGGGGAGTACTTGCCAGCCGACCTGCCACCCATCCTCCGGCCAGTAAGGAAAGCAGGCTGCTGATGATATACCAGATTGCCGTTCCGATGCCCAGTCCGGCGGTAGGATTCTGTTCTTCCACGGGATCAATCGTAGAAAGGCCGATCCCTAACCCTAGTAGACTTAATAACAATTGAGAGACTACTGCAATCAAAACCCCAGCAAATACAGCACTCCAGGAAATCCGTTTAACGGGTGCTAATGACTTGGCGTATACAATTTCACGTTCCATAAAAGTTGAATAGTTTAAGTTTTATTTTACTCAATCAGAGTGAGTAGGTGCTTAAACTAAAATTTCATACCAATTATTTATTAACGTTATATTTTGCTTAGCAAAAGCCCCTTTATGTGTGATTTGTTACCTAACCTTTGCAAGAGACGTTTGGGTAGTAGAACTTCCCGAACGCTTTTTAGAAGTTTGGAAATACGAGCTAATGAAAAATTGGAATGCTCTTAAAACCTGGTTTACTGCTCTATCCTTATCATTGGTAATAGGTAGCTGTTCAAACCCGTCTCCTGAAAAAAGACCAGATGATTTTAGCTTTTAATTTCCTCAGATTTTAGTGAGTATAACTCAGATAGTCAGCTATTGCAGGGGGCATTGAAAGATACAGTGTAACCCTTTCTACGGCTGAATTAGATCGATTATATAAGGCGTTTCAAAACATAGAGTTTACAGATTTCCCTAAACACTTTATTGATTTCCCTTTTCTTGAAACGCTCCCCTGATCAAGGATGGCTATTGAATATTCAGCCAATCATGAGAGCAATAGGTCTGAATACAGCAATTGCTTTGCCCCTACACTTCAGTAGAGGCAGGAAAAGCGATTCCATGAGATAAGTACTTTTATTAGTGATGTGATTTACTATAAATCAGAAGTGAGTAAGACGATCGAATTCATTGGACCAATTATAGTAGAATAACTTACCGAATCTGATATACATCCACCAGTTGTTTTACCTCTTCCAAGGTCCGGGTAGGTTTTTCCAAACCTTCGGGAATAGGTCGTTTGGAGAGGGTCTGGAAGTATAATACGCAAGCATCCCGCCACCAAAGGGCTTCGCGGTGTTGAATGCTGAGTTTCCCTTTTACATTCTCAAAAATCTCAGGATCAATCTGATTTTTAACGCCCTCCCATTGTTGTTGCATCCGGGTTACTCCGGCTACACCTGCGTAATAGCGGTGGCAAAGTTCATCCCAAAGAATTCTTCCCGAAGGCATGGGATGCGTCCAGGGTACATGATGAAACCAGAGTAAATATTCAGGTGGGCAGGAAGCGGCATCCCATTGTTTCTGCACTTCAGGAGCATACAAATGCAGGGCTTTACTGCCCGATTCAGTACGATCAAAGCCAATACCATTTTCATCGGCTTTGTGGTAATACACTGAAGTCCAGTCGGGCCGGACGTTTTTAGCAAGCCAGGGGTTGGGCCCATAATGCAGGTTATTACCCATGATGTGATGCAAGCCCAGCGGCGTCATGTAATTCACCAGCGTTTCGCGGGAATTGACTAGCATGTTCTGAATAGTCGCAACCGCTTTGGTATCATTCGTAAGCGTCATACGAATCCATTCTTCGGCGATTTTTTCCGAGGAAAGCGTATAATCCCAAGCCAGACGACCAAAGGCATACCAGTTAGCCTGCCCCATCGGATGGCCCGTCCAGTTACGATCAGACCCTGTATTAGCGACGCCCGCCATGCCCGTTTTCTGATAACCATGTACCGAGCCATCAATAACTTTAGCAACTGTAGAACCCTTACCCTTCGCGTAGGTATCCGAATCCAGACATTCCTTGAACAGAGGAGCCATATAAGCTAGATGGGTAGCAAAACCCAGGTATTCCTGAGTAAGCTGAAATTCCATCATCAGAGGGGTTTGGGGCATGGCCCCGAAAAGCGGATGAAAGGGCTCGCGGGGCTGAAAATCAATTGGTCCATTTTTGACCTGAACCAGTACGTTTGAATCAAATTTTCCGTCCAGCGGCTTAAATTCTTCATAACCTGCCTTGAACCGATCCCCGTTGGGATCAGCTTTATAGACAAACGAACGCCACATGACAATTCCTTGAGGATAAGGAGCTAAAGCTTCAGATAACATCCGGGCACCGTCGGCGTGGGTACGGTCATAATCCTGTGGGCCGGGCTCACCTTCGGAGTTCGCCTTTACCAGATACCCACCGAAATCAGGAATCAGGGTATAAATTTCTTTCGTTTTTTCGGCCCACCAACGCTTCACTTCCGGGTCGAGTGGATTAGAGGTTTTAAGTCCACCAAGCGTTTTCGGAGCTGCAAAAAACACGGATAGGTACACCTTAATACCATACGGACGAAAAACGTCGGCCAGAGCAGCTACCTTTTTGAGGTATTCCGGCGTAAGAAAGCGGGCACTGGCATTCACATTATTCAGAACGGTTCCGTTAATACCAATCGAAGCATTCGCCCGGGCGTAATCGTGGTAACGCGGGTCGATCACGTCGGGTAAGTCAAACCAGTGCCAGAGTGTAGACCCGGCATACCCCCGCTCAATAGTGCCGTTGTTATTATCCCAATGGTTTAAAAGTCGATACTGAACTTTCGGACTGCTGGTAACATTCAATTTTTCTAACGGCTGTAACGTCTGAATTTCCCGTAACAAAGCAAAGGTTCCATAGAGTAACCCCATTTCTGTTTTAGCCGAAATGATAAGGTTTTTCGAGGATTGCGAAAGGTGATAACCCTCCGCATTGACAAGCTCAGCGGGATTGATCTTCAGGAGAATACTTCCCACATTAGCAGTCTTTTGAATGGTCAGGGTTTTTCCGGTTAACCCCTTAATGGCGGTTTGTAATTCTTTCGCCGCCACTTTCATCGTCGGCGAATCACTGGGAATGGTAATACTTTGAAGATGGTTGAGAATAGGTTGAACCTTACTCAAACGATCATATTTTAACCATAAGCGATAGCCATCATCTGCTCGTGCGTGGGTGACAAAAAGTAGAAGCGTAACGAATAAAGCCTGCGAGAATCTTTGAAAAGCAATAGACTTATGAAAACGAAAGAAAAATGCCATGATCAGTCTTTGATTGGATAATACAAAAGAATGATTTTTTTGGCTTTTATAACGACTGTTCGACTTATTATTCATCGTAAATCCAATCAGGAAGAGATGAACTAGAGAATGACCAACGCTCAACTAGTGATGACAGCTACGAGCAGGGTTCAGATTGGAATAATCCATTGAACGCTGCTGCCAGTGTGGCCCGGCCAGCTTTTCGCTGGCAGCATAATCTTTGGGCTTGGACAATTAAAAGGCAGAATAGAAATGGCTTGCTGCCAGCGAAAAAGCTGGCAGCGGAAGGGAAAACCTATTAGCCAGCAACTACAATCTCTTATACTAAATACCGTTGTAAACAAAAAACTACCAACCAATAACTATCAACCGCAGCGGCGGCCGCTAACAACCAGATACAAGACCTATTGAACATTTTTGAAAAAGGTAGGCGAGTTCCCGTATAAGGGCGTCTTGCCGTCCCATTTTTCAATAAACTGCTGCTGAATCAATAGAGGAGATAAAGTACGTTGACGCAATTCATTGGCTTTGGCATCTGCCTCGGCTTCTACGATCTTCTTCCGAGCCTGAGCTTCGGCTACGCGTAACTCGTTTTCCACCTGCATCGCCTGCTGAACAGCTTCGTTTTTAGCATTAATTGCTCTAACTATACTCTCGGGGTAACCCAAGCCACTGGTCAATTGCTCCAGTAAAAAACCGTCGGCTTTAAAGGAAGAATCGAGCGTATGTTGTACGTCATTTTCGAATTGTTGACGGTTGGAAATTAGCTCATCCGTCGTGTATTTATTCATCTGAATACGGAAGGCATCTTTCACATAATTAAGTAAAGTTGTCTTCGTAATTTCAGGAATATCTTTTCGATACTTGGTAAAAATATGCGGACTTTTTCCGGCCTGAACGCGGAAAGAAATCGTAGGATCTACGGTAAAAACACTACCATCTTTTGCGTTAACGGTAAATGCTTCGTAATCCGCCGTTTGCATGTACAAAGGTGATTGATACACATCCTCTGTGAAAGGATTATACCAAACTCGGCCTGTTACTAATACCACATCTTGTACCCCTTTGTCGGACCCATATTGTTTGACCCGAATCCCTTCATGTCCGGCATCAATGCGGGTGCAGGAGTATAGGAATAAACTAAAAAGAGCGGCAATGATTAAGGTAAATTTTTTCACGATTTTAAAAAGGCTAAGGTGAATTTAAAAAGTAAATAATTGATAAGTAATAAACCACTGAATCCAATAATTCCGAGCAAAACGAAAGCGTTGGACGCTTTAGAAAGCCATTCAAAAATCCAGGTAATGGCGTATAGGTCTAACGCGATGAGAAGGGGTGCTAAGATAAGTAAATAGGTTTTCCTGTCCATGTGGATGTTGCCTCTATCAACTTGGTTTATAGAAGTTTAGACAAATATACATCGGGACTAAAAGAGCAGAGGAACTATTGTGATGAATGTAAAAAGAAAGAATCTGTTCGGTAAATAGATGGGATGAGATAGAAGAGTATACTAAAAATGAAATAGTTATTGCATATATAATAAATGTTGATGCCCTCAAGTAGAAAAACAGGACATCAGAGTAAAAAACTTAACCAATTTTTAGATCGTATTTACGCAGCAATCCTACCAGACCTTCCGTAGAAAATCTAGCTTTTTAATCAAATTATTTTCGGGATCAATGGTATAATTATAAGCGGTTAAAAAGTTAACCTGATCCAGTTTGGTTTGTGAAAAAACGGCGTTTTCCAGATCACAATGCTGGAAGTTACTACCCGTTAATACGCACGATGAAAAATCTACACTTTTCAATGAACAATCATCAAAGAGTGTCTTTATCATTTTTTAGTAGTAAAAAGGCTAAAGTCTAACTTACACTTTTTAAAACTTACGCTAAAAAATCCATTTTCGCAGGTGTTGAAGTGCACCCCAATTAACTTACAATCATTGAAGGTAACGTTGTTTAGTACGGAACGGTTAAGCGGTAACATAGCCATGTTACAACTTACAAAGGTACAATCCGTAAAGCGATTGGATGAAAAGTTACTCTCAGAAAAATTGCATTGCTTAAAAACACAATTTTCGAACTCTTTATGGCGAATTTGCTGCCCCGAGTAACTCACTTTATCAAAAATCTCGTCCTGATAAAAATCTAAGTCCATTTTCAAAAAAAAATTTTGAAGCTTCGCTTCATAGTGATCCCATAAAAAACCCGCAGCTCATTGCCGCGGGTTTTAGTATAGAGCAGGAGGGTGTCCTAGAAATCTTCGTCTAACGCAAATTTGTTAGCATCTTTTTCCTGCTGGTTAGCCATAACGCCGGCTTTCTGATATTCACCCACGCGTTTTTCAAAGAAGTTGGTTTTGCCTTGTAGCGAAATCATTTCCATGAAATCAAATGGGTTCGTAGCGTTGAACTGTTTCTCCAAACCAAGAGACACTAAGAGACGGTCAGCAACGAATTCGATGTATTGACTCATCAGAACGGCATTCATACCGATCAGAGAAACGGGCAGAGCGTCCGTTACGAATTCTTTTTCGATGGCAACGGCATCCAGAATGATCTGATACACTCGCTCTTTCGGTAGTTTGTTTATGATGTGGCTGGTGTAAAGCATACACGCAAAATCACAGTGCAATCCTTCATCTCGGGAAATCAGCTCGTTTGAAAACGACAGACCGGGCATCAGACCCCGTTTTTTCAGCCAGAAGATCGAGCAGAACGAACCAGAGAAGAAAATACCTTCTACGGCCGCAAAAGCGATCAGACGTTCGGCGAAGTTGTCGCTATCGATCCAACGCAGAGCCCATTCGGCTTTTTTCTGCACACATTCAATCGTATCAATTGCCCGCAACATCCGGTCTTTTTCAACGGGATTTTTGATATACGTGTCAATCAGAAGAGAATAGGTTTCTGAGTGAATATTTTCCATCATTACCTGAAAACCGTAGAAGCATTTGGCTTCGGCGTATTGCACTTCACTAAGGAAGTTCACGGCCAGGTTTTCGTTCACGATACCATCTGAAGCGGCGAAGAATGCCAGTACGTGCGAGATAAAGTGGCGTTCGCCATCGTTGAGATTTTCCCAGTCTTTCAGATCCTGGCCCAGGTCAATCTCCTCGGCTGTCCAGAAAGAGGCTTCGTGCTTTTTGTACATTTCCCAGATGTCGTGATGCTTGATGGGAAAGAGAACAAATCGCATCGGATCTTCTATCAATAGCGGTTCATTTCCAATGTGCTCCTGAGCCATAACGGATTATAATTTTTTGGTTATGATTTAAAGTGGGACTCCGTGCCTGCTGCCCCAAAGAAGGGGTAACTAGCTGAAAACCAAATTCGAATATAGGGCAATAAAAACGGCCCGACCGGGGCCGTTTTCTTTTACTCTCTTTAATTTTGAGAGGGTACTTCAACAAAATTAAGCGTTTCGACGGGTGATACAAGGAATTTTTTGAAAGAAGAAAACGGGCTTTTAGGGAACCTTTTTATAACATCCGTCAGGCGTGGCATTTAAGCCAAAATAACCTTTGATAAATTTTAAATGCGAGTGAACTTTCCCTCCGTATGGTAGCCCTTCATTTGAAAATTTTGATCAAAGAGGATGAAACTGGCCTCGTAACCTGCCCCGAGTCGGCCCAGCGTATGATCTTTTCCAATGATTTGAGCGGGGTAAAGCGAGGCCATTCGCAAAGCTTCCTCCAGTGGAATGCCAACCTCATTAACGCAATTCTTCACCGCTTCAATAAGCGTCAGCGAAGAGCCGGATAAAGTACCGTTTTCATCTTCAAAACGTCTGCGTTCTGGATTGATCGTGAATCTGTATTCGCCACGGGTGTCTTCAGTGACGGCATCGGTAATGAGGAAGAGCCGATCTCCCATCATTTTCTTGGCAATTCGAACGCTGGCAAAGTCTACATGAATACCGTCGGCGATGATACTGGCCCGAACCGACGAATCCAGCGTAGCTCCCAGTAGTCCCGGCTCGCGGCTGTTGAAAGGCGACATGGCATTAAATAAATGAGTAACTAGTCCAATGCCCCGATCAAAGGCCTGGATGGCTTCAGTATACGTCGCGTTTGAATGCCCGGCGGAGAGAAGAATGGGACTGGACAGCAACCATTCCAGCACTTCAGGGTCGGCTTCTTCGGGAGCAAGAGTCAGGTAAAGGGGTAAATCATCCGCAGCTTCAACTAATGCTGTCAGCTCAGCGATAGTCGCTTTTCGGATGTAGGAAAGCAAATGTGCTCCTTTCTTGACGGGATTAAAGTAAGGCCCTTCCAGATGCAGCCCTACCAGTCCGGCTCCACCCTGCTGTCGATAACTCCGACAAGCCTGAATAGCGGCCAGCATTCCGCTTAATGGCCCCGTATGGTAAGTAATCTGAAAATGGGTAGTACCGCCCTTGAGGTGTTCTTCGTAGGTTTTCTGGATGGTTTCTGGTGTAGGCTCGGTGGTAAACAAAGCCCCCTTCCCTCCATAAACTTGAAGTTCAATCAAGCCCGGAGCAATGATGCTATCGGAGCAATCGATTACTTCTGCTCCTTCGGGAGCATTCTCCTGAATACCTATGATGGTTTTACCATCGGTCAGCAGGTATTGATGGTCGATAAATTCTAAACCCGTAAAGATGCGGGCATTTTTAAAAGCAAAGAGGCTCATAACGTATGACGTTGAGCCTCAAAGAAAACTATTGTTGATGACTTATGAGTCAGTATTAGAAAATAATAGAAACTAGCCAGGTTATGAAAGTAACCCACAGTAATGCTCCCATAGGTAAAGCAACAAACCAAACCAGGGTATTTAACCGATCGTATTTGACGGGTTTTTTAGCTTTGGCAATCTTCTTAGTTGTTCTGGCAACCTGAGTAGAATCAAAGTTAATGTAGCTGACAGGAGCGGATATCATAATTAACGTTTTTTGAGGTGAGTTAAACTCAAACTTGATAGAACAAGATTAACACCATTTCTGAACAAGGTACCTTGCCATTCGATAGATGGTATGTTTTTCCCGGTAAACATCAAAATAGCCAGACGAATGGGTTTGTTTTGACTATTCGCTGATTTAATAGTAAATAAACGAGTTTTTTTTGATAATTAATATAGTTTTTGGTGTTTGATAATTGATAATAAATCTATAAATATGACAAAATAAAGGGAAAAGTTCTTATTTGATTGATAGTATTGTACTAAGAGTAGATACGCCAGTTTCATTAAAAGCCTCAATAGCGAAAAAATAATTTACATCTACGTTCAATGCCCTTAATTCCAGGTAGGATGGCTGATCTGACCAGACTTGATAGGTTTGGTAAAGTTTATCAGGAGCAATGCCCCAGCGAATGTTATAGCCTACGGCACCGGGCACTTTTTCCCAGCGGATATCCGCATTTCGCTGATCTTTCTGTCGAACCACTTTCAACCTGGTAGGGGTATTAGGCACTTTTCCGGGCGTATTCCCGAAGATCCGAACATCGCTAATCGCCAGATGTGGACCAGCCGTATAGATATGTTCGTACCGGATGTAACGCGTACGTACAGGCTTTGAAAACGCTACATACGCACAGGCCCGATCTCGCCTGGGTTCGCTGGATAAGTCCGTGACTACTTCCCAGCGTTTCCCGTCTTTCGAATGCAGAATTTTAAACTGTGTATAAACCGTGGAATCGCTATTATATACATTGTTTTCATAATCGGTATAATTGACTTGAACGGCTTTTACTTCGCTTTCATGCTGAAGGTCGGCCGTCAGCCATTCACCCGGTTGGTTATGCTGGGCAACCCAGAAGGTTCGTGGATTTTCATCGGTAACTAAACTGGCTCTGAGCGTGTCTTTTGTGGAAGAAGCGGTAACCGGTTTCTGATAAGACAACAGCATCCAGCCCGTAAAAAGCTCGTCTTTACTTTGCCATTTTTTTGTAGGCAGGTAATGCGGAAAATCGCCAAAGCGGGTGTTCGCATACATCTGATCGTCCTGGTCAAAGCCAGCGGGGAACATCGCCAGACGTCGTTCCATGCCCCAGTTTACGCCAATCCAGGGTGTGCCTGTATTCCAGTAATTACCGTAAATATCCTGAAACGTATTCCCATGTCCGGCTCCGTTCATAAAGCCGCCTGGTTTGTAGGAAATAGGGTTATAAGGAGCATATTCCCAGGGGCCAAGCGGGTCTTTGCCCACGTAAGTGCCGGTGGCGTACACGTTATATTCGGTGCCTGGAGCTCCGTATTGCAGGTAATATTTTTTGTTATGCTTGGTCATCCACGCTCCTTCCACGAAAGGTTTCATCAGGTCGGCGTGATTCGGGCCGAAGCGTTCCCAACCGTGTTTCCAAGGGTCGAGCCAGAACATGGACTGGTAAGGACCCGCATAGGTGAGGCGTCGTTTATGGTCCAGCTCTGCTCCGAAAATGGGATAGACGTTGGAAGAGCCCCAGTACATAAACCAGCGGTCGGTATCGTCATCGTGAAAAATAGCTGGGTCCCAGGGACCAATGTCTTTGGGTAATCGCGGTAACCAGCGATTGTAGAACTGCAATTTGCCCTTTTCCGGCTCTACCGAATAAAGAATGGGTCGTTGTTCAAACGTAGACTGAAAAAGAAAAAGCGTATCGTTTACCGAAAGGGCCGCCGGAGCACACATATCCTCGAAGGGCCATTTGTCAGGAGTAATAAACTTCCAGTTGGAAAGGTCTTTGGAATGCCAGTAACCCCCGGAAATCGTTACAAAAAGGTAATACTCCCCCTTGTGATTGACAATAACCGGATCGGCCCCAGAACGGTAGGAAATCTTTTCATTCATCTGCTCAAAATTATACCGATACCCAATGTCCATGGGGTTACAGTAGGTTAATTGGGCAAATGAGGTAATACTGCTGATGAGCAGTAAAGTAATGACGAGGCAAGCGTTCAGGAATCTCGTTTTCATAGCATTCATGGCTGGTTTGCTTAGCGTAAAAGGAGTACAAAATTGGGATTTTAGAGGGCTGTTGCAAGCGTCCAGATGTGAAGTTCTTTACAACCGTGTTCAAGCAATACCTCCGCACAGGTTTCGAGGGTTGATCCCGTAGTAATAACGTCATCAATCAGGGCAATTCGTTGATTTTCAATGCCGTTTTTTTCAATAACCTGAAAGGCATTCGCTACATTCTGAAAACGCTCCATTCGACTTTTGTTGGTTTGGCTGGTCGTCGCCTTTATTTTTTGTAGCACATCACTTCTCCACGGAATTCCCGTTACCTCTGAAATGCCTTTGGCGATGGAATCGCTTTGGTTGTACCCCCGTTGCCGCAGTCGACTTTCGTGTAGGGGCACGGGTAATAAAAGGTCGGCAGTAAGCCCGGCGGTTTTGATTTCCGAACCGAATAGCCCCCCCAGCCATTCGCCTACCTCAGGCTGGTTGTTATACTTCAGTTGATGAAGCAAATGCTGAACTTTTCCGCCCTTCTGAAACTTCAGGTAAGCGTGGGCACTGGTAATCTTTATCTTTCCGGCAAATTTTTCTTCGATGGTCGAGTGGCCCGTCAGGCAGCTTTGCGTGCGGGGTAAGTTATAGTGACAAGTAGTGCAAAGAAGGTATTCTCCTTCGGCAAGGGCCTGCTGGCAACTCAGACAAATACGCGGAAAAAGAAGGGCCCAGAAGGCCTCCCAGTAGCTTTTCATGGTTAGGGTAAGTTTTTGGCTAACTTCGCTGTGAAAACGGAAAGTGAGATTACCATTGACTAAGTAATCCGAACCGGAAAATAGATAAGGCTGTGTTTCAGCGTTTACTTCATACTAGCTATTAACAACAAATGTCACTCGTAGAACAATTCGACGAATACCGGGGCCGAATGAATGAACGCATTTTGGGCTCTGATAACCTGGTTATCAAACGTTTATTTAATCTTGACACGAATACGTATTCAGAAGGAGCCGTTTCCAGCAAAACCAAGGAAATGATCGGCCTGGCCTGTTCAATGGTGTTGCGTTGCGACGATTGCGTGAAATACCACCTGGGTAAATGCCACGAGCTGGGGGTTACGGAAGCCGAAATGCAGGAAGTTTTCTCCATAGCAACCGTCATTGGCGGCACCATCGTGATTCCTCACCTGCGGCGGGCGGTGGAGTATTGGGACGAATTGCAGGGTAGTAAAACCGAAGTCTAATGAAAGAAAAAGATCAGGAATGGGAAAGTTTGCTAGATCGGCTGGAAAGCATGATTGGGAAACGCCCCAACGATTTAAACGGTGTTCTGTTTCTCATCGGCGTGCAGGAACTGGGTAAAGGCCACCAGTTTTTTACCAAAGAACAGAAGCAAGACCTAATGCACATCGCCGTTTGTAAAGTATTGAGCTACAGTGGTTATTATGAACTTGAAGGACTCGATGCTGAAGGTTGGCCGCACTGGAAACTAGCTAAACCGCTGCCTTTCGTCGATTTATTAAGTCAGGAAGAATTGCTGAAACAGCATGTATTAGAATATTTCGAAAGAGAACAGATTTAATCATTAAAGCCCTGTCGTCGTTCGGGCGGCAGGGTTCCTTTCCCCTATTGTTTGCTATGAAACTGATTACCTACAACGTAAACGGCATTCGCTCGGCCATGACCAAAGGTTTTGCGGAATGGCTGGAAAGTACGAATGCCGATGTTGTTGCTCTACAAGAGGTAAAGTCGGATCAGAATCAGTTTGATAATACCATTTTCGAAAAGATGGGTTATCAACTGTATTGGCATCCGGCAGTGAAGAAAGGGTATTCGGGGGTCGCCTTATTAACGAAACACACGCCTAAACACGTAGCATACGGTTGTGGTAACGAAATTTACGACCACGAAGGGCGGATCTTACGGGCTGATTTCGAAGATTTTTCCTTCATCAGTTTATACCTGCCTTCGGGTTCGAGTGGCGAGTTACGTCAGGCTTTCAAGATGGAATTTCTGCATGATTTTCAGGACTATATCAATGAACTGAAAAAAGAAATCCCCAATCTGATTATTTCCGGCGATTACAACATCTGTCATCAGCCCATTGATATTCATAACCCCAAATCCAACGCGAACTCCTCGGGCTTTTTACCGGAAGAACGGGCCTGGATGGGTAGCTTCCTCGAAAGCGGATTTATCGATTCTTTCCGCCATTTTCATCCAGAACCGCATCAATACACCTGGTGGAGTTTCCGGGCCGGAGCACGGGGTAAAAACCTGGGCTGGCGAATTGATTATCATCTGGTTTCAGAGCCCTTACGTGACCGATTAAAAGATGCCGCGATCTGGTCGGAGGTGAAGCATTCAGATCATTGCCCGGTTATGCTGGAGATTGATTAATAACTCGTGGACGAAAAATACGATTGCAGGTATACCGTCGCCGAATACGCCAGAGCAAGGGTAAAACCGATGATTCCTATGCCGCCGAGTAACCCAGTGATGAACCGTAAAGGATTGGTGCTGGTTCGCCATTGCCAGGATTGGGTAAGGCTATCGACGATTAAAGGAATGAGTAACAGAATGGCTGCGTAAGATACCCAGGACCAGAAAAACAGAGCCAGCACTATACCTGACCCATAACCCAGGTACAAACCCGTGCAGCGGGCACAGATGGGAAATGGCTTTCCTTGCCAGAAAAAAGAGCGATCAGGACGACGGTGACAGGCAAACATACCGAAAGGGATGAGTTAAACGTTTAGCAATGAATTACGCATGAAATAGGCTTTTTCATCAAATTTTTCTGATAAAAACGTCGGTAAGTACTAAATTAATGCTGAAAAAGCTCTATATCGCTGAAGAATCTCATCCTTCTTTGCTATGAATCGTGCCGCTTTTTTAGAACAGCTTTCGGCAGAGCCTTTTGATGTGTGTATCATTGGCGGAGGGGCTACAGGAGCCGGTTGTGCTCTGGATGCCGCTTTGCGAGGGCTAAAGGTCTGCCTGATTGAAAAGGAGGATTTTGCCGCCCAAACATCATCGAAATCAACCAAGCTTATTCACGGCGGTGTTCGGTATCTGGAGCAGGCCGTGAAGCAATTGAGTCCCGATCAGTTTCGTATGGTGCGGAAAGCTCTGCACGAACGCCGGACATTACTTCAAAACGCTCCTCACCTCACGCGTCCGCTGGCTTTATTGACGCCTTGCCATAACTGGTGGGAAGGGTTGTATTATACCATTGGTTTGAAGATGTACGACTGGCTGGCGGGTGGCCGGAATATTCAGCCGAGCCGCTGGTTATCGAAATCGAAGGTAATAGAGTTAATTCCTCAGTTACAGACCCAGCATTTGCACAGTGCCGTTCTGTATTACGATGGACAGTTGGATGATGCTCGTTTTGCTCTGGCTTTGATTAAGTCGGCGGCTAAGGAAGGAGCAGTGGTAATAAATCATACGAAAGCTCTGGAGTTTGGGTATTCCAAGTCGGGGAAGCTTCGTAAACTGGAAGTGCAGGATACCTTAACGGGTAAAAATTATAGCTTGACTGCCAAGGTCTTTGTCAATGCCACCGGACCGTTTGCGGATCATATCCGTACGATGGCTTCTAGCAAAGCTCAACCCCGCATGCGGGTCAGTCGAGGTTCGCACATTGTATTGCAGAAAGAACATTTGCCGGGTAATACGGCCATTCTGGTCCCTAAAACGGATGATGGACGCGTACTGTTTCTTATTCCTTGGAAAGAGCAGGTATTAGTCGGAACTACCGATCTGGAAGATCAACTCAACGAGCGACCCCTGCCAACGGAAGCAGAAAAGCAGTATCTCATTGACTACGTAAATCGGTATTTACAGAAGCCGATTACGGAAGTAGAAGTAAAAGCAGGTTTTACCGGACAGCGACCGCTGATTGAAGCCACGTTTGCCAGAGAAACCAAATCGCTGGTACGGGATCACGAAGTAGAAATTGATGATAAAACGAAGTTAATCAGCATTCTGGGCGGAAAATGGACTACTTATCGACTCATGGCGAGTGATACCATTGATGCCGTTTGTGAGGTATTAAAAATCCGAAATCGGGATTGTGTAACGGAAAAATACCTCTTGTCGGGGGCTGAAAATTATACACCAGACTTATTTCTGAAACTTCAGGAAGAATATCAATTCACGGAAGAAATTGCCCGGCATCTGGCCCGAACTTACGGAACGGAAGCCCGGAACGTCGCTGATTTAACGCGTGAAAATTCCGCTTTGAAGGAGCTTTTAGTGGAGAATCACCCCTTTATTCGGGCTGAAGTCGTTTTTGCCCGGCAACAGGAAATGGCCTGCACGCCCGAAGATATTCTGTATCGTCGATTAGGACTGGGCCTGATGGATGAAAAAGCCTCCCAACAGACGTACGCACAGGTAGAAAAGCTATTACAAGCCTAATAAAAAAGGCCCGAATTAATTCGGGCCTGACCAAGAGCTTAATAATCAGCGAAGATCAATATTCGTCTTCGTTGAAGAAGAAGTCATCTTTTGTCGGATAATCCGGCCAGATTTCTTCAATGCTTTCGTAAGGTTGACCGTCGTCTTCAAGTTCCTGAAGGTTTTCAACTACTTCCAGGGGAGCACCCGTGCGGATAGCGTAGTCAATAAGTTCATCTTTAGTTGCAGGCCACGGAGCATCCTCCAAGTAGGAAGCAAGTTCAAGGGTCCAATACATGCGTTTTCCCTCCTAATGATATAATGGGTCCAGAAAAATGACTGCAAAAGTAAGTCTTTTTTGTTTTCGTAACTGACTTACCCCTATTTTTCGCCCGAATAAAATAAAAAACGTTCCAAAAAGTATCGTTCCTTTCTAAAAAAAAAGAGCGTTCTCTCCAAAAGAACTATAAATTATTGATTATGAGCGAAATGCATTCGTTTGAAAATAGTAAACTACGGAAGGTAGAAGTTTGTTCGTTCAGTTTAGAGTCTTGTCTTGCTGCAGAAAGGGCCGGTGCAGACCGAATTGAGTTATGTGCCTCGCCGTTTGAAGGAGGAACCACTCCCTCCATGGGATTGACTCTTAAAGTCTTACAGTCGGTGAGCTTAAAGGTTAATGCGATCTTACGGCCCCGAGGCGGTGATTTTTGTTACGATGATTTAGAATATGAAGTCATAAAATCGGATATCGAAGCCTTTAAAAAAGCGGGAGTTCATGGCCTGGTGCTGGGCATTCTGTTACCCGACGGTCAGGTGGATGTGACCCGCACGAAGGAACTAGTAGAGCTAGCGGCCCCGCTTCCCGTCACTTTTCACCGGGCGTTTGATTTTGTGAAGGACCCCGTTCAGGCTCTGGAAGACGTGATTGCTACGGGCTGTAAACTGATTTTAACCTCAGGCTGTCAGGATAAAGCTCCCGATGGGGCTGAATTGATCAGACAATTGGTAACGCAGGCGGCGGGCCGAATTGAAATCATGGCCGGAAGCGGCGTTAATGCCGCCAATGCTCAGGCCTTACTGGATACGGGAGTGGACGCCCTGCATTTATCAGGCAAGGTAAGCCGCGATAGCCGGATGATGTACCGCAAAGAAGGAATTGCCCTGGGAGGAGTGCCCTCCGTGCCGGAATATGACGTTTCTTATACCGATTGGGAACGGGTACAGGCGGTAGTAAAACAGGTTCATGCTCCTACTAACGAAGGTCGAAAGTAGGGCTACACACGAGCAATTTAAAAGCTTAAAGGCTATTTCCAGCCAAAGTTCGTACTTTTGAAAAAGCATCAGGCATAGACCCAGCCAGGTCTCTGAGCAATTATTCCATGGAACGTGTCGAGGCAATAGATTACCCTTCAACCGCGTTCGTGTTTAACTGAATACGCACTCTCATGATAAAACCGATTCTTAATCAGTTTATTACGTTTCGGGAACAAGGTCGAAAGGCATTTGCTGTATTGATTGATCCAGACGATGTACGGATGGATGAATTTCCTTCATTGCTGAAGCGTGCTCAGGAAGAGCAAGTTGATTTTTTCTTTCTGGGTGGTAGCCTGATTACGCAGTTTCAGATGGGTGAAATCATCGCTCTCATTCGGGAATACACGAAAATTCCAGTGGTATTGTTTCTGGGGAGTAACATGCACGTGCATCCCTCAGCCGATGCCGTTTTGTTTTTATCGTTAATTTCGGGTCGGAATCCTGAATATCTGATTGGGCAGCAGGTGGTAGCGGCTCCGATGCTGAAAAAATCAGGACTCGAAATTCTTCCCACAGGGTACCTGCTCATCGACGCGGGCCAGCAGACGACGGCGTCGTATATGTCGCACACTACGCCGATTCCTAATAATAAACCCGCAGTAGCAGCCTGTACGGCTATGGCCGGAGAAATGCTGGGTTTACGATTAACGTATATGGATGCCGGAAGTGGAGCTTTGAAAAGTATTACGCCCGAAATGATCGCCGCCGTTCGCCAGAGTGTAGAAACGCCTTTGATTATTGGCGGTGGCATTGACTCCGCTCAGAAGGCAAAAATTGCCCTGCAAGCCGGAGCCGACGTAGTCGTGGTAGGAAATGGAATCGAAAAAAATCCAGACTTACTACCCGAAATTGCAGCCACCGTTCGGGCTATGAATGAAAAACTAGCGGTTAATCTGTAAGTAATAAAAAGTAAAAGCCTGAGTCGTTCGGACTCAGGCTTTTACTTTTATATCAGAAAAGGCTTAAACGCCTTCCGCTTCTACTAATTTCACTTCAGGAACCATGCGGGTTAATAAAGTTTCAATACCTGCTTTCAGGGTCATGGTGGAAGAGGGGCAACCGCTGCATGAACCTTGTAATAATAACTTCACTAGCCCCGTTTCCTCCTGGAATGAAGAGAAGCTAATAGCTCCACCATCCATTTCAACGGCTGGTTTTACGTATTGATCCAGAACGGCTTTGATTTTGACAACGGTATCAGAATCCTGCTCACCATTAATAACGTCGTGTTGCGTTTCGGCGGCGGCACGGGTTAATACGGGCTTACCCGTATCCATGTATCGTTTAATGAGTTGCTTCGTTTCAAATAACACTTCTTCCCATTCGGTCTCTTCGTCTTTCGTTACGGTAACGAAGTTATAGGAAATAAATACCCGTTGAACCCAGTCATTGCCGAATAATTCAACGGCTAAAGGAGAGTTTTTTTCGGGAGAGATGGCTTCTTCAGGAGAAGCAAAATCGAAGGAAACGCCTTCAGGAACCAGTTCGAAGTTGATGACAAACTTCATGGAATTCGGGTTCGGCGTCGTTTCTGTATAGACAAGTACCTGTGGTCGGAGCATAACGCTGGGAATATCTGTAGTTATAGGTGTTTATCCAACACGAATTTACAGGTTTCGGTTTCAGGTTATCTGTTTTTAGTAATGAAAATCAAACGTAGAAACGCGACTTCATTGCGGCTACCGGGCTGAGGAACTGGTAGCATCATTCCCAATAGCACTCCCTTTCTAACCCAGATGCGATAAAGTCGCGTTTCTACCAATGATAACAAACGAAAAATCCCGTTTGAATCACATTCAAACGGGATTTTCAATGCTTGGTGTAATCGGGTTTTAGTAAACGGAAAACAGCTCACTAAAAACGGATAACCGACTAAGCTTCTGCTTCTACGGGAAGAACGCTAACGAAAGAACGTCCTTTCAGACCTTTCTTGAATTCTACAACACCGTCAGTTAAAGCGAAAAGTGTGTGGTCTTTACCGATACCTACGTTGCGGCCAGGATTGTGCTGAGTTCCGCGTTGACGAACTAATACGTTGCCAGCAATGGCTGCTTGTCCGCCGAAGATTTTTACGCCGAGACGTTTACTTTCCGATTCCCGGCCGTTTTTGGAGCTACCGACCCCTTTCTTGTGTGCCATGATCTTGTTTGGTTTTTAGTTAATAGTTTATAGCTGAGCTTATTGAAAAACGTTCCAACCTCCTCAACTCTTCGCTACAACCAATTACAATGAAATTTCTTCGATTAAGATTTTCGTCAGGTCTTGACGGTGGCCGTTTTGCTTCTGATACCCCTTGCGGCGTTTCTTACGGAAGACAATGACCTTCTCACCACGAACGTGGCTTAGGATCTTAGCTTTAACGCTAGCACCTGAAACGACAGGAGCACCAACGGTAATGGCACCATCATTGTCCACCAATAGAACCTTATCCAGCACAAGGGCAGCACCTTCCTCACCCGCTAAACGGTGCGTGTAGAGGTATTGGTTTTGTTCGACTTTAAATTGCTGACCTGCGATCTCGACAATTGCGTACATTTTAAATTATGTTTGGTCCTGAAAAATGGACTGCAAAGGTAGTGAAATCTTTTGACAATCAGCAAGTCGCGGGGAAAATTTGTTATTGGTTATTGGTTATTAGTTGTTTGAAATAATTCATAGATGTTCGTACATCCATTTGCTAACCACTAACAACCCCTACCTAACCACTCAAAATCTACTCCAGAATCCGCTGAATATCATTCGCGTCTTTTAGATAACCCTGAAAACGGTCGTAACTATCGGACAACATTAATCCCTTGAATTTCAATAAGTTATTGATGTATTCATCCAGTACATCCAGAATGTTCTCCCGGTTTTGACGGAAAATAGGAATCCAGGTTTCGGGTGAACTTTTCGCCAGACGAACCGTACTGGCAAAACCGGAACTGGCTAATTCAAAAATCCGGTTCGCTTCTTTTTCTTTTTCCAACGTGGTTAGGGCCAGAGCAAAGGAACAGATGTGTGAAATGTGTGAGATATAGGCGGTATGTACGTCATGGGATACGGAATCGAATTCCGTAATCTTCATGCCTATCGATTCATAAAGCTCTTTTACCGTTGCAACAGCATCCGAATCTGAGTCGGCAGCATCGCAAATCACATTGTATTTTCCGGTGAATAAGCCCCGAACGGCTGCTTCAGGCCCAGAATACTCCGTACCCGCCATCGGGTGCGTTGCCACAAACCGGCGACGGTTCGGATGATTCTTCACTGCTTCGACAATCGGACGTTTCGTCGATCCTACATCGATAACAATTTGTTTATCAATCCGGTCCAGTACGTATGGTAGTAGTGTGAGCAGCCCGTCAACGGGTACGGCCAGTATAATAAGGTCTGATTGATTAATGGCATCGTCGAGCAATGCCATTTTATCTACTAATTTCAGTTCAAGAGCCTTCACGACGTGCTCAACCTGCTTATCCACCCCAATGATGGTATCCGCAAAGCCTGATTCTTTGAGGGCCAGGGCCATCGAGCCGCCAATTAAGCCAATCCCAACAATTCCTACAGTCATGTTCGTAGTTTTCAGTTTATGGTTTTCCGTTGACAATGGGACTTAGCAAATGCCTCGGGTTTGCCGAATTCGTAAGATAGAAGCTTCAAAAACAGATACTTCTGCACACAGCGAAATCCGAATGTAACCATTGCCTTGCGACCCAAAAATGCCGCCTGGGGTAATGAATACGTTGGCATTATAAAGAATTTCGTCGGACAACGCATACCCATCTGCATACGTCGAAGGAATCTTAGCCCAGACGAACATACCCGTCTGTTGGGGATCATAACTACAATCCAGCAGGTCGAGTAACTCAAATACTTTTTTCTGACGCTCGGCGTAGATGGCATTCAGTTCATCGTACCACGATTCGGGATTATTCAACGCTTCAATGGCGGCTTCCTGCAAAGGTAAAAACATGCCGGAATCCATGTTGGATTTGAAGCGAACGACGTTTGCCAGATGCTCCGCACCACCGGCCAGCATGCCCATTCGCCAACCCGCCATGTTATGTGACTTGGAAAGCGAATTTAATTCCAGAGCCACTTCCTTCGCTCCGGGCACCGAGAGGATGCTGTTGTACTCGTTATTTAAGATAAAACTGTAAGGATTATCATTGACAATCAGAATACTGTGCTCTTTACCAAATGCTACTAACTCTTCGTATAAGGCAGGTGTCGCTTTTGCTCCCGTAGGCATGTGAGGGTAATTTACCCACATGACTTTCACGTTAGATAAGTCCGTTTGAGCTAAGGCTTTCAGATCGGGTAACCAGCCATTTTCTTCCGAAAGATCGTATTCCCGAACTTCCGCTCCGGTCAGTAATGACGCGGCCTTGTACGTAGGATAACCTGGATTAGGAACGAGCGTAACGGTGCCCGGTTCCAGGTAACTCATGGCAATGTGCATGATTCCTTCTTTTGAACCAATCAAGGGCAGAATTTCATTCGCTGGATTAAGTCCTACGTGAAAATAGGTTTGGTACCAGGTCGCAAATGCCTGACGCAGAGCGGGCAAACCTACATAGCTTTGATAGGCATGGTTGCGGGGATTCTGAGCAGACGTGCTTAGAGCGTCGATGGTTTGAGACGAAGGAGGCAGGTCGGGGCTGCCGATACCAAGGTTAATCACGTCGAGGCCACGGCTCTTCATTTCGGCGATTTCCTTGAGTTTCGTCGAAAAGTAGTATTCCTGTACCAAACTGAGCCGCTGAGCGGGCTGAATCGTTGCCATGTTATTGGGTATAAAAACAAAAAACCGACTCCATACGGGCCGGCTGCGGAATGATACAATGCTTTTTGAAAAGACAATTTCCTACCCGGCTCTACGCATTGGCGTAGTAGTAATAATAAGAAGCCGTGTACAGAATCGTTGCCATAGTTGTAATTAGACCGGGCAAAAGTATTGGGGATTTTTGAAATCGCCAAGGAAATGTACTGGAAATGTTAAGGGTAACTGTAAAATCACGTAGAGACATGATTCGCCGCTTCTGAGCTCCGGTAGTGCCTCTTGCAACTTCCCGAAAGGCAGCGTGCCTCGGTTTACAATTTTCAGGAAGTTCAAGTAGGCCTGGAAACGCTGGCCAATTTTTTTTGGTAACTTATCGAGCATTAACTTCTAATTTCAGAACGGTTATGGCTACCCTTCAACGCACGTTTATTAGTCAGGAAGAATACCTGCAAACTGAACGAACCGCTACAGTAAAAAGCGAATATTTCAATGGTCAGATGATTACCATGACTGACCTTAATGAACTTACTTCCGAAAATCAGGGGGGTAAGTATCACAACTTAATTCAGGAAAACCTGTCAAGAGCCATTGACGAGCATTTACAGGAACAGGGGCTCGGTCACAGCTTTACGGGCGATCAGCGAATTTTTGTAGCCGAGACCAATTATTATACCTATCCCGATCTGGCCATTACCGTAGGCGAACCCGATTTTTCGGATAGCCAGGTAGATACGTTACTCAACCCGGCAGTGATCATTGAGGTCATGTCTGCGAAAAGCAGCAATTATGACCGGGGTAGTAAATTCGAAAATTACCGTGCACTCGAATCTCTACAGGAATATCTGGTAATTGATTCTCGCCGATTTTATGCAGAGTTATGGCGGAAGAATGAATCGGGCCAATGGGTATTAACCGATCAGGCTCAGCACGGTTCGGATATGCTGCATCTGAAAACCATCGATTTATTTATCCTGATGGATGACGCCTACGAACAGACCGAAGGCTTACCCGAAGAAGAGTTCTCCATTCGGTAAGAATTTAGTGATCCTGCAAGTCAAAAGCCTCGCTTTCTCTGTGTAAAAAGCGAGGCTTTTACGTAGGTGAAATACTAAAATGAAAGTCAGGTCACTAGCTTAAAAGGGCATCTGAATCTTTAACGATCCCTACACTCAATCGGAAATCCGTTCGTAACTTCACGGCATGGAAGACAAGCAGTTTGTGGTTTCGGCCCGAAAATACCGTCCGGTGACTTTCGATTCAGTGGTGGGGCAGTCGCACATTACGACGACGCTAAAAAATGCCATTCGGACGAATCACCTGGCTCAGGCGTTTTTATTTTGTGGACCTCGTGGAGTGGGTAAAACGACTTGTGCCCGAATTCTGGCTAAAACGATTAACTGCCTGCGGCTGGATAACCGCGTGGAACCCTGCGGTGAATGCGAAAACTGCGTAGCTTTTCAGAACAACGCTTCGCTGAACGTACATGAGCTGGATGCGGCTTCCAATAACTCCGTGGAAGACATTCGTAACCTGATTGATCAGGTGCGTTACCCGCCCCAGATGGGTAGCAAAAAGGTGTACATCATTGATGAGGTGCACATGCTTTCGACGAGTGCTTTTAATGCTTTCCTGAAAACGCTGGAAGAACCGCCGAGTTATGCCATTTTCATTCTGGCGACGACGGAAAAACATAAGATTCTGCCTACAATCCTGAGTCGTTGTCAGATCTTTGATTTCAACCGAATTCAGATCCGGGATATGGCTGACCATCTGGCTCATATCGCAGATAATGAAGGAATCAAGGCCGACTACGACGCTTTGGAGTTAATTGCCCAGAAAGCCGACGGTGGTCTACGGGATGCGTTGTCGATGTTTGATTTGAACGTTACCTTTTCTAAAGACGGTCAGATTCATTACCACGACGTTCTGAGTAATCTTCATATCCTTGACTACGATTATTACTTCCGTCTGACGGAGGCTTTGCTGGCTGAAAGCGTCCCACAAGCCTGGTTATTGTTCGACGAAATCCTGCGGAAAGGCTTTGATGGTCATCAGTTTGTGGTCGGTTTACTCGAACACTTCCGAAACCTGATGGTCTGTAAAGATCCCGCTACAGTTAGCTTATTACAGGTATCAGAGTCGGTGCAGAATCGCTATCTGGAACAATCGGCGAAAGCGTCGCTGTCCTTTCTGCTCTCTGCAATGAGTCTGGGCAGCCAGTGTGATATCACCTATAAACAGGCCAAGCAGCAGCGGTTACACGTGGAGATTACCCTCTCCAAGATGGCTCACCTGCCTTCGGTATTACACCTGGCCGGGTTACCCGCTCAGGGAAATGGGGAGGTGCCCGAAAAAAAAAGTTAACGCCTGAGCCTGTTGCTGAAAAATCAGTAACTCCTCCGCCTGTGGCTACTCCGGCACCCGTGGTAGCACCCGTAGTTACACCTCCGGTACCCCCCACGCCAGCGGTAGCCGTAACGCCCGCTCCGACGGTTGTGGAAGAACCAGTGGTTACTTCGGTTGCTGCTCCGCCACGTCCGGCTAAGCCCGCTACGTCCCGCTTAAGGGCCACGATTGATCTTAATAATTTTGAAGAAAAATCGGATGTAACAACGGAACAGAAAGAGTCCATTGTCCGGCAGAATACGCCTTATACTGAAGAAGAACTGCACAAAGCCTGGCACGAATTCGTGGAAATCCGGCGGCAGGGCGGCTCGATGAGCGAAGTAGTCATGCTTGATCGAGTCTTTACTATAGAAGGGAACGTGATTCAACTGGGGGTGGATAACCCGGTGCAACTGGATTTGCTGAACGATCTTAAATCGGATTTATTAATGTATCTCCGGCAAACGCTGAAGAACGGTCAGATTCAGATTCATGCCTTTGTGCTGGAGCAGCAAACCAGCCGTCAACCTTACACTCAGGCTGAAAAGTTTAATTACCTGGCCGATAAAAATCCGGCTTTATTAGATTTGAAAAATACGCTGGGACTGGATTTTGACTGGTAATATACAAGAGCCCGTTCGCTCTTGTGCCCTCATTCTCTTATCTTTGCGACCCCAAACCAATACCTTTACCAAATACATGGTTCGGGTATTAGCGAATAGCCCTTCATGAAACAAATTGACGTTTGTCTGACTCCCGAGCTGCTCTATCAGCATAAAATTGATAATTCCATTGTAGTCGTTGTTGACATTTTTCGGGCTACGTCCTGCATGGTAACAGGCTTTGCTTATGGAGTGCAGTCCATCATTCCCGTGGCCAGTATTGAAGAATGCGTTCAACTACGCGACCAGGGGTATTACGCCGCTGCCGAACGGAATGGCATGACGCCCGAGGGGTTTGATCTGGACAATTCGCCGTTTAGTTACATGAACGAGAAGTTTTCGGGTTCAACCATTGCCGTAACTACTACCAATGGAACGTTGGCGATTACCAAATCGCGGGCGGCCGTGAAGGTAATGATCGGATCTTTTCTGAATCTGGAAGCCTTAACGCAATACCTCCGCAATCAGCAATACGACATTCTGGTGTTATGTGCGGGCTGGAAAGGTAAACCTAATCTGGAAGACACCTTATTTGCCGGGGCTCTGGTAGATCGTCTGCAAAACGAATTTATGATTTCGGAAGACGCCGCCATGATGGCACAGCGGCTTTATGTCGGAGCAAAAGACGATTTGTTAGGTTTCGTGGCGAACTCTTCGCACGTGCGTCGTCTGCACCGCTTAGGCATTCATAAAGACATTTCTTACTGCTTACAACACGATCTCTACGATGTATTACCCGTTTTACGGGGGAATCAACTCGTGGCGATGTAAACCGTTCATAGGAAAATAATTTCGGACGCAGGTAAGGTTTTTGACTTTATCTGCGTTTTTTCATTCAGAAATTACCATCAAAAACGTATGAAATACCTTCCCTACCTGATTTTATTCATCACTCTGAGCGTGCCAACCTTTGCTCAGAAAACCAAAAAGCCTGTTAAGAAAAAGGGTAAAGTAACCGTAAAAACGCCCGCTTCCCAGACCGCTCTCGATGCTCATTTGCTTCAACCTGGTCAGGCCTTTGCGTATGACATTGTGAAGGGAAATCTCGGAAAAACCGACCCTCAGGATGCTGACAAGAGTTATTACGATACCTATACCCTGAACTTGAAAGAAGGCGAAGAACTGCGGCTGGAAGCAGCAACGGACTGGTATCGCATTGCCATTTCATTGGAAAGCCCTGATAAGCAGGTGCAGACGAAAAAAGATACCGATGAATTTCCGGGTTTTAGTATCCAGAAATTGAGCTATAAAATTCCGGTCATGGGTACGTATCAGCTCAAAGTATCCTCCACCGATCCTAACAGTGCGGGCGATTACGTGATTCGGAAATACCTGCTACCCGCCGAAGTAATCCTTCCAACGGAGCAGGCGGATTTCTGCGAGCGGGTTAACTTTCTGCTTTCTCAACATCAGGATCATTTCAGTCGGATTAAGGGCAAGAAGACCAAAACCGATAAAAAAGCAGGCATTACGGATCACTTTCAGACTTCGTTCGCTTTTCTGCCCGGAAAAAATTCTGAAATTATTTTTGAGACCGAACAGGAGAAAACGAAATATCAGGCCGTTTTGGGAGAATTCTCAACGAAAGATCAGGCTAAACAACTCTTCACCCAACACGTCAATCAGTTGAAAAGCTGTTTACAGGGCTGGGAACCAGACGAATTATCCGGTGAAAAATTCGAACAGTTTGGCGTGTCGAGTTATACCGATTTTATATCCCTGACGGTGAAAGAAATAGGTAAGAAAAAGTTTCAGGTAATCTTAGGCTTAGATTAAAAGCTGGCTTAGTCAAGTGACCGCCTGACCCAACCAGCTCGAAAAAGATCATAAGATTCTTCGCTTCGCTCTGAATGACGGATTCTGTTATGAAAGTAATGATGTCTCCTTCAGGTATGAAATGATCCCTCGCAGTCGCTCGGCTTTAGCCGAGTGAGAGGTAGTCTGGTAGGCCTCTGGCCGATGTTCGCAAGCCTGTTTTGGTTGGGGAAAATTGTTGGCTGATCCTCTACTGGTTCGCAGTCTACCGGCCAGAGGCCTATAGCTAGGTAGTCACTCGGCTAAAGCCGAGCGACTGCGGGGTATCCTTCAGGTATAAAATAAGCTATCATTACCAACCGTGTCTGTCCCCGGATAAAATCTGGGGGCTCGATAACAGATAGCTGCATAAACTCTACTTCCAATGGTCACCCGAATTAAGCAGAGGCTTACTCCTTTTGGTTAACTCTTATTTGTTAGACAGTTGCTAAACACTTAAAATAAAAAAAGCCCTTAATAAACTAATTATCTCTAAGTTTAGTTATATACGTAAGAACTCTTTTTAGAGTGAACTTGGCGGAACACTCTGAAAACATTATATATGAACTCCTGCGGCTCTGCGGCAGGAGTTCTTTTTTTGTATATAGCTGGTAATCTCTTAGGGTTTGATCACAATAATTCTTCTTTTCTACTAGTCTGAAATACAACCTTTTTCGTGCGTTTGGCGTCCTGTATAAAAATCACTGACCCATGAAAAAATCACTACTGACGATTGTTCTGTTTTTTAGCTTGGCTAACCTAAGCTTTGCTCAGTGGAAAACCCGCCTTGGAGCCAATGTACTCTTGTTACCCCTTCGTACGCTGGAAGTCACCGCAGAATTTCAAAAGCATCCGGCCTACAGTTTAACGCTTCATACAGGCTATGTACATCGATCGGGTTATGCCGGTTTGGGCGGCATGAAGGTCAATGATATGATTGATGAGCGATGTACTTCCGGTTGGTTTGGGAAAGTCGGTGGGCGATTATATCCGCTAAGTTTAACCGGGAATGAACTTGCTACTAATTTTTTCATCGGGGCTCAAGTGATTGCCTCTGGTTATAATCAGAGCGGCGTCCGGCGAGACGATATGAATAATAGCAGCGAAGATATTAAGGCTAGTGGGTTATTGGCGGGAGGGGCCTTAACTGGCGGGTTAACCTTTAAGCTTTCGAAACGTTTCCGGTTAGAAACGGGCGTACAGTATGGTTTTCAACCCTGGCGGGATGACTATCTGGGTAATATCGACAAAAACTATCAGCCAGGTTTTGGTATTAGCCGTGCCGGCAAATCTGTAAGAAGCATTCAGGGGTTCATTATACTAAGTTTTTTGCTCTGACCGATACCTTCGTTGCGGTTAGAGTAAAGAAGCCGAGTAACCCTTCGTCCAATAAAAAAGCACTTACCAACAATAGATACGAGGCAGGAGTGAGTGTATTCAATTTCAAGACACCTAGTCCGATTTCAAAAGCTGCTTAGGCAGATAGCCAAACTTCCGTTTGAAGGCCGCCGTAAAATGCTGCGGGTTTTTGTAGCCTACCAATGCGGCTACTTCGGCAATGGTCTCGTATCGGCCACTGGCGAGGAACTCCTGAGCCCGCTCCATCCGCTGGTCGGTGATGTACCCGAAAATGGTGGTCCCGAAAAGTTGTTTAAAGCCTTCCTGTAAGTTGGTCCGGTTGATGCCCACGGTTTTCGATAGCGTCTCGATGGAACAGGGCGTATCCAGATGGGTAAGTAGTAAGGTTCTGACTTCCTGTAGTTTATCCTGCGTTTTCTTCTTCAATATGGGCTGGGTGTCTCGGGCCGACAAAATCTGATCAATCTGAAGCGTGAGCAGCTCCACGATTTTTGCTTCCACGAACATTCGTTTCAAAGAACCCACGTACTCACAATTCCGAATCTCGGACAGCACCTGAATCATACGGGGCGTTATCGGGTAACTCTGTTGGCCCAGCAAAGCGGGTTGGGCTTGTTCAAGCCGACGGCCAAACGTACCCAGTTGTTCGAGGTCGTTATTGAATATCTTACGCAGAAAATCCAGCGATAATTCAATTTCAACGCTCGAGCCACCGGGCGTTTTCAGGTACGTTAAGGGGCCTTTCAGTGCGGGGTAAAACAGCAGGGCATGCTGTCCTTTGGTGATGAGCGTATGCGGTTCGAAGTCACCTTTGGGCTTGTACAGACAACCTTGAGTGGTTAATTCGAAATGCATTTGCAGGTACGGAAAATCGCTTTCAATGTAGTGGGTGAACGAGAAATCGTGCCGTGACTGAAAAAAACCGGCAATAACTCCGTCAATGGAAAACCGCTGAGCCTGGGAGTGGATACCCGCATACCTGAATTCAGTGGTGACTTCCCGAATGCCAGTGGAGCTTCCAGCCTTAAACCCTTCGGAATACTCCTTTACAAAGTTATGTTCCCGGATGTCGTCGGAGCTAAATACAATTTTCATAAAAGGCTGTCTATGGCGGCATTAATACTGCATCTCGCGTTACCAGGGTGGCTTTATCCAACCCTACTTTTGTCGCTATTAAGAATAAGTCTTAATAAGCGAATGTACAGATAAATGTGTAAAAGGCTACTATTTCTGCTGGCCTTTCTTGCTTCCTGGATGGTGAACGGACAATCCGTCCCCTGGCTATTCAAAGGAAGCGTAAAGGATGTGAAAGGATCGGTCTTGCCGGGTGCTACGGTAAGCCTGATCGAGCTAAAGAAATACACGACAACAAATTCCGACGGTCAGTTTGCGTTTTCCGCTCTTCCGCAAGGAACGTATCAGGTGCAGGTGACGCACCTCGGCTACCAGTCGTCGATGCAGGTGGTTCGTTCTGGAAATCAGCCCGTTGTGGAGCTTACGATTACGTTGCAGGAAGACGCCCGCCAACTTTCGGAAGTGCGGGTAACAGGTAAAACCGAAACCCAGCAGGCCAAATTGCAACCGATTAAGGCAGAGGTTATTAACACCAAGGCGGTACAGGAGCAACCCGCTACGCTGGTTGAGCTAATGAACCGTTCGGCGGGGATTCGCATCCGGCAAACGGGCGGATTGGGCTCCGACGCGGGTTTGATGATGAATGGGTTTCAGGGACGGGCCATCAAGAATTTCAAAGACGGCATTCCGATGGATTATCTGGGGGCTGGCTATAACATCTCGCTTGTGCCAGTCAATATGCTCGAACGGGTGGAGGTATACAAAGGCGTGTTACCCACCAGTTTAGGAGCCGATGCCCTGGGCGGTGCGGTGAATCTGATTACTAAAAAATCGCTTTACCGGTATGCCGAAGGGTCGTACGAAATCGGTTCGTTCAATACCCATCGCCTGTCGTTGAATGCACTGTATACTGATACCACCCGACGATTCTTCGTCGGGGTCGATGCTTTCCTCAACCGCTCTGACAACAACTATCCGGTAACGGTCAACGTAACGGATCAGGAAACGGCCACTCAGCGACCCGCTACAGTGCGGCTTTTTCATAACCGATTTACGAACTATTACGCTGAAATCTACGGCGGACTGACTCACCTACGCTGGGCGGATGAACTGCGAATTGGCGTGACGGGCTTCGATATTGATCGGCAGAACCAATACGGTGCCACGATGTCGCAGCCCTTTGGGGCCAGCGTGAGTCGACAGTATTCCATCATCCCGACGCTACGTTACCGGAAAACGGTGGGTAAACTCAGCATCGATCAGTTCCTGACGACCAACACGATTCGCGTTACTCAAACCGATACGGCTCGAGGTACCTACGACTGGTACGGGAACTTCATTCCCAGTCCATCCCGTCAGGGCGAAATTTCTGTGCGGGGAACGTTGTCAACGCTCGATTTTTCATACCATACCTCCCGTACAAATCTGGCCTATACGTTCAACGATCAACATCGACTGGAATTCAATCTCGTTTCGTCCAACATGACCCGCGTGGGCCACGATCCGCTGGGCGTTACGTTTCGGGAATCGGGGCGGGACATCCTGACCGTGAAGGCGAACTATAACAAAGCCGTTGCCGCTCTGGGCTTGGCCTCGACGTTGCTCAAAGAACGTCTATCCAACCAGCTGATTGTCAAGTTTTATCATTACGACACCCACGCGATTGATGCCGATTATTACGGAACGGAACAGCCCCGTTCGGCTTCGATCCAACGCTGGGGAATTGCCGAAGCCCTTAAATTTTCATTGACTCCATCAACGTTTCTACGGGCATCGGCTGAACTGGCCACGCGACTGCCGGAACAGGACGAACTCTTCGGCGATGGTAACTTTAACCGCTCTAATTTTCAGCTTCTCCCCGAGCGGAGTACGAACGTCAATCTGGGCTTTCGGACCGAAAAAACGGGACGTTATACCCTCGAAGTCAATTCCTTTTACCGGATTACGCACGACATGATTCTGCGGGTTCCGGTCGATTTTCTATTCAGCCAGAACCAGAACGTAACGAACGTACGGGGCTTGGGCGTGGAGTCGGACCTAACCGTTTCTCTGTGGAAATGGCTGCGAGCCAACGGGAATTTCACGTATCAGAATTTCCGGCTGTTCGATACCGGCAACCGCATTGCCGAAGGTTCCCGGCTTCGCAATACGCCTTATTTCTTTGCCAATCTTGGGCTTACGGGCACGTGTTCGCACGTACTGTCCTCACGCGATAAACTCCATCTGTATTACTACTACCTTTTTGTAAGGGAGTATTACCTGGACTACGTACCGAAAGCACAGGAACCAAGCGGATTACTGGGCCTTTGGGGCAAGGCCCGGTTCGATGCTCCCAACATCATTCCCAATCAGTCGCTCCACACGGTTGGGTTTACCTATAACCCCGTCAGCCCCCGGTTTTCGGTGGGGGTTCAGGTTAAAAACCTGCTGAATACGCCCGTTTACGACAATTTCCGCATTCAGAATGCGGGCCGCAGTATCCATCTGAAAGTGAACTATCTCCTTTATTAATCAAGTTTGTATGAAAACGTCTTTTTCCCAGTTTATTCTTACCTGCCTGACCATCGCCCTGCTCGCTGGGTGTAGCAAAGACAGTGCTGATAACCCAACGCCAACCCCGACTGCCAACGCAAAATATGTGCTAATGACCGATGTGACCAAGTTTCAGTCACCGGGTTATCTGACAGCGTTCACCAGTATACCGACCGGGACCGTAAACCCCATTACGTCGAAAGCGTTGCAAGTCAAATCCGCCTTTGGCTTTCGGGCTTTCGGAAAGTGGTTTTTCAACCGTAGCAATGCGGCTGGTGATGTAGGGCTGCAAAAGTATACCGTAGCCAACGATGGCAGCATTGTCGATGGAGGCTTCATTGCGGGTTCCACTCAATACGTGATTGCTACGGAAACTAGCGGCTATTACCTGGACGAAACCCGGGGAACGCTCAAGATCCAGAAGTTCAACCCGACCACCATGCAGCGAACCGGGGAGATCGACCTGTCGTCCCTGCAAAAATCCGGGGTGGAATATCAGGTTATTGGCAAGCACACGCTGGCAACGAAGGAAGGTAAACTGTACGCCGGTATTACCTATGGCACCAAAAAGGCACTGGGTTACGGTGACGATATTTACAACTACATTGAGTTTGCCGTGATCGATATGGCGACGGATAAACTGGATAAAACGATCAAGTATGAGGGGCTGAAAGGCGTGGGCTGGGGTTCTCGGCTAATAAGATGTGGAGCCTCGGCGATGATGGGGCCCTGTATTTCTACAGCACAGCACTGGGAACGGGCTTTACTAACTCTTCGGTGATTCGGATCAAGAAAGGCGAAACCGATTTTGATCGTAACTGGATACTGAAAGCCAATGACTTACAAAACGGAGCTTCCATTGCTACTGCCTTAGTAAAAGGCGGGAAGATCTATATCGAGTTACCTTCTACTCCGCTGGCGGCTAACTTCTCCAACCTAACCAGCCCAATTTTTGAATATTACGTGGTCGATATGGCTACGGGCCAGAAAACCAAAATTGAAGGGATGCCGCAACATGATTACTCCTATGCCAACGATTATGGGATTACCGAAATAGATGGAAAAATCTATTTCTGGGTTCGGAATCCAAGCCAGAAAGTTGACGGCTATTACGTACTGGATGGCACCAAAGCCACTCAGGTATTCAATGTAGCCCACGAGGGCAGCCTCTGGGGCTTTGCAAAGTTACAATAGGTTTTTATACGACAGGATTAACAGGATTTACAAGATTGATTCTGTAAAATCCTGTTAATCCGCCCGGCGACCCGGCTGTCAGAAAATAATCGAACACGTATGAGCACGACCAAACAGGTAAAAACCTGGTTTCAGATTCACAAGTGGACCAGTCTGATCTGCACGGCTTTTCTGCTGATGCTGTGCGTGACGGGCTTGCCTCTGATTTTTCATGAGGAAATCGAGGGGCTGGAACCCAGGCTGGCTCCCACCTTGCCCGCCAGTACCCCCAAAGTAAGCCTGAATAAACTCGTAGAAACCGGGCTGCAAGCCAATCCCAGCAAAGTAATCCGGTTTCTGTACTGGGATGATCACCAGCCCAATACCGTAACGCTGAGTTTATCCGATTCGCTAACGGCTCCTCCCACTAATTTTAAAACGGTTATTATGGATGAGCGAACGGGGAAAGTGCTGGAAGGGCCCAATGATCAGGAGGGTTTTATGTACGTCATGCTTCAACTGCATACCGACATGTTCATGGGAATGGGCGGTAAACTGTTTCTGGGGCTGATGGGAATGCTGTTCGTGCTGGCGATCATATCGGGGCTGATGCTGTATGGACCCATCATGAAACGATTTGATTTCGGGATGATTCGTACCGAGAAGTCTTCGCGGCTGAAATGGCTGGATTTACACAATCTGCTCGGCGTCGTAACGGTGGCCTGGGCCGTTGTGGTTGGTTTCACGGGCGTCATCAATACCCTCTCGGAAGTGGTGCTGGGTTTATGGCAAGTAGGTCAACTGGCGGAGATGACAGCTCCCTACAAGAACGCGGCTCCCCTGACGGGTAAACTCAGTTCGCTGGATCAGGCCTTCGAGGTTACCCGACGGGCGGCCCCCGAGATGGAACCGTATCTGGTGGCTTATCCGGGAACGATGTTCTCTAGTAAGCACCACTACGCCGTATTTGCCAAGGGTAAAACACCCCTTACCGAACGATTGATCAAACCGGCACTGGTTGATGCCAAAACGGGAAAACTGACCGATATGCGGGACATGCCCTGGTTTGTCAATGCCTTATTTCTTTCGCAGCCGCTCCATTTTGGCGACTACGGCGGACTCCCGCTAAAAATAATCTGGGCACTTTTCGATCTGGTAACCATTGTGGTCTTAATCAGCGGTTTGTATCTGTGGTTTGCTCGCAACAAAGCAACCAAAGCTCAGATTGCCCGCATGGGACAGTCGAAGGCAAAACAGATCGAGAACGCTGAAATTTTAACCCTTAATTCGCCCGCAACTGATGACTAATCGATTCTGGCATATCTGGACAATTCCGTTGTTACTGGCTATCGTCAGCCTCGGCGGCCTTATTTCGGCCCTGGTCGGTAATGACCTCTGGGACGTGTTATCCTGGCTTACCCTAAGCATTCCCCTACTGGTTATTGGTCGATTTTGGTTATGGCCGCAGGGAAATAAGAAAGCTGTAAAGTAGATTCATCTGCTCATTACCCTAAAAAACGACACGAGTCTGCCCGTGTCGTTTTTTGTTTTCCATTTGAAAGTAGACTTGTTTCGGAGGGAGGTTCTAATCGTTATTATTCTCTGCGTGCCTTTCCGTAGCCGACTTGTCTTCTGCCACGCCCGATTTCCAGTACGCATAGGCATATAATTCGTCTTTCGTCCAGCCTTTTTCCTTTTTGAGGTATTGACGTATCGCTTGAACGGAAGAAAATTCGGCGGCCACATACGCAAAGCGGCTCTCGACCGGAAGGGGTAACGTCTGTACTACCTGAGCCAGTTGGCTGCCTTGCTGCGGATGCTCGTTATGAAGCCAGATGAACGTGATAGCTGCCTTCGTATGTAAGGGCTGTTCGTCCTCCTTGTCATGTACTTCAATCACACAGGTTCCTTTGGCCGTTGCCGGCAGGTCTTCCAGAATGGCCCCCAACACCGGAATGGCGGTAGCATCGCCCACCAAAAGGTAGTGGTCGGCCTGCGGATATAAATCGGTCTTGCCATCTTTCATCAATACCCCTAACCGATCTCCTGCTTTAGCACCGATGGCCCAGCCCGACGCGGGACCTTCATCGCCGTGAGCGACAAAATCGATCCAGATTTCTTTTGTATCCAGATCAATGCCCCGGTGGGTATACGTTCGTACGGTTGGTCGAACCGCTTCGGGTTGCGATTTCCACTGCCGCTTTTCGTAGTCGAACTCAGGGAAAACGACGGTTTCTACACCCTTGGGTGGGATCAGGATCTTATTGTTGACGCCTACGGTGGTGTTGCTTATTTTCACAACATCGTCTCCTGTTAGAAAGACGCGAATGTAATGCGGAGTGATGTATTCCTTCCGGCTGACTGTCAGCGAAGTCTGTATAGGTGTAATAGGTGTTTTGCTCATGGCGATACTGATTTGATGTAGCTGTATGATGAAAAAACGAATTCAGATCCTGAGTTGAGGCATTAGAAACCAAGTGGGTAATCTTGGCCCGTCATGCCGTTTCGTATTGATTTTTTTCGGATGATACGGCGGTTTGGGCTCTTCGCGTGGCGTAGTAGATCAGGAGTGTAGCGATACCGATCAGGAGCAGCTTACATCGGTTCCAAATATGTACGGCTTGCCTTCGCTCAGAGAACGCCAGAGCCAGTCGCCGGTTCGAAGGCCATTCGCCACAGGAACCAATACTGAAAAAACGCCACCCAGCAGCAGAAACAAGCGGGTTTGCCGGGCTTCTGTTTTCAGCCCTAGTCCGACCAGGGCCAGAGCCAGCCAGGACAAAAAGAACATGGCGTTTACCTGCATGGCATGGGATTCGGGTTGACCCGGCACGGCCAGTTCGGCGATGAATAGCAACGGAACGGCCGGAAACAGACTCAGGCAAATAGCGAGGTAAATCATCGTGACCCGATGGTGAAATCGCTTTTGCTGATCAGTGTAGTTTTTCTTGTTGCGGGCTTCTTTCCAGAGCAAAACGCCACTGATGATGACGAAGCAGGTAAATAGGGCCAGCAGGAAATAGATTCCTTTGAGCAACAGGCCGCCAAAGCGGGCAAAATGGAGTCGGGCAATGCCATCGACCACGGATTGAACGTACGTCTTACGACCCGGAAGAACCTCAACCGCTTTCCGGCCGTCTTTCATGTAAACCGCCACCAGGCCATCGCCCGTAAACGACGTTTGATCCGCGAGTCGGGCAGAGGCCAGGGCATCAGTCCGGTTCAGGTTCCTGATTTCCAGAACCGTGGCCGTGTAGTCTGGGTAGTCGGTCGCGAGCTTGTCTACAATCGTGGCGATGGAGGGATTCCCCTTCGTAACGGGAGCCTTCTCCGCTAGTTGAACGGTTTCATTGGGCCGGATGAGTCCATAGATTTTTTGTTGATCGCCCCCGTACAGGATCATCACCGCCGGTACAAGAATCAGGATCAGTAACAGATAAAACGCTCCGGTAATGGCGTACATGAGCTGGAAGGGAAGCCCGATCAGGCCGAAAACCGTGTGGGCATTCGTCCAGAGTTGCTTTCGGGAGCCTTTCAGTGAAAAACCGTAGAATTTAGTCAGGATGTTCCGCCAGTGAATAAGTACACCCGTTACGCTGGCAAATAGAAAAAACAGGGCAACCAGTCCCGCAATCCAGCGTCCGACGTAGGGCACCTGATCCAGATAGTGCAGCCGAAATAAGGTTTCACCCACCGTGGTCGGCGGAGAATCCGTCGATTGGAGTTGTCGGGTAACGGGATTGTACAGAAAACCCACGAATTCCGATTGGCCTTTGGGTTTCGCCAGCGTTCCAAGAATCGAAAGCAGGGGCTTTTCTTCAGTAGGAAGGATGATGCGTATTCGCTTGCTTTCTTCGAAGTTGGGATGAAGCTGTTTGATCTGGTGAATAACACCGTCGTAGTCCATGCTTTTGGCCATCGGAATACGGGCCGAAGGATTCTCCCACTGATAGAATTCATCCCTGAAAAGCGTGAAGGCCCCGGCAAAAAAAATGATGTACAAAGCGACGCTAATTACAATTCCGGATACCGTATGGGTATGGAAAACAATGTTATACGTCCGATTCCCTAATCCGTTCAGTTTCATCGTTGTTTATCGGGCGAAATAGATAATTCCAGAGAATACGACACTACTCATCAAGTAAATACCCCAGATTTTCCAGCCGTTTCGAGCCAGAAAAGCCAGGATCATCAGCCCTACCCAACTCGGAAAAAACGTGAAGGTAGATGATAACAGCACTTGTTCCCGGAAGGGGGTAACAACGGCTAGCAGGAGGTGAAAGGCCGTCGCCAGCAGGTACCCGCCAACGATACCCGCCGATAGTTTCAGGGCTCGCTGGCCCGGTGTGGAGAGGTATTCCTTTCGGGCTGGCATCAGAAAAACAAGTCAAGGAGTACCAAACCATGCATCAGCCCAATCAGGCTGTAAAAATACGTCTTCCCTAAAACAGCCGTGAGCGGCACCAGCATCAACGCCAGACTGAGTGCACACAGGCCGATCAAGCACCCACTAACCCAACCTTCGGTCCTGATCAGTAAGCCCGTTGCCAGAGCAATCAGTAATGCTGCCAGCCACGACGACCAGGCGGCTGTAAACCGATACAGACTCGCTGGAAAGTACTTGGACTTAGAATAATACAAGTAGGTTCCAGACACAATGAAGTAGAGTGCCAGCATAAATTTTTTCACAAAATTATATTTAATTAGATTAATTACAAATAGTTTTGCAGAGAAAATTCTACACTTATCTGACAAAATCGTGTCTATGAAACGATTGGTACTCCTGGCGTTTTTAGTCGTAATCATAAACCCCTTATTTGCCCAGCGTTTTTCCCTGCGAGGACGGGTGGGCGATGAGCAGGGCAAACCGTTATCGTTCGTAACGGTTTATTTGAAAAATACAAAACACATTACGCAGAGTGATAGCACCGGGCAGTTTCTGCTTCCCAACGTAGCGTCGGGAACCTATCGGCTGGTTATTAGCCACCTGGGGTTTAATTCGGTTGAGCAGGAGGTAGCAATCCGGCAGTCTACCACGCTTGATCCCATCGTGCTCACGAGTACGGCAAAAAACCTGGACGAAGTAGCCGTAAAGGCTGAAAAGCAGACCAAAATTCAGGAGACGAAGCCGATTACGATCAGTAGTGTCCAGATCAAGGAAGTGGCTGCCCAGAATGTGCTGCTCACGGATGTGGTAGACCGCTTGTCGGGCGTTCGGATACGCCGGTCGAGTTCCTTGGGGGATGCATCGGACATTTCAATCAATGGGATTCGAGGAACGGCTGTTCGGGTGTATATCAACGGATTACCGATGGAATTTATCTATCCACGCTTCGATATTTCGACCCTGCCCCTGGGCAATGTCAAGCGGATTGATGTCTACAAAGGGGTACTACCGGTGGAGGTAGGGACCGATGCCATGGGCGGAGGAATCAACCTGATTACGGAACAGAAAACCTACAATTCGCTGCGAGCCTCCTACAACGTGGGTTCCTTCAACACCCATCTGGCGGATTTTACGCTGGGGCTGGCAAATGCAAAAAACTATTTTATCACGGTGTCGGGAGCTTACAATTATTCGGCGAATGATTACCGGATGAAGGCCCTGGTGTTCGAGAAAAATAAGACCGAGGAGGTCCGGCGTTTTCACGACAAATACCAGATGCTTTTTGGCAGCGTTACGGTGGGCGTTCATAGCAAGCCCTGGGCCGATGAAATTTCGTTAACGCTCAACCAGTCAGGTGGTTACAAGGAAATCATGAATGGTGCCCGCGTGGCCAGTACCGCCATCGGTGAGGCGATCTACCATGCTAATAATCTTTCTTCGACGCTGAAATACGAGAAGGCCTTTCTGGGCGAAAAAGTCCGGTTCAGCACCGTAGGTAACTACAGCCGAGAACACATGAACTATGTCGATACGACCCGAAATGTGTATAGCTGGAGCGGAGCTATTGTGGGCCGGAGAAGCTATCCTGGCGAGTATAGTTATGGCTACTCGGACACCTATACTGACAGTTGGGTTAACCGAAGTACGGCCTCAGTGAGGCTAACCCCAAACCATACGCTGCTCGTTTCCAATCTGTACGCCAAGCAAAAAATAGCTGGCGAAAATCATCTCGAATCGCCCGAGAAGGATTACCTACGGATTCCCCAGCATTTGACTAAAAACATCGTGGGCCTACAGTATGAGGGTCAGTTTACGAAGCTCACGTTCACTACCGCCCTGAAACGGTTTGACTATACACTGGATGGAGCTGAAAACTACACGTTCCAGCTGATTCATAAAAAAGGGGGCTTCTGGGGATGGAATACGGGCCTGAAATACACGATCAGTCCCGCTCTCTTTCTGCGAACCTCGTTCGAGAAAGGCTACCTGATTCCGCAGTTCAGTCAGTTTGTAGGCAACGGAGCCGATATCCTGCGAAATACCGATCTCATTCCCGAAAGCAGTGACAACCTGAATCTGGGCGTCACCGTAGACTGTCCCGTATCGCCTACGTTCCGAATCGCGAGTGCCCTCAACGGCTTTTATCGCAAACAACGCGATGTCATTTTTCTGGGAAATACGGTATTCCGGCGGTACGAAAATGCGGATGAGGTACGAACAATCGGGGTGGAAGGCGACGTAGTGCTAACGCATCACAAAGGCTTTTCGCTTAAGACGAACGTGACGTTCATGCGGAAAAACTTCACCAAAGTGAAGGGGACCGAGAATCAGTTTCTGGTTGGAGCGGCCTTTCCGAACAATCCTAACTTCTTCGCTAATACGGAGTTGTCGTGGCAAAAAAAGGGCTTCTTCAACGCGAACGGTGAGTTCAGAGCGTACCTGTTTTATAATTATATCGCTCCCTTCAATTACATCCAGGTGGGTAACGACAATAGCCCCCGCAAAACGCCGTATGCCTACGTGCCGGTGCAGCACCGCACCGATGTCGGTGTTTCCTACAAGCTGCTCAAGTCCGGGCTGACCACCTCACTCAATGTGCTGAATATTTTCAATGCCGAATTGTTCGACAACTTCCTGGTACCCAGGGCTGGAACGAGCGTCAACGTCAAACTCATCTACGAAATCGCTAATTTTTAATTAAACCATGAAGAACCGTTTATTCATTGCCGTACTCGTTACGGGAGCCCTTTTGTCGTGCTCAAAACCGGCGGAGCCCACCCCCGGCACCGATTCCAAATACCAGGAGGAAGGCTATGTAATGGCCTCTATTTCGCAGACATCGGCCAGCGAGACGTATTACGCCGGTTACTTCCCGACGCTGCCTTCGGGATCGGTTGACCTGACGACCAAAGCCAGCTATTCGAACTTTGTTCCGCGTACGGCCTGGAAAAATTATCTGTTTGGTCCTCCGCTGGTGAGCGACAAGAAGTTGGCTAAAATGGCCGTTGTGAAGGCCACTGGTGCTATCGAAGAGGTAGCCAGTATTCCGCTGGTTGATTATTTGCAGGCCGTCATCATTATCAACGATCAACTGGGGGTTTATTCTACGGGAGGTAACCGCACATTGTTCATGTTTAATCCGTCGACGATGGAATCCCTGGGGCAGATCGATATGTCATCGGCCCAGAACTTCCCGAATAATGACCTGAACAACTACGCTTATCTGACGTATCGGGCCAGTGATAACCGCCTGTTTGCGGCACTTTACACCAACAGCTACAAAACCGGCCAGTATTATGATGCTCAGAATGTGTACGTGGAGGTCATCAACCTGACGACCCGAAAATGGGAAAAAACGACGGTCTATGAGCAGGCGACTTACCCGTTCACCCGGGGGGCCAACAACGGTATTGTCGATGAATCGGGCAATGTCTACATCATCACGCAGGGGCAATACGGGCTGGACGGACAGCTCGGACCGAATGCGGCCAAACGGTCTAAACCTCAGATTTTAAAAATACCGGCAGGCAGCACGGATTTCGATAAGTCGTATAGCTTTACTCCCGTCACGGCAACGGGCTTGCCCAATCTGATGTTCCAACTGTTGCTCGGTGGGGTTTACGATGCTAATGGCATCATGTACGCCTGTCTGTCGGGTCAACCGGACTCGGCCCGTTTACTGGAACTGATTGCCAAACTGGCGACCAATTCGATTACGTCGTCGGAATACCAGGAGCTTTCGAATCTGGCCTTTTACGACCCCAATCAGCGGTGGGCCAAACTGGATCTGAATGCCCAAACGGCAACGTTTATTTCGGATATGCCCCTGACGGCGGGCTATGCCTACCCGATTACGTATAAGTACGACGGCAAAATTTACATGCCGGTCTACAACACGTCGTTGAAGCAAAACGGCTTGTACAGCTACGACCCGGCCACGGGTAAGTCAACGTCCCTGAACACGCTAGCCGCCGGCGGTATGATCACCCATTTCTTCAAATTGACGAAGTAGAAGGGGGGCATTTTTCCAGCAATTGTAGCTATGTAGTGGCTTCGCATAAAAAGTAAATCGGCACGGAAGCAACTCGGTGCCGATTTGCTTTTTGTATTGTCCCGTTTGTCCACGATTGTATCGCGGACGAGTGGGTGTCTCCACGTTAATAAGTTAGTTTTGTGGCAGCCCATAAGCACGGGCAGATATGCTGAAAGCAATAAAAATACCACAAGACGGAGTGATTACGTAGCGGCCATGGTTATCAGGCTTAACAAACGATCAGGCGGAATGGAATACCTAAAAATTGAGCCGGCAGATCACTTGAAACCTTATGTTCACTGGTTTGGGCTATTGCGAAACCAACGGAGTGAGGCATTGACGCATACCTTCAGAATCGTTTCGGATGGCTGTCCGGGGCTTGTCTTTCAGCAAACGGCGGATTCTTTTTATACTATTGACGGAAAGCCTTTCCCGCATCTATACCTGCACGGTCCGGCAACAGCCCATTCGCAAAATACGGCCTTCGGAACGTACGATATGATCTTTGTGCATTTCCAGCCGCAGGCTTAAAAGCTATTTTGGGGATGGACGCCCACGAGCTTACCGATGGCTATACCGCATTGGACAGCGTGCTGAAAAATGACCTGTGCGACAGACTTCTTAGCTCAGAAGATACCAACGAAAAAATAGCCCTGCTGAGCGATTTTCTTACCCAGCAACTGATTCGCAACCATCATAAAGCCGACGGCAGAGTCGCTTCTTTTATCCGGCAGATGGCCAATAATCCATGTAGTTTGAAGGAAATACAGTCGCAACTAAACCTCTCCGAACGTTCGCTGGAACGGCTGATCAAAACGAATATCGGTCTTTCTCCCAAACGATTCATGCGAATCAACCGGTTTCAGTCGGCACTCCGGTTACTGGATACGCAGCCTACCCAATTGCTGACTTATATCGCTTACGAAAACGACTATTTTGACCAATCGCATTACATCCGTGACTTTCGGGAGTTTGCGGGTGCAACGCCCAAAGAGTTCTTGGCGAGAGCAAACGGTCCATTGGTCAACTTCCCCGAATGGACCTAATTACGGCTGTCGGGTTTGTACAATTTCTGGCTATTGGTCGCTCCTACATTTGACTGGTCAATTAAAAACAGTGAAATGGAGCAAGCTAGAAAAATTACCGTATTTGGAGCTACTGGTAAAATAGGGTCTGATCTGATCCAATTGTTCTCGGATGCCAAAATACCCGTTACGGCGGTAACGCGTAGCCTGAAACGAGCCATCCCGTTACCTTTTGTGCAATGGCATCAGGCCGACATGGCCCATGAGGAGCAACTGATTCCTGCCATAGCTGAAGGTGGTGGCGTTTTCCTGACCTCAGGCCCCAGTCCAGATTTTATACAGGAGCAAACGAATGTGATCCGGGCCGCCCAAAGAGCAGGGGTCGCCCATCTCGTTAAATTATCTTCCGGGGAGGCCTATGCCTCCTCTCCGCTCTTCATTCCCCGGATGCATGGTCTGGTCGAAACGGCCTTAACCCAAGCGGACATTCCCTATACCATCCTAAGGTCTAACGGCATGATGCAGAACTGGCTGGGCGATCTGGCCGAAAGCGTGCGTAAAGAACGCAAATTCCACGAATCAACGGGCGATGGGAAAAGAGCCTACGTAGACAAAAGGGACGTTGCCGAAGTGGCTTTCAACTGCTTGACAAAGCCGAAAAATCATTACGTTAAAACCTATTTCCTGACGGGTGGCGAAGCTGTGAATTATAATGATGTTGCCGCAGCGATTTCCAGCGTGGTTCAACAGCCGGTGGCGTATGTGCCTATTTCTTTGGAGGAATCACGCCGGGAGATGGAGCAGCAAAACCTGCCTCCCGCTCTGATCGAAACCTTTATTGCGTATGACACCGCACAACGTAACGGCGAAAAAGCGTTGGTTACCGATTGTGTGAGCAAACTACTGGGTCGCCCACCGCGAACGATAGACCAGTTTTTTGCCGATCATGCCGACTGTTTTCGGTAGTCATTACTGGGTTTAAATATAGGTTATTATAGAACGAATTTTTGTCATGCTGACGAAGCACCTTCGGATGAGAACTATTTTTGTTGCCAGCGAAGATGTTTCCTGCCGCACCGGTCAGCATGACAAACATAATCTAATGTATTCCGGATAGCCTGCTTCTATACCTAGCGAGCACCAATTTCGATAAGTCATATCTGCGATGATTTGGATTGTGCATTCATACGTTTTTCACTACTATGGTGTACACGTATCAAGGCTTAGGCTATTCAATATCGATAGCCCGTAAAGTAGTTAGTGCAGGATTGGATAAAGCAGAGGAAAACTACATCATTAATAAAGTGTAATTTTTTATTTTGCTTCATTTCTGTAAGCTAGCGGAGATATTCCGACGTTTTTCCGGAAAGTGTAGATAAACCTTGACGGTGTTTCATAACCCAGCGAATAGGCGATTTCAGATACAGACCAATCGGTAACTTTTAGCAGCATACGGGCTTCCTGTAAAATTCGCTCGGTAATAATTTCTGAAGTGGTTTTGTTACGTATGTGCTTTACTGCTTTGTTGAGATGATTGGTGGATATGGATAGCTGACTGGCAAAATCGGAGGGCTTCCTCAGTTTAATATTATCAGCCGACGTATACAGTGGAAATTGAAGTGTCAATAACTCTTCAAACAATAAGGTAATTCTGTTGTCTGCCCCATTTCTTACGCTTGCTTTTGCAGGTATCTTATTCATTTTCATCGCTTTGTGAATAAGATCGTAAGTCAGATTTCGTATGACGTCCATTTTGTAGTCATACTCAGAAGAAAGTTCATTTTGCATATTGTCCAGGATCTTTTCAAATTCCTGATACTGACTTTCCGATAAATTAAAAACATTTTCCTGTACATTTTGGAAAACAGGATACGTTTTTATATTTCCGTAATTGTTGAAAAATTCTTCGTTGAAAATGCAGAAATATTCCCGGATCGGATCGTTGTTTTCTTCCAACAGAAAAGGCACTAACGGATTGATGAAAATTAAAGCATAGTTTTCGATTTCAATAGTCTTGTCGGCGTAGTGGCATTTACATTTTCCGTTTACAAGTTTGATTTTATAGAGGCTTTTCCGGCTAAAAGACAACCTCGAAATGGCCTCCGCTCTTTTCTCTAAGGTGTCAATTTTCAGCACGTCAAAATGACCATTTCCCCATTGGAAATAGGGAGGAATATTCTGCTTTTTCGATTTATAGAAATCCGCTATTGCGTTCGGCTCCTTCATCGTGCAAATGTAAAAAATCAATATCCCCAGGGGTGATTACTGATTGATTTTCGATACACTTTGCCTGATTGCACATACTTCCCCGAGGCTGCACTGGCTAATTTTGCCATAAACTTATCATGTGAAATACACGGTATCAGGTTCAAAGGACGTATTGATAGTTGTTGATTGGGGTATCCGTGCCAATCCCAAACCTCAACGCAGAAGCCACGCATTACAGTAGCACTTAAGCGGTGAAAAGCAAGTGCTTTGGAAAAGGAATGTCCCCAATGGCAGGCAGCGTTCCAGTTGGAAAAACGTCAAAATTCAATCAATAATTAAAATCCATACGATGAGTTTAACAGATTATAGAACTTTAGGAAAATCAGGATTAAGGATTAGCCCGCTTACATTGGGAACAATGACTTTCGGGGAAGATTGGGGTTGGGGTACAAATCCTGCGGATGCCCATGAAATACTGGATTATTATATTCAACATGGTGGCAACATCATCGACACGGCAAACATCTATACCAAAGGACATTCCGAGAAAATTATCGGGGATTTCCTGGCAAAGAAAACCGTCCGCAGAGATGCGTTGGTCATCTCTACAAAGTTTTGGGGCAATCTGTATCCCTATGATGCCAACGGTGGAGGAGCAGGCAGGAAAAGTATCATTCAATCGTTAGAACATTCATTAAAACGCTTGCAAACTGATTATATTGATCTCTACTGGCTTCACGCTTTCGACCCGCATACGCCTATTGAGGAAACGCTATCCACATTGAACGATTTGGTCCGAGACGGGAAAATAAGGTACATCGCTATTTCCGACACCCCGGCCTGGAAAATCACAGAAGCTCAACTGATTGCTACATTCAGGGGTTGGTCCGCATTCATTGGTTTGCAGTTGGAATATTCGTTATTGGAACGTTCTGTAGAAAATGAGTTAATCCCAATGGCTTTGGAAATGGGGTTGGGTGTTATTCCGTGGTCGCCACTAAAAGAAGGAATTTTAAGCGGAAAATACACAAGAGGAAATAAAGGGCAGCATTTAAGTGGCAGAAATGAAAGCCGGATGAGTGCCGAACTACCCGAAAAAGCCTATCAGATAATCGACCAATTGGCATCTATTGCAAGCGATAGGAATGTACCTGTATCGGCAGTTGCCATTGCCTGGGTAATGCACCAAAAAGGAATTACTTCGACTTTGCTTGGAGCCAGAACTATGGAGCAAGTGATACAAAATATTCAGGCTTCAGAATTAAAATTATCCGACAAAGAATTGCAATGGCTACATGAATTGTCTGTCCCGGCCTTACCTTTTCCGCACAATCTACTAAGCGGAACGGCAGATTTGTTACAGGCAGGCACTACGGTTAATGGTATAAAATCAAATGTGGCTAAAATTCTTCCCCAAAGTAGCAATGACATTTATGAGTAACCTCAAGGCCATCGCTCAATTTCGCGGGAATACGGTTACCAGGCAGACCATAACATCGATGAACTTATATGGAAACAACGATTTTGCCTGTGTTTCTAAATTCTTCTGCAGCATGATGAGCTTCGGCAATCTGCTCCAACGTAAATTGTCTATCGTCTATCAAGGGCTTTACTTTCCCCTGTTCTACGAGTTCGGTGATGTGCTTTAAGATTTGGCCATGTTCCTGTTTTCCTGCTGCATCATTATAAAGAACAGGCAGGATCATATACACCGTGTGGAACGCCAGTGCTTTTTCATGGATAGGCGACAGATCAATCGTATCCAGGGACACGGTTGTTACGATAGTTCCCTTCCTTTTAACCGCTTCAAAGCTATTCGTTAAATGCTGATTTCCAATGGTGTCGAAGACTACATCAAATCCATTACCGCCCGTATGTTTATCTATAAAATACGTAACGGTTTCTTTCTTGTAATCAATCGTATAATCTGCTCCTAATTCCCTGGCTATTGCAGCTTGCTGTTCGTTGGAGATCGTTGCATATACTTGTGCCCCTGATATCTTGGCAAACTGAACGGCCAAGTGCCCGACTCCGCCGACACCGCCATAAACCAGTACTTTCTGGCCGGGCTGTAGGTTGGCTCTCTGGAAAATCGCTTCGTAAGCGGTAATTCCTGCCAGGGGGATTGCGGCCGCTGCTGCAAAATTCAGGTTGCCGGGCATTTTGGATAACAACCTGTAATCCGCTTTTGTATATTCAGCCAAAGCTCCGTCGATTCCTGCTACGCCACCGATGCAACCGTAAACATAATCCCCCGCCTGAAACGCGGTGACATTAGCTCCCGTTTTTTCCACTATTCCCGAAACATCCCCGTGAAGTATTGCCGGAAAGGCAGGGACCAAGTGCGGTAAATGCCCGCTTCTTATTTTATAGTCAATGGGGTTTACCGATGTGGCTTTTACTTTTATAAGAACCTCTTCATCATTAATTTCCGGCACAGGCAATTCTATTGTTTCGAATACTTTACCTGCCGCCCCAAAACTGTTTAATACGACTGCTTTCATTTTATGCTATTTTTTTGTTAGCAGGATAATGGGTTGCTCAACCAGCATGGTGTCGATTATCGCAGCAAATGCTTTTACATGCGGCTGGTGGTTATGCTCCTCTAAGCCCTTGGCATCATTCCATATTTCATAGAACGTAAACGTGTCGGGATCATCAACGGTGGTGTGCAGGTCGTACCGGAGGCAGGAAACTTCCTTGCGGCTTTCCTGAACAAGATTTCCAAGGATGTCTTTTAGCTGGCTACGGTATTCGGGCCGCCCCCTGACAATGGCGGTGATGTAAACCTGATCATCGCTTTTGTCGTCTGGATGGAAAATAGATTTAAGGTGGTTGTGATACCTTTCCTGGTAACTGTCCACCCGTTCCTGGGTAACGTTCTTTTCCAGATCGTGAAAATGAATACCTTCCATACGTTCAAGGGAGAGGAATGCATTCATCCGGTGAAAGCCAAATAAAACGCCATCGTCTACACTCGTCTGGTTGAAAAATTCACCCGGCAATGTAAACGCCGTTTCAGGAGCATTCCAGGTAGTGGTTACCAGATACTTCCGTCCCTGCATCGTGCCTCCGGTGCCGTAATTGATATTGGGATTGTCGGCCTTTCTTCCGTCGCTGTAAAACATCCCCTTTCGGTGTCCTGCCGTAAAAACCTTGTCCACATATTCCTTTAGCCGGTAGGGCATAGAGAACCACCATACCGGAAAATGATAGATGATTACATCTGCCCATACATATTTCTGAACCTCTTCAAGCAGGTCATAATCTTCGTTGATGTCTGTAATTTGAAGCTCAAAGCCTTGTTCTGGCGTAAAGAATGTTTTGTCCAGCTCCACCAATGTGCTGTTGAACTTTCCTCCTGAATGGGCAAAATGCTGCCCGCCGTTAATGACAAATATTTTCATGGTTGATAATCCTGATTTTCGGCCAAAATTATTCCGCTGCTTTGTATAAGAAAAATAACTTAAATTTGCCTTAACTATAATAATAATTAGATATGCAGGGTAATTTAGAGTGGTTCAGGACGTTCAGGGCTATTTATGAAACCGGGACTATGAGCGGAGCAGCAAAAGAGCTTTTCGTATCGCAACCGGGAGTTGGACTTCATATCAACGCATTAGAAGCATACACCGGCTTTCCGTTATTTGAGCGTACTGCACGACGGATGATCCCAACTGAAAAGGGAAAACTATTGTACAAACAGATGATCGGTGCCCTCAATTGTCTGGAGGAAATTGAGCAACGTTTCAAACAGAAATCCGGAAACATCAATGCTACCGTCAGCATCGGCATGTGCGTGGAAACATTTCAACACGTTCTTGAAAAGTACATACCGACGTTGGATTTCAACCTGATGATGCAATTCGGAAACAATAAACAGCTGTTACAGCTATTGGAGCATGGTTCGGTAGATCTGATTTTAACAACAGAGACCAGCAATTGCAGCAGCCTGGTTTTGAAACCTTTCACTACAGAGAAATTCCTGCTTGTCTCCGGAAAGCAAACCGATATTTCCGGCTTTCAATCCTCCGATAGAGAAGCATTGATGGATTGGCTGAAAAGCCAGATATGGTACAGTACCGCGGCTGATATGGAATCGCTTAGCCGATTCTGGGAAGCAAATTTTAACGAACGCCCCGACTTTGTACCCAATTACATTGTGCCTAATAAGTTTTCCATCACCCGGTGCTTATCCGGTGGAAAGGGGTTGGCGATACTCCCTGACTTTTTATGCAGGGATGCCATAGAGACGGGTGACATTATAAAACTTTGGGAGGGGTATGTGGATGTGGAGAATACCATTTATTTCGGACAGAGAAAAAAATCCCTGTATGCCAATGAAATAGAGTGTATAGAGCAGATGCTGAGAAACGAGTTTAAGAGCTAATTATGCATACTTATTTCGCGACTTGTTACACGATCATAATGAACGATAAACTCAGGCAGCACATAGAAGAAGTCATCAAACTGACGGACATAAGCCTCAATGGCTGTAAATGGCAGGGTTGACGTTAGAAAAGAATTATTCCTCACGAGTCCATTTCTGACTCCAAAAGTGTAAATCCAATACAATACTTAACAGTTCTTTTCCTTTGGCTGTAACTTCATATTTAATTTGTTGAGGAACAGTTTCAGGAATTTGAATTTTAGTTATTAATCTTTCTTGTTGTAATTCACTTATTCTTTTGCCTAATATTTGGTCCGAAATAGTAGGAAACACTTTTTTTAACTTGCTGAACTGATAAACATCTTTTGAAATGCAGTATAGAATCTGCATTTTCCAACGAAGCCCAATAGTTCCCAAAACTGCGTTGACATCACAGGCTTCTGCTAAAACCTGTAGATTATCCATATTGGATGAGCCTATTTTAATTTCACTTGACATAATAAAGAAAAGATTTGAAACTCATTTTAGGGTGAGTTATTGCCCCCCTGTTGGATACTGCTTTACTTTGGTGTAAAAGTAAAAAGTACTGAACATCATGCATGTATCGAGACATTTATTAGTAATACTTATTCTATTGTTCATTGTAGGAACAAATAGGGTTCTTGCTCAACATAAAACGGAAAAACCTGTATTTGTTTTAGTTCACGGAGCCTGGCACGGTGGCTGGTGCTGGCAAGACGTGACTAAAGAGTTAAGGAAAAAAGGCTACGAAGTTTACACACCAACACTTAGTGGCTTAGGCGAACATAAAAACCTGATTGACGAACCTATCGATTTACAAACACATATTACCGACATCATTAACTTCATAGAAATGGAGGATTTATACCAGGTGATTTTAGTAGGACATAGTTATTCAGGTACGGTAATCGCTGGCGTTGCGGATAGCATTCCCAACCGATTGAGCCAATTAGTTTATCTTGATGCCATGATTGTCCATAATGGTGAAAGTGCCCTTTCTATCCAAACAGAAGAAACACAGAACCAACTAAACCCATTAATGGAAAAGAAGCAAAACGTTCCCCCAATCCTGGCAGAAAACTTTGGTGTAACCGATAGGCTAAAAGCCAAATGGGTCAATGAAAGACTAACTCCACAGCCTTACCGTACATTTAGCCAGAAATTAAAATTAAAACATACGTTCGGAAATAACATACCACTGGTTTACATTGCTTGTACAAATCCACAGTTACCAGTTTTGAAACAATTAAGCAAAGAAGCTCAAAGCAATTCTTTGTGGACTTACTACGCTTTACATACAGGACACGATGCTATGATCACCGCTCCGGATGAATTAACCAAGCTGTTAATTAAAATTGCAAAATAAAAGAAATCTGCCCACATCGGCTTGGTAATAGGAGGGCTGAAGTAAAAGATTTAACGGCAGGTTTTAAATTGAAATTTTGTATTTTAACTGAATATGACAACGCTAATAGCCTTCCTTTTATTTTTAATTTTCTTATGTATTTCCTCCATTCATTTCTATTGGGCAGCGGGTGGGAAATGGGGAAGTGATGCCGTGCTTCCTACCAAAGCGGACAACAATATAAAAGTTTTAAATCCTGGTATCGTATCAACATTAATTGTAGCATTTGGTTTACTAGTTTTTGGTTTTTTTATTTTAATAGTAACGAAACTGGTAACGTTTAGCATACCCCAATGGCTTACTACCTATGGACTCTGGATAATTGCGGGTATTTTTATACTAAGAGCAATCGGAGACTTCAATTATGTTGGTTTTTTTAAGACAATTAAGCACACAAAGTTTGGGGAAAGTGACACGAAATATTTTTCGCCCTTATGTCTCGTAATTGGCGTATTAACAATAATTTTAGCATTGACGAAATAAAACTATTGCTAATAAGAGTTTAGCTTATCTATCGTTTTTAAATGGTTTAAATGATTGCTCCGCAGTTGGTATCAAGCGGACTGATTCCGGATTTTTGAGACAGGATGTGCAAAATAGGTAGCATTAATTCTATTACTGTATCAACCGTTTTATTTCCTTTTTTGTAAGTTAGTAACTAGAAAATGGTTGACTAGGACAGTACTCTATTGAACGCTTGTGCTTCTATTTCCGCTCCTTCGCAAAGCCGTTTTCTGCTAGTAGTCATTGTAACAAATGGCCACAAGACACAAGGCTAAACACACTATAAAAAATTATAAGATGTTTATAGTTTCATTGACCTACAAGAAAGACATTAGCGAAGTAGAAAAATTCATTGAACCGCATATCCGGTTTCTGGACAACTATTATGCCGACAAAAAATTCATTTTTTCCGGCAGAAAAAATCCGAGAACAGGTGGCGTTATTTTAGTTCGGAATGTGGACAGAGAAACCTTGACTGACATCATCAGACAAGACCCTTTCTATCAAAACGAAATTGCCGACTATGACATCACCGAAGTAATTCCAACCAAATATGACGAAGACTTTTCTTGTTTTATTGAATAGATAATCTACCAGAAAGAATCAAACCATAGCAGCAATGCTAAACCGGAAGAATGCCTGTTATACTGAAATAACGATTTTCCCCACCATATCCCCTTTTTCTATCCTTTGATAGGCTTCTTTGACCTCTTCCAGGGTATAAACGGTATCAATGACGGGATGAATATGGTTGACCTCAATGGCACGGTTCATTTTTGAAAAACTTTCCGCACTCCCCGTCGCCAAGCCCTGAATACGTATAAAAGACAAATTGATGGAATGCTTGTGAATGTCAATGGGTAATGCCGACCCTGATATAAATCCGGCAGTTGCTAGAAAGCCGTTTTCTTTGAGTGATAGTAACGACTGTTCTATGGTTTTTGTCCCTGCAATATCCAGGGTAACCTCTACACCCTCGCCGTTGTTAAGCCGCAGGACTTCCTGGTGCCATTCGGGGTGTGCAGTATAATTGATGACGGCATCTGCTCCCAGTTCCAACAATTTCCGTTCTTTTTCCCGGGTGCTGGTGGTAGCGATTACTTTGGCTCCGGCTGCCTTGGCCAGTTGCAACGCAAAAATAGAAACGCCCCCCGTACCTTGAGTAAGTACGGTTTGCCCGGGTTGGAGGTGGGCCTGATTGATGAGGGCGTGCCAGGCCGTTACGGCTGCAATGGGCAATGTAGAAACTTCTTCAAAACTTAAGTTGTCGGGTGCCTTCACAATGCCATATTCGGGCAGACAAACGTATTCGGCCAAAACGCCTTGTGTTTGCCAGGCTACCCTGGTGTGGTATTCTTTTTGAAAATCTCCTTTCACCCAGTTCTGCACGTATTGGACGGCTACCCGGTCACCTACTTTCCATGTACTTACGTCTTCGCCTAGGGCCTCGATCGTGCCCGCTCCGTCGGATGCCGGCGTATAGGGCAGTGGGGGGAGGTCTTTATAAAAATTGCCGCTTGTCAATAATACGTCCAGGTAATTGAGCGATACGGCTTTTATCCTTACCAAAACTTCACCACGCTTGGGACTTGGTTTCGGGATTTCTATTACTTGTAAGTTTTTTATCCCGAACTGATGTAATTGTACGGCTTTCATCTGTCAATCGTTTAAAATTTTTCTCCCAGTGTAATACGAAGCCTGTTGAGTGCATTCATAAGGGCTATGCTGGCCGTCAGCTCCACAATTTCCTTTTCTGAAAACAGTTTTCCGAGGTCGTTTTTGATTTTCTCCAGATTAGGAGAAAGGGAACAGACCGCATCTGTCCACTGGAGTACAAGCTGCTGCTTTTCGTCAAACGATACGGAGTGCTGGTAGCCGGGAATTTTGTCGATGAGATTTTGGGAAACACCCATTTCGCGAAGCTCATTGGCGTGGAAGCTACAGCAATACGAGCATCCGTTTAGCTGTGAGGTTCTCAATTCTGCCAGAGCGATTAGCGTGTTGTCTAATCCCGACCGGCGTATGCTCGCGTGAGATTGATAGAGGTAGCCGATGGTTTCCCTGGCTATTTCTTGATAGTTCATTGCGTTGTTTTTGTAAGAAACAAAGTTAGAACAGACCCCCTTCGCGGAGCCGTAAAGAAATGGGGAAAAACAGTATCCTAATGGGATATGGGCAGGAAAGCTGTTCAAATGCGTACCTTTATACTATGAAACAGCTCAGTGATACGTTTGCTATCGAGATTGCCGAATACAGCGAATGGAAAGAGAGAAACAGGAAAAACAACTTTTTTGAACTGGCGTACATCCTGGAGGGTAAGGGCCTTCATAGTGTTAACTATATCAAATATCCCTATCAGAAAAACGGTATATTTCTTTTACCTGCTGCGAAGTGCCATACGTACGTGATCGAAGAAAAGACCCGCTTTCTGTTTGTACGTTTTACGGGAAATTATTTCTTAGCCGACCTCAAAAAAACGGTAGATTATAGCCATTGGTTTAGCCGTTTGAATTTCATTATAGGCAATCACACCCATCTTGCCGGTGAGCTAATTGACCATCCTGAAGAGAAAGCACAATTGAAAAGGCTTCTAGAGGTGATACGCTATGAGTATGATAAGCAAGAAACCTGCTCCGCATTCGTAATCCAGAATACGTTAGTTGCTGTGCTGGCGGTCATTTGCAGGAATATCCAGCAGCGAGCCTGGGATGGACGAACGTTCAATGACCAAAAGTTTACTGATTTACTCAACTTCATCAGCTTTAATATTCTTGACCCTGAAAAATTAGCTGTCAAGTACTTGTCTCAAAAATTTCACATCGCGGAAACGTACTTTAGCGAATACTTTAAACGCAATGCCTCGGAGCGATTTCAGGATTATGTATTAAAGTCCAAACTTCGGATTGCCCAATCAAGAGCAAAATTTACCGATACACCCATACAGGAAATCGCTCTTGACTTAGGATTTACGGACAGCAGCCATCTCAACAGAATGATGAAAAACCACTTTGGCAAAGGGATGAGGGAAATACGAAAAGAAATGCAGGGATAGAATGGCACGGCCCCAATAAGACGTCGACTCTGGACAGCTATAGATGATTATTGGTTTGGAAATATTCAATTATAAAATTCATAATCGTTGCTCACTCATGAAAAGCCTAAAAATACTATGTAGGCTTTCTCTGTATAATCTCGGTAAACCGTGCCTTATGGCGAAACTTTGTCAGGTTGAAGCAATTCCCTTCTTTCCAGGTATTGGCGTAAAACGATCATTGTAAAAGCAAGCATACCAAATACAACGGTGATCCAAGGCGTGAACTGCACCCCTTTAGAAACAATGATCCAACCTCCCACGGTCGTTCCCACGGTTACACCCAAGTTGCCAAATGACGTAGCCAGGCTGTTGGCAAATGCCATGGCTTCCGGTGCGGAAGAAATCATGTAGGTAGACGCATTCAGAAAACTGGGCGAATACAGAAACCCCCACAAGGCGATTACCAGGATGGTAGCCATCGTGTTGCCTCCCGAAACGTGCAACAGTATAGGCACGATGATGGTCCCTGAAAGAAAAAAGGCGACGGTATAGGGGATGTTCTTATTCAGCATTTTACCGGCCGCCCAGTTGGCAAGTACACCGATAATGCCAAATACAAACAACATATAACTAACCATGGTGCTGTCCATACCTTTGGCTTTATTCAGGTAATCGGCAAAGTAACTATAGGTGGAAAACCACGCCGAAATCATAAAGAAATTCATCGCAGTGCTGACCATGAACGTTGGTTTGGTCAGTATTTGCAACTGGCTTCCGTAGGACTCTTTTTGGTTTACGGGCATAGGTGGCAGTACGAAATAGATAGCCAGCAAAGCCACCACGCTGATCATGGCCTGCACCATAAACGAATATTCCCAGGAAAAACGGCTAGCTATATACGTAGCGAATGGAACGGTGGTTACCATGGCAATGGCGACGCCACTGAATACGATACTCATCAGTTCGTTCTCGTTCTGTTTATTGCCTTGCGAAACCGCTACGGATAAAGCCGTTGCGATATAAACCGGCTGTAAAAAGGCTGGCAGTATCCTGACGAACATCAACAACCAAAAGGGCGGTGAAAAAGAAGATACAACGCCCGTAACGAGAAAAATTAAAATAGCAGTCAGCATCACTTTCCTGCGATCAAAGCCTGAGGCCAGCAAGGTCATAAAAGGTCCCGTAAGGGCGATGACCAGTGCAAAAGCACCCAATAAATACCCTGCTGTATCAATGCTGATCTGGTAATGTGCTGCCACTTGCGGCAAGATACCGATGATGCCAAATTCGGTAGTAATAACCGCTAAAAACCCCAATGCTCCTATGTATGCGTATTTTTTCATTGCTTATTAAGTACGGGCTCAAGTTCAATACGTTGAGCTGCATGTATACTAATTGATGTTGCATCAGTTGTCTAGTGAAGCATAGATGACATTCTTGAACAAGTGGCCTATGTCTTCAGAATAGGCATCGTACTGCTGGGTATAGACCAAGCCGATCAGGTGCTGCTGCTGATCAACCCAATAATGGGTATTGAAAATACCACCCCAATAGAATGACCCCGTAGAAGGCGATTGCAGGTACTTATTGTGGTCGGTAACCAGGGCAACCCCAAGGCCGAACTGTAGCCCGGAAGGTCTTTTGATCTCATCCGGGAGTTGGTTGGTCAATAGAAGTGCTAACGTTTTTGAACCAATCACTCGCTTGTTGCCTACGTATCCTTTGTTGAGGAAGAGGCTCAAAAATTTGGCATAATCAGCCGTGGTAGAAACCAAGCCAGCTCCCCCAGAGCGGTAAATACCGTCAGCTAATGGATAACCCGGATCATTGCCCTCATAGATGGGGGCACTTACCTCGCTGAATTTTCCATCTTTATCTTTTACCGACAGTCCAACCAATCGCTTGGCTTTTGATTGGGGGAGGTGGAAATACGTGTCCCTCATTCCCAGCGGCTCAAAAATTCGTGATTGAAGAAATGTATCCAGTGACATACCGCTCCAGATCTCTATCAGGTAACCCAGCACATCATCATTCAAACCGTAGGTAAATGATACGCCCGGTTGATGAAATAGGGGTTGTTTAGCGAGCAATAACATTTGATCTTTTAAAATACCCTTGCTGCCGATGCCAGTTCCAATGCCTGCTTTGGCATACACGGCATTGATGATGCGATTGCCCGAAAATACAGGGTAGGCTATACCTGAAGTGTGGCGGAACAAATCCCGAATGGTGATTTCCCTTTGTGCCGGAACGGTCGTGTAACTACTGTCGGCGGGATTGAATTGGTCCAGTACTTTGGGATTTTTGAACGCCGGGATGTATTTGGATAAGGGGTCGTCCAACAGGAATTTTCCCTCTTCCCAAAGCATCAGTGCGGCAAGGCTGGTGATGGCTTTGGTTTGCGATGCAATGCGGAAAATATGGTCGGTCTGTAAGGGCTGTTTGGTTGATACATTGGCATAACCAAAGGCTTTATTGTATAAAACGTTGCCGTCCTTCATCAGCAACACATTCATTCCCACGACTTCTTTGTTTGCTATAAGTCGATTGGATAAGTCGTCTAGTTTCTTTTCTAACAAAGTCGTTTGAGCCGAACTGCTTAGGATTACTAGACTGGCGATGAAAGTAAGAACCTGTTTGTGCATCATTAACTTATTTGAATTGACCCCACAAACCTATCGAGCAACCACTATTTTTGCATAGTATACAGCTATTTGTATGGTACAGACAAATTTGTAAGTAATGAGTAAGCGAAAAGAAACGTCAACCAATTTGTTGAACGAAAACTACATCGTTGAAAGCTGTGATTTGACCTATGCCGTTTGTATGATTGGCGGGCGATGGAAATTGCTGATTCTTTGCAAGCTTGAAAATGGGAAATTGCGTTTCAGTGAGCTCCGGGACAGAATTAACGGGATTACAGAACGAATGCTTACGCTACAGTTGAGAGAGCTTGAAAAGGAAGGTTTGGTCAAGCGTACCGTACATGCGGAAGTGCCTCCCAGAGTAGATTATGAACTAACAAGTATTGCTAAAGAGTTAGTGCCTATTTGGTCACAATTGAGTGATTGGGGAGGGAAGCACAGAAAATTGATGAACAAACCAAGGTAATACCTAAACTGTTCTTGCTTATTGAACTACTGTAAATCAGGGTTATTCTTGAAGCGTTCCAGTTCATTTTTTATAATCCGAAGAACGTCTGCCTTAGTCTGATTATGAATGAGTTTAAAGAAAAAATTAGCAGTGATTTTAAGGACTGGAAAATTTGATAGTTGTCTGTGATGAAAAAAGTGGTTACAGATATTCCAAAATACGACCTGAAAAAGTTTAAATCCGTTCATCGGCAAGATGATGGACTAGCCTCCTTCGGGTACAATCATATCGAAAAAGCTAAAACGATTGAGGGCTTTGAAATCTATTCCAGCGAAGGTCTGATCCGTTCTATCGGTCCTTTAAAATCTGATTTTTACAGGGTGAGTATTACCGTGCAAGGCTCATTGGACATGCAAATTGGGTTGGACCGTTTTCCTAACAAGGCCCGGACGCTGGCGTTCACATTTCCTAACCAGATTTTTTCGAAAAGCAATTTTTCTGCCGATACGTTCGGTTACTATATCCTATTCAATGCTGATTTTCTGAACGATCTGATTCCATCCATAAAAATAACAGATGAATTTCCGTTCTACAATCTTTCGGGAACACCTGTTTTTCAGGTTTCAGCCGATGAGCTGGAGGGAATGGTTGAGCTGTTGATGAAAATGAATGCCGAACTGCAAAGTACGAAAACAGGTCGGGAAAAGGCCATCCGAATGTATCTGTATCTCTTGCTTTTAGAGGCAAAAAGAAGCTATGAAAAGCAAACTATTGGTGATGAAAGTGAAGATAAACCGGAAAGTTACCGGTTGGCCAGCCGTTTCAGAAAATTGGTAGCCATACACTATTTAACCAAAAGACAAGTGTCGGATTATGCGGAAATGTTGGGTGTAAGTGCCAATCATCTCAATAAAACCGTAAAGGAACATTCCGGCCATACCGCTTCCGAGGCCATCAGGGAAATGCTTTTGCAGGAAGCGAAATCACTGTTACGGTACACCGATCATTCCGTGGCGGAGATTGCCTATAAACTTGATTTTTCAGAACCGGCCTCGTTCAACCGTTTCTTTAAAAGCTATACAGGAGAAACACCGCTCACGTTCCGGAAAATGAATAATTGAGTATATAAAAGGCCGTATCAGGTCAATGTTTTTGCATGGTTGGGGTAGCAATTTTGTTCCAACTTTTAAAAGCAAAAATGATGACTTTAGAGCACAAAAAAATCGTTATTGCCGGAGGTACGTCCGGTATTGGATTATCCACTGCGTTGTTGTTTCTGAACAAAGGTGCAAGCGTTACGGTAACGGGAAGAGATGCAGAGAAACGGAGATCCGCATCCGCAAAAGGATTACAAACTGCCGAGGTGGACAGCACTAACCCCGAAGCATTGCAGGCATTTTTTCAATCCCTGGGAAATATCGACCATTTGGTTATCTCTTTAGGCAGCAACAAAGGCTTGGGAAACTTTACGGAACTTTCGCTGGACGATTTACGGAAAGGTTTTGAAGAAAAATACTGGCCGCATCTCAACACCTTGAAATCAGCCATTCCGTTTATGAATCCGGCAGGAAGCATTACACTGGTTACCGCTATTACCGCTACTGCAAAGTTTCCCGGTACGTCAGGAATTGGTTCGGTAAATGGGGCGTTGGAAATGATGGTGCCCATTATTGCCAAAGAAATTGCACCTGTCCGCATCAATGCCGTTTCGCCCGGAGTAGTGGACACGCCCTGGTGGGATTTTATGCCAGCAGATAGTAAGCAACAGGCTTTTGAAGGCTATGCCTCACAAATTGCAGTCGGCAGAATTGGAAGACCGGAAGATATTGCCCACGCTATTCTTTTTCTCGCCCAGAACGACTATATGACCGGGAAAATTTTGCCCTGCGATGGCGGACTTTCCTGACAGGTCAACACGGCCGATACCCGAAAAGATCAGCAATGATGGCTTTGGGGTTCTAGTGAGTCAATCCTTCGCATCTTCTAAGGATATTCAATCTCGTATGCGGCCATCAGTTTTTTACCATAGTCGATAAGTGTTTCTACTACGGGAAGGGCTTCTTTTCCCTTTTCGGTAATGCTATATTCCACTTTCGGAGGCACTTCCGCATATACTTCCCGCCGGATTAATCCATGGGCTTCTAAATCTTTTAGTTGGGTGGACAGCATCTTGTGGGTGATATGCGGAATGTCTTTCTTTAGTTCACCATAACGCATCGTCTTGGTTCTCAAACGCCACAGAATAGGCATTTTCCACGTCCCGCCTATATGAGACAATGCAAACTCTATGGGGTTGTAATACAGTTTTCCGTCGTGCTTGAACTCTGGCATATCAATAACTTTTCAACGCTTCCCTAAAAGTAAGTATAGCACAAAAAAGTGTGTGATGACTTTTTACGTACCTCGTGAGCAAATTTGCACAAAATGGTACCACAGACAACTAAATTATGGAAAAGTTGAACGTAACAGAATCCCGGAAGGCATTGGTGGATGCAGCCCGTCAATGGGCAACAAAAGAACAAGTTCCGATAAACCTTGTTGTCAATCAGTCTATTGATGAAACGTTGCAAGTCAGGATTTACAGAAATAACGAAGCCGTATATGCACTACCGGTACTTATTTTTTTGCATGGTGGAGGTTGGTTACGAGGAGATTTAGATACGCATGATGATGTTTGTAGGCGTTTGGCTTCGGATGGTAGTTTTATGGTCATTGCCGTAGATTATCGTCTTGCACCGGAGCATGTATTCCCGGCTGCGGTGGATGATGCTTTCACTGCTTTTCAATGGATATTGGATAACGCCAAAGCCATTAATGCCGATGCTCAAAATATTGCGGTTTGCGGGGATAGTTCCGGTGGGAATCTTGCTTTGGCATTAGCTCAAAAAGCAAAAGAAAACAACAGGATGCTGAAAGGCATAGCGGTTGCCTATCCGCCCTTGAACTATGATTTTGAAACGTCATCTTATCAGCAATTTGCTGATGGCTATGGGCTCACAAAAGACCTGATGAAATGGCTCTGGGACAGATATCTTGGAGACGCTGATACTGGCGAAAACCGTTTTGCGTCTGTTCTGAAAAATAATTTTGAGCATTATCCCCCGACCTTAATTATCGCTTCTGATGAAGATCCCTTGCGTGATGACGGAAGACAGTTATTCGAAAAGATGCTGACGGCATCGGTTGCTGTAACCTACTCCTTTTACCCCAACACACGCCATGCCTTTTTACTACAAACGTCCGTAGAAAAAGCAGCTAAAGTTGCCCAGCAGGAGATTATAGACTTTTTAAAGAATAAAGTTTTTATTGCGTAAAAATTTTATTCTTTACCAATGGTTTAGCTAAAAAAGGATTGTCTTTATTGAATGATTTGAAAGGAAAAATTGGTTCTTTGGTAGTTTGTTCGATTCAAATCTTTAACCATATACAGTAAGATAGCAAGGTAGAAAGACCGAAATTACTAGGTTGTTCAACGTCTGACCTAAGGGCACTTACTTGCAAAAAAATAAAAAGTCATAAGTACTGTTTCTTTTACTTGTGATTTCCAGAATACCGTTGCAAACAATGTTCTATCAAAAGTTCGAAGTGTGCTACGGAACACTTCGAATAAATGAAAATTGAATGTATTTATTGAGGCTTGATCTTTACAATTTTATTGCCTTGCAATATTACAAGCTCCGTATTCTTTTGCTTTTTAAATTCAATCAGTTTTTCGTATGCCTTTTCAAGCCCTTTGAGAATTTTATTTTTTTCTTCAAGCTGTATTTCAATTGTTGTCATAATAATTCTTTAAAATGGTGAATTTATCTTGGTTCACAATGTTGAGTAGACCATCAATTGTCATATCGGCTAAAAGATCGTGTCTGCCCTCTGAATTGTCAAAAATCAAAGCCCCGTCAACAATTGGGAGATAAAGGTCAAACAAGTTCTTAATGCCTTTTATGTATCTTCTTTCGATTACTTCAGGGTCAATATTATGTCCACCTTCAGACACTCTTATTTTTACACGCTCCTTAGCCAATTCAATATTTTGAAGCCAAAAGAACAACAGGGTTACACGATAACCATTTTCTTTTGCCTCCACAATTTTGCTTTTATAACTCCTGGTTGATAATGTTGTTTCAAACGCAAAGCTTTCGCCTTCAGATAATAGCTCATTTATCCTGTTCAACATTATTCGCCCGGCTTCAAACGAAACCTTTTCCGGTTGAAATGGAGACAGGCCTTTTGCAATCTCATCGGCATTGACAAATTCTTTACAGTCTAAAATTTCAGGTAAAATCGTAAATGAAGCAGTCGTCTTTCCTGCCCCATTGCAACCTGCAATTATATAAAGTTTTTTATCATTCATTCATTTTCAATTGTGAGTTGTGTAGCTCTTGTTATATTACTTTCTCTCCACCAACTATTATCAATAGCTCCACCTTCTCCTGCCCAGCAGCCAACAACCGTTCATAAAGCTTCTTATTCTCTTCAATGGTTTCCATCAACTTATCGAGCGGACTGAATGTGCAATTATGATTGGTGCATTCACAGTTTAGTTCTCAAACGTGTCTAAAAAAATTCACTAACCCCTCATCCGGCCTATTCTTTATCATTCCTTCCAGCATACCGAGTATCACGCTGGTAGACCAGATCAGCGTATCTGCCAGGATCTCCTTCGCCAGCAGCAATCCGTATTGCTGGCTCGTGCCCAGATCGTGTGCCAGAACATCTTGCTTTATGCCCATTACGTCACACATGCGTCTTACGTTTCATCCGTGATGAGGTGTTCTGATAGATTATTTATAGAGTAAACGTAATTAACTTGTGGCACATGTACCGGGCGAAATCTGTGGTAATTTACACAGGCTTTTGGTAAAATACACGACCGGTGTGTAGGTTGCAAAGCATGGTCGCTGTTGCTTTGTATCAACAAAAAAATAAACTGTGCAAACCGCAAGTCCCCAGATTACTAAACTCATCACGCACAGGCCGGTATTTTATAAAGCGTTCAGCAGAGTCCATAGCAATATGGCAACATTATTTCAGTATTGCGGCTGAGTGGCAAATGGCTACAGGATAGCAGCTTTCAAATAGGCTATATGGTGGACATTGCCTGCAAAAATGGCCGGCTCATCATCACCATTGCCAAAGAGCAAAAGTATGAAGCATTGCGAGAGCGGGTGTAAATCTTTACCATATACAGTAAGGCAGAAAGGCCAAAGTTATCCCAGGAGTATTTTAATTCGCTCGCAGGTCTTTATCATTTCTTCCTGATGGAACCGGTATGTTGGGCCTGCCACGCCTATCACAGCCAGAATACGTCCTTTACACAGATAAGGCATAGCCACGCAGTTTAACTCTTTCTCGTATTCTTCAAAATCGAGGGCATAGCCATTTTTTCTGATACCCATCAGCTCCTCCTGGAAAGCCGCCATATTTCCATCGTACATCTCTTCCAGGAAAACCCTGGAAAGATGTGGCGAATACGCCATAAATACCTTACCGATGGCGGTGTGCTTCATTTCAAATTCCCTGCCCAATTCCAGAGAGATGCGTACAGATTTGTTGGGTTCACATTTGTATTCATACCGGAAATGGCTTCCCAACTGAACCGCTAAATAGGCGGTTTCATCCGTATCTGCACTTAATTTTTCGATAAGCGGTTTCAGCTCCCTTTTGATCTGGTACAGCGATTTATCGGGAAGGTACAGTTCGCTGATTTTGGGCGTAATCCGATACCGGGGCGAACGTTCGTCCTGCTCCACATAACCCAGTTCTTTCAGGGTATTCAGGAAATTGTGTACGGTCGTATTTTGTAAGCCGACAGCTTCCGCTATATCGTTCAGTCTTACCAGATTACCGTTGGCAGCGATATAATTCAATATCTCAAATGTTCTTTTTACCGATTGAATCATAATTATTCAATATTGGTGAATAAATAGAGATTTTATATCGATTGTCTCTCAATTAGTTCAAAATTAATACAGATTTGCTCCCTAAAAAGATGGAAAATGAAAAGAAAAGTGATTGTCACGGGAGCAGCTGGAGGTATAGGCAAAGGAATTGCCGCTGTATTTGCTCAGAAAGAGTACGAGCTGGTTATCGTAGACCGTAATAATGAACAGTTGCAGCAGACCCAAGCCGAATTTATCGCCTTAAATCCGGCATTGGGCATCCAAACGGTCGCCACCGATTTATCAACCCCGGAAGGTAAGGAATACCTGTATACACAGGTTCCCGAAACGGACGTATTGGTCAATAACGTGGGTTATTACGAAAACATAGATTTCTTTGACTTGCAGGAAGTCCATTGGCAAAAGATGATAGACCTCAATTTTATGATCGGCATGCAGCTTTCCCAAGTCTATTTCCGGAAGATGCTGGACAAGAAAAAAGGCAGGCTCATCTTTATTTCATCCGAGTCTGCGATCAATCCCGACAGCGAGAAAATCCATTACTGCGTGGCAAAGACCATGCTGCTCAGCCTTTCCCGTAACCTGGCAGAGCTGACCAAAAATACGGAAGTCACCGTCAACTGCATTCTTCCCGGCCCTACGCTGACCACCGGAACCGAAAAATTCATTACCGAACGTTACAGCCCCGATTTAAAAGAGGCAGAAAGAAAATTTATGGCAAGCCGACCCACTTCCATTATCGGCAGGCTGATACGCCCCGAAGAAATTGGGAATGCCGCAGTCTTTCTGGCGGATGAAAACAGCGGGGCCATCAACGGAAGCAATCTTCGGGTAGAGGGTGGTATCGTAACTAGCATTATCTAACTTTAAAAACATCCTACAATGACAACATTTCAGACCAGCAATATCAGTCTAGAAACGGCGAACATGCTGATAGACAGAGCGATTGGAGAGGCTTTAAAGGGTGATTTTGCCATCGTCGCTTCCGTGGTGAACAAAGACGGAGTACTGATCGCTCTCAAGAAAATGGATCATTCGGTAACAGGCCCGGTTGAAGTGTCTATCAAGAAAGCGAGAACGGCAGCACTCTTCGGTTTCAATTCCCATGAGTTTGGCAAAATCGCACAGCCGGGACAGCCCATTTACAGCATCGAAAATACCAATGGCGGAATGATCAGTTTCGGTGGCGGTGTAACGCTGCTAAAAGACGGTAAGGTTATCGGAGCGTTGGGCGTTGCGGGTGCTTCTGTGGAGGATGATGAGCGGATTGCACTGTTGGCTGCGGGGAGTGGGCAGTTTTCATAAGGGCGAAAATATATATAAGATATGCCCCAGACGGCGGGTTCCGCCTACGCCATTACGTACAAGTACGACGGCAAAATTTACGATGCCTGTCAGTAATACGACGTTGAAGCAAAACGGTCTATACAGTTACGACTCGGATACTGAAGGTAACCTTCCCTGAGCATACAAACCGATGGGGGCATAATCACTCATTTCTTTGAACTGACGAAGAAGGAAAAGGCTTGGCCCATGCGGGCCGGGCCGGTTTCAATCCAATTTGCTGAATACTTCCCTATCGTAAAAAATTAAAAAATAATACTGGGAAGTCATGAATAGAGGTATGTCCTTTATCTCAACAATTTCAATGCTAATTTCAAAAGCAAGTACAAAGCGATTGCGTTAGCAAGCTCACCGCGAACGATTACCCATCATGCCGACTGTTTTCGGTAGGTAGTACGGGTTTAGGAATCTGGGTAGGATGCACCGATTCCCTTTTTTGATTCCCCACAGCTAGCGGGCAAATGATGTCTGTCGGCTTCAATCTAGCGTAATTAGAAGAAACGTTACAGTCTGTTTCTTTTTTGATCTACATCAAGGTTTCCGCGGGCGGACTTCGGCACTTTTGCAGGGTCAATTATCGAAAACGTTGGTCCCATGAAGAATTATTTCAAGTACATCAACACCCTGTTTGTGGTGATCCCGATGACGCTGATCATGGCGTTTGTCGGCCTGATGCGTAACTATGGCTTTGGTCCCGATTGGGGCATGAAGTTTCTAAAGGCTTGGAGTGTCATGCTCCCCGTGGCGTATGGAGCTGCCTTCCTGATTATTCCTAACGCCCGTAAACTCGCGGAAAAAGTAACGAACAAATGGTAACTTAAGTAACACGGAGTGAATGCACGAACAACTAAGTCAGTACATTACCAGTCAGATCAAGGTCAATGAAGAGGAACTAAGGACGATTCTCTCGTATTTCAAGCCCCTGACCCTAACCAAAAACGAACTCGTGGTAACCCACGGATAAACCAGCCAGCGGACCTACTTCGTTGGCAAAGGTTGTTTACGCGTGTGCTTCATCGACGAAAAAGGACAGGAAGCCACCCGCTATTTTGCTTTCGAGAACCAATTTGCCACGGCTCTGGTCAGTTTTATTACCAGCGAACCTTCCGAAGAATTCATACAGGCGGTTGAACCCACGGAACTGCTTTACATTAGCCATACAGATTTCCATCAATTACTGGATACAATTCCGCAGTGGGAGAAATTTTATCGCTACTATCTGGAGAAGGCGTATGTGAACAACACCAAACGGCTGATGTCTTTTCTGATTCAGGATGCCGCCGAAAAGTATCGGCTGTTACTGGCCGAGAATCCAGTCATCGTCAGACGTCTTTCCAATAAACTAGTAGCCTCTTACCTCAATATTTCGCAGGAAACGCTCAGCAGGCTGAAAGCCAGAGTGAAATGAGGATCGTAACCAATCGTTTTCGAACAGCTCCAAGGTGTTTGTTACCGGATCAGCGGTTTATTCCACAACCTTTATCCGCTTGTTTCTCTCGGCGGTTTCCCTGCCCCAGCGTGCCACGGCTTCGAGTAAGGGGATAAGCGTTTTGCCGAAATCGGTCAGTTCATATTCTACCTTCAAGGGCGGTTTGCCGGTATGGACCGTCCGTTTAACCAAACCGTCTTCTTCCATTTCTTTGAGTTGTAGGCTTAAGGTCCGCTCTGTAATCACCTTACATGCTTTTCTTAGCTCACTATATCGTTTTTTTTCGATTAAGTGAATCAGAATTACTGCTTTCCATTTGCCGCCTATGTATTTCATTGTCAGGCTGGTAGTGCAGGGGAATTCCTTATCGTCTATACAATACATCAGTTACTATCGTTTTTGACCATTATTGCGAAGGTATGACACTATACTTAGTTTTGCAACTATAAAAAGTATAGTTAAATCAAAAATCGAAAACAATGCATTTTTCAGACCTTGCCAAAACCAGGTACACCACCAAAAATTATGATCCGAACCAGAAAATTTCGGACAGTAATGTGCAGCAGTTAAAAGAAATTTTACGGTTAAGCCCGTCATCCATTAATAGTCAACCGTGGAAAGTCTTTTTTATCGAAGACGAAAAAACAAAAAATGAACTGGCTGATGCTTCGTACTGGAACGCCCAACGAATTAAGGATGCAAGCCATCTGGTCGTATTTACCGCAATCGATGATGTCGAAAAATTTGAGCAGCAGATTAATGAAAATTTGCCGGTAGGTTCGGTCAATTACTACAACAATTTCCTGAAACCATTACCCGAAACGGAAATTAGATCCTGGCTACAGCATCAGGTCTATCTTTCACTCGGCTTTTTCCTGTCGGCCTGTGCCAGTATGGAAATCGACAGCACCCCCATGGAGGGGATTCAAAATGAAGAATACGACAGGATACTTCAACTGAACGGTTACAAAACGTTGTTTGCCGTTGCTGTGGGTTACAGGAATCCCGAAGACAGCAACCAGCCATCGCTGAATCCGAAATCGCGTTTGCCTTTAGACCAGATCATTCAATCTATTTAAAAACGTGAAGAAGTATGTGTTAGCTCTTAGCGTGCTGATAGGGGCAGATGCTTCTTCGCAAACGGTCAATTATGAGGTCTTTACCACGGTTGATCAATCTGTAGGAAACATTGCTTTCACTTATGCGGGCGATTTGGTATATAGCCACCATCCCTTTTTCAATCCTGCTTTCAGAGTAGTGCGATATGATGCTAAAAGTAAGACAACCACTCCGTTTCCAAATGAAAAATGGAACACGCCCAGACAGACAGACGACCATTTCCTGAGCAGTGTTTTAGGCATTCGTAACGATGAAAACGGTATAGTCTGGATGTTGGACATGGGGCATAGAAACGCTATCACGCCAAAAATTGTGGGCTGGAATACCATTACTGATCAATTGGAGCGAATTTATTACCTGCCCGAAACGTCGGTTGTTCCGACTTCTCAACCCAATGATCTGGTGGTGGATACCAGACACCATGTTTTTGTGATTGCGGACGAAGGCATTGGAAATGGCGGCAACGGCAGCACCGCAGCGTTGATTGTGGTGGATATGAAAACCGGTAAAACCAGAAGGTTATTGGAAGGGACAAGGACTACTTTACCCGAACATAAACCCACAGTAATCAAAGGAAAACCTTTGGAAATAAACGGTAAAAATATTTTAGTAGGTTGTGACGGTATTACCGTGGATAAAAATTTTGAATGGCTGTATTATGCCCCATTGAATGGCAGTAAGCTATATCGTGTAAGAATGGCCAATTTATTGAACGAAAGCCTACCTGAAAAAGAATTAGATCAAAAAATAGAAATCTATTCAGCGAAACCCAATAATGGAGGCTTAAGCATTGATGAGGCAGGAAATTTATATGTAACAGCCATGGAAACCAATAGCGTAGCGGTTATTCTGGCCAGAGACAAAAGCATACACCCAATCCTGACTGATGAAAAATTACTTTGGCCAGACGGCATAAGCTATAATACGGCAGATGGTTATATGTACGTTTCGGCGGCACAGGTTCATTTGGGAGCGATTTTCAATAAAGGTAAAAATTTGGCAAAAGTACCGTTTTATATTTTCAGGTTTAAGCCTATAGCGAAGGGCGTCGCGTATCGATAAGTCTACATCCATCCCAAATTGTTAACTCAAAAATATCGTTCAATTTTCCGAAAAAATCGCGGTTCTAAAAGAGTAGTCCGAATGTGTTTTGTTCGATATTTTGGTAGAATTTAGATTCAGAGGTAGAAATCTATTTTTTATCTTTGTCCTTATCGGTAAACATTACCGATAAATATGAATGGTACAATGGTAATAGGAATGAATTAACAGTTTAGCTCACATTACTTATAACCTTTCATACAAACGTATAGAACAAGCCCATGAAAACAGCTTTAATTTTAATTGATATTCAGAACGATTATTTCCCCAACGGAGCTAATGAGCTTGTCGGAAGCGAAGAAGCAAGCCTTCGGGCCAGGGAAATCCTGACCAGCTTTAGAAAGAAAAATGATCTTGTCGTACATATTCAGCATGTATCAACAAGAGCAGGCTCCACCTTTTTTCTCCCTGACACATTCGGAGCAGAAATGCACGAACATGTAAAGCCCCTTGAAAACGAAAAAGTAATCATCAAGCATTATCCAAATAGTTTTCGGGAAACAGAATTGTTGGTGTATTTGAAAGAGAACGATATTAATCATTTGGTCATAGCGGGGATGATGACCCATATGTGCGTGGATGCCACCGTAAGGGCTGCAAAAGATCTAGGTTATACCATTGAGGTTATTGCAGATGCCTGTGCAACAAAAGATCTTGAAGTGAATGAAATACCTGTAAAAGCGAAAGATGTTCAGACCGCATTTTTAGCAGGATTGAATTATTTCTACGCTACGGTTAGAACAACAAAAGATTATTTAGGCCACGAGTGAGGTTAGGAAAGAAAACCGCACTCTCGGGACTATTTCAAACGGAAAAACTGCTTTGGTAAAAGCTGGGCTGAAGTGCTAAATTAAAATATTGGTATCTCTAAACTCGGCTTTTACTTCATATCTCATCTTATAATGCAATTCCGTCTGTCCAACGGTTTGAAAGTTTAAGCTTTCGTAGAGTTTTTTAGCTCTATCATTAATTTTAAAAACCTGTAGTTCAATATTTTTTTTCTGTTCTATTGCATTTTTAATAACATCGAGAAGAACTTTAGTTCCAATTTTTTTACCTTGAAAAGATGTTTCGATGAGAATACTTTCAATAAATATACTATAATCGTTAACCAAAGTTGAAATGTAACCAACCTCGTGATTTTCGTTAATTATTATTTTAATTTTATTAGGGTCAAATTGTCTTTTATGAAACTCAAGCTGTACAGTATTGTCCCACCCCCAAATTTTCTCCACAAGTTGTCTCGTAGAATTTGTTTTAATTCTAAATGTCAATTCAAAGTCATTGTCGTCTGATTGTCGATAGGAAATCATTTTCTTTGTTTTGTCTTTTGATATAAATTATTTATTCACCAAAATTATAACATCTTGGTCACTTTATAGTTTATAATTTTCACATTCTTAATTACTGATGTTTCTGAATTATTCATTGTCTGTTTCGCTGTCGTCTTAAATTAACCAAACAGACTGTTTTTCCTGTACTGAGTCAGGCTGATATTTTTTATATTTTTTGAAAAATTTATTCAGATGACTTTCGTCAGAAAAGTTAAGAGTATGTTGGGAAATTGCAATAAGCCGAAATTGCAGCCCACTAGTAGTCGGTAAGTGCTTGCCACTGAGAAGTCATACGTTTGTTGCTTGGTCGCTACAAAGTTGGCCTGACTACCAGCTTATTGCAATTCTCCAATATATTCTAAATTATAATTTTCTACAGACTGGAGCGTATTTTATTAAGGTTTTAGAAGAATATTAAAGATAAACTAAGTAATGAATTAAATGTGGTGATTAAATAGTAAGTCGATACATTTGAATTGGTAAATTTTGCAATTTAAATCCTCAATCCATCATTTACAGTGAGCCACATTTTACGCCGGCACATCGAAGCGATTACTCCCATCAGCGATAAAGAGTTTGGCTATGTATTATCGCATTTTCAAACAAAAAAGCTCAAAAAACATCAATTTCTGGTGCAGGAAGGGGATGACGTGGTCAATGATTATTTCGTGGTTTCCGGCCTTTTGAAAGCGTATTTCGTCAACCCTGATGATGGAAAAGAACACATCATGCAATTTGCCTGGGAAGACTGGTGGATTACGGATTATCAGGCCTATTTTAACGAAGCGACCGCCACGCTGACTATTGATTGCATCGAAAATGTGGAAGTCCTGTGCCTTTCCCTCCACAACCGGGATAAAATCTGTGCGGAACTGCATCAAATGGAACATTTCTTCCGCCGGAAATCCAATGCCGGATACGTAGCCTTACAACGCCGGATTTTGTCGCTGCTCACCAGCTCTGCCAGGGAACGGTATGAGCAGATGCTCAAAAGTTACCCCTCACTTTTCCAGCGGGTTCCCAAATCGTATATCGCTTCTTACCTCGGGGTTTCGAGGGAAACCCTGAGCAGGCTTCGTACTTCGTCTTAAATTACTTGCTCAAAAACTCGCCTTTTTCGCTGACCACCTTATTGCCCCATTCCGTAATGGCTTCCAGAACGGGAGTAAACGATTTCCCGAAATCAGTCAGGCTATAGACAACCTTGACCGGTGGTTTTTGGCCATAGACTTGCCTGGATAGTAATCCGTCTTTCTCGAGTTGTTTTAACTGTAAACTTAGGGTCATTTCGGTAACAGAGGGCATTTCCTTACGAAGTTCACTATATCGTTTGGGTTCGTTCCGCAAATGGTATAGGATAACTGCTTTCCATTTTCCCCCCACCAAATCCATCGTGAGACTAACCGTACAGGGATAGGTTTTCTCGTTCAGTTTCACATAATCACCAATACATTCTGTTTTCATTACGTATCCTTTTTTGCACCTATCCATTTCGATAGATATTGTAAAAGTAGGGTGCTCAAAATAGTTTTGCAACTATACTAATTATAGTTCAAATGGATGCTAAAACAATGGGGTTAAACGTAAAGGAAACAGGCTTGGAGGAACCACATGACAAGCCGCTCATTACGGTCGTTGGGGTTTTGGGAAAACAGGGACAGAGTGCTGCACACGCGTTGCTGGAAAGCGGGCGGTACCGTGTACGCGGCATTACCCGCCGTATTCATTCGCCGGAGGCACTCAAATTGGCAGAAAAGGGCGTTGAACTCATCAGTTTGCCCCTCGACCTCGGCTATCAGGACAAGTTTGTGCAGGCATTCAGAGGCTCTGCTGGCGTTTTCCTGATGACTCCAAACATCGTCCCGCCAGCGACGCACGAATTTGAGTTGGGCAAACAGCTGGCCGATGCCGCCGTTGAAGCAGGGGTACAGCATATTGTTTTCAGCAGCCTGGAAAACGTCGATGAAAGATCCGGTGGAAAACTGTTCGCTCCCCATTTTACAGACAAAGCCCGAGTAGAAGCCTATATCCGAACCCTGCCCTTAACCAGTTCATTCATCTATATGGCTTTCTTTTTCACCAACCTGATCGAGTTTTATACGCCCCGGTTAACAGGTGATACGCTTGTATTTCCGATTTATTTGCCCAAAGATTTCCGTGCCCCGTTTGTTGATCCGCTTACGGCAACCGGACCTGCTGTTTTGGAAATGTTTTCCAATCCTGATCAATATTCTGGTAAGTCCTTACCCGTCATCGGCGATCTAATTTCCCCAGAGGAACTAGTGGAAACCTTTACTAAAGTTACCGGACAAAAAGCGGAATATAGCTCTGCTTATTCACGGGAAGAAATGCTCAGTCATTTCCCCGAATTCGGTTCAAACGAGGCTTTAGTACAGGAAATTTTGGGGATGACTGCCTATGCGGTTGAATATGGATATTTTGGCAAAAACCGCGACCTGGAATGGAGTCGGCAGATGAATCCCCAAAGTCTTACCTGGGAGCAGTTTCTTCGACATACAGGCTGGACGGGTCAAAAATGGATGTATTGATGAGGATCATAAGGTCCATGATTACGATCAGAACCAGCAGTTAGTGTGATCTACATCACACCAAATTTGTGATTTACCTCCTGTGCTGAATTTTCCATTTTGCTGAATTTTGTCCTGTCAGTAAGGTCAATGAAAATGAAAGGATTCACCATTTCAGCGGTTTTAACGGCGTTCAGTGTTTTGGCATTTTCAAATCACTTGCAGGCCCAAAACAACCATTCAGTACGTATGGAAAAGAAAGTTTTATTCGTGGTTACGAGCCACGACAAGAAAGGCGACACCGGCCAGCCCACCGGTTATTATCTGGGCGAAGTATCGCATCCCTGGGACGTATTGCATGCTGCGGGTTACGAGATCGATTTTGTGAGCCCGAAAGGGGGCAAAGCACCCGTAGATGGCCTTAACCTGGACGATGCCGTCAACAGAAAGTTCTGGGAAGATGAAAAGTACCACCACAAAATTGAACATACCTTAACGCCTTCAGAAGTAAAACCTGAAGAGTACGCAGCCATTTCTACGCCGGCGGACACGGAACCATGTGGGATTTTCCCGAAAATGAAGCCCTGGCAGCAATTGGGCGGAAGATCTACGAAAACGGCGGTGTGGTCAGTGCCGTTTGTCACGGGCCATCGGCACTGGTGAACGTTACGTTGAGTAATGGAAACTACTTGGTGGATGGAAAAAAAGTTAATGCGTTTACCAATGAAGAAGAAGTGGCCGTGAAACTGGATAAAGTGGTTCCGTTTCTCCTGGAGGAAAAGCTGAAAGAGCGAGGAGCTCTATTTGAAAAATCAGGGCTTTGGCAACCCCACGTGACCGTTGACCAGCGGCTGGTTACGGGACAAAACCCGCAGTCGGCGAAAGGGGTGGGGGAAGCGGTTTTGGCGGAATTGGAAAAACAATGATGATCCTTACCACAAACTATTTCGTGACCATGTCGGGCAATTGCCCGTACATGGTCTGTTTGTTATATCATCCTAACGTTTCGATAAAACTGAGGTACCCCGGAATGCTCTGCTCTGCCCATTCCTTGGTTGCGTTGTGTTCCATCCCATAATAGGCGTAGAAAGACCGGTAATCGGCTTTTACATAGTCAAAAGTCAGTTCAAAAGGTCGGGTTAGTTCCTCCAGCGTATATTTATATTTTTTCGTTGGCATAAATTCATCTTCAGCTATTCCGGCAGATAGGACCAACGCAATTCTTTTCCCAGCCATTTTATAGCCGCTTTTGCTTCCGTAGGCCCAGCCACGGATTAATACCTCGTCAAACCATTTTTTCAGGAGCGGTGGCGAACTAAACCAATAGAGTGGAAATTGAAATATGATTTTATCATATTGCTCTATTCGTTGTTGTTCCGCCCGTACATCAATCTTTTCGTCCGGGTATGCGTCGTATAGTTTATGGATAGTATATTTTTCCGGTTGTTTCTCTAATTCTTCTATCCACCTTTTATTAATGACCGAATGGGTAAGATCAGGGTGGATCACAATAATCAATGTTTTCATGAAGTAATCGTGTTAGTCAATAGAAAATTTGCTGCCGATCACATCAAGGTAATCGTCAATAGTATGGTTGGATCGAAGCTGTAAGATCTCGGCGGTATCGCTGCCCACGGGATTACGAAATGAGTTAATCTCACCAATCGCTAGTTTATAAATGGTCTCCACAACATCCGTTATTGCCGTATGGGGCGAATGCGGATCGGTCAACTTGGTTGCCAGAACCTTACTCAGGTTGGCGTTTATGCTGTTGTAGACCGGGTCTTTATCGGTCGGAAACAGGATGGCATTATCAACCAGGGAAGACTTGAAACCGCCCGGTTCTACCAGATGAATATCAATACCCAATGCTTTCAGTTCAAAGAAAACTCCCTCCGTTAGCCCCTCCAAAGCAAATTTGGACATGGCATACACCGAAGCCAAGGGTATATCAACGGCCAGTCCCGACAAAGAACTTACGTTGATAATCCGGCCTTTTCCCCGTTTTCTATAGTAGGGGATGAGGGCTTGCAGCATCCTGATCACGCCCAGCACATTTACCTCAAAGATTTGCTGCACCGCGTCTATCGTGGTGTCTTCTAATGAGCCTAAGACAGCTCTGCCAGCATTATTAATCACCAGATCCATTGTTGACGCGGACTGGTGCAGCTCCTCAAAAAGTGCAGTTACGCTTGCTGCATTGGTGACATCCAGTGGTTTTTCAGACACATTTTCGTAATCTTTCCACATTCCTTTCGGCTTCCGGCTCGTAGCGATGACCTGCCAGTTGTGATGGGCAAAATGTTGCACCAGTTCCTTGCCCAACCCTGAACTTGTGCCCGTAATCAATACCGTGGGGTTCATATCACTAATTTTCTTACAAAGGAAAATCAGCAACAGCTACTTCCGTATATTGACGACTAATTGTAAGGTACATACAAAAATGTTAGTGATGAGTAAGATCAAAGAAAGCTCTACCAATTTTCAGAACAAACAGCTTTTAACGGATGAATGTGACGAGATCTATTCCGTAAGCCTCATTGGTGGCCAATGGACACTGGCTATCTGCTGCCATCTTGCCAATGGAAAACTACGCTTTGGCGAACTGAAAAAAAGAATCCCGAACATCACCGAACGGATGCTCACGTTGCAGCTCAGGAAAATGGAAGAAAATAAACTCGTGACGCGTACCGTATATGCAGATGTTCCTCCATGTGTTGAATACGAGCTTACGCCTATTGCCCAACAGCTCATTCCTATCATAAACCAACTGGCAATGTGGGGAAAGGAACATAAACAAAGCATTTCCATGGGAGCGTAGTGAAATACCATTTGTATGACTAGTCATAATAGCAGACCATATGCAAGGAACAAACGAAAAATATGAAAACGTACCGAATGATGAGTTGAAGATTAAAATTAACTCCAACGATAATCCTTATCCTGCTTCTGACATTCAGCAAAAATTTCTGCAACCTCGTAGGTTGACTTCTTATTTTGTCGTTTTAATAGACTGCGGTTCTGTTACTTATAAATTAGACTTACAGGACATTACGGTCACTAGTGGCCAATTGCTTTTTGCAATGCCAAATCAAATTTTTGAACCCCCTACGATAACAGGTAATCTTAAATACTTCAAGGTATTATTCGATGAAAATACCTTGTCATTATTGCCCCAATACTTTCCATTTTTAGTTAATCCGTTACATACACAAATTATCAATTTTGATGCTCCTGCAAGAGGAAGAATAAAAAAAGTTTTTGAAATTATAAATCAGATACTTTCTATAGATAAACATTCAACCGACTCAGAAATAAAACTAGCCTACTTGAGTTTACTGTTGTCAGAATTAAATAGTGCGTATTTTAAATATGAACCAGTTACTGTTGTAAATGCCAATTTGTTAAAGTTTGTTGAGTTTAAATTAATGGTGGAAATGCACCTGGTAGAACAACCATCTATTTATACAATTGCCGAGAAATTAGCTTTAAGTACAAACAGCTTATACCGGCTCGTAAAAGAATATTCTGGAACATCGCCCAAGGATTTTTTTACAAACCGTTTAATGATAGAAGCTCAGCGGAAACTACGTTATTCTAATCTTTCTGTAAAAGAAGTAGCGTATGAGCTAGGATTTAATGATCCTGATTACTTTTCAAGACTTTTTAAAAAATGCACGGGGAAAAGTGTAAGTGCGTTTTTAGCCCGGCAAGATTCGTCAAGATCATAAATGGATTTGTCCAGCTTCCCTGTTTTATAGCTATCTACTTTTGCTTTGTTAATTTAAAAGCAAAGAAATGAAATCAGCATTAGTAACAGGAGCTAACAAAGGCATTGGCTTTGAAGTAGCAAGGCAACTTGCTCAAAAAGGAACGTATGTTTATCTCGGCAGTCGCCAAGTAGAAAATGGTTTAGAAGCCGTTGATCAATTGAAAGCGGAAGGGATAAATAATGTAGAAGCCATTCAACTTGACATAACAAATGATGAATCGGTAAAAGAAGCCCGTATAGAAATAGGTAAGAAAACAAAATCATTGGATATTCTTATTAACAATGCTGGAATCTACGGTGGCTATCCGCAATCTGCGTTTGATGCAACTATAGAGCAGTTTAAAGAGGCATACAATGTCAATGTTTATGGAGTAGTAAGGGTTACACAAGCATTTATTGATTTGCTGAAAAAATCTTCTGAACCTCGTATTGTCAATGTTAGTTCAAGTCAAGGTTCAATTACCTTACACAGCGACCCCTCTTACAAGTATTATGACTACAAAGGTGTCGTTTATCTTTCTTCAAAAGCGGCCTTGAATATGTATACCGTTGTATTGGCATACGAACTGAAAGATACCAATTTCAAAATAAATGCCGTTTGCCCTGGATATACGAAGACAGATTTCAACGGTCACCGAGGTCTGGGTAGTGTGGAAGATGCAGGAAAGCGAATTGTAAAATATGCGTTAATGGATAGGGATGGACCTACGGGGAAATTTTTTAGCGAAGAAAATAATCCTGAAACGGGAGAAATTCCTTGGTGACAATCAGAGCTCTAGTCAATCGTAGCCCCGTTTTTCGGGGCTTTTTCATTCAAAACACGCTAACTTAACCCGCCTTGCCATACATACCATTATGAACGGGGGAAATTTAGTGCTCACTTTAGAACAGTTATGTAATCAGAACTCAACGTCCCTTCGTAGAAAGCGGTTACATCAAGATGACTATTATCTGTTTTTTCTCCAGGAGAGCGGTAGCCTGCAAATAGCTCTGGGCTTTCAAGTGCTGGAACTGAAGCAGGGAGACATGCTATGCGTATCGCCTGGGCAACTCCATGCAGCCCTATCCGCGACCGATTCCGTTACCTGGGTTCTCTCCGTTGTACCCGCATTATTGAGCATTAATGATCAAGCTGTTTTTAGATGGGCTTCTGACCAGTATGAGCCTCTTCCATTACCAGCGTTGTATGTGGAGTTATTGATTCAGGGGTACAGGTGGACTAATGAACTTGCCCGCGTAAACGTCACTCAGGAAATTTCCCAGCAGCTACGTGCTACAGCTCTTCAGGCTTGCCTTCGATTGTTAACGGTTCATTATGAGCAACGTAAAGCTCATGTAAAGAAGGTTCAAACACGCCCGGAGTTACTGATACATTCCTTTCAGGGATTAGTCGCTCAGTCGTTCAGAACGGTGAAAAGTCCGGCGGCCTATGCCTCACTTCTTCATGTGTCTGCTTCTTATCTCAATGAAGCTTGTGTGCAAGTTACAGGCCACCCACCCGGCTACTGGATTCAGCAACAGATTCTGGAGGAAGCCAAAAGATCGTTAGGCTACTCGGAATTATCGGTTAAAGAAATTGCGTATGCATTAGGGTATACCGACGTAGCCTATTTTTCTCGAGTGTTTACCCGTCTTGCAGGGGTATCGCCCTCCTTGTTTCGCCAGACTTCCCGCAAATAGTACAACACTTCCGTTGTTTCTGACATGGTGTACGACAAGTCGATGCCGGTACTTTGCTACGTTGTTATACGCTAGCAAATTTTATGAAAAAGACATCACTTCACGTAGCTATTATCGGGGCCGGATTGGGGGGACTTTGCTTAGCCCACGGTCTGAAGAAACACGGTATTTCGTTTTCTATTTTTGAGCGGGATGATTCGCCTACGAGCCGACCACAGGGCTACCGCATTCGCATCGACCATACGGGACAATCCGCTTTACAGCACTGTCTATCGACATCGGCATACACGGCTTTTGTATCTTCCTGTGCGTTGCCATCGACTCATGTACAAACCCTAACGCCACAACTCAAGCTCATTGATCGATGGGTAGAAGCCTGGACGGCTAATGATTTTGATAGCCCCGATCTCAAGGCCGACAGGACCGCCATGAGGCAAGTGTTGTTAGAAGAAGTACAAGACCGGGTATATTTTGGTAAGAAGTGGATGCATTGCGAAGTAGTATCGACGAAGTTGATCAGATCTTATTTTGAGGATGGGAGCACATGCGATGCCACACTACTTGTGGCTGCTGATGGAGCCATGTCGCCGATCCGGGAAAAATACATGCCCCACATTCAAGTTCAACCTACTGTCAATCAGTGCATTTACGGTAAAACGTTATTTGATCAGATAACGACGTTACCCGCACATTTTTACACGGATACTCAAATCATTTTTGGTAATGGTTTATCGGCTATTATTGAAGCCATGTCATTTGAGGATAGGTCATCCCGCGAGCCGTACATTTATTGGGCAATCATTGGCCATGAGCAGTATTTTGGGGTAACAAAGCAAGTGCACGAAAGTAGAACCATAGATGTAGATCAAATTCTGGCGAACGCCACGGCTGGGTGGCATGCCGATCTAGTAGCCTTGTTTCGTGCAGCCGATTCTGCTTCTGTAGTCATGACTAGTGTAAAGACATCAACACCTGCATTACTTGATACACTACCTAATCTGACTGCATTAGGCGACGCGGTTCATGTGATGAGCCCGGCAGCGGGGTTGGGAGCTAACACGGCCTTGCATGATGCCAGACTACTAAGTGACTGCTTGTCGCGTGTACAGGCAGGCGAAAAAGAGTTATCAGAAGCACTGGGTTGGTATGAAAAAGCGATGATATGTCACAGCATGGCTGCGGTAGCTGCTTCTCAAAAGGGCGGGCAAACCCTATCTAACCCGACTGATAACCGTGAATAATCAGGGTTTAGGCTGCTTTTACGTAGTATGGAGTTAGCTCTGGTATCAGTCAACCATTTCGTCCTGATTTGTTCAGGATCATCTCATCTTTGCCAAACCGCCCGGCGGCCCAATTTGGCAAAGATGGGATGGGAAGATGAATTCACGGATCAATAATAGCCTATGGAACGTCCTTCTTTAATTGACGCGTTCCCCAATCTTTTAAATGTTCAATAAATGGGGTAAGTTCTCCGCCCGTTTCAGTGAGAGCGTATTCCACTTTGGGCGGGATTTCGTGGTACACTTTCCGAGTGATAAGCCCGTCATCTTCTAATTCTCTAAGCGTTTGCGTTAACATTTTGGGTGTTACGTCAAAAAGCGATTTTCGGAGCTCACCGTATCGCATGATGGTATTTAAATGCAGATACCAGAGTATTCTGCCTTTGTATTTTCCGCCAATTCTACGAAAAGCGTAGTCAACCGGACAGGAAGGTTCATTAATAAATTTTTTGCTCATTTGTAAATTTAATTAATTGGTTTTCAATGTTGGTATATTTTTAGTTCGTAGGTTACAAAATAGTGCATACTTGTCACAAGTATACTGGTAAATTAGTTTTGCCTCACTAATTATTAAAAACCAGACGATGAAAGCATTTATTTTACAAGAGGCAGGAAGTGTGGATAAACTTATGGCCTCAGAAGTTGAAACTCCTATTATCAAAAGCGACGAGGTTTTGGTAAAAGTAGTAGCAATTAGTATAAATCCTGTAGATGTAAAGGCAAGAGCTAACGAAGGTATTTTAGATTGGATTTTTGGAAAAAACAGACCCGTTATCTTAGGTTGGGATATTTCTGGTATCATTAGTGAAACAGGAATTAATGTGAAAAATTTCAAACCGGGAGATGAAGTTTTTGGAATGGTGAATTTTTTCGGAAACGGTAAAGCCTATGCCGAATATGTGGCTTCGCCAGCAACTCATTTGACGTTGAAACCCGGTAATGTAACCCATCAACAAGCGGTAGCTACTTCAATGGTTGCTTCCACCGCTTATCAGGCCTTGGTAGACGTTGCCCAAGTAAGAAAAGGCGATAACGTATTGATTCACGGAGCTTCGGGAGGTGTAGGGCATTTAGCTGTGCAAATTGCCAAACATCTTGGAGCTTATGTTATCGCAACTTCGTCTGCCAAGAACAAAGAATTTTTACTCAATATGGGTGCAGATAAGCATATCGATTATACCCAAGAAAAGATTGAAGAAGTAGTAAAAGATGTCGATATTATTCTTGATACTGTAGGCGGAGAAACGTTGATGAACTCGATACATAGTATCAAAGACAGCGGTGTTATAGTTACTTTGCCTTCGCCTGAAATACCCCAGGAATTACTTGAAGAAGCATCAAAAAAAGGAGTAAAACTTATTTTTCACATGGTAGAATCTCGAAAAGACACCATGGATGCAATCGCTTCCCTTCTAAAAAAGGGTGTAGTAAAGCCTCATATTTACAAAACTTTTTCGTTTGAAGAAATAAGAGAAGCTCATTTGGAAGTAGAAACAAACCGGGTAGTTGGAAAAGTGGTGGTAACTATTTAAAAGTAAGAGCAAATAGCCTTTTTATACCAATGATTTATTTTCTATTATGGTGATTTAAAATTGAAAAGGTTTTACCTATTATTTATGTTGAAAAATAGTAGGTAAAACCTTTTTTTAACTTATAAAAAAGAGTTAATACATTTTGAATTATTAATCCCTATCAAATAAAAACAGTAATTCAGTTTTCTAAACAAAAGTAACTTTCAATGAATCCTATTAATGTGTTTTTTTGATCTCTTCTTCGGAGAAATTTACTGCCTTGCCTAGTGGAAAAAATTGTTAAGCTCAATTGCCGGATTTTTACCTCTTTGCTACGCACGCAGCTCTGCTCAAACTTTACAGTAACAGTTCTGGTGCCCTCAAAATGACTAATAGCCTCGTTTGGTAAATGGGCCTGGGTATCGATTTGCCATAGCTATTTTATCTACTTCTTTCTAGTTAGCCAGCCCATGTAAATGGATGACTGAAAAAAGCGGAGGGGCGGTTCAAAGCCTGCTTCCTGACATAAGGCCGAGAGCCGTTCTTCTGAAACGGCATGCAGTTCCTTTTCTATTCGGTTCAGACGACTGCTGACTTGTTCCTGCTCTAAACCGTCTGGCAAGAGAAGCCGGAGAACCTGTAGATTTTGTTTGATCTGGTTTCTGTCGCCCGTAATGTCCAGCAATACGAAGGGTGCTCCCGAAACCAATCGATCCGCAATGTCTTTCAGCAGATTTAGTTTATTACCATTGTCGTCCAGAAAATGTAAAACCAGCAAAAGCGTGGCCGCATCGTATTTCTTGTCGGTGGGAAGATCAGAAACCAAACCTTCCCGTAACGTTACGTTGTCGTAGGTTTGAAGTTTTTCGCTGGCTTGTTTGATCATGTCCGGCGAGGGGTCAACGCCAGTTAGGTTCCAGCGTTTGGGTGCCTTGACAAATTTTTCGATCTCGTTCCCCGTTCCGCAACCAACCACCAATAAGTCGCTGCCCTTTGTTTCGCTGAGTAGTTTGGGCAAACGCTCCAGGAAATAAGTATAGTTGGGTATCCAGGTTTCTACAAACTGGTTATAGCCTGTTGCTCTTTCGTTTTCAAATAGTTCTACGGTGTTCATTCGGTCTTCTATTGGTGGAGTGTATCTGCCGCTTTAAGAGGGACTTTGCCTGACATAGAATACGTGCTAGTAGCCAGTGCTCTTCGGACTGATGGGTATCCAGATTTCTTCTTCTGATGCCGGGTCGTTATTGTCGTATTTCTCGCCTAAAATTTCAAAATGTGGCCTGTTGTCCAAAACGTAGTCCGAATTTGGTAACCACACTCCAAGAATGTATTGAAAAATGGAATTATCTGTACTTAAACCTTTGTAATCAAAAACCGCGTAAAGCCCGCTTGGCAAAACATAAGTTTCCATTTCGTTGGGCACATGGTCAAAGTCCGACACTTCAATAGTTGCCCACCTTTCAAATTCATTAGTTGGTTTAAAATTCTCAAAATGGGTCGGCTGATAAACAACCAATGAAATGAGATCTTCTGTCAGGTGGTTGGTTATCTCCTTTCGTCTTGGCGTAAAGCTTTTCCAAAGTTCGCCAACTTTATAGTTGGCAAAGCTCATAGTCAATCGTTTTCCGACTAATTTCTTTTCATTTGATGTTTCTATTCTTGGTGTCATTTTTCTTTATCAATACCATTATCTAGCTAAACGTCCCGAAGTACCCAAAATTGAAAATTTTGCTTTTGCAATTCGGTTGGTTTCAAAGTCAATAGAATAGTTATAAGAAGTCTGAAAGTAAGATTTTCAAGTATGGTGTGGACAAGAACGGCTTGTATGATGTATAACTGTCCAATACAGTACTTATTAGGTCATCGCTTAAAGGTAATGGTGCCGTCAGAAAATGCCAAAGCCTATCGCAGATCGTCGAACGCCACGGACGATATCGCACTTATCAGCTACTAATCTCAGAAACCATTACCCGATCTTTCCCCGCCCTCAACTCTTTAAAACTCTTCAATAGTATCCCCAACGTCATCAAAATAACCACAACATCGATCAGGGTGCTGCCCCAGTAGATGGCCCGGACGCCGAAAAAGCGGGGGAAGAAAAGCATCACGGGTAGGTAAAAAATCACCTGCCGGAGTAGGGCGATCAGCGAGGTCTGTTTGGCTTTTTCGATGGAAGGCAACGTAACCAGAACCATGAACACGATGGGAAGGAAAGGCAGCACCGCCAGATACACCCGAAAATCGGTCAGTTGCTGCGTCGAAACGGCAATACCGGGCAGAATACTGTGGATGGTCGATAAGGGAAATAGCGTCATAAAAAGCCAGACGGGGACAATCAACCCGGCACCGCAGGCGGTAAATAGCCAGTACGAACGCCTTACCCGATCATAACGACCGGCTCCGTAGTTCATGCCCACCACGGGTTGGAGGGCCCGCATCAGGCCAATCATGGGCGTCATCAGAAACAGCAGAATACGGTTGCAGGCGGTGTAGAAAGGCAAGTCGGCGTCGGTACCGTAGTGGGTGATGGCGTGTAGAACGACTATGCTTTGAATAACCGTCATCAGCGTCAGGATCATGCCCGGCAGGCCCGATTTGAGAATGGACCCGAGCAGGTCTTTCGGCAGCCGTAGCGTTTTCCAGTCGGAGGCAAACGAAGCCCGTCCCGTCGCGAAGTACCAGAGCCCCACCAGCGAGTAGACCAGCATACCCGTGTTGGTGGCCCAGGCGGCCCCGTCTACGCCCCAGCCGAACGTCTGGATGAAAATGGGTTTCAGAGCTACGTCGACGATCAGACCTACGGCAATCATCCAGGCGGCTGTTTTCATTTTCCCTTCGCCCCGCACCATCATGTTCAGGGCCAGCCCGTGAATCCAGAAAAACGATCCGAGAATCGTTACCCGAAAATAACTGGTGCCATACCCCAGCACGGCCCCGCGGGCTCCCAAGGCCCGCACCAGCGGTTCGGCCAACCCATACAAGGGCAAACAAACCACCACGGCCAGCAACAGGCAAAGCAGGTTGACCGTTCCCAGTAGTTGGCTCAGCCTGGCTTTTTCGTTGGCTCCCAGCCAGATACTGAGTACGGTGCCCGCTCCCGTACCGACCAGACTACCCAGCCCCAGCGTAATTTGCGACAGAGGGTAAGCCATGCCGACGCCAGCCAGAGCGTCCTGATTCATCAATTGGCCGACAAAAACGCCGTCCAGAAAACTGTTCAGTCCGTATAAAACCATCGCCAGTACGGCAGGCCACGCCAATTGCCACAGTACGGTGGTTAATGCTCCGTTCAGGATCAGTTGCTTCTCTTTTTCAATCATGGATAAGGCTTATTTTTCTTCGAAAAGTCTGGTTAATAAGGCCCGATTGCCCACGGAGGCCCGGAGCTGGTCATAAAACACCGTGGCTGGAATCGGCTTTGGCGACAGCCTGGCCTGTTGCAAAAACTGACCGATGAGTCGATTCAGTCGGGGTTTGCCCACCGTTTTACTCAACTCATACAAGGCAGCTCCTCCCTTTTCATTGAATACGTAGTCGGCCTCTTCGTCGCATTGTAGCAACGAGGGTTCTTCGTTCGTCTCCTTCGCCCGACCTTTCAGGTATTGATCGCGGCTTTTGGTCAGATGGTGCTGAACCGCTTCGGAACCGTGTGTTTGCTCAAGCTGACACAGGGCCAGATAGTACGGAATGGATCGAGTAATGAATGGATAGCCCTGCGTTCGGCTGACGTTGGCCTGCTGCATAAACTGCTGGGCGATGAGTCGCGTAACGATAAAGTGCAGGTAATCCAGATCACTGGGTGAACGTACGTCGCAATCCAGCCGTGATTTTCGGGTAACACTAGTACGTTGTCCTCGGCAAACAGTTCTTCATCGTAACGGGGGCGTTCGGCGATCCGTAGCGTCGTGTAGGGATAAGGCCCCAGCCACCGACTCAACGTATCGAGGGCTTGTCGGGCGGTTGTTAGCAGATGGCTGGTATTATAGGGGTGCCCCGGATGGTAATACAACTCAATGGCAACGGGCTTGCCAGCTATCCGATCCGTTGCTTTTTTGACGGCATAGCGAGCCGATAGCAGATGAAAAGAGAAGGCGGTCGGCTGCTCCGACCGAAACCGGTAGTAGCGTCGCCCTTGTTGTTGCCATTCCTTTTCCAGTTTTCCCGGAGCCACAATCCGTTGGCCGTCAGTCGTGCTGATGGTCAGGATGTAGTCGGGACGTAACGCCTGCGTCGAGGCAAAAAGCTGCTGCGAAGCCCGTTGGTCGGTTGGGGCGGGTAGTCGATGGGTCAGTTTAGCCAAGCCGTAATCGGGGCGATACTGGTTTTCCTTGAGTTCGCGACGCGGATCGTAGCCAAAATAAGGCAGGATGCCGGAGGGCAGAAAACTACCGTTGAAGGTTAGCTCCGGTTGCGGATCGCCGTTGGTGTAGCCCGTATGCTGCAAGGTACCGACGGCCGTAACAATCAGAGAGTCATTGGGCAAAAGAGGCCGAGGCAGTCGGTATAGGGCATGACGTAGCGTTGTATCCTGACGAAGCAAAGAAAGTGGCTTGCCGTTGACCGACAGGCTGCGAAGTGCCGAAAAATCCATCCATTCCACATGAAGGGTATCCATCGGCAGTAAGGTGCGGTTCTGCACATGAAGCTGCGTGGTGTAGCTTACGTTTCGCTCGGCAGGGTAAAAATCAAGTTGAAGGTTGAAACGGGAAATAGTGGGTTGTGGGCTGTAACGATATGAACTATACGTCTTTTCATACAGGGCCGCTTCGGTTCGGGCTTCTTCGTTTGTTTGAAAATGATTGTCAACGTTTACGGCCTGGTAAATGCGTTGGCCGCAGAATCCAAAGCCAAGCAACCCACCCACAAAAAGAACCAGCGTAACCGGACTGACTTGTTTTTTGAGATGGGCCAGCCGTTTGCCCAGGGGCGTCAGTGTACCGCGTTGCCAGAGCCAGAGTCCGACCAGGCACAGACTTACCGCCAGCGAAAACCAGTACAGCATATACCAGCCGTGAGCCAGGGTAAACAGGCCGTTCCCGTTCATGTCGGTGTTCATTTTCGTGCCCGGCGAAAACATGAAGTTCAACCGGTTCTGCTCGATGACATCGGTTTCGTGCAGAATGAGGCTAAAGAGCAGGAACAGAATGGTAATCCAGTGGGTCGCGTACCGATTGGCCGTTAATCCAGCCACAAACACGGTTAGTAAAATGTAGAGGACATATTTCGGTAACCAACGGATGAACAGGTCTTCGCCATACACCATCCAGTCGAAATCGTAATAGCCTTTGGCCGCCTGTACGCCCACCCCGAACAAGGTAAAGCTGACCAGAATCAGGAAGCTACGCCCGTCATGGCTCCGATCTTCGAGAGTAGACTCACCCACGTAGGTACGGGTAAGGCGTCGCCAATCTGCCAGAATCCGGTGCTACTGTTCTTAAATAATAGTTCGGTCGTATTGACAATCAGGAACATCAGGATGTAAAACGCCATCGGCAAGGTAACCGACGTGATCTCGACCGTTACGGGGAGCGTTGGGGCGGCTGAGTAATACTGTTGCTGCCAGACGGCGGTGTAGCCGACGTACATCACCAGGAGAAGGGTGAGAAAAATTCGGAAGCCCAGCGGTCGAACGGTGGTTTTGAACTCCAGCCAGGCCAGCGAAAACACCTTGTTCCAATCCGAAGCGGGCGAAAAATGCTGGCGGGTTTTCGGGTGGGCAAGTCAGTCCGTACGGCAACCATTGGGCGATGGTTGTCGGGGTTAGTTTTGCTGACCGGTTCGGTTCGGGAGATAAAGGATCGGAATGAAAACCGTCGCCACGCCAGCCCCAACGCCAGCATCCCAAGGGTTATCCAGATCACACGGTTCCAAAGCAGAAGTCCCGCGAAATCAGGGCTAAAGCTGTTTTTCTCGGCGGGTGATAAATGCTCCAACTGGCTGTGCAGGACCGAAAATGCCGTTGGGTCGAGCAGCACCGTTTGCGGATTACTGTCGAAGGTCGTTTCGCCGAAAATCATCAATAACAACGTCAGCAGGGCCACCATGTAAGCCAGCTTCGGATTGCGGAACAGCACCGAAATACCAAAGCAAAGGGTATAAATGATAAAAACGTTCGGCAGGAAAATTAGCAGAATACCCCGCAGAAAAGCACCCCACGCCACCGGACCCAGATTATCTATGGGGAGGTAATTATACAGCATGATGCCTAACAGGTAGCCGCCATACAACAGCAGTAACACCACCAGCGACCCCAGATAACGGGCCGCAAAAAAGGTATTTTCCGTGGCCCGCGTGGTGTAGAGAAACGAAGCAGTTTTGTATTCCAGATCTTTTCCCAAAACCAGACTTCCGAAAATTCCCGCCACAATGAATCCCAGGTAACCCATCCCCGCCAGCACCGTATACACGATGGCCGGAGCGTTGGCAAAGGTGCGGTCGGCACTGTAAAACGCACCGGAATGGTGCATGTAATACACGCCCTGAGCCATCATCAAAAACAGAAATACCCAGGTAAATACCTTTTTGAGGTGCTGCCGGACTTCGAAGCGATAAATCGTGCTGAACATGGCTTAAACGGGTTGCGGGGTGGTTTGCGACAGTCGTTTGAAGTAGGCGTCTTCGAGCGTAGGTATTTTTCGCCAGAAACCGGGGTCGGGCATGGTTTCCTGATAGACTGTAATGATCAGTTTACCCGCGTGAAAGCGATTCGAAATCACCTCGAACTGTTGCTGATACTGCCCCAGCAGGTGTTTGTCGATCTGTTTTTCCCATAGGCAGCCGTCCAGTGCCGTTTCAATATCGGTTGGTTTACCGGCCTGCAACACCGTTCCGTTGCCAATGATTGCCATGTCGTTGCAGAGCGTGCTGACGTCTTCTACAATGTGCGTCGATAGAATAACGATGGTGTTTTCGCCAATTTCGCTGAGCAGATTATAGAAGCGGTTGCGTTCGAGCGGGTCGAGGCCTGCCGTCGGCTCATCGACAATCACGATGCGGGGTTCGCCGAGCAAGGCCTGAGCAATGCCAAACCGCTGTTTCATCCCGCCCGAATAGGTGCTGAGCTTTTTGTGCCGCACTTCGTACAGATTCACCCGATGCAGCAGCGTTTCAACCGATTCTTTCTTCTCGGCTGCGTGGGTAATGCCTTTCATTTCGGCGATGTAGAGCAGCATTTCCTCCGCCGATACATTGGGATAGACGCCAAAATCCTGCGGCAGATAACCGAGTACTTTTCGCATTTCGGCGGGTTGATTCAGTACGTCAATATCATCCAGAAAGATGCTGCCCGTGTCGGCGTCCTGCAACGTAGCGATGGTCCGCATAAGGGTCGATTTACCCGCTCCGTTCTGCCCCAGCAGGCCAAACATGCCGTTTTGAATGGTCAGGGTAATATGCTTAAGAGCCTGTTTCCCATTGGGATAGGTCTTGGAAAGATTCGTGATCCGTAATTCCATAATGATTTTTCTTTTTGACAGCCCGGCTGTCGAAAACAACGTTTAAAAACCAGCTTTCAACGTAACGCCTATGGTGCGGGGAGCCCCCTGTGCGACAGGCGATTGAGCTTTTACCGTAGTGGCATAGGCAAACGTCAGGTAGCGAACATCGCCCATATTTTTACCCCAGACGCTGATTTCGACCGGGCCGTATTTTACCCCTGCGTTGAGATTGATCAGACTAAACGGCTGCTGGATCAGGTCGTTGTAGTAGTTCATGTACTGCAAGCCCAGATACTTCCATTCGGGGGTCACGAAGAGAGCGGCTTTCTGGCCCAGCGTGTGCCGATACGTAGCGGCCAGACTGGTGCTGAGTTTGGGAGTGAAAATTTGGTGATTGCCCGCGTAGTCTTTGTTTTTGCCCGCTCCGTCAGATAGAATCAACGACTGGTACTTCGTATCGACCATGCCCAGATTGTAGTTCACCTCCAGTCCTTTCAGGGGAAGAGCGGTCAGTTCCAGTTCGAGGCCCTTGTTTTGCAGTTTTCCCACATTATCCGTGATCAGATCAGGGAAGGCCACGCTTTGCTGCTGATCTTTCCAGGCAACGTAGAACAGGGCCAGATTGGCTCGCAGGCGACGATTCAGCCACTCCGACTTGACGCCTACTTCGAAATTATCGGTGTACTCAGGCTTGTAATTCAGCTTGTTAGCCTGTGCGGTATACTGGTTAAAGCCCCCCGACCGATAGCCGCGTGAGTAGGTGGCGTAGGCCATCAGATCGGAAGTGGCTTTCAGCGAAAAGCCAAGCTTGGGCGACACGGCATCGTTATGCCCGTCAATGGTTTTTTCGGGAGCAATCACCGTCGGCATTTCGCCCGGTTTGGCCATTTCGGTTCGATGCGTCAGCGTCCGGTTTTCGTAATCATACCGTAAGCCCGCAATCAGATCCAGTTTGCTGGTCAACGCATAGGTCGCGTGTACGTAAGCCGCCAGACCCTGTATTTTTTTGTCGGAGTAGATGAAGCTCGAATAGGGTGCCCCCGGATAATAGGTAGCTGCATCGGCTCCGTAACGGTAAACGGTTTCGGCTTTTTTTCGGTCCATAAAGCCAAACAGTCCCGCCGTAAACCGAAGCTTTTCGTGCTGATTACTAACCAGCTTAAACTCCTGCGTAAGGGTGTTTTGTGGCTGGAAAGGCATTTCGTAAAGCATGAAGTCGGCAGGCGAATAATCGACGTCATAATCCTGGTACGTATCGCTCATAAACGTATGGCCCGTCAGCGACGACAGTTCCATGCCCTTGAGTTGATACACCGCCTGCAAAGACGTCGTCACCAGCTTTCGCGTCTCCCGATTGGTACCGTTCTGGTTGATCGTCAGCGGCTGTTGCTCCGCCATCGACGCAAAGGTATAGGGGAAGGTTCCGGTGATGTGGTTGTACTCACCCCGCGAATGAAGCGTAAAGGACAAGCGGTCCGAAACCAGGTATCGCAGATTCAGGCTTCCGCTGTAGGTTTCGGGTTTGTCAAACTTTCTGCCCGTGTAGAGATTCGTAAAGAAACCGTTTCGGGTATCATAAATCCCTGAAAATCCAGCAAATAATTTGTGTTTAACGAGGGGCCCCGACAACCCTGCTGCGTAGCGTTGTCGACTAAAATTACCCAGTGTAAGCTCCCCAAAACCGTGGGTCACATTGCCCGGTTTACTGGTAATGATATTGATTACCCCACCCAAGGCATTACGTCCATAGAGCGTACTTTGTGGACCCCTCAGCACTTCTACCCGCTCGATATTCTGAATCTGCACCGAACTGGAATACCCGTCGAACATCGGAATGCCATCGACATAAATCCCGACGACCGGATTCTGCGAAAACGTGTTTATGCCCCGAATGGAAGTCATTGTCAATGTTGGTGAACCCACGTTCATACTCATCAGGTTAGGTACCGACATGAGCATATCGCCCATCTCCTGAATCCGGCGTTCCTGAATCTGCCGACTGCTGAGCGACGAAACCGACAGAGCCGTCCGCTGCTGCGTATTCGCGTATTTTTCAGCCGTAATGGTTACGGGACTTAGCTGTAACGTTTTGGTCGTAGCCGTCAGCACAACCGTAACTGTTTGGCCGTCGGCAACCGCAACTAGCTTGTGGTCAAACTGATAGTTCAGGCTGCTGGCCTGCAATTCGTAAGAGCCGGCGGGTATATTAGAGAAAGAAAAACGCCCCTGTTCGTCAGATGTCTTACCGCGATGGACGGGTTTCAGTTCGATGGTGACGTCGGTGATGGGTTGGCCATTTTCCTCTTCCACCCGTCCGCGAATCGTAGCCCCCCGCTGAGCTAGCACTAGGCTAACATTCAACAGAAACAATCCAAGAAAATAAATAAGTCTGCCCATGTAATGTAGAATAATTCTAAATAAGTAAGTAGTTTCGGCAAAACTACGGACTCGGGGCAGAGGGGGCGGTACGTCAGCCGGAGTGAAACATACGTGAAAAGGAATTTTATGCATCTGAAGATACACCTTCGTGATCTGGAAGAAATCCTCCTGGAGCAAACCGTTGACAGAGCAATGCTGGTATCCAATGAGCCTGTCATAGAACGGGTTACCACCATTGATCTGGCTTCAAGCCGGGGAACGTACCGGGAAATACTGCTCGACGGCATCCACATCGGCTACGGCGATCTACGGCTCAAACAAACCACGCTGCTGCAATTTGAAAGTGATTTTGAGACGGTTGAAATGCATTTCGATCTGTGTGGGCAGAGTGAAGCTGCATTCCGGGAGCCGGGGGTAGCTCCCTATCAGTTTAGCAGTAATACGCATAATCTGATTTACGTGCCCGGCACGAAAGGAACGATGCACCTGAACGCTTCGCATGCCCGGATTCTGGAAATCAATATTCGTCCGAGCGTATTTGAACACTACCTGTCAGGCTCCGATCACCACCGCCTTGCCGCCTTCCAAATGCACATGCAGCACCAGCAGCACAGCTTGCTGGGCCGGCATAATCTGCCCATCAGTCCAGCCATGCACCACGTGATCGAGGCCATTGTCAACTGTTCAAGAACGGGCGTCTATAAAAAGCTATTTTTGGAAGCGAAAGTGATCGAACTCCTGATGCTGCAACTGGAGCAACTGCTGGAGCACGATTGTGAGGGATGTCCGCATCTAAGGCCGCAGGACTACGAAAAGATGCATCACGCCAAAGCCATCCTGCTCACCCACCTGGACGACCCCTATTCCCTGACGGATCTGGCCCGGCAGGTGGGCACTAATGAATTTACGCTCAAAAAAGGCTTCAAGGAACTGTTTGGCACGTCTGTGTTCGGCATGCTGGGCGACGAACGCATGAAAAAAGCCCAGGCCCTGCTCCTGAACACCACCAAAAGCGTCGCCGAAATCAGTCAGGAAATTGGCTACAAGTACCCCCATCACTTCAATGCCGCCTTTAAGAAAAAGTTTGGCGTACCGCCGGGAAGATATAAGAGTTTTGACTGATCTTTATTCCTTGAAGGCCTTTCGACTTCTTCTAAAGACATCCGCTGGAGGAATGAAGAGGAAATGGCAAAGCCGCAATGAAGAACCTCAACGATTAAATCAATCTTTTGCTAACATCTATACAACTAAATTTGAGCTTATTTATATAGAATTTCCTGAATAGTAGTGACATAGCCCCTGTCATCAGGAAATCTTCTTTCAGAATCAGGCCATACACATTGTAATACAGGAAAGTCAAAACCTTCGTAGTAAGTAATAGCTCTACCTAAAAACTCCTCATAATTGCTTTGAGTTACCGTTTTAAAAAGGCAAGGATAGTCATCTAGGATATCGTTGTAAAAGGTGTCTGGTTCTCGGATCATATTATTTTCTATGTCGTTGCCAATATTATTTAAGATCACGTGAGCTGATTTGTGCTCTATACCAGAAATGATTATTTCAGGATGGCCGAATGTCTTAAAAAGGCCTACCGTATAAGAAAAGGGAGGTAAGGTATCATCGACAATGTTAAAAACAATCCACTTATATTTCTCGACTCTATCGAGCAATTCTTGACGTATACTTTCAGCCATCTGTAGGAATCAACTTTCAATTTGAGCTTCTTGGTGCAATTTAAAAGGACCGATGAAAATAAGAGCCATACAATTGCTTCAATACAGCCATTAACAAGAATACTAGATTGGTTTACAGGTAGATAGACTTTTATAAACGCCCCATTCTAAAATATGGAAGAGATAAAGACTATTAATTAGCTATAGTAACCCTTTTGCAGAGTAACCATGATTGAAAAGGATGCCAAAGGAATATACTAAACTACCCAAAGAAGACTAGCCACAGGCTGCGTTGGGTAGTTTAGTTATAAGATTTTTCATTCATAAACAGCCCCGCATTTTTATAATACGTGTCTGTCGGTCAATCAGTTGGAATTTATTTTATGAAATTCCCTTTAAAATGATTCGCCTGATAATGATAAATACCCGGTGCCAGACTGGAGACGTTAATGACTTTTTGATCAGCTTGATCCAATGGGGATTGAAAAACGGTTCGTCCAACTGCATCAATAATAACAAGCTGCCCGGTTAATTTATTTCCATTAAAATCGAGGGTCAGAAAATCCTTTACGGGGTTAGGATACACCTTCACAGATGTCGGTATTACCTGTTCCACCGCTCTGATCACGGAATACTGATACGTTCCGTCCAGATCCACTTGTTTAAGCTGGTAATAGTTACTGCCCTCCAAGGGAGACGAATCAACCATTCGATAATTCAGCTCCCGTACGCTAGTCCCATTGCCGGGAACGAAACCAATTTTTTCGAACGTTTTCCCATCCTTACTTCTCAGGATGTCAAATCCAAAGTTATTTTTCTCAGAATAGGTAGTCCAATCGAGCTGTATCCCGTTTTCGACCGATTTGGCCGTAAATCTGCCTAAGCTGACGGGTAATGCTTGCTCGATTAATTGCAATTCTAAACTTGCTGCCGTGGTTGGTAAGCCAGGGGTTAGGTACGCGTTGAAGGATTGCAGGGAGGGTTGACCCGTACTGGTAACCCGGCTGAATGAGGCTGTTCCATTGGTAGTGGTCAGGTAGTAGCTGCCTAAGGGGGCCGGAATACCCACATACACCCCCGTGCTTATGCCTGACTCTACCGCAAGGGTCAGCCATTGCTGGTGTTGGTTAGGGGCAGTATTAACGGACTGCTGCTTCGAGGAGGCAATCGCTCCAGAGCCTTCAAAAACTACGGTTCCGGCTCCGTTGACCAGAACGGGGGTATTGGCAGGAATTTTTCCAGTGGTAATAGCTCTTCCGACTACTTTCGAATCAGCAAACTCCAACGTATAGGCTTTGACGCCCTCTGGAATAGTAGCTTCGAAGGGTAAAACTAGCATTTTTGCCCCGTCTAACGTACTACGATATACTGCTGAAGTGGCCGTGAAACCCTGAGGTGCATAAAAATCGCCTCCTCCTTCGCTAAGTTCAAGTTTTGTGCAGTTCTGTCCGTTGATTACGTTGGTTTTGTCACTCACCGTGCTGGTTTGTACATAATACAAACCATTCTTATTGGCCGCCGCCGCGTGCCAGTTGGTTTGGGCGGGAATATTGGTCACATTGGTAAGGTCAAGGGAAGTATACGTAACGTCATCCAGGCAATCCATTAAATAACTATCCGCCGCACTGTACACACCGGAAAACTTGTACCCCCGTTCATTACCAATGGCAACGTACACATCTTTGAATTTAAACGTTAGCCGGGAAGCCGCGTTCCCACTGGTAATACCAATGATTCCGATACAACCATCGGTCAGTACGTCCTCGGAGATATTCAGAACCCAGTTGAAGTCGTTTCTTTTGTCAAAAACAATACTGCCGTAATTTTTTGATTTGGTCTCTCCCTGCTTGTTTACGTAGTAAAGCGTGGTATTGCTCGAAGAGTAGTTGTAACTAGAGGAAAGGCTTTCTACCTGAAATACCAGGCGGTTAAACTTTCCACCCAGTGGCAGATATCCGTTAGTCGCGTTTGTATTGGTACTAAACAGGGGCGATGAATTCAGGAAGGTAAAGGTTTTGCCGCTGAGCTTATATCCAGTACCAAATGCTTGCGAGGTTGGCGTTTTGTTATCAAGCTTCTCGTAGTTGACGAGTTCACTAGTCATTTGCGAGGGTTCGAAATCCCCACTCTTGGTAAAAACGAGTGTGGTCACACTAGAGGCCTTGATGGTTACCTTGGGTCGGTTGGTTTGCTGGGGAAAATCCACGTTGCTTTCAACCATGCTTTCCGTCTGAGTCGTACTAATGACTTTGCCTTCATTCGAGAGAAGGGTAAATCCACGGACAGATTATAAGTGTTCGAGGAAGGATTAATGACCTGAACTACAATTTTATCGCCCGTTTCGGAAAGGTAAGCAGACCCTCTTAACTCACTCGTATTGTCATTCCAGCTATTTTGAATGCGGGTATAACCCGTGACATACTTGGCGTAATGCGAAAGAATACTGCCTCGTTTGGTCATTACCCCGGCAGTACTTCCAAACATGCCATCTCCGAGAGGTCCGTAATACCGTTTGGTTGCATAATGAATCCAGGCATTGACATTAGACAGCAGGGCCTGATTCACGGCGTTTGCGAACGAAAAACCATCAATGGACCAGTTGAAGTCCCGGGAGCCACCGTCGGAATTCCAGTTAATGAGAAACTCGGTCATCCACACTTCTTTTCCCTGAGCCTGTACATTGAGCAGGCCCGACTGAATTGCCCCATACTGATGACCGCCGAATATATCAAAGTGCGGAAGTACCTCGGGATTCACAAAAGCACTGGCGTAATTATCCGTGATGCCCACACTCTCGGGTGCGATGATCTTGCAATCGATTAAATCACCATAGCTTTTAATAAAGGAGGCCATTTGGACAGGGGTCCAGATGCATCCGGCATAATCTACCTGATAGTCAGGTTCATTCTGTAGTGAAATAGCCTCTAGTGTAACGCCATTTTGCCGTAAATAGGTGACAAAGTCGTTGAGGTAATTGGCGTAGTCAGCGTAATTTTCCTGCTTTAGGTATACGGGTTGCCATACGCCGTTTGCATCCTGATAACGGGAGGCAATGGTATTGTACGTTTTCCATTCCGCCGGCATTGACCAGGGAGAAGCGAAAATCTTAATATTCAGGGATTGTGCTAATTGGGCTGTTGTTAGCACCTGCCCCCAGTTATCCTTGCCAGTAGGTATGTAGATACGCATGATGTTGTAGCCTGCTTCACTGCCTGCCCCCCACATCTTGCGTATTTCGGCTTCGGTCATGTGGCTATACCCAAACTGAGGGCTATTGACGAACCCCCCAAAGCCCGTAATTTTCTGGTACTTCTGGTCTTTATTCACTTTGACGGTTGCCGTTCTCACCTGAGCCTGAACGGTAGGGTGAAGTACGGCTGCCAGAGCCAGCATAATCACCGATTTCATAAGGATAAGTAATTGTTTTTTCATAGGTGTATTAGATTGTTTTGTAATCAGGAAACCAAACTTCAACGGGATTGAATGATACCTTACCGACCATTCCTGTCACTAAGAATGATCTTAGGCTCTGATACATGATCCAATTATTTGATGGAAATACGAACTACTAACAGCAAGCTATGTGGCTTTCTAAATCCCTTTGCAAACCCGCTTACCTACAACCAACTTCTACATACTTGCCATCGGTAATTATTCTATAAAAGCTCTATTAATTGGTTACTAATCAATGCTATATTGGCTATGGGTCGTATGATCTCGACGGTCTTATTCATACAATCTATGGGAATGTGGAGGCTTTAGGAGTAAAATAAAAATATGTATTAATCGATATATAATATGATTATTCCATTGCAAATGTATGGCATTGGAAAGAGGAAGAGCGGATACAAATCGTCATATCTCTTGAACTAATGTTCAATTCCTATGAAAATTTGCTAGACTCATCGTAAAACCTCAGGTAGTTGCCCGGTAACTTGCCCATTTTAAAGGCATATGGAGTCTTGAAGAAGTTGTGTAGAATGGTAGCTTTACCCTCACCTCTTTTCATTCGGGTAATCCTGAGCATCCCTGACGGAGTGGTAAAAGAGATGCTTATACAGACCTGAATCCATCATGAGCTGGCTGGTGTCTACTTTGGTTTCGTATTTCTCTTCATAGTCAGGTTGTAGTAGTGCTACCTTCTGCTTCCTATCGTCTATTGATACTAGATGGATCGCACTTCGAAATCACTTACTGACTATTCATTTACTATTTCTTATCTTGGGCATCAAGCTTTTATAGTAACACCCTTATTTAATTCAGGCCTAATTGATAGGCAAATCAGTTACTTACAGCTTTAGCTCTATTAAATGGCAACCTTTTAGCTTTGATTTATGGTATGGAAAGACCTCGTAATAAAACCACTCTAAGAAATTCTTTACTGATTGCCAGTCTACTGGGTTTGATCTTGACTAGCATTTTTCTCAATCGCCGTAGTGTACATCAGATTCAGGAGGCTTCAGCTTCCATCTACAAAGATCGTTTAGTGCCAACGGCTATTATTGCTAAGTTGACTTCACAAGTTTATAGCAAACGGCTCTTGTTGGAGTCCTACGTACTAAGCAATACGAAGCTACCACTGAGCCAGGTAGCCTTCGCTCTGGATCGTTCCAATCGACAGATCGATTCATTAATAACCAGTTTCGAAGAAACGAGTCTAACCCTTCGAGAGGCAGATCAATTTAATGCACTCAAACAACGGCTGGAAACGTATAATAAGTTAGAAGGAGAGGTAATGAAGAACCCTAAAGATCTGTCACAGGCTCGACAGGTTCTTTTGACCGGAACTGGAAATATTGCGTTCAGTCAGGTGATCCAAACCCTAACGGAATTGTCGGCTCTGCAATTGGCGGTTGGCCAGGAGTTACTCAACCAATCCAATGGTCAGTCGAATTACATTTATGTATTAACTGCCTTGCAGCTTGGCCTTGTATTATTAATATCATTAGTGCTATTCTGGAAGCTTTAATCCAGCAAGCAGGTCCGCTTTAGAACATTCAAGGTTCATAAGGGGTCACGTCAACCCCTGGAAAGAGTACACAAATTTGTCCTGTATCATAAGCCTTTAGGACAGAAATGAAGCAAGCCTGGCTTTTATTTTTGATAAGAGATTCTCAAAAACTGGTTTGGAAGTTAGTTTCTGCAACTGTGAGCATAACGCATACATTTCATGGCACAGCAAGCGGTCATCCTGGCCATAATCCCAGATAGGATTAAGATGTTCCAGGACTAGTGCCTCAAAACTAACTTCCGGTATAACCAATAGGATAGCACCCTGCGGATCGCGTATCAACAGTTCCGGATGATGTTGGGACCGGTATAAAAATAGCGATGACAACGCACGCAAACTAATGATAGCCGTACCGGGATCGTTTACGCCCGTGCTGAGGGCTTTTAAGGTAATTTCTCTTAATTGGCTAAACCCGTATAAAAAATTACCCTGGATCGTTTGGATCAGGGGAATAAACATGAATTCAAGTAGTTGGTGCTGTAACTCCTCCGGCAAGGACTTGCTGGTTGCCAATACAGGAGTACCGGGTAATACAAACGTTCCAGGGGTGAGGAGAATTTTAATTTGAATCGAATGCTCTAGACAAAAGGCCTTCAACCCTTCTAGCTCAACTCCTTCAAAGATACCCGACTTCACCGCTTTCACGTGGAAGGGGGGAGTAGGCGACACCTCAAGTGAAGAAGGCTGCTGGTGGGCACACGCCTTTTTCATCGAGGCTAACGTATCATCAAATACCTTCTGTATAATAACCTCATATTTAACAGACTGCGTAATGTAATGAAGAAAATAGATAAATAGGAAAATATCGAAAATAGTAATGAAAATCAACAAATAGGTACTGAGTGCTGGTATATAAATCCCTGATTCTACATCCCTGATCGTGCTAAGCAGAAAGAAAGCGTAGATAATGGTTCCGATGTAAGTACCTAAAACAGACTGCTGAAATTTGTTGCCGATTAATTGCCCAAGCACCCGGTTACTCATTTGAGAAGCGGCTTGGTTCAGCACGATCATAACCATTGAAAAGCTAAACACCGTTAATGATAAAATGCCAGCGGCAACGGCCCCAATGATACTTCTTGCCGTCGAAGCATCTTTCAGACGAAGCCAATCAAGCTGGCTTTTAATCAGCTTTCCTGGTTCTGAATAGTCTAAGGTGATCATTAATCCACCTAAGGCGAGAAACCCCAGAGCAATGATGGCAGGTAGGAACGCAATACTGTTGACGGTTTTTTGATATTTTCTTTTAAAAAAGTTATTCACACTCATTCGCCTGTTTATAAGTTAAAAACTTCCTCTTGGTAACCCAATCTCTTCTGCACCGTTTCCATGGGTCAAGGCATCATAAGAAAAGGAGCATACCATCGATTTCGATGGACAGTTTTCATCTAAAAGTAACGATGCTGTCAATAGGTGAATGATCTAACGCATACCTCTGTTTTGCAATACCATCATTTCAAGCTTAAATGGATCTACGATTCCCTTGCCTGAGATAGTCATGGAGCTCAGCTATTATGAACTGATGTTATCTGTTATAATAGCTGAAGCTATGGAAACGCCTTCATTTGGATTGCATGCTGAACCGTTGGGCTAGTAATGAAGTCAAGCACGGCTTCATTTTTCAATTTTTTAGCTTTTCATGCCACATACCACCCGGAATTTTTAGCCTAAACAGACACAAAGCTCTACACCCCGATACTTTTGGTATCGAGGTGTAGAGCTTTGTGCAAGGTATTTTACTATGGGATGAGGAGGTATGAAAAAGGTTATTTCTTATTTCTGGCGATGAAAAATAGTAATGCTAGTAGATACCCACGCTGGACACATGAAAAAATGCTTTGTGCATCGTCGGCAACGATAATAACGTTTGGGAAAAAGCACGTTACGAACAAGGGAAGGACGGCGTGTCCGTTCAACATCTTTGGAGCGGCAATAGGGGCATTGCTTGGTTAAGGATAGCATTATGCGTTTATTAGGTATGGGATAATGCTTTGAATTTAATGATTTTCATAGAAATTAACTATACTAAGTAAAGCAAAAATTAACTTTTTTAACATAAGTTATCTTGTTCAGTTGACTGAACTATGGAGGAATTTCATTGAAAGACCACTGGCTTCAAAAGAAAATCTATTCCTTTTGGTAATAAGGGGTTAAATTCAACGGTGCAACTTCTCCCAACTTGAGTTATCTAAAGAAGGGCCAACTGATAGGATAGTTTATACGGGCATGAACTGTAATTGGGGCATCGTCAGGGGCAATCCGTAGCTTAAGCCTTATTGTATCGGCAAATTTGGTATGTCCTAGATCTACTAGGATTCCAATAATCTAGTTACACAAGCAATAGTTGTTTTTCATCCACTGGATAGAAATACAAAAAGAGGAAGGGATAAAGAATTTTATGCCTTCCTCTTTTATACTTTTTAAATCAGAAATTGATAGAGTTCAAATCCTGTTCATTTGTAATCTACAAGAAGCAAAGCTGCATGCTCCTATACGTTACTTTAGTGGTCAACTATCCTTTTAAGGTAAAAGAATAGCTCTATTAGTTATGATACTTCCTTGCGTTTCCAAAGATACTAACGCCGTTCCTTTTGCAGAAGAGCCTAAATTAACTTGGTGAACCTGAGTACCTTTTCCAATGAATGATTTTCTGAACCATACCGTTCCTTGTAGGTTTCTGACTACTAATTCAGCGGGTTGATTATTCGCGACATGTACCTGGACAGTAAAAGTACCAGTGGAAGGGTTAGGGGCTATCGCTATAATCTGTAGAGCTTCACTTTTGCTCTCGATAGCTGCTATCCGTCCCCCGGTAGGTTGGTAGTAATAGATAGCTCCATCGTTTTCGGTTCCTTTTAAGTAGCCGGATGGCGTATAGTTAGGATCCAGAGGGAGCACTAATCCTCCGTAACCGGTGTCCCCTACGTTGATGCAATTGTAATAGGCATCCGTACCTGCATTGCGATTGATACTGTTCCAGTAATTTTTCCCCCGGGCAAAGTATTTGGTGGCTCCATTAGGTCCTCCGGGTACTACTGTAACCAGCACTTTATAGCTATCGAACTTACGAATTTGAACACTATAGCCATTCCAGTTGCCAATGGTCTGAGGTTGATCTAATTGGCAGATATCAACGGGTTGATTTTGGTAAAAATAGCGTGCTCCATCTTGTTCATAGCCTTCCGCATAACCTGCGGGCAGGGTCACTTCGGAGGGAAAGACCAGACCTCCATAACCAGTTTCTCCTACGTTGATGCAATTGTAATAGGCATCCGTGCCTGCATTACGAGTGATACTATTCCAGTAGTTTTTACCCCGGGGAAAGTATTTGATAGCTCCATTAGGCCCTCCGGGTACTACCGTAACCAGTACTTTATAGGCTCCTAATTGTCTAAGCTCTACAGAATACCCATTCCAACTTCCAATTGAAACAGGATTAGAGAGATCGCAGACGGAGGGATTGCAATTAGCTGAGTTTACAGTAGTAGCTGGGTATTAAGAAGAGCAGTAGGGTAGCTAAAAAAGTTTTGCCCTCCATAGTTTTGAGTCAGGGCCGTATACCAGGCAGTAGCTACTTGTGTTTGCCCTGTCACACTCAAATGGGTCTGATCTGGTAACCGGTTAGCTCCCGTAAATCCATCGGTTTCAGGACCAGAAAAGATATTAATTTTATTATAAACAGTGGTAGTGTTGTCACCAAAAGCCTTGGCATTGATTACAAAATTATTGCCGTAAATATTAGGGGTTAGCAGGCGATTTTGCGAATTAATGATAGGAGGCTGAGCATTTCCGTTAATATAAGAAGCTCGGGCAATTACCCAAGATATGTCTCCTCCTACATCAAGTCGAGACTGTTGAATTAATGCATTTAATTCATCGTTATAGTTACCTGTATCATAGGTTTCTCCCTGATGCCAAAGTACGCCACGGAGCCCTACCTGATTTTTTGTAGTCTGAAGAACAGCTTTTAGATTTTGATAAGGGTAACTACTAGGATACGCTGTCGGAGTGCCTATGCTACTTAGATACCAAATATGTACTGAAGTGCCTGACCAAGCGGCTTGATAAAAAGCAACGGGAACATTTAAAGCAGTCGCTAATTGCGAACCGAGTTTCCCCCAGTAATATTTATAATACTTTCTTCCTACCCCCGCAGATCCGGGATCATTGCTGTCAAACTGAGATTTAGTATTATTATAGTGTACAAATTTTGGCGTGGTAACTTCGGCTTCGCCGTTATTATCTTTCGCATAACCAGCGGCATTAGACTGCCCAGCAATAGCAAAAACTTCTCCAACCCCGAAATCTTGCCAAGTCTGACTTCCATTAATTAAGGCTTCCATTTGATACATGCCTTGCTGAATATCCAAGGTGAAGCTTACTTGGCAAGAAGAATTAATGCCATTAAAGTTGACGCCATTAAGATAGCCATTAGTTAAAGAGGATGAGCCCGGGCGTGGATCTACATAGTTGGATTCAAGCGTGCCAGAAAGGATATATTTCTTATAACGCACCTGGAGTGAAGTAATATTCGCACCATTAGATGAAGCTACAATGAAGCGAACGGAAGCTTTATTGGCCGCATCTCTTTGAAATATCATGGAAGCCGTACCGTCGCTCGTGTTTGTAGGCCAGAGAATTTGCTGAGCTTGAAGGCATCCAGTAGAAGCATGAAATAAGAAAAATACGGCGAAGAGGCAAAAGATTTTAACTTGCCAATAAAAAGATAGTTGTGGTTTCATAAAATTGAGCGATTGAGATTAAGTGTAAAAAGATTTAAAAAGGTACTGTACAAACTATAGACTAGTTAACCAAAAGTCCGTATACTACTAAATCCATTTCAAATCGATCGGTATATAGCTGGCAGTATTCAATAAATAGAATTTTATATTAGATGATAAAATGTAATAGAAGATCGCATTTATATTATATCAACTGAAGAGTTAATATGTAACCATGGTATTAAATAATTATGGGAAAATTTATATGTTCGTTATAATAATTCTTCAAAAAATGCAGTCCTTCTGAAGAATTATTTAGATTACATATTTTATAGAAATACGTAATCGATGACTACTATAATAGAAACTTATCTTTCTTAATTAATTACCAATAGATGAGTAGTAGAAATGTGAGAAACACGAAGATTAAAAGCTCCAGAATCAGAATGGTAGCCTTATGGGAGTACACTACTTAGATCCTTTTGTTTAGTGATAATGAAATTTTTAAATTAGTAGTAGATAATTGGATTCCCTCATTCGGCCATTTATGGAATTTCCGGCATTCTTGCAACAGGAGAATCCATACTATCATGGTAATTTCAAAGAATATTAAAAACACTTTTAGTGTCGATAGCATAGGGAAAGAGGTTTCTAAGGATAATCTATTTGATAAGCTCTTGACGTTGAACGTGTATGTGATTGGCATACCGTATGGTACACGAACCAACTAATAAAGCTAAATCAATCGATTATCATCAACACGAACAACCCCAATCAAACGAAGTAAAGCATCTAAGCAGACATGCTCGGAGGCGAATTGTCCATTATCGCAACGGATTTGGAATTTTTATTAACCTGTGCTGTAGCTTCGGACAATTTTACTGAAATCTATCCTGAGGAATGATCAGATTTAACGTTTCGAACGTTGGAATTAATTAAGACCTTTCGAGCCGTGAGTTAACTAAACCTTTTCCGTACAAGCCAGATAAACACTCTTCCTCGGGGTGGTTATTTTTTCTGATCAGTGCAGGTATCTTTCTGAAATAGTTTTTTTATTGCCACTTTAGAATCTGTATGTTGCTCTTAGCTTTAAACGAACGTATCTGATTCAATTTTGAAAACACTAGGATTGATTGGCGGCATGAGTTGGGAGTCCTCGGCCTTGTATTACCAAATCATTAACCGAACGGTGAAAGAATACCTGGGCAATCTTCACTCTTGCTCCTGTCTACTCTATTCCGTTGATTTCGCCCAAATTGAGAAATTGCAGCATGTGGGCGATTGGCAATCGTTGAGCGAACTCATGATTGAAGCCGCACAACGATTAGAGAAAGGGGGGGCGGATTTACTAATCCTGTGCACAAACACGATGCACAAAGTAGCCGACCAACTTCAAGAGGCCACGCAAGTTCCATTCTTACACATTGCTGACCCGACGGCCGAAGCAATAGTCGCAGCGGGTCTGAGCCGAGTGGCATTATTGGGAACCCGGTTCACGATGATGGAATCCTTCTACAAAGGGCGACTGAAAGACAAATACAATTTGCAAGTTCTCATTCCTGACCCATTAGACATCGATACCGTCCATCGGGTAATCTACGAAGAGCTAGTTCAAGGAATAGTTCAAGAAAAATCAAGGCTGGAATATCTAGCGATCATTGATAACTTTATCAGCAAGGAGCTGAATGCGTTATTTTAGGCTGCACAGAAATTACGTTACTTATCAAGCAATCCGATGTATTTATTCCGGTTTTTGACACCACACAACTTCATGCTGAACAAGCGGTGAAACAACTCTTGGTTTTGTAAGAATAGAGGCTGTATAGTGTTTGGGGCGGTCAGCCCCAAACACTATACGAGGTAAAAGATTTACTTAACATATAGACACTTATGCAAAAGCTAGCTTTGCAAGAAACAATACTAAGTTGAATAAAAATCCTACGAAAACTAATAAACACGGCATTACCTAGCTCCACTCTAATTTGAACTAATAACGGCTAGCATTTTTTGTGCCCTCAGATAAGACGATTTGTAATTTTTATCAGGTGACTCAGCTGCTTTCTCGTAGTAGAGTTTAGCTAGGTCTTTACGACCTTGAGCTAACTGGCTATACGCGTATATTTCCCCGATGAAACGTTGGGTCTTATCGTCGATTTTTTTGTCTTGCATTAATCCTTCCATTAGCTTATCCGCTGCTAACAGTTTTTCATCTTTTGTATTTGCTGGCTTATAGCCCCCTGGTAAACTGTACCAATATTCCCACATTCCCCCTTCATTATACTGATTGAATGCGTTCTTCACCAGTTGCAAAGCCACTTCCAGCAAGGCTACCGAAACCAACGTATCTGGCTGTGCACCATTGTCCTCTAACTGTACATAGTAACGAGAAGCACTATCAAGGCCTACTTCGTCTATTTTGTCTAAAAGTTTCTCTTTGCGATAGAGAGCATGTGATTTGGAATAGGTCTCATAGGCAAACGAGCTTGGAAAAAGGGTTGATAACTTTTGTAGGTGATACCCCTTTTTTATTTCTTTCTTAATATCAATTATGTAAGGATTTTCAAAATCGTGAAAGTAATAAACGTAAATCAGACCGCGTTTCAAATCATATATATTCGAATACTGAGTGGATAGCTTTCCCTCCTGTCTGGTTTGACTCAGGATTTTTCTAAAAAGAGGCACTGATAATTGATCGGCTTTACCAAGCATTTGATTGGCTATATCGTAGCGTCGACAAGAATAATTACCCGTCTCTACTTCACAAATATTGAAGTTAGTATTGATCTGGTACATCCCTTTCTTTTCAACCTGGATACCAGCATTTATGATTACTGAGTTCCCTTGAGCATCCGCTAAAAGTGCCTGAGAAGAAAAGGCATAGTTATGCGTTTTCATAAATTCTAAGGCTTCCTTGACGGTTTTACACTTACCCAGTATTATAAAGAAAAGATCGCCTTGGAAGGGGTGTTTAATTGTATAGTTAGAAGGGTTAATATTCTGAGCGGTAAAGTCGAAAAATAATCCATGTTCATTTATTGCCGCCTGGGTGGCTAAATCAGGGTGACCAAAGCACACTGAACCATACCGATCTCTTGTTGCTGGATTAAACCAGATTCTTGAGAAAGGGGTGTAATCATCCTCATTAGCGGCAGCAAACACTTCGCCTTTTAAGGCCGCTGAGATCACCGTACAGGCTTGAGTTTGTTTGGCCCATAACAGCGTGACCAATGCTAGCGAAAGTACCCAATGTATTCGATTCATGATGCTGATTTAGTTTGGCACTGGCTTTGATCGGCCAATAGATGGCATAAAGACGAAAAAAGAAGTCAAACGTTGCATCGATAATTTAAATCATTCAAAGAGATTGATTATGTCAACGAGGGCTCTCTTCTTAATCTATCCAGAACTATGGATCGCACCGCTCTTCATTCTAATGCAGCAATAGTACAAGTATAAGCAGGGCCATTAGGCCATATCTATTTCAATACCAATAGAGAAAACAGATTAATTCAGTAAGATAATATGGCAAGTAAGTTGCAGAAGTGGGAGAACAAGCTCCATTCTGCACTGTTTTATTCTCCATTTTGCACTGTTTTTTGACGTAAATAAATGGTAAAACTTTAATAATTAGATACTTATATTTTATATATATTACTTAAAGTGCTAAAAAATATATATTATTATAGATTTTTTAGGGAGTATAGGGAATAAAGCTCGCAGAAGAAAAAAAGTAATTAATAATAAAAACGTTTTGCACTTTGGGGCTTTTTGAAGGGCTTGAGCAGACTGTACAGGAAAGATGTTGGCGAGTTTGCTGGCGAGTTAAAAGAAAAAGCCACTTACGAATGAACGTAAGTGGCTAACTACTAGGCTCCCGAAGCTGGGCTCGAACCAGCGACCCTCTGATTAACAGTCCGTGGATTATTGGTTTTATATGGTTTAATATGATTTATAATAAATTGAATTTCAGATAGTTATAGATTTTATAAAATCAAGACGATTCGTATAAATACGGATTTCTTGTGCAAATCTTGTGCAAATTTTTCAGTACCTTCCAGGTATGAATACGAACGTTGTCATTTCGCTGGATACACGCCGCCCGAAAAAGGATGGTACATGCCCACTGATTATGCGGCTCGGGCATCATGGTAAAACGACTTCCATTCCTATTGGAATAAGTCTGAATGAAAAAGACTGGGATGAAAAGAAACGTACTGTCAAGAAAAGCTATGTCGGCGTTAGCTCAGTCTCTCGACTAAACAACCAGATTCAGAAGATCAAATCGGATGCGATGGATATCATCCTGAAGCTCCATGAAGCAGATATTCTTCAAACATTATCCATTACATCGTTGAGAGATCGCATTACTCAAAAAGATGTGCGTGATTCTTTCTTTCAATTTGCCAGCCAGTGTGTCGATGAGTTGATCGAGGCACACCGGGTAGGTACCGCCAAATCCTACAAGGGATTAATCAGTGTGTTAAAGGATTACCGGAAGGGCAAAGATTTACTCTTCAAAGAAATTACCTACGATTTCCTGGCAAAGTTTGATACGCATCACAAGAGTAAAGGAAATGGAGTCAATGGCCTGGCTGTTTACATGCGAACGATCCGTGCTATTTACAACAAAGCGATCAAATCTGGATTAGTTGATAAAGAATTGTATCCGTTCGACGATTATAAGATCAAAACGTCTCCCACGGACAAACGGGCACTGGACAGCGAGTTTCTCAAAAAGATTATCGAGTTAGAAATTCCCGTGAATCATATCTGCTTCAACACTCGCAATTACTTTCTGGCTAGTTACATGATGTACGGTATGAACTTCGCTGACATGGCCTATCTCGAAAAAAGTAGTCTAGTCAACGGGCGAATTAGGTATCGCCGAAGAAAAACAGGGAAGCTTTACGATATCAAAATTACTCCTTCGCTTGAAAAGATACTGGTGCATTATCTGGAACAAAATCCTGACTCGAAATTTGTGTTTCCGATTTTAAAGCGGGAAGATCCGGTACTGCGTGATAAGGATATTCAGTGGGCTCGAAAAAGGTATAATAAGAAACTGAAGACACTTGCTACTCTCTGCGGGATTGATTCAAATCTGACCAGCTATGTGAGCCGTCACTCATTCGCAACCCAGGCAATGTTGCATGAAATTCCACTCGCAGCTATTAGTACGATGCTGGGCCATTCTAGCTTGAAGACTACGGAAATTTATTTGAAAGGGCTGCCTGTTAATGTATTGGATGACTACAATGAAAAAATTCTGGGATAAGTATATTTTCAATCTTTAATTACCTATCACATTCAATAAAATATTTTTAAGCGTTAAATGTTATTGATATAAATACGTAAATGTCTGATATGTAGATATTTACGTATTTATATCAATATGTCGGCACAACGAATAGTATTATCTAACTGAAAGCCATACACCAATCAGATGAAGTAAAAATAGATTTCCTTCAGGGAGGCCTGTTTTGTATCTTGCTACAAAAATTGTACTATGCAAGTTATATGTTTGCAAGAAGATGCGTTTTATGCCCTGATAGAAGAAGTCGTCTCACGTCTACAAGAAAAGCAAGGACATAGAAGAGAAAAATGGGTGTCTGACGACCAGGCGATGCAACTACTAAATATTAAGTCTAAAACAACTTTGCAAAAGCTGCGAGACGAAGGGAAATCCGATTTAGCCAGCCCCAGAAAAAAATCATTCTTTATGACAGAGATTCCATTGAAGCATATCTTGAGCGCAATAATCGCAAATCATTTTAATTATGGAAGATCAGGACAAGGTTGAACCAGACTATACTAAAGGATTTAATGAAGGCTATTTATTAGCCCAGCAAAATCCAGAACTTGCTGAAAGGTTAGCTAATATCGACAGTGATTTTATTCGTTAAAGATGGTCGAGAGCAACTGATAAATGAAAAAAACAATTGAGATGCTAAATATGCCTGTTGGGTGAAAAAATATAGCACAGAAAAGATGGATTACAAAAAAATAGAAAAATAAAAAGACATAGAACCAGACAAAAACTGATAAATTATTTAATTTAATTTAGTTTAGTTGTGACATAATGTGATAGTAAATGTTATATGTGATCTTTTAATTATCTATGTATATCCACTAATAAAATTAAGTAAGTTAGTCGATATATTATCGATTACGTTTGTTTACTAGTATAAAATTAAAAATGATAAATAATTTAAATTATGAAGCGAAGTTTTGATTTCGTATTATTAATTAATGCAGATTATGTAATATTTATTACTCATTATCACCAATAATTTTTAAAAATACTATCGATTAGTTTTGTAAATTTCTTTATTAAAATTTTCAGTAAGTATATACTTCTGATAATTAAATCACTTTTATAACTAGTATGTAACCATCATGAATAACGAAAATATAGTGCAAAAAATCTGGAACCTATGTAATATATTACGGGGAGATGGCATTAGTTACCATGAGTATATTTCAGAATTAACGTATCTGCTTTTTTTAAAAATAGCTCAAGAAAATCATACGGAGCATCTCTTACCTGAGAGCTGTCGCTGGGATCGATTAGTGAATTATGAAGGACCAGACCTTCTAACCGAATATCGTGATATGCTAACCTTCTTGGGTGGTCACGCTGAAAACGAAGTTGTTAGAAAAATATATACTTTTCCTACAACGGTCTTTTCACATTCAGAAAATTTAAAAGCTGTCATAGAGGGACTTGCTAAGTTAGATTGGCATTCAATAAATAAGGATGGCATGGGGGATATTTACGAAGGTCTGCTGTCAAAGAATTCACAAGATGCTCGTTCAGGTGCAGGACAATATTTTACACCAAGAGCTTTAGTGGACTGTATGGTAAGGTTATCTAAACCTTCGGTTGGAGAAATTATTCAGACCCGGCTACGGGTACGGGTGGATTCCTAATCTCAGCTGATCACTTTATCCGTGCTAATGACACTATTGATGCCTATCAAAAAATGCACCTAAATATGAAGGAGTCGAGATAGAGAAGGGTACTTATAGAATATGCTTGATGAATTCTTTTTTGCATCAACTTAATTCTAATATAATACTGGGAGATGCTCTCACTGAAGATGCAGATGGCCTTAGCAAAGCAGATCTTATTTTGGCCAACCCACCCTTTGGTTCAAAAGCTGGAAGTGTTCGAAAATATCGTGATGATATCTTAATGACGAATAAACAGCTCGCCTTTTTACAGCATATTTATTTAGGGTTAAAACCTGGAGGAAGAGCTGCTGTAGTCGTTCCTGACAATGTACTTTTTGAGGAAGGTATTGGAAAAAAAGTTCGTCAAGAGTTGATGGACAAATGTAATCTCCATACTGTATTAAGGTTGCCAACAGGAATATTCTATAGTCCTGGAGTGAAGACTAACGTATTATTTTTTACACGTGGAGAAAGTGATAAGGACAATACTCAGATCACTTGGATCTATGATATGCGCTCAAACCAAACGAAGTTTGGTAGAAAGAGAACTCTTATAGCTGAGGACTTTGCAGAATTTGAACGTTGTTATGGACAATATCCTGAAGGATTATCAGATCGTTTGAACAAAAATGAAATCAATCGCTGGCGACATTTTACAAGACAACAAATAGCAGAAAGAAACGATGACCTGGATATTATATGGTTTGGTAATGGCGGTTTTGATTCAGACGAATCTTTAACAGATCCTGGAGAAATAGCTGGTGCTATTTTTAATTATCTACGTGAAGCACTGAATGAAATAGAGAATATATCTATAGAGATTGACTCTAATGTCCATGAGACAATACAATGAATAAATTTCCCGATAATTGGATTAAAACGACCTTATCAGAAATTGCTCATATAAATATGGGACAATCACCTGATGGCAAATATACTAACTATGAAAGCAATGGCTTGCCTTTGGTAGGTGGGGCAGCTGACTTTCAAGGCAATGTAATTGATGCTTCCCGATATACAAGCAGGCCAACAAAGGTCTCGAAAGTTGGAGATTTAATAATATGTATAAGGGCTACAATTGGCAAAGTTGCTTTTTCTGATCAAATATACTGTTTAGGAAGAGGTGTGGCTGGAATAACACCATATGTTGATGCCAAATGGCTTTTTTATAAACTGTTGGAAAGTGCTAATGATCTAGATGAAGCCGGGACAGGTACGACATTTAAGCAAATTGATAAAAAAACTCTTGAAAATTGGCCGATAATTTTGCCCCCCTTAGCGGAGCAAAAACGTATTTCAGAAAAAATAGATTCCTTAATGTTTAGGATAGAACAACTAGATGTTTTTTTATCACATATATTAGGAATGCTTGAGAAGTATAAAGCAAGTATACTATCCTCTGCTTTTAAAGGTGATTTAACCGCTCAATGGCGGAAAAATAAAAATCAGAATGATCCTAAATCCGTTTTTTTGAAATCTGCTGTATTAGGTCTTACTTATGGGACAAGTTCAAAATCTTATCCATCGGGTAAAGTACCTGTATTAAGAATGGGCAATATTCAAGATGGAAAGCTCAATTGGGATAAATTAGCCTATACCTCTGACGTAAAAGAAATCGAAAAATACTATTTAACACCTGGTGATGTGTTATTCAATCGCACTAATAGTCCAGAGCTAGTAGGAAAATCGGCTTTATACGATGGTGAAAATGAGGCAATCTTCGCCGGCTATCTTATAAGAATTAAATGTTCTGAAAATTTGTTACCGTCATATTTAACGTTTTGTTTAAATAGTCCAGAAGGTAAAGCTTATTGCCAAAAAGTGAAAGTAGATGGAATCAATCAGTCAAATATAAATGCAAAGAAGCTAGCAGAATTTGAGTTGCCACTTCCAAGTATTGCTGAGCAAGAGGAAATTGTGAGATTAGTTAATCAGTCAATTGCATCAATAGACTATTTGCGGCAGTTAACTATTGAAGCCATTAGCTTAATGCCTCGGCTGAATCAATCAATTCTTACTAAGGCTTTTTGTGGAGAACTAATTGAACCAGATGTTAATGATAAGTCGGCTCTTTTACAGTTAAAAGATATTCAAAAACAAAAAAAGAGTAGTAAGACTATAATTCCTAAGACAGCTCAAGAATTTTTTTCGAGTGAGACTTTTATGAACAAAAAACTAATTGATGTTCTTTCCGAAAATAGTGATTGGGTAGATGCTCAAGAAGCTTTTCGATTGTGTGGAATTACTAAGACGTCTAATACTGAAGAAATAGAGGGGGTTTATGCGGACCTACGATTATTAGATTTGCAAGGTTTGCTTTTAATAGATCCTGTTAGAGATACAGATGGAAATAAAATCTATGATCGTATTAAACTAAAAAAACAGGATAATCATGCGTCTTGATAAATTGATAATCGGAAGCTCAAAAATTAGTCCAACACATCAATTCAAAAACTTGAAAGATGTGGTTATTGACTTTGATCAAGATCATTGGGTTACAGTTATAATTGGTTGGAATGGAACAGGCAAATCGAATGTTCTAGAAGCATTAGCCATTATTTTTCGAGAACTAATTAGTCCAAAAAAAATCAAAAATTCAATTTGGCCTTTAGGCTTACTTACCGTATGGGTAAAAACCCAGAAGAAAGGTTTATTTCAATTGATCATGACCCTGATCGTCTAAATGACAAGTTTGTAATTCATATTAATTCTGAAGAGAATAACAGAACTCTTGAGATATTTGAAAACTTACAAAAGCCAAGACCTGTAAGGCTCAAGACTTTTTTAGATGATACTAGAAATTTACCGAGATATGTATTTAGCTATTATTCAGGTGAAAGTTCTCGAATGCATGATATTTTTGCACCATCCTCCAATGGTATGATGAAAAACTGAGACGAGGAGAGGATCCTGGCCCTAAACGTCTATTCTATGCACTACCTGTTCATAGTCAATTTGTTTTGCTAGCATTTTTAATAGGTCAGCATAACGAAATTAAGGATTTTATCAAAGACAACTTAGGCCTTAATCCAGAAAATGGCCTTGAGTCAGTTTTATTTGTATTACGCCAACCACCTTGGAAAGCTCAACCTGACGGCGATCCGCGTTTTTGGGGAGCAAAGGGTATTGTAAGTGAGTTCTTATCTAGGTTATATGATATTGCAATTGCTCCAATTGAAACTGAACGTAGAGTACCAGTTTCTTTATGGAATAAAGAGACATTACAATTTAAATATCTATATATTAAAGATATAGATTCCTTAAGACGTTTAGTTGCAGATCAAGCACCGGCTGATTTTTTCCGTGATCTTGAAAGTACATATGTATCTCAATTGATTGAAGAAGTTAGAATCAGAGTTAAGCTAAAGAAAAGCGATGGAGCTGTTACCTTCAAAGAATTAAGTGAGGGAGAACAACAATTATTAACAGTTCTGGGACTCCTTAAATTCACAGCTGAAGATGAAAGTCTATTCCTTTTAGACGAACCAGATACTCATTTAAATCCTAGATGGAGCGTCGATTATTTAAGTTATTTGAAAAATACTATATCATCTTCTAAAGACACTGGTGTAACAAGCCATATATTGCTTACTACTCATAACCCTTTAGCTATTGCAGAACTAGTAAAAGAACAAGTTCAGGTTCTTCAACTTAAGGATTCTGATAAAGCTCGTAAGATAGTTGCTATTTATCCAGAGACGGATCCTAGAGGAATGGGGTATGCTGCGATAGTTACTAGTGATATGTTTGGAATTGCTTCATCTTTAGATCAACCAACTCAGATAAAGCTTGAGAAGCAAAGAATTTTAGGATCTAAAAAGGATCTTTCAGAAGATGAACAGCTCAAACTGGATTCTTTGAATTCAGATTTAAATAAACTTGGTTTTAGATTTTTTCATCCAGATGATGAATATTCTCGTTATCTAAGATTGAGGAATAGTGTTCTTTCGAATCGTTTTAAATCTCAAGATTCAACTGTTCTTGCTGAAAATGTTGTTTCGTTAAGTAGGGCAGAAAGAGAAGAATTTGCTCAAGAACTAATAGATCAGCTAATGTCTGAAAATGACGATATTTAAAATGAGATATATCGATTTAGATAAACTCCGTGTTCCAAGTGGATGGTTTGATAGAGCTCAAACAGCTAAATTAGCTGTAGCGGCTGGTGCAGATCCTAATGATTATTCAAGTGTATGGCGAGAGCTAAAAGATGGTATGTACGATTTATCAAGTTTTAAATGTTGGTACTGTGAATCTAATATAGATAGATCCGATAATGCAGTAGATCATTTTAGACCTAAAAACTCAGTCAGTGATGCAGCAAAGGCTCATAATGGTTATCGATGGTTAGCCTTTGATAAAAGTAATTTTCGACTATCATGCACATTTTGTAATAGTAGAAGAGTAGATGTAGTCTACGGTACTTCTGGAGGCAAAGCAGATAGATTCCCTTTAATTGACGAAAATACGCGTGTTTATGTTCAAGGATCTATTTTACTAGAACATCCACTATTACTTGATCCTTGTGAGATTGAAGACTGTGAACTCATTGGATGTAAACAAGAAAATGGTGAGCCGTGTGCTGCAAGTACTGATCCTTTACAAGAAAAAAGAGCGCAAGTCTCTATTGAAGTCTATCACTTAGATAGAGACGCTACCAATATTTTAAGGCATACAGCCGCCGCAGGTTTGATATCAGATATATTAGAAGCAAAAATTCGTTTCGATGTAGCTCAAATAGATGGTACGAAGAAGCCCGATTTTATGAGCGTTGCTAAACGCATCAAAAGAAGAATAGTTTCAGATGCTCCTTATAGTGGAGAAATGAAATATTTATTAAGAGGTCAGCGTTCTGCTGAACATCCCTGGATAAATCAATTACTAGAAGCTTGATAATCAGATTGTTGATTCCTGAAAAATAAAAAGATTGCTATAAAACTTTTCTACTCTTTGTTTGTAAGTAAACCATGGTTTACTTACAAACAAAGAGTAATTATTTTTAGTGGTCCTCTTTTTCAATAAGTAATTGTGAATCAAGGTACATCCTCTGCCAAAATAACTTCTCTTTAAACAAATCCTGTTCAAATATAAACCATCGTTTACTACTGAACAGAAGGGTAAGTAACTAGCCGTGAAAGAGGCCATTGCTTACTACCGCGTATCCACCCAGCGGCAGGGTCGTAGTGGACTGGGCTTGGAAGCTCAGCAATCAGCGGTTGCCAGTTACTGCCAATTTCATGATTATGATTTGCTCGACGAAGTGATTGAGATCAAATCCACTCGTAAACAGCAAAGCCGGTTACTCGAGGCTTTAGAACAATGTAAATCAATGAATGCTTCACTGATGGTAGCCCGGCTTGACCGGTTGGGTCGTGACGTAGAGAAGATAGCTCGGCTCATCAAGTCAGAGGTAGAAATCATTGTAACCGATAACCCGCATGCGACCCGGTTTACCATTCATATTCTGGCGGCAGTCGCTGAAGAACAACGCCAGCGAATTAGTGAAACTACCAAAGGTGCATTGGCCGCCGCTCGCAAACGAGGTGTCGTGCTGGGAAAAAATGGCAAGCGACTAGCTAAACAGAACAAGCAGGCAGCTAATGCTTTTGCCCGGCAGATTTTCCCACTGATTCAAAAACTCAGGAGTCGAGGCATTAGCACTTTGCGGGGGATCGCCGATGAACTCAATCTACAAGGCGTTCCTACCTTCCGTGGCAACGCTCAATGGCACGCCAGTACCGTTTTCGCCTTATTACATCGATTAAATAAATAATCTCACCTTTCTATATAAATTGTTTATGAACGCAAAAGCTGAGATCTCCGCCCTTTTTGATGATGTAGCCTGCCTGGAAAAGGCGATGGGTCCAAATGCCGTGCCTACCTCTTTAGTCCATGCCGATTGTGACTGCTCGGGCTATTATCCATCTCATCCCTCTGAGGATCATGAAGAATCTGATTCCTGCTCGCTCCCCGCACTTGCTGCTTAGACCGCTTGACAAGGGCTACTTCTACGCAGTGAACTGCTCCTTTCCGCGTTCACTGCGTATTCTCTCTGCCGTTCAAACCGAGGTCTTATCTGCTATTGATGGTAAGACCTCCGTGGCTGCCATCGCCGAAAAAACGGGGCTTTCTTTAAAGATCCTGGAAGAACTACTCTTTCTGTTGGCCCAAACGGAAATCGTTCGAACGGATCAGGTTTTTTCGCAGCCTGTTAAACCTCCATCACCTAAGTCCCTGAATTTCTGGATTCATACCACCAACCGTTGCAATCTCGGCTGTAGCTACTGCTACATTCCAACCTTGCACAATCCAGATGGGATGGATGAAGCGACCCGAAATCAATTGCTTGAAAAAGTCGTAGAAACGGTCAAAGCTCGAAAACTCAGACAGGTAAGGTTTCGCCTCGCGGGCGGAGAACCCTTGACCCAGTTCAAATCCTGGAAAGCCTTTATTCCCGACCTGCGAAAACGGCTTGCTCCCTATGGCTGTCAGTTTGAGGTTTCCTTTCTTACAAACCTCACAATTCTAACCGAGGATATCATCGGCTTCGCCAAAGCTCACCGTATTAGCTTTGGCGTTTCGCTCGATGGTGTAAAGGCTTATCAGGACATTAGCCGTCCGTTTAAGCAAGGGACGGGCACCTTTGATCTCGTCAATCGAAATCTAAAACGGTTACTTGCCGAGCAGATTCCGGTATCGATCAACACGGTAGTCAATAATCAGAATCTAGACGGACTACCAGACCTAACCCAGTATCTAATTGATCTGGACATTCCTTTTCGCTACTCGATTGTAAAGGGAGAAGCCATTGACGCTGACAAGCTGGAAGAGAAACTACTGGCTTCCTATGCCGTGATGAAGCAGGCCATCGGGCAGAGATGGTCGTTTAGTGGCCGTCACCAGTTTTGTGATCTAAAGCCCACGGAGCTGGGTTTTCAAACCTGTGCTTCTGGCTTTTCGGGTGGAGCCATTAACGTGGATGGGACATTACATTACTGCCATGTACAGCTTGGCGACGCTTCTAAGACCGCCCACTCTATCTTTGATACAGAGCTGGATTTAGTCGAGATGATTGAGCAGGGCAGCCATGAAGAAGAAAAACGCTCAGCGGATTGCAGAACCTGCCGCTATCGCTCGGTGTGCACGAGTGGGTGCCCGGTATATCGGGTAAAAGACAAAGATCCGCAGTGCAGTCTCTACCACCGGATTATTCCCCTAATTTACGACCTTCAGGCTCAGGAACGGTTTAAAAATCTTCAGGACTTCAAGATGCTTTAACCCTTTCTACGCTACTGTTCTCTTACACCTATAATCAAGGATGTAAGAGAACATGTCTTTAGATCTAACCATCGTTATTTCATTGCTGGCCTTGTTTGCTACATTTTACCAGCTTTACCTTCAACGAAGTCACAACGAAAAATCCGTAAGACCTTTTGGTCAGATTGATTTAGAAGATCGCAAAGGTCACATGGCTGTTTGGATCAGCAATAATGGCTTGGGCCCAATGATCCTGGATGAACTTCGTTTTTACAAGAATGGGAAGACCTATGAGGCGATCAAAGATTGTCTGGAATTGGACGCTCGTTCTTATACCAGTATCAGTGTCGGTGACTCCGTTCAGAAAATCATCTTACCGAATGCTCAGCTCATTGTTTTTGAAACCCGAGTGTATGAAGATAAAATCAATGAAGTTCGAGAGCAGTTAGCACTAATCACCGTGGAAGCACGGTTTCGGGATATCTATGATAATAGGTCTTCAATCAATCGCGACCTTAAATGGTTTTTAAGGCACATATTCAACGAAATACAGCCTTCGTAACGCCTCTTTCGATCCTACTCTCGCCGAAGACGTTAGCTTCGGCTACGAACAGCTTGACTTAGCTAAAGAGCAATATCAAACGGCCGCCAAAGCCCTGGAACGCCTGCAACGAAAAGGGGTGATTAAAAAGCTATCCAAAGGTCGGTTCTATAAACCTAAGCAAACCCTTTTTGGCGAGAAAAAGCCGGATGAAGAACAACTGTTAAAACCTTACCTCTATCAAAATGGAAAGCGAACCGCTTATATTACGGGGGATTATCTCTATAATCAACTTGGGCTCACCATCCAGCTGCCCGCCATTATCAAAATTGCCACTAGGGATCGTAGAATCTTTATCCACACAGGAGCCATTCGGGCAACGGCTGTCAAAAGCTACGTGGACGTTACCGAGGAAAATTACCAGCTCTTAGGATTTTTAGATGCGCTAAAAGATATCAGACAGATTCCAGATATCAATTTACCAGCAGCCTTGACGCTATTGAAGAATCGGATCAAGGCATTGGCCCCTCAACGCAAAACATTGGTAGACTATGCATTGGCGTACCCGGCCAGAGTAAGAGCCCTACTAGGAGCCTTGCTTTGGGAATTAGCCTTAATCGAAGGAACGCAAGTATTAAAAAATAGTCTCAATCCCTTGACTACGTACAAATTGGGTCTTGACGATAACATTTTATCTACCGCCTCTCAGTGGAATATCCAATGAAACTGCACGAAAACCCGGCTGTTTTTAGGGATGCCATTGCCATCATGGCTCAGCAATTTAACTTACCTAAAATCTATGTAGAAAAAGATTACTGGGTCACATTGGCGCTGAGCCGTATTTTTAAAAGCTCGCTTGCTGAGTTTACGGTTTTTAAAGGCGGAATGGCTCTTTCCTAATGCTTTTCGTTCATCAACCGCTTTTCAGAGGATATTGATCTGGTTTTATTAAAAGAGGGCTTACTTTCTGCCAATCAACTTAAAGAACGTTTGAAACGTATCAGTAGTGCGGTAGCAGAGCTCTTACCCGAAATAGAAATTGAAGGCATTACCAACAAAAAAGGGATGATCCGTAAAACGGCTCATTCCTATTCGAAGGCCTTTAGCGATAAATTTGGGCAAGTGCGGCATATGATTATCATTGAATCCAGTTGGTTGAGCTCCTGAGAGCCACTCATCAAAGGACAAGTGAGTTCATTCGTTTATCAAATGATGCAGGCTAAGAGACAAGAAACTCTGGCTAGAGAGTATGACTTACTACCTTTCGAGGTATCTCTGCTAGCGTCCTACTCGGACGCTGTGCGGGAAAATTATGAGTCTGGTTCGCTTTTCCTACAGCGAAAGCCCCATTCCATATCTTCGTAACAAAACACGTCACGTGTATGATCTTAATCAACTTTTACAGCAGCAGGACTTAAATGATTTTTTCGAGTCAAATGAATTTGATGAAATGCTTCATAGAGCCGCTCAAGATGACACCGTTAGTTTTAGAAACAATAAGAATTGGTTAGCCCATACCTCCGTCAAGGCTTTGATTTTTCCGACTTGGAGTAAGTACTGCCCGAACTCCGGGCGTCCTATTTAGGGTCATTTAAGAGCCTGGTATTTGGTCTATTCCCTGATGAGCAAGTGATCAAAAAGACACTAATTAAGCTAAAGGAGCGGCTTGTAAGCGTGGAATGGAGGATTGATGTGTAAACATGAATTGAAAAAACTGTAAGAGTCAATATCAGAAGTCGCAACGGTTTTGATTTTAGGCGTGGTGTTGTTAGCTATGTTTTATTAGCTCTATTTGTAAGCCATGCCTAAGAAAAAGTAACTCATGCTGTTATGGCAAGACCTATTTGGAAACTGTAATGGGCAGTTTTTGTCCGTATATATGATAACAGTTTCTTATGGTTGATAAAAGCACGTTTATCAACCATAAGAAAATTGTTATTTTAACCTAAAGGTTGTCGAAACACAGTTCCTTTACCATAGACGGCGTAGCAGTACACCTACTGATGTAAAAAACTTATACAGATTACTAAAGTCTAGTTTTCTAAAATATGACTCTTTTAAATTATTAAATTCCTTAATTATAGTCGTGAAATAGAAAAGTGCTATTCTAAATTATAGAATAATTCATTGTAAATATCTATTTAGACTAGCGGTAGCAAGTATATAAAAGCTGAAATATATTTTATATACCCATTTATAGGTATATAAAAAAATAAATTTTATTTTTTGTTCACTATAATATATTGCTGTAAAATTATATTACTTATATATGAACTCACTAGTAGATAAAAATTTGTTCATTGATCAATATGCACTTTCGGTGATAGCACCTATAGATGAGAATAAACTTGCCGACTTAAGAGTGCTACTATCAAAAATCCAGGCAAATATAGACCAAAATGATTCAATATTGCCATTTGTAAATATTGAAGGATTACATTTTGCTAGGTTTGTTATATTAACATCATACACAAATAAAAATGGCAAAGTTATACCCGATCAGTTAGTTTATTCCTGTAACTGTGATATTGGCTTAGATGATCATCTTAAACAAATTAGTTTATCGAACGCGTTATTAGGATTTTATCAAATTTTTTCATGTTGTAGAGAATTTGATAGTTCTAGAAGAGATGGTGAATCTATAGAGACTATAAAAGAGTTCATGATTAGGTTTAAAGTTGATATCAATACATTTTATAGAGGTCATAGAGGTTTTGCCGTAAAACAAATTAAAGATGAGGATGCAATTAGATCTGAAATTCAAAAATATTTAGATAAAAACATTTTTGATAAAACTCCATTAAATCAGATTAAGTCTAATCTGGATAAACATATTTTAGAAATGTTTCCCACTTGGAAACCGCCTATTGATATTCGATTAAAGTACATATCTTTTGGAGGAGTTATTTTTAGATATATTGCATTACCTTTATTATTATTCATTATAATAGTATCGTTTCTTTCGTATTTTTTTTCATTTTGGATTTTATTAATTACATTAGTCAATTTATTATTAATAGCACTTTATTTGAGATTTATAGAATTTAATGCAGATTCAATCTCTGATAAAATTGATTCATCGTTTTATGATAAAATAAAAGATCTTACTGCTAGTGAAGATAGAATTGTTCAAAATCAACTTACTCATCTCGTTGATTTAAGGCCTGGAATATTTAGAAAGTTCCTACAGAAAATAGCATTATGGACATTAAACAAATTAGCTACTTATACTTTTAATAAAGGACGCCTAGGAGATATTGCTACTATTCATTTTGCTAGATGGATAATGATAGATTCAGATGAAAGACTTTTGTTCTTTAGCAATTTTGACGGTAGCTGGGAAAATTATTTGGGGGACTTTGTAGATAGAGCTGCTTTGGGTTTGACACTAGCTTGGAGTAATACTAATGAATTTCCCAAGACTAAATGGCTAGTAATGAAAGGAGCAGAGGATGAGGAAAGGTTTAAGACATGGACCCGTAAATATCAAATTCCCACGCAAGTATGGTTTAGCGGTTATCGTGATTTAACAGTTAAAAATATTCTACGCAATCGGTCCATTGCATTAGGGATCTACAAATCAATGAGTGACCAAGAATTAGTAGAGTGGTTCAACTTACTGTAGCCCGAAATTATATTATTAATAAAGCAACTTTATGATTATGAGCACCCCTACAATTGATCATGCTGATATACAGGGAATAGTAATTCGGTCTTATAAAGACCTTGCTGAAGCATGCTATGTAATGATAGATTTTGCTGATGTTAAGAAAAGTTGTAAATGGTTGAAATCTATAATTAATAGAATTACACCAGCCTCAATTAAACCTCAATTCGCTCTCCAGATTGCATTTACCTCTAAAGGTGTATCTCATTTCATTTCGGATGATCAATATGTAGAACCATTCTCTAGAGAATTTCTAGAAGGAATGGTGACCCCTGAAAGGAGCAGAATTTTAGGTGATTTGGATACTAATGACCCTGTCAAATGGAATTGGGGACAAAATAATGAATCTATAGGAGGAGTATTGATGTTTTTTGCTGAAAACGTGGAGATACTTGAACGTAATTATAGAAATATTGTGGATGATTTTGAAATCTATAATATTCAAGAAGTGATTAGATTGAATAGTCAGATATTGCCTAGTGGGAAGGAGCATTTTGGTTTTAGAGACGGAGTATCTCAACCACTCATTAGAGGATTAGAAAAAGAAGAAGAACTTTCACTTCAAAAAGCATCTACGTTGCTACAGGATAAAAAGGTTGTAATGGATAATTATATTAATCCTGGAGAATTCATATTGGGGTACGAAAATGAGTATGGTCAGGTACCTTCTTACCCTACAATTACGAACGTAATTGGCGATAAATTAAATATAGGATTGAATGGAAGTTATATGGTTTTTCGACAAATGAACCAAGATGTTAAGACATTTTGGGAATATATATATAATCAAAAACAATCAAATCCTTCTTTCAAGGATAAGGATGCTATTTATATAGCTTCGAAACTAATGGGTCGTTGGCCGAATGGGAATTCTTTGACTGATAATCCTGAAGAAGAGGGAGAAGTATTGCCCAATGATAAGATTAATAATTTTCTGTATAAGTCCCAAGATCAATTTGGCTTTGGCTGTCCAATCGGTTCACATGTAAGAAAAACTAATCCTAGGGATGGAATAGACTCAGATCCTGATAAATCAATTCAGGTTTCAAAACGACATCGTATTCTAAGAAGAGGCCGTACTTTCGGAACACCTTTATCTGAAAGCCTGAATTTAGGTAAAAACAATAAGGAAATAGACAGAGGATTGTATTTTATTTGTTTTAATTCAAATATTGGGCGGCAATTCGAATTTATACAACAGACATGGTCAAACAATGGTAAGTTTGATGACTTGTATAATGACGTTGATCCTATTACAGGCGTTTCTTTTACTAAAGGGAAATATGTTCCTTGCCAGTTTACTATTCAAAGTCAACCTTTTCGGAAGTCGCTAAAAGACATACCTCAATTTGTATTTATCAGAGGTGGAGCATACTTTTTCGTTCCAGGAATCAAAGCATTAGAAATAATTGCCAGTATTCATTCCAAGTATTAGTTAGCTTGTAGATATTGTATAAATACAAGTAAAATTGTTAAAATAATTAATATAGATTTACTATAAGACAATGTGCATTTCTATGATAGATGATAAATCGTATAACAAGATATCATTAGCGGAATATCTACGAATTTTCGGATTGAGAGGAAAAATACAGCTTGGTTCACTAGAACTGGACGCTCGTTTTTATACCAGCACCACTGTAGGTAAATTCATTCAAAAAATCATCTTCCCTAATGTTCACCTTGTCGTTTTTGAAACACGGGTAGAAGACTGACAAATTGCTGAAGTGCGTAAACAGTTAGCATCCATTACAGTAGAAGCATACTTCAAAGACATTTATGACAATCAATATATAATTAGCCGGTCTTTGAAATGGGTTAAGAGAACTACCCTTTCTTGTAGTTAGTTCAATTTATGAAAGCTTCATGTCTTACTTCATTCGATATACTACACTCATTTTCTACCCATAAGCAGGTATTGAATGACTTTCGACTATTAATGTAATTGCTAACTAATCAAACCGTTGAATACCATGGAGCTCATGGCACGGACTGGGGTATGGAATATAGATAACGGCTATTTCTTCCAGGTTTTGCCTCTCACGTTCGAAAGGATAAAATAGTCTGGCAAGACTGATCTCAGAAGACTAAGATTTTATCATTTATAAAAACGACTAGTCTGGTAATGATCGGTACCTAGACTGTTGAACAAGTGTACTTAAACACCTCAGATGAAAAATTCGGTTTCATTCACCCTATCATTAATGCTCCTTTTCGTTGTTGTTTTTGCCAAGGCACAAGTTGGTATTGGAACGACAACGCCTCATCCTAGTGCACAGCTTGATGTCACGTCTTCAAACAAGGGGTTTCTCCCTCCCAGGATGACATCTAACCAGAGAATAGCTATTCAAAATCCCAACGATGGTCTATTGGTTTATCAAACCGATAATCCAACGGGCCTTTATTTGCGACAAAATAACACTTGGGTTAGATTGTCTAGCATTGGTGAAATTCCGGCTAAATCGATGTCTATTGTGGCATTTACGTCAGGAGTCCCGATTAGAATGATTCCTGAGCGGTCTGGCGTGGAGCACTTTGGTAGTATAATAGGCTTTAGCAATTCTGTTGGCGAGATCGACGTTAGAAATCCAACGATTGATATTGTAAGTAGACAAGGTACCAATATCAATCATGCGGTGATTATGCCAATTAACGGTGTATTGAAAAATATTGCAACCTTCTTCAGCTTTACTGGAGCAATTCCTTCCGGCAATCTAAATATCTACGTTAGGGTATATTATTCAATTGATGGGATTTCCTTTGCAAGGCTCCCAGGTGCAGAAATTGTTATGCAAAAATCTGCTAATACCTATCCATCCTTCATGAAAACGCTACGAAACGACTTCAATATACCGGTTTTAGGTGCCTACCGGTTGATGATTGTCTTCTCGGCTTCGTCTGATAATGGACGTATCGACGTTGATGGGTTCGCAAGTGCAAGTTTGGGTATCGAATGAAATATGGTTCAGAAATCAATTTACAAAAGTTTACGCACGCCGACATTGAAAGAAATTACCATGGCCAGCTTTGGTATGAGTATGTATCCATATATCCGCTAACAGGTCGAGAGGTTTCTTGGGGTACATACAATGCGACAAAAAAGAACGCATCAGAGAACAAACATACTAACTGGATCTACGGATAGCAAAGCTGGTAAAGAAAAGCAAAACGTAGATTTGTCCAAAACTTTGAAAAGTGTAAGATGTAGCGGAACTATAGAACAACTACATCTTTTATCGTTCTGGATTATTGCCAATAGAAATGGCCTTCATTTTAAGTATATATCAACTATTGTTTGTCTAATGTGGTATGTTACATTTTAGGGTATAGGTTATCAAATAAATAATTTATCTTTAAACAGGCACTTATTTAATCGACTTGAATTCCTCATCGACTTGATTCAAATGGTTTGTATCTGAATGTGATGCCTACGGGCAAACGGGCTTGGCGTCTGCGGTACTATTTTCTAGGAAAAGACAAACTGCTAATCATGAGCCATTGGTATTACTTTATCAAAAGCCCTTGAGGAACGTGATTTAGCTAAACAATCCGTCAGCGAAGGTATATACCCATCTCTACGAAAATAGGAACTCAAGAAACTGGCTCGTTTTAACAGGAATAGACATTTGAACTCGTTACTACAGTGTGGTATACACATTAGAATGTTCGTAATATTGACAAACCATATTGTCTGATAGTGTCCCCATTGGTATCGGTTTGTATAGCACCATTAATCCCTACTGCAACTTTAGAGGTTATAGAGTAATTATAATTAACACTCAAAATTCCTCCTAAGCTTATAGTTCTTTGAGGATGCATATTATAAAGAACCATAACTGGAAAAGGTAACTGAGTGGCTGCTGGAAAAAATACTACTATTTGATCATAGAATGATGAAGACTCATATCGACCCAATACACCAAGCTTTGCCATAAAGTTGCTACGCTCTGTTCTTACAAAGCTGTAGCCTATCTTTCCTGCAACCTGGATGCCTCCAGTAGTGTATCTATAAGATCCGTCATAATTATTGCCTCTATCATCCGAATAAAAGAGAGGATAATTACCATCGTGCAAGCTATAACCTATACCTAAGCTATAAGACCACTTCTTTTTAAAAAATTCACTGTATTCCGTGTTAATAAAAACACCTGGCAAATCACCGCTACCATGTTTACTGTAATTAAGATCAATGGAGAGACTTCGATTACATAGAGAACTTTGACCAGTAACACCTCTGGATGCAGTGATCAGAAGAAAGAAAAGTAATAACTTTTTCATACTGTGAAAGTAGCAGGGGATAATGAATCATTATCCCCTGCAAGCGTTTAGTTTTTACGTTTGATATTGCAATAACTTAGGTTGTACACTTGGTCAATTGAGTCCGTAAACTGAATAGTTGCCAGTCCTAAATCATCATCTCTTTCATGAGAAGGTAGAGTTACAGAATAAGTAGGGCCTGTTTGTCCACTAGGTGGGGGAAGAGCGATTGTCACAGAACCAGAGGCACCTCCATCTTCTTCAATCCATTTTTCATACGTCCAGTTGCCGAAGGTCGACGTATTCCAATTGCCCATGAAATGTCCAAAATCCTTCCACTTTTGATCTTGGAAGTTTTTCCTTGCCCATGAACCAAAGGCCCTTTCTGAAACAGCTCCAGCACTAGAATTACGAATAAATATTTTGAATTCAAATTTACCATCTACCCAAGGCTCGATCGCCCCCATGTCAGTAACCTGTATCAGACCAGCATACTCAGGTTGTCCTTGATATCTTCCACCTTTTGCTAATTGCTCAGCGGGAATTTGATTTTGAGGAGATACGTTTTCTTCATCTCCTACCACCCATACATCATTACTCCAAGCAAATTCTTCAGTTACCTGTTGATTTGATGTTAGCTCACGAGCTGATGATAAGCGAAGTCCAGGAGAAGTGTAATCTTTATTGATAATTTCTTTCGATACAAGAACAGGAGCACTAAGGGATATAGGAGTTGCTTTAAATTGAGAGGTTTGTTCTTCAATTGTCTCCGCACGAGGATAAAAAATAATCTGTTCTAAACCGCCATTTAGAGACTTGATACTTTCATTAAGCCCTAAAATGGTTTTGATCTTTGTCGCATCTCCTTTATATAGACCTAATGCATCCTTAACATATACATTATAGTCACCGTGAGATTGCTTGAGAGATTGCTCAAGAACGATTTGTCTAAATACTTCATCTTTACTTAATTCCAAAATCTCAATTAGAAGTTTTTCTTTCAAATCGGCCGTTTGCTGTTCGACATTTCTAATTCTGCCGCCTTTACTGATCTCTTGAGATAGATGAATGACAACATCTTTTTCCGAGGTAATGATGGGTTGATCTTCTTTTTGGCAACTAGACAGGATAATAGATCCTGTAAGACAGAGCATACCAAATTTGGCAAAAGTTTTCATACTTTTGTGAAAGGTTTAAATGAATAAGATTTAAACTCAAAAGCCTTCTGCTTCGGGTCCAATCGATGGTAGAAGGCTTTCTTGTTAGCAAATAAAGGGATTAAAATTTTATTAAAAGTTGCAGAAACGCAAAAAAGATAACTAAATTATTGTGTGGTGTAGCTATGAAATTTGTTAATTATATAGTTATAAAGTTTCATGTATCTATTCGGATTATCTTTTTCTTTTATATTATGCTATCAAGGAAGATTACATTTATACACATTAAATAACATGAATACGTAGTTTTCAATAGATTATTAGAAGTAAAATATTATAGGTAGTTAACACTAACCCTATTTAATTAAATCACATACATTATTGGATTGTGAATCAACTTTAACGGCCAAGTCTGAATGCAAGGTGTCCAGTGGTGCGAAAACCCAAGGATATGTCCCAGATGCACGTGACTAACAATTGATAGCGTGAGCAACAAATCTGAGAGGATTAGAGTATTACAAATTTATATTACTTTTATTTTACATGTAGACTTCGTCTTTTTGTGATACTTGGCGCTCGTGTAATTAATTCACTTGTTTGAACTAATCAAGTTAGCATTCTGCTGTAAGTCTAATTCACCTTTCAATATTATATTTTTAGCATAAGCAGTATAACCACTTGGAACTTTAATTTTATGGTTCTTGTTAATTTGTACATTGGTATTTACACTAGGAACTTGTTGGCATGTCCAAAGAGTTGGGTCGTCCCAATTGCCTGATCTCAAACTTTCATATAAGGTACATGGATCAAAAGATTCATAAGTGATTTTAGTAGTTATATTGTAAGTTTCATTTGTAAGAGTAGTAGTGTACGGTTGTGTTATTTCAATACTAAATTCAGTATCAGTTAGTTTAGTTATTTGGGAAGCCTTTTCATCTCCTTCAATAAATATCTGATTATTGGGTAATAACTTATAGCTCCCAGGTGCAGGCCATCCCCCAGCGTTAAAACCTGTTATTTTTCCATCGTTGTGAAAAAATGTTGTGGTGCTTCCATAATCCAAAGCCCCTTTATCTTCATAGCGATAATAAATGGGAATTGTACTGTGGGATTTAACTATATCATATGTTTTGGTACGCCAATGTTTACCGTACAATTTATTAATATCTATTTGGGCTTGTACTTTTAGCGGTACTATGATTATTGCTATTAAAGCAAGAATTGAAAATATATTTTTCATGGATACTTTCTTATATATTCATTTTTAACACGAGCATCGACATTATTGAATAGCCTTTTACCTTCTACCGTATTTATTGTTGCTGTCAATAATCCTTGTATTGGACAGCTTGGGCAAAAATCTATCTTCGCATATCCATATTTGGTTTTGCCTTCCCCAATCGTAACTATATACACTTTATTACATCTTTGTATTACTTGGCGGATTACTCTGCCTGGTGATAAAACGTGACCGGGAAGAGTATAATTGATTACTGAATAGGTTGGATAGTCTATGTATGTCATAATTGGATTAGGAATATTTTTTGCCCATGTTTCAGCACCAACGTCCAATAAAAATCTTATAGATGGACCGGATAGATTAACTACTTGATATGACTTGACCGCTGAGGTATTATCGTAGCTATACCTAATATTGTTAAAGCCAGGTAGTTCTCTCATATCGCTAGTAACTGCTGCAATAAATTGATTTCCACTTAACATCAAATTAAACACATTTTGAATTGTGCAGTTAGGGTCATTCTCAGCGTCACAAATAACATTTTCTACTGAATAATAGTGATAATCTATATCAGAATTTTTCTTTATATTTTCAATTTTTTAATTCTGTTCTACGTATTCAGATTCAACTAGTGATAAATCAGGTGGCCCATATGAAAGCCCTGATTCAAACTTAGAGGGCTCACTGACGCATGTCCCATTAAGGGCACTGCACAAAACACGATAGTTTGTTCCACCTGCCCCCGGTAGGGTACCATCTTTATTACCGATAAAGAAATTGTTTCCAGCATGTTCTTTGCAATAAACATTGTTCCATTGATAATCATATCCTTCTTTATCAGTTGGACAGCCAGACGCGATGAAATTTACTGCACCGGGACTAATATATTTTTCAACACTTAGCGACGGAGTAGGCGGCTTAGGAACAACTTCAAGTTTATATGCATAAGTTCTTTTGTCTACATGACTTTTTTCTGCGGTTATGCATCCTTCTGGAATGACAACGTCAACTGGACTGTTGCAAATGATTTTAATATCTGTAGTTTTCTCAGCTTTGAAAGTATACAGCCATACTTTAATATAATTTATTCCATCACTTGTATAAGTCTTCCAAATTCTACGGCTTATAGGAGTAGCACCAGACACTTCTATATTTTCTGACTTATCTTCTGCTTTATATGCTACTGTATTAGGACAATTCCGTGAACCAATGGTTATATGAAAGCATGAAAATTCATCTAATGTACCTATTTCAAAGACTCTTCCCTCGCACATCTGTCCTAAGTCGTGAGTTATGGGTGTCTTTTGGGCTAAAGTAACAGATGAGTGATGTAAATAAATTACAATAAAAATCCAAAATTTTACCCAATTCATCTTGGTATAATGTTTAAAATTAGATATTATTATAAGTAAACTTTAATAATAATTTTAAGAGCTAAGCACACAAGAATTAAAATACGTTGCAATACGGTTTCGAAGTAATTTTTACAAGGGCAACTAATAAACCAAGCATTTCTGTTTGGCGAATGAGTTATGTTCTTTACCCGTTTATGATCAGCTCTGATAATATAAAAATAGCTAAGATTTGCTTTCTGTATTTTTTTGCTTTTGTCAGCTTATAAAATAATTATTGTCGGTCGGTTCAGATATGAGGATATATTTATATTTAAGGTATCTAATACTAATAAGTCTATGGATTTGGGCTCAATTATAGTGAATACTTTTATAAATATAAAAAATATGACCTCTATTTTTAAGACTTACACTATAATTTAAATTACGTTTGCAATAGCAGCGTTAAGGGGAGATATTTTAAAAAATCATTAGACGTGTGGCTGTAACCATGGTTTGTCTTTATCAATCAAATAACCAAGAAGTACATTTGAAAAATATTTTTAGAACAAACTATAAGCGATACCTAACTACAAGTATTGCTTATACGTTTCTAGATAATATATATAGAATTTATAAGAGATTCCAACTTGTAGTGAAGAATCGACCAAAAAGATGGGTGGTATTCAGTTACAGCTACCAGAGTATTTCTAGTTGTTTAACACAGAGCTAAGTGATAGGATCATTGATACGGGCAGGAACTGTAATTGGGGGCATCGTTGGGGGCACTCTGCAGAAAAAACCGTTACACGATTAATAAATTCAACCACTTAGGAGCAAAATGAAGATGCGACATCCGCATTTGAATTCACTTATTATATATTATCCTTGTAATTATAATAATATATGTTATAATTGCAAGGATGATCACTCGTGAAGCTCAAACTGAAATTGCTCAACTCTTGGAAGAGTTTCCGGCCGTTGCCGTTCTTGGCCCTCGTCAAGTGGGTAAAACGACGTTAGCTGAAACCATTGCCACGGCCATTAGCCCCAATCCCATCTATCTGGATCTGGAAAGCCCTACGGATTTGGCCAAATTGCAGGAACCCGAGGCCTATTTCGAATTGCATAAAGGCCAACTCATTATTTTGGATGAAATCCAGCGTGTACCGGAGCTGTTTGCGACTTTGCGGGGTGTTATTGATCGCCGCCGCCGAGAAGGATATAAAACCGGTCAATTTCTCATGTTAGGGTCGGCCTCACTTGATCTATTAAAACAATCTTCCGAATCTCTTGCGGGTCGTATCGCCTATAAAGAATTATCAGGTTTGACAGCGACGGAAATCAGGTCTTCTCATGTGGGGGATCAAAACCGACTTTGGTTGCGTGGGGGATTTCCTGACAGTTTTTTATCCAAAACCGATGCGGCTAGTCTTCGTTGGAGGCTCAACTTTATCAGTACCTACTTGGAACGGGACGTACCACAATTAGGGCCTCGGATTCCGGCGATGACTTTGCGGCTTTTGTGGACAATGCTAGCTCATAATCAAGGGGCTCAATTGAATATGGCCCAACTAGGGGCAAATCTTGGCATTGCCATACCCACGACCAAACGTTACCTAGAATTACTGGAAGACTTGTTATTGATCCGTCACCTGCGTCCTTGGTCTGGAAATGCGGGCAAACGGCTAGTTAAGTCGCCTAAAGTTTATATTCGTGATAGTGGCATTACCCATGCGTTATTGAACCTGACGGATATGGATGACCTCTTAGGGCATCCGGTGGTAGGAGCGAGTTGGGAAGGGTTTGTCGTAGAAAACCTGTTATCCTGTTTACCGGTCGGTGCTACACCCTGGTTTTACCGGACATCGGCAGGGGCTGAAATTGATTTGGTTATTGAACGCAACCGGCAGCAGATTTATGCCATCGAAATTAAGCGTTCTATGACTCCCGTACTCTCTAAAGGATTTTATTTGGGCTGCGAAGACATGGGTGCGACCAGACGGTTTCTGGTTTATCCAGGTCGTGAACGCTATCCGATTGCTAAAGATGTCGTAGCGATTTCTCTAGCTGAAATGATGGAGGAACTTCGTAGTATTTAATAAATCAGCAGTAAAACCCACCATTTAAATCAAAGAGTAAGTGTTATACTAATAACGCAATCAATAGCATTCCTCAAGATTGATGACATTAGAGTACAGCTTCTAACGTCTAAAGAAGGGACAAATGATAAGATAGTTGATACAGGCATGAACGGTAGTTAGGTGTTACTTTGCAGAATAATCCCTATGCAATCAATCCGACTTCTTATAACAGAAATAGACGATGGAACATCCTATCATTTACATAAAATCTTGCAAAAATAATTGATGTTGGGCTCTTGAAGCCGCGTTGTCTCCAGGAAGCGTTTCCGCTGATTAACATTGAGGTAAAGCCGTTCACCCGTCAGAGGGGCTCGCAAGTCTAATAATGCCATTTTTGTGCTATTCCAAGAAATATGAAAATATAGCTACCACAAAACAGCAAAAGGGCAATAGAGCGGGGGGCTAAAGGACGGCCAGCTTTCGCACTTTAAGGAGTAAAAGGCGAAATGATGTTATTTAAGCAGTAGCATCATGGGGGTAGTTGCATCCTATTGTTGATGTCTAGCTATAGGAATAATCATAACGGTGTGGCCGTCTTTCTGTTTGACATGGCTGCGGATGCTCTAGCAGCAGGTTTTACGAAGGTTCTTTTTTAGGCGGGCGGTGAAAAATGGTAACACCTTTCGATATCCATGCTGGACATATGAAAAAGTGCCTCATGCATCGTTGACAGCGATAATAACGCTTGGGAAAAAGTACGTTACGAACATAGAAAGGACGACGTACCCGATCAACATCTTTGGAGTGGCAATAGGGACATTGCCTAGTTAAAGCCAGCATAATAAGTTTATTAGGTATGGGATAATGCCTTAAATTTAATTATTTACCGAGAATTTAACTATTAGTATAAATTAATACTTAACTTATATTAACATAAGGTAAACATTGGTAGGGTCTGAACGCTTGTTCGGATAGACCAAAGTCAGATCCCCCGGAATGACCTAAGGTAATACAAACAAATGAAGCCTCCTTTAACAGAGGCTTCAAGAACGAAAGAAGGGGGTGGAATTAGGGATACTATTGCATATCGACATCAAACGTACCCATACCTCCCGCTAAATTTATCCGGTTATTCCCAAATAAAAGATAGGTGGTTTGAGACCTTTGGGTGTAAGCAATACGGTTATTGAAAGAATCACACATTGCTTTAGAGATCGGATTTCTTGGAGAAAAACGAACCGAGTAGGCAGGATACCTCACCTGATAGTCGCAGTCATTGGGATGTTTAGGATCACTTTTGTAAGACCAGCCAGTATGACTGATTGTTCCCCCATTCACTAGAGAAGCCGTAAACGGATGCGAATCCTGAGAACAAGCCGCCACCTTTCCTGCTTTGATAGGCTCTGCCGTTTGCCAGTACAATAAATCAATAGGAAGGTGAACCTTCGTTAACACCAGGCTAAGTTCTTCTTCTGAGAGTTGATTGTATGGTTTGTGGTAAGTATTCATAGAAGCCTGATTCACTTTTTTGCTGAACTCTTCAAGTTTTTTAACTTCAGCAGTCAGAAGGCTCATCTGACTTTCACTTACACGTCCCTGAGCATTAGAAAAGTTTTTTGTCGTTTTTTCAAGAACATACGTATTAAGTATCTTATTAAAAAGTTCTAACTCATCAAAGCTCAGCTTTTTGTAACGAGCTACCCAATTTTCCATCTCTTCGGTGGTCGCCTGATTTACTCCCTGCTTAACAAAAGCCGCCATCGCTACTTCTTGCCCATTTTGAGGCGTTACTTGCTGGGAAGATGGCTCTTGGCAGCCCAAGATGAGGCTGGTGCCAATAATAGTAGTAATAAATAAACTAAAGGATTTCTTTTTCATAATAGTAGTTATGATAGAATCATACTTTCAGCTGTATAGGGATGGTTAAAACAGCCTTTTAAAGTTGATTTTTAGTGCTTTAATAAATCAATAAGACGTCCTTATCTCATGTTTACGTCATAATTAGCAGTACCAGTATATAATTGAACCCCTCTGTTACCGAATAACAAATAAGTAATACTAGCAGAAGGATAAAAGACGGATCTTCTAGCAATTTTGTAATTCCAATGACTACATAATAGCTGAGATAAGTAATTATCTGCAGAAATTTCCGAACGAAATCCGCTGTAGGAAAATTCATAATCACAGTCATTAGGGGCACTGGGTGTCGCCCGGCGAGTCCAACCCGTATGATTGGCAGGAGCATTGTCCGTTTTGCTAGTCACATAGGGAAAACTGGCGGAAGAACAGGCCATTATTTTCGCTCCCTCCTTCCCAAGAGAAGGAGCCACGATGCCAGTTAAAATCCCATCGAGTTGTTCAGGCGTGAGTTTATTGAACGAAACGCCATACTTCTTTACAGCTAGCTTATTGACTTCGCTGCGGTAGATCTCCACGTTTGCCGTATGTTTTTCCAATGCTGCCTGCTGGGCAGCACTTACCCGGCCTCCGGCTGCTGATTGCAATTCTTTTTCTAAACCTAAGCGGCTTATCTCTTTGTTAAATACTTCCAGTTCTTCAAAAGTTAAATTCTTATACATCTCGTCCATGGCGGCATAATGATCCTGCATACCCGGTTTTACGGCATTTTGAGCAAATGCTTTGATTTTATCCACATTTACATGTGACCCTTGAGTAGTAGCAGGGCTCACTTCCGTTTGGTCGGTTTGGCAACCAATGCCTGCTATCAGTAAACAAGCCAGTGAAGCCGAAGCGAAAAGAGTGGAAATTTTCATTTTCTTCATTGATAAAAACAGTTAGAAATTGGTTTGAATAAAAAGCGGATGAATAAAAATGCGTAAGGGGTTAGTAACCGTCGTTCTGAGTTAGCTTTGGATTGATGGTTCGTTCCCGTTCAGGGATGGGATAAAGCGTATTTCGAATCTGGATATTTTTGGTCTGGACTAAGACGGCTTTGGTTTTGCCGGTGCGGACTAAATCAAACCAGCGGTGGTTTTCAAAGGCTAGCTCTACGCGACGTTCGCGATCAATAGCCTCTCTTAACGCGGCTTGGCTCAGACCCGTCCAATCGGGCAAAACACCAGATTGACCCGACCGAGCCCGGCGACGGACGCTGTTAAGAGCTTCCAACGCTTCCTGAGAACCGCCCTGCTGTTCATTTAACGCTTCTGCATATACGAGCAACAAATCTGCGTAGCGGTAGACCCGAACGGAATTGCTACTGCCAACGCCACTCCCCCCCTGGGTTCCGCCAGTTGCCGATGGATCGAGGTATTTAAGGGTGTAATTGACATTGACTACATTGCCTGAAGCATTGATATAAGACGTTTTGAGGGAAGCCTCTTTTCGAGGATCACCTGCTTCATAAGCTTCGACTAATTCATCACTCGGGATATTTCGGCCTACGCCATTACTACCCGTAACGCCCGTAACCGAAGAGCCTGAACCCGCCGGAGCAAATAATTCATGCAGGTTATGGCCCAGAAAGTTGCCCGTTCCAGACTGAGCTCCGATAAAGTATTGAACTTCAAAAATGGACTCCCGGCTATTCTTTTGCGTAACGGCAAAAACATTTGCGTAAGAAGGCAGCAATTGATAGACTTGAGAATCCATTACTTCCTTAGCCTTAGCTGCTGCCTGTGCCCAGTTTTTACGGGTTAGGTAAACCTTAGCCAGATACGCTTTGGCTGCTCCACGGGTAGCCCGGCCCAAATCAGAAGAAGAATACGTAGCGGGTAAAGCCTCTGCTGCGGTAAAATCAGCGATAATCTGCGTATAGATTTCATCTTCAGAAGCCCGGGCGGGTAAATTAGTCGGCAGGGTCTGTTCCAGGTCTTTCGTTTCCTGAGTAACTAAGGGAACGGGGCCGAATAGACGTACTAAATTGAAGTAATACAGTCCCCTTAAAAATTGAGCCTCTAGCATGAGCCTGTTCCGAAGGCTGGCGTCCATGCTTATACCCGGTAAACGATTCAGTACCGTGTTACAGCGAGCAATTCCTAAGTAGTGGTATTGCCAGGCTTGCAATACCGCGGCGTGACTAGTACCTAAGGTCAAATTATCAATGGATACATCCGGGTCATCGGTATTGTCGGAAGCCACTTCTGCCAAAAGCCAAATTCCTTGTGTGCTGCGATGAATTTCCTGCAACGGATTATAAGCAGCATTCGTGGCTACAATAGCATCCTGAGAAGTTTTGTAGAACGATTTTTCATCGGCTACCGAGCGGTGCTCGAGTTGAAGGTATTTGTCGCAAGAGCTAAATAATACAGGGCCAAGCACTAACGTGAGGAGGAAGATAGATCTTTTCATGGGAAGATTAAAGAGAAAGGTTCAGACCAAACATGAACATGCGTTGCAAGGGATAATTCGCATCATCATAGCCACTTACCAGAGGATCGTTCCCGGATCGGCCCACTTCTGGGTCATAACCCGAGTAAGAAGTGAAGGTGATTAGATTTTGAGCAGATACGTAGGTTTTTAATCCTTTTAAGTGCCACTTATTCAGTAGTTTAGCGGGCCATTGGTACCCTAGGGAAATATTTCTCAGTCGTAGAAAAGATCCGTCTTCAATCCAGCGGGTAGAGAAGCGATTGTTGTTATTACGATCTATCGCTACGGCTCGGGGCGTCTTTCCATCGCCAGGATCACTCGCCGAATGCCAGCGGTGGAGCGTTTGCGTGGAGCCATTATACTGGCCCAGCATGGATTCCCGCTTCTGACGAGTGACATTGTAAATCTGATTGCCCTGTACACCTTGAAAGAAGATGTTCAGTTCAACGCCTTTGTAGGAAAAGGCATTCGTCATTCCATACACCCAATCAGGCGTTGGATTACCGATGATGGTTCGATCATCATCATTAATTACTCCATCGCCGTTGACATCTTTAAACTTGAGGTCTCCGGGCTTGGCAAACGGTTGAACCGGAGAAGCTTCTATCTCCTGAGCACTTTGGAAAATGCCTTCCATGACATAGCCATAGAAAGAACTTACGGGTAATCCTGCCCGGATGAGGGTATTACTGCTTAAAATAATCTGGCGATCGGCCTGCCCTAGACTTACGACATGGTTTTTATTGAGTGCTGCATTCAAACTAGTCGTCCAGCGAAAAGCTCCGGGTAGATTGACGGAGTTAATCGCAAATTCCCATCCTTTGTTTTGCATTCCTCCAATGTTCTGCGTAGATCCCGAAAAGCCCGTCGTATAGGCTAATGGAGTACCTGACACCAGCATTTGATTGGTATTCTTTACGTACACATCCGTAACCAGGTTGAGTCGATTGTTAAACAACCCTACATCTAGCCCTACATCAAATTGAGCGGTAGATTCCCAGCCTAAACGAGCATTGGCTAGGATGTTGGGAGCTAACCCGTTCACGGCTTTGCCGCCAAAGGCATAATTGGCCGTCGCTACGCTACCGATGTAGGCATAATAAGCCAAGCTATTGACCCCATTCTGAATTTCGCTATTCCCCGTTAATCCATAGCTAACTCGGATTTTAAGATCATTCAACCAGCGGTGATTAACCAGAAAAGGTTCCTCACTGATATTCCAGCCTGCGGAGATAGAAGGGAAGTACCCGAATCGTTTTTGGGGACCAAATTTGGAAGATCCATCCGCCCGCATGGCTACTGAAAATAAATACTTACTACGGAAGGCATAATGAGCCCGGGCCAGAAAAGACGCCATCCGCCAGCCTTCTCGAAAAGAGTTGGTCAAATCGGTCTGGCCTCCATTGGTCGTCGTTACCAAATCATTCGGGAAATTGGTAACCCGGCTAATCATCCGTTCAAAGTTTGCTCCCTGAAACGTGGCCCCACCTACCAGCGATAGGTGATGATCAGCGTGGAAATGTTTGGAATATGAAAGAATATTTTCGTTTAACCAGCCTAATTCCTGAGAAGCAAAAGCAAAGCCGGAGCCTACACTGGGCGGCGGAGTACCGGTAGACGTAGGAATGAAGATATTATTTTTCAAATAGTTAGCATCAAGACCGATGCTGGTTCGAAGCGTAAATCCGGGCAAAAAGGTGTATTCCGCGTAAGAACTGCCAATCATCCGGGTTGTATTGATGGGATGCCAGTATTCCAGAGCGGATGCCAGGGGGTTATCAATCAGTGCAAAACCGCTGGTATAATTGGGACGGGCATAGTTGCCGCTAGCATCGTAAACGGGAATGGTCGGCGTTTGCAGTAAAGCACCATAGATTAAACCGCCCTGCAATTCATTCCCCGTCGCCCGGTTGATGGTATTCGTCGCATTGTTGACGGTGATACTACTGCCTATTTTAAACTTTTTGAATACCTGCTGATCCAGATTAAGCCGGACTGAGTAGCGTTTGTAACCGGAAACTTTAATGATCCCGTCCTGATTAAAATAACCCAGCGACAATGCATACTGGGTGAATTCATTACCCCCCGAAATGGATAACTGGTAGTTTTGAATGGCCGCTTTTTTGAAAATCTGATCCTGCCAGTTCGTACTGGTTATTAGACTGGAAGGATCCGCCAGTTCGGGAATGGGCCGGGCGGCTACAGGCACCGAAGCCGGATTACCTAAATCTGCCCGTGCATTGGCTCTGGATTCATTTATTAGCTCTGCGTATTGGCTGGAATGAAGCGTTGGTAATTGATGAGCAACCGATTGTATGCCATAGTACGCGTCAAGTTCCACCCGGGCCTGACCAGCTTTTCCTCGTTTGGTAGTAATCAAGACTACGCCGTTGGCTGCTCTGGAGCCGTAAATAGAAGCCGCTGCCGCGTCTTTGAGGACTTCCATTGAAACGATGTCGTTGGGATTGATGGCACTCAAAGCGTTATGTACAACCCCGGTTCCAAAAATTCCCGCCGGGCCATTATTGTTCGTCGTTCCCCAATTGTAGAAAGGTACGCCGTCAATCACGTACAAGGGTTCATTACCCGCGGTAATCGAGCTCGTACCCCGAATACGAATGTTGACTGACCCACCAGGTTGACCAGAAGTTTGCGTAACCTGAACTCCGGCCACTCGCCCCTGCAAGGCTTGATCCATACCCGTAATCGGTACCTGTCGTAATGCCTTTTCACTCACGGACCCAATAGACCCGGTCAAATCTTTGCGAAGCTGGGTGCCATACCCAATCACCACCACTTCATTAAGACCCTTGATTGAACTCCTTAGTTTGACATCAAGCACCGACTGGTTACCTAAGGAATGTTCCTGGGTATCCATCCCGATGTACGAAAAAATAAGGATAGCTTCCGGGCTAGGCACCGCTAGAGAATACCTTCCTTTACTGTCAGTAACGGTAGCTTTATACGTTCCTTTGATCAGCACATGCACGCCAGGCAAAGCCTCACCGGTTATCGCATCCGTAACCACACCTGTAACGGTAATTTCCTTCTGCTGAAGCTGGGTTTTAGAGGTCGTCTTGGCGGGACTGTGCTTGGGTTTTTCCTTTAAGATCACATCGCCTCCCCGAAAAATAGCCTCCAGTGGAGTATCCTTCAAAAGTAGCTCAAAAGCCTGCTGCAAAGCGATGTCTGCCAGCCGGATGGACACAGACTTACGGGGAAGTAAGTGGGGGTTGTAATAAATACCAATTCCTGATTTTTCAGCAATGGCCTGTAAAGCCGTTTCTAAGCTAGTGTTACTAAAGTGAATAGAAATTTTCTTTTGAGCAATTTCGTCCTGAGCAGGCTCATGCTGATACCCAAGCCCTAATTGGGCGTGATGCACTTGTGCAGAACTGAGTACGGGCACACTGAGCAGGCAACTTCCAATCAGGAAGCAGAGCAGTCGTTTCATAAAGAGGTACGTTTAGGGCACGAAGAACCGGATCACTTCCTTGCAGAGGTGTGGTTGATTTGAGTAGTAAAAGTTGAGTGATTACTTTTCTGAGAAAACAACTAGGTCGTTTTCGATTCGGTAGTTAATGTTTAGCGAAAGCGATAATTTGGGTAACAATTGAGCTAAAGGTTCATAGCGGCTTGTGGCGGTCAGGTATTTATTCCGCATCGAAGCGGGCCAAAGCATTTTTACACCATAGAGTCGTTCCAGTTGATTCACTAAAATAGGAAAAGCAACGTTTTTGAATTGGAGAAAACGACCTTCTTGCCAACTCAGGTAATTTTGAACATCACCGGATTCTACCTCCAGACTTCCGTTGTCAAGAGCCTGCCCCCATTGATTTTTGACCAGACTAACGGAGTTCCCCTGAGCGTTACTCAAAACGACCTTCCCTTCCGTAACGGCTACCCAAAGGCCCTGTTTGTGTTGTTTGGCATTAAACTGCGTTCCTAGGACGCGGATGGAAGCCCGGGAGCTTTCAATGATGAAAGGTTGATGCTTGTTAGGAAATACCTTAAAAAAAGCTTCACCCCGGAGCTTCACCCGACGAAAATCTCCCCAAAATGACTCCCGATATGAGACTTGTGCCTGATGATTTAATTGTACCTGGGTACCATCCGGAAGTTGTAAAGGACGAAAAGGCGTTGACGTATAAATTACCGGTTGAGTTTGATACCAGCGTACGATTGCCCCTGCGGTCCCCACAACGAATAAGGCTAGGCAAGCCGCTGCTGCCCAATTTTTCAACTGTATTTTTGAACCAAACGAAACCCGCTTTTTACGGAGGATGGTATTCATGACTGCATCCCCTTTCTGAAAGGAAATACCAGGAATATTCTCCTCTTCAAACGTATCCCAGTCCTTCTCCATGAGATCAAAAAAAACACTGGAAGGCTGCTTCTTTAACGCTTCACTCAATAGGTGAAGTTCTTTCGCATCACATTGATTGCGAAGATATTTATCAAAGAGGCTTGCTATGGATTCGGGTGTATTCAACGCTTTTTCAGACTTGTTATTCTATCTACAATCAAAGTGCAGTAAGGTATTACTCTAACAGAAAAAATAATTCACTTGCAGGCGTATATAACATCCGGGAGACCAGTAAAAAAACCGGAACAGATACCTCTGAATTCATTTCCAAGGATTGACGGATGCTTTTCAAGGCTTTATTGATCTGTACCTTAATGGTATTTTTAGAAATATTTAGCTGCTGAGCAATCTCTTCGTGAGATAACCCCTCCATGCGACTGAGCTGAAAAATTTGCCTTCTTTGAGGAGGAAGTCGCTCTAATGCACTCTGAAGAATTTCCTGATAATCGTTCGACACAACCTCCGACTCCGTTTGCTGATGTTCTGCGGCATTTTGACTGACAAACTGCTCGAAAGCAGCGTGATAAGCACTTTTCTTAAATTCGTTAAAAATCTGATTTCGACTGATCCGAAACAAGTAAGCCTCAAAGTTTAGCTCGGGCTGGAGCGATTGACGCTGTTCCCAAATTTTTAAAAACGTATCCTGAAGAATGTCTTCTGCCGCTGCCGTAGATTTAACGTAGCGAAGGCTAAATCTGAAAAGTTTGTTTCGATAGCGGTGAAACAAGATTCGAAAGGCCCGCTCATCTCCGTTTGAAACGCGGGTGACCAGCGTGAAATCGGTTAGTAGTAAAGACATACACGTGGAAGGTAAAGCTTTACAGGTAAATGTAGACGTACTTTTAGATAGAGCCTGTCAAGGAATGATGTTGATTATGTTATCTTTCTATGAAGCGATGCGGTACGGACTTTAAAATTTATTGGGGATTATTATAAGTAGAGAGTAGACGAGACGCTTTAGGCCAGTTAACGTTAGCTAGGCTTGTTATATGTGTCCCCTTCAGTACTAATTTTAGGCCTGGTCCGCCGCAACTATACAGCGTTTTAATTATTCAACCAAGTAAAGGTAATGATTCGTCTGGCTAGTAGCCGAGCCTTGGTAGGCCATGTTTTTGTAAAGATGGATTACACAAAGTCTACGAAACACCACTAATCCCCATTTTTTCCTGTCGTGAGAATCCTAATTTATCTATGTTGTAGCCACTACTTGATCTGATCGTAAGGGATAAAATTACAACTGTCAGTTGTTGCCTTTAGAGTTAGACAACTGAATCGGGTAGAGCCTCTCTCTTCAATCACTAACTGCTCAGCCCCCTGTTGAATAGAAGTTAAAAAAATAAATTTGGTCAGTTGTTCAAGTAATTTCTCTTTGGCTAACAGAAGACTCTCCACCAAAGTTTGTCTGTAGGGGTAGGGGCATCTTGCTAAAACAATGCTTGCCGAATGAAATGTACTGTTGTTGTAGCGGATCTCATACAAATAGAAGCAATAGTGGCACTACCTCATGCTTTAATAATACTGTTGAAAGGCTCGAATGATCAATGGCACTTGAGTACATTTTTGAATAGTTTTTGTTGTAAAAAAGGTATTGGCTCTTATAGTGATCTGGACATTCATGCTAATTGGAAGCATGGTTGGGGGCACTCCACAACAAAACCTGTTATACAATCCATGAATTCAAGCACTTAGGAGGAAAATGGCGATGCGACATTTGGCAGGGCAAAGATTTTCTGCTCTATCCGTTTGCAGGGCGTGCACCAGTCTGTGTACACGTCTACAAATACCGGCAGTTTTTTGCTGCACCACAGCGAGCACCTATGGATAGTTACCTTTAAAAAATGATGCCCAAAGGCTTATCCTGCCCAAGCACACTAACGCTAAGGCCAGGAAGCAGTAAAAAGGACAGGATAAACAAGATCAACAGGTGACGTTGTTGCACCAAAATACCGATAACCCATGCCAAAGACATGCGTGTCTGGGTTAACTGCTTCGGTCATTCTTCTTTCTCCACTTTTTAGAAATAAATAGATCAGGGCAATCAGGGTGTTGTTTGACTATTGCTCTATGCTTTTCGAGCCTTTTAAATTGATCAATCGGAACGTCACCACCATTATAAGTGATGTAGAAATTGCCGTCTTGACCTAAGTAGATTTGTCGAAAATTACCCTCGACTTTGTTGTCCAAGAGCTTCATAATTTCATTGTCATGCCTATTACTCATCATTCTGTCTCTGTGTAAGGGGCGAGGGCTTTCAAAATGCTCTTAGCACGCAAACCCATATCTTTATGGTATCACGAGAAGCAATGCAGTCAAAGTCTATAATCTTATGGTACAAAGTGCCTTCTGATAGAACTCCAAAGCCTCAGCCACCTGTTCGACGACCTCGTGCGGGATTGGGGTTGTTTCTGGTTCGGTGATGTAGGGGCAGTCTGCTTTCCAAGGGCGTTGTAAACGATGATACCTATTTGATGATACCTATTTCACCTTTCATGGCAACATATAAATACCCTGGCCCATCCTCTTCATCTTCCATGCATGCGACAATCTCATTGTAAGCTATCTGATAGTCATTGTCTATCGTCACCCCATCGGCTGCCTTAACATTAAGCCGTCCGGTCGCGGCGGGGTGATCAAACATACGGGTTGTGCCTTTAATGATTTGATGTGTATCCCATTGATTGATTTATCCCTTTAACCACTTGGCGGTTGGTTAAAGGGATTTTTTTAGGTAAGGGTCTTCTCATCTGTTTGCTTCGAAATACATACTCCTCACTAAAGGCTCTTTTAAGCGTGCAATGCCCATCACAAGCTCTTTAATGGTGTTTGTTTGGGAGCGGGGTATCTTTGAGCTATACTCCTCTTATCAGAGTAAAAATATGTATCAACTTTGTAATTAAAGCTACATACAGTTAGATAGTTAAATAACGTATTTTAATCTTTATACTTAGGCTTCGTCAACATGCATTACTGTCACTGGCGTAGACAATGCCCAACCTTTGATACAAAATTAGTCATTGTCGAAATGGCTAAACGGAGCAGTCATGGGGAGGAAAACGCTCAGCGAATTACAAGTCCTGCCACTACCGCTCGGTGTGTATGAGTGGGTGCCTGGTGTATTGGGTATGCCCCAAAGAAAGCCAGTCCTAATAAGCCACCATTTGATGCTAATTTTAGCATTGTTTTATTGTTTTTTTATGCTGAAAGTAGCATAAAACAAAACCTAAAATGTCAAGTTATCAGTCGACTTCTTTCTACAAAAAGGAATAACTCTTATGCTTTGATTGAAGCATGCCTGGAATTAGATGATCAAAAAACTTGACATTGTTTCTTTGTGAAAAGGGAATGGCAAGCAATTGTATCCATGATTGTGTAGTCAAACTGCTGCCTTTGGGGTTTGTTACTGCTTGGTAACATTAAGTAGGTTAGGTATAAAATGCCAGTTGAGCTTCTGACTTCTTTGGCGGGGCTGTTCAGAAAATCATCTTGCCCAATGCTAATAAGCTTATTGTTTTTGAAACACGGATATACAAAGTGGCGGTTGCTTTTTAAGTCAGCTAGAGCATCGTTTCAGAAGCCCTTGAGGGCATCTCCGTTCATCGGCCTACATGATTGATGGTACTCTAGTACAGCTTTTCATAAATTTTCGTTGCCTAAAGAATAGCTTGATGATACCCTAGGTTATATGGACATTCATCGTAACTGGGGGCATACTTGGGGGCAGCTAACAGGATGATCCATTTTAATATCAATGAATTCAAACATTTGGGAAGGATCTGGCAATGCGGCTACGGGCACCACTCTCTTTTTTACTGACATTATCAGTCGTTACGCGAGCGAAAATTATTCCATTTTCGCAGCACCTTAATTATATCCTCACCTTATCCGTCTGCGTCTATCTGATACCCACATTAATCAAAAATGGGGGCATGATTGGGGGCATGAAAGGGTCGGTTATTGCTCAAACGTTTCGCTATGAGAATCAGGGAGTGTAAACATGGCATTGTCCCATCTGGCCTGTCAGGCCGCTAAACCAAAAAACAAACCATACAAGATTACCGACGGAGAAGGGCTATACCTGGAAGTGACTCCGCATGGGACCAAATTCTGGCGGCTTAAATATCGACTTCATGGCAAAGAAAGGCGAATATCGATTGGTGCGTACCCTGCTGTTTCGATCGCCGAAGCCCGTAAAGCCAAAGAAGAGATAAAAAAAGAACTAAAGCTGGGCATCGATCCGGTCTTGAAACGTGTTCAAGTGACTCAAACCCAGGCGCTGAACCAGCAACTGAACTTCAAAACGATGGCCTTGGAATGGTATCACAAGCAACTTCCTTTATGGAAGTCATCGCACGCCGAGATCATCAAACATCGCTTGGAGAAGTATATATTTCCATCCCTGGGTAATTTCCCACTGGCAGACATCAAACCATTAATGATGCTGAGCTGCCTTCAAAAGATTGAAAAAACAGCTCCTGAACTTTCCCGGCGAATGAAGGCCTTGTGTGGTCACGTCTTTAAGTATGCCATTGCGACTGGGCGGGCAGAACAGGATCCGACGTATGGGTTAGAGGCTGCGATGAAAAAAATCAAGCGGGGGCACTATGCCTCCATCTCAGTGGATGAGTTTCCGGCATTTCTAGCTTGCCTTCATGAGTACCAGAATCAGGTGCATCGCCAAACTTTTCTCGCCCTCCAATTATTACTGCTGACGTTTGTTCGTACGTGTGAACTGGTAGAGGCTAAATGGGAAGAAATACATTTTGAAAAAGCGATGTGGATTATTCCTGCCCAGCGGATGAAAATGAATCTTCCTCATATGGTTCCCTTGTCACGACAATCGCTAGCGATTTTTCGAGAGCTTAAAACTTTGAATGGGAGTCGGGATTTTGTCTTTCCTAGCTATTATAATCACAAAACCCACATGAGTAAAAATACGATGCTAGTGGCGATCAAGCGGATGGGATATAATGGGAAAATGACGGGTCATGGATTTCGAGCTCTGGCCTTGGGGATTATAAAAGAAAAACTAAACTATGCCCATGACATTGCCGATCGACAACTCGCTCATGTTCCGAAAAGTAGTGTGGATCGGGCCTATGACCGTGCCCAGTTTTTGACTCAACGCACGCATATGATGCAGGAATATGCAGATTACATTGACCAAGTGCTAAACAAGCATGATTAATAATGTCTGTCAGAGACTTCAAAGTAAACGCTCCTGCTTAAAAGTTGGTAACGGATGTGACCGAATTTAAGGTCAAAGGAGAAAAGCCGTATGTGTCTGTGTGATCCATATAATCAGGAACTTATTAGCTATCAACTCTCGAGAAGACCTGTATTCAAAATGGTCATAGAGATGCTTGAAAAAGGAAATAGGCTCATTGAAAGAAGGCGTACTGATCCATTCGGATCAGGGCTGGTCCTACCAGAGGGATCTTACCAAACCTGGCTAAAAGACCGAGGCATTATTCAGAAGATGTCCCGAAAAGCAAACTGCCGGACCATCTAGACAATGCGTGATGAAGAATTTTTTTGGCACGCTCAAGTCCGAACTTTTTATCTGAATACCTATGACTCTATAGAGGTGCTACCAAGGAGATCAAGGCTGTATTCATTATTACAATAAGCACCGAATCAAACTTAAGTTAAAGGCAATGAGCCTGATGAAAATCGAGATCAGTACTACGTAACTAAATCCTAATTCCGTCTAACTTTTGGGGGATTTTCCATTTTTGTTCAACAAATAAAGTTAATTGTCTGCAGAATTCTATTTCCCAATTTGTATTCCTTTTAGCTATTATAGGTATGATTTTAAAACTTTTTTGCCAGCAGTTTCGGCTTAGCGATTCGCTCGATTAACTGCTGGCTTTTTTGATTATTCTGTATTTTTTACTGGATTTATTAAATTTTCCCCATTCTTTGCTGTTCAAATCAATTTCTCAGAACAAGAAGAGATTTAATTCAAAAAAGTTAGGGCATTTCGAAAAGATATTATAGGGAATAAAAAGACTATTAATTTGTCTCTCTCCTTTTAAAAAGCCCTGCATTTAAGTTCGATCCCATTGATCCTTCTGCTAATTGAAGGTAATTTCGTTTACTCTGATCTTTTTCGATGACTACATTTCCGGTGGTTTGTATGTTTTTCATTACTAGAAAGTCTGTTGGTGTGGCATCACTGTCGCTTAATGGGCCGCTTCCATATCCTGCTAGTTTATTATAATTGACAAAAATGCAATCAGAAGCTTTATACCGGCGTGTGCTTCCCTTTTCCCTTATCCATATTGTACTCGTATTAGCAATGATATTGTGATGGAAGTCGAATTCATCTCCATTGGTACCTTGTGTAGTCCATACACCACAGAAATAACCACCGTATACCAATGAATGTCGCATTGCACTGTGGCTGCCATTCTTTCCATCGTTTTTCCAAAAAACAACTGGAATTTTACAATTGAAAAAGACACAATGATCGATAACCAGACCATAGCCATTGGCTATAACTCCTACATGTAATGGTAATACATCTACATTTCCGGCGAACAGGCATTGTGTGACGAGCAGATCATCCAGTTTTTTCCCATCACGCCATATGGGATAAGATCGTCGTAAATTGTTATCATCGAGGTAAGTATAATCAGGACTGCCTGTAAACCGCAGACCTTCAATAGTAACATGGCTAACCTCGGGTTGTATACCTTTTGCTTCTTTTCCTCCTACACCGGGTTCAAGGGGTACAACCGTTACTACAATCGGCATTTTGTTAGGTGTCCAGTCTGTATCATCAGGCATAACTTCCGCACGAATGACAAGACGGTTGGTGAAGCTGTATTTATCATTGTTAAATAAAACAGTCTGGGTTAATACATGAATGCCTTCTGAAAGGATGATTGTTGTTTCTGCTTGATCTTTGTTTAGATTGACACGCCTTGCTGCCTCTAAAAGCGTTTTTAACGGCTGGGTTTTTAATCCAGAATTGTTGTCATTGCCCGTTTTAGGATTCACATGCAATTGTTCTGCTTTTACCCAAAGCAAATTCATTACGAAGAATAGAAGACTTAGTGTTGTTGATTTTATCATATTCCTTTTTTCTGTAAAATTGGGAATAAGGGTGCCCTGCAAAAAGGTCATTTTATCTTTAAAGTTGTCATTTTATAATTTCTTTCGGTATTGCTGAGGAGTAGTATTAGTAAGTTTTTTAAAGAATCGGTTAAAATTGGACGGATCTGAGAATCCAAACTCAAAACAAATTTCTTTTATAGATTTGTTTTGATATAGTCTTTTCTTTATTTCTGAAATTAGCTTGCAATGAATCATTTGCAGTGCTGATAATCCACTAAACTGTCTGCAGATTTTATTAAGGAATCCCGGGCTCACATGAAGCATTTGGGTATATGCTTCAACGGTGTGGTCCTGTAAAAACCTCTTTTCCAACAAAGACCGGAATCTATAAAAATCTGCATGCACATAGGTATCCCGTTGAATATTGTAAACACTCGCATAATAGCGATTGAGAATGACGAGCAGTTGATATAGTATCGATCTAATCAGATGATTGCTGTCATTCTGAATTTGTTCGAACTCTCGCTCTATTTCATATAAAAGTTCTAGGCACTTCTCAAATGATGTTTCACCTATCTGCATATTGGTGGGATGTGAATACTGACTGAAGTATTGAAAACGGTACAGAAATAGCTCATCCGAAAAAAAAAGATGGAGAAAGTCTTTTTCAAAAAATAAGGAATACCCTTTTACCTCGGTCTCGATTTCCCAGCGGCGAAGTTGTCCAGGGCTTGTAAAAATAATAGTTTGCGGATATAAAGGCATTTTATACTCATCCAATAGAAATGTTCCTGATCCCGCTGTGATAAAAATAATTTCGTAAAAACTAAGTTGATGCAATGTGCTGTCTAACACATAATTTTTAAGGGTTTCAATGCGTCCAATATCTAATAGTAGCTCTGAACCATATTTATCAGGCACAAAATGATATGTTTTAATTTTGGGGATTAATGCCATTTGTTTTATAATTTCTAGCTATTAGAATAAATTGAAAATATAAATTTTGATTGTATCTAGAAGTGTAAATTAAAAAAGAATCGATTGCTCCATTCCATGATGGGCACATTTCATCAATCATTTAAAATGAGGTCATTACTATTTTTAACTCATATTATGGATTACAACAAACGACGTAATCGCAGCGGCGGATGCTAGTTTTTTAGCAACAGTTATAGGGCTTATAACGAGCACTCGTCCCATTTTCCTGATATCACTACCATTTAAGGCTTATTTATACCATCTTTTCTTGAATCTTCCGCTCATGACCTTGTTGATTAACGTAATTTTTAATAAAAGTTTCCACATCGCTAAGGTGGCTTATCTCCTGGCGTTACGGTATGACGCTTTATCAATTCAATATCGCCACAATAATTACAGGCAACGGATTCATATACCATCCTCAAATGTAATTACATGTTTATATCACTACCTCTGCCTCCATTAATATTAATATAGAAGGTTTTCCCATGATCCAAATGTAAAATGGAGAGGCCTACATTGGCTTTTTAGCTGAAATGATTTGCTGGTTATCCTTGTGGTATATTTGAAATCTAACCTCTAACTCATTTTCTAACGGTGTACGTTCAACGTTTTGGACTCTAGTATGCGGAGGTAGAGGATGTCCGATCTTCTTTCACGGGATTTAAAAGAACGAATGCTCATCAATGGTCAGGATCATTTAGATGGCAATGACGTGGATCGTATGCCTGTAGTCAAGCTCTTTACTCCTTTTGGAAGAGCTACCTGGATTTTAACAGAACTTAACCCCATGGATCCTGATATCGCATTTGGTTTATGTGATTTAGGATTCGGCTCACCTGAGCTTGGTTATGTGTCCATTTTTGAGATGGAAAGCGTCATCCGATTTGGAATGCCAGCAATTGAAATTGATAAACACTTTACCCCTGAAGACCCTTTATCTGTTTATGCGGAAGCGGCTCGTCTGGCGGGTCGGATTACTGAAGATCCCAACCTGCTCAAGCGGGCAGCCGTTAATTGCCTGATGCGTTTATCGGATAAGAAATTGCCTAAGCCAGACCGGTGAATTTCTAGGCACCGCTATCAATAAAGTTGATCCTGTTTAACCTTCATTAATCAATCTCGAATTGAATTGACGCTCCCAAAGCTGTCCTGTACGGACTGGATCTGTAACAAAAAAGCAAACACCAACCTCGTTACAGCTTTTGATTAAAAGGAGTCTTTTATGCTAACCCCAATCCTGCCCGAGTTAATAGACCGGAAGGCCGCTACCAAGTATCAGGGAGTGATCTCTGATAACTCTATACCAACCCCATTGCTGCCCGAATTAATGGATCGGAAAACCGCTGCCAAGTATCTGGGAGTGGCCCCGGATACCTTATCGGTCTGGGCATGTACCAAACGCTATCCGCTCAAACGCATCAAAATAGGTCGGTCGGTCCGTTACCGCCGCAGCGATCTGGATGCGTTTCTGCAAGAAAGACTCTGCTCTTAAAACAGACAGGCCGAAAGTACTGCGAAAACTTTTCCGGCCCTAGTTCGTCACCCACCGATTTCTAGCGAGAATTCTAATGAATAGCGAACCTGCTAACCATATATCTATTTCCGAAATATTGGTCAAGCTTCATCTGTTACCGGCTTCACTCGACGCGTCATGCTCTTTTTATCCATCCCCCTTTCATCCCGAGCATTTGCCTACGTTATGTATCAAACGGGATACGAATGAATGGTATGACACCAGCCTCGAAAAGGGGGGCACACTCCTGGATTTTGTCTGTGAATATTTAGCCTTTCAAAAGGAAGCCTCTACCCAGGCGGATGCGAAGCGTTGGATCGATAACATGGTTCGCAGGCCCGATCACCTTCCGCTGGAACTGTACGGCCATTCAGATCCGCATCAATGTGAAGACGCTCTACTGGTATTCAAAAAAGCTGGCCTCATCGAGCATCTGGGCCTCATCCGCTACCTGGAAAAACAGGGTATTCCGCTGGTGGTTGCCCAGCAGCATCTCAAGCAGGTCTATGTGCTCCATAAGAAAACCAGAAAGCATCTTTTCGTTTTAGGTTTTGATAACGAAGAGGGCGGCTATGAATTACGCAATCCTTTCTTTAAAGGCTGCCTTCGGCCTAAAGCCCTATCCTTCATTCGAGGCAGCGTTCCTGGTACGGCTACTGTGCACGTCTTTAAAAGCTGCTGGGATTTTCTCTCGGCTCGTACCAGAAATACAGCCCCGTTTCAATCGGATAGTTTGGTCTTGAATGCGTACGAGTGTTTAGGGCAGGTGTACCCTTATTTGCAGCATTACGGCTACCAAACGCTGTATTCCTGGATGGATCACGATGCAGCGGGCAAACGAGCCACGGCTTATCTCACAAATTCGATCCGCTCCATCGAAGGTCTGCATCATAAGACGATGAGCCCGGTCTTTACTCCACATCGGGATGTGCACACTTGGCATTTAGCCCGGCTTCGGAACGCGGAGGCCTAGATGACAGCAGAAGCATTGGATGTGACCTCGCTTTTAAAAGTCAATGAGATCGAACTCGTCTATCGCAACCCCATTGCGTACGAAAACCGACTTCAGGTCTGTTCTTCGCAGACTGCTTACGAGATTCTTCGCCGGACTTGGAATGAAAATCGCATCGAGCTTGTCGAAGAATTTAGAATTCTCCTGTTAAACCAACATAACCACTGTCTGGGTGTTTCGACGATTTCGTCGGGTGGGTTAACGTCCTGCCTGGCGGATCCGCGTCTGATCTTTGCTACGGCCCTGAAAGCCGGAGCGACCAGTTTGATCCTGGCTCATAACCATCCTAGTGGTAACCTGACGCCTAGCTCCGCTGATCGAACCCTGACGACGAAGTTAAGGGAAGGCGGCAGGCTACTTGACATTGCCATTTTAGACCACCTCATCATCACGCCTCAGCATTATCGGTCCTTAGCCGATGAGGGCTTGCTGCCTTAAGCGTGAAACAGGGTTTGGAAGCGGTACATCAAATCAAGACTGCCATCGTCAATCGGGTTTATAGCCAGGAATGTACCTGGCCCGCTCGCTTTCCCCAACCACAATTTTCCCCGGCTTTCAGCCTTCCTCGCGAGCCAAAATTCTGGTTGGTGCACTCGCTTGATAGCCAGGTATTTTCATTCCTGTAAACCCTCTCTTGACATGGAGCTTTCCTCATGACCCGTTCTTCACCTTCCGTTTCTTCTCATCACGCCAGCGATGCATCCCCACCTACCAACGATCTCTATGCCCGCATTACCGGTAAAATCATGGCGGATTTAGAGCAAGGCCAGCTCACCTGGCGTAAGCCCTGGAACGCCGAGCACCTGAATGGTCACATCAGGCGGCCTTTGCGTTGGAATCAGGAGCCTTACACGGGTATCAACACACTGCTGCTTTGGAGCACTGCCGCTGAAAAAGGATATGTATCTCCCTACTGGATGACGTTCAAGCAGGCGTTGGAATTAAAAGCCAATGTTCGAAAAGGCGAGAAGGGATCACTCGTGGTCTATGCCAACACAATCACGCGGGAGGAAGAAGACGCCTCGGGAGACATTACGACGCGATCCATTCCGTTCTTAAAATCCTATACGGTTTTTAATGCCCAGCAAATTGAAGGGCTGGACGAACGATTCTATACCGTTCAACCGCCAAAAGAAACATCATCAGTAGCTCGCAATGAAACCTTAGACCGCTTCTTTGCCGAGACCAAAGCGGATGTCTATACGGGTACGCAGGCTTCGTACTCGATCACGACGGATCGGGTGCAAATGCCGCCCCTCGAAAGCTTTGAAAGCACCGAAAGCTACTACGCCGTACTGGCCCATGAAATTACCCACTGGACTCGTCACCCCAGCCGCCTGAACCGTGATTTAGGTCGTAAGAGCTTTGGTGACGCGGGCTACGCCAAAGAGGAACTGGTCGCTGAACTCGGAGCTTGCTTCTTGGCGGCTGATCTGGGCTTCGAACCCATGCCGGAAAGCCAGCATGCAGCTTACATTCAATCTTGGCTGGACGTGCTCAAACAGGATAAACGCTTTATCATTCAGGCGGCTTCTCACGCTCAGAAAGCGGCTGAGTACCTACACGCCCTACAACCGTCAGCCTAGTTCAAACTCCTCTGTACCTTTGAATAGAGGAGTATATCAAATACGATCTGAAAAATTAACGGGGATCTTGAAGCCAGCGGCTTTTAGCTCACGTACCAGTTTTGCTTTCCACTTGCCGGCTTTATCATAGGTCTGATAAACCACGCCAGTAAAATCACTGGGTTGTTCAATAGTTTCTTCGGGGTGTAGTACGAAGACATTTTTACGGCCTAATTTGGCTAAAAAATAGCCCAGCTCTAATACAACGTTCTGTCGTGCTCTTGGCTTTGTCGGTGCATCTTTGTTGCTACGGCCTTTTACACGCAGACGCCCTTCATCATCCGCTGAACAAACAATCACAGCATATTCACAGCGATCAGCCTCTTTAATGAATTTTTCGATCACTGTCTGACCACCATCATCTTCCCGCTCCAATATAACCGTTGGCAATCCCAATCCTCTCAAGGCACTCTGAACATTGTCGCGCATGGATAAGTCCCTACCATGAACGATAAATATTGATTTATTTTCCTTATCAATCAATCGCAGAAGATTGATAAGACCTGTTCGCAATTCTTTTACTGCTTGATCCGAAATCCATGAACCCTGACGGCTGTTGGAGTCAGGTAATTTAGATTTTAGTTCAGCAAGTTTCTTTCCATACGACGCCCCATTGGTTAGATTAGGATGTTTTGTTAACCATCCAGAAAGGCCCGAAAGTAAAGTACTTAATTGTTTCGCCGGGGGCGTCTGCTTAGAGATGGTCTGAAAGCCATTTGATAATCCTATATCTAGGGTATTGGCTTTCTCGATTAATTGACGAAGCTTTGTCTTGTCTAAATGCATTAGAGGTAAATGAATTATTATATATAATCTAAAATAATAACTATTTCTTCTTTTCCCTAGGACTGACTAAAAATACACTGTTTCGCCGTAGCCTGTGGTAAAAGTGAAGCCAACAAACCAATCCTTTTTCTCTGTAGCAGCCATTTTTTCTATCGCGTAAATAACCGCCATTACTCTTAGGTATGAGATAAGAATAAATCAACCATTGCTGAGTTACTTGAGTAACCGTGATCATTACAGTACGAACAAAAATTGAGCATTGGTATTTTTTTAGTTTTGTCTTTAGAAAAGCAGTGCTTAGGGGAGATAAATTATAGTTAATTAAAACTATAAATATATTATTCATGTAGTCTCTTACTGTCTAAAAATCCATTCATTTATTACTTTATATTTGGTCTATTATTACAAGAAGTAATGTGAAAAATATAGAGCACAAAACATTTTAACGCTTAGTATTGCCTTAACAGCAAATACCCATTTATAGGCATTTCATTATTCAGTTATATTTAGTCCATTTGTCCATATATCCAATCAGTGGTTAAGTTTTCATAGCAAACTTATTTTTAACTATAAATGAGCTTGCTATACACCCATTAATTAACCTAATTCCTGTATGAAACACATTCTACTTCTGGTAGCGGTCCTCGCGTGGACTTGCACGAGCACCCATGCAAAAATTTGGCGAGTTAATAATAATAATGGAGTAGCCGCTGATTTTACCACTTTGCAGGCTGCTCATAATGGTGCAGCGTCCGGTGACACGTTACACCTGGAAGGATCACCCACTAGTTATGGCTCGCTAACCTCAGTTAAAAAGCTGGTTATCTTAGGACCTGGTTACTTTTTGGATTTAAACGTCGGACTCCAGGTTTTAAGTTTGACGGCAAAGACTTCGTACATGATTTTTAATGCAGGAGCCGATGGTTCAGTAGTTATGGGTTTAGATTTCGATAATAATAGTCTTAATATTTATTGTGATAATGTCACTATAAAGCGTAATAAGTTCTCAAGAATTAGTTCTAACGTATTAGATCAATATACAGGGGCAATTCATTTGAATTACAAGCAGAACAATATTTCTAATCCCGTAACGAACATTCTAATTACTCAAAATTACGGTTTTATAATTAACATCAACTATCCTTCTAATAGCATCATTGTTACCAATAATTACATAGGATGTGATGCAGCTTCTGGCGATGCCACGACAGTGTCAGCTTTAAACATGCATGCAAATGCCGTTGTTATTCTGCAAAATAACATATTCCGACGGGGAAAAGTGACGGCTCACAATAGCACCATCACCAACAACATTCTTTACGCAGGGACTTTTGAAGGAACGGGCAATCTTATTTCCAATAATATTGCGTCAGGCACGCAGTTTGGCTCGCAAAATGGCAATAAAGCGAACGTTAACATGAGCACTGTTTTCGAAGCCGCTACGAATAGCGACGCCTACTGGAAATTAAAAAACGGCTCTCCCGCTCTTGCTGCGGGTTACGGAAGTACTGCTCAAAACCCGATTGATTGCGGCATCTTTAGCGGACCAGCTCCCTATGTGCTTTCTGGAATTCCACCCATACCTGCGATTTATTTCTTCACGAATCAACCCGTCGGCAGTAATGGTGATCCAATAGATGTAACCATCAAAGTACGATCCAACAACTAGACTCCAAGCGTATTCTTTCTCTGTCAATCTACTAGAATGCTGCTGGTATGAGACTACTATATACCTATGGGATTAGGTTGTTAGCATTGCTATGCTGTTGGTTACCCTTTCAGCTAAATGCTCAACAGATCTCTCAACTTGAGTATTTCGTTGATAAAGACCCCGGATTTGGCAAAGCAATTCCCGTTTCCATCACGCCAGGCCAAGATATTACGGCCAACTTCTCGGTGGACGTTAAAAATTTGTCGGCGGGCTTTCATACGTTATATGTGCGGTCAAAAGTAAAACCTTACCAGGTAAGCGAGGGAGATGTGAATGTGACCAAGGGCAGCTGGTCGTTGACTCAAACACGTATATTTTACAAGGAAACGTTTGACAAACCAGCTCTCACATCCGCTAAAATCATCCAGGGCGAATATTTTATTGATGTAGATCCGGGCTTTGGAAAAGGCAAGAATGTATCCATTACCTCAGTGGCAGACTCTAGCCGAACGTCTTTGACGTTTGATCTCACAACCTTATCCGGTGGCTTTCATCGCTTATATGTTCGTTTTAAAGACAATAAAGGGCATTGGAGTCTTACGCAAACGCGAACCTTTTATAAAGAAAATGTATCTCTCGAATCCTCTACTTTAGTTCCGCTTGTTGCAGGTGAGTATTTCGTTGATCAGGATCCGGGATTTGGTCAGGGGAAATCCATTTCCTTTACGCGTGGTATAGATCTTAACAATGTTTCGCTAATCTGTGACCTCAGTGGCCTATCGCCGGGATTTCATCGACTTTATACACGCTTTAAAAATGCCACGGGGCATTGGGGACAGACGGCTAATCGTACGTTTTACAAAGATGTCAGCCTTGCCCCCACAAGCACATTGCCTAAAATCCTTCAGGGCGAATATTTTGTTGATGTAGACCCAGGCTTTGGTAAGGCAAAAGCTATTTCCCTACCTGGCAGTACCACGTCCACCAGTGCAGACTTTGCGGTGGATGTTTCAGGCTTATCCAATGGTGTCCATCAACTCTATACCCGCATCAAAAACGAAAATGGAAGCTGGAGCCAAACGAATGTCCGATCTTTTTACAAGCAGGATTTTTCTCAGACGCAGCCACCTTCTGAAATTACACAGGTCGAATATTTTCTGGATCAAGACCCTGGCTTTGGAAAAGGAAAACAGCTCTCCTTTACCCCTGCGATAACTATCGATACTTTGGTCTTTGAAATTGATGCTCAAAATCTAGCTTTAGGAGATCACATGCTTTACGTGAGAGCTAGAAACAAGCAAGGTCAGTGGAGTATTACTAATCGGAGCACGTTTCGCGTAGAGCCACCAACAGGGGTCTTTGTTACCATGGGAGTACTCGAAACGGTGCTCTGCATAGGCAAGCAGGTTTCCATTCCTTTTACTGTCAATAGTCCGTTTTCGGAAGGTAATGTATTTACGGCTCAGCTGTCAGATGCGAAAGGCGACTTTTCATCACCTCAAAATTTAGGTACCTTTCGGAGCACTTCGTCTGGAACCATTGTTGGAACCATTCCTTATTCTACGCCACCGGGCAGCAATTACCGCATTCGAATTGCCTCCAGTAATCCCGTTCGGATGAGTACTGCGAACAGCATCCCTTTAAGTATTAGCCGCGTGCCTTCCGTATTTAGTGTAATAGGTGATACGGTTTCCTGCATAGGCGTTAAAACCTACGCTTTGAAAAACGCAGATGCTACTGCGGGGCTGTATAGGTGGTCTCTTTCTGGCGGAGGCAGCTTGCAGTCTAATGGCACTACATCCACGATTCAGTGGGCCGCTCCTGGCCTGCATACGATCCAGGTTAACTACACCGGCGTCTGTGCAGGAAGTGACTCCATGAAAACACTCGCTGTAAATGTGTTCAATGAATCTCTGACGGGTAGTTTTCAAAACCTGCTTCCACAGGATAATGAAACGAATTTATCCATGCCTGTAGCTTTTACCTGGTCTCCTATAGCTAAGGCTACACTTTATGATCTGTATATCTGGCCTAAAAATTCCTCCAAACCAACGGTTCCTACGATTGCCAATATCAGCACAATTAATCATGTTGTTTCTGATACGAATCTGATCCGCAATAACCAAACCTATCAATGGCAGGTGGTTGCTAAACGTGATTGTAAAGAGTTAGCAGGACCCATTCGTTCCTTTCAAACCAGTCAATTGCCCGATTTGGTCGTGGAGTCAATGTCGGTTCCATCTACAGCGGTTTCGGAAACAGAATTGACGGTGAACTGGACGATCAAAAACCAGGGAAAAGGGGGAACTAGTAGTTCTTGGTTTGATGAGGTCTATTTGTGTGATCAGCCTGATCTGGATAAAAGCACGCAAAAGTTTTTAATGGGCAGAGTTGCTAATTTAACCGCTCTATCGGCGGGGCAATCATACCGGGCGGTTAATCTAAGCTTTAAAATTCCGCAGGCCGTACAAGGAGATTACTACATCATTGTTACTGCTAATGCTACCCGTTCCATTCGAGAAAGTAGCCTGACGAATAATCAAAAAATCAGCTCCACGTTAAAGATTTCTTTAGCTCCTCCACCAGACTTGCAAGTGACGGCCGTAACGGTTTCGCCGTTGAATGCTTTTTCTGGTGGTGAAGTCACACTGGTATACACGGTTTCTAATAAAGGGACAGGACCTACGACCGCAACCAGCTGGACTGATCAAGTGTTTATCAGCAAAGAACAAACGGTTAATGTCACTAGAGATAAAATTCTGTATACGTATAGCAGGCAGGGTTCGCTAAATAAAGAAGGGTCCTATCAGGTAACCCAAAGGTTAAAACTACCGCTGGATCTTTCAGGCCTGTATTACGTTCATGTGGTGACGGATCGCTACAATGGGGTTTTTGAATACAACCGGGAAGACAATAATAGTCTAAGTAGTCTTGCCATGACAATTATCCAAAGACCGAACCCAAATTTGGTCGTTAGCAACGTTGGTAGCTCAGTTACGCAAGCGTCAGCAGGTCAAACGGTTACAGTCAACTGGACAACGGCTAATGACGGGGCACTAACGGCTATTCCAAGCTGGGTGGAAGGAGTTTATCTTTCATCGGAGCAAACATTCAATGCTACCTCCGCACGTTTGATTTCTCAGTTGACTCGACGAGATAGCCTATTTTCACTCAGCAGCGTTCAAACGCAGCAAAATGTCCAGATTCCACTCACCCTTAAAGAAGGTGACTATTACCTCTTCGTTGTAGCCGACCTGTACAAACAAGTCTATGAAAATACGGATGAGTCCGATAATATTGCCCTCGCAGTAAACAAAATAAAGGTTTTGAATCCGGACTTGAAACCACAAAGCCTATCCAGCCCCTCTGCCGCCGCTTCAGAAACAACCATAGCATTGCAATGGAAAGTAAAAAACGAAAGTGACGCAACTCTTTATACCGGGCAATGGATAGATCGAATTTACTTGTCCAAAGATCAAATCTTTGATCCAGCATCCGATGTGCTGCTAGTTGAAAGTCCCTCTAACCAATTGCTTGACCCAAGCGGAGAATATACCAAAAACGCTTCTGCCGTTTTACCTCCGTACCTTTCTGGAACGTATTACCTGATCTTGGTAAGTGACGCTACCAACACCATTTTTGAACGCGTTGAAACGAATAACCTTGTCACGGCTCCTCTTACCATTACCCTTTCTTCTTGGGCTGATCTGGAAGTCACGACGCTCGTAACACCTTCCGTAGATACGCTGGGGACACCAATAACTATTCGGTATACGGTTAGGAACAGTGGAGCTGGAGCCCTGCTTAATAAAAGCTGGACAGATGCGATCTACTTGTCGCCTACGCCCGTTCTCAATGAATCCACTCGGGTTCTACTCGGCACTACTCATCAAAGCCGTAGTCTCACGAGTGGACAATCATATGTCCAGCAAACCGGCTTCCCCAGTCCCAGTAACCTCCCGGCTGGTTCCTACTACATTGCCGTTCGATCGGATATTGATCAGGTTATTTTTGAAAATGGATCTAAAGCGAATAACGAAAAGCTGGCGAGTACCCCCACGAAACTCGTAACCTTACCTGCTACGGACTTGGCTGTATCCACAGCATCTATTCTTAATTCTATTGTTATCGCAGGTCAGACGGTGAATGTACAATGGTCGGTTAAAAATAATAGTGCAAGTCCGACCGCAGTTCCAACGTGGTCAGACGCCGTTTACCTGAGTACGAATGCTACGTGGGATGCTTCGGATGCGTTGTTGGGAAGTATTGCAGTTATTTCTCCTTTAAACTCAGGAAGTTCCTATACCAGCAACCTAACGGTTACGCTACCACAGGATATCAGCGGAAACGTGTTCTTCATCGTTGTCACGGATCGTCAGCAACAGTTAGCAGACCCGAACCGATCTAATAACAGTCAAACCATGCGTTTAGCGAACGGGAATACAAGCATTCCCGTTGTGACACCTCCGCCCGTAGACTTGGTTCCTACGCTGCTAGCACCGCCTGCTAATGCTATCGCTGCTCAACCCCTAACGATTCGCTATAAGGTAAGAAATAACGGTTTAGGCTCGACGCCAGCCCAGACGTGGATTGATCAATTCTATCTGTCTACCGATACGCAGTTAGGAACGAATGATCTATTGTTGGGGTCTCGCTCACACTCAGCAACATTAGCAGCAGGAACAGAATACACCGATACACTACAGTTCATTATCCCTGCGAATGTGAATGGGAATTACTACCTGCTTTTTAAAACAGATGCAACGAATGCTGTCTTTGAACGAGGCAATGAAAATAACAATGTGGTTCATGCAAATCTGTTTGTTACCCAGCAGCAACCCTCCGATCTCATCGTTAAGGATGTAACACTCCCCAGTGGACAGTCTTTTGCAGGAGAAAAAATCGCTATTCGATGGACGCTCAACAACATTGGAACGAATGCTTCCAAGGGAATCCTTCGTGAAGCAGTATATATCTCACAAGATGGGATTTGGGATGCAACAGATGTATTATTAGGTACCTTAGAAAGTGTAATTAACCTTTCGGCTCAAGCGAGTATTGTTCATACGCTGGAAAAACCATTAGCAAACCTACCCACGGGACAGTATTACGCCATTGTCAAAACGGACATTCTCAATACTATTGTTGAGCAAAACGAAACCAACAATCAGGCGGTATCAACGAACACCATCGCCGTCTCTGTCAAAGAATTACGCTTAAATACCTTGACAGCCGCAACGCTACCAGTGACGGCTCCGCTGTATTATCGGATTGAAATTCCGGCTTCCCTGGCAGGTGAAACCTTAGCTTTGACCTTAAAAGGAGATTCAGCTAAAGGTGCCATCAACCGGCTTTTTATCCGTCAGGGAAGCATGCCTACCGTCAATCAATATGATTACAGCGGGGCTACACCTTTCCTGGCTAATCAGGAATTAATAGTACCGTCTTTGGAGGCTGGAACGTATTACGTGTTAGTGACCGGTGGATATTCGACGGCACAAAATCAACCCGTTTCACTTTTTGCGAGAATCATTCCATTTGGAATTAAAACGGTCGATGCTAATCAAGGCGGAAACACGGGTTTAGCAACCCTGAAAATTACAGGCGCCCGGTTTAATTCGCGCACCAGTTTCCGGCTCAGGAAAAACGGCTCAGAGAACATCACGGCGTATCGCATACAATACATAGATCAGACGCTGGTTTACGTCACATTCAATCTGCTCAACAAGCCCCTTGGCTTATACGATGTAGAGGCCGTGCAAGCCGGAGGGACTACTGCTGTGTTGCCGAAGAGCTTTACCATTACGCAAGGAACGGGTAATCTCTTTACGTCCACCAATACGGGTACTACGGTTGGATCTGGCTTTGTGTGTTCCATTACAAACGTCGGATTTGAAGATCAGTTTGAAACCGAACTTGTAACCCCGGCGAGTGTCCGTTTTGCAGCAGTAACGTCCTTCATCGTTAGCTATCAGAATAATGGATCGGTGGATATTCCTGTTCCTACAAAATACCTACTCTCCTTGAATGAGAATAACCCGGTTGCCTTTTCGGTCGATCAGTTAAAAGCGAACAACAGCGAGCTGGTACTCGAGTTCAAGGAAGAGGGAGGGCCTCCAGGCATTCTTCGACCGGGAGCCAAAGGCTTTTTCAAGGTTTATACGGTTTCGAATAATCGTACTATTCCGTCCATTGATATTGTAATCACTGATTAATCGCTTAATCTCCACCGTCTATGGTCCGCCTGCTGTTTGTTGCAAGCTTTCTTTTCATGGGCTTGGCTAGTCCTGGGCTATTCGCACAGAACCGGACCCGCCCTACGGTTCCGGTTCCCAATGGATTTGAAGTCAATAGTTATACAGGTAATCTCTACCACCGCCGAACCGATGTCAGTATCCCCGCCCAAGGGATGGCCATTGACGTTACATTTTCTTACAACGCTAGTCGCCGTTCACGGAACTGGGGTTTAGGGAAAGGATGGACGTTCACTTACAATATGGCTTATCACCCCGATTCCAAAGGAATTTGGGTTGAACAAGCCGATGGCCGTCGGGATTTTTATTCGAAATCGGGGACTGGATATACCTCCCCAACAGGCATTTACGACGTATTAAAGGAATATGAATCGGGTAAATTCTACGTCGAAACCAAGGAGGGACTACGGTATTACTTCGATAACTCTCGTCATAAACGTTTGACCCGAATGCAGGATCTGGATGGTAATCAGATTAGTCTGGCTTATTCGGATACCTTGCTGCAATCACTGACCCATTCCTCAGGTCATACCTTACAATTTACTTGGACGCAGGGACGTTTGGCGACGATTGAGGATCGAACCTGTTCGCCTGAACGTAAGTTGACTTACGAGTACGACCAGGATGGCAACCCGTCCAAAGTAACGAATCCTCTTGGTGATTACGTTCGGTATTACGCGGATACGTCTGCTCGCATCACGGGATATTCGGACGAAGGAGGAAATAACATGAGTTTCCTTTATAACCGTAATGGGGCCGTTTCCCGAGTGATTTCCTGTGCCACCAGCCATACCTTCAGCTATGTATCTCGTCAGTTTAAAACCTTCGTAGCTGAACAGGCTAATGGGCAGAATGTCGTTACCACTTACACCTTTGATGAAAAAGGCCGCGTCATTGAAAAAAACGGGAATTGCTGTGGCTATCATCTCGAATATGGTTACGATGCCAATAACAACATTATTCGTTTGACCGATGGCAACAAGAAAGCAACGCTTTATGCCTATGATGCCAGAGGTAATGTACTGAAAGAAACGGATCCGGCTGGCCAGGTGACATCCTATAGCTATGACCAAGTTTTAAATCGAGTCACCAGTATAACGGATAAAAAGGGTAACCAAACCACTTATACGTACGATGCCAAAGGGCATTTGCTAACCGCTAATAAGCCGCTGGGCAGCACTGAGAAATCAACTTACGACGCCAAAGGTAACCGGCAGACCTATACCAATGCCAATAATGCAACCGCCACTTACTCCTACAACGCTGCTGGACTGCTGACGCAAATAACCGATCCCGAAGGTGGCGTTCGGTCGTTCACGTATGATTGTTACGGCAATCTCTTGACGGAAACCGACGCCGATAAAAACCAGACCATCTACGTCTACAATGCTCTAAATCAACGCATCAAAATGACGGATGCATTGGGCCAGGTGACAACGTATAGCTATAACAAGCTGCGTCTGCTGGAGTCGGAAACGAATGCCTTAGGAAAGATCACGCGATACGAGTATGATGGGTTAGGAAGACGCATCAAAACTACATTTCCGCTGGGAAATAGTACGCTGGCCGAATATGATGGTCAAGGTAACCTCATCAGGGAAACGGACAGCCGGGGAAATGTTACCCAATATACCTATAACAGTCGCAAACAGCCTTTATCGATCACGGATGGGCTGGGACATACGGTCTTCTACGAGTATGATGGAGCGGGCAACAAAATCAGTGAAACCGATAAGAATGGCAATACCACTCGATTCACCTATGATGACCTGTATCGCCTAAGTAAAGTGACTGATGCTTTGGGTGGCGTTACCACCTACAGTTACGATGCGATGGGAAACCGCATCGCCGAGATTGATCCGAATGGGAGCACGACGACCCATCAATATGATGCCTTACAACGGCTCGTAAAAACGATCGACCCTTTCCAGAAGTTGGAAGAATATGCGTATGACGCGGTAGGAAATCGTCTATCGGTAAAAGACAAAACAGGCCGCACCACAACAGCTACCTACGATAAACTCAATCGTCGTACCACACTGACCGATGCGTTAGGTGGAGTAACAACGTTCACGTATGATGCAAGGGGAAATAGAGTGTCGGAAAAAGATCCGTTGAATCGCACCACGGCCTACACCTATGATGCTCTGGGTCGTTTGATGGGTGTGAAAAACCCTTTGAATGAAGCAACGGCTTATACGTACGACGCTTTAGGAAATGAAAAGACCGTTACTTATCCCAATGGTAAACTCGAAACCCATACCTACGATGACAATAGCCAACTGCTGACGACGACGGACCAAGTAGGGACGATCATTGCCTATACGTATGATGCTAACGGTAATGTGCTCACGGAAAAAGACGGCAATGGTAATACGACCTCTTTTCAATACGATGCCGATGACCAACTGATTAAGACCACCTTTCCCAACCAAACGACGATTCAGCGAGCATACGATGCCAATGGCAACAAGATTAAAGAGATAGACCAGAAAGGGAATGTAACACTCTTGGTGTATGATAAACTTAATCGGACCACGACCTTGACCGATCCTTTGGGCCATCCCAACCGCTTTGTCTATGATGCGAAAGGCAATTTGGTCAATATTCTGGATGCTAAGGGGAATGCAACGTCCTATACGTATGACGCCCGGAACCAGGTTACTTTGCAAACCTATGCAGATGGTTCAACTAAACGCTTTGCCTATGATGCGGCTGGACGGTTAATCGAAAAAACGACGGGTAACGGGACCAAGATTCAATATACCTATGACGCTCTGGGACGAATGACTGAACGTCAATACCCTGGCAACGTCAAGGAAACCCTGGCTTACGATGCCGCTGGCTTTCTCATCAAAGCGGCTAACGCGAATGCAATCATCACACTCTCCTACGATGCTGCTGGACGGTTACTGAAAGAAGATAACAACGGTAAAGCGACGACTTATACCCACAACCCTTCTGGGAAGACCAAGACTATAACCTACCCCGGAGGGACGAAGATCGAATGGACGCTTGATGTGCGGGATCGACTGCTCGACATCAAGAAAAATGGGGCTTCGCTGGCTGGCTTGCAATACGACGGAGCGGATCGACTAACGAAGAAAACGTTTCAAAACGGAACGTCCGCCAGCTACAGCTACGATAAGATGAACAATTTGTTGAGTCTGACGGCAACCCCTGCGTCCCAGTTAAATATTCTTTATCAATACGACGCGGCAGATCAACGAACGCTAGCCGAACGCGTGCACAAACCCACCCGCTCAGAGCAGTACGGATACGATGCTAACTTTCAGTTAATCAGTGCGAAAGTTGGACAGTATAGCAACAATCAGCTCATCCCTAACCTGAATTTTCAATATATCTATGATGCTTTAGGCAATCGAACCAAAGCAGTAGAAGGCTCTATAGAAAAGACGTACACCGCCAATTACGTCAATCAATATACGGCGATCAACACCAACAATAGCAACGCTCCTCCGGTATATGACCGAAATGGGAATCTACTCAGCGATGGACTCAATACCTATACTTATGACTTTGAGAACCGGGTAACCTCCATCCAGAAAGGAACGGATCAGGTAACCTATGCCTATGATGCCTTGGGACGCCGCATCAGCCGAATGCAGAACGGCGTAACCACCCAATATTACTACGATTTGGATCAGGTGCTTGAGGAAGTGACGGGTACGTCGACCAGAACCTATGTGTATGGAAACGAGATTGATCAGATACTCTACAGCAACAACGCAGGCAAAGATTACTTTTATCAGACCGACGATCTCCATACGGTTCAATCAATAACTGACGGCTCTGGCAATCTGCTGGAATACTACACCTACGATCCATTTGGTACACCTCATGTCTTTAGCCCAGCAGATGTAGAGCTAGCAACTTCGTCTATCAATAATCTACTATATACAGGAAGGCCCTATGAATTTGCTTTTAAAACCTATCATTACCGGAATCGAGAGTTAAATCCAATCTTGGGACGTTTTGCTCAGCGGGATCCGTTAGAGTATATCGATGGCCTTAACAATTATGCGTATGTTAATAACAACATAATTAATGCGACAGATCCATTAGGGTTGGTCAATAAATTAGGTGTTTTAGGAGCAATTGGAGGTATCATTAGCAATGGAATAGGCTTTACAAGCTCGGCGGTTGTAGCTCTCGGCGGAGCTCCTACTATTGGTTTAGGTGTTGCTGGAGTTGCTGGAATGGGGTATTTTGGCTACGGTTTTTATCAAAATTACCAAAATCTAAAAGCTGCCTGGAGGGATGAAGAGCCAACTAGTACTGGAGGAGCGTTTGGAGATGTAGCGAAAGCATTATTCCCTTGCAATATACCATTACAGTTAGCTGGAATCGGGTTAGATGCTATTGTGGGAATAGCTGGAGGGAATATATTAATTAAGAATGCTGGAAGTGTTTTAAACAAAATTCTTTCATCTAAGAGAGTTAATGATATTATTGAATCATCTGGTCCATTAGGACGCTTAACAAATGGAACTCAACAAGGATTTATTGAAGGTAATATAGATGAAATATTTATGTCTCTTTCAAAAGGTAGTAAACAAATTACTAATAATCGAATACAACTTCCAGACGGAACTTTTATCACTAAATATAATGCATCCTCAAACGGAATTGCGACAATTGCAATAAATAAGGGAGGGACATTGTATAAGATACGTATAAAAAAATAAATAACTAATGATTTTGTAGGAAAATCAGGTTCATACTATGAAAAATAAAGTATTTGAGATAAATTCAGAAGGGGTAGGCCAAATATTTCCTCCTGATATGGTATTTAAAAAAAGAGAATTTAAATTCCTATTAAATATGGGAGGCGACTTATTTAATAGTGAAATAGAATACATTAGCTTTATGAATTTAATGAAAGAATTAAATGAAAAATATGTACATATACATGAGAATATAAATCCGATAAAATCAGAAAATATATTACCCTTTATGGAAAATATAAAGACTGACGTTGATTATAATAGTTATAAACATAAAATAGAAAAATTTGATAATATATTTGGACTAATAACTAGTGACTTTTTCATTTATGGGGATAATGAAAGCTGGGGAATTTATTTATGCGAGTATCCAAGTATCACGATTATTGGGTGTGATGATAAATATGTAAATATGTTTGAAAGAGTTTTTAATATAGAAAAAAGTAGTATTAATAGAATAGAAAAATTTCTTATAAAAGAATTTGGAAGTAAACATTTGTTTGAAAATATGATCTATAATTATAAAATCAACTTGTGAATGACTATTTTTTTGTAAAATATATTTTTAAATTAATGTATTGTATACATAATACTTTCAACGAAAATCTAAAAGTTTATTGACCTATCTGCTCTAGATGAAAAATCTATATAGATTACTTGTTTTTTTTCTTCTCTATCAATCTGTTTTGCACAGGAAAAACCTTCATGTAATCCTGGTGATTCAGAGGGTAAACCCGGTTGTCCCAGCGGTGATTGTTCGGAAATCTTACCGCCGGGCATTTCTATTCCGGTAGTTCGTGCTTCAGACCCCAATGAAATCATTGGCCGTCCGGGTTATGATACCTTACGGCGGTGGGTCTCGGTCAAGCAGACCCAGGAATACAAGGTGCTGTTTGAGAACGATCCGGAATTTGCCACCGCTCCGGCTCAGAACGTTACTATCTATGTTCCCATCCATACCAAGTTAAACCCATCATCACTCCGGATCAGTGATTTTGGATTTGGACGTTTCAATTTTTCCGTTCCACCCAATACCAGCGTCTACACCAATCGCTTGGACGTGCGGGATAGTCTGGGCGTGTTTGTGGACATCACAGCAGGCCTGGATGTAACCAACCGCCGGGCATTTTGGATTTTCCAAAGCATTGATCCTGCTACCGGATTAGCTGCTACCTTGCCGGCGAATACAGGCTTTTTACCCGTTAATGACAGTCTGAAGCACAATGGGGAGGGCTATGTTACATTCAGTCTGCTGCCCTTAAGCAATAGTCAAACCCAGGATACTATTTCAGCCCGTGCCAGCATCATATTTGATGTAGAAGAGATCATCGCCACTAATCTGTGGAAGAACACGATTGATGCCGGTGTGCCCCAAAGCAAGGTCAAACCCATGGCAGCGGAAGCTCAAGTCCGTTCCTTCAACGTTACTTGGGAGGGAGCCGATGATGCACAGGGCGTTGGAATTCGGGAATATAGTTTGTATGTGTCTGAAAATGGGGGGGTGTTTTCTCTTTATAAATCAGGCCTGACCACGACTTCAACGCAATTTACTGGTGCTGTTGGCAATACCTACGGCTTCTTTACGCTGGCTACGGATCACGTGGGAAATCAGGAGGCCATGAAATCAAAAGCCGATGTTTCCGTAAAAATTCTGGCTGAAACTGGATTGCCTCTGCGATGGCTCTTCTTCAAAGGAAAACCAACGGTCGAAGGGGTATACCTATCATGGGCGACCGTCTGGGAAGTAAATACGGATCATTTTGTAATCGAACGATCCCTGGACGGTAAGCATTTTACCGATCTGGGCAAAATCACTGCTGCTGGAGAGTCCCGTGAAACGAGGAATTACCAATATCTGGATGTCGAAGCTTTGCAGCTTAAAACCAATGTCCTCTATTACCGATTGGTGCAGGTGGATAAAGATGGTATTCGGAGCCATTCCTCCATCATTTCCGTGCAACTTATTCCTGGCGGACCTGAGCCTACTGTTAAAGCGTACCCCAATCCGTTCAAGCAAAACCTGACGTTAGAATTCGTCAATCTCACTCCAACGGCTGAACGGGATCAGGTTATATTATATTCAGCCGATGGAAAATCACTTTACAAGAAAAGCCTAAAAAACGCCAACGGATCAACCATCTTACTGGATGAGTTACCAGTCCTGCCACGTGGCGTATACGTGTTAAGGGTATCTATTCAGGATAAGCAATACACGTTTAGGATGATAAGAGAATAGTTAACCCGTCTCCGCTGAAATGACGTACGACCAAGCTTGGTATGTACGTCATTTTATGTATCCTCTATGCGTCAATTAACCCCACCGAAAGCTTACTATAACATTTCAGTTTTTGGGCTTTTCCACTTCCATATTGACAATAAGGCTCTCTCCCTGGGTACGGTCTATGATATAACGGGCATCAATGGCAGTAATAATACGAGGCAAATGATCCAACAATTGCAGGAAAAGAGCTTCTAATTCATAGCCTTTCAAGACCACTTGATGAGAGGAAAATTCCAGTCGGATCAGGTTCAGGTCCGGGCCAGGTAAAAACTCAGCGGCAATCAGATAGGCATAATTAAAGAAATAACGTCTTCCTTCTGGCCAAACCAGACATAGGTTCCGGGCGTAGCCGATGGGGTGGAACACCTCATGATTGGGTACAATCTGCCCCGGCTGTTTGGCTTCTAAACTCGCCGGGTTGTTTTCCCGCATCTGGTCAAAGCGTGTTTTAAATCCGTGGTCCATCGTCTTTACTGATCTGCTTTTGTTTGGGAGTGGGTTGCTTAAGTGGGTCCTTGATCGGTTGTCTTGGCAATTGCTGGCGGATGGTTTGCTCGGCCAGTTGCTGGGTTTTAGGTTGTTTTGTTAACAGCTCTAAAGCAGAAGTGCGATCTCCCACCCGCTTGGCGTAGTTTAGTAAGGTTTCTTTATCATCCGTGTAAACGCGAGCCCGATCTCGGCCACGAGACACCGAAACGTAGAACTGTTTCGAGGTCGTGGCCGGAAACGTTTCGGCGGGCTGCCAGATGAACACTTCATCAACGGTTTTCCCCTGCGAAGCATGGCTGGTCACGCAATAGGCATGAGCCAGGTGACCAAACTCCTTACCAACCCGGTATCGGGTTTTACCCCCTGACCCTAGCAGAGTGATTTGCCCGTCTTTTTTGACGGAGGCGACCTCCAGCAATTGCCCGTTATTGAGCCGTTTGTCCTGATCATCAAAACCGTTACGGGTAATACGGATTTTGTCTCCTTTGGAAAGAGCTAAGGGCTTGGACCGATAGATTTCATAGGAACTACTTTTATTGGTCGGTAACACTTGCGTTTCATCCTGACTGTTGGCAATAGTAACGTGATGATCCGTACGCTCCGTGACTCTCCAGCGACTTCCCCGCTGAATACCGGAGAGGTTCTGGTTGAATTGAATGATATTTCCCTCTTCAATGATCGACCAATCTCCTTTTTCAGCTTCGGTTAGATTACGATTCACGAGCCGATGCACAACAACTTCCTTCTTTCCCAAAAGGCCTTCGTCCCGCAAGTCCTTGCGAATGCTGAGCGTTAATTCATCTGCCTGCTGACGGGTGGGCGAAATGACCAGAATGGACTTTTGGTCTTTGACGGCCTGCTTATAATCCGCCAGCAGTTCCTTCGTGGGTTTCAATGGATCAACCGCAGTAATCGCCCCAAGTCCATCGAGTTTTTTTAAAGCAGACTCAACCATCCCGTGGGACAGATCCGTGACGATCGACCGATAATCTTCATTACGCTGTCGATAAATTTTAGTTACCTCTGCTGTTTGAATCCGCCCCACGGTGTTGAGAATCCGTAACGCGTCCCCGCGAACCACGCTGGAATGTTGACGCGTATCACCGCCCAGGATAAGCCGGGCATTTTGCCGGGTCGCTAGTTCCAGCAGAGCGGTCATGTCCTGAGTTCCCAAAAGCCCCGCTTCATCCACCCAGAGAACTTGCCCCGCCAAAGTTTCCTGTCTTTTTTTATTCAGGAGTAATTGTGTGACCGTATCTGCTTGCTTAAACCCTTCGCTGCGTAAGACCCCATGCGAGGCTTCCGACGTGGGAGCGACGACGGTGACCGTCTTGCCCGCAGCTTCCATGTGCTTGACGGCTTCTTGCATCAAGGTCGTTTTCCCAGAACCTGCCACCCCTCGGATAATAGAAACCCGATTAGAGGTAGTCAGGACATGTTCCACGGCTTGGGCCTGCTTGCCCTCCAGGGCAAGCTTGGGAGCTTCCAGATACAAGGGCCTGAGTTTGCCCTGACCGCTGCGAGCGAGCTTAACCATGCGATGCTCCTCGGCAATCACCTGCCGGGTTGTGAGGAACTTCTGATTCCCATCGTCAATCGCGATGACCCGTGGATCGGCCTGCAAGCAGAGATCCACAGCGTCAAGTGCAATGGATCGCTGTCCAATGCTCTGTCGGTAGGCTCTCGCCAGCAGGCGGCGATCCGGCAACACCGAAGCTCGCTCAAATCCGTGGAGCACGGCCTGATCGACGCAATCCTTGGCATGGACGATCTCCCGGATCATCTCCGGTGCGTGCCGGATGATCCGGGCTCCGTCCTCTGGGTTCCCTTTCGGGTTTAGCTCCTGGATTTGCCGTTTCCAGTCAGCTTTAAGCTCGGTCATGCTCACACCCGTTTGTTTTTTGCTGCGGGTGCGGGCTCCCAGTTCACTAAGCTCGTGGATGTCCGTAATCCCTTTTTCTTTGGCAACCCGACCAATCTCATCCGTACGTTTGGAGAACAGCTTAATGACGTCTTCAGGGACGTTTTCAATTTCAAACGACTGCTCAGTTCGACGGATACCATACCCTAAATCGATGAGTTGATCTGATAGGTACTTGTGAAATCGAGCTTGGTAGTAGGGCATATCGCGTTTGATGTCGCCGAATTGGCCTGCTTTGACGCGGCCTTCGGCTTCATCAAACGTGGCGTTGAAGACAAAGCAGTGGGCATGTAAATGAGGGTCGGGGAGATGCCCTTCGACAGGCCGGGCCGTCTGGTGAATAAAGTCCGCCCACATCAGTTCACCGGTGGATCGATCACTATAGGATCCTTCCTTGCGAACGCGAGCTTTGCTATCAGCTTCAATATCCAGCATCGTCTGTTGCACACTCGCCTCGAAGGCTTTGAGCAGGTGATCGTCCTTGGCTAGGGCGTGCAGAATCGATAAAGATTTTGGGCTGTGAAAGTTAATGTCATATCCCACGCGTCGTTCTTCGTTGGTTCGGGGCGTCAGGGATTTCCCCGTCGTTGGGTTGACATTTTCACACAAAGCAAAGAATACCTCTTTGCTGGCTGGGCCCGTTAATCCCAATCGTTCGGCCAATTTGCCCCGCACATAACCGCTCATCTCCTGATCATTGATGTAATAATCAGCTTTGGAGAGGGCCTGACTGAAATAGGATTTGGCATGGTCAGCGTTGCTGGCCTGGATCATCCGAATCATGGGAGCAGCTTATAACAGGAGCTTGAAACCAGCTTTTCATTCCACCGAGCCTTAACGACGAAGCAACAGCCTTAATACCAAGCCTTCGAGGCCTTCGATTGGTATACGGAATGCCTCAAGCTACAGAACACAGCAGAAAACAAAAAATCAGGATGTGATAGGCCATACGAAACCCTTGTTTCGCCAAACAAAGCCCCGCGAGTTGAGCTTTGCCGGGTCACTGCCCTTCATTCACAAAGCAGCATAGCGATCGTTTGAGTCATTCGGTTCAGCTTTGTGTTTCATGGAACGTGGGAGAATCTCCTTTCAAGGTTAGTCGATTTATGCTGTCAGCGTAGTGCAACCCGGACGGGACGACGCTTATCCTGATTTTTTACGGTGTAAAAAATCATCTGACGACTCCGCTTCGCTCCGGGGAGCTGTCCCGTCCGGGTCGCACTCTTTTCGCTGCCATCATCGACCAACCCTGAAAGGAGATTTACGATGACCACAGAAACCCAAAACCAAACCGAAAAGAAATACCCAACCCACGCTGTATACTTCCTGACGAACAAGAAGGGCAGTGAGCAGAAAGAATGGAACAAAGCCGGTGCAGCTTGGATTCACGCAGATAATGATGGCATGAATATCTCACTGAGCCTGTTTGGTATCCGCATCCCGCTGGTGGTTCGCAAGGTTCAGCCTTACGTCCCAACTGCAACACCAGTGGCACCGCTTGAGCCAGTAGATATTTATTCTTAGGAATAAATTCTATCCATTGACCGCTTAATCCGGGCAGGGTGACTTGCCCGGATTTTTTGTGTCCAAGGTCAACGAACCTTTTTCTATCCTGAGAGCTGAATCCATCCGATGAAATGGCCGTACGCCCATTCCTCCCACCACGTAATAGAAGCATAAACTATAGGTCGGTTGAAACGGAAAACACACCATCACTTCAACCAGTATGCATATCCCATATTTTGCCTTTCATTAAACGCGAATCGGCTCAGAGCTGTGTGACGAAAAGCGTATACCCGGTAACGGCTAGTGTTAAACGCCATCAATCATTTTTGCATCAGACATCTCCCCTTAGCACTGCTAAGGCTAGTCATGAAACATCGACAACCTCATCATCAACTATGAAGGAGCTGGCAAGTTGGCGTCGCATCTCTGGGTCCGTTGGTCGTCGTCCGTAGAAGGGAAAGCCGCGTGTTTCCTCCACGGGTCGACCTTCGATGAAGGATCTAGAGAGTTCTTCATTACTGATATACTCATCTATTTTATCCATGACGAAATGATCGCCTTGTCGATACGCAGCCCGGTAACTCAATGCATAAAAGATGCTGCACCAGAGAATAAGCAGTCCTACGTATTGACTGAGCATGAACAGTCCAAATCCAATGAGGAAGAAGAAAGCGGGTTCGAGAATGGTTTCAATGGTACGGGTATCACAGGTTTTTCCCATCCAGGTAAATGCTCGGAAGCGAGGGTGAATGTGACCAGTCGAAAGGCTGAATCGGGCAAAATCAAAGACGGAAGGTAATCGTTTGATCTCTTCTCGCCGCTGTAGGCACATGTAAATAAAAGCGGCCAGGTACAGATACCAGCTACCGAATGATAGAACGAAAAAACCGAAGCCAAATTGAGGACTAATCTTACTGAAAATAAGACTAAAAAAGGGCGGGATTAGGCACAAAACAAAGGTAATGAAAAGAGCGGTCGAAAAAGAAAAGTAACGTTCCCCCATGTTTCGACGAATAAACACTTCCAGAAGCAGGCGAGGCCAGGAGCAAAAAGCTAGAAAAAAGGCTGCTAAATTGTCCTTAAACTGACTGGTTCGTTTAAACACACTGCGGTAATACAGATTCTTTTTCATGATTGAAGTTAGTTAGGGTATTTAAAAGAGTGAGACTACTAGTCAATAGGGAAGTAGTGTTGGTTAAAACGCATTTTAACGTAGTTGACCGTTCCAATCAGGCTGTCGCCCTGACGGTGTAGGTACCCTTCCACGCGAAAGTCATTTTGCGGCCCGCCGGTTTTGAGCCGAACAAAGCCTTCTGGCCTGACAGCCCGTTCCAGCTTCAGAGATCTCGACTGCGTTTGAGAGAAGTTCTGGGAGACGGTGATGCTTTCGGAGCGGTCTTCAAAAAATGCATCTCCCAGGAGTTCGGAAGCATATTTATTCGTTTCAATATCCGCATTGGCGTGAAAGATCTTGGTGGCCAAGGTCCCTAAAAAGCTTTTGACTTTGAACTCAGCTTTTCCTCCGCCCATGCAGGCATAATAGTTGGGAAGGTTTTGCGAAATATAGACGGTAGCAACCCGGCTACTCCGGGCCGTTGCCTGAAAATCAGCGTCGTGTTCGTGGATAAAGTTTTGAGCTTCGTCCGCCCACAGGAAAACGGGACACCCATTCGTTCCTATATCCCGTTGCTCTATGGCCCGTTGCCAAAGGTACTTGAAGAGAATCTGGCAATCCCGTCCCACTTTGTGATAAATCTTGACGGGGAGATTGATGAGAATGACTTTACCAGTCAGTGAATCTTCTGGCATTACGGTAGACTGCTCATCCCGGCAAAACAGCGAATAAACGGGTTCGCGAAGCAAGCGGAAAAGAAATCCCGAAAAAATAAAGTCGATAATGGAACGGGTCTTATCCGTTAGCGGGATGAAATTTTCTACAAAAAATTGATCGATGTATTTGAAGAGCCGGGCCTGAGGAACGGCCTCCAAAAGTGCTTCTTCCAGGAAAGCGTCCTCTTGTAGACGTTGCTGATCCTCAAAAGACAGGCCAGTAAACCATTCTTCCGCCCAGGCATTGACTTGGGCCTTGGCCCGTTCAAAAGCTTGATGAAAATACTTGATACCGCCGTGTTCATCATCGGTTTTAAGCCCTTCAATGGTTTTTGGAATGGTCTGAACAATGTTATAGAGATCGCTAATGGAAACATGGCCGTACGCTAGTTGGCAAAGATCGATGACATTGAACATGAGCATATCCAGTGCGGTTTCCCAAAAAGCATCGTCACTTTTACCCGCATCTTTTTCCTCACCTGCCCGAATGACGGTTTTAAGCACATCGACCAGGTTTTCGGTCAGAGGACTGCCGCCGCTGGATTTCGCTGACTCGTAGCGAAGAAAGTTGAATCGGTGCGGGCCACCGGGTTCGAGAATAATCAGATCCTCGCTCCGACCCGTTTGCTGACAGTATTCGATCCAGGCTTGTTTTTCATCGGGTTTGACGGTGAGCACTAACCCGCCAAAGCCCGCTTGAAGGTATTTGAGGGCGAGCATTCGACCCGAGCCGGAAGTCTTACCCGATCCAATGCCGCCGAAAATCTGTACGCCTTCGACCGCATGACGGATAGTCCAAAATCCACGTCCCGTTGACGCGTCCAGCGTCAGAATGGGCTGATCGAGATCCACTGCGTTCATCATCTGTTTGGGGTGGGTTTGAGGACTAATGTCTGATGAGGAATCCAGAGGGGGACACACGGGATCCTTGGTATGGGCTAATGATATTTGTCTAAGAAGAAAATAAAGCAGCTAACGATTCAGGGTTCTAGAAAAAGTAAGAGGCCTGAAAAAAATAGAGTAGATAGAAAAAAACATAGCGGATAGATTGAACGGGGTGATGACGATTACTCAAAATAGTTTCATTTTTCGAACCTACAGATAGATTACATAAGTAAGGCCTACTTTCTCCCAATGAATCCTTCTTTTTTCCTAACGAAGGATTTTTAATAGAGCCATAAATGCCGCAAAAAATGATTATTATTCGGCTATAAAATGGGATGGATTTCGATAGTTATGGACGATTTTAAGCAGTTTAACAAAGGTTAGTGAATAAGCTTATTTGGGAATTTGCGTGCTTTTATAATTATTTGCAAAGTCTCAAATCAGGGGCGTTTACTCGTATGGGAATAGCTCACGTAATACGTTCAATTGCTAGATGCTTTTTACTATTCATAGCTCCTTATTTTAGCTATGGGCAAGCAGATTCTGTGGACTTATCTATTCCTAAAAAAGTACAACCAATGATTGGGAGTAGGAATTATACCCGCTTATTGGAAACGCAATTAGACTATCGTAAAGCAGTAGCAAAAAAGGATTCTGCTGAGTTGGGAGAAGTATGTTACTTGCTAGGGAAACGCTATACTGCACTGGGTGATTTTTTAACGGCCAAACGATGGTTTATTCAAAGCTTACGGATCCGCGAGCCCAAGGGATATTCAGAGGCTATAGGAAAAGTATACCTCCGCTTGACTGAAAATCATGTTGTTTCTGGACAGTTTAAAGAAGCAAGGGTGTATGCTCGCCGAGCCTTAGTGAACAATCAGAAGGTTCAGTCCGTCCATGGGTTAATGGCTTCGTATCTGGTTTTGTCAGGTACTTATGGACTGGGCTATCAGCTCTATGAAAAGCAGAATAAGGCTCAGGCTAAAATTTTTCTAGATAGTACCTATTACTGTGAGCGGCAGGCCATCCATTATGCCCGTGTCATGAAAGCCCCTAATGAACTTGCCAATCTATATTCCATTTTTTCTAGTGGATATAGAGAGAGTGATCCTCAAAGAGCTATGCATTATGCAAATTATGCCCTTTCGGTGTATACTAAGCAGCACGATTATAATGGCCTATTCAATTCATATTTAAAGTTGGTATCCATTTATACCGGTCAGCGAAAATTTGATCGTGCGTTGGCAGCTTTACAGAAAGCTCAAAAGTTTGCGAAAGCTCATCAACGCTTAGACTTTTTACAAAGTATAAATATGGAAAAAGTTTCTACGGATCTCTACCAAAATATGGGCCAATGGAAAGACGCTTTCTACCATTTGGAAAAAGTGCATACGCATGAATTAGCTGCTCTATCGGCTGACCGGGAAGGAGCCTTGGCTCGTTTGGAAATTGAATACGAGACGCAAAAGAAAGAACTTCTCTTACAGTCGAAAAACGATGAATTAGCCCGGCGTAATCAATTCATCGTACTCATCTCTGTATTGCTTCTACTGACACTCCTCATCAGTGTTGTGTTTTTTCGATTGTTTCGAAAAAATCGACGAATTAGTCGCTGGAATGCGGGATTAGTCAGTGAGCAAAACCATCGCGTGAAGAATAATCTTCAGGTAGTGTCTAGCCTATTAGGATTACACCTTAGTCGGCTTTCAGATCCAGTGGCCAAACAAGCTGTAGAAGAAAGCCAGCTACGCGTGCAGGCGATGGCCGTACTCCATCGCAGGCTGTATGATGGGGATCAACTCGTCAAAGTAAATTTAGCCACTTATATACCTGATCTGGTGAATGGCATTTTGCAGGCTTACGGCTTTGGAACGCTTCAGCCAGTTTACCAGCTTCAGCCCATCTGGTTGCACGTCGATAAGTCTGTCCCCTTGGGATTGATGATCAATGAATTACTAGTCAACGCTTGCAAGTACGCATTTACTGCTACTGAAAATCCTTCTCTGATGATTACTTGTAGTTATCAGGGATCGCGTGTTCATCTGACGGTAGCCGATAACGGACCTGGCTTTTCAGAAGACCCCGCGAACGCATCCTTCGGCATGTGGCTGATTACTATGCTTGCCGAACAACTGGAGGGAGCGTACGAATTTCAACAACACCCCGGGACTACATTTCATTTATCCTTTAACGGTTAAAGCATGGAAGCATTACGAATACTCATTTTCGAAGACGAGTTAATGGTGGCTCACGACATCCGGGAGAATTTAATTAAATACGGGTATGAGGTGAGCGGCATTGCTCGGACGCTTGAAAAGGCCCTGGATATATTAGAAAGCTGTCCTACCGATATTCTATTGGTAGATATACAGCTCAATGGTCCCCTGGATGGCATAGAGATCGTGCAGCGATTGTCAAAGCAGTATTCCATTCCGGTCATTTATCTGACCGCTCACTCGGATATGAAAGTGTTAAATCGAGCCAAACAAACCAATCCATCCGCTTATCTGATCAAGCCCTTTCGGATGGCAGAATTACCGCTCCAAATAGAATTGGCCATTCATAACTTCTATCAACACCCGCTTCCGAATCCGAATAAGAAAAGTGATGGGTTCCTGTTGTCAGTCGGTGGTATTTTTATACGGGTCTTCAATCACGAGATTATTTACATTGAAGCAAAGGGACCTGCTTCCCAGTTCCATCTGACGCAAGCGGGGTATAGCCGTATTCATCCGCATCGAAAGGTGGAGCTTTACGCAAACCTTGGGTATCTCTTTGACCATCATTTAACGGATAATTTCTACCGATTGTCTAAATCGGAAGGGATTAATCTGGATCATGTGGATGGAATCGAAGCGGACGAGGTACTATGTAGCGGCCACCGAATATCCATTCCCACGGGTCAGCGAAAAATACTGCTCGAACGGTTCAGTGTCATTCGATCCCGATAGACGTGGTGGGTAAGCTCAGCGTTGAGTTCGCCAAACGAAGAAGGACGTAAAGGGATTAAAAGTAAGGGTTGTTAGCTTGTAAGAAAGGCCCGTGTAGGGTTCAAAGGAGGCGAGGTCTAGACGACGGGGCTCAGGCGTTTCCGTTGAATCCATGAGAGAGGCCCAGGTAATGGCTTCCTTGCGTCCTTCTGCCGTAGCTTCTTGCCAGGCTTCTTCAAATCGATCTTTATCGCCATCAAACAGAGTCTCAAGGAGATAGGTTTCATAGTCCATAGATCCGACCCGTAAGAAATACAAAGCCTACTTCTAGTTTACTAGAAAAACAGACTATGTCAAGTGTCAAAACGATTTCTTAGCATGGCTACCCCAGAAGATCACTCTAAAAAATACGCGTTTCCGGAATGGCTTGAATACATCGAAGAGATGGTCAACGAAGCCCGCAAAAAGATGGAGCTACTCGATAAACAACTGGATCGAACGCCTCGCGAAAGAGACACGCCTCAGGCCTATGTACCCCGGTATAATCCTCCTGGATTTTTGAAACCTTCAAAACCGACTAATCCAGCTTATGTCGTGTACGACCTGGAAAAGAAAAAGGAGACTATTGAAGCTAATGTAAATGAATGGGTAGAACGTCAAATAAAAGAGCTTAATCTTGACGACGAGACCGTAAAGCAGCTACGTCAGGCAACGCTACATACGCTCTATCCGAACCCCTTTGAGGGAAAATCCAAGCTGGAAATGAAGGGATTATTGAAGGCAAAGAAAGATATTAATTATTCCCAGTACTACATGCTAAAGCTAAAACAAGACGTTCAGCAAGAAGAAAAAGAAAAGCTATCCCTCATACGTAAAGAAGCATTAAAAGAGAAGAAACCGTTTTCGATCTCCGCTCGATTTACGCAAACACTTAGCTATACGAAGGTTCAGGAATCAATTCTACCCGAAATCCCCTCAAAAAATGGCAAGGGTAAAGACCTGCCCATTAAACAATAGCTTATTTAGACGGAGGGTCTATGTCACGTGTTTTACTGGGGGATGATGAAGGGTTACTTTTACTGAGGCGGTCTTCTTGAAGCCAGGACGGCATTTTCGCTTTGACTTGTTCCGACAGATATTGCTGACGTCCCTCTCGCATGCCTTGCAAGCGAGGGCTATTTCCTTGAATAGCCGATAGTTTCTCGGCCAATTCAGGCAAGTGCTGAGCCAGCAGATAGCTGTCGTTGAAGCCTTTGATATAGTCAGGATGAATAGGTTCTTCTTCCATGCTAGAAAGTATTTCGAGCGTTTCTGTTTAAATAGTCTTCAATGGAGTTCCGGTCGTATAGGATGATTTTTTTCTGCGGCTGCGAAAACCGAATTTTCCCTTCATCCCGAAGCTTTTGAAGCGTTGTTTTCGATTTGATTCCCAGCAATCTCATGGCTTCGCTGTCATCTAACCAACGACTATTCACTTGGGACGAAGTTTCCCTCAAGCGGGTAACGACTTGATCAACCAGTTCGTAAAAGGCGGCTTCTTCGAGGCAAATAACTTGCATGGATAAGATTGCTAATGCGATATTCGAACATACAAAATCTCTCGCATCGTAACAAGCGTTTGACTAGAGAAGTGCTGGAGTCCTAATTTCTATTAACGTCCTCGATAGAAGTGATTTATAATCTGTAACCCGATTTAATAATCAAGGAGGTTAGAAAAAGTAGTACTTAGTGAGTAACCATAGTTCCTTTAAAATGCTATGGTAAATTCCCAACCTAGATTTTGCAGTTTTTCTTTTACTTGGTTTAGGGAGATTATTAATGCCTCAAAGGTCGGAGGGTTTTCTTCGTAGATCATTTCCTCCAGCATCTTTTTATAATCATCGGACCAGGCAGGAATTAGCTGATCGGGTGGAATGGGATTCAGCGATTTAGGGTTATGAAGATTATAATCAATATTTCCAACCTTGGAAAAAGTAAATCGGTGCGAAACGATGGTCTGATAGAGCTCTTGATTTTGTAAAGCTTGATCGGCGATTGCTGTTTGAGAGAGATGATGCACATCGTATAGATGGCGGCTTAACCGATTGACTCTTATCTTTTCCGGTGGACGATGAAATTCTTCGTGAAGCAGAAATAATTTTTCTAAAAATGTCCGCTCCGCATCAACCGTAGGTATCTCAACAAACGGAGCCGCGAAATCGATTTCAGCATATAGTTCGTCTACTAATGAGCCGAAGCGGCAAGGGGTAAACGGTTCACGTAGGGAACGACAACCGATTTCAATTTGCACGCGTGGCTGAACATAGCCAGGTGTTGAAATAATAGGAGGATAATGAATTTCAATGATTCTAGGATCCTGATCACTATCGGCGGCGGGTACCACATGCAAACTCGCATCTTCCAGTCCGTTTTCTGAGAATTTTTGTTGTAGTTCTTCAAAGAAGGGGCCGGTGGTATACTCTCCTGCTGCTTTTCGTAATGCGGTCCTTTGACTTTTGGTAAGATCTCCCTTGAAACCCAGGAAGGCTCGATCTATGGCTAAATCAATATCTTCAGAGAAGCGATGAATAAGCTTCCACGCTTTACTAAGAGAAGTGCCCCCTTTGAATACTAGATGAGGGGCTACCTCCATTTGAAAAATGATGGTCAGGGTTTGAGTGACCCACCAATCTTTTTCTACCGCAAAGGCAGGCATTCCAGTCTGATTGCTGATCGCTTGAAAAATAGCTTTCTTGTCAGAAGCAGGAGCTGGTAAAAAGGATTGGAGGTCATCTTATAAAGCCTTTTTCATTATTTTTTGAATCCATACCGGGGCTAAAGCAATATCATGCACTAAATCGGCAAAGCTTTCCTTTTTAAGCAACGCTATGATTTTTTTCTCTTCTTGTTCACTAACCTTCCCATTGCCTAGTTCTTTTAAGGCCTGAATCACGAGTCGGCTGGTTTTCCCTTTGGCAAGCAAATTCTTGGGAGTCGTTTTTTTAAATTTAATAGTTCGCTTCCCAACCTTAATCTCACGTGGAGATCCATCCGTTAGTAGTACTACTTTCATCGGAATCTGGTTACTTAGCCCTAAGGCATTCAAAGCATAAGCTCCACTGGGAACAGTTCTGATTTTATCACGTTTAGCAATGGCTTCAGCTACTTCTTCCGCAGAAGGCATTACGGAGCCGATGAGTTTGTTTTGCTTCGGTCTTACATATATCCCTTGAGCAACCCGAACAAGTACCTTTTTTTCTTCCAGACGATCCAGGGCTTTTCTAACTGCTTCAGAGGAGCCATGACTAGCGAAATCCTCTGGAAAGAAAAGTACCCCCTTCTGCTTCGCCTTGATAGTTTTATCTATTTGTTTTTCAATGCTTTGCATAATTATATACCTGTATATTAGTCACAAATATAGTAATAATATGTGACTAATATAGACTTACTACAAGTCACAAATTTTGTCAAGATATGTGACAAAAATATATACAAATCATGGACTTTAAGACATTGTAGTGAATGGAAGGGGTATTAGTAAGAAATGTACATTTAATAAGGATTTAGAAGTTGTTATTGTATGATCTAATACTGCTGATTTATAAACTTGATCGATTTGCTTACAATGTAGCTTTTGTATCTGTGCTTCGGAACTCCGTTATAAATCGTTGTATGCTACGATATCTCAGAAGGCTAAACTTTGACGATGGGTATTCTAGCGACTACGTCTTAGCACAAACAAGAGATAATCGCGAATTGAGCCGAAAAAGCTCTTAGCCTAAAAAAAGAAACCAGGCTTTCGCTAGACATCTCAGCTAATGAAATCCAGCAGGTTAAACAAAAAGGAAGGGTTAATAGTCAGATTAATGCCGACATAAATCAAAGTAACCGCCCGAGTAGTGTCATTAAAAAGCTTTGGTTGTGTAACTACGATTGGACCGAGATTGGCCGTCAACTCAATACCAATACATGTACTACCCTTCATGGGGAAGGTTTCAGATTGGATAAGCACAAAGAGTTATAAAACTAGTTGGTTCATAAAATCCTCCCTTGCCAAATAGGTTCATGCTTTGCTTCGCTTTAGTCGAGAAAAGTAAGCTTGTCTTTCTGCTCCAGTTAAATGAAGACGATATTTTACCATTTCATGACTAGCATTAAAATGACTAGCCATCATATCTATCGACATATTTCTTTTTAAGGCCCATAACAAGCCTGGTTTCGCAATCTGCATCGCTGCACCCAAACAAATAGCTTCTTCTTCCTGAGCTGGATCAAATTGTCTCATTCCAAGGGGTAAAGGGACAGACCGGGAGGGAGGTAATGTGTGCTCGCATAAGAAATGAGCAATCTCATGCATAATGTTAGATTGTTGACGAGCAGGCAAATGATATGGATTATGAATTATAATTGTATTATTTGCCTTAGTTGTCATTGTAAGGGCACTCCAGCCACATTCTTCTGATAAAGATTTGATAGTACTACTACCACTTAAAATTTCTGCGGCTGAGTATATCCGAATTCCTAGATGATCGGCTAAATGAAATGCATCCAGTGGTGACCAAGCAAAAAGACCTAACTTTTCTCGGTACTCAATCGCCATTTCTTCGGCACGCGTTTTGAAACCACGTTTTAAATTACTCTTGAAGGCCACAAATCACTTATTTGGTTGCGTATGCTAAATCAATCATTTTAATTAACATGTTCACTGTATCGGTTGCTAGCTCACGATCTGCCCTCAAATGAGCCACGACAATATCTTTATTAGAAATAGATCCATCAGCAGAATTTAGGATAAAAGTATCTGTACTAGTATCAAGCCATTTGCAGATTTTAATAAATGTGTCAACGTCAGGTATCTTTCCTTGCTCAATACGAGAAAGTGTTGGAGCACTTACTCCGCCAATTTCTTCTGCTATAGTTCTTAATCCCTTAGCCCCTCTTTTGCTTTTCACCATCCCGGCTAGAAGCTCAGTATTTAATGTTGATTCCATATGGAAAAAATAAAATAGTGTTTCATTGGTGAAACGGATAGTATTTTGTTTCTTTGTTGAAACAACGAGGGTAGGTGTAAAATTAGTGAAACAAAGGTATTTATTTTTTCAACATTAACAAGATAACAAATGGCAATTATTGTAACCTACGACATCACTAGTAAACATGTCGAATTTAAGAAGGAAATGATTAAAAGGGGGTATGCACCTACGTTTGTAGATCACCAAAACAAAACAGTGTATCTACCTAACACAACACTTTACCATGCATCAAGGACTCCAGCTCAGGCTAGGGATGAAGTTATGAATGTTGCTAAAATAGTGGTAACAGAACTGGAGCGGTGTATATCAACAGAAAGTTCAAACTGGGCTGCTATTTATGGGGAGCCATTTAAACGATAAAGGATATTGAAAGAAGAAAATAAAAAGTCTTTCCGCATTTTATCAATTGATGGAGGCGGGATTAGGGGCCTAATACCAGCTGTAGTATTAGCTGAAGTTGAAAAACATTTGCAAAAAGATAATTCTGATAAAAGGCTTCATGAACATTTTGATCTTATCTGCGGCACTTCAACTGGAGCAATATTAGGAATAGCGATTGCATTAGGTATACCTGAAAAAAACTTGGTTGAGTTTTATAAGGAGAACGCAGAAATGATTTTCCCTAAGTGGTATCTAAAAGTTATCCCAAGAAAAGCTCGCGTATTTGTAACTTCTATATACAGTAATAAAAAACTACGTAGAAAGTTAGAAGAAATCTTTAAAGCAGCAAATAATGATGTAACGCCTACATTATATGATTTGAAAACCAACGTATGTGTTCCTTCATTTAATGGAAATACGGGATCAATTAATGTATTAAAGACTAAGCATCATAAGGACTATCTTCGAGATTTCATGCTCCCAGCTCATGAAGTAGCTCTTTCTAGTGCATCAGCACCAATCTATTTTCCACCCCATAGCTTTAGTTTTAATAATGAGCACGGCAGTGGTTCCAATGTAAACATGATTGACGGTGGAATTTTCGCTAATAACCCGACACTAATAGGATTATTGGAAGCAACAGATAAGTTAGGGTATGATTTTGGAGAAATAGAAATCCTATCATTAGGAACAGGCAGAGGTAAGCACATTATCAAATCACATTGGTTACCTAAACAATTCTTTTATTGGTTTATTCCTAAGCCGAGATTACTTGATATTATTCTAGATAGTCAATCGCAAATTACAGAGCAGTATCTTTTGTTTTTAAAAAGATTCTCTCAGCGACACGGTAATGATTTTGGTTATATGAGAGTTCAATATGACCTAGGTTCAGATACAATCGATTTGAATGCGTCAAGTAAAACAGATATTCGTAGACTTGAAGGCATTGGAAACGAATTAACAAAACAAAATTTAAACGAAATCCTCCAATTTTTGAAAATCAAACAGTAATGGCAAATTGTCACAATTTATTTATGGATTACCATGATGATATATCCATTGGTAGTACTAAGAAGAATAAAATGATCAATTCTAAGAATGCTCTTAGAAAAAGAATCCGCGAGTGGTTTAAAGAAAATCATCCAGATTATGTCCCTAAATTTTATATTCAAGGTTCTCATAAAATGAAGTCTGGAATTAGGACAAAGGAAGATATTTGTGATTTGGATGACGGTGTATATTTCTTTCGTAAGCCAGATGTAACCGCTACAACTTTACAAGGCTGGGTATGGGATGCAGTAAATGGTCATACAAGTACTACCCCTGAGCATAGAAGAAAATGTATCAGATCTGTTTTTGTCAATGACTACGAAATTGACCATCCTATTTACTATAAGATAGAAGGCCAAGAGTATAGAATTGCAGTTAAAGGAAATGGTTTTGAGGATAGTGATTCAAAAGCTGTAGTTAACTGGTTCAATAGTAAAAAGGATAAAGATGGCAAGCTTTTAAGACATGTTAAATACAGTAAAGGATGGTGTGATAATATTCGTAATAAGATGCCAAGTGGTCTAGCAATGACCATCCTAATTTCTAATGCAAAAGAAAGAATTGTATTAAATGAGAGAGATGATATTACACTTAGGGATCTCTTGAAAGAAATAAAAAGGGCATTAGATCGTGAATTCAAATGCATCGTTCCTGCTATTCCTAATGATGACTTATTTGCTAATTATAGCGATGCCAGAAAGAATAACTTCCTTAGATCGTTAGATGAGTTTATTGCTGATGCCGATGCAGCCATTAGAGAGGAAAATCAATTCAAGGCTAGCAAACTTTGGAGGAGACACTTGGGCAGTCGTTTCCCTGAAGGGAAAGATGAGAAGCAACAAGTAAATTCACGTGCAGCGGCCGCAGCCGCAGCAGGTGCTATAACTTCAAATCCATGGGCGAACTAAGTCGAGGTGCTAAGGAATTCATTGAGGAAGCACAATCACTAGTGGATCAGAACCCATGTTTATTCATAGCTAAGGATGAACATGGGTTGCCATCATTGTGCGGAGAGCTTTTGCTTGATGACGAAGAAGGAATTCCGTTTGATTCTTATCACGTAAAAATAGAATTCGTTAGCAATTATCCTTTTGAATTCCCCAAGGTATTTGAAACAGGAAATAGAATACCTAAAAATATTGACTGGCATATTTTTGAATCTGATGGACATTGTTGTATTAAATCAATGCCAGAAGAGTCATTACTTTGTAAGAGAGGTATTACTCTTGAGTGGTTTATTAAGACCCAAGTTAAACCATATTTTTACAATCAAAAATACAGAGAAATACACGGATTTTTCTTAAAAGAGAGGTCTCATGGAATAAATGGTAATAACGAATTTTTCAAGGAGATATTCCGAACCGAAAACTTACAGACTATTGCTAAGGGCCTAATTTATATAAAAACAAGACAAAAGCCTAATCGAGTTGATGCGTGTTTTTGTGGAAGCAAATTGAAATTTCGTAAATGTCATCGAGATACATATCGTTTACTTTTGAACTTATCAGATGAAGAACTAATTTATTATGCCAAATCGATTATCACTGAAGGGCTTGGGTAATATTAAATTTTAGTTTTTATTAATATAATGACAGATATATATTATTATTGTATTTGATTCCTGTCTGAAAAAGAAACAAGGCTGACTAATAAATAATATAGGTGAAACAATATATTCATAATTCTTGGCTTAAATTTAAACAAGATTTTCTCTCTAAAATTCTTTATGACGTTTTTAAAATTCCAAGCATAACAACTCTTTTATTAATTGTAGCTATCCTTTTCCCAAAGGGTGAAACTTTAAGTTTTTTACATAAAAGAAACAACTTAACTAATATAGAAATATTAGGGCTAATGGTGATTGCGATGACATGTGCTTCGATACTGACGGGCTTAATATTTTATAATAAATATAAACTACTACAGAAAGATAATTTCACAGATCCTTTAACGGGATTAAGAAATGATAAAGCATTAAAGGTATATTTGTCTCAAAAAATTAAAGAAGCTTATCAATCAGGTAAACCGTTGTCAATAATTATAATTGATGTTGATAATTTTGCTGTATTTAATGAAAAGTATAATCAAACCATAGGTGATAAAGTACTAGGAGAAGTAGGGAGATTATTATCAAAAGATAATAGATTTACTGATGAAACTTTTCGTCAGTATAATAGAGGAGACGAGTTTATTATAGTTAGTTCTAATACTACTATCACTGAAGTTGAAATAGCAGCCGAAAGGAAAAGAAAATTTCTAGCTGGTGCTAACTTTCTTATTGGAGATATAAGCTATAACGTTACAGTTTGCTGTGGTTTATCTGAATATAAAATGGGCGATACTGAAGAAAGCTTACTTGAGCGGGCTAACTATGCTGTTAGAAATATTGCGAAGAAAAAAATGGAAAGAACTCTACGGAATATGTATCTTAATGTCCTAAATATTACCTATTATGTGTTTTGATTTTATTAGCTTAAATTGGAAATGAGAAAGTTATGAAGAATTCATAATAAAATATAAATTAAAATTTATTGGACCTATGACCGATTATATAGTTCCTTATAAATTTAAGAGTAATGTAATCAAATTGCTTGCTTTTACAAGCGATTATTTCCTGATTTAATCAGCTAAAAAGAAATAATAAGAAAGACAAGACCTTCAGATCTAAAGAGCACATCCTTTAGTATAACGGAGATCTGCTTAACGTTGGGCACTGGTACCAGAACCTATTTCAGTGCATCTAGTAGGTGAGTATGGAAGGCACCTACAAAAACCGCTACTACGTAACCATGCTTATCAACGAACTTCCGCTGGTACAGATTGAAATTAAGCGTGACGGTTGGAGCTGAAAGAGGTCTTTAACCAGAACAATCGCTACCAGCGATATTCGTACGACAGTAATACGGCTCTGTGTTAATACATTCAACTTTTCGTGATCAGCAGCGGCGTCAATACCAAAGTATTACGCGAAAAAGCGTTTAAGTAGACCTTCTACTAGACCAATGTTGAAAAGCAGTGGATCAGTAATCTCGATGCCTTCACACGGACTTTTCTGGAGTCCTGCAACTTTCGAAGATGATCTGTAAGTAAATCGTGCTGATATGAAACCTACAAAAGCCTGATGGCACTGTAGCCTTGCCAGTGCTATGCCGTAGAAGCCATCATTCCATCATTGACGGGTCAAGCAAAGAAATAAAAACGGTTATATCTGGCATACGATCGGCTAGGGTAAAACGCTAACGTCGTTCAAAGCCAGCCAGATTATTATGCACCTGTCCCAGATGGCGAAAATGGTTTTCGTCGTGGATCGTAAAGATCTCAATTACCAGACGTCCAAGGAATTCAACAGCTTTAGCAAAGGCAGTGTCGATGGTACCAGTGGTACCTGCCTGATCGTTACCATCATCCAGAAATTGAATTCTGCTATTATCAAAGTAAAGTCTCAGGCCTTAATGGAGCAGTTAAGTGCGAAAAGGTGGTATTCATCTTCGATGAATGCCACCGCAGTCAGTTTGATGATACGCAGCAACGCGTTCATGAATTTTTTTAGAAAGCCCAGATATTTGGTTTTACGGGTAAAGATAACGATCAGAAAAATTCGCTAGGACTGCGAACAACCAAAGACCTCTTTGGCGAACGTCTACACCATAACGTCATTACCGACGCCATACGGGACGAAAACGTATTTAAGCTTTCCGTAGAATATGAGGCAGTTTCCGATTAAAGGATACGCTTAATGAAATGGACATTGAAGTCGAAGACAATTGATACCAAGAGCTGATAGAACACCCCAGCCGCCTGGATAATGTAGTGGATTACATCCTGCCCAATCACGCTCGCAAAACGTATAATTGACTATTTACGGCGATGTTCTGTGTGAGCAACACTAGTACCTTCAGAACGCTTACGCAGGAAAGTTAAGTGTGCCTTGAGAAAAGCATGAACCAGTAGAAGCTAAACCACCGATTTATCCTTCAGTAAAGTGGAAAGCACTTAAAAGAAGTAAAAACAGTTAGGCAGAATAAAAAAATATTTTCCTTGTGCAAATCTTGTGCAAATAAAAAAGCACTTACAAGTTTTATCTCGTAAGTGCTTGACTACTAGGCTCCCGAAGCTGGGCTCGAACCAGCGACCCTCTGATTAACAGTCAGATGCTCTAACCGACTGAGCTATTCGGGATTGCGTTGAAAGCGAGTGCAAAACTAAGGCATCAAACAGCCGAACGCAAGTGTTTTGTAATATTTTTTTAATTAAATGATCCGCGAGTTTGGGTGTACTGATCGTACTGCTCCTGGTATTTTCTTCTAAAGCCCAGAGGATCAGAGATTCGCTTATACACTTGACTCGTTTCTCCCGTTCCGTGAATGGAGATCGTTCCGAAGCCAAACATACGGCCCCAAACGCTTTGCTCCACCTGAATGCTCTCTACCTTATTTAGATTGAGCTCAACCGTGTCCCGAGAAATGAATCCGGTTTTCACGACCAGTCGCTTGTTGGTAATAACGAATTCATCGGACGATCGTTTGATCCAGGCGGCAATCGTCAGTGTAAATAGCGAAGCCCAGGTGAAAAAGATGGTCCAATGATACGTGGTTTCAAAAACGACGTGTTCGTCTTTGATAAGATGGTTATTAACGTAGCTACCCATAAGTGTTTTATCGTTGCAGTAATGAGGAAAATGCCTAGCAAAAATAAGCCTTCCGCACGTCTCTCGTCATTCTCTCTCTAAAAATGTGCCACTAAAAAGGGACATGGACTACTTTTTTCGTTTCAAAGAACTCTTCAGTAAAATAATCCGAGAGTTCGTAGACTTTTGTCTTTCTTCCAAGCTCTTTAAGTTCCTCTTCTAAGTCCCCGCCTTTTAGGTAAAGAATGCCGTTTTTAAGGTCGTTAAACTGATTTTTGTGAACCTTGGTCTTCACCCAGCTGTAAAAGGGCGTCAGACGCGTTACGGCTCGGCTTACTACAAAATCGTAGGCCTCGGCTGTTACCAACTCTGCACGCTTTTGTTCAGCCCGCACATTTGTAAGTCCCAAGCCTTTCGCGACTTCCTGTACAACCCGAATTTTCTTGCCAATGCTGTCCACTAAATGAAATTGGCATTCAGGGAATAAAATGGCCAGCGGAATGCCGGGAAAGCCACCACCTGTGCCCACGTCCAGAATTTCGGTCATGGGTTTAAACTGCATCACCTTCGCAATGCCCAGCGAATGCAGCACATGACGTTCGTAGAGGTTATCTACATCCTGACGGGAAATCACGTTAACCTGTTCGTTGAGGGTGCGATATAACTCGCCGAGTTTACTGAATTGTTCTTCCTGCGTGGGAGTCAGGTCGGGAAAATATCTTTTAATAATGTCCATCGAGTATTGAATTTAATGTTTGGGTTTACCGCCAGCTCATTTTTTTACTGGGAAAGGCTGATACCACCGCCATACTGAGTAAATACAGCGTTAATGTTAAATCGAAAATTGGGAACTGATAGCCGGGAATGGGATGTGCCAGCTTCCGGCTGGCTTTGTACCAGATGATCCAGGTCATAAAAAAACGGACGAGAAAAATGCCGATACTCCAGCCCATCCATTCGTAAGGGTTTGTGGTGACCGAATACCAAAGAATGCCCCACAAAAATAGCCAGCTTGTTACGTGTGAGGCCGCTAGCAGCCCTAATAAAAACTGATCTTTTTTCCGGTAATAGCTGCCCACCGAAACGTGCCGCCGTTTTTGATGCCACCATTCAGCCCAGGTAACTTTGGGAACGGAATACATCAGGCTTTCGGGATGTAGGCAAACGGCTGTATTGGTAGCGTTCGCAACTTTGTTAATGAATAAATCGTCGTCGCCGCCCAGAATGTGCATGAATTCCTGTAGTCCGTTTTGATGAAGAAATAGTGATTTGCGGTATAGCAGATTTCTTCCTACTCCCATGTACGGATTACCGACCAAAGCAAAGGAAATATATTGCAATGCCGTATAAAACGTTTCAAACTGGATAAAGGCGTTTACGGATGAATCCTTTCTGAAATAAGGCGAAACCCCTAATACAATATCTTTAGTGGGGCTTAGCTGAGCCACCATGCGTTGAATCCAGCGGCTGGAATGAGGGCGACAGTCGGCGTCGGTCAGTAAAATGACTTCGTACTGAGCCGCATCAATTCCCTGTGTGAGAGCGAATTTTTTGGAAGAAACGCCTAAGGGCGTTTCTAAAATGGGAATCACTTTTAACCGGGAATAGTGCTGAAGAGCTTCTTGCAAAAAAGTTGAACTTCCATCGGTCGATTTATCGTTGACAATAATGATTTCAAATGTTTCGTACTCTTGTTTTTCGAGTAAAGGAATTAACTCCCGAAGGTTTTGCAGCTCATTCCAGGCACAGACGATCAACGAAACTCCCGGAAGTAGTTGGGGAGTAGACGAGGGTACCGAAACGAAAGCCGTTCGGGCAAATACCAATAGATACAGAAGCTGAATACCGCAGACGATACTTAGCAGAAGGAATTCAGTCACGACAGGGTTTGAAATTCAGGCCGCAAAAATAAGCGTTTGTTGCTGAAATATAGGCGTTCTGACCTGCGACCCCTCGATTGTCCTTACCTTTGCAATCTTTTAGAAGAGAACCATGCAATTTGATTTAATAAAACAGGACGCCCAGAGTAAAGCCAGAGCCGGGCGTATCCAGACCGATCATGGAGTGATTGAAACTCCAATTTTTATGCCCGTAGGAACGGTTGCCTCCGTAAAGGCCGTACACCAGCGGGAGTTGAAAGAAGACATTAATGCTCAGATTATTCTGGGAAATACGTACCATTTGTACCTGCGTCCGGGACTTGATATTCTGGAAAAAGCCGGAGGTTTACACAAATTTAACGGCTGGGATCGCCCGATCCTGACGGATTCAGGAGGTTTCCAGGTTTACTCGCTGGCGGGTACAGGTCGTAAGATCGATGAAATGGGCGTAAAGTTCCGCTCGCATATTGATGGCTCAACGCACACCTTTACGCCCGAAGGTGTCATGGACATTCAGCGAACCATTGGGGCTGATTTTGTGATGGCTTTTGATGAATGTACGCCTTATCCCTGCGATTATGGCTATGCCCGTCGTTCAATGGAAATGACCCACCGCTGGTTACAACGTTGCTGCGACCGATTCGACGCCACTGAGCCAAAATATGGCCACTCGCAGTCACTTTTTCCGATAGTACAGGGGAGTACCTATCCAGATTTACGTCGTCAGTCGGCTGAATTCATTGCGTCGATGGGTCGGGAAGGAAATGCCATTGGCGGACTTTCTGTAGGCGAACCCGCCGAGGATATGTACGAAATGACGGATCTGGTTTGCTCGATTCTTCCTTACGATAAACCTCGTTATTTAATGGGTGTAGGCACGCCTGCTAACATTCTTGAAAGCATTGCTCTGGGCGTGGACATGTTCGATTGTGTATTACCTACACGAAATGCCCGGCATGGAATTTTGTACACCACGCAAGGTATTATCAACATTAAAAACGAAAAATGGAAAGATGATTTTTCGCCAGTTGATGAATTTTTAGGAGGGTATGTAAGTACTTTCTATAGTAAAGCTTACCTGCGTCATTTATTTAAATCTGAAGAATTACTCGGCCCACAAATTGCGAGTGTTCACAATCTAACCTTTTATTTGTGGTTAGTTAAAGAAGCTCGTCAGCAAATCCTGAATGGCACTTACGGCACCTGGAAAGATCAAATGATTAGACAGGTCATGCATCGATTATAGGAAAATCTCCGAAAATCTTTGCGGTCGTCCAAACAGGAAGTTTTTTTCGTCGTATATCTGAAACCTGGGATTCTGCTTCGCATACAAATAGGGTTTATGCATGAATTAACCTCTATTTTTGTGCAACCTGTTTCCAACTGTCAACCTGGGAATTGATTTTCAATTCCAGTCCCTTTAAAAAAGAGCTTATGAGAATTGTACGCTGTCTGTCTTTTTTAGTACTCGCAGGAATGATGGCCGGAAAAGCCGGTGCTCAAACCAAACCCTATCAGCCTAACGCATTATATGAAGGTCCTAATGCCTTAAATACCTGGTCGATTTCGGTTCGGGGTGGGTCACCTCAGTTTCTGGGAGATTTACGGGAGTACGATTTCTGGCCCGCTCCTCATCCCAAAGAATACGCTCCTGCTTCTGAGCGTGGAGCTATTGGTTTTGGGCTGGATGTGAACAAACAACTTTCCCACTTATTCGGAGCCAGCCTGAAGCTCGACGCCGGTAACCTTCGGGGAGCAAAGAGCCGCATTTATAACTCTTATTTTCGGGCGGAATATTATCAGGCTGCTCTGGTAGGAAGTACAAACCTGAAAAGCTTACTATTTGGCCCTAGAAAGCTGAACCGCTGGAAATTTGATTTACACGCGGGCGTTGGGGTCATATTTTTTAACTCTACGGCCTATGAAATTGGAACGGGTCGCGTAAAACGCAAGTCAAACATTACGCAGGAGTTTGTCAATGAAAGCGGCATTACGGGTCTTCAGGTTTCTTCCCGGAGAATGACTCGTGAAGTAGTTTTCCCCGTAGGACTGGCGATTCAGTATGAGTTATCTCCCCGTTTTGACATTGGTCTGGACATGGTGCTGAATAACGTGAATACTGAAAAACTGGATGCAACCGTAGGGGGTGATAACTCCAGCATGTATGATTTCGGTGGTAACCGGGGCGATATCAGCGATTACAAACGCGGTAATTCAGCCCTTGATAAATACGTAACGCCTTACATTTCTGTGACTTACAAGTTTGGTAAAAATGCAATTAAAGTAGGTCGGGATAAAACCTGGGACGCTTCGAAAGGAACCTATAACCTGCGTTATACCGATCCTCGTTTGTTGTACGTACCAGAAAAAATCCTATCCATGTCTGAGATTGATTCGATTGCAAAAGCGAACCGTCCGAAAGATATTGATCCTCGTTTATTACTGGATTCGGATAACGATGGCGTTTCTGATTACTTCGACAAACAACCCGAAACACCTGCCGGAAGCATTGTTTCTGGAGCTGGGGTAGCCATTGATTTTGAACAGGTAGTGAACTCAATCATTCCGGGTCAGGCTTGTCTGGAAGTGTTTGCGAACATTAACTTTGAAACCAATCAAAGCACGATTAAGCCCGAATACGAAGAAATGCTGTCGCGGATTGTTGAGTTACTGAACCGTACCAACTGCCGTCTGCAATTAACGGGTCACGCCGACCGTCGCTCTTCGGATCGTCATAATATTGCTCTTTCTGAACGCCGCGTACAGGCCGTGAAGAAATATCTAGTGAACGCCGGGGTAACGAACCCCAGCCGAATCCTGACGGAAGCCTACGGCTCTTTCAAACCCATCGGAGATAACACTTCGAAAGCAGGCCAGGAGAAAAACCGTCGCGTAGAGTTGCGATTCCTGCCTTAAGTTTAGTAAATGCCCGAGTACAAAAAAGGAAGCCAAAAGGCTTCCTTTTTTGTACTCGGGTCTTCCGTCATCGCAATCGCGGACGAATAAATTTTACTCTTTTAGATTTTGTCGAATCCACAATAAGGCACCAGCACTTTTGGAATGTTGATACCTTCAGGCGTCTGATTGTTCTCCAGTAAAGCCGCCAGGATACGCGGTAAAGCCAGAGCAGAGCCATTCAGCGTGTGCAGTAACTGGGTTTTACCATCAACCTTATACCGAAGCTTCAGACGGTTCGCCTGATAATTTTCGAAGTTAGAAACAGAGCTACATTCCAGCCACCGCTGTTGAGCCGCAGACCATACTTCAAAATCGTACGTTAAAGCAGACGTAAAGCTCATATCGCCGCCGCACAGACGGATGATACGGAAGGGTAACTCCAGTTTCTGTAATAACCCTTTCACGTGTTCTACCATCTCTTCTAGAGCCTGATAGGAGTTTTCAGGTTTCTGAATCTGAACCAGTTCTACTTTATCAAACTGATGCAAACGGTTCAGACCCCGCACGTGAGCACCCCAACTACCTGCTTCCCGACGGAAACAAGGCGTATAGGCCGTATGCTTAATCGGTAAATCCTGATCCGCTACGATAACATCACGGTAAATATTCGTTACCGGAACTTCCGCCGTTGGAATCAGGTATAAATCATCTTCGCTGGCGTAATACATCTGGCCTTCTTTGTCGGGTAATTGTCCCGTGCCAAAGCCAGAATCTTTATTGATCAGAATTGGGGGCTGAATTTCCATGTAACCCGCCTCTACGGCTTCGTTCAGGAAAAAGTTAATCATCGCCCGTTGCAGACGAGCCGCTTTGCCTTTATACACCGGAAAACCCGCACCCGTGATTTTATTACCTAATTCAAAATCAATGATGTCGTATTTTTTAATTAACTCCCAGTGAGGCTGAGCGTCTTCGGCCAGCGTGGGTTTGTCGCCCCACAGGTAAATTTCTACGTTTTCCTCGGGCGTACGTCCTTCTGGAACGCTTTCGTGGGGAAGGTTAGGCAGTTTTACCAATTCGTCCTGTAAAACAGATTCGATCTGACGAAGCTGTTCTTCCAATTCCTTGGAACGGCTTTTCAGTAAAGCGGTTTCGGCTTTGGCAGTCTCGGCTTCTTCTTTTTTACCTTCTTTCATTAAGCCGCCAATTTGTTTGGCCAGGGCGTTAGACTGAGCCAGCGTCGTGTCGAGCTCGACCTGCGTTTCGCGGCGTTTCTGATCCAGCGTCAGCAATTGTTCGATGGCCTCTTCAGGTTGTTTGAAGTATTTCTTCTTTAAACCGGCCAGCGTTAATTCTTTATTTTCCCGGATGAAGTTGAGTTGTAGCATGGGTAATCAGGGCTTTTGAAAGCCAGCTAATGAGTCGTCAGATAGAAAAAGAACGCGGATTTCTTCTGATACAGTCGAGATCCACGTTCAAAAATAGCTTCTCGTTATAGAAATCAGGGAGCTGTGAAAATGTCTTTCATGGTGTCTTCGTAGTGGAACAGACGCTCATTCAAGGCATTCAAGGCTTCGTTTTTGGCAGAACCATCCACTAAAATGGAAATGTTATGCTCCGAACCACCGTACGAAATCATCCGAATCGGAATATTTTTCATTGCGTCGAGTACTTTCAGAGCTACGCCTTTTTTATCAGCGGAGAAATTACCTACAATACAGATAATCGTCTGATTGTAATCGTGGTCTTCCAGATCGGCAAACTGCTTCAGTTCAGCGTGATTTTCTCCAGGTTTTCTGGATTATCAATGGTAACCGAGACGGATACTTCCGAAGTAGTTATCATATCCACAGGTGTTTTGTACTTTTCAAACACCTCGAATACGCGACGCAAAAAGCCGTAGGCATTCAGCATACGCGTCGAGTGAATATAAATAGCCGTGATACCATCTTTGGCCGCGATAGCCTTGATTTCCCGTTCGCTCGATTTCGTCGCAATCAGTGTACCAAAAGCTTCAGGTTCCATCGTATTCTTCAGACGCACGGGTACGCCGCGTAATTTAGCGGGAGTAATCGTGCTGGGGTGAAGAATTTTCGCTCCGAAATACGCCAGTTCAGCGGCTTCCTCGAAGGTTAACTCACGAATCGGGAAGGTTTTCTTCACGATGCGGGGGTCGTTATTGTGCATGCCATCGATGTCCGTCCAGATCTGAATTTCTTCCGCCCGAATGGCTCCACCGATTAGTGATGCAGTATAGTCCGAACCGCCACGTTTGAGGTTATCCACCTCGCCGCGGGGATTCCGGCAGATGAAGCCCTGAGTAATGATGATTTGCTTGTCTTCGTGCTGCTCCAGCATCTGACCCAGGGTTTCTTCCGTGAACGAAAGAACGGGTTCATTGTCGGCATCAATCAGCATGAAGTCCAGAGCGGGGAATAAGACCGAGCTTTCTCCCTGCTCCCGCAGATAGGCTTCAAACATCTGCGTAGACAGAATTTCTCCTTCAGCTACGAGCTCTTTTTCCTGCTTAAGTGTAAAAGGACGAATAGAGGTTACGGACTGAATAAACGAAAACTCTTTCTCTACGATTTGCTGTCCTTCTGCCAGTCCTTCGGACGTTTGATACAGCTCGGGTAGGAAAGCATCATAATGGGCCCGTAACTCGGCAATTTTCTGGGTAAGTTCTTCATCATTACCTACTTTCGCTAACTCACCCATGGCAAGCAGGGCATTCGTAGAGCCGGATAACGCGGAGAGAACAACAATTTTTTGCCGCTGTCGGCGGTAATCAGGTTTCGAATGGAGTGCATCCGCTCGGGTTTCCCAACGGAAGTACCACCAAATTTCCAGACTTGCATGAGAAGGATGGTATTGATTAAAGTTTGAATATGTAGAGAGGTTTGAGGGCGTTTGAAAGTTTAAGAAGGTTTGAATAAGTTTGACGGGTACAGGGCATTTACCTAGCCTTCTCAAACTTTCAAACGGTATTAAACTTCAAACCAGACTCAAACGCTAAAAAGAAACACCTAACATTTTAATGGCGGTAATGGCGGCTTCGTCGCCTTTGTTTCCGTGAATGCCACCCGCACGATCCAGAGCCTGCTGCTGGGTGTTGGGCGTTAGTACCCCGAAAATTACGGGTTTATTATACTGTAAACTTACGTTGGTAAGCCCCTGAGCTACGGCGTGATTGATGTAGTCATTATGCTTGGTTTCACCCTGAATAACGCAGCCAATGCAAATAACCGCATCGATGTGCGAAGCCTGAGCCGCCAGAGCTGCTCCGAAGCTTAACTCATAACTGCCCGGAACGCTACGTACGTGAATGAACTCTTCGTTGGCTCCGTATTTCACCAGCGTTTCGTAGGCTCCGGTAAAAAGAGGACCAGTAACTTCGCTGTTCCATTCTGCTACGATGATAGCAAAGTGTTTTTCAGAAATATCAGGAAGGTTTTCAGTGCTGAAAACGCTTAGGTTTTTAAGTGCAGAAGCCATGATTTAGCTACAGACGAACTACGATGAAACAAAAAAGGGATGTGACCGTGTGGCCTCATCCCTTTCATTTTTAGTGCTTTAAGCCCTAAACTACTCGGAAGCTGGCCCTTCAAGAATGGCCTTGTATTTCTTTGCAGATACATACTCAGCCGATTGAGGGTATTCCTCAATAATCTTGGAGTACGAATCGATGGCTTCCTTGTTTTGCTTGGCTACTTCGTAAGCCGTAGCCAGCTTCAACAGGTACGTAGGGGTAAAGAATTTATTGGGTTTGTAATCAACCGCTTTTTTATAGTAGCTGATTGCATTTTCAGTATCTTTTTTCTCCAGGTAAGCATCACCAATCAGGGCGTAGGCACGAGCCTGCACCAGTAAATCATTGCTGCTGAAATCTTTCAAATGCTCGATGGCATCGTCAAACTTACCCTGCTTCAATAAAGCAACACCAGCGTAGAAGTTCGCCAGTTTCCCTGATTTCGTAGAACCGTATTCATCGGCAATAGAAACCAGCCCTTCAACGCCAGGGCCTCCTTTCAGAGCTTTGTTGAGAGAATCAGCTTCAAATTCGTTTACTGCCGGAAACAACGCCGCAGAAGCGTCTGCGTTTTGAGAATCCTGCCAGGCCTGGTAGCCAAAGAAACCTGCTACAACGATAATCGCCGCAGCAATGATGCCGTATACAACTTTCTGATTTTTATCAAAAAAAGACTGGGCTTTTCCGAACTCGCCCGCTAATCCTTCGGGGCTTTCCAAGAACTCTAAGCCGCTGTTTTTCTTCGCCATTGTTAGGTGCTATTGAAATTGGAACGCAAAAGTAAGCAACCCTAAGGACAGCTCAAACGATTACGCCTAAACTTTTAGGCGTATATCCAAAATAGTTCCAGATTGTTTTAACAAATTAGCGTTTAGTACTTTCCATACTCGTGTTACCATAGGCCGGACAATTGTTTTTCCGTGCACACGAGGCCAGTGATAATACGGCCAAAAGAGCGATCAGGTAAGCAGACTTTTTCATGAATATTTTCGAGTAGTTTTAGTGTCCTCTTTCTTATACCTCAGCAAGTTACCACTTTTTTAACGAAAAAGGGAATAAGTCCTTTTTTCGGACCCATTCCCTTTCTAGTCGTTTATTTTTCCTGTTCTTCAGCTACAGAAGCTTCCTGCTCATTGATAGCGGCTTCTTCCTGGGCCTGAGCTGGATATTCGCGGACTCATTCACTCCTTCTTTGGGTTCGAGCCCATAGCCCAGAATCTGTAACATGCTTTCGTGCGTTTGCTGGGGAGCAAACAGTCGAGTGGTGATGTTCCCTTCTTCGTCCAGATCGACAATAACGTGTTTCGGAGCGGGAATCAGGCAGTGCTGAATACCGCCGTAACCGCCCAGAGACTCCTGATACGCTCCCGTATGGAAGAAACCGATGTACTGATCTTCGTTTTCAATGTCAAAGCTCGGTACGTATAAATCCTCCGAATGGGCTTCGGTATTATAGAAATCCTGCGAGTCACAGGTTAATCCGCCGAGGTTTACTTTCTCGTAGGGCAGATCCCAGTTATTGACTGGCAGCATGATGTATTTCTGGCCAATACCCCAGGAATCAGGCAACTGCGTAATGAAGCTGCCGTCAATCATGTACCAAAGCTCGCGGTCGTTCTGCTGCTTTTTGTCGATTACCTTATAAATAACGGCACCACTTTCACCGACAGTATAACTACCAAACTCGGTGAGAATATTTGGAACCGGAACGTTATTCTTATTACAAATCCATTGAATGTTTTCAATGATTTCGTCGATCATCGCCTGATAATCGTATTTGAAGAATACTGAAGTCTGGATGGGTAACCCCCCGCCTATATCAATCGAGTCCAGATCAGGACAGACTTTCTTCATCTCGCAATATTTGAACATAAAGCGAGTCAGCTCCGACCAGTAATAAGCGTTATCCTTGATACCCGAGTTAATGAAGAAGTGAAGCATTTTCAACTTCAGCTTCGGATTTGGCTCAATTTTATTCTTGAACAAATCCATAATATCGGAATAACGAATCCCCAGGCGTGAGGTGTAGAACGAGAAGTTGGGTTCCTCATCCGTCGCAATACGAATCGCCAGGTTAACTGTTTCTGCGTGGGTGTTCTCGATGTAATAATCGATTTCCTTTAAGTTATCCAGTACCGGAATACAGTTAAACCCATCGTTGATCAGGTTGGTAATGTATTTTTGGTATTGAGGTAACTTATAGCCGTTACAGATGATGAATGTATTTTTAGTCAGTTTTTCCTGACGATACAATTCCCGAATAATGGCAATGTCATAAGCCGAAGAAGTTTCCAGGTGGCAGTTATTACTCAGAACTTCTTCGAGAATAAATTGAAAATGTGAAGACTTCGTACAATAACAATACGTATAACTTCCCTTGTAATTGAATTTCTTCATGGCATTACGGAACAGCAAACGAGCGTGTTCAATATGCTCTTCAATTTTGGGTAAGTACGTAAGTTTGAGCGGGGTACCGTACTGACGGATAATATCCATCAGGGGTACGTTGTTGAAGAGGAGCGTGTTTTTCTCGTCAACACCGAACTCCCGGGTTGGGAATTCAAAAGTTTGCTCAATGAGATCAATGTAGTTTTTCATCCTTTGGGACGGAAATACATTTTAAGGGTGAATTTTCGTAAAAAACTTGTTTTTCGTCGAAAAGGCTGTTGACAACTGAAGTTATCCACTGACCTATTCATAAACGAGCGTGCGAATTTGCACGGAAATTATAACCTTTGCAACCGAAAAACTCCTGCAATAATTGCAGGCTCGGTTATTTTTTTTCTCTGTTTTCTCAATTAATAGTGAGGAGGACGGAAAGCCTGAAAATTAATTTTTTTAAAAGCTGATTTTGAATGACTTCGCCCAACGAAATAATCAAGTCTCAACGCATACATTTTATTGCCATCGGTGGAGCAGCCATGCACAACCTGGCTCTCGTCCTGAACCAGAAGGGAATTACGGTAACGGGTTCAGACGATGAAATTTATGAGCCTTCCAAAACTCGCCTGGATCAGGCGGGTCTGTTGCCCGAACAGATGGGTTGGTTTCCCGAAAAAATTACGCCAGAGCTGGACGCTGTGATTCTCGGCATGCACGCCCGGGCGGATAACCCGGAGCTACTGAAAGCTCAGGAATTAGGCATTCGGGTATTCTCCTATCCTGAATTTGTCTTTGAACAAAGTCGAAATAAACAACGCGTAGTTATTGCAGGAAGTCATGGTAAAACCACGACTACAGCCATCATCCTGCACGTTCTGAAATATTTCAACCGGAAATTTGATTACCTCGTTGGAGCCCGCGTCGCTGGTTTTGACACGATGGTGAAATTATCGGATGACGCTCCACTGATCGTGATTGAAGGCGATGAATATTTCTCTTCACCCATTGATCGTCAGCCTAAATTCCTGCATTATCATCCCCACATTACCCTGATTTCGGGTATTGCCTGGGATCATATTAATGTCTACCCCGAATTTGAGGCTTACGTACATCAGTTTGAATTATTGGCCGAAAGCTCGCCCAAAGGTGGAATGCTGATCTACGACGATACTGACGATGTGGTGTCCGTGATTTCCAAGAAAGAACGGGCGGATGTACAACCTTTCGGATACACTGAACACCCCCACGTGATTCGTGAAGGAGTGACTTACTTGTTAAAACCGAATGGTGAAGAAGTGCCGCTGAAGATTTTTGGGGGGCACAATATGAAGAACCTGAACGGAGCCAAAACGGTACTCGAGAAAATCGGTATCGAAGACTTTATGTTCTACGAAGCGATTCAGTCTTTTACCGGAGCGGCCAATCGTTTGGAGCGGGCGGGTGAAAATGAATCAACGGCGATTTTCCGTGATTTCGCTCATGCTCCCTCTAAACTGGAAGCGACGGCTAAAGCGGTGAAAAATCAATTCCCTGAACGCAAGCTGGTAGCCGTTGTGGAATTACATACGTTCAGCAGCCTTAATAAATATTTCCTGCCTCAGTATAAAGGTAAATTCAATACGCCCGATGTGGCCGCGGTTTATTACAGCCCGCACACCATTGAGCAGAAGAAATTAACGCCCATTTCGCCAGAAGATATTACCGAAACCTTTGGTAACCCTAATCTGAAAGTGTTTACGGATAATCAAAAACTACGGGAGTTTTTATTGGCTCAGGAATGGAATAACGCTAATTTATTACTCATGTCCTCCGGTACGTTCGACGGACTGAACCTGCCCGAGCTGGCTGCGGATATTTTGAAGTAAGTGGTGAGTTTGGGGTTTTGTGTTTAGCGTTATTTGGAGACTAGACTTAGAAATATCCAATAAAATAACCCCATCGGGGTTAAATATGGGTAGCCCCGTATGAAATGCGGGGTTAGGTGGGGAATAAAACCCTGACCGAGTTAATAGACCTGAGTGATGACGAAATAAAACAACTCCATTGGGGTTAAATATAAGTAGCCCCGTATGCAATGCAGGGTTGCGGATGCGGACAATAAAATCCCTCCCCGGGTGGATCACCTAGGGCTATTTATGGAATTTAACCCTGATAGGGTTGTTTGTTATAATTAGAACTAACTCAAAATACTAAACCCAAAACTTCAAACCCGACAAGCGGATATCGAATGGTGTCCGCTTTTTATCTTTCTGTATATGAGAATGTTAACGATTTTATCCGTACTTTTGTGCCTCGTTTTTCAAAGTGAAGCCCAGAAAACGTCGCTTACTTCGGGAATAGTGGGTCAGGTAACCTGGAAATCAGGTAATCAAATGCCCTCGCCCGATCGGCCCATAAAAGCTGCGAAAGGTATTAAGCGGGAAGTCTGGATTTATGAATTAACACCACAGAGCCAGACTGAGCAACTGGATGGTTTTTACCAACGCATCCGAACCAAACGGGTAGCAAAAGTAGTTACCAATCGCCAGGGCAAATTCAAAGTGAAACTGGCTCCCGGAACGTATTCCATCTTCACCAAAGAACAGCGGGGACTCTGGGCAAACATCTCGGACGGCGACGGTAATGTGTATCCCATTACGGTTGAAGCCGGAAAGTATACGCCGGTGCAGTTTGAAATTAACTACGCAGCCGCATTTTAGACCATTAAAGAAGCAGAACCCCTCGACGAGCCGTTGGGTCTCTTGTCTTACTAGTCAATGAAAACCAAAACATTACGCAAGAATAAAGTCAATATCGTGACGCTGGGTTGTTCTAAAAACCTGGTAGATTCGGAGAACCTTTTTACCCAGCTCAAAGGCAACGGGTATAACGTCGCTCACGAGTCAGAGAAGGACGATTCGCAAATTGTGGTGATTAATACCTGCGGCTTTATTGATAACGCTAAGCAGGAATCCATCGATACCATCCTCCGCTACGTAGACGCGAAAGCCGAAGGTATCGTCGAGAAAGTATACGTAACGGGCTGTTTGTCGCACCGCTACAAAGACGAACTGGAGCTTGAAATTCCAGAAGTTGACGCCTGGTTTGGAAGTAACGAGATGCCTCGCTTGCTTAAAACCTTAAAGGCGGATTACAAGCATGAATTGGTCGGGGAACGCCTGTTGACTACGCCTGCTCATTATGCTTATCTGAAAATCGCCGAAGGTTGCGATCGTCCCTGTAGTTTCTGTGCGATTCCGTTAATGCGGGGTAAGCACGTTTCCCGGACGATTGAAGATCTGGAAACGGAAGTGCGTTCCCTGGCTCGTCGCGGCACGAAAGAGCTGATTCTCATTGCTCAGGATTTGACGTATTACGGACTGGATATTTACAAAAAACGGAATCTGGCAGAGTTAATGGATCGCATTTCGGACGTAGAAGGCATCGACTGGATTCGTCTGCAATATGCGTATCCTTCCGGTTTTCCAATGGACGTGCTGGATGTGATGAACGCCAAGCCAAATATCTGTAAGTATCTGGATATGCCCCTGCAAACGGGTTCGACAGAATTGCTGAAAGTCATGCGTCGTGGCATTACTCGTGAAAAAACGGAAGAACTCATTCATTCCATTCGTGATAAAGTCCCCGGTATCGCTTTGCGAACGACGTTAATCGTCGGTCACCCCGGCGAATCAGAAGAGTTATTCGAAGAGACCTACCGTTTCGTAGAAAACTCCCGCTTTGATCGTTTGGGTGTGTTCCAGTATTCACACGAAGATTCGACGCATTCGGCCACGATGGAAGACACTATCCCAGCCGAAGAAAAACAGCAACGGGCCGACGACATTATGGAATTGCAACAGGGCATTTCTCTGGAGTTGAATCAAGCCAAAATAGGCAATACCTACAAAGTATTGTTTGATCGAAAAGAAGGCGGTTACTTCATCGGTCGTACGGAATTCGATTCTCCTGAAGTAGATAATGAAGTATTAATTCCCGCTACTCAATACGTAAGTCAGGGTGATTTCGCTCAGGTGCGTATTACTTCTGCGGAAGAATTTGATTTATACGGAGAGTTAGTGTAAAAGCAATGCTAGTTAATAACAGAAAAAAGGATTGAAAGTCAGCTTTCAATCCTTTTTTCGTAGAGACATGATGAGTCGCGTCTGGATGCGAATGGTACTCGTTTAAACGTGAACAAGTGAATTAGTGAATCTTAGAGGCGATGAATCGCATCTTTACGAACGAGCGTGAAATGTATGAAAAGCACCAACCTGAAAACTTTTTGAACTAAGCCAGACCTGATACAGTTTGTTTGCCAGTCCCGTTTTACGAACTTCGGGCTCGAAATCCCGGTATTATGCAGGTTAGCTGTATCTCTTTAGCCCACACGCGGCAGTTTTCTTCGCTTTTTCAAGAGTTTATTTCTGGTCAGGAAAAACTGAAACCTTTTTATGGAGAGTTTCCTGATTTAGAAGGATTTAGAAAGCAAATTGAGCAGAAAAAATTCGATGTTGAGAAGCGAAAAACGCTCGTTTCTGTCCTCGAAAAACAATATGCAACCATTGAGAATAAACCCGACTTTAGCGTTTTACTCAATGACAAAACCTTTACGGTAACTTCAGGCCATCAGCTTAATATTTTCACGGGTCCGCTCTACGTAATTTTCAAGTTAGTAACGGCAATTAATCTGGCGAAACGGCTCAAGCAGGAATTCCCGGAATATACCTTCGTTCCCGTCTATTGGATGGCTACGGAAGATCATGATTTTGAGGAAATCAATCATTTTCGCCTTTCGGGCAAAACCTATACCTGGCATACCGAGCAAAAAGGAGCAGTGGGCCGGATGAACCCGAAGGAGTTAGCCACTTTACTAAAAGAAATTCCCGAACGATTGCCACTCTTTGAGCAGGCATATCTACAACACGAAACATTGGCAGATGCCGTTCGGTATTACATCCACGAATTATTCGGTGCCGAGGGATTGATCTCGCTGGATGCGGACGATCAGGCTCTGAAAGCCGAATTTCGTCCAGTTATTGAAGATGATATTTTCAATCATACGGCATTTACGCTCGTACAGGAAGCTTCCGAAAAACTGGAGCAACTGGGGTATAAACAGCAGGTAACACCGCGTGAGATTAACTTTTTCTATCTGGAAAATGGCCTGCGTGAACGGCTGATTCCTGAAGAAAACGGTGTTAGTGTGAATGAAACCAAACTTGCTTTTTCGGAAGCGGAAGTACGAAGAATGCTGGAGGAAAGTCCTGAAGTTTTTAGTCCGAATGTCATTCTGCGTCCGGTGTATCAGGAGGTGATTCTGCCTAACCTGGCTTACCTGGGCGGGCCGGGCGAGCTGGCGTACTGGTTACAACTCAAACCCGTTTTCGATCACTACCACATTCCCTTCCCGATTCTGATGCCTCGTAATTTTGCGATGGTTATTAGTCCGGCGACGCAGCGACGCATTACTAATCTGGAATTGGAGATTGGCGATTTATTTGAGAACGAAGCAGTATTACGGAGGCAGTACGTAGAAAAACACGCCGCGTATTCGCTCGACATTACTCCTGAAATCCAGCAAATTTTAGCGGCGATGGAAGGCATTCGGAAGAAAGCTTTGGTGGTTAATCCAACGCTGGACGGGCATATCAAAGCCGAAGAACAGAAGCTCAAAAATTGGTCCGATCGACTGGATCGACGAATTTTTGCCTCCGAAGCTCAAAATCAGGAAACGGATATGCGTCATTTAAGCGAACTGAAGGCCCACCTATTCCCCGGCGGTGGCTTGCAGGAACGCACCGATAACTTCCTGAATTTCTATCTGGCCAATCCTAAATTCATCACCCAGTTGCTGGATACATTCGATCCACTGCGGTATGAGTTTTATATCCTGAATGAAGAATAATAAGAACGGCCTGGTAATCTTACCAGGCGTTCTTGTTTTATAATAGAATAGTGCGATGATCTCTGTAGAGACGCGACGTCATCGCGTCTGAGTAAGAGGCAAATTTTGTTACCCCTGCCTTCCGCCATGCTGGTGTCCTCACCAGCCATGGTGAGAGTTTTTCATTTCCCAGCCAGCCGCGATGAAGTCGCGTCTCTAGGGTCTGTTGGTTATTTTCCCGGATAATACGTCTGGCTTAGGGTATAATACGGAACCAGCAAATGGTGAATAAATATATTCTTAGAGCTATCGGGATACTGTTGCCGATAAGCATCGTTAGGCTGTAAAATAATTGGCGAACCTGCCCGCATGTAGTTATTGCCCTTTTCATAATCCGGTTGAGGCAAGTCCTTTTTGTATTTCTTGATTTGCGAATACATCATCTTTCCTAAATTCTTACGAAAACGTTTTTCCGCAATTCGCGTGGCCCTATCCATCCGATTAAAAATCCGGCTCAGTACGATACGGGCAATGAAAGGCTGTTTTTTTAAAGTAGGCCTAATACTTTCGAAAGGGTTAACCTTATTGAAATCTGAAAGCGTCTGAATGGAAAAAGGCGTTTCCGGAACCCAGTCCGAAGCATTTAAAACGGTGTAACTCCACCCATCGCGAGTCAAAAACTCATAATCATAGGCGAAGTATAAATTACCCGGTTTAGGAGCTGCACTGCAATAGGTCTTGAAGCGAATATCCTGAGGTATTTCCTTGCGATTAACTAAATCGGCCAGATACGCACGTGTTAAGTACGCTAAAGCACCGCCCTGACTGTGTCCCATGATTAGAAATTCGCGGGTACCCGTTTTGTATAACTCCTGAATTTTTTCAACGATGGTCGGAGCTAGATCCGACAGCCCGATTGTCCAGCCGACATGAACCATTGCCCTGGGGTTTTGAGCCAGTTGATACCGAAAAACTCTATCGTTACCCAGTTTCAGTTCGCCCGTAGCCGGAATCATGGCGGCGTAGAAATTCTCCAGCCAGCTAGGGGTTTCCTGAACAGTTCCACGAATACAGATTACACCAACGCCATCCGTTCGCTTCCATAACTCCCAAAGATTCTTTAATTCCGATTCAGGGCTGCGGTATAAACGTTCGTAACGGACGGGCTTGGGAATAATGTCAGTTTTGGCGGTATCTACCTGTTGATGAAATAATTGAATCATTTCCCGGTACTCATCGCCGTCAAAGCCGGGTTTTAGTTGTTGAGCAAAAGCCGACGAAAGGCTTACTCCCCATAGAAGAAAAAGTAAAAAAGGTTTCATAAACACAGGTTGGAAAAGGTGAATTTTTTAAAGGGAATAGGTTTTTGCACAAAAGAATAAATTAAAATCAGCTTGTTACCGAACTTACGAAAAAATTAGAACGAAATCTTATGCGTTTTGCCACGAAAGCCATTCATGCTGGCGTTGAACCCGATCCCTCTACGGGAGCGATTATGACGCCTATCTATCAGACTTCTACCTACGTTCAGGAAGCTCCGGGCGTACATAAAGGATACGAATATTCCCGAACCCATAACCCCACCCGAACGGCTTTGCAACAGGCTTTGGCTGCTCTGGAAAATGCGAAACATGGCATTTGCTACGCTTCCGGCTTGGCGGCAACGGATGCTTTACTGAAGTTATTTAAACCTGGCGATGAGATTATTGCTACCAATGATTTATACGGGGGAACGTACCGAATTTTCGTTCGAATTTTCGAAGACTTTGGCCTTAAATTTAAGTTCATCGATCTGAGCGATCCGGCAGTAGTTGATTCGGTTTTTACTGAAAATACAAAAATGCTCTGGCTGGAAACGCCGACAAATCCCTTACTTCGAATTCTGGATATTAAGACTTTAGCAGAGAAAGCCAAAAGTCGCGGAGTGCTGACAGTGGTGGATAATACGTTTGCTTCGCCTTACTTGCAGAATCCACTGGATCTAGGAGCCGACATCGTCATGCACTCGGTTACCAAATACCTCGGTGGTCACTCCGATACCGTTATGGGAGCTTTGATGCTGAATGATGACGAGCTCGCCAGCCGTCTTCGTTTTATTCAGAACGCTTGTGGTGCCGTGCCCGGTCCACAGGATTGTTTTCTGGTATTGCGGGGAATCAAGACCTTACACATTCGCATGAAGCAGCATTGCGAGAATGCCCGACAGGTAGCGGAATTTCTGGTGAATCACCCCAAAGTAGGGAAAGTCTATTACCCCGGTTTGAAAAATCACCCCGGTCATGAGCTGGCAGCTACGCAAATGCGGGATTTTGGCGGAATGCTTTCTTTCGAACTAAAAGGCGATGATTACGAAGAAGCCATTCGGGTAATGTCGAGCTTTAACGTATTCTCTCTGGGCGAATCACTGGGTGGCGTGGAGTCCTTATGCACGCATCCGGCAAGTATGACGCACGCCAGTATTCCCAAGTCCGAACGTGAGAAGTCAGGGCTGAAAGATACCCTGATCCGGCTAAGCGTGGGTATTGAAGATGTAGAGGACTTGATTGAAGATTTAACCCAAGCGATTGGGTAATCAACAAAAAAGCTCGACCCATGACGGTCGAGCTTTTTGTTACTGAAAGAATCAGGCTTAAGCCGTAATTCGAACCCTCACCTGTACAGGAATGATGGTTGCTCCGTTATCCAGCGTTACCAGGAACATGAAGGCAATTTCACCACCTGCTACAACCAGGGCACGGTTTGCCGCTGATTTTGATTTAAACTGAGACAGACTGGTTGTGAATTTAGCCGTGGTTCCAGTAGCTGCAATAGGAGCGGAGATATAAGTTGCCGTAGCTACTCCACCTGCGTTGATACTGGTGCTTCCAGCAGAAACTTTCGTGATTTCTTTAATCGTACGACCACTACTTTCGGGGATCGAAAGCGTAAATTCTAAGGCAGTAGTCGAATCCTTGATAGACTTAGTAATGTATGGATTGAAACCGTACGTTGTTGTCCCTGGAAACGTTACAGGCACCTCCGGCCGGTTGTCTTCGTAGAATGTTCCGTAGTCACTTTTGCAGGACGTAAAAGCGACGGCCATGCACAAGCTTAGGATGAGAAATATATTTTTCATTTGTGTCAATGATTAGAATTGAAACTAGTTAACGTCCCACCAAACCCGCACGTTCTGTAAAACGTTGTTGGGGAAATTAGGGTTACGAGCAATTTCCTGATCAATGTAACGAGCACGTACCGGACGAGTACCATCCACGCCAACAGCGTTTTGGTGTTGGGCTAACGTTGGGTAACCGGTTCTTCTCCAGTCATTCCATTGCTCTAAGCCGTTACCATACTGAGAAATGTATTTCTGCGTAATGATCTGCTTGATTTTATTGTCGTTGCTACCTGAAAGCGTCACTACTGTTGGGTTCGCTGCGAAATAAGCGGTAATGTCAGCGTCTGAAATACCTGCTGAGCTCATGGAGCTTTGATGCCTTCTTCGTATAATTTCTGAGCATCACCAGCGGTTCCTAAACGGATTACTGCTTCTGCCAGAATAAAGGCACGCTGCCAGTTAGTAATCAGACGAACGGGGCCTACGCCATTTTCTCCAGTTACGTATGTACTGAACATAGAGCGAGAAGTTGCTGGTGGTGGTGAACCAGCAAAGCCGTTGTCGATGGTTACGTAACTACCACTAGGTCTGGTAACGAAAATCGGCAGGCGAGGATCGTTCAGACCCTGAAGTAGGTTCACAAAACGAGTACTGATCAACTGATCCGTGCTAAACGATGAGTTATACGTATAGGTATAAATCGGACTTTGGCTACCTACCTGACCCCCAAATTTAACGCCCAGATTCTGGTCATTGGTGGTAATGTAGTTATTGCCCTGAAGTACTTCGTTAATGATGGTTTTTGCCCGATCAGGATTAACGCTGCTGATTTGCATAGCCAACTTCAATAACAAAGTATTACCCGCTTTTTTCCAGTTATCCATCGTACCTCCGTACACCAGGTCATCAGAACCCGGTTTGGTGGTGCTGGTTTTTTCTAGATCTGCTAATCCTTCTTTTACTAAGTCGAAAAGGCTTTGGATGCCTTTTTCGCTATTACCTAAGTAAATATCCTGCTGTGAGTCCAGACGAGGTTGCGTATTCGCCTCACCTTTCAGAGCCTCTGAATAAGGAATATCTCCCCAGGTATCCGTTGTCAACGCAAACGTATAGGCTTTCATGATTTTGGCAATTCCAATGTAGGCATTGGAGTTGGTCGTCTGTGCAGCTTCAATCAGTTTGTCGTAATTAATTAGGGCACCTGCATAGATTTCAAAACGCCACTGGTTACCGAAATCAGAACCGTCTGTATTGTACCGGTCCCAGGTAGCAGGGCTACCATTGGCTCCGGCAGTTACACTCATGATGACGCTGGCAAAACGGTTCAGATCATTAGCATTAGCGAAAGCAGAACCCACCAGACCACTAGGCAGCAAGGTCGCTGGAGTAACGGTGGTTGGGTTATTCGGCGTTTGGTTAATATCCAAAAAATCAGAACACGAAGATAAAGTGGCTAGCGAGCAGGCAAAAGTCAGCCCGGTAACCCATTTTTTATGTCTTGATAAGAATGTCATGTGAATCATAATTAGAATGTTACACGAAGGTTAACTCCATAATTGCGAGTTGTAGGAATCCCGTTCAAATCCAGACCCTGGATATTACCAGCACCTTGTGTGTTGATTTCAGGATCGCTGGGGAAACCAGGAGCAAACATCCATAAGTTTCTGCCACTCACGCCAACACTAATATTTCCAAATGGGGTACGACTCAGAAGCGTTTTAGGAAGAGCATAGCTTAAAGAAACTTCCCGTAAGCGGTAGGCGGTAGCATCAAATACGGCTCCTTCGGAAGCCAAACCACCTAAGCCCGCCCAGTACGTTTGTGCTGATACCTGGATATTGTTAGGACGAGTCGTTCCATCAGCGTTTTGAATAACACCGGGCAGAATACGAGGCTGATCGCGATCAATACCCGTGATCTCTGTTTGTCCGGCACTTCTCATGTCAACTTGAGAGAAGGAATAAATCTGACCCCCTTTATTGATGTCAAACAGAGCCGACAATGTAATTCCTTTGAAAGAGAAGTTGTTCGTTAAGCCAGCAATCCAGTCTTTTTGTGGGTTTGAAATAACCTGACCAGCAATACCGGGCAGGAAACCACCCGTGTTAGGGTTAATCAGTAACTCACCACTTTCTGAACGGGCATTAGCCGTTCCAATGATTACACCATAAGGATAGCCTTCCGCAATGGATGGAGAGATACCTATGAAGCCATCACCGTTGATAGTTGAGTTAGTAACGCCTGGAGCAATCGAGATAACTTTATTGCGAATACGAGTAAAGTTCAGCATCAAATCCCATTTGAATGATTTGGTGTGAACCGGAGTGGCTGATACCTGTAATTCAATACCACGGTTACGCATTTCTCCGATGTTCGTAGTACGCGTGTCGTATCCGCTGGAGTTAGAAATGGCTACGTCAAAAATCTGGCTGGTACTTTTGGTATTGAAGAAGGTAAAGTCAATACCTAAACGGTTGTTGAAGAAACCTAAGTTCAGACCTGCTTCGTAAGAGGTAACAAATTCAGGCTTCAGGTTCATAGAACCAATTCGATTGCTGATTTGGAAACCAGGAATACTGCTGCCGCCTACACTTAAAGGGAAGGTTACGTCAGCCACGTTATTACCAAAGGCAGCCGTAGTGTATACCGATTGTAAGAGATAGGGATCAGCATCACGACCTACCCGGGCAATGTTACCACGTACTTTGGCATACGAAATAACGTCTGATTCAACTTTGAAAGCCTCCAAAGGAACGAAGCTTAACGCTGCTGAAGGGTAGAAGTAAGCGTTCTGTCCTTTAGGTAAGGTAGATGACTGATCTACGCGGCCGGATAACTCCAGGAATAAATAAGATTTATAATCCAGCGATAACTGGCCATAGTGACCAACCAGTCTTCTTCTGGTTGAAGATTCGTAAGAGCTCGTAAATACCGAACCGTTGCTTACGTTATCAAAACCAGGAATCGTTAATGCCTCTGCACCTACGCCTGACTGTTTGAATGAACGCTGGTTGAGGTTTTGACCTAATAGCAACGTAGCATTCAGCCCTTGCACGAATAAATCTTTCTTATTCGCATTGATTAATAAGTCACCGTTTAATTCTGAACGGAACCGTAAATCTTCATCGATTTGTCCCTGGGGGGCACGAGCCGCTCCAATGCGTAAAACTTGTTTTCTATTATCAGTATACGTATCAGCCGTTACTCGGTAACTAACGTTTAACCAATTGGTGATGTCATAACCAACTGACAAGTTTCCGAAGACACGATCAACGTTGCTTTTATAGAATTCGTTTTCCAAACTCCATAAAGGGTGGTTCTGACCGTTTACGAAGTAGATACTTTTACCTGTAGCATCCTGGTAAGGACGTCCTACTAAATCAAAGCTTCTGGGAATACGGGTGATCTGCCCAAAGGCACTACCGCCATTACCCATGATTGTACCAGTCTGAGCTGACTTCACGTAAGTGATAGTTCCTCCTAACTTAACCCCATTTTTCAGTTTTGAGTTACCCCCTACCTGAACACTATGGCGGTCGAATCCACTACGGCGTACTACCCCATCTTGAATGGTACTTGAAATGGTTGCGGCAAAGTTATTGTCCTGATCCCCACCCGCAATGTTCAGCGAGTTTTGAAACATAGTTCCTGTTTGGTAGAAATCACGAACGTTATTCGGATAGGCCTGATAAGGAACGGTTTCGCCCCACGCTGTCTGTACGTTATCAAAACCAGGCGTTCCAAAAGCAGGTCCCCAGGAGGCCGTAGAGTTGTTTACATAGTTGTTCTGCGTACCTTGGCCATACCGGTTTTGGAACTTAGGCAAGTAAGCTACATTTTGCCAGTTAACGGAGGAATTAAACGTCACTTCTGTTTTACCGTTCAAACCTTTACCACTTTTCGTAGTGATAACGATTACCCCGGCAGAAGCCCGTGAACCATACAATACCGAAGCCGCGGGGCCTTTCAGTACGTTGATCGACTCGATACTCTCAGGGCTGATGTCTGAAAGACGGCTGGAAGGCTGCGATCCGAAAAGCGTATTTTGAGAGTTATCTACATCGTTACTGAAGATAATACCATCCACAACGATCAAAGGCTGGTTGTTACCGTTGAAAGAGGTAATACCCCGGATGTTGATGTTGGTAGAAGCCCCCGGAGCTCCCGAAGAACTCGTGATGTTTACCCCGGCTACTTTACCCTGTAAGGTGTTAAGTACGTTAGGCTCAGAACGTTGAGCTAAAGCACTGCCATTTACATTTTGAGTGGCGTAACCCAACGAACGAGTATCCCGCTCGATTCCCTGAGCCGTTACTACGACTTCATTAAGGGATTCTGAGGTAGGTTGTAATACTACGTCAATGGTTGTTCTGCCGTTAATGGCTTCTTCAACCCGACTAAGACCAATGGAGCTGAAAACCAGCGAGGTAGCGTTATCAGAAATGGTTATACGATAATTACCGTTAGCATCGGAAGTAGTTCCCTTAGTAGTGCCTTTCACTACAATGCTCACGCCAGGAATTGGTGAGCCGTCATCACTGGAAGTTACTCTACCAGTCACAACGCGATCCTGAGCCTGGGCCGTCCACCCGAAAAGCAGCAGGAACGTGAAGAATAAAAGTTTCTTCATGGTTTGTGGATGAATAGTTGGTTAAGAATGAAAATACAAATTGGGTACGCGTAAAATCCTGAAATAGCTCCTGGAAAACCAGAGTTTAATTAGGTAAGCAAAAGACAATTGCTGGAAAATGGAATGAATGCTGAATGAAGAAAGGATAGATATTGCATAGGCTCATAAAATGATGAAGTTGGAATAAAATTACTTACTATATCATTTATTGAAATGAGCATAAATTACTAAAAAAGTAAATGATTTAATGCTCGTTTCTAAAATGGGCTACAAAAATAGTGGTTTTAAATAAATGGCAAAATTTTATTTGGATAAAAATTGCCGAAGAAAGATTTTAATAAGCTATGAAGCGAGGTAGCCAATTTTTAGAAATGTATAAATAGAGGCTTTAAAGGGTATTTTTTATTAAAAATGAAAAAAAGAGCCTTTATAAATCCCAAATATTAAATTTTCAGATGATGAAATTATTTTTTCTAATTTTTGCTTTCGTTTCAGGATATTCCAAAAAGAAGCAGAATCGTATCCCTCAATGTGGGTTGAGTATTAAATACTACTATTGTTTATTTTATGCTTAATTTAAGGAGTGAAAAAAATATAAAATAGACCGGGAAATTCATATATTAGATAAAGCGGCATAAAAAAACGACTAGCCTTATGAGCTAGTCGTTTGAGTAGGATTGAGTGTATAATTTAATCGTCCTTAGTTGTCTTTCATTAGTGGATTCAGTGACAGTTCAGAAGCTGCAATCGGCCAGATGTAACCTGGTTCAGAAGGAGCTTTAGCAGAAATAGTTCCTTTGGCTGGGATGGTTTGTAGCAGACGCATTAAATCATTATTGCGTAAGCCTTCGCCTAAGAATTCTATTCTTCTTTCCAGCAAAATCGCATTAATAAGTTCCGTTGCGTTGGCAAAACTTGTTGTAGTAAATGTAGTAGTCGCATCAGAACGTGTACGTACGGCATTTAATAGGGCCACCGCCTGAGGGTCTACGCTATTTGACGTGCGAACTCTTGCTTCCGCTAAGTTCAGTAATACTTCAGAATAACGCATAACTGGGACATAATCAGAGAAAGTAGTTCCTATCTTATATTTAGTAAGCCAGCTTTTGTTTGCGGCCGTTCCAATAAACGATCTCCTTTTATCCGTCGATTTCCAAGTGGTATTTGCAATAATACCATTTGGATTTAATGAATACTCGCGGTTACCAACAGTCGGCGAATAGTAATAGGCTAACTGGTTTTGAGTACCAGGGTTATCACCTGACGTTGCAGTCATAGGCATTGATAAAATAGACTCTGTGGTATTAAAAGTGCTAAATACTGTAGAAATATCTGCCTGTAAAGCATTTGCCACACCAGTAGGGGCCGTAAAAGGAGCTGTAGAGCTGACTATTTTGTTCGCTTCCGTTATCACGTCAGCATAACTTTGCATGGTTAAATACACTCTTGTTTTTAAAGCGATAGCCGTATTTTTATGAGCACGTGTTGTATTTAACTCTGGAGTGCTATAGTTCGAGGGAAGAGAGGCTTCAGCTTCATTCAGATCCTTAAGAATCTGGGTATATACTTCAGCAACGCTACTACGAGCAAGCTGTAGATTGCCAGTAGCATTAACAATGCCGCTCAGACGTAAAGGTAAACCGGGACTTCCTCCATTGTTTTCAGCATAAGGACGAGCATAGTACTGAAGCAGACTGTAATAGCTAATCGCACGAATAAACTTTGCTTCAGCGATATAGCGAGCAGCGACATCGTTACCAACTACAGATGTTCCTTGATTAGCCATACCATCCAGAAAGATATTGCACTTATTGATCGTCAGATAGGCATACTGCCAGAGACGTTCAACAGCTGTAGCACTGTTAGTTGGATTTAATGACCAAACGTCAGAACCAGTAACCAGGTTAGAAGTTTCGTTAATAAATTCTTCTCCACGAATATCACCGTAAATAACGAAACGGCCTCCATAGAAGTTACCATGCTTCATAGCTTCATATAAAGACAGCAGCTGATTGGTAACTCGTTGCTCCGTTGCAAAACCGCTTTCGGCAGGAACCGAAGTTTCGGGTACAGGAGAAAGGTAATCTCTATTGCATGAACTAATCCCTAAGGCAGTCATGCAGAAAATGGATGCGTATATGAAATGCTTTTTCATGAATGTCCTTCTTTAGTAATTAGAATCCAGCTTTTAAACCGACCGTAAATGTACGGGTGTTACCAACAGTGTTACGATCAACCCCCTGACTTGAGTTGCTCAGGCCATTAGAAGATACTTCTGGGTCTGGGCCGGGGTACTTAGTTAATACAGCTAAGTTTTGTCCGCTTACATAAACCCGAAGATTACTCATTTTAACCTTTGTCAAAAGAGAACTAGGCAGAGTATAGCCGAAAGTAACGTTGCGTAGTTTCAGGAAATCTCCTCTGAATACATTGATGTCTAAAGGCATGGCTGAGCCATTCGACACGTTATCGTTAAATACAGGTTTCGCATATTTTTTACCTGTATCGCCTTCTTGCATCCACGCTTCTGTTAAGACATCACGGGCATTATTCCACCAACGCTGATCGTGCAAACCGGCATTAGTACCATAATAAACGTTGAAGCCTAATTGATAGGTCAGCATTACTCCTAAGTCAAAGTTTTTGAATTTGAAGTTGTTATCCCAGCCACCATATTGCTTTGGGATTACGTTTGCATACATTACTGCATCATCTGCTTGCGTAATAGATGTTCCACCCGTTGGGCTTACATATCTCGTTCTTCCGTCTGGAGTAGTTGAATAATTGTATTGGCCCGAAGGAACATAATATTGGTAATACACATTTTGGCCCTGTGAGTTAATAAAGATACGTTTACCCGTGGTAGGATCAACGCCAGCTGTACGGACTACCCAAAGTTGACCTAAGGAATAACCCGGAGCACTTTGGTTAACCGTTTCCAGACCGCTGGTTCCTGTTTGGAGTACGTTCATGCCCGGAGCCAGAGAGCTAACTTCATTTTTATTAAAAGTAATATTGAAATTTGAAGTCCACTGGAAGTTATTCGTCTGAATGATTCGGGCATTCAGAGCTAATTCGAGGCCTTTGTTAAACATGGTCCCAACGTTTTGCGGAGGGTTCGATGGTAAGCCTGCCGAAGGAGCCTGAGCAACGTATAAAATTAAGTTATTAATGTTATTGTAGTAGTAGGCAACTTCTCCCGTAATACGGTCATTGAAAAGACCGAAATTAAGGCCAACATCTGTTTTAGTACTGGTCTCCCATTTAAGTGTAGGATTTCCAACCGTAGAGAACCCGAGAGTAGCTAAACCACCGTAGTAGCCAGAGCCATACAAAGAATAAGGAGAGTAGTCATTAACTCCACCAATGTTACCTACTTTACCATAACTACCACGAATTTTGAAGCTACTGAAGATAGTATTCAACTTCGCATTTTTCCAGAAGTTTTCCTGAGTAATTTCCCAACCAGCGGACGCTCCCCAGAATACCCCTTTTTTCTCCCCCAATGCCGAATATTCATCCTGACGTAAGTTACCACTTAGGTAGTATTTTTCTTTGTAGTTATAGTTAAGACGACCGAAGACGGAAAGTAAATAGTTTTCTCCGTAGACTAAGTTAGTTGGGTTATTATTGTTCCAGCCTGCTTGCAATTCAGTATACTGTCTATCCGCAATGCTTTGACGATTCAGACCAAAACCTCTGGATGTATTACGTTGTTGTTCCTGACCAATCAGCAGGCTAAAGTTATGAGCTCCACCGAAAGAACGATCATACTGAGCTGTATTTGTCCAAAGCCATGTTTTATACTTGCCAAAAATACCCGAAGCATTACCGTTAGTAGAGAAACCGTCGCCAGTCAAAGGTGACCAAAAGATATCATTGTCAACTAGCATGTAATCAATACCGTAGGAACTCTTCAGCGTTAATCCTTTGACTGGGTTTAGTTGAATGTAAGCATTGGATTGAATGTGACTTACTTCAGAGTTTGAACGGTTTAGATTTAACAGAGCAACCGGATTATAATAAGAAAGGTTGGTGATGCTCATGTTGTTTGACGAGCCGATTGCGGCGTTCCCTGCATTAATGTTTAAGGAACCATCATTATTATACGGAGCAAGGATTGGAGGGAGAACTATGGCCAAGCGACCTAAACCTGCACTGCTAAATGCTTCCCCGCTTAACGAGCCAGATGAAGTTGCTGCTAGGTTTTTCTCATTTGAGTAAGAAATTTTACCACCAATAGTAATAGCCTTGCTTAATTTACTGTCCACGTTAAATAACGCATTGAGACGCTCGAAGTCGTTTCTACGAATAATACCCTGTTGATTGGTATACCCCGTAGAGAAGTAGTAATTCGTGGTCTCGCTACCGCCAGATACATTTAAGTTATGGCTATGAGATACGCCCTGACGATATACCTGATCCTGCCATTTCGTATCGATAGGATTGCCATTGGCATCGTTCGTTTGAGTTAATGTCGTCGTGCGGGCATTGGGATTGTTAGCGATGGCCATACGCTTGAAAGTCAGATATTCCTGAGCATTTAACAATTCAGGCATACGGTACGTATTGGAAATACCGGCCCATCCATCGTAGCTTACGCGTACTTTACCCGATTTACCTCTTTTGGTAGTAATGAATACTACCCCGTTAGCGGCCCGGCTACCATAGATGGCGGTTGCTGCGGCATCTTTCGCTACGTCAATGCTCTCAATATCGTTAGGATTGATACTGGCAAGTGGGTTACTGGAAGCATTTCCCGCACTGTAGTTCCCTGTAAAGGTAGGAACACCGTCTACGATAACCAGCGGATAGGAACTTAAAGAGATGGAGTTCGTACCGCGAATACGGAATACTGGAGGAGCGTTTAATACACCACTGGGAACCGTGATCTGAACTCCAGGCGTACGACCTGCCAGGCCTGATTCGAAGCTTTGATTAGGCATTTGAGCAAGCTTTGCTCCGGAAACCGAACCAATGCTACCCGTAGCATCACGCTTACTTTGTGTACCATACCCAATAACCACAACTTCCGAAAGTTCGCTGGAATCGTTAATCAGTTTAACATCAATGACGCTTTTGTTGGCTACCTCGATTTCCTGCTTTTGAAATCCAATGGAAGTGAAAACAAGCACTACATTTCCGGAAGGAACACTGATTCGATACTTCCCATCCGCATCAGTGGTTGCTCCCCGGCTGGTGCCTTTCACATTAACACTAACGCCGGGAACGGTACTTCCATCGTCAGATGTAGTAACCACTCCAGTCACTACCCGATCCTGTCCATAAGCAGCTACTGTCGCTGTCAGAAACAGAATGTTTAGAAAGAGTATTAATCTCTTCATGTTTAAAGAATTGGTTAAGAATTAAGAATGAAATCAGAGTATATATTTATAGAAGAAAATGGGACAACTACAGAATACCCTAGCGAAAGGATATGCCGGAACAGCAACCAGAAAGGTTGATGGTACTGCTTCGAAAAAAGTGATTAACTAAACCAGAAAAGGAGGAGACAGTTTTCCCAAAATGAGCGTAGAGTTATACATGATATTGATGAAGTTTTAGTTAAGGGAATATTACAATAGACTACAAATGTAATAGGAATCTAATGTCAAGCAAATCAAATGTCAATTTTTAACAAAACACCCATATATTTCATAAGTTTTACTGATAATTAGATAAATATACCCTCTGAATTAAGGATTTTTACGGAATATGATTCTACTAGTATAAGTCAATATGCTCTTTTGAGAGGATCTGAATCCTATGAATAGTGCTATTTTAATCTTGAAATCGATTCTTCTGAACAGTCTTATATCCTCCGGTAATTGCGAATGAATAACCAGAGCAAGCCTGGAACATACCGCTTTAAGTAAGCCCCCATTACTTCTGTAAAACCGCCAATCCATACTTCTTTTTTCCCTTTCTTCAGGGCTTTTACAATCGCTTTGGCACAGCTTTCGGCAGAAAGTCCTTTGGAGGAGTGACTATCAAGTTGATTGTGAGCTTTTCCGCTGGAATTCAGGGCGTTAAGTGAAAGTGAGGTTCGGACATAACCCGGACAAACGAGGGTTACCCATATGCCTTCTTTCCAGATTTCGGCCCGAAGAGCATCAAAAAAGCCTCGTAGGGCAAATTTAGAAGCAGCATAAGCCGTGCGTTCCGGCGTGGCTACGTAACTCGCCAGACTACAGATAGGAACGATGAGTCCTGTACGTTGCTGAATGAAATGCGGTAAGACGGCTTTGGTTAGGGCAATGACGCCAAAATAATTTACTTCCATTAATCGGCGATCAATGTCAAGCGGGCTTTCCAGAGCGGAGCCTCGCTGACTGATGCCGGCGTTTTGAATTAGAATATCAAGGCGGCCAAAGGTTTGGAGAACCGTATGAATTGCTTCGGGAAAGGCTTCGATATGGGTGATGTCCAGTGGTAGAATGCATACGTTTTCTGTCGGAACGGGTAATGCTTGTTTAACCCGTACCAGCTCGGCTTCTCGCCGGGCAGACAAAACCAGCCGACAACCTTCGCGGGCCAGAGCGTGAGCCAGGGCCTCCCCGATGCCGGAGGACGCTCCAGTAATCCAGACCACTTTATTAGAATAGAAGGCCATAAGAACGAAGAAAGATTGTCTCGCAAAATACGCGGATTGGCCTAAAATAAAGAACCGTCGCTTCAATGAAACGACGGTTGCTCTCACCCCAAAACTTAAACTACCCACAAGGGGATTTCTTTATAGCGATTCGCCGTGGCGATTACTTTTCTATGAATTCAGAGAAATAAACAAGCTTGAAAAAGGAAAAACAGACTCAAGCCCGCAGAACTTTAATCAAATAACTCAAAAGATATTTTACTAATTTCGGGAAATATACTCTTCTCGATTTTTTGCCGATCATATCGAATAAAAGCGAGATAAGATGGGATTAAAACCGCAAGCTATTCCACTTTTCCGGCATTAATGGCTTTGAATAACGCTTCGCCGTAAGACTCGCTGATGGGAATATGAACCTGTCCAATTTTAATTCGCAGGTTGCGAATGGACTCGATTTTATCAAAGGCGATAATGAATGATTTATGGACCCGCAGGAAAGGTCCGCTGGGAAGCTTTTCTTCCATGGCCTTCATCGTTAAACGGGTAATCACCGGACGGGTTTGCCCTTCGAGATAAATCTTGACGTAGTCTTTTAAGCCTTCCACGTAAAGAATTTCCGAAATGCGGATTTTTACCAGTGAATAATCTGCATTGACGAATAAGTATTCTTGCGGAACTGCGGGTATTTCAGGAACGGATGCGGTACTAACTTCCTGATTTCTAAGATTATATAAATCGTAAGCTTTATTGACGGCTTTGAGAAAACGCTCGAAAGAGACGGGTTTTAGTAAGTAATCAATCACGTCGAGGTTAAAACCTTCGAGTGCGAATTCCTCGTAAGCCGTTACAAAAATTACCATCGGTGAGTTTTTCAGACTCTGCACAAATTGCACGCCACTGATACCCGGCATCTGAATATCCAGAAACAGTAAGTCAATTTGTTGCTGCTGCATTACTTCCTGGGCTTCAAACGCATTTTTACAACGTTTAACCAGGTTCAGAAAAGGAACTTTGCGGATGTTATCTTCTAGTAAATCAAGAGCCAACGATTCATCGTCAACGGCCAGACAATTGATCATAGTTTCAGTCGTTTTGGGTAACTAACTAATTGATTAATAATCTAAAAATACATTTATCAACCGTTAATGGCTTCGGTTAAAGAACGGTCTTTTAACGGATGGTCTCCATTAAAATGCAGTGAAAGCTGGACTTCATACCATTCTCCGGTTTCACTGATGGTTAATTCGTGCGATTCAGGGTATAATAAACTTAAACGACGCTGAACGTTCGGTAACCCAATACCTGAACTGCTGTCTTTCACCTCTTTAAAGCGGCGATTTACTTTGTTTCTTACCTTGAAAATGAGCGTTTTCCCTTGTGCCTGCAACATAATGTCAATGACAGGATCACTGATAATGCCGACGCCGTGTTTAAAGGCGTTTTCCACAAAGGGAATCAGCAGCATGGGTTCGATAGGTTGATGTGAAAGCCGATTGTCTGCTTCAAAATTAATTTTTACGTCGTTACCGAACCGAATTCGCTGCAAATCAATATAGTTATTGAGGTACTTGATTTCTTTTTCTAACGAAACCCGCGTGCCGTTAGACTCATACAACATGTAACGCATCAGATCCGAAAGCTGAATAACGACGGGCTCAACCATATCCGATTTTTTCCGGGAAAGGGAAACGATGCTGTTCAAGACGTTGAACATAAAATGGGGGCTGATCTGCGAACGTAGAAAGCTTAACTCAGATTTAAGTTGCTCATTTTCCAATTCTTTCCGCTGCTGTTCGTCGGCTAGATAGTCACTCAACAGACGATAGGTGGTACTAACGGCGAGGATGAAGAAAACGGGAAAAAGCGTATAGATCGTGATTCGGGCCGAGGGTAACTCGGGGAAGAAAACGTAATTGCGTAAGCTTAGATTAATGGAAAGAACGGCTGTCATCGACAGCAGAATGTAAGCCACATAAAACCAAACCCCATGGCGTTTTAAGACTCTGGGAATGAATATATTAGCATTTACATAAAACAAGGGGATGGTCAACATATTCAGCAAAATGATTACCTCATCGGGTACTTTTACGCGAGGCGTACCCGGGGGATTCTGAGGTGATCTGAGCAGAAAAGGCAGGGACAGAAAAAATGCCCAGAAAGCCAAGTGCATCAGAACAGTCAGGCTTTGACTGAATTTTTTAAATTTCAAATCTCGCACAAGTCGTCCGTGTGTTGTTCTACAACTAAAGTAATTAAGCCTAAAAATTTTAAATTTTCAATGCGTCGAACTTCCTGATTACCGGGATAAAGCTTCCATTTCGAGCGATCTTCAAAGGCTTGCTTTAGGCCAGGGGTAAGCGAAGCGTAAAGGTGCTGCCCTGATGAAGCTCGCTTTGGACGGAAACAGAGCCGTCGTGCCACTCAGCAATGCGTTGACTTACGGCCAGCCCGATGCCATATCCCGTATAACGAATCGCATTATTTCCCCGGAAAAATGCCCCGAAAATCCGTTCCTGATCTTTTTCGGCAATACCAATACCCTGATCCTTTACGTGAATAAAACAGTTGGACTGCTGGCGTTCGATGGTAATGTAAACCGGATGCCCATTTGAATATTTGCAGGCATTGTCCATGAGGTTGGTTAATAGGGTTTTCAACAAAGACTCATCGCCCGTTACCTGAATATCATCCGGTTTCATTTCAAAAATTGCCGGGTCGAAACAGATGTCAGTTACTTTCTGGGTTGCTCCCATGTGCGACTGAATATCAAGTAATAAATCAACGACGGATAGGGTATTTCGCCTCAGCACTTTATCGAGCGGACGAGCCAGTTGTAATAATCCGTTCGTTAACCCGATTAGACGTTGGGTATCCTGAAACAAGTCCCGCAGAATTTCCCGGTATTCTTCGGCGGACAACGTTTCTTCCAGTCCCGACTGAATATCCGTCTTCATGGCCGTAAGCGGCGTTCGCAACTCGTGAGAGGCATGAGAAACGAAGCTTTTCTGTTGCTCAAAAGACATATCCAGCCGATTTAGCATCTGATTGAAATTAATGGCTAGCTGAGCAATTTCGTCCTTCCCATTTCCTTCCGAAAGACGTTCTTTGAGGTTTTGAGCCGTAATGTGCTGTATTTTTTCATTAATTGTCGCTACTGGTCGCAGGAAATAAGCGGACAACCAGCCACTAGCCAATACGGTTAGCCCAACGCCAACGAACCAGCAGATGAGGAGCGTATTCCGTAGGTTGCGAAGTTTATATTTCCCGAATTTATCGTAGGCCGAGGCTAATACCACGTACTCACCCTTGGAGCTATCAATTTTAGAAGGAAAAGCCAGCCCAATCTGGTCATAGACACCCTCGGTATATTCAACAATTTTTTCCTCCCGAACTTCTGCGATTAACCTACGGCTGTATTTGACGGGTTTGTCATCGATACTGGAATAAACGAGCTTGTTTCGGGGATCAAAAACCAGCACTAGCTCCTCGTCCAGAGCCGTCAGGGAGTTTTGGTCTATAATTCTAAGTAGCTCATTATTAATCTCTTTGACATCAATCAGATACCGGGCTGTCGTTCGGGCTTTATTTTCCAGTCGTCCCAGAAAAACTTCATCCCGGTGCCGCGACGAATCTTCGTAAATGACGTATGAAAACAAGGTGAGTAAGCTCGCAACAATGAGCGTAAAAAGCAGAGCAAGCTTGTAACGAATCCGCATGAATCAACGAGTAATGAATTAATGTTCAGGACGTAAGACATACCCCTGTCCCGCCTTGGTCTGGATTAACTTAGGCTCAAAATTGCGATCTACTTTTTTACGGAGGTAAGCAATGTAGACTTCAACGATGTTCGTACCAGGATCAAAATTCAATCCCCAGACTTCTTTCAAAAGCTCGGCTTTGGTAATCAGTCGGTTTTGATGGAGTAGTAAATATTCCAGTAGGGCGTATTCTTTCGCGGTTAATTCCAGCTTTTCTCCATCCCGGATAACGGTCTTATTTAGCAAATTCATTTCCAGATTTGCAATCCGTAGTTTCGTTTGCGTCTGGGATTCTTCAATAAACTCATTTCTGCGAAGCAAGGCCTGCATGCGGGCGTGTAACTCCCGGATGTCAAATGGCTTAGCCAGGTAGTCGTCTGTACCTTGTTCAAATCCTTTTAATCGGTCTTCGGTATCATCCAGAGCAGTTAACATCAAAATAGGCAGGCGGGGCTTCTGGCGACGCAATTCTCCGCAAATGGCGTATCCATCCAGTCCGGGTAAAACCACATCCAAAATCACCAGATCAAAACTGGAGTCCAGAGCTTTTTGTAAACCAGCGGTTCCGTCAAAAACCGGAGAAACCTCGTATCCTTTTCGACCCAGGGTTCGGGAAATACTCTCCGATAACCGCTGATCGTCTTCAACCAATAAAATTTGCTTTGCCTGCATATCGTTCAACTACTTGGAATGCTACTTAGGTACTAAAGATACGGGATTAACTACTGCTAAAGGACGATTAGAATGCAGTTTAACCCATTAAAACCCGAAAACATCCTTTGGAAACCGTTTGGTCGGGGTAATGAATTGTATCTTTGCCACCCATTTCTTATTTAGCGTCTATGGATCAGCGGTTACGAAAAACGGAGCGATTGAAGAGTAAAAAAGTCATTGATCAACTTTTTGCCCGCAATGGTAAAGACATCCTGGCTTTGTTTAGTTATCCGCTCAAGGTAAATGCTTTGGCGGGTGCTTCGACGGCTTTACCACAAGTAATGGTTTCGGTTTCCAAACGCAATTTCAAAAGAGCAGTTGACCGGAATTTACTCAAACGCCGCCTGCGGGAAGCTTACCGTTTACATAAAGAGATCCTGTTAACCAACGATCAGTGGCCCGCCAGCATTGCCATCGTTTACGTGGCAAAAGATATTTTACCCTTCGCTGACATTGAAAAGAAGATGAAGTTTATGCTCAAGCAACTCGGGAAAGCCAGTAACTCGGCCTCCGCTTCAATTACCAGGGAGGAATAATCGGGTTCGAAACGACAAATCTCATCTTTCCATAATCCAAAATTGAAATTTTTCCTCTAAATTGTTCTGAAATCGCATTTATAAAGCCAGCCATAGATTCATGAAACACACCGCTCTGAAAGTTGGCCTTCTTACCACATGTCTGGTGGGAGGGCTCGGATTATTCTCCTTTACTGATCCAGGAGAGCGGACGTTCGAGATCATGAAAAATCTCGACATTTTTGCGACGCTTTTCAAAGAGCTTAATACGTATTACGTAGATGACGTAAACCCTAATAAAACCATACGTACGGGGATTGACGCCATGCTTAAAAACCTCGATCCGTATACCGTCTATTACCCCGAAGACGACATTGAGGATTACATGACCATGACCACCGGGAAGTATAACGGAATCGGAATCCTGACTCAGCAGCGGCAGGATAAATTCTTGGTTATCATGGTGTATGAAGGAACGCCTGCCGAAAAAGCAGGCATTCGCATTGGGGATGAGATTTTAAAAATTGATGGACTGGACGTGAAGAAGCCGGGCATCAATGTGGATAAGTTAATGAAGGGGCAGACGGGCAGTGCCGTAAAACTGAGCCTTCGTCGGTTTGGTCAGGATAATACGGAGGAGATCAGTGTTACTCGCGACGTAGTGAAGATGTCCAACGTGCCTTATTTCGGCATGATTAATGATGAAATTGGATACATCGATCTCAAAGATTTCACCGGAACGGCATCCAAAGAAGTACGTCAGGCTTTTACCGATTTGAAAGGAAAAGGCATGAAAAAAGTAATTCTGGATTTACGTGATAACCCCGGCGGTCTGCTAAATATGGCAGTAGATATTTCGAATATCTTTGTAAATAAGGATTCCGAGATTGTTAGTACCAAAGGCAAAGTAAGCGAGTGGAATAAAACCTACACGGCCCTGAATCCGGCTATGGATGCGGAAATTCCGCTGGTAGTATTAACCAACAGCCGTAGTGCTTCGGCAGCTGAGATTGTAGCAGGCGTTATTCAGGATTATGATCGGGGTGTACTCATTGGTCAGAAAAGTTTCGGAAAAGGGCTGGTTCAGATTACCCGTGATTTGAGTTATAACAGCAAGCTGAAAATAACGACGGCCAAATATTACATTCCTTCTGGACGCTGCATTCAGGCGATTGATTATGGACATCGGAATGCGGATGGCTCGGTAGGTAAAATTCCGGATTCGTTACAGACAGCGTTCAAAACCCGAAAAAGTGGACGTACCGTTTATGACGGCGGTGGTATTGCTCCTGATATTTTGGTAGATCACCCGGCTCAGTCGGCTATTTTGACGAGCTTATACCGGAAAGGCTATATTTTCGAGTATGCTAATAAGTATCGCCACGATCATGCTTCAATTAAGCCGGGTCGTGAATTTAGTCTATCAGATGCTGAATATCAGGAGTTTGTTAAATGGCTAGGTGATAAAGATTACGATTATACGACCGATGTTGAGCGTAAATTTGAAGAACTGGAAGCTTCTGCCAAAAAGGAAAAATATTACGATGTCGTTCAGGAACAGCTCAAAGTCTTAAAAACGAAATTTGCTCACAGCAAAGACTCTGATTTATTGAAGTTTAAAGACGAAATCCGGTACATGCTGGAGCAGGAAATCATTCTTCGCTATTATCTACAAAAAGGCCTTCGAGAGCATTCTTTTAGTAAAGATCCCGAGATTATGGCTTCGCTAAAAGTTTTTCAGGATATGAACCGCTATCAGAGTATTCTTAAAAACGGGGCTTCAAAATAATCCTCATGAAAAGAGTTCAGTTTGCAAAAGCTGAACTCTTTTTATGAAGCAAGCAAATTAATAATATCCTCAGTATCAAAGATTAGCTTCTGTTTTTTGAGCTAAAGGTTTGTATTCAAAGGTCTAATTTGCTTAGTATTGTTACTTGTTTCGTATTAACATTAGCAAAGATGAAGCCATCTTTTGAACACATAGATGCTTTGCCCGATAGCTCATTTACCTTCCGAGAGCATATTTTAGAGGCCTTTGATGCTCCGTATCATTTTCACCCCGAAGTGGAATTAACACTGATTCTTTCTAGTCGGGGAAAGCGATTTGTGGGAACGAACGTATCAAATTTTGAAGCAGGCGATTTAGTGCTAATGGGACCTAATATGCCCCATTACTGGAAAAATGAAAATAATACTGATCCTGCTCACTCGATAGTTATTCAGTTCAAAGAAGAGTTTTTAGGCCCTGATTTCTTCAAAAAACCAGAATTCTTACCCATTGCCCGCTTACTTCAAAAAGCAAAATCAGGGCTACATTTCTACGGAAAAACGGCTGAATTAGCTAGCAAAGAACTTCAGTATTTATTAAAAGCCAGTCACTTTCACCGATTACTGGGGCTTTTGGATTTATTACATACCCTGACGGAAAGTAAGGAAGTGAACGTTCTGGATACCAGTCAGTTTTTCGCTCAGTTACCCAAAACAGATTACGAACGGCTCAATAAGATTTATGCGTATATGTCTGAGAATTTCCGTCAGGAAATCCGGCTAGAGACGATCTCTGAGTTAATTAACATGACACCGCAATCCTTTTGTCGGTATTATAAGAAGGTAACTAAAAAAACCTTTGTGGATTCGCTCAATGAGTACCGCATTCGCTATGCCAGTCAGTTACTGGTTTCTGATGGGGATTTAACGGTTTCAGAAGTATGCTTTCAAAGTGGTTTTGGAAATATCTCTCATTTCAATCGCCAATTCCGGCAAACCACAGGCTTAGCTCCGCTTCAGTATCGGAATGAATTCCTGAAAACAGGCTTATAATCATTTTGGAAAGATAAAACTTGTAGAGCCGGGACTTTATGGCGTGCGGGTAAGCGGTGTTTTTTACCTATACGCCGTGGTTGGTGTCTCACCAACCTTCCGGCCAGAGGCGGTAAAGTTGGGTCTGAATAAGAGGGGCGGTCATGAAAAACCCCGCTCACCAGGAGTGAGCCGGGGTTTTCACGTGTATCCTCCTTCAAGGAATGCCTTATTTTTTCTCCAGCAACTGGAAGAACTCATCCAGACGTGGAGTGAGGATAATCTCGGTTCTGCGGTTGACTTTACGTCCAGCCGCACTCTTGTTGGAGTCCTTGGGTTCGTACTCACCCTTGCCGGCGGCGGTCAAACGAGCGGGATCGACCTTGAACTTGCTTTGCAGCAGGCGTACCACGGAAGTGGCCCGGCGTACGCTTAGATCCCAGTTATCCTTGTTG
>NZ_NHPP01000008.1 GCF_002838835.1 Siphonobacter sp. SORGH_AS_0500
ACAAAAAGTCATCAAAAAGAACCCTTACTGTAGTGAGTCTTTTTTATATAGCTTTTGATGACTAATCGTTCAGATTGTAATGATTAACTTTTTCACCTCGTAAAATAACGGCCAGATCAGCCAGAGGGATATTTTGCCGAATGTACGCGGGCGTTTCCAGATCCGTTTCCCAACCCTGATCGTGGTGATCCAGTTTGGTAATGAATTCCTGAATCATGCGTGCATTCGTAACCGAAGTATCTTCTTCCCGCCAGATTTCTTTTTCCAGCGTCTTTACGTCTTCTTCCAGCGTAGTGGGTTCGGGAAATTCGAAAATGGTTTCCGCTTCCGTCAGGGCTTCACTTTCGGCTTCGGTTGAACCAGCAGTAACGGGATTATTAAAAGAAGCCTGAGGCGTTTTATCCTGTAAGTAACTTCCGTAGCCGTACGAAGGTGAACTATTGGTAATGGGTGTAGTTGGCTTGGCAGAGCTACCCTGCGAGTTACCTGGGTTCGATGGACGTGACGCAGGTTGCTGAATCAAAGGTTCATCAATGGGACGCTGATAAACCGAGTTGCCGGGTAAATCAAAACCTGCCGCAATGATGGTGAAACGCATGGCTTTACCCAGGCTTTCATCAGGGATAGGGCTGATTTTCAGCAGTCGAGCTTTTCCTCCAATTTTATCCTCAATGTACTTCGTAATAGCCTTCTGTTCCATCATCCGCATCGGATTGTCTTTGCTATACGAATGGTAATCAGGATGCGTTTCGCACCTTTGATATCGCGATTATCAAGCAAAGGTGAACTTAATGCTTCTTCTACGCAGGTGACGGCACGATCTTCTCCTTCGGCACTGTACAGACCAATTACGGCTTGTCCGGCACCTTTCAGGATCGTTTTCACGTCATTCATATCGGAGTTGATCTTACCCGACTTGGTAACGATCTCAGAGATACAGCGAGCGGCGTTGGCTAAGACGTCATCGGCTTTTGCGTAGGCGTCGTCAACGGTCATGTCAGGATACAGCTCAAGTAATTTTTCGTTCAGAATAACTACTACCGTATCGCAATACTTTTGCAGTTCACGAATCCCTTCGCGAGCCTGCTCAATTTTATCTTCTCCTTCATCATCAAAAGGAGCCGTAACAATGGCTACTGTCAGGATGTTCAGATCATTGGCAATACGGGCAATAACCGGAGCGGCTCCCGTACCGGTGCCTCCGCCCATACCCGCAGTAATGAATAACATCTCGGTGTTATCTTCGAGTACTTTCCGAATTTCGGCTTCACTTTCTTCTGCTGCTGCCCGACCCTGAGCGGCATCCATACCAGCTCCAATTCCTTTTTGGTTAACCGTTTGATTACCCAATTGAATTTTATAGTCAATAGGACTTTCGTCGAGAGACTGACGGTCAGTATTACAAACAATGAAGTCTACGTCTCCAATATTTTGGTTAAACATGTGGCGGACTGCATTACAGCCACCACCGCCTACACCAAAAACTTTGATGTACGAACGAAAGTGCTTAACGGAGCTAAAGGAATAATTATGGTCAAGAAGCATATTTTAAGGTTGGTTACGTAAAACTGAGTAAGGCAGACTCAGTTTCGTACTAAGTTAGCTTGAGGACTTATAGTAAAAATGAGTATAAGCTTAGGTATAAAGTATAGGTGGGGAAAAAGAGAAACTCAAACGGCTTATAAATGGGCCGTTTGAGTTTTTATTATACTGTTTTGGGTTCCCAGCTATCAGGTCGCTGGCCACCCCTTGATTCAAATTCGTCTCTGAAAATGGCTTTATACCAGGAATTCAGGTCCATTCGTAAACGCCACCATTTCCACTCCTGCTCGTTTTCTGGCTGATCCTGCTCTTTCGAGGGTTCCTGAGGAGCTACGGGTTCAGGCGTTTGGGGTCTGGGTGGATTGGAATAACCGCCACCCCCATTGGAGTACCCACCTCCATTGTTAGTACCGTTACTAGTGGGTTGTGGGCTATGATGCTGGCTCGTAGAATAGGTATGTGGAATATGCTGAACCGGAGGCTGGACAGGACTTGGCACTGACACCAGCGATTCATACAATTCATCACGAGGATCCAGTGAACGGAAGCCTAAGCGAACCAGACCCAGAGCCGTCGCATACGACAGATTATTGGTTGCCTCCGGTTTCTGTTTATTGAAACCCTGATTAGGCCGGCCTACCTGTACGTGCATACCCGTAACTGAGCGGAATACGTCCTGAATACTATCCAGACGTGCACCACCACCCGTTAACACTATACCCGTTTTAATTTTGCGTTCGTAACCTGCGTGGCGAACCACAGCTGCTACGAACGTAGCAATATCTTTTACGCGAGCCTCAATAATGACGGCTACGTTTTTCAGAGATACATTTTTGGGAGGAAGGCTTTCCAGTACATTCGGTACGGCAACAACCTCATTGATGCGAACTTCTTTGTGCGTGGCTGTTCCAAATCGTAACTTCAGATCTTCCGCTACGTTTTCTGAAACGTCACAACCCACTTCAATATCCTTAGTGATGGATTTACCACCAACGGGGAATGAAGCTACGTAACGAACAAGTTCGCCTTGAACAATAACTACGTCGGTTTTACCGGCTCCAATGTCCACCAGAACGGCTCCGTGCTCTTTTTCCTCATCGCTCAGAACGGCCATAGTAGAGGCCAGAGAAGACAGGTAAACGTTTTTAGGAGGAACGTGTAAGCCCGCCCAGTCCAAACTTTTCAGTAAGGTACTGAGGGGTTTTAAGGGCATGGTAATCACCTGAAATTTACCCCGCAGGTGCGTTCCCGTTACCCCAACAATGTGATAATGTTCTTCCGAATCTCCGTCAACGCTGTATTCCTGAGGTAGTACGTGGAGAATGGCCGATCCATCAATTTTAGTACGGCCTACACTACCCAGTAAACGCTGTAAATCGTCATGACGAACCTCATCTCCCTCCGATACGTAATCGCGGGAAATATCGCTGACTTTAGGTATACAGGTAACCTGATGACTGGCTACACTGATGAAATATTGATTGGGAGTAACACCAGCCTGCTCAATAGCCTCGGCTAATGCTTTCTTTATAAACTTACTGACAAAATCAGGGTTAAGGATAGCTCCTTTCGTGACAAGATTTTTGAATTTCTTGTCCTTGAATTCAACCCGACTTACGCCACGCACGTCCAGCTTGTCGTCGTGATCTTTCTGACCGATCACCACGCAGACTTTTGTCGTTCCTACATCAATCCCGCAAACAATCTTTTTCTCCATACGGCACAGCTTTAGGGTTGATTGGTGATAGTATTCATCAACTTAGCCTAACTATTATTGGTATCCATAAAAGGATGTAAATCCGATTATAGTTTAAAGTAATAAAAAAAATCGGGCATTGACTAGTAGAAAGCTTTCCTTATTACTCAGAAATAAGAAAATAGTTGCCTAAAAGACAGCCCACTAAAGTAAAAAAGCTTTCTAAAATTAGTCAAAATAAATTTACTACTAGCAAATATTAGCAAAGCCTTCTAAGGGGTGGCTATTGCGAGGCTGTCTGCTGTTGCCCGCGTGCAGACTACCTGATTTTTATATTTTACGCTTACTCTGGAAAAGCTATTCCAGCCCCGTAAGGGTAAAATATTCCGGAAGAATAAATTTATCTTCTGGAATTTAATGTCTCTCGAACTTGCTGAGCCAAATTCAATGGGCGTATCACCCACTTGCGGCCACATCGTAATTTCACCCTTTTGGTCTACCTCCACCCATTCAATCTGGGCTTTCCACAGAGAATCCTGATCAATGGCTCTGACCAGATTCAGCAGAGCCGTGTCCTGAGGAGCCTGTAAATGATTCTTACGATCAAAATAAGGACCCGAAATTAATAACACACGAGCTGTATATCGCTCCGACAAAGGCATAAAACGACCTTCTTCGTTCAAATACTTATCTAAGCCGTTGTCCGGTAAATCAGGCTGAACCAAGCGGGCAACGGGCCGATGCGTTTCTACGCGTACTTCTAGCCAACCCCGCAGGTTTCGGGAAATCTGGCAGTCTTTTACCAAAGGACTAGATTCTACCCGATTTTCCAGAAAGTTCAGATCAATCTGATCGAACGGTCTTCCTTCCAGCGGCTTTTTGCCTGACTCTGATAATAAATTACGTATATCCTGCTGTGCTAACAAAGGCAATTGCTTCTGCTCATCATTGAACACAATACTAACCTTTTTACAGGATTGGGAAGCATACCATTTTTCGGCGAAAATCACCAGAAGAACCATAACAATGATTCCCAAAACGGCCTTCACCCAGTTTCTTAACCGAAAGATAGAAAACTTCTCCAAGTCCTTAGGGCCTGATTTTCAAAATTTATCGTGCGGTGCAGCGATTAGGCCCTTTCGGGCGTTTGCTGACCTTTATTTCAATGAGAAATAGATCATTTCCCGGCAATCTGACCTTCCAGATAGAATCGTATGGGGTCAATCAGGGTATCTATATCTCCCGCTCCAATCGTTACCAGAATTTCAATCGGAATAGTCTTCAGTACCTCTAAAACATTGTCTTTCTGACAACGAATTTTTTCAGCACTGGAGATCTTTTCAAAGATAATTTCCGAGGTAATTCCAGGAATGGGTAACTCCCGGGCTGGATAAACATCGAGCAATATAACCCGGTCTGCCAGCGATAACGATTCAGCAAAACCTTCCTGAAAATCCCGGGTACGAGTAAATAGGTGTGGCTGGAAAATGGCAGTCACGTTTTTCCCCGGATATAATGCCTTTACTGATTTCAGAAATGCTTCCACTTCCGTAGGGTGGTGGGCATAATCGTCAATATAAACGGCTTCAGGATGTTGTAAATGATATTCAAATCTTCGCTTTACGCCCCGGTACGAATTAATACCCTCCCGAATTTCTTCGGGCGAAAGCCCAGCTTTTAAACAAACGGCAAAAGCCGCTACTGCGTTTTCGGCATTATGAAAACCAGGCACCAGCAGGGCAATGTCTTCACAAATTCCTTCTGGATAAACAATTGAAAACTTGAACCGATTGTCAGCGATTCGACAGTTTTCAACGTGAAAGGCTCCGGCTTCGAAACTGTATGTACGAATCTGAGCCCTGGTTTGATTGCTCAACGACAAACCATTTCTTAAAAATAAAGTCCCTTCGGGCTTAATCTGACTTACAAAATCACCAAAAGACTTTAACACTTCTTCGCCGGAGCCGTAAATATCCAGGTGATCCGCATCCGTTGAGGTAACGATTGCCAGATCGGGGTGGAGTGTTAAAAAACTACGATCAAACTCATCTGCCTCCACCACGCACAAAACGTCACGTAAGTGTTCAGTGGGGTCGTTCAGTAAAAAATTAGTATGGTAATTCTGGGTTATTCCGCCTAAAAAAGCTGCTACATTTCGTCCGCTATGCTTCAGAATATGAGCAACCATAGAAGAAGTGGTCGTTTTTCCGTGCGTTCCCGCTACGGCAATCAGAAACATTTCTTCGGTTAATAGACCCAGTACCTGCGAACGCTTCAGAATGGTAAATCCATGTTCGCGGAAATAGGCCCACTCGCTATGATCCTTAGGAATAGCGGGCGTTAATACTACCAGCGTATCTTCTGAATTTTTATAGGTATCGTCAATTTGCGAAACGTCGTCCGTAAAATGAATGGCAATGCCTTCCTGCTCTAAAGTGGCCGTAAGTCGGGTCGCTGTTTTATCGTAACCCGCTACCTGGTAGCCATTTACATGGAACCACCGGGCGATGGCACTCATTCCAATTCCTCCAATACCGAGGAAGTAAATAGACTTATACGAGCGAATCGGCTTAGACTGGGTCATGTAATGAACTGAAATAACCTTTAAAAGAGACTCTGAGATTTAGTTTTTGTTTACACTAATTTAAAAAAAAACTCAAAGTACTGATTAACAGATAGGTAATAGAATTTATTGAGAAATTAACTTCAAAACTTCCTGAGCGATTTGCCTGGCAGCCTGCGGTTTAGCGAGCGTTTTAATGCGGTGGCTCATGATCTGAAGTTTTTCGGGATTCTTTACGAGCTCCAGCGTTGTGGGAATCAGGGTTTGACGAGCTTCGGAGTCTTTCACCAGAAGACCCGCATTTTCCCGAACCAGAGCTAGAGCATTTTGGGTTTGATGATCTTCAGCGGCAGTTGGTAAGGGAACAAAGATGGCTGGTTTTCCTACCAGACATAACTCTGAAATAGATAACGCCCCTGCTCGTGAAATGACTACACTCGAAGCAGCATAGGCGTAAGGCATCTGGTTGATAAAATCAGAAACCCAGATGCGGTTTGAACCGATAGACTTGACCCGTTGTCGGGCCTGGTCGATGTATAACTTGCCGGTTTGCCAGATAATTTGATACCCTGCCGCGAGTAATTGCTCCAGCCCGGCATCAATGCTCTCATTGATCGTACGGGCTCCCTGGCTGCCGCCAATGATTAATAGCGTAGGAACCTGTGGGGAGAGGCCTGCAAAATACTCCCAAACCTTCGGATCGTCTGAAGAAATACTACCAATATCGCTTCGTACCGGATTTCCCGTCATAACCAGTTTGTCAGCCTGGAAAAACGATTGCATCGAAGGGTAGGCTACACAGATTTTACTGGCTTTTTTGGCCAGAAATTTATTGGTAATCCCTGCGTATGAATTTTGCTCCTGAATCAGGTAAGGGATACCAGCCATACTGGCGGCTAGCAGTAAAGGACCACTGGCATAACCGCCGACCCCAACGGCAGCATTAGGCTTGAAATCCCGGATAATCTGACGTGCAGCCAGAAGGCTTTTCGCTAATTTCAGTGGAAAACCAAGGTTAGCAATCGGATTTGAACGATTGATTCCCGCAATATCCAACCCCACAATCTGGTAACCTGCCTGCGGCACTTTTTCCATTTCCATGCGGCCATTCGCTCCGACAAAAAGAATTTCTGTCGAGGGATCATTCTCCTTTAAAGCGTTGGCAATAGCAATGGCCGGGAAAATATGCCCGCCTGTTCCACCTCCACTGATGATGATGCGTTTTGACACGTCGTTTAGCTGCTAATAATTACTAAAAAAAGACTTATTGATAATAGATAATCGTTCAGCCTCAGTAAAATTCTCACAAAAAAACAACGTGACGCCTGATAAGTCAATAGGAATTAAGCGGCAAGAGCTTCTTTTCCAATGACTTTTGCTGAATTCGCTTCTGCCGCTTCCCGACTAACGCTTAAAATAGCTCCGATGGAGATACCCGTAAAGAGGAGCGAAGAGCCACCCCAACTAATCAGTGGAAGGTTTTGACCCGTTACCGGAATGAGCTGGACGGATACGGCCATGTGTACCAACGCCTGTATGACCAAACTGAAGGCAAGACCCGCCGCCAGAAAATAACCAAAGGCTTGGCCACTTTCAATCTCTGCTTTTTTCAGCTTTCGGAATGCCACGTATCGAACGCTGCGATACAGTAAAAACAGATAAAGTATTAGCGTGAAAACGCCGCCCAGAAAGCCCCATTCTTCAATCAGAATGGCATAAGCAAAATCCGAGTAAGCCTGCGTCATAAAGTTTCTCTGAAGACTGTTACCGAGGCCACGACCTACCCAGCCGCCCGAAGCCACAGCAACCAGACTGTATTCTTCCTGCGAATCAATGCGACGATCTTCGGGAGTCAGACGCTCGGGAGGCCTGATTTTCTGAATCATTTGAGACACCACGTTGGTCGGACGACTAAAACGGCCTTCCCAGGTTGTTCCTCGGGAACCCAACGCATACGCGACACCAAGGGCAATCGCTCCAGCTAGGGTGAGGTAAAATAGGTAACGAAGGGGTACTTGGCCAATGAACATTAATAACCAGCAGGGAGCCATTAATAACAAGGCCGCACTACCGGAGTTCAGGGCCAGTAAAAAACTTAGGAATCCGCTCCAGAAAATGGGGGGGACGAACACCAATGGGTCCCGATAATTTGCCTTTAAACGCTTGGCTAGCATGGAAGCCAGATTCGCAATTAGAGCGAATTTGGCTAAATCGGAAGGCATGAAACCCGAAAAAAACGGAATAGGTAAAGCCCGCTTGGCTCCCCCACTTTCAATGCCCCAGAATTGCACCAGAATTAACAACAGAACGGAGAGATACAGCAAAAATCTGGAAAGGCCGGAATACATACCAAAGGGGAGGCGATGGCAAACCAGAATGATTCCCAAACAAAGGGTTAAACTCCCTAAATGTTTGAATAAGAATGACTCTCGACCGGGAAGGTGTTGAAACGCATAGGTTCCCCGGGCGGAAAAAACGACGATAGTACCAATGGCCAGCAGGGCAAATACAATGTTCCAGATGGCACGGTCACCTTCCAGACGAAAAAAAGCACGGATTCGTTCGAGTGTCATAAGTACTACAGAGGAAGGCTGAATGATGATTTGTTTACAAATGTAAATTATTTACAATTGGAAATAAAAATATAATGTATAAAAAAGCTTCAACCTTGAATTTCACAAGATTGAAGCAAAAATAGGTAGAAATGTTTTAGCCCTTGATTAATACCTGTTCCTGATGGTAAATCTTCGTGTAAGGTTTAATGCTATGGGTTAACCAGACATTACCTCCCACAATGCTATGATGGCCAATCACGGTTTCGCCGCCCAGAATTGTCGCACCGGAATAGATAACTACGTCGTTTTCAACCGTTGGATGGCGTTTTTGGGAAGCCAGTTCTTTACTTACGCTTAACGCTCCAAGGGTAACGCCCTGATATAACTTTACATTTCTGCCGATTACGGTCGTTTCTCCAATCACGATGCCGGTGCCGTGGTCGATGAAAAGATATTCATCAATTTCGGCGGAAGGGTGAATGTCGATACCCGTGCGGGAGTGGGCAAATTCCGTTAATACCCGAGGTAACAGCGGAATATTCAGATCATAAAACGCATGAGCAATGCGATAAAAAGCAACCGCATAGAAGCCAGGATAAGCCCGTACGATTTCGTATTCGCTCGTGGCAGCCGGATCTCCTGAAAGAATCGCTGAAACATCGGTGCGGAGCAAATGATAAATTTCTGGAATCTTCTCGATAAACTGAGCTGACACATTCGACGGAGAATCAGGCAAATGACTGTGCATGGATTGAAGCATATCCGTTAAATCCCTTTCCAGGCGGATGAAAGCTTCTCCCAGTTTATCGACTGAGTGATAATGAATCTTGGTTTGTTCGGGAAACAGTAGCAGAATCAGGCGGGTAACTAAACGGGCTACCGCTGACGTAGGCGGAAACGAATCCGTAGTAGAGTGAATCTTATGCAAAGTTTCCAGAAAGTCGCGGGGTAACATGTAAAGCTCGTTTATACAAGTGTAGCAATCAATAACTTTTGAAATCTATTAGACTATTCTAAAACGCATGAATAGGTTCCTTAGCGTCGGGTTATTTTGTAGATTTTACCTTTTTCATTCGTAACTAATAAATCATGATTGGTTACGAAAACCAGTGCTTCTACCTGACCACGTCCAATTTTCAGACACGAAAGTGGATGTTTAAAATCAATTTTTTTCTCTTCAATCGCAAAGAAAAATACTTTTCCGTAGGTAAGCACTGCGAACGTTTGCTGGTCGGGACTAATATCGGCGGCCGTAATCATTCCATTCAGTCGAATGCTGTCTTTGAGTACTGCCGTATAATCACCCGCCCGGGCGGGTAGGGTATAAAGTTTGGCGGTAGGTTTTCCCCAGTTTTTGGAAAGAGGTACAAGCTGTCGTTGGCAAAGAAAAAGCTTCGCAGTCAAAAGTTTTTTCGGACTTCTGCGGCGGAAAATCCTTTTGGTCAGGGTAATGGTATGTGATTTTTCAGCTTTAGTTGAGGAATGAGAATCGGAGACTTTATAAATGCATAAATCCTTACGCGTGTTGGTATTATTACCCGTATCACCGATGTAAATATTTCCCTGCGGGTCACGACTCAGTTCCTCCCAGTCTTTGTTCTGAAGATCGGGTAGAGCCCAGGTGTAGAGTAAATTACCTACCGAATCTACCTCATAGAGTTCAGGTTTTCCGCCAGAATCATTATGCGTCCAGAATGTGGGTTTACCCGAAGCCGTTGCCAGACCGGAATTTTCATTAGCCACGGCTGGCATATGGCCTACCTGCTCGATGCGATACTGTCGTTTGGCTCGCGAGAATCCATGGCGATGGCGGTCGGGCTGGCAGGAGCAAAGACTCGTTTTTAACCCAAAAAGAAACAAAAACAATTTTGTAAGCATACCTAAAATAAGAGTTCAACCTTTTGAAGTACGAATGTACTATGAATTCAGAATCTACTTTCCCTTATCCGATTCGATTAGCCGCTAGTCTAATTTGCGTCTTACTGATTATCTACGGGTTATACGCCCTGCAAGGCATCGTTACGCTGATGCTGTATTCGCTGCTACTGGCGATGTTACTCTTTCCCTTATGCCGTAAGCTGGAAAGCTGGAAACTGCCACGGGTCGCGGCCATTTTCGTTTGTCTAGTGGTACTGATCGGTGTACTGGCCGGAATCGTCTGGCTGGTTTCCATGCAGATGGCTAATTTCACGGACGATTTCCCCAAGTTTCAGGATAAAATGAATGCGGTGATTGATCGGGCTCAACGCATGGCTGACGATCAGTTTGGACTGGATAAAACGCGTCAGAATAACGAAATCAAACGGATTACGAATGACGTCTTGCACAACAGCGGAAGCTACATCGGTACGTTTCTATCTTCAACGACTTCAACCCTGGCCGATTTATCACTCGTTCCCATTTTCGTTTTCTTTATTCTTTTATACCGCGATTTCTTCCGAAGCTTTCTCTATAAGCTTTTTTCCAAAACCCGTCGCCATCGTCTGGATGATGTCCTGGGAAAAATTTATGTGGTGGTGCAGGGCTATCTAACGGGTTTGGTACTGGTAATTGGCATCGTCGCAGGATTGAATACGGCTGGGTTACTAATTCTCGGCATTGACTACGCCTGGTTCTTTGGAACGTTAGCAGCGGTGCTATTATTAATTCCGTATATCGGTATTTTGGTAGGCTCATTACTACCCACCATTTATGCCCTGGTCACCAAGGATTCTCCCATGTATGCCGTTGGTGTTATTGGGGTCTTTAGCTTCGTGCAAATTCTGGAAGGGAACTTCATTACACCCAACGTAGTCGGTTCGAAGGTAAGCGTTAATCCGCTGGCAGCGATGGTCGTATTGATTATGGGGGGGCAGTTATGGGGAATTTCAGGACTGGTGTTAGCCTTGCCGGTAACGGCTATTATGAAGGTCATTTGTGATCACGTAGACGGGCTGAAACCTTACGGTTTTCTGCTAGGAGACCCAGAATACAGCCGCGAATTAAAACCAACGACCCGGTTACCCAAACTAGACAGTTTGCGAAAACGAAAAGACAAAGTAGAAAAAGCTCTGGCTAACGAAGAGCAACCTCAAAATCAGGAAGATACTAGAAATTAAGCGGATCAAAATTTTTAAAATGGCCGTTCAGCCGGATGCGTTCTTTGGTTCGTTCCAGTTCGTCCATAATCGGCATAATGCGGTTTAAATGCCGAAGAATGAATTCCTGACGGGCTACTTCCGAAGGTATTTGAATAAGCTGGTATTCTTCGGCAATGGACAATCCGATTTTGTGACCAATTTGAAAAGAAAAATTGAGCGGAAGCTGATCGAACTCAAAGGAAAGTTGCAGGTGATGGTATAATTCCCTCAGGCGTTCAACCAGGCCGGGAAGGATAACGTGGTTGGGCATGGCCTGCAAAAACTCAACTTCGCCGCCTGCGTACAGTTTGTCCTGAACCGGATTTTGAAACGTAGTAATTCTGAAAACGTCAAGTCCCTGCGTTTGAATGTCCATCCGGCCATCGTCGTATTGCTTTACCAGTTGAACGATTTGGATTGAAGTGCCATAATGCATCACATGATTCGGCAGATAAACCGGAATTCCGAAGGGCTGATTCGAAGCGAGGCATTCGCTAATGAGCTGAATATATCTTGGCTCAAAAATGTGCAGATTTAACGCTTCGCCCGGAAAAGCGACCAGATTCAGGGGAAATAACGGAAGGAAAGGCATAGGTTCAGGGTACGGGGCTTGGGTGGACAAAGGAAGTGAACCTTTCCTGACTTTTCAGGGATTGGTTTCTACGGTAAGTCCCACATTCTGAATTTCAGGCAGTGGATCCTGACGCATGTACTGTTCTACCTTAAACGTGTACGAACCCGCTTTGGGGAAACGTAAGTTTTTGATAGCTAAAAACTTATGGTCATAAATATCTCCTAATCCGTTTCCGGTCGGTTTGCCCGTCGTCGGATTTGCCAGTATTAACTCATCCAGATTACGTTCAATCGTTTTTCCATCAGGCCCCGTCAGTGTACGGGTAACGTAAAGGTTGTAATAGGGGTAGGATTTTGTATTACGAAGGTTATAATACAGGTTATAAGTCTTCGTAGTATCCTTAATTTCAAACGTAAAGCTAGGAACCGTCTTAATGGGCCATTTCGCGTCCTGTAAATCAATATTATCCTTGAAAACGGCATTCGTTTCACAGGCAGTCAAGGAGACCAGAGCGAGAAAAAAGAGAAAGATTCGCATAAGAATGAAAGTCCCGGAGACGATTCATCTCCGGGAGCAAAATCATTTTTGAGAACGTCCCTGATTGGAGTTACCTCCGCCACCAGAACGCTTTTTCTTATTTTTAGGAGCAGGACGATTCTGTGCCTGGAATTTCTTATCCATCCGCACCAGATCGCTATTAATGCCCGAGGATTTGGGTTCGGCCACTGGTATTAATTCCAGTTCTTCAAAATTGGCTGGAATAATTCCACGGTTATTCAAAGCTACAATTTTCATTACCTGCGGAATGGCAACCGGATACCAGTTGTCATCGCCCCGGAAGCTAAACCACATGATCTTACGGAAAATATCCGTTTTAATCAGATTGGCTTCGCCTTTCTGAACTCTCAACGGCGTTTCCAGCGTAGGAATATCCCGCAGAGCGTCGATGTAGGTCTCCAGCTCATAGTTGAGACAACATTTTAACCGTCCGCACTGACCGGAAAGTTTAACTGGATTGAGCGAAAGGTTCTGATAACGAGCAGCTGAGGTAGTTACGTTTTTAAAATCCGTCAACCATGTAGAGCAGCAGAGTTCCCGACCACAAACGCCAATACCACCGATACGAGCGGCTTCCTGACGCAGACTGATCTGCTTCATTTCAATCCGCACCTTGAACTCACTAGCCAGAACTTTAATAAGCTCCCGAAAGTCTACGCGTTCATCCGAAGAGTAATAAAACGTAGCTTTCGTTCCGTCAGCCTGAAACTCCACATCCGATAACTTCATGTTGAGTTTCAGCTCTTTCACAATCTCGCGGGCCCGGTACATCGTAGGCAAATCACGAGCAACACTCTGCTCATGTTTTTCGATATCCTTTGGGGTAGCCTTGCGGTACACCTGACGAATCTCGGGGTCTTTAATGCCTCGTTTGACAATCTGTAAACGAACCAGCTCGCCCTGAAGCGAAACAAAACCCAGGTGATGACCGCTTTGCATTTCAACTACTACCGGATCGCCCGTGTAGAGTTCAACCTGAGCCGTATTACGGAAATATTCCTTCCGACCCCCTTTGAACTTCACTTCAACCAGGTTACTCCGTTGATTCATTGGCAAACCTAAGCCCGGAGCTTCCATATCCGACAGCCAGTCGAATACGTTCATTTTATTACAGCCACCCGTTCCACAGGCTCCATTGTTTTGACAACCTGATACGGAAGTGGCATCTTTATTCCCCTTGGTACGGATGCTTCCACAGCCACCCGTTCCACATGATGCACATCCCATTTTTGTATGTAGAATTTTTGAATGATAGAAAGTTTGAACGCGACTCCCGAGAGAGCTTTCATTCATTCAGGTATTCTACCATCCAAAATTATAAAAGATCGAGGCCGATGTCCCGTCGGAAGTACTTGCCTTCGTATTGAACTGCAGCCGCCGCCATTTGCGAACGCTGGCGGGCTTCAGCAATGGACGTGCCCAGAGCCGTAACGGCCAGTACACGACCACCATTAGTTACTACCGCACCCGTTTCGGAATGCTTGGTTCCGGCGTGGAAAATAGTAGTATAATTTTGTTTTTCAGGTACTTGGATAATGTCACCCTTTCCATATTCACCCGGGTAACCACCCGCTACAACAACGGTAGTAACGGCTGTTTGTTGGAATGACGGCGAAGTTTACATATTTCAATTTGCCTTCTGCAGCGGCTTTTAAAATCACCAGCAGATCTGAATCAATCCGGGGTAACACTACTTCCGTTTCCGGATCGCCCATGCGGCAGTTATACTCAATGACGTAAGGGTCTCCATTAACGTTCATCAGACCAATAAAAATAAAACCAACGTAACGAATCCCTTCCGCTTTCAGTCCAGCCATAGTAGGACGAACGATTCGTTCCTCTACTTTTTTCTGGAAAGCATCGTCTGAGAAAGGTACTGGAGAAACGGCCCCCATGCCTCCAGTATTAGGGCCTGTGTCGCCTTCACCAATGCGTTTATAATCTTTGGCCTCGGGCAGAATATGGTAATGTTCGCCATCGGTCAACACGAATACCGACAACTCGATTCCGTGCAGGTATTCTTCGATTACTACTTTGTGAGAAGCGTCACCAAACTTGGCTTCCACGAGCATCTCGCGGAGCGTAGTCTGAGCTTCTGCTACGTCAGCAGCAATGATAACGCCTTTGCCAGCAGCTAAGCCATCGGCTTTCAGAACCAGCGGAAACTGTTGTTGGGTGATATAGTCTAGCCCTTCTTCCAGCGTTTCTTTCACGAAAGTCCGTGAAGCTGCCGTTGGAATCTGGTTCTTAACCATGAAGTTTTTAGAAAAATCTTTCGATCCTTCTAATTGAGCCCCTTTACTATCAGGACCCAGTACTAACACTTTTTTGAGGTCTTCACGACTCTCAAAATAATCACGGATGCCCCGAACCAGCGGTTCTTCGGGACCCACAATCACCAGTGAGATATTGTTTTCGAGGACAGCAGCAGCAATGGCTTCAAAGTCATTGACACCGATGGATAAATTGGTTGCTAATTGAGCCGTCCCGGCGTTTCCGGGAGCGACAAATAACTTTTGACACAAAGGACTCTGGGCGATTTTCCAGGCAAAAGCGTGCTCGCGGCCGCCAGATCCTACGATGAGAATGTTCATCGGATAATTTTATTGCTGCTGTTGTTAATAACTTAGACCGAAGCCCAACTCATCAGAAGCGTTAACGTAAATATGTAAAAATGAACAGAAAACAAGATCAGATTAATGACCTAACTCGCTGTGGAATTTGATACGCATCAACCGAAGTTCTTCTTCTGAATATTCGCCGCTTAACTCTTGTAAGGCTACACTCATCGAATCGGTTTCGGCACTCATGAAGTACTCATAAATCTCATCCTGACGATCATCATCCATTAACTGATTAATGTAATAATCCAGATTGAGCTTCGTACCTGAATAACAGATGTGCTCGATTTCCTCAATCAGCTCCGTCATGCCGAGGTCTTTAGCCTCTGCAATTTCTTCCAGATTGATTTTTCGGTCAATTTGCTGAATAATGAAAATCTTAACTTTCGACTTGTTCGTGGTAGTCTTTACTACTACTTCGGTTGCCGTTTCGATTTCATTTTCTTCAACGTATCGGGTAATGACTTCAATGAATTGCTTTCCAAATTTGACGGCCTTACCCATGCCTACGCCCGTAATCTGAGCTAACTCCTGAACGGTAGAAGGATAGGTAGTGGCCATTTCCTCCATCGAAGGATCCTGGAAAATTACATACGGAGGAATGTTCTTTTCCTTGGCAATCTTCTTTCGAAGATTTTTAAGCATCTCAAAAAGAGCTTCGTCGTAAGCTTTCGCATTCGAGCTAATCTCTTCCTTGTCGTCTTCTTTCTCTTCGGGCTGATGGGTGTAATCGTGATCTTTCGATAAAGAAACGACATAGGGAGCTTCCAGGAACTGAATCGCTTTTTCGCTGATTTTCAGAGTTCCGTAATTCTCGATGTCTTTATCCAGAAAACCTAAAATCGTCAGTTGCTTGATAATCGAATGCCAGAACTCGGGCGTTTGCAGGCCGTCGTCTTTTTTATCCGTAGCCTTCGTTTTTGCTTTTACGATTACGTTACCGTCTTCGTCTTCTTCTTCGGCATCATCATCGTCCTGATCGTTCTCGTAACCCAGCTTGTATTTGCCTTTGCCGAAAACGTCCAGCTTATTATGGCCGTGGCTAACGACGTAAGGATTTTCAACGCCTAGTAATATATCCGCAATGTGGTTACAGTCGAATCGACTCCCCGTCAGTTGAACGGCCTTCAGAATCCATTCCACCTCATCCTGCATTTTGAATTTCGGCGTAGGTTTCAGGCAGTTATCGCAGAAACCGCAATCTTTTGGGAAGTATTCACCAAAATAACCCAGTAACTGACGACGGCGGCAGAGCCCGATGTTTGAGTAACTCACCATCTCCATTAACAGAGCTTTGGCGTTATCTCGTTCCGTAACGGGTTTGTCTTTGTTGAATTTATCCAGCTTGACGATATCGTCGTAGCTATAGAACATCACGCAGTTACCCTCCAGTCCGTCGCGACCAGCCCGACCCGTTTCCTGGTAATAGCCTTCGAGGGATTTAGGAGCGTCGTAGTGAAGAACAAACCGAACGTCTGGCTTGTCAATGCCCATGCCGAAAGCAATCGTTGCGACAATGACTTCCGCTTCTTCGTTCAAAAAGGCATCCTGGTTACCCATCCGCGTGTGCGGATCGAGTCCGGCATGATAGGGCAGGGCTTTTACGCCGTTTACGTTCAGTAACTCCGCAATTTCTTCAACTGTCTTCCGGCTCAGGCAATAAATAATACCCGATTTCCCAGCCTGACTCTTGATGTATTTAATCAATTGCTTGTTAACATCCTTCGTCTTCGGGCGGATTTCGTAGTATAAGTTTTTCCGGTTAAAAGAAGACTTAAAAACGCAGGCATCCTCCATTTGCAGGTTCTTGATAACATCCTGCTGAACTTTGGGCGTTGCCGTAGCGGTCAAAGCAATGAGTGGTAATTCCGGGTTTATCGTCTCAACGATGTGCCGAATCCGGCGATATTCAGGTCGGAAATCATGCCCCCACTCCGAGATACAGTGAGCTTCATCAATGGCGACAAAGGAAATATTAGCTTTCTGTAAAAAAGCCAAGTTTTCTTCCTTCGTCAGCGATTCAGGAGCTACGTATAGAAGTTTTATTTCGCCATTCAGTACATCCTTTTTGACTTGGGTCATTTCAGATTTACTGAGCGTAGAATTTAGAAATTGAGCATTTACCCCCACCGCATTAAGCTGATCGACCTGATTTTTCATCAAAGCAATCAATGGAGAGATAATAACCGCAGTTCCTTCACTAACGACGGCTGGTAGCTGGTAACACATGGACTTACCAGCCCCGGTAGGCATAATAACGAAGGTATGGTTTCCTGCCAGGAGATTACAAATAATGTCTTCCTGCTCACCCCGGAACTGTGAGAAGCCGAAAACCTCTTTCAACTTCGTCTTGAGGGTTTCCTTCAACGACGCATCAACGAGCATGGCCATTCGTACTTTTCTTCAACATCAATTGATGGTTAGATGCTATTAAGGGGAAATATATCCTGACGCTATACGTCGGGAATCAGAATTGAAATTAATAAAAAAACTCTGGACAGACCCAAAATCTTTTTCTATTAGGAAAGAAAATGAGGCAGTAAAGCCTTACGCCTCGTCAGTAATTGACTTACTAGCGAAGACGTTCGAAGGCATCTTTCACTTTTCTTTCATCAATTCGGATGAAGCGATTGGCTGCTACATTGGCAAGAAGAGCCACAGCAATGGCAAAAAAGCCTATTTTAAAGCTACCGGGCGTTTCAGGATTAAATAAGCCATTTGCTTTAATGTGAGATTCGTATGTAGAAAGACCCAGCAGGGCAATCATTACCAATGTATTTACCAGATTCAAGAGCATTTGCCGAACGCGGTTCGTAAACTGAACCAGCGAAAACAAAGCCAGACCCGCCGCAAGAATGGCTAAAGCCGCTAGATACCACTTGGATTCTTCTACAACCTGACTTGCTGCGTTGGTATAAGTTAGAGAAAAAGCACTTAAAGTAGCGGACTGTCCTCCGACGGTTTTTTCCCAAACGGGAAAACCAAGAAACAGACCCATAGAAACAATAATCAGAGCTAGAAATAAAGTTTGGGGACGCTGAAGCATATACTTTTCAAATGGGAGTTATTAAACATCGATAAAGGATCATCACAAAAACCTCCCAACTCGCTTAGATGATGAGTGTGTAAAGTTAAATGGAGAATTAATGAAATGACTAGTATCAAAGTTAAATAGATTTTTTAAAAATATTTTCAAGAAATAAGTTATTGATTTTTAGATATTTATTGGCTTGAGAAATAACTTGAGTAAAAAAAACCGTAACTTTTTTTACTTCTACTCTTGACAAACCCCTTTTTTCGAGCGTACATTTGCATTCCCAAACGACGGGTAACACAGTAAAAATAATAACAAGCGAAAGTAGCTCAGCTGGTAGAGCGCGACCTTGCCAAGGTCGAGGTCGCGGGTTCGAACCCCGTCTTTCGCTCAGCATAAAGGCTCCGCAGGTCGGAGCTTTTTTTGTGAGGCCCGGGTGGTGGAATGGTAGACACGAAGGACTTAAAATCCTTTGGGCAGTGATGCCTGTACGAGTTCGAGTCTCGTCCCGGGTACAAAAGCCTGATAAGCAATCGCTTGTCAGGCTTTTTCTTTATATATCCTTTTGGTTTGAATGAAGTCTGATCATCGGGTTTCATTCTCTATCCTGCTTTTTCGTGAGCTTCGTTTTTGAAAGAGATGTATTAACTTTCCTTCTCAATACAAATCTTTACCTAATACTCATGCGTATTCTGATTATTCTTGCTCTTTCCGCTTTCTCGTTGGGAATAACGCAAGGCCAGACTATCAAAAAGCCGCCTCTAGAAGTGAGTCAGCTTCAGAAAGATGTCTATGTTCACGTTACTTATGGCATTTATCAGAATCAGGCGATTCCTTCCAATGGACTGATCGTAAACACAAAAGAGGGTGTCGTATTAATCGATACTGGCTGGGATACGAAAGCAGATACCGATAATACACGACAAATTCTGCACTGGGTCGACCAGCATTTGCATCAGCCTGTAAAGCTCTGCATCGTGACGCACTCGCATGACGATCGGGTAGGGGGCATAAGCGAATTAAAGAAAGCGGGCGTTCGTGTCATTAGCACGCCCCTGACGGCTCAGAAATCAATCAAAGAAGGTTATGAGTCACCTGAGGCCATTTTGCCGTCTGATACGAGCTTTACTATCGGAAAAGTACCTTTCCGGTGTTATTTTCCCGGAGAAGGCCATACCAGCGACAACATAGTGGTTTGGTTACCCAGCTATAAAATTCTGCACGGAGGATGTCTGGTGAAAAGCGTAGCCACCTTCGGCATGGGTAACATCGCGGATGCGAACCTGAAAGAATGGGGAAAGTCGATGAAACGACTGATGCAAGCATTTGGCTCTCCCAGGTGGGTCATTCCAGGACATGATACCTGGGGAGACCATAAAGCCCTGGAGCATACGTTCCATTTGGTGGAAAAATTCAGTGCTTCCAAGCTTTAAACAGGCATTCATGCACACAAAAAAGAGGCTGTTTCATTAGGTGAAACAGCCTCTTTTTATACAGCTTTATTTAAGCTACTGCCTTGAAAATAGCCTGATAAGCTTTAAATGCTTTCTTCGCTCCTTCTACAATGGCAGGCTCATGTCCTGCTGCATTTGTTACCAGATAGGTACCAAAAGACTTCCAGCGTTCGCCTGTATTTTTACCGTATCCATTATAAAACTTTGATTCTCCGGCATATGTCCCTAATTCAGGATGAGCCTGTAACCAGCGTTTAATGACCTGTCCACCCAGCATGGATCCTTCCGCTACGTAAGCGGCCCCCAGTAATTCTGATGTATTCCATCCTTCGAAAACGGTGCTAGGAGCGGTCTTGGGAGATGCTTGTATGGCCGTTAAATCGGCTTCAATCCAGGCGGCTTTCCGGCGTTCTTCCAGTGGATAGTTATCAATTGTACTTAAGGCAACTTCTAGAGCTTTATGAAAGGCCAGATGAGCCTGTAATAAATGCTTATATTGATCGGTAGTTAAAGTTCCGCCTTTCAAAGCATCGGTATAAAACAATTGTTCGGTTTGTTCGTGTAACTCCCGAGTCTGTTCTTTAAGCTGACTTAAAATTTCTCCCATGAATAATTATTGATTGGCTTTTTGAGCGAGCCAGAAATCCAGAGCCCGTTGCAACATATCGCTTACCTCGCGGTAACCTCCGGGTTTCACCAGATAGGCGTTCGCCCCCAGATCGAAAGCTTCCCGCATATCCTTAGGGTTGTCTGAAGTACTGTAAACGACAATCGGCAGATAACGTCCTTTGGCATTGGAACGAATCTGCTGTAAAACTTCAAAACCGTTATTACCAGGTAGATTTAGGTCAAGTAATAACATTTTAGGAAGAATAGCTTCCTCTGTTTGGTAGTTACCCCGGCTCAACACGTAATCAACGGCTTCATTACCGGTCGTAATAACTTTATAAGTAGGAGGCTGATTTATTTTTCCAATAACCCGTTTGAATATGTCAACATCATCTGGGTTGTCTTCTACATACAATACATCAATCATACCTGTATTAAGTTTAGGCTAGGGGAAATGAAACATAAAAGGTAGTCTCACGGCCCGGCTCACTAAAGAACCATACTTTACCATGGTGCCTTTGCATGATCCGTTTAACGATGGCCAGCCCTACGCCATGCCCTTCATATTCCTTTGCATTATCTAACCGTTTAAATAAATCAAAAACCTTACCACTTTGATTCATATCAATACCAATGCCATTATCCGTGACGGAATAAATAACCTCCTCGTTCGTTTGAATGCCCTTAACAGTAACGCAAGGATGTTCAGCCGTTTGAGAATACTTAATGGCATTAGTCAATAAATTGGTGAAAACCTGCATAATCATGGTTTTATCGCCCTTGATCGGTGGGGTCTCTCCAATGTCAATGGTTAGTAATTCATTTTTGTTAGTAACTAACAGTTCTTCCCTTAAGTTATATAATAAATCTTTCATAGGAAGAGGCTCCGCCGACATTTCAGTACGACCACTACGGGCATAATGTAAAATTTCCCGGATGAGATCACTCATCTTATTACTGGCAGAAACAATTTTCTCAAAAAGGGGAATTGTTTCCTCATCGAGCCGATCACCATAATCCATCAGAAATACTTCTGAATAGGTCTTGATCGAAGCCAGCGGCGTCCGTAAGTCGTGCGAAACAGTATAACTGAACGTGTCTAGTTCTTCGTAAGCTAACTTTAACTGCTCATTTAAAATGCGGATTTGATTGGCTTTTTGAGTAACAATCTGAAGAATATCCTCTCGAATTTTCAAGGCCGTATTGATTTCAGCCTGCTTCCATGATTCGGAGGTATTTCTAACCAATTGCGTCCATTTCGCGAAACTCTTCCGTGGGCTCAGGCGGTTTCTTCCAGCTTCGTCCGTCCATACCTGTTTATCATCTGGATTTCCCCCCCAGGCCACTTGCTGCATAACCTCCGGCTTAAACCAGATCAGGTATTCTTCCAACTGTCGTGAAATCACGATAGCCATCATGCCCGATGCGTCGTCGCGGTAGTCGATGGCGGGGCCGAAAACTTTGGAAAACTGATGGGTGTGAAAGATGGTATCTACCTTATTATTTTTTAGCCAATCAGCTATTTTTAAAATCTGGCTTTCAGACGGCGTTTTTCCAACGGTATGTACCTTCCCTTCAAAGAGCAAAGCCGCTCCAGAGGCTAGCGATATATCCAGAACTGTAGTGGCCTTTTGGGTTAAGCCCTGAACGACATTCCAGTCGCGTTGCATTTGCTCGAAAAGTATCTGTTCATTCCGCCAGAGACGATTAACCATGCTCAGATCTTCCTCGTCCTTGCGGAATTCCAAAGCCGCTGAAAGAAGCTGACTAATCATTTTCCCAGACATTCGGGAGTTATAGTCAACCAGACGTGGATCATCGTAATGATGGCAGGAAATCAGCCCCCAGAGTTCCCCTTTGTATAAAAGCGAGAAACTCATGCTGGAGCGAACGCCCATATTTTTCAGATACTCAATATGAACGGGAGAAACGGCCCGTAGAATAGACTGACTCAGGTCCAGAGGCTGCCGGGTTTCCATATTCATGCCCGGATAAATCGCAACCGAGCGAGCTTGGGAATCAATGATCGTCCGAACAAAGTTCGTTTTATATAACTCACGTGCCTGTTTAGGAATGTCAGAGGCAGGATAATGCAGGCCCAGAAAAGTTTCCAGATGGTCTTCTTTGGCCTCCGCCGCTACTTCGCCGTTCCAATCTTCGTCGAAACGGTAAATCATGACCCGGTCATACTGTGTGATAGCCTTCATTTCCACGACCACGCGTTCCAGTAGCTCCTGAATGCTTTTGCTTTGCTGCATACTGGACATGACCCGGCTGACCAAAACCTGCAAAGTGCCCGGAAAAAGAACCTCATTTTTGGGTTCAAATTCCAGCATATATAAATCATCCATGAGATGAATAACCAGGTAATATTCCCGGCCATCAATATGGACGTTAAAGGGCGTCATGCCTTCAAAAGAGCCCTGCTTTTGGGCAATCTGAATTAACTGAACCAGCTCCCCTCCTTTTAATTCCTTCATTGAAAGCAATTGGAGCGGCTGGTTAATAATATTTTCGGCCGTACTGGCGAGTAATTCTTCTAAGTTAGTACTGAGCTGACGAACTCGAAAAGAGGCATCAACGGCTAATAAATAACCATGAGCCTGAATATGTCCCAAATGCCGGATGGGTTCGTGTTCGCAAGCCTGAATATCTATATTTTGCATATCTTTGGGATACTGTTCAATCAGTGCTGGCCAGTATTAAAGCCAGGATAAATTAAAAGCCGGGGGAAAGTTCATACTTAACACCAGACAAAAGCATGGAGTTTTAAAATTACGATTTTATTTCAGGACAGACGAGGAAATTAAACCGGATCCAAAAGATTGAATCTTAATTTGTTGGCTCATAAAATAGAGGTTTAAGTAATTATCATCTGATAAAACACTTGACTGCTTATGCAGGTTAGGTAATTAATCGGGTAGGTTGGATTCCTCAGTATTGTGCTGGAAACTGCTCCCATTTGATAGGAATTAATTAAGGTATGAATCACTCAGATACGAAGGAGACCGCTGGCTTCATCACTGTATCTTCTTCCGGAATGATCTTAGATTTCAGTTATCATCTGCTACAGATAACCGGGCTTTCAGCTATTCATATTCTTGACCAACCCTTAGATCTTTTTCTTCTACAAGCAACCTGGGAACGCTTACAAGCCCAACCTACGGGAACCTTGACTTTGCTAAACCCGGAAATTACATGTATTGAGTTTCATTACCAGATTCATGAAACCCGGTTGGCCGATCAGAAGACTTTTCAAATTACCCTAAAGCCCAAAGATGAAGAGCGGCAACCTGCTTCGTTTACTTCGCTGGATAACGACTGGTTATTAATGAATAAAATCTTTGCTCACGACCTGCGAGAGCCTCTGCGTAAGATTTTACTCTATATAGATATGATTCGGGGGAATACCCAGAATCAGATTACTGCCGAAAGCCTAATGTTACTTCAGGTAACCAACGATCAAAGCTACCAGGCTCTGCAATTGCTGGATTCCATTCGCCAATACACGTCTTTTGCAACCAATGAAAAACGGACGTTGAAATCTATAGATCTCAACGAGATGGTAGAAAAAAGCTGGCTACGTGTAAGTGATGAAAACGGACTCAACACAACAGTATTGGAGAAAACCCAGTTACCCGTTATTAAAGGGCAGGGAACGATGATTCAGACCCTTTTCTATCAGCTTTTAGATAACTCCGCCAAATTCGCACACCCCAGTCGGCCTTTGCAGATCAGAATTGAAGCCGAATTACATTCCCAATCTGTTGAAATTCGAATTCTGGATAATGGTATCGGTTTTGATGACCGATATAAGGAAGATATTTTCCGGTTATTCAATCAGCTCAACCGCAATTCGCCGGGTTACGGAGCGGGTTTAGCCTTCTGTAAGAAAATTGTAGAAAGTCACCAGGGAAAAATAGTCGCTCATTCCATCCCACAAAAAGGAACGGTGTTGACGATAACCCTCCCCCTTCATTCCCGTTGAAAGCCAGCGGAAAAGCTTTTCTTTACCCATATATTATTTTTCTGTGTCCGCTCCGTTATTGTAAAGTAAAAACGTTAACTTGCTTAGCGTCAAAACTCTCGTAATACCATGGGCAGAAAAGTATTAGTGCTGAATCAGGATTACTCAGCCTTGACGATATGCTCGGTCGCCAAAGCTTTTTTACTAGTCTACCTTAAAAAGGCCGATTTGATTTCAGAGTCTCAAACGGAAAACCTTCGGAGCATTTCTCAATCTTTTCCCTTGCCGACGGTTATTCGCCTGCACAAGTACGTATACTTGCCTTATCGGGGAGTGATGTTAACGCGTCAGAATATTTTTAGACGCGATGGCCACCAGTGTCAATACTGTGGAACATCGGATGATTTGACGCTGGACCACGTACTACCTAAATCCAGAAGCGGCAAATCCAGTTGGGACAACCTTACTACGGCCTGCAAACGCTGTAACTCCCGCAAAGGTGATTTCACCCCTGAGGAAGCCGGAATGGTGCTGCGGCAGCGACCTTATAAGCCTTCATTTATTATGTTCATCCGGGACTTCTCGGGTATTAATGATGAAAGCTGGTTACCCTTCTCACTCGAAAAGAGAAGAAATTTGTTAATTAAGTTACGAAAGCTTGAGCCGAGTGCATGTGAAGAGTGGCCCACTGATTTTCTTCGGAATCCTGCGGGTAATTCAGGATCATTTTTGACATTCCATCCGGGAATTGGCTTTTGCCGCACAGAATCTGCTAAATTTGACTAGTAGATATTAAACTGTGACTGAAGCATGCGGGAAGATTATTTGAAAGGGGACAGAGAAACCCTATCGAAAGATGATCGGGAAGTAGAAAGAGCCCTTCGGCCTTTAAGTTTTGGCGATTTTACGGGCCAGGATAAGATTCTTGAAAACCTGAAAATATTCGTTTCGGCGGCAAAAATGCGGGAAGAAGCCCTGGACCACGTGTTGCTACACGGCCCTCCGGGTTTGGGAAAAACGACCTTATCCAACATTATTGCGAATGAACTCGGGGCGGGTATTAAAATTACGTCAGGGCCCGTGTTGGATAAACCGAGTGATCTGGCGGGTTTGCTGACCAACCTGCAACCGCACGATGTTCTTTTTATTGACGAAATTCACCGACTGAATCCCATCGTAGAGGAATACCTATATTCTGCGATGGAAGATTATAAAATCGATATTCTGCTGGATTCAGGGCCGAATGCTCGAAGTGTACAAATTGGACTGAATCCCTTTACGCTGATTGGAGCAACTACGCGGGCGGGCTTATTAACCTCACCTTTGCGAGCTCGTTTTGGAATTAATGCCCGACTTGAATATTATGATGCGAAGTTACTAACAACCATCATCAAGCGTTCCTGTAGTATTCTTAACATGCCAGTGGAAGAACAGGCAGCCTTTGAAATTGCCCGGCGGAGTCGCGGAACACCACGGATTGCTAATAACCTCCTGCGACGCACGCGGGATTTTGCTCAGGTAAAAGGCGGCGGGCGTATCACCGTTGACATCGCGGAAATGGCCCTGGCGGCTCTGGATGTCGATCATAATGGTCTGGATGATATGGATAATCGTATCTTGAGCACCATCATCGAGAAATTCAAAGGGGGACCTGTGGGTTTATCTACCATTGCCACGGCCGTAGGAGAAGAGGCAGAAACGATTGAAGAGGTATATGAGCCTTTTCTGATTCAGGAAGGTTATCTCAAGCGTACCTCCCGAGGTAGAGAAGCGACGGAAAAGGCGTATAGTCATTTGGGGATTTTGCCAAAATACCGGACAGGGGAGCTTTTTTAAAGTTCAATGGCTCATTTTACTAGATTTTATGAGAATATTTTATTGAATTATGGCAAGAATTTTTTGTTTTATTCGATAATTTATTAATTTTGAATTCATAGCTAAGAAAGAAAGTAAGCAAGAAGCACCATTCAGTATATTTATACTCGACTGGAACAATGATTACCTTTTAGCGGAATTACTGGAGTTGAATAATACACCACCTAAATCCCTAGTGAAATGAAAAATTTGAACCATTATCGGCTCTTGCAGTGGATCATTTTTTCACCGATTCTGATTCCAATCTGTATCCTGACGGGAGCATGGGAAGGAATTCAGCATACGTTTGGAAAAGTAATCCAGCAAATCAAGACAGACGTGACAACAGATGTTGCTTAACTTGTCTTCCTCTTCTGATTGACATCAACCTTAATTGATAAATATATTTTCTTAAAAAGCTCTGGATCAACATCCAGGGCTTTTTTTATGGATTCTGTTGAGCTAGAAATTCTGCTGTTTTTTCGATCATGTGATTATGACCCGAGTTGAGAATAAATCGCTGGGCTGTGGGAATCTTAGTGGTAAGGGGTAGAACAGAATCGGGAGGCATCATCCGGTCAAATTCACCCATATAAAATTGAATGGGTAAAGCATGCCGATTAAAAAGGGTGATGAGGGAGGACAACGAAAAATGGAAATGCCGAAACGAAACCCAGGATAAAAAAATCCGCTTCCGTTTCTCAGGAGAATCCAGCATCCAGTGTACAAAACGGGACATGCTCGGATGAATGATTTTCATACGTTCGCCAACGCCCGTCCATTTCATGACCAGAGAAGGGTTGAAAGTAACGTATTTGAAAATTCGCCGGGTTAATCGATTTCGAACGGCGAAGGTATAGTAAGGATTCTTTAGAATGCCGTCGGGAGCCAGCAGGTATAGCTTGTTAACCTGATCAGGCAGCATTTCAACCGTAGTCAGGGCAAATCGCCCACCCATGCTGAAACCCACTACGCTAAAGCGGACAATGCCTTCTTTTTTCAGAAAGTCCGAAATTTGCTGTTTCCATTGAGTTTTATCGAGCGTAATGGGATGAACCTGCCGTTTGGTATTCATGCCGTGAAAAGGTAAATCGAAGGCGTAAATCGTATATCGGTCTCCCAAAAGCTTCACCCAAGGTTCGTAAGCGGTATGATCCTGCCCAATGCCATGAAAAGCCAGCAAAGGTTCCGGGCCATTTCCTGACTTGGTATATGTTACTAACTGCATACAAATAAAGTCGCGATGATTATAATGGCTTAAAAAGAGCCTATTAAAGATATATTTTCTACACTACTCTTTGATCAGCTATTGCAAATGCCAAGTAATGATGACAACAAAGTCTAAGTTTTCCTCCTGGCATTACCCGTACTGTTTTACTAATGCTAATGAATGATGGCCATAAGGCTTGCATTGATCTACCCTATACAAATTTAGTGATCTACATCTTTAGAAGAGAAGCCTAATACTTCATTGAGGGTTATTTTCAGAGAGGATAATAAAATTTATAAATAATTATTTTTATTAAGTCTAAATAAACTATATTTGTTTTATTATAACATTGAGCGATAAAGTATAATAAGTTGAAATGCTTATTAATAGATTTTTCTGACAGAGCATTGATTGTTTTAAACACCTATAGATTTTAAGTGTAAATATCCTTTTTCCTTCTAACTATTAAATAATTGTTAATAACATATTGTTATTAACAAGCTAGTTTATTGGGTTATTATCTTTTAACTAAATCTCTATTATTATGCTTAAATTTACACTAATTAAGGCAATTTTTGCCGTAGCTTTGACAATGATTACTATTCTTTCTTGTAATAAAGAAAGCCCGATAGTAGACCCAATTAAAAATGAAAATGGTTCTGGTTTGACAGAAGAACAAATTGAGAAAAACAGAAATATATTTTCTCAAGTCCTTGCGAGATCTCTAAAGAATGAAAATGTAAGAATATTATTAAAAAAAGCCTCTCTCAAACGGATTAATAAAGATACGGACGTATTATTTCATTTAGTAAAAGATGAAATAATTGAAAAAATATTAGTTTTCATGAATACTTAGCTTCTATTTATGGAGATAAAGAAGAATTTATCAGAATTGTCAATAGTATGCCAGTATTGACAATTTTAGTTCCTAGTGTTGTGAATTTCAATGCAGAAAGTTGGAATACATCTATTCAAATACCTAAAGTAGCGGTTTTCCCTAATAAAGTTTACAGAAAAAAAAATAACCATAAGTTTATGATGACTTATGATGTTAATGTCAAAGAAGAAGAATTAGCACTAAATATTTTTCCAGATTATCCGATTATTGTGGTTAAGGATAATGAAAGAATACAGGTGAACAATGGGAAGGTTAGAGGAGTAAAACAACTGAACTCATTTGTAATCAGGGATTTAAATTACTCATTTATTGACGAGTCATTCAACAATCTGAATGGGACTAAATTAAGTTCAGGTAGTCGCCTTGCAACCTATGACAAGTTTGATTCGAAAGTAAAGTTAGCTTATGAGAATAATTTACAGTATCCTCGGGACTACATTTATTATAATATAGCACCTACTATTGGTAATGCTACGGGTAGCTTTAATAGCTCATATGCAGAACATCTAACTACTATACAGTTGGTTAACTCTGATATAATAAAAGAACTTGTTGACGACCAAATAACAGATTATGATGGGTATCCTTCTTTTGCAGATGGTGACCTAGAATTTATTGTAAAAGTAATAGGTATAAATAATCAGAATAATGCTGTTGAAATAGTTAATAAATGGTTTGATGTTCCTTTCCTAGGGCTTGTAAATTTATATCATCAAAATAATCAATGGTATTATGGATCAAGTACTAAGCAGTATATTTTGCCAACTCCATTGGAATTGGTACCATGGAACATGCAGCAGTATGGTGACCAAATAAAAGTAGTATTAATGGAAGAAGATGCTACCACTTCTTATACACAAAGTATAACGATAGGAATAAGCTCAACTTTTGGATTCAATTATTCCAATTCAATAAAAGATGGGCCAAATTTTGGAAGCAATACCAGTAATACCAATAATGTTTCTTCTACGTATAGTCTACAGGTTTCAGGTGGACATGATATGCTATATGATGCCATCATTCGGTGGGACGATAAGATCTTATATTGGGATGAAGAGGCAATTCCAGGGTATCCTAATCCTCCTTTTAACGAGCATTGGGCAAGAACAAAAGAATTTTCCACTGGTAAAGCAATTATTACTATAGAGCCCATACCAAGGAGATAAATTCTAATGACTATTTCCAGCTAAGACATTCTAGAAAATAGATAGTCGATGTTTTACGACCAGCATTTTTGTAGAATGTCTTAGCTTATTTTTATTTATACTAAATAGATATAAATTTTATATACTACCTTTGGAGTCATACCTCTAGAGAGTCGCTCACTAGATTCTTAATGCGTACTTCCACAAAGTATAGTTTTCTCATAACTAATTAGTCAAATCTAGCCATGACTTTTAAAAAAGCCATCGGACAAGTTCACCTCTGGCTCGGCCTGGCCTCGGGAATTATTGTATTTATTGTCAGTATTACGGGTTGTATTTACGTCTTCCAGGAAGAAATCCGTGATATGACCGAAAGCTGGCGTTTTGTTAAAGAGCAACCTAAACCCTATCTGGTTCCTTCACAATTAATAGCCATTGCTGAGAAGAAATTAGAAGGGAAGAAAGCTACTTCGCTAACCTATACAAAGCCGAACGAAGCAGCCGTTGTGGGTCAGTTTGATCGCAAAAAACGGGGTAGCAAATACACTTCAGTATATATAAATCCTTATACAGGCGAGGTGCTGAAGGTAAAATCCATTGCTCGTGGGGGAAACGACGGAGACTTTGACTTTTTCCGTTTTATACTCAATGGCCACCGGGCTTTATGGATGCCTTATGACATTGGTCGGCCCGTTGTTGGTGTCGCTGTCCTGATTTTTGTTATCCTTTTAATTAGTGGAATGATTCTCTGGTGGCCTAAAAAGTGGAATAAGGCCAATCGGGATAAAAGCTTCAAGGTAAAATGGGATGGAACCTTCAAACGGATGAATTATGATTTACATAATGTTTGGGGATTTTACAGTACCTTTTTCTTACTCATTATTTCCTTAACGGGTCTGGTATACAGTTTCCAGTGGTTTAGTAAGGGCTTATATTGGGTAACTACAGGTGGTCGCAGTTTGTCGTTTGAACGGAATACAGCCCTGTCTGATACAACCCAAAACCTTCCGGTTACTATTACTAGTGTTGATAAAGTATGGCTGAATCTGACGGATCAGGGAAAATCACAGAAGGCCATGTTTGTGAACCTGCCGCAAACGCCCAAGGATGCCATCAGTGTCACGGTATATCTTAAGCCGGGGACTTATTATAAAACGGATGTTTATACGTACGATCAATTCACTCTCAAACCACTAAAGGCGGCGGGACCTTTCAGTGGAAAATACGAAGATGCGGACGGTGGCGATAAACTCCGTCGGATGAATTATGATCTGCATGTGGGAGCTGTGATGGGCTTACCTACGAAGATCCTGGCCTTCCTAGCCAGTTTGATTTCAGCTAGTTTGCCCGTTACCGGATTCCTGATTTGGTGGGGGAGAAGAAAAAAAGGCGGCAAGAAGGAAGAAGGTAAAAAGCCCGTTCAAAGAAGAACAGCGGTTGATTCTCCCCGTAGATCGGCTCCGGTAGTGCGTCGCAAGGTAGCTCAACCCCTGGCGGTTACGGATGAAGTAACGGTAATTAAACCAGAAGTAGAGTAAAAGAGTATTCAAACAGGTAAAAAGTAAAAGGGACAAAGCCGTTTGGTTTTGTCCCTTTTTACGTTACTCCGAGCTTAGCTCTGCTCTTCGCTTACGTCCGACATTAAGTATGCTTTGATGAAATCATTGATTTCTCCGTCCAGCACCGCGTCAGTGTTTGAAGTCTGGTGATTCGTGCGGTGATCTTTCACGCGGCGATCATCAAGTACATAACTGCGAATCTGGCTACCCCACTCAATTTTTCGCTTAGTTGCGTCCAATTCAGCTTTAGCTGCCAGCCGTTTTTCCAGCTCCATTTGATAAAGTCGAGATTTCAGCAATCGCATCGCCACTTCCTTATTTTGAAGCTGGCTGCGTTCCTGCTGACACTCGATAATAATTCCCGAAGGTTTGTGTTTCAAACGTACAGCCGTTTCTACCTTATTCACGTTCTGGCCACCGGCTCCACCGCTTCGGAACGTATCCCAGTCAATATCGGCCGGGTTAATTTCAATCTCGATGGTATCATCCACCAAAGGATAGGCAAAGACTGAAGCAAAGGACGTATGACGACGGGCATTAGAATCGAATGGAGAGATCCGAACTAGACGGTGCACGCCAATTTCTGCTTTCAGGTTACCGTAAGCATATTCACCCAAAATCTCAATCGTTGCTGATTTAACACCCGCGACATCGCCATCGGCCACGTTCACGACGTTAATCTTGAAGTTATTTTTTTGAGCCCACATGGTGTACATTCGCAACAGCATGTTCGCCCAATCCTGCGATTCAGTTCCGCCCGCTCCGGCATTAATTTCCAGCACGGCATCCATATTATCGCCTTCATCCGACATCATTTTCCGGAACTCTACTTCAGCCAATTTAGCTTCCAGCTTGGCCGCTTCGGCATCGACATCAGCTTCTGACGCTTCGCCTAACTCCTGAAATTCCATCATGGTTTCGGTATCGCCCAAAAGCTGATTGAGCTGATCGAAACCATCCGTCCAGAATTTTAGCCCACGAATTTCTCTGAGAATTTTTTCCGCCCGTTCCCGTTCATTCCAGAATTCAGGATCAAGCGTTTTTTGTTCTAATTCTTCTATCTGGTACTTTTTCCCATCGTAGTCAAAGATACCCCCTCAAGGCCTCTATGCTGGCCTTCAAGTCTTTCAACTTGTCTTGTGTCATAATGGATTGGATGCTGGGCCAGAGGCCTTTCATCGTTAGTGATTAGAGATACAAAAGTAAAGAGCAAGGCTCTAAAAAGCGAAAACCTGACCGAAGCCAGGTTTTCAGTGCTTTCGTCTCCGTAGAGATTAAAAATATTTAGCCCGGTAATCTTTCACATTCGCTTTCTCGCGAACGGCTTCGTTTACGAAGTAACCTGAGCGTTGTAATTCCGTTTGCAGGGCGGTCTTTTTGTATTGGCTATAATCAGCAATGGCAGGAGCATCCATTTTCTTCAGGGTTTCCATGATGAATACACCACTTTCACCTTTGAAGGGCTGCGATTTCTGACCAGCTTTCATCCCAAATGCTTTACCTAAGGCGGTAGGATCAGCACCTGCGGAGTTCAGTAAGCCGCTGTTCAGAGTCAGGTCGTTTGCTGTTTCAACTAAAGCACCGGCACCGTACTTCTGAGCAATTTGCTCCAAACTACCTGCACCAGCTAAGCCGCTTAACTTTTTCAGGATTTCTTCGCCTTTCTTCTGATTACGAACTTTCGCAGTTAACTCATCGCGGAAGTCGTCTACTTTTACTTCGTCTTCAGAGGTTTTACCCGTCAGGGCAGCTACGATATACGCATCGTTTACTTCAAAAACCTGAGAAACATCACCTACATCCGTTTTGTCTTCAAAAGCCCAACGAATCACAGGCTGAGCGTTTTGCATCATGTTCAGGTTCGTAGAACCTTCAGGAACACGGTTTGCTTTCAAAAGAACGATAGATTTATCTTTCTTAGCAGCGGCTTCCATCTGCTCCAGCGTTTTATTAGCGGCAGCAAATTCATCAGCTTTGCGATAAACCTCATCACGAGTAGCCTGGCTGGGTCCAAGTTGTTTCGAAACAGCCACTACACGGTACTGAACGTTATTTTTAGGCTCTGTTACTTTAATGATGTGGAAACCGAAATCCGTTTCAACCAGATTTGGTAATAGGCCCGTGCCGTTGTAAGCAAATACGGCGGTTTCGAAAGGCTTCACCATCGAACCGTTGTTCTGGAAGTAACCCAAGTCGCCTCCACGTTGAGCGGTACCGTCTGTACCATACTGAGCGGCCATTGCTGAGAAATCAGCTCCGCCTTTCAATTCTTTCAGAATGTTCTCTGCACGAACGCGAGCCGAAGCTTTTGCCGAATCGGACTGATTGGTAGGACGAATCAGAATGTGGCTGGCCTTAACGGTATAAAGCGAGTCACGTTTCATACCTGTATACTTATAGATAGTATAGGTATTGTCGGTACGGAAAGGACCTGCAATCTGACCGGGGAAGAAGCCTTTTACCGCTTCTTTCAATTGATCATCCATGTCACGCAGACTCCAGTACAGCGGATGCGGTACGTCAGAATTCATACGTGCAAACGAAGAATCGTTTGTAGCTTTAGCCAAATCTTTGGCTAATTGCGTTAATGTATTCTTAAGAGCAAGGCTATCGGCTTTCGAAGGAACAACTCCAAAAGCGACATAATCCAGACTACGAGTATTGGCACCCTTATACTCATCTTTGTGAGCGTTTAGGTAATCTTTCAATTCAGAATCCGTAACCTTGATGGTTGAATCCGCCATTGAGTAGAAAGGAACATACAAGTATTTCGCGTCAACTTTTGCCGTTTGTGCTTCGTAATCCTTCTTCGCTTCTGCTGTAGTTACGTAACTGGACATGCGGATCAGGTTCACGTAACGAGTCATCAGGTGTTGACGCTGAATGTCACGCACAAACGCCTGCCAGCCCAACTGCTGGATAGAACCCGCAGGTAATTGCTGAATTTGAGCACGCTGTTGTTTTACCCGATTGATATCGAAAATGCCCGTCTGAGGATCGGTGAAGCTCTGACGAACGGCGGGATCAATGTATTTACCAAAGAACATGTCCTGCTTTTCATCTTCTGAAAGCGTCAGTCCCAGGGCATCAAATTCTTTTTGATATGCATAATCAATTAACAGATCATTCCAAACCTTCTCGCGAAGCTGAGCGATCACCTGATCGTTCGCGGATTGACCGGACTGAGCTTCGTATTCCATACGAGCCTGGTCTAATTTTTTCTGGAAATCCTGGGCCAGAATGCTATTTCCGGCAATTTCACCTACTTTCTGAGTCTTCCCTCCAAAAAGTCCCCGTGATCCGAGGAGGTCACCGCCCACAATAAATAAGATGAGGGAGATGGCAATAATGGTAATTGCAATTCCTGAACGTTCTCTGATTTTGTTAACTAAAGCCATACGACCATTTTATTAGAACCGCAAAATAAGGGTTTTTTTCGATGATTCCCAAACGAATGCAAAGGCCTTTTGTTTGATATTTACATTGAAAAAAAGTTAGAAATTAAAAAGTATTCTACGTTTTTGTCCACCGAATGGGCGTGTTTTAAAGGAGATGCCGTATTTTCACCGACTTGAAATAGGAAACCTGTCGTGTAGTTAGCGTTGTATACTGAGCGTATGAAGCCTTGAAATTCGGGATCACTCCGTCTTTTCATGAGCTTAATTCTTTTGAATGACCCTCTTTAACGTCTGGCATTGAACATTTTTTGATAGCCGCATTGAACGAAGCAAATAAAAATACTACAACCATCACGGTTATTGGTGGAGGTAGCTGGGCAACGGCCATTATCCGCATTCTTTCAGAAAACGAAGTCAAGATTCGCTGGTGGTTGCGAAATCGGAAAGATGCCGAGCATATTCGTAAGTTTCACAGCAACCCCCGCTACTTGAGCGGCGTAGTGCTGCATCCCAAACGGGTGAAGCCCTTTACTCGTTTACACGAAGCTATGAAGGGAAGTCAGGTAGTGATTCTGGCGGTTCCTGCTGCATTTATTACAGAAGCCCTTGCTGAATTAAGGCCGGAAGATTTTACGGGAAAGACAATCGTATCCGCCATCAAGGGCATGGTTCCCGGAGAAAACTTGCTAGTAACGGATTGGCTGGAAAAAAACTACGGCGTTTCGCAGGATCAATTCTGTGTCATTGCAGGTCCCTGTCATGCCGAAGAAGTGGCCTTGGAGAAACAGTCATATCTGACCATTGCCTCGCCCGAAATCCAGCGGGCAACGGCCTTTGCCGATTTAATGACTTGTCGCTTTGTAAGTACCCAGCCCTTAACGGATTTATACGGAGTGGAATATTGTGCGGTAATGAAGAACATTATCGCTCTGGCCTGTGGCATTTGTCACGGAATTGGGTATGGCGATAACTTTCAGGCCGTACTGGTGTCAAATGCCATGCAGGAAATAAAGCGGTTTCTGGATGTAATCTATCCTTATTATCGGGATCTGATGGGTTCGGCGTATCTGGGGGATTTATTAGTAACGTCTTATTCGCAGTTCAGCCGAAACCGAACCTTTGGCAGCATGATTGGCCGGGGGTACAGTGTTACCTCCGCTCAAATGGAAATGAACATGGTTGCTGAAGGGTATTATGCTGTTAAATCCATTTACGAAATCAATCGGCAATATGAAGTTGATATGCCCATAGTGAATGCCGTTTATTCAATCTTATACGAACGCTCTTCACCAGTGATTGAAGTGGAGATATTGAAGAATTTATTGCGGTAAATAATTTACAGTGTTTATAAAATAGCTACTTCTTAGAAGTAGCTATTTTTATTAGAAGAAAAATATTAAATTTGAAACCGTCTTTAAAATGCCAGCCAACTCTTATTTTATTTAAAGAATAGGTAGCAATATTTAATGAATTAACCAATGACTTTAAGACGTACCTTTCCGTTAATTATTTGCCTAATCCCCATTATTGCTTTTTATTTAATGTTGTATCATTTTTCAGTGAATTTACCTTGGACTGATGATTCAACATTTATGCATTATGTATATCAGAATGAGGAGAGTAGGTCTAATTTTAAAAAAATATTAATTGAGACTTTTTCTGTACATGCAGATCACAGAATTGCTGTGCCAAGAGTAGTGATGTATCTGATTTATTTAATAGAAGGTGAGATTAATTTAAGATCAGTAATATTAATAGGTAATTTAAGTATACTTGGTTGTTTCTTTATTGTATTAAGATACTTTCAAATATCTAAGCTATCTCTTTGGTTTTTTGTTCCTGTTAGCTTCCTGCTATTTCAGCCAGTTTATTGGGAAGATGCTCTTTGGCCTATCTGTGTTTTACAACATAGTCTAGTTATTTTTTTAGTATTGGTATCCTTGCAATTACTGCAAAAAGAAGGGAAATGGTTTTTAATGACATCAATCATTTTCGCCGTACTTGCTATATACACTAGTGGCAATGGACTTTTGATTCTAATTCCAGGCGTATTGCTACTATTATTTCAGAAAAGAAAAATAGCTGCGGTAATCTGGAGCATCGGTGTTATTGTAGCAATAATCTGTTACTTCATTGATTTTACTAAGGGAGGGCATACGCATGTCACAGAAAGTTTATTAAATCCAATACAATTTATAAAATATATTCTTGTGTTTCTTGGAGCAAATGTCTCCCTTAACTATGTGAACAGGGCTATCTTTTTAGGAATTTTAATTTTACTAGTATGGGGAATAGCATTTATAAGTATTATACGTACAAAAGATAATAAATTTTTACCCATCTGGGGTTTATTAACATTTTTGATTTTGTCTGCAGGATTAGTGTCTTTATCGCGATCCTGGGTTGGTGTAGGTATTACTGCAAGGTATCAGATTTATGCTACCTATGCTGTTACTACTGCTTATGTGTTGTTCGTAGCGTTAATTAATAAATACGACTGGAAAAAGTATCTTAAAGTTCCTTTAATAATAGGAACTGGATTATATGTATCTTTAATCTGGTTTATATACTGGCCTATCATTTGCTACCGGAAGGATCTTTTGGTGGCTGAGACAGTTAATTGGAAACAAAATGGATTTTTCTTGACTGTAGACCAGGACCATAATTTAGCTACTGCAAGATTCTATCCCTATTTAGTTAAAAAACGCTTGTATACTTTTCCACAGCATATGTATGCTCCTGATGAGGACAAAACAAGTTCAGATAAAGTAATAAACTTTCAGTATCATCCTGATGAAATGTATTTTGGAGGAAATTCACTTGTAGTGGAGGTGCCTGATATAGACCAGAATATAAAGACTAGTTATTTGATTTTGAAAGATTCATCAGGAAGAATATTTCTAGCTCCACTGAAAGCGAACTCTAATTCTATTAAAAATTTTTTACGAACGGGCTTGCTATTCTCTAAGGGAGGGAACGCAATCATTCTCGTTGAAACATTACCTCAGGGTACCTATCAATTTGGGTTATATTCAAATAATCAGGTTAAATGGTTAGCTCAAAAATGGGAAAAGCAATAAACCCAACTAAAAAGGGAAAGCCATTGGCTTTCCTTTTAGTTGGGTTTTGTAATAGAGATAGATTTAATTTTTAACCTTTTTCCTGTTGTTGACTCATTTGGAACGCTGATGATGATCTTTCTGATGATACCCTGCCAGTTTTCCATGTCGCCAACAGGTAATTCGTATGTATGATATTGGCCATCATTAATTAAATTAAAAGCTGTACTGGCGTCACTGTAATCGTTAAGTCTCGAAGATCGTTGTTTGAAGCATGAAACGTTCATTTGTTTACCAGTACCATCATAAGCAACCTGGAAATAAAGCTTTTTATCTTTTTGTGAATCCCAGAAAATATCCGGGCTGAAAAGAATAACTGGATATTTATCCAGTTTAAAACTCCACTCGCCATTGAAGGGAAATCCCCCGTCATCAGTATCTGTATAAAAAGTCCAGTGTTGCCGATCAGATGTGAAATAAAAGTTAGGCTTGATTTGTTCTTCTTTATGACTTACTGCATATTGACGAACATCTTCCACTGATCCCATAATATAGGCTACTTTGCTTTCATACCGAATATTGCGATCCAGCACTTCAGGCATGTGAGCACCAAAGCGTCCCGTATTTCCGCTGTATTCGTCTCCTTCATTAGCCTTGCCCATAAGCTCTACACTAAAGTAGTGAGTATGGGGAGCCCAAAGGCCTAAACCGACCCCCTTGCTATTATATAAATAAGTCCATCCTTCAGGTAAATACATTTCAACACTCGCTGTATTATTATTTGTAAAAGGAGGTGCAGTTAGGTCGATATCAGTAATATTGGATCCTGTATAGGGAGCTAAACCTAAATAAGCTTTAGCTCTGGTAAAATCAGAAGTAAGGAAACCTCCACCCAAATCTTGTCCTCGGCCTAAAAGTGGAAAATTATCTGTACGATTTACTTGCAATACATTACGTATCTCCAGAGCATTGCCTTTTAACTCAGCATAAGTTTCAACGGTACACTCACACGGAACGTTATTATATCCCCATTGCATAGGAATAGTTTTGAAATAAAGCTTATTCCCATCTTGTCGCCTTTCTATTACTCGTGAGCCATTCCCATAAACGTCTCCAGTTTGAATAGGATCCCATCCAATTCCCTGCCAGGCAGGGTGAGGAGATACCCCATTAGGTTTGTAGGTTTCAATAGGGAAAGAGTAATAAGCATATTGGAGTTGTCGCCCTAAATCATGATTGTTAATAATGTTTTTAGAGCTGTTTGCAGGAGAAAGATAGGTTATAGCCCCACCATAGTCCATATGAAAGCCTACTTTCATAGTTTCACTAGTTAGATAAACCATAGATGAGGGCTTTACTTCAGGAGGAGTAGGAGTAGTCCCACCACCTGATCCATCACCGTTTCCCGCAGGGTCTACCGAACTTTGCTTCTTTTTAGATATTAAAAAGTCTAAATCTCCACAACTGACTAGAACGCTACTGAATAGGATTAGAGTTAAAGCGTTTGTAAGGAAGTTAAATCGCTTCATAAGCGGTTTACATTTATAGTTTATAATTCGTGAGAAGGAGTTTTGAAACCAACACTTTAAAGTTTTAAACCGTATTCTTTGATTAATAACTCTTTCGCTATACTTTCACCATTTTTGTATAGATTCTTATCAAAAAGAGCTGCGTGGCCGCTATTTAGTCCATTAGCCCAATCGTGTGTAGCATAAGGATCAAAATCAACATGCTTTACTTTGTAGCCAGCGTTACTAATGTGCCAAAACCAGCCTGTTGCAGTATCTAGTCCGTCAATATTACCAAAGGCTGTTGCTGCCCCCTGAGGGATGGTAACAGGACGAGCAAGGTGCAGGTTAATTAATGCTGTATACTCGTTTAATCGACATTCAGGGATGGGCCATGAACTTCTTCGATTCATTTCATATTCAAAGTGCTGGGTCCTTGCTCCTGGATACTCTTCTACCAGCGTCAAAACCTCCTCTTTAGAAGGACGATAGTTCCAGTAAGTTTCGCTATCACACTTTTGGGCCGTATAAGCCGGGCAATTCCAACACTGTCCTACTTTACCTACCCCAATATGGTCACCAATCTGATCCAGGTATACACCTAGCAAGTCTCCTGTATAAAGTACATCATTATGGGTAACCATTAAAAATTTCTTATCTGATTTTTCCCAGGCGTATTGGTAACGGATTGCATGGCGAATGAAAGGAATCTTCATTAACCATTCTTTTTTGAAAGGATTGGTCCATAACCAGAACCAGGGTTTATATCTAATTAGACGCTTGCCTAGCAAAGGGTATAGAAAGGAGAAATCTGTTCCTTCGGGCTGTTTGCGTTCTTCTATGAAGTAGATTTTATCGATCCATTGACCCGAATGCTTTAATAAGGATAATAGCGTGACTGCAGTCTGGTAAGGCTTGCCGTAAACGTTAATGGCTACATCTACTGAAGGGCGAGATGGCATAAATAACAACTAAATAAAACAATTGAGTGAGAAAAGAGGCTCGACTTTGAAAGGCTGTAAGGTCCCTCTCACAAAGAAAGGTTATTAAGGCCAAACCTCTCGACAGGTAAGAAAGTTTTATAGAAATATAAAAACAAATTCCTTCGTTTCCCGGCAAACTCCTAATTTTGCACGAATTTTGCCCGGCCACTTCCGGGATGTTGATCGTTATTTAGTCCGTGTTAATGATGTCTGCGTTGAAAATCAACGAATTATCATTGATAATGGCTTGTTAACAGATACCTGAAAAAATGCCCAAAAATCCCGACATCAAATCCGTCCTGATCATTGGCTCTGGTCCCATTATCATCGGTCAGGCTTGCGAGTTCGACTATTCTGGCTCTCAGGCAGCCCGCTCACTCAAAGAAGAGGGCATCGAGGTCATTCTGATCAACTCCAATCCCGCTACTATCATGACGGACCCCATTAGTGCCGATCATGTGTATCTAAAGCCGTTGGAGCGAAAGTCCATCATTGAGATTCTTGAAAAACACAAGGTTGACGCCGTTTTGCCGACAATGGGAGGCCAGACGGCGTTAAATTTAGCTATCGACTGTGACAAGGCCGGTATCTGGAAAAAGTACGGGGTGGAAATCATTGGGGTTGACATTGACGCCATTGAGACGACCGAAGACCGCGAAAAATTCCGCCTGAAAATGCTGGAATTGGGCGTTGGTGTTTGTAAAGGACGTACCGCCCGTTCGTTCCTGGAAGGAAAAGAAATCGCTCAGGAGGTAGGTTTTCCTCTGGTAATCCGCCCTTCATTTACCCTTGGTGGAACAGGTGGTGGTTTCGTGAATGACCCCAAGGAATTTGATGAAATGCTGAATCGGGGCTTGCACGCTTCGCCAACGCATGAAGTACTGATTGAGCAATCGATTCTGGGATGGAAGGAATACGAGCTGGAGTTACTCCGCGATGGTGATGGTAACTTCATCATTGTTTGCTCGATTGAAAACTTTGACCCAATGGGAGTTCACACCGGCGATTCTGTAACGGTGGCTCCTGCCATGACGCTGCCTGATACCCTGTATCAGAAAATGCGTGACATGGCTATCATGATGATGGATGGCATCGGGAAATTTGCGGGTGGATGTAACGTTCAGTTCTCGGTTAACCCCGAAAACGACGCTATCATCGCCATTGAGATTAACCCTCGCGTCTCACGTTCGTCGGCTCTGGCTTCAAAAGCGACCGGTTATCCTATCGCGAAAATTGCTGCGAAAATGGCCATCGGTTACCGTTTGCACGAACTGATCAACCCCGTTACGGGCAGCACGTCAGCGTTCTTCGAGCCTGCCATTGACTACGTGATCGTTAAAGTACCCCGCTGGAACTTCGATAAATTCAAAGGTTCAGATCGTCGTCTAGGACTTCAAATGAAGTCGGTAGGCGAAGCCATGGGTATTGGCCGCAACTTCCAGGAGGCTCTTCAAAAAGCCTGTCAGTCGCTGGAGATCAAGCGAAATGGCATGGGTGCTGATGGGAAAGAACTGACGGATCAGAATGCCATCCTACACTCCCTGGCTAATCCTTCCTGGAATCGTCTGTTCCATATTTATGATGCTTTCCGTTTAGGAATTTCGTTCAAGAAAATTCAGCAATTAACAAAGATTGACCGCTGGTTCCTGTATCAGGTGGAAGATCTGGTTCGTCTGGAGAAGGAAATCGAGAAACATACACTCGATACGATTTCGAAAGATTTATTGGAAGAAGCCAAGGTAAAAGGCTTCGCCGACCGTCAGATTGCTCACATGATCGACTGTCTGGAAAGCCAGGTGTATGAGAAACGTAATGAGCTGGGTATCAAACGGGTCTACAAATGCGTAGATACTTGTGCGGCTGAGTTCGAAGCGAAAACGCCTTACTTCTACTCAACGTTTGCTAGTGGTTCACAGGCAGAAGATAACGAGTCTGTTGTTTCGAATAAGAAAAAAGTAGTCATCTTAGGTTCAGGACCGAACCGGATTGGTCAGGGGATCGAATTCGATTATTCCTGCGTTCACGGCGTGTTAGCGGCGAAAGAAGCAGGGTACGAAACGATCATGATTAACTCGAACCCTGAAACAGTATCGACGGACCCTGACATTGCTGATAAATTATACTTTGAACCCGTATTCTGGGAGCATGTGTACGACATTATTCAGCATGAAAAACCTGAAGGGGTAATCGTTCAGTTGGGTGGTCAGACGGCTCTGAAACTGGCAGAAAAACTTTCCAAATACGGTATCAAAATCATCGGAACGAGCTTCGAAGCTCTGGATTTAGCCGAAGATCGCGGAGCCTTCTCAAGCTTGCTTCGTGAACTGGATGTGCCTTATCCATTATTCGATACGGTTGAATCCGCTGATCATGCGGTGGAAGTAGCTCGCACGCTGGGTTACCCGCTGCTGGTGCGTCCTAGCTACGTATTAGGGGGCCAGTCGATGAAGATTGTGATTAATGAAGAAGAACTGGAACAACACGTGGTGAATACACTCCGTGACATTCCAGGCAATAAAATCCTTCTGGATCACTTCCTAGAAAACGCAATCGAAGCGGAATCTGATTCCATCTGTGACGGTGAAAATGTATACATCATCGGAATTATGGAGCACATTGAACCCGCAGGTATTCACTCGGGAGATTCTCACGCGGTATTACCAACCTTTGATTTGAGCGAAAACGTACTCAAGCAAATTGAGGAATACACTAAGAAAATCGCGGTTGCTCTGAAAACCAAAGGCTTACTGAATATTCAGTTTGCCATTAAGGATGAAAAAGTGTACATCATTGAGGCTAACCCCCGGGCGTCTCGTACGGTGCCTTTCATCTGTAAAGCTTACCAGGAACCTTACGTTAATTACGCAACGAAGGTAATGTTGGGTGAGAATAAGGTAACGGACTTCAAGTTCAATCCGGTGAAAAATGGGTATGCGATTAAGATTCCGGTATTCTCATTTAACAAATTCCCCGGAGTAAATAAAGAACTCGGGCCTGAAATGAAGTCAACGGGTGAAGCCATTTACTTCATTGATGATCTGACGGATGAAGTCTTCCAGAAGATTTACGCCGAGCGTAACTTATATCTGAGTCGATAAATAATCCCGCTTTTCTTACGAGCCTCGCTTCTTCTGGAGCGAGGCTTTTTTATGAATTAACTTATCATGATTTGAGATAATATTTCCCAGGGTATGAACTGATACTCTGAACATTGGGGATTCTGTTCATCAACTTTTATAAGGCTCATTTTCCTCTGCGAGGGAACGTCTTTTTTCTGATAATAGCCGTATTATGTACCATCGACCATTGTTTTGGTCTCAACTCACCTATGTATGGCTTATATTGAAACCGCTCCCGGTGTTCAGGTCTTTGTAGAAGACTGGGGACAAGGACAACCTGTCGTTTTTCTTCACGGCTGGCCTTTAAATCATAAAATGTTTGAATATCAGGTTAATCAGATCGCAAATCATTATCGCTGTATTCTGATTGACCGTCGCGGCTTCGGGGATTCTGATAAACCCTGGCAGGGTTATGATTACGATACCTTATCGGACGACCTGGCTGCTGTGCTGGACGCTCTGGATCTGTACGATGTAACATTGGTTGGGTTCTCGCAGGGAGGTGCTGAAGCCATTCATTACATGGCCCGTCATCAAGGCAGACGCGTATCAAAGCTCGTATTGTTAGGAGCTGCTGCTCCTCATATGCTGAAAACGGAAGACTTCCCCGATGGCGTGGACAAAAGTACGTTCGATGAAATGATTGAGAAGTCACTTCAGGACCGGGCGGCTTTCATTGAAGATTTCTCAAAGCAGTTCTTTGGGGTTAGTTTACTCAACAACCCGGTAAGCAGCAAATTAGCCGATTGGTTCCACAGCCTTGCTATGGAAGCTTCGCCCAAGGCAACGGTAGAAAACGTACTTACTTTCAGCCAGGCGGATCTTCGGGCCGACTTGCCAGGTATTACTGTGCCAACGCTTATCATTCATGGTACAAGTGACCAAGTAGTGCCTTTTGAAATCTCTGGTAAGTTACTTTCAGAGAATATTCCTAATTCGCAATTGATAGCTTACGAAGGAGCTCCTCACGGATTCTTCTATACCGAATGGCCTCGACTGAATCAGGATTTACTTGATTTTTTTGCCACTCCGGTATTAACAGAAACAATCACGACTACGACTACCTGGTAGTAAACCAGAATAGATGATTAATAGAAAAAAGAAGATTTAGGTCTTCCTTTTTCTGTTTTATTAAGGTCGGATAAAAAGAAAAGGGACTGTAAAGCCCCTTTTCTTTTTATAAATAAGTTTTGCCCGAATTAAGCAAGGAACAATTTAGCGATGCTTAATACCTGATCTTTACCTAGGGGTTCATCGAAACCTTCGCTAAGCGTATTTTTATCTTGGCCAGCAATTTTGCCTACCAGTTCAACACCGCCTTGCTCAGTATTCAATTCACCTTCATAAATAGCAGGAACCGCAGGAGCCATGCCATTTTCCATGCCATTCCCCACAATCCAGCCTTTCTGGCCACGGATACTGCGAACAACTGCCGCGTGACGAGCTTCAACCGCATGGATCTGAAGAGCAACCTGTAATAAATCAGGAGATTCCATCAGGTTTTTAGCTTCGTTTTTATACGCCCGTACACCTAAGTCTTCAAAAGATTGCGATACAACCAGGAAGGTTGGTAATTGGTGAATACGTCTGGATAAGCTGCGTAAGTAAACTTAGGCTTTTTAGCATCGGCAGATAAGCCTAATGCACCTTCCAATAAACGAACGTGTGCCGTTTCATGTTTGCTGATGGTTTCAAAGACTTCACGCTGACTCTGAGGAATGATACCACTCTGAACACCCTTCATGTAGTAATCTGCTTCGAGGTATTCTAACGTTAATGCGTACTCCAGTACACCGCGGGTTTGAGTGGGTAAATCAGCACCATAAGCTTTATTAACTACGGATGCGAAAAGAGTAGGTAGTGCCGCCAGAGCAGTAGCTTTAGCTCCATTTTTCAGGATGTGACGGCGATTATAGAAGGATAAACGTTCACCTGATTCAGGATCAAGTTCATCAATTTTTGCGAAAAGTTCAAACAAGTTCATAATAGCAAATAGGGTTAGTTATTTAGGTAAGTTTACACCAGAAATTTTGGTTTTGATAAACGTTTGAGCGATAGGCAATACTTCTGCGAAGGTCATTGCTTTATCTAAACCATTGGCATCAACCTGGCCGCCTGTAAACTGACCATTGAAACCCTCCAGTAAAGTACTTATGATGGCTGCGTGACGAGCTTCCACCGAAACGATTTTACCAGCAAGAAGCAGGTAAACAGGTGTTTTTAGAAATTTACCTGCTCCATTATAGGCAGCTACACCCAGGTTTTCGAACGCTTTTGCTGTTGCCAAAACACTGGCACGGCTTGTGAAATCGATGGCTGAGAAATTAACCTCCAGTGAAGGAATAACCAGGCTTGGAGCAGCAGCAGAAATCGCAGTTTTAAAGAAATCGCGGTGAGCTACTTCATGGTTCTTGAGGTCAGTCATGACCGTCAGTTCCTGTGAAGTGATACCCGAATACGGAGTAGCTACGATTTGCGTGTAAAAAGCGGCTTCCAATTGTTCCAGTGCATAAGCGTAGTTAAGAATTCCTACGTCTCCTGAACCTAAATCAACCGTACCGTCTGGAATGGGGTTACCATTGTGATCCGTACAAGAAGAAGCATAGATAGCAGCAGCAGAGAGAGAGGCTAAGCTAGCAGATTTGAGGAAGGTTCGGCGACCTAAAGCCGCTTTGTTTTCCGAAGTCGTACCGGAAGAAGTAGACTTGTTTGATGAACTGATCATAAATTTTATTGAAAAAGGATTAGTAAATATAGATTAATACCTTGGGTTGATAGTAATTGTACTTAATGAATGAAAACGTCTTTACTAGATACTATTGATCAAAATCTTGCAATTAACAAAAGTCAATTATGATCGCAAAGATATACGTTGTTATTGAGTACTTAGATTGGCGGTTTAGAAAAAAAATAGAAATTATTTTAACTCATTTACTGAAAGTGAACTATTGATAATAAATAGTATACTTTCAATAGAATGGACTATAATTAGTACTTAACTATTGGTAGGTTACGAGAAATTGCCAAATCTTCATGTAAAAAACCTTACCAAAGGCTTATAAATATATTTTGAATAGAAATGAGTAATTTATTTCTTACTTACCATTTTTCCACGTTTTGGATAAAGACAGAAATGCCCCAATGCGGGAACGATATAAATCACCTTGGTCGTAAGCAACTTTACCTGCTATGGAAAGGCCATTTAGATAGTTAGGACTAGTCTTTAGTAGTAATAGAGAAGAAAACTGATGGGCCGGAGTAGGAAAAGGAAAACTGTACGTACCTCGATTGAGGGTATAGGTTAATCGGGCCTGGAGAATTATTTTCCCCAACAGTAACCCATCACCTGCCAAATGAAATCCAGTTACCCGATTGACTGGAAAATAATTTTCAGTGTGCGGTAAATTTTCGTTAGCTAATTCCCGATGCAAGGGTAGTAATGGGGTTCCAATGGCCTTATCATAATAAGACCAGCCTGTACATACTGGGAGTGATTGAAGTAATTATCCCCTCCCTGAAAACGAGCGGTAATATCAAAAGTTGATCCGGCCTGGTCGTTCGTGGTCAGAAATTCAAAAAGTAATTTATTGAGCCGAGTAGACTTATCATAAGCATGCGGAAGGCTCCAGCTTAATCCATATAATCCGTCAAAGTGATTAAGAAATAATAAACCCGAAAGATCTTCGAAAATATGCTGGTGGTAGAATAACAATGATTGTCTTTCTCCTTTCACTGTCAAGGCAATGTCATAATTTCCTAAATGGTTGCCTACTCGGTTTTCGCCGTCAAAGCCCGTAAACCGATCGTTTTCGCGTTCCTGAGAAAGTTGCCCAAGTAAGATGCCCCATAAGAAATCTTTGGGAGCCGTAGTCAGGTGTCCATTTACAGCTACGGGGGAGTTTTTCAGATACTCCGCATGTCCACCCCACTGCACCATGTGATTAATGCCGAAGTAGAAGGCAACCTTGCCGTCGGGTTTTCCGAAACGGCCATGCAGTGATTTGTAGTGCAGGTAAGCTCCCTGGATATAAGGAACGTCAAACCAGCCGTGAGCAAAACTTCCTTTTAAAGCAACGAAGTTATTGAGGAATTTCAGAGGAATAAATCCGGCTGTTCCGATCTGAATTTTAGGAATGGGTAACGCATTATTTGACCAGACGATAGAACCGGAAGTAAGGGTGGTATCAGTAATGCCAATGAATTCTTTCCGGCGACCTCCCCAGAGTTCTACTCTTCCGTAACGCAACTTGGCATAAGCTTCGGGTAATACAAACTGTTTTTCAGGTCCGGTAATCTGAACGCCTTCTACGCCTAAGCCCCAATCAAGTTTACGACGATTAGCTTTATTCGAATCAGGTAAGGCGGTGGCAAAATTCAGCGAGGCTCCAGCCCGGAAGATACCCGCTGGGCCTTTGAGGGGTATTAGCCCAAATTCATTGGCTCTTAACCAGAAAGGAGTTTGTTGATCTCCGCCCGTTAAGCCATCGGCCTGAATGTGAATTTCATAGGGTTTTCTGAATTGAGCAGACAAGCTGCCCGTTGCCCCCAAAAGCAATCCGCAGCTAAAAAGAAATAATTCTAAGGGGTGGGGGCGGAGGGCCATGTTATAATATAGAGGAATAAAATAATTACCTAAAGGCAGTAATACTAACAGAATAAATAAAAAGTTGTTTATGAATTTTCCGTGAACTCTTTAGGTCGCCTTCTATTTTTGTAGATATATTCCTCTTCCAAACAGCTATGAGTAAACTACTTGAAATCGCTAAAAGGCTTAACGCACTGGCTCAGGCAGGGTTAACCTATTCGCCTAATGCGTATGATCTGGAGCGTTTTTCGGAGATTCGGGAAATCAGTGTGGAACTGCTCCATGAATTGACGGATGAACCCATTGAAAAAATAGCTCCGCTTTTTGCTAGTGGAATAGGAGAATACCCAACGCCCAAAGTTGATGTTCGAGCAGTTGTGTTTCGGGGAGAAGATGAGTTGTTAATGGTTCAGGAAAAAATTGACCATTTACGCTGGACCTTACCGGGTGGCTGGGCCGATGTGGGGTACACGCCCTCGGAAATTGCCGTTAAAGAAACCGAAGAAGAAACGGGCCTGATTGTTAAACCTGTTCGCCTCCTGGCCGTCTTGGATAAACGCCAGCATCCCCATCCACCACAGCCCTGGTACGTTTATAAATTTTTTATTCGTTGTGAAGTAGTTAGTGGCGAAATTCGTAGCGATGGACACGACATTGGGCAAGTTCGCTGGGTTCGCCGAACGGAATTACCGGAGCTTTCGTTGTCAGAAGACCGTGTCACGGCTTCACAGCTCGAAATGCTATTTACATTTGTAACAAATCCCGATGCTCCGGCGTTGTGTGATTAAGGTGTCGTTAAAAATTTAGACTTAACGAAATGATATTCAAGATCTTTTTGGTCATCATGGCCATTGGTTTCATATTTCCCCGCATCGTGCGTTGGGTATTCCGTTTATTTTTGAAAGAACAATTTTCCCGTGTTGAACGGGAGTTTCGTCAGGATCAGCAGCGATCCAGCCAGTCGCGTCCCCGCGAAGGAAAAATCAATGTAGATTATGCACCTCCCCGAAAAGAGGGTTATAAAGGGGGCGATTACATTGATTATGAGGAGGTGAAGGACTAGTTTATGACCGCCCAGGTACTCTTTCGTCAGCTTACCCAACCGCTTTCTGAACTCTACGATACCAACGAAGCCAAATCCATTGCTTATCTGGTTTTGGAGGGGCGTTATGGCCTTACCCGAACGCAGGTTTTAATGGACCTACCCGTGACTGCACCAGTTACGGATATAGAAGGCATTATCGAACGCCTGAAAAACCAGGAACCCGTGCAGTATGTATTGGGTGAAGGCCATTTCTACGGGCGAACCTTCACCGTAGCTCCCGGCGTATTAATTCCCAGACCCGAAACGGAGGAACTGGTTCACTGGGCTTTACAGGAATTGAAAACGAGGAAAACCCCACGGTTACTGGATATTGGAACGGGCTCGGGCTGTATTGCTCTGACCCTGGCCGCCGAATGCCCGGATGCTCAGGTAACGGCTTTTGATATTTCGGAAGAAGCTTTGACTATTGCTCGGGAAAATGCTCAGCGGCTAGCTGTTACGGTAGCGTTTCAGCAGGGGAATGCATTAGACCCTGAAGAGTTACCCGCTTCGCTTTTCGACGCCATTCTTTCAAACCCACCTTACGTAAAAGCATCAGAATCGCAGGAAATGTCGGCACACGTGCTGGAACATGAACCTCATCTGGCTTTATTTGTAGAAGATAACGATCCGCTTATTTTCTACCGGGCTATTGCTCAGTACGCTTTTTCACATTTGACTAGCAAGGGCTTCTGTGCCGTAGAAATCAATCAGGCTTTGGGATTGGAAACGGTTGAGGAGTTTAAAAAAGTAGGTTTTTCAAACGTGGAGTTACGGCAGGATTTATCGGGTCGGGATCGGATGGTTATGGCCCGGCTTTAAACGGAATTTTCATTAAATATTTTACCTGAATTAGTTAAATACTTCTATGGCCGATTTGCAACATGCCCGGAAAATCAAGCAGATGTTTGCTGAAATGAGCAAAGTCGTGGTAGGACAGGAACGTCTGCTTAATCGCTTGCTGATTGGTTTATTTACGGGTGGCCATATTTTGCTGGAAGGAGTACCCGGACTAGCAAAGACATTAACGATTAATACACTGGCGAAAGTGCTGGATCTGGATTTCCACCGAATTCAGTTTACGCCCGATTTATTACCCGCCGATTTGGTCGGGACGATGATTTTTGACCGAAAACTGGATGACTTCCGGGTTCGGAAAGGCCCTGTCTTTGCCAACCTGATTCTGGCAGATGAGGTGAATCGGGCTCCTGCTAAAGTACAGTCGGCCCTTTTGGAAGCCATGCAGGAAAAGCAGGTAACTATTGGAGATCAGACTTTTCCGCTAGATAAGCCTTTTTTCGTCATGGCGACTCAAAACCCCGTGGAACAGGAGGGAACCTATCCGCTTCCCGAAGCCCAGGTAGACCGTTTTATGATGAAAGTATTCGTAGACTATCTGGATAAGCAGGACGAGCTAGAAGTCATGCGACGGATGACCAATATGGAGGCCGTCTACGAAGTACAGCCCATTTTGAGTAAGGAAGAAATCTTCGCGATTCGGAAAGAAATTAACCAGATTGCCATTTCAGAAACCCTTGAACATTACATCATCGAGTTGGTTTTTGCGACGCGTAGGCCGCTCCAATATGGTTTGAAAGAAGAGGCCCGTTACATTCAGTTTGGAGCGTCTCCCCGGGCCAGTATTGCTCTGAATTTGGGAGCCAAAGTGCTGGCTTACTTTGATGAACGCGATTACGTTTTACCCGAAGATATCAAGGAAATAGCCCCGGATGTATTGAACCATCGGGTTATTCTAAACTACGAAGCCGAAGCCGACGGCATTTCCAGTTTGCAGGTAATTGATTCCATTCTACGAAGAGTAGCCATCGGTCGATAACTCAATATTCCTCCAATCGTTTACGATAAAGAGCGGCATTATCCGCCTCAAAACAAACGAAAATTACCCGCTCGAAAGCGTCTGGATGCTGGTTAATAAAACTCCGAACGGTTTCAACGGCGACTTCCGCAGCGGCAGCTTTGGGGTAACCGTACACTCCGGTACTAATGTTTGGAAAAGCAATGGTTTTCAGGTTGTTCTGAACGGCTAGTGCCAAACTGGAAGTATAACAGTTAGCCAACGTTTCTGGCTCTTTTTGCTTGCCTCCGTGCCAGATAGGCCCTACCGTATGAATTACTTTCTGAGCTGGTAACTTTCCGGCTGTAGTGATAACCGCCTGCCCCGGCATACAGCCGCCCTGTAAAGCACGGATGGCTCGACATTCTTCCAGAATGGCTGGTCCTCCAGCCCGGTGAATGGCACCGTCAACGCCACCTCCGCCGAGTAAGGAAGAATTGGCTGCGTTAACAAGGACATCGACTGCCAGTTTAGTAATGTCTCCCTGAATAACTTCTATCATTTGAGTGGTTGGTTAGTCGTTGTTGAAATGGGTAAATATATATACCATTCGGATTGATTACCCTAGTAAACGAAGCATCCCGAAAGTTCTAAAACTTTCGGGATGTTAAATTTATAACAACTAGTAACCAGCAACGATCAACTACTTACTAATCTCCAACATGGCCTTTACGGCTTTCAGAGCTTTCACGCGGGTTTCTTCGGGAACCTGAATTTCGGGCATTTCGTAATACATGCAGTTATAAAGCTTTTCAACCGTATTCATCTTCATGTAGGGACATTCCGAACAGGCACAGAAGTTATTTTCATTGGCCGGAGCTGGAATAATCAGCTTGTCGGGATTGGCAATTTTCATCTTGTGCATAATGCCTGCTTCCGTTGCTACGATAAACTCCTTATTCGGCGACGTTTGCACATAAGCCAATAAACCCGTGGTACTTCCCACGTAATCGGCTTCCATCAGAATATCTTCTTTACATTCGGGGTGAGCGACTAATAAAGCGTTTGGATGTTCGGCCCGGAGTTTAGCCAGTTTCTCCCGGGAAATATCGATATGAACAATGCAGGCACCGTCCCAGAGAATCAGGTCACGTCCTGTTTTCTTCGCTACAAAACGGCCCAGGTTCGCATCAGGAGCAAAGATGATTTGACGATCTTCTGGAATGGATTCAACGATTTTCAGAGCGTTCGACGACGTACAGATAATATCCGTCATGGCTTTGATATCGGCAGTACAGTTGATGTAACTCACCACCAAAGCTTCGGGATATTGAGCTTTGAAGGCTGCGAAATCTTCCTTAGGAGCCGAATCGGCTAGTGAGCAACCCGCGTTGAAATCAGGAATTACGACTTTTTTATTCGGATTGAGGATTTTGGCCGTTTCACCCATGAAGTGAACCCCACAAAAGACGATCATATCGGCAGTAGTTTCCTCGGCAGCCTGAGCCAGACCAAGACTATCCCCCACAAAATCGGCTAAATCCTGAATTTCACCGTCAACGTAATAATGGGCCAGAATAACCGCATTTTTCTCCTTCTTCATCCGAAGGATTTCAGCCTTTAAATCAACATTTTTAGGGACAGAGCGACTGATATAGCCAATTCGATTGACTTCCTCCTCAGGGCTCATGGGAAATACAGCAGGCATAAATTCTTTTAGTTTGGAGTTTTGGAAGTTTTGAGTTTTGAGTTGAGGGTTGTAGCGTTCTATTAACCCCAAACACAAAACTCTAAACCCAAAACATTTTTCTCGTTGTTACCAGGCTTTCAGGCTTAAGTCTAGGCTTTTGACCTGATGCGTTAATGCTCCTACCGACACGTAATCTACGCCGCATTCGGCATAAGTGCGGATGGTTTGTTCATTGATGCCACCGGAAGCTTCCGTGGGGTATTTTCTATTGACCCGACGAACGGCTTCCCGCATGTCTTCAAAGCTGAAGTTATCGAACATAATCCGGTGCAGCGACTGCGTTTCACCTACGCGTAAAACCTCATCCAGCTCCTTCAGGTTTCGTACTTCAATCTCAATTTGCAGATTTTTACCCGTTTCTTTCAGGTAGTTATTCGCCTTGGTAATGGCGGCCTCGATACCTCCGGCATAATCCACGTGATTATCCTTAATCAGAATCATATCGTATAAGGCGTACCGATGATTTACCGCTCCACCAATACGGGTTGCCCATTTTTCGCAAATGCGGAAATTTGGCGTGGTTTTACGGGTATCGAGCAACTTACAGGGTAAATCTGCAATCAAATCAGCGAGGCTTCGGGTGTAGGTAGCAATACCGCTCATGCGTTGCATGCAGTTCAATACCAGCCGCTCCGCTTTCAAAATGGATTGGGAACGACCTTCTACCGTTAAGACAATGTCGCCTTTCTGAATAGCCGTACCGTCGTTCAGTAATAATTCTACTTTTAGCTCTGGATCTACTTCAGCAAAGATGAGCTGAGCCAGTTCTACACCAGCCACAATTCCGGTATCTTTTACCAGCAACCGAGCCCGCCCCGTGGCCTCAGCGGGAATGGTTGAAAGCGAGGTATGATCGCCATCGCCAACGTCTTCCTGAAGAGCCAGGCGTATAAATTCGTGAATATCTTGTCCGTACATAATGAATCGTGAGTGGTCCAATACAGCCTCGTTTCCGGGGCGAAAATAATGGATTTCGTAAAGAGTAAGTCCTTTCAGGCCTTTTATCCTATAATGGTTTCAGAAGCCATTTATAATTCGTTCTTTGAAAATTAATGAAAAACGCTAACCCGCTGTTGTTATGAAAATACTTCGTTCTAAACGCCATCTGTACCATTTCTGGGGGATATTATTAGTCATGGCTGTACTAATGGTGGGTGGAGGCCTAGTCATGTGTTATTCTTTTTTTACGCATGAGGGGACTCAAAAAACTACCACAGCACAAAAGGCAGCTCTGATTTTTGGGATCGGGTTCATCATTTCTTACATCTATGTGGCCTGGTTCATCTGGGAGCAGGCACCGAGTTGGCTTATGGATGCTGAAAAACTAATATACAATAGCAACGAAGTATTCTACTGGAAGGATCTTGAACGTCTGGACTTAACGGGTAAATATCATTCCAAACGTCTCTGGAAAACCGGAGAAGGAACACGAATCATCTTTAAAGACAATAATGAGCTAATCATCTTTGACGAAATGTATCAAAATAGTAGATTGATGAAGCTGTTTCTGGAGCAAATGATACCGGAAAAACAATCAGCGATTCATAGGCCGGTTATAGATGAAAGAGAAGTAATAACTGACGATCTGGTAAATTACGAAGGGAGTGTGTGGCGAGCTTTCCTATTTTATGCTCTTTTGTTATATGCTTTTGGTTTTCCGCTCATCTTTATTAATCCAGATAATCGGGTGCCATTCGGTTTTTTAATGTATGCAAGTCTTGTTTTTATTTTTTGGCGATTAGCTGTCCATACCCTGCATAACTTTAGTTTGTCGGACGAGGAATTCATGATCAAAAATTCACTTTGGCCCGGTTATCAGAAAGTCATTCCTTTGAGGAAGGTACGCGAGGTTATTTATGAAATAAAGGGTAAGGGTATGCCTGCGTTAACCCTGGTTAAAGAAGACTTTCAAAAACAATCATTCATTGCGGAAGGATTAAGCGAGCAAGAATGGCTCGACTTACGCAAACAACTTTGGCAGAAAGGGCTGAACGTGAGAAATGAATGCATTCGTCCGGGAGAAAATCAGCGAAAGGAATCAGTGGAGTAAAGTATTTTTGAAGAAATCAGGGAAAGATGCTTTGCCTTTCCAAGGAAATTGTTATTTTCGTCCCCCAAATGAAAAAATCACGTTCCATAGCACGGGTATTCAGCTTGTTTCTGGCAAGTGTGTTACTGATTGCTTCGGTTGCAGTGAAAGGAGTGTCGGCAAGACCTTTGCCGCTTCCCGCCGCTCAGACTGAAAAATCAGACCATACTTCCGGTACGCCTAAAGCAACCGTGCAGGCACTTTCCCCGATGGCGACAGTCACGGTGGCCGATTTTTCATTTACGCAGGACTTCTACCTGCTGCCACCAGCGGTTTATAGTTTTGAAACGGTAAAACCGCAACCGACGTCGATTGGAATTACCCAATTCCGACTTCCTTATCATGAGGTGCTTTTTGAGCATGTCATATCTCCGAACGCTCCGTAGTTTCGGGTGAATGGGCAGCCTGTTTAGCTTTCCTTTTCCGCCTTCATTAGTAACCCCCTTTTCCCTTTTATTTATACTCCAATGACTTTTCGTAATTGCGAATAGTCAAAAGCTCAATTCTCCATGCAAAATCGTGGTGTTATAGTGGCTTTAACCGGCGTATTTGCCGCGTTATGCCTCTACTACCTCTCTTTCACGTTCGTGTCGCAGGATTACAAGAAAAAAGCGATCGAATACGCTACTGACCTCAAAACGGGTGAAGTAGACAAAGCTAAAAAACAACGCTACATCGACTCTTTGTGGAAAGAAGATGTATGGTTGGGAAGTACGCTTCAACAAGTTACCGAGCGTGAACTGAATCTGGGTCTTGACCTCCAGGGCGGTATGCACGTGATGCTGGAAGTTTCTCCGGCGGACATCATCAAGTCCCTTTCAGGTAATAGCCGTGATCCTAAATTTCTGGAAGCTTTGGCCGCTACTCAGAAAGAACAGGGTAATTCACAGTCTAACTTCGTGGATGCCTTTGCCAGTAACTTCAAACGTCTGAACCCAGACAAAAAACTGGCTGACATTTTTGCAAACGCCACGAACCGTGCGACAATCAACTTCCAGACTTCTGATGCAGACGTAGTGAAGATGATCAAAACGGAAATGGACGGTGCTGTGGATCGTGCCTTCCGCGTTATTCAGCAACGTGTGGATAAATTCGGGGTATCTAACCCTAACATCCAGCGTATTCCTAACTCAGGTCGTATTCAGGTTGAATTAGCTGGGGTAGACGATCCTGCTCGGGTGCGTAAACTGTTAACGGGTTCTGCGAAACTGGAATTCTGCGAAGTATACGAATTACAGGAATATGCTCCTGCTTTAGACGGACTGGGTAACATCTTACTGGAAGAAGAGCGTGAGCAAAGTGCGGCCCTGAAAAGCCCCGCTACGCAAAAGTCTTCTGCCGACACGGCTGCGAAAGCAAATGGGGGCTTAGCTTCTGCTTTAACAAAAAAAGATTCAGGTACTGCTAAAACCGATACTGCGAAGTCAGCTAATGCGGGTACGGCTTTAACGAAACTGTTCATTCCTATGCAGGATGGACTGGGTGTAGCGGTAAAAGATACGCCTCGCGTGAATGCTCTTTTAGCTCGTAACGACGTTCGTGCCTTATTCCCCTCGGATCTGAACTTTGCGTATGAGTCTAAGCCTCGTAACATCAACAATAAGGACATTATGGCTTTGGTGGCGGTAAAACGCGGCCCGAACGGTGAAGTTCCTTTAGATGGCTCAGTAATCACCAACGCAACGCAGGATTACGATCAGAGTGGTCGCGTGGACGTTTCCATGCAAATGAACGCCGAAGGTGCTCGTAAATGGAAAAACCTGACGGGTGCTAACGTAGGTCGTCGTATTGCTATTTTGCTGGATGGTTATGTACAATCAGCTCCCGTAGTAAACGGCGAGATTCCTAACGGTAACTCTAGCATCTCGGGTAACTTCACGCTGGAAGAAGGTAAAGATTTAGCAACGGTACTGAAAGCGGGTAAACTGCCTGCTCCAACCACTATTGTAGAAGAGGCCGTTATTGGTTCTACTCTGGGCTCTGAAGCTGTTAACGCGGGGATTATTTCATCGGTAATTGGTCTGGTAGTAGTGCTGTTGTTCATGATCGCTTACTATAACCGATCAGGATTTATTGCCGATATCGCTCTGTTAATCAACTTATTCTTCCTGCTGGGTATCATGGCCTCTTTAGGCTCGGTATTGACCCTGCCTGGTATTGCCGGTATCGTGTTATCGATTGCGATGGCGGTGGATGCGAACGTACTGGTGTTCGAGCGGATTAAGGAAGAATTGGCTCTCGGAAAGCCCATGAAACTTGCCGTAGCGGATGGTTTCAAAAACGCTACGTCCTCAATCATTGACTCCAATGCTACGACGATGTTATCTGGTCTGATTCTGTTATTCTTCGGAACGGGTCTGATCTTAGGCTTCGCCGTAACGCTGGTAATTGGTATCATTACTTCGCTGTTCGCTGTATTCCTCGTGAGCCGCGTATTGATGGATACCTGGGTAGATAAAGGCTGGAAAATCAACTTCGTTTCTAATCTGACGAAAAACTGGTTCAAAGATTCATCTTTCGACTTCGTATCGAAACGTCGTCTGTACTACACCATTTCTTCGGTAATCATCGCGGCGGGTATTATTTCTGTAGTAATCAAAGGATTTGGTTTAGGCGTAGACTTTAAAGGGGGTCGTACGTACGTGGTACGTTTCGACAAGAGTGTAAGCACGGATGAAGTTCGTGATGCCCTGACTGCTCCTCTGGATGGTGCTCCTGAAGTAAAAACGTACGGTGGTAGCGGTATCGGTGGTAATCAGGTATTAGTTACAACGGATTACCTCGTAGATCAGACGACTGTTGAGTCTGATCGTGAAGCTCAGAACAAACTGCTTCAGGGTGTTAGCAAAATTGGTAAAGCAGAAGTATTGAGTTCATCCAAAGTTGGCCCTACGATTGCCAACGACATGATTTTCTCATCGCTGTACTCCATCCTGGCGGGTATTGCTGTTGTATTTGCGTACATCCTCCTTCGCTTCAAGAAGCTGGCCTTCGGTTATGGAGCAATGGTGGCCGTATCGCACGACGTTCTGATTATCCTGGCGATCTTCTCGATCTTCAATGGCTTCCTGCCTTTCTCACTGGACGTAGATCAGTCGTTCGTAGGAGCCTTGCTGACGATTATGGGTTACTCCATGAACGATACGGTCGTTGTATTTGACCGGGTTCGTGAATACCTGCGGGAAGGCAGTGCGAAAAACGAGTCGATCCCAACGATTATTAACAACGCCCTGAACTCTACGCTGAGCCGTACGGCCGTAACGGGTCTTTCGACGATGCTGGTACTGATCGTACTATTCTTCTTCGGTGGTGAAACCATTCGTGGTTTCTCGTTCGCGATGTTGATTGGGGTTATCGTAGGTACGTATTCTTCGCTCTTCGTAGCAACGCCAATCGTGGTTGACTTTCTGAAAAAAGATCAGGAGAAAAACGCTCTGGCCGCTAATGAAGTGAAAGTGGTAAAACCTGTGGATAAATTTGCAGTTCCTTCTCCCGAAGATTTCCTGATCGAAGGTGAAGAGCAGCAGGTTCCTGAGGAAAAAGCGAAGAAAGAGAAAAAGGATCGCATCATTAAGCCGAAACTTTAAGAGTTTTGAGTTTAGGGTTTTGAGTTTATTTAACTCAGAACCCTAAACTCAAAACGCCAAACCCAACTATACAAAACAGGCCTGCCGAAGTTCGGTAGGCCTGTTTGCTTTCTGAACGAATCGTAATACATGTATTAAAACTCTACGGGTAATACGTACCGGAAATGAAAGAAATAGCGGCTCTGGCAAAGGAGAACCAGAGGAGAAACGAATGCTAACTGCGTCCAGCACTACTTCAGGTTGCGGCCTGAAATCAATAGGAAATGGATAGATAATCTTGCATAACTGCTGATTGCGGCAAGAGAACAGTTATACGAAAACAGGAGTAATTAATGCTGCGAAACAGATTTCTAAAGTAAAAAAGCTACCCCAAACGAAGCTTGACTACTTACGAACGAAGGTAACAAAAGAATAAGCTACGGAATGCTTTTCGTCAGCGGGATGATCCTCTCGCTTAATTAACTCAAAATCAGCCGGATCGAATGCCGGGAAATAAGCATCGCCTTTGAATGCTCCGTGAATGAAGGTTAACTCCAGTTGATCGGCCTTGGGTAAGGTTTCGGTATAAATTTGAGCTCCCCCCAAAACGATGACCTCTGCTTCATCACGGTATCGTTCTAATGCTTCTTCAATACTGCTTACTACTTCGAAACCCGGATCTACCTCGTAATTTGGTTGACTGGTAACCACAATATTGCCTACTTCCGACCAGAGACGATCAGGGGTATCATAGCTCTTTCGTCCCATGATGGTTTTCTTTCCGCGGATCAGTTGCTCAACGTGGGCGTGATCGTTTGGTAAAGAAGGCCAGGGAAGTATCCCATGATTGCCAATTAGGCGATTGGAATCCATCGCAGCTACGAGTGTAATTTTCATGCCAAGTATATCGAGGTAAAAGATAGGCTTCTACTTCAAAAATAGTAAGCTCTTGGTTAAGTATCCAAACTAAAACTGCCAGCAAAGAGCCGGCAGTTCAGTACATTGGGGTATGATTTTGAAATCAGGCCGCCATGCTGAAATGGTCAGCAGTTTCGTCGGGGCTGATTTTCAGAACGTTGGCAAGCGTTAAGGTAATGAGCGTTTTGGAGGCCATCCAAAGTGGAATTCGGGCAATTTGCGAGAAAAGATCAACGGTAATATCAGCATGTTCGCCCAGATATTTCATTAATACTTCTTCTTTCCGACCGTATTTGAACTTGATGTCCTGCACACGGTCTTCCCATTTTAGAATTTGCCGAACTTCCTTACTAGCCTGAATCGAACGGTCATTGACCCGGACGTAGGTTTTCTTTTCCTGTTTGGCAGCATCCAAACTTACATAATGCGGACGTTGCTGACTGCGGGGAATACGAAAGACCAGCACTTCGCGGTCATTTTCGACGTAAACTCGTTCGAGGGTATATTCAATCTCAGGGAAGCAATACTTTTCAATGGCCCGACAGAGGATAAACTCATCGTCGTCGGCGAATTTCAAACCGGGAACGGATTTGTCGTCGCCTACTCCGACTAATAGGAGCCCCCCCTGTGTATTCGCGAAAGCGACAATCTCGCGGATAATTTTTTCGGGATGGTTTGCTTTGAGCTTGAATTCCAGCCGTTCGCTTTCACCTTTCTTCACCAATTCTTTCAGGGCTCGAAGATCCATCGTGCCACGTACACTGCGGGTTGCGGTTTTCTCCGCCATTCCCGACCAGCCATCCTTCATGACCATCGTAGTTAGAGGGTTTCTCAAATTTACTTAATCGATTCAAAGAAAAAAGCCTTCTCTTTGAAATATTTTTTACTTCTGAAAAAGGATTTTCTTCCCGAAAAATTCCAAACATTTCGACCTGATTTGTCGTTTCATTTCAGGTATCATTCGATCACATTATGGAGCTGTTCTGGAATATTTTAATTGCTATCGGAACGTTTTTTCTCATGGAAGCTGTAGCCTGGTCTACGCATAAATACATTATGCATGGCTGGCTGTGGTCCTGGCATGAAGACCACCATAATCATCATCCCGGCTTTTTTGAAAAAAACGATTATTTCGCCGTGGTGTTTGCTACCGTAGCGATTTCTTTGATCATTGCCGGGTTACAAGTCCCCGGTTTGGGTTTTCTTTTATGGATGGGGGTTGGAGTAACGGGCTACGGCATCTTCTACTTTATCTTTCATGACGTAATCGTACATCGTCGCATCAAGATCAAATTTGTAGCCAGATCCCGCTATATGAAACGTATGATGCGGGCTCATTATATTCATCATAAAGTTCATACCAAGCGGGGAGCCCAAGCCTTCGGCTTCCTATATGCCCCTAAGAAGTTTGAAAAGATGAAAATGTAAGGGTTGGGATGTTTTGAGTTTAGGGTTTTGAGTGAATAACTTTCAAAAGAAAAGACCTTCCAGTTGTGATTGGAAGGTCTTCTTTGTTATTGAAGTAATCGGAAAAACTCAAAACCCTAAACGCCAAACTCAAGACTTACTTCTTGAGCATATTCATGTTAGGCAGTTTCATTTTGCCGTCCTGAACTTTGTTCATGGTTTTCATCATTTTCCGCATCTCTTCGAATTGCTTCATGAGGTTGTTCACCTGCTGAATGCTCGTTCCTGAACCTGCGGCAATCCGGCGGCGACGTGAACCGTCAATTAAATCCGGGTTTTTACGTTCTTTCAACGTCATTGAGCTAATAATGGCTTCGATGGGTTTGAAAGAATCATTGCTGATATCCACATCTTTAATCGCTCCACCCAGACCCGGAATCATGCCCATCAAATCCTTGATATTACCCATCTTCTTGATCTGCTGCAACTGCGAGTAGAAATCTTCGAAGTTGAACTGGTTCTGACGAATCTGCTTGTTAATGCGGTTGGCTTCGTCTTCGTCAAAGGCTTGTTGAGCCCGCTCTACCAGCGAAAGCACGTCCCCCATGCCAAGGATACGGCTTGCCATACGATCAGGGTAGAAGATGTCCAAATCTTCCATTTTCTCGCCCGTCGACATATATTTGATGGGCTTATTAACCACCTGACGAATCGAAAGGGCCGCACCCCCGCGAGAATCCCCGTCTAACTTAGTTAAGACTACGCCGTCAAAATTCAGACGATCGTTGAAGGTCTTGGCCGTATTAACGGCATCCTGACCCGTCATCGAATCCACTACGAAAAGCGTTTCGGTGGGTTCAATGGCTTTCTTCACGTTCTCAACCTCCTGCATCATGGCCTCATCAATCGCCAGACGACCGGCGGTATCGATGATGACTACGTTTTTGGAGTTCTTCTTCGCGTATTCAACGGCATTGTGGGCAATTTCAACGGCGTTTTTATTATCAGGCTCTGCGTAAACTTCTACACCGATTTGCTCTCCCAGGGTTTGAAGCTGGGCAATAGCCGCCGGACGATAAATATCGCAAGCAGCAACGATTACCTGGCGGCCTTGTTTCTTGATGCTATTAGCTAGCTTTCCAGTAAAGGTAGTTTTACCCGAACCTTGCAGACCCGCAATCAGAACAATGGCAGGAGAACCTTTCAGATTGACACTTTCAGCCTGACCGCCCATCAGAGCCGTCAGCTTATCGTGAACAATCTTTACCAGCATCTGGCCGGGTTCTACCGCGATCATGATTTTCTGACCGATGGCTTCTTCCCGGATCTGGTCCGTAATATCTTTAGCTACTTTAAAGTTAACGTCGGCGTCTGTCAGGGCCCGGCGAATTTCTTTAACGGTCGAGGCCACGTTTACATCCGTAATCTTGCCGCTACCTTTCAGCGTACGGATGGCTTTATTGAGCTTGTCCTGTAAATTATCAAACATGGTGAATAAGGAAATGCTGTAAAGTGTGGCCTAATGAGAGCCTTGCATAAGCTTTAGAATCCCTCTACAGATCGTATTTTTTGTATTTTCCTGCAAAGTTACCATTCCCAATTGAGTAATTGAATAGATAAAATGGTATAAACTGTTTTTTTTTAGCTTCATTTCCCTGTCCTGCTTACCTTTGGGGTTCAATTCATTACCTGACTCTTTCCGACGTCTAATCATGCAGAAAATTAAAGTAGCGAACCCAGTCGTTGAACTCGATGGGGACGAAATGACCCGAATCATCTGGAAGTTTATCAAGGAAAAGCTTATTCTTCCCTATGTTGATGTCGATATTAAATATTACGATTTAGGAATCGAATACCGTGACGAGACGAATGATCAGGTGACGGTAGATGCAGCAAACGCTATCAAAAAATACGGCGTTGGTATTAAATGTGCCACGATTACTCCAGATGAAGCTCGGGTGAAAGAATTCAACCTGAAGCAAATGTGGAAATCCCCTAACGGAACGATCCGTAACATCCTGGATGGTACTGTATTCCGTGAGCCTATCGTTATGCAGAATGTCCCTCGTCTGGTAACGACCTGGACTTCTCCTATCATCGTAGGCCGTCACGCTTTCGGTGATCAATACCGTGCAACGGATTTCGTAGTTCCCGGAAAAGGGAAGCTGACGATGAAATTCGAAGGCGAAGACGGAACGGTACAGGAATATGAAGTATTTAACTTCCCCGGTGCTGGTGTTGCCATGGGTATGTATAACTTGGACGAGTCAATTGCTGGTTTTGCTCGTTCTTGCTTCCAGGTAGGTCTGCAAAAAGGCTGGCCTGTATACCTGTCTACGAAAAACACCATCCTGAAAAAATACGATGGTCGTTTCAAAGACGTATTCCAGGCTGTATTCGATGCTGAATTCGCTGAGAAATTCAAAGAAGCAGGCATTACTTACGAACACCGTCTGATCGATGACATGGTTGCCGCAGCTCTGAAATGGAACGGTAGCTATGTTTGGGCTTGTAAAAACTACGATGGTGACGTTCAGTCTGATACCGTAGCTCAAGGTTTCGGTTCTTTAGGTCTGATGACTTCTGTACTTTTAACTCCCGATGGTTCTGTAATGGAAGCAGAGGCTGCTCATGGTACGGTAACTCGTCACTACCGCGAGCACCAAAAAGGTAACCGTACGTCTACGAACCCCATCGCTTCGATCTACGCTTGGACGCGTGGTCTGGCGTTCCGCGGTAAACTGGATGGTAACGAAGAACTGATTCGTTTCGCAACGGCACTGGAAGAAGTTTGCGTTGAAACCGTTGAAGCAGGTAAAATGACTAAAGATTTAGCCATTACCATCCACGGTAACAAAGTAAACCACGGTGAGCACTATCTCTACACCGAAGAATTCCTGGATGAGCTGGACAAAGGCTTGCAGGTAAAACTGGCGAAGTAATTAGGGATCGTCTGAGCTAATAAAAAGGCACTTATCCACAGGGGTAAGTGCCTTTTTTATGCGAGAAAGCGTAAGATTACATATCGTCTAATTCTTCTTCTTCGAAGTCATCCGTGTCTTCATATTCATAATCCTGCTCCGCTGTGAATTCGTCCATCTCTTCGGCAGGGTCCATGATATCTCCGCTTTCGTCCATGGGTTCATCAAAAAATTCGAAATCGTCTTCTGGTATATTCATAAGTTTTAGGTGTTAGATTATACTCAAATGTAAACGTAATGAAATCAATCATAAAAGACTCAAAAGGCCTTTTATTGTTTTATGAAATTTAAGAAAGGAACAGTCTGGCTGAAAAAGTCTGTAAAAATAGTTGATGAATTAATGATTGTATTTGCATAATATTAAGGCAAGTCTATCCCCACGCCTAATTTTTGCTTTACTTTGGCAGCAAATCCTAACACGGTCTTATGATTAATTATGTACTGTTTGATGGCCCGGAAGTTCGTCCCCATTTACTGCCACTGGTTTTTACCCGGCCCATGGCTGAATTAAGGATAGGCATTCGAACCATTACCGAAAAATGGACAGACTGGCTGGGAGTACAACCCACGCATTATACGCAGTCCTATTTACAGGAAAAGTACCCTTACAAGAAAGGTTCTGATACTATTTATATCCACGGTGGCCTCTGCCCCAGTGAGCGGCTCATTCGTTCCCTAGAAGAGCTAGAACCCGGCGAAGCCTTATTACAAGGTCCCATTTTGCTGGCGGTACGGGGAAAACACCTGCCCCTGGAAAGTTTAATACATGATAATCCTGCTTTTCATAAGCAATATTACTGGGATAAAGTAACCGTAGTTCAACGCCTGCCCGATCTGGTGGCTTATAATGGCGAACAAATAGCGGCGGATTTTGAACGCATTACGGAAGGTCGAACCAGCCAGCCCATTACGGATCGATTTACGGCCTATTACAATGAATCAAAGATATTTATTGAAGAAGGCGTAGAGTTACGTTCGGCGATTCTGAATGCTGAAAACGGCCCGATTTATCTGGGCAAAGACGTTCAGGTGCAGGACGGTGTAATCATCCAGGGACCCTTTGCTGCTTTAGAAGGAGCCGTTATTAATCTAGGTGGAAAAATGCGAAAAAGCACCACCATCGGCCCGCATTGCAAGGTAGGGGGAGAGATCAGCATGAGTATTCTCATGGGGTACTCGAATAAAGGCCACGACGGTTTTTAGGGAACTCCTATCTGGCCGAATGGTGTAACCTCGGAGCGAATACCAATAACTCCAATCTGAAGAACGACTACGGTAACGTAAAACTCTACGATTATACCACCAAGCAACTCGAAGACACGGGTCGCCAGTTTGTGGGATTGTTCATGGGCGATTACTCCAAAGCGGGAATTTCCACCATGTTTAATACCGGAACCGTCGTGGGCGTTAATGTCAACGTTTTCGGAGCGGGTTTCCCTCCTAAGCATATTCCTTCGTTTAGCTGGGGCGGAGCTGATACGGGTTTTGAACCCTATCGGTTTACCAAAGCGGTAGATGTAGCCCGCAATACGATGGACCGTCGCGGTAAGCTCTTTACCGAAATTGAAGAGGACATTTGGCGAACCATTTTTGCTCTGGAGCAAACGGTATCCATTCATTATACCGACGACGACGAAAGCGATCGTTAATACCGTTGTAAATCATTCGACTCAATGATATGCTGGCCAGGGACTTCCTGGCTGGCTATATCTAACATCGCCGAGGCTACCTTACTGGCTTGAATACCCTTGTATTTTCGCAAGGGTGGAACGAGTAAAGTGATGGGAGATAAGACCAGATTTACTACTTTTCCGAGTTCTTCACCCAAACGGAACTGCTTCCGTTTTCCCAATAACATGGACGGTCTGAAAATAGTATAGTTTGGATAACCCAAAGCGGCAATCTGAGCTTCGACTTCGCCTTTGGTTTTACTATAAAAAATGGAAGACTGAGCGTTGGCTCCGATGGAGGAAACGAGTAAGTATTGCTTGGCTCCAGTTTCTAAAGCTAGTTTCCCAACTTTTACCGGATAGATTAAATCTACTTTCCGAAAAGCCTCTTTCGAACCTGCCTGCTTGATTGTTGTGCCCAGACAGCAAAACATGTCATCAGCTCCAGCAACGTCCTCAAAGCTAAGTTGATCAAAATCTACTACCCGTTCGTCGAGCTTGGGGTGTTTCAAATGCATGGGCCTGCGGACCAACGTGATTACCTTTTCGTACCGATCCGATTGCAGGAGTTTAAAAACCAGATAATTTCCCACCAGGCCCGAAGCTCCGATCAACAGAGCAGTTTTAGAAGAATGCATAGCTATACGTGATAAGACAGATAAAAGGTTTAAAAATCCGTACGAAGAAGCATAAGTCGAAAACTATCTGAATTTATAGCCTTCGGACCTTAATAGCGAATCATAGATTCTGAAACCTTCGCCAATGGAGAATATCGATGTATAAAGTAACTCTTTCAAACGGTTCCCTCGAATGCATGAAAGATAATGCTCAGGATTTGCTATCTTCTTTCCTGAGGGAGAGTGAATGCCAGGCTCCTGGGTCAACGATTATTTCGAAGATAGGAGTGGATGAGCTTACGCTATCCTTAGTTTATTTAAAATGTCATTTTAGGCAGGCTCTAATAAAATTTTAAGCCTCTGAAAAGTTCAAAACCCACATTTCCAGAAAATAAAAGGGAGTACCTATACCTATTCACCCAAAAATATTAGCAGGGAAATTGCCGAACTGGTCTTAGCTTTCTACTTTTACGCCGGATTTTTCTGTTCTTTGCCAGAACAGCCACATTCTTTCCGAACTGGCCACTGCAAATCCCATCTCTATGAGTGTATTAGTTAACAAAGATTCAAAAATCATTGTACAAGGCTTTACGGGTTCGGAAGGTACCTTCCATGCCCAGCAAATGATTGAATATGGTACCCAGGTTGTTGGCGGTGTAACGCCCGGTAAAGGCGGCCAGAAACACCTGGACAGACCCGTATTTAACACGGTAGCAGATGCCGTGAAAGAAACGGGTGCTGACGTATCCATCATTTTTGTTCCCCCCGCTTTTGCTGCTGACGCCATCATGGAAGCCGCCGACGGAGGTATCAAAGTTATTGTAACCATCACAGAGGGTATCCCCGTGAAAGACATGGTTGCTGTGAAAGAATATGTACAGGGTAAAGATATTCGCCTCATTGGCCCTAACTGCCCCGGTATTATCACGGCTGAAGAATGTAAAGTAGGTATTATGCCTGGCTTCATCTTCAAAAAAGGAACCATTGGTCTGGTATCAAAATCAGGTACGCTGACATACGAAGCCGTAGATCAGTTAACGAAAGCTGGTTTAGGCCAGACGACGGCTATCGGTATCGGTGGTGACCCAATCATCGGAACGACAACGAAAGAAGCCGTTGAGTTACTGATGAACGATCCTGAAACGGAAGCAATCGTAATGATCGGTGAGATTGGTGGCGGCATGGAAGCCGAAGCTGCTCACTGGATCAAAGCAACCGGTAACAAAAAACCAGTAGTAGGTTTCATCGCTGGTCAGACGGCTCCTAAAGGACGCCGGATGGGTCACGCAGGTGCCATCGTAGGTGGTGCGGACGATACTGCTGAAGCTAAAATGAGAATCATGCGTGAATGCGGCTTATACGTTGCAGAATCGCCTGCCGTTATTGGTGAAACCATGCTGAAAGCTTTAGCTGACCGCAAGGCAAACGCGTAAGAGATTATTCTGTAATAGTTCTGGTTCTTTGATCTGATCATTGAATGCAGACTTACTGAGAGCGAGATTTGGTGGATTCTAATTTCACTTTTTCGACAGCACGAAAGCCTGTGGGTAGTTTTCTAACCCACAGGCTTCACTGTTTTTGGATTTTTATCCTGTTCGCCCTTGCCGGGACTTCTGCCTTCGCTCAGACAACGGGGCCAGAGGACGGTTACTTCCTTGTTCATGACTTTCGCAACGACTGGCGAGTGTATGATGAACAAGCGAAAACCTATGTCCCTTACATTCGGGAAATGCACCAGCAATACGGCTCTTACAGCGTTATTCTGGACATCGCTCAAAATCGGCATTATTACCTTTTGTATCGATCCGATCAGGAAAACTACCTGTTTATCAATGGCTCACTGCAAAAAAAATTACCCGAGAAAACCTGGACTATTTTTAAGCTGGATAGCCTCTATAAAGTCTCTCCAGATCGGCGGGTCTTGCTTACCCTTTATGGCCCACAGCCAGGTATAGATCAGAAGACCTTACAGATTGGCCATAAAATAGGGGTAGGGCAGAAGCCTATTTATGTATCCGAATCCTTCCTCCAGGCTAGACCCAGAGACGACTCCCCATTTGAAGATTTTTATGTGTTAGGAGCCTTGTTGTTGTTATTAGCCTATGCCTCTATTTACCGTAGATTCCCGAGGGATTTTATACGGTATTTAAGCATTAAGGATTTACTAACCATTCACCCCAGAGAAGGAGCTCCACTCGTAACCCGAGGGCTTCTGGAAATCGCTAACCTACTATTTTTATTACTCATCAGTTTTGTATTATCCTTTCTGTATCAGTTAATTAGATACCGAGGGATTGATTTATTTAAAACTCAGGCTCTTTTTCAGCAGGAAGAGACGATGGGGCAGTTATTTTTCTACTTTATTTTCATTGGTATTCTGATTTTCATCGTATTTCTATTGAAATATGTGATGGTTAATGTATTAGGTCATATCTATAAATTTGATAAAATAGTTAATATACATTTCTTTAAATCAATGCAGTCCTCTGCCATCTTTTATACCGGAATTAGTGTATTAATGCTCTTCATGTTAAACACTTTTCCATCCTTAACCTTTCACTGGGACAATCTACTGCTAATACCCATCACAGGCTTTTACATAGGACGGTTAGTGTTATTGTACTTTTCCATTAATAAATTGTCTGACGCTAAAAATCTGTACTTATTTTCTTACCTTTGCATCGTTGAACTAGTTCCATTCATCATCGGCCTGAAGTTTGCCTTGTGAAAGCAAAGCAGCTCAAAAGGCGTAGTTTGATTGACACCGAAACATTTAGGTAGTTTCCAGGTTATCTATACGTTATCAGGTTTTACCATCACATCTTGTACATATTTTTTTGAATCTGAATGAGTGAAACGACGAACAAGGCGGACGAACGGCTCACGAAAGTTTCCAGCATTCTAGTGACCCAAGCTCGTCCTGCTGACGATAAATCTCCCTATTTTGATCTGGCACGGGAATACGATATCAAGATTGATTTCCGACCCTTCATTGAGGTAAATGGCGTATCGTACAAAGACTTCCGCAAGCAGAAACTAGATATTCTGGCACATACGGCTATCATTTTTACGAGCCGTAATGCAGTAGACCATTTTTTCCGGATCTGCAAAGAGGCAAAAATGGAAATGCCTCCCGAGATGAAATATTTCTGCGTAACGGAGCAAACGGCTAATTACCTACAGAAATACATTGTCATTCGGAAGCGTAAGATTTTCGTGGGTCAGAAAACAGCTGCTGATTTGCTGGATTTGATTAAGAAACACAAAACTGAAAAATTCCTTTTTCCCTGTTCGGATAAGCGTCGTAACGACATTCCCGGTTTTATGGTCTCTAATGACATTCATTTGAGCGAAGCCGTAATGTACGAAACGGGATCAGCGGATTTATCGGACCTGGAAAACGTATTCTACGATATCATCTGTTTCTTCAGCCCTTCTGGTATCAAGTCGTTGTTTGATAATTTCCCTGATTTCAAACAAAACAAAACCCGTATTGCTGCCCTGGGGCCTACCACGGCCAAAGCGGTAACGGAAGCTGGATTAATCCTTGATATTGAAGCTCCCATGCCTAATGCTCCCTCCATGACCGGAGCTTTAGATTTATACATTAAAAAGGCAAATGGCTTGAAATAATAATACTTTAATAGAAAGAAAACCTCTGACTCAATTCGTCGGAGGTTTTTTTTATGTTGCTGTAACAATCTGTCTGTTCTGGCGTTTGGTACTATGCCGGGGAAATCCAACAGAAATGTCGATTTACCAAAATAGTTTCATAGTTTTATGATTGTGAATGTTTCGCCATGCAAAAAACGCTATACTTCATTATAGTACTCTTCTTGGTTTCTTCTGGTGCGTTGAGGGCTCAACAGGATCCTCAGTTCAGTCAGTACATGTATAACCAATCGTTTTTTAACCCTGCGGCGGTAGGTTATGAAGGAGTAACTCGCTTTCAATTGATTCATCGTCAGCAATATATGGGTTATCAGAGCAGTTTCTCCGATGATGGAGGAGCCCCTACAACCCAGCTTTTCTCATTTCAGTTACCACTTCCAGGAATCAAGTCAGCCGTTGGCCTGAATGTATTCAATGATCAGGCTGGTCCGCAGCGAAACCAGGAAGTACAGTTGGCCTATGCATACCGCATTCCCTTGGGAGGAGAACGAACGCTGGCTTTTGGAGCTCAGGGTGGTTTATTAATTCGATCCATTGATTTTGATAAACTCAGAGCCCGCGATCCCAATGATCCTTTAATTGGTAGCGGAAAAGTTAACGAAGCCAATCCAGATGTTGCGGCAGGGGTACATTATTCAACACCAACGTATTACATCGGAGCTTCTATGATTCACCTGAACGGAGCTCGTTATTCCTTTGGTCAGGAAGGAGCCGTTAATCAGGCTCAAAAAACCTTTTTTATTAATGGAGGTTACAAGTATTATGTGAACGAAGATGTAGAATTAAATCCGGCTGCAATTTTAAAGTCAGATATAAATACGTTTTCGATTGAAGCTTCGTTGTTAGCCATGTGGCGTAATTTCGTGTGGGTAGGAGCAGGCTGGCGGCAGGGAGACGGTATTCCCGTTTTTGCCGGAGTAAACTGGAATCGATTCCGTCTGGGAGCCTCCTACGATATTATTCTGGGGGGGGTAAGTGCAAAATCGCCCGGATCTTATTCCATATTATTGAGTTATGCTTTACCAGCACCAAAGCCTAACAAAAGAATTCCCGTACGGACTCCACGTTTCCGTTTTTAAGACCAACATTAATCCAACATGAAGTTTATACTTCTTCAAGAGTAAGGACAGGCTATTTACAGGGTAGGGCATTTTGAATAAAAATCAAATTTTCTGAAAACGCCAACCCTGTTGATTAACGTAAGTTTAGCGAACGGAAGAAAGCACCAGAAATAAATTTTTTATTTTTGCCAGCTAAGTTAAATACGATATCAGCGTATTTATCGTTTTTTTGCGGCATCGTAGTCTCTGGTAAACGTAACCATTTGGTAATAATTCACAAATAGCGATTGAATAAGAAAAACAACTATATGATTATGAATGAGCGGTATATGAGTAAACGCCTCATTTGGAGTCTTTTGATTCTCTTCCCAATGTTGATCATGCAGAGTTGCGGTAAAAAAGGCAACAATGCTAGCAATGGGGGAAAAGGTGGAAAAGGCAGTCGCAAAGGAGATGTTGGTGTCTACAATGGAGAAATTGTTGCCGATGCCCGAAAAGGCTGGAAACAACCGACCCCTTATGGAATGGTATTGATTCCATCGGGTTCTTATCTGATGGGGCAAGCGGATGAAGATGTTGCTACCGCTCAGGTGAACTTTAACAAGAGGGTAACAATCAGCCAGTTTTTCATGGATGATACGGAGATTACCAATAACGAATACCGTCAGTATGTAAATGCGATGTTGACGGATTCTGTTTCGGTGCTTGGAGAAGAATATATCATGAGTAAGGTATATCCAGATACCACCGTATGGAAAAAAGACTTTACCTACCACAATGGTGACCCCATGACGGAGTATTATTACTCTAGTCCTGCATTTGACCGTTATCCGGTGGTTGGCGTAAGCTGGGATGCCGCTCGTGACTTTTGCCGCTGGCGTACCTCAGTACTGAACGATTACCGGGCTAATGAAAACCAGGCTGCCATGCCTCGGTTTGAGCTACCCACGGAATCTCAGTGGGAATGGGCTGCCCGCGGTGGTAAGGCTGGTGCCAAGTATCCTTGGGGTAATCCTTACGTAGCCAATGGCAAAGGTTGTATGTTGGCCAACTTCAAACCACAGCGTGGTAACTACGACGCGGATGGTTATGCTTATACCGCTCCTGCTAACATGTACAACCCTAATGAATATGGATTGTATAACATGGCTGGTAACGTAGCTGAATGGTGTCTGGATGCCTGGGCTGATAACGCTGCCGTAGTTACCTGGGATTTGAACTCTGATAATATCAACGATGACGAGCCTCGCAAAGTAATTCGTGGCGGTTCTTGGAAAGACGTAGCTTACTTCCTTGAAACGGGTACCCGAAGCTGGGAGTATAAAGATGCTCGTCGCTCTTACATTGGCTTCCGTTGTGTGATGCAACACCTGGGTATGTCTTCAGGAAGAGAATTCCGTTAGAATTTCATAAAAGCATCTATTTCATGGGTTCTTGAGATAGATGCTTTTCTATGCGTTTAAAACCGCTATCCCTTTACCATCTCTTAAAAAGAGCTGTTTTTATTAAAGATTTAATCCAGTCCTTTTCACGTTTAAACCTTTTTATTTACTCATGGCGGCGAAACGTAGCGTCTTCTTCGACAAAATTCTTCCAGTAATTTATAGCGTTGGGGCCGCTGTTGTAATTCTGGGGGCCCTTTTTAAAATTCAACACCGTGAAGGTGCCGATACGATGCTGACCATCGGAATGGGTACTGAAGCTGTTATCTTCTTCCTGTTCGCTTTTCAGCAATTTGTTGCCCCCGACAACTCGTATCAGTGGGAAAAAGTATATCCTGAATTAGATGACAACTATAAAGGCGAATTACCTACGCGTAGTGCTGCTGCTCCCGTAGCCGTTTCTCCCAACTTGGGATTAATGTCTAAAATGGATGACATGCTGGCTAACGCGAAAGTGACGCCTGATGTATTTAATAACTTAGGTACAGGCTTACGTAGCCTGACGGATACCGTTGGTAAAATTGGTCAGTTAACCGATGCTACGGTAGCTACTAACGAATACGCGAAAAACGTGAAGATTGCTGCGGGTTCATTACAGGAAATGAACAAGTCTTACGGAACAGCTGTAACGGCTATGTCTGATATGGCTTCAGCAACCATGGATGCTAAAGAATACCGCGTGAAATTCCAGCAAATCACGCAGACAATGGGTGCTTTGAATGCAGTCTATGAGCTTGAATTACAGGATACTCAGAAACACCTGAAAGCAATGAATGCTTTCTACGGCAACCTGGCTTCAGCTATGGATAATATGCAGGAAGCTTCTAAAGATGCCCAGCAATTCAAGAATGAAATGGGCCGTCTGACCAACAATTTACAGTCGCTGAATAATATTTATGGCGGTATGTTGTCGGCCATGAAAGGCGTACAATAGTCAGTGATTCTCCTACACTGATGCTCATTTTTTCTGACACTGAAAAACTAAATAAGGAATATGGCAGGTGCCAAAGAAACACCCCGGCAGCGAATGATCGGGATGATGTACCTGGTACTAACGGCAATGCTGGCTTTGCAGGTAAGTTCGGCTTTAATTGACAAATTCGTTTTGTTAAACCGAAGTCTGGAGTCCGCCAATAGTACCGCTAGTGCTACGAATCAACAATCAGTTAAGGGCATTAAGGATAAAGCAGCAGAAAGCGGAAGCCTTTATGCCGATGTGATGGCAAAAGCAGACGCGGTTCGCAAAATTTCTTCTGCCATTTATAATGATCTGGACGCCTTGAAAATGCAACTGATTGAAGCGGGCGGCGGATATGACAACCAGGGAAATTTAGTTAACCCTAAAGAAGAAGACAAAGTTGCTATCCTAATGGTAGGAACAAACGAAGATGGTAAGGCGTACGAGTTGAAAAATAAACTTAACAAGTACGTAACAGATCTTCAGGCTTATGCTGATAAAGGAACACAGTTTGGACCTTTAGCTCTGGATGCCAAAGATGATCCTATTACCAGCAAAAGCTCTGAGCAACGGAATAAGGATTTTGCTGAGTTGAATTTCGCTCAAACCCCAGTTCCTGCGGCTTTGGCGGTATTAAGCCAGAAACAGTCTGAAGTATTACGTTACGAGAATACGGTTCTGGACCAGTTAGCTGCGAAAGTGGGTTTGAAAGAAATCAAGTTTGATAAGATTTTCCCAGTTATCTCTGCTAAGTCCAGTACGGTTGTGGCAGGTATGAAGTACGAAGCTGAAATGTACGTAGCTGCTACCTCTTCAGCCATTACTCCTCGCATGAGCTTTAACGGAGCGGCGGTACCCATGAAAGATGGTCGCGGTCAGATTCAGTTTACGGCTCAGGGCGGTGCTTATGGTCCTGATGGGTTAGCCAAGAAATCGTACACAGCTACGGTTAACTATCCTGATCCAACGGGTGCGATGAAAACCTTCACGGTTACGGGTGAATATTTTGTAGCGAAACCTTCTTACAGCATTCAATCGGCTTCATTACCTCCTTTGTATCTGGGTTGTGCAAACCGTTTGCAATTTGTAAGCCCTCAAATGGGAGCCATGTGGAATCCATCCTTTAATGCACAAGGAGCGGAAACCATTGCGGGCGGACAAGGAAAAGTTACCATTGTTCCGAACAGTCGTCAGGTAAGTCTGAACGTAGTAAACATGGGTAATACCTTAGGTACTGAAAAATTTAATGTTCGTCGTGTACCAGCTCCTCAGTTAGTTCCGTTTGGTAATGGAGCGAAGCTAGATGTTCGTAAAGGCATTGGAGCCAGCCAGTTACGTGTACTGGAAGTAAGAGCCATTGCGGATGAAGATTTTGCTGCTTCTAATCCTGAAGATGCTAAATTCCGGGTAAGTGATGTTCAAATTTCCTTAGCCCGTGGTTCGAAGCGAGTAGCTGGTCCTGTGGGTCAGGGTAATATTGCTTCTCTGGCTGCAACGGCTCAACCTGGAGATCGTTACGTGATTGAAGTAAAAGGCTATCAACGTCAGAATTTCCAGGGTAAAGTTTCGACTACAGCGATTAACGAACCTATTACTGTTCCATTAAACTAACGGCGTAAAATTCACGTTGCCATGACAAAATTGAAAGGAATTGGGGGTCTGATGCTGTCACTGGTGGTGGCAGGGGCGACCTATGCTCAAGAGCCTACCCCTATGCCAGAGCAAGCCCCTCCGGCCAATTTACAGCCTGCTCCAAATACGCAAAATCAGGTGTTAAGAGGGGGACAGGGAGCTTCGATGAATAACCAGCGGGCTTCAATGGCGGAACGTAACCGTACCTCAGAATCTCTCCGTCCGATTGATGATGAGGACATTATGTTCAAAACAACGCTTTGGCGTCGGATGGACTTACAGGAGATTCAAAACCAGCCTTTTTTCTCAACCAACAACGAGGTAACCCGTTACCTGATTGATGGAATGAAAGCGGGTGTATTGAAAGCCTATAAAAATGATTCATTAGTTACGGAGCTGACTCCTGAACAATTCCAGGCTAACCTGAGAATGGAAGGGATCGGTGCCGGACTTTCAGACGAGGAAAAAGCAGCTGGTTTTGGCGATCCTGCTCCGGCTGGTGGTGATGATGGCTGGGGCGATGCTGCGAATAAAAAGCAACCCGCTGCTGCTAAAAAGCCTGCGGCTCCCGCTGGGGGTGTAGATGATGGCTGGGGTGGTAGTACACCTGCAAAAACCGACTCTAACGGTTTTGATCAGCCTTCTTTCGCGAATGATAACTCGGCTTATGAATACTTTCCAACGGATATCACCGTGCTGGAATTGAAAGAAGATTACGTATTTGACAAACGTCGTTCACGTCAGTACTATGACATGAAGTCCATTACGTTAATTATTCCAGCGGCTAAAACTTCTACGGGTCTGGATCGTGAAGTTGCTACGTTCCGTTATCGCGACGTAGATCAGTACTTCCGTAGCAATCCAACCAAATTCATCTGGTATAATAACCAGAATAATGCTAGACACCTGAACATGGCTGATGCATTCGACTTGAGATTATTCTCTTCTCGAATTCTGAAGCAGTCAAATTCTAAAAACGCTTACTTGTCACAGATTTATGGTGGTGAGAAAGAAGGTCTGGTGAAAGCTCAGCAACTGGAATATAAACTTATGGAGTGGGAACACAACCTGTGGGAATATTAATCAGCAGATCAAGTAAAACGAGAAAACCCGCCGATGAAGCGGGTTTTCTCGTTTTAGAACAATCGTGGACAAATGATTCGCTGACGATTATTCAGCATAATCCCGATTACTATTTCATGCGTGCCCCGAGATACATTTCGAAGATTTGACATCGTAAAGTCATACGAATAACCCAGATTGATCTGATAGTTAATATTAACGCCAACAAGACCTACAATGGCATCTTTGTGGCGATAGGAAAGCCCGGCCCAAATCCGATCCTGATAGGAAAACTTGGCATTAACATCGTACGAAAGAGGAACGGGTCTAACCGACTTAACTAATAGGGAGGGTAGGAATGCCCAATCTTCAGTAACATCAAAGCGATAACCCGCCGTTAGAAAGTAATGATTATAGAGGGTGCCTAACCACTCATAGGCTGATTGACCTGAAGTACGATAATGGATATTTTTGAACAGTAGCTGGCTTGCTGACAGGCCCACGTAAAAATGAGGATCATAGAGCAATACCCCAGCCGATAGATCAGGCATTAGTACACTTTGTTTCCCATATTGTAAAACGGGATCGGAAGGGTCTAGCAGATGCAGGCGATCAAAATCAATGGTATGCTGGGTAACGCCAGTGCCCAGGCCAGCAGATAATTTGATTCGATTATTCAATGGAATATGACGGGCATAACTAATAGTTAACGAAGTACGGTAAGTAGGGCCCATTTCATCGTAAAGAACCATCCCTCCAATGCCATGATGCCCCGGAGCCGCAGGTTGAGATCGAAAAACCCGGGGTCGGGGAAGTGGCCTGCCATTAGGCCCGCGAACGGCTAAGGAACTGGTTCGGTCGGCCTTATCAAGAGCTCCGTGAGCCGTAGCATAAAACGTTTTGGGAGCTCCCTCCAAACCGCTCCACTGATTACGATACCCTACTTTGGCATCAATAAAATCTTCAAGTCCACTTACGGCTGGGTTCAGCACGTAAGCATTAAGCATATACTGACTATACTGAGCCCGTTGTTGGGCCTGAGCAATTCCATTCCCCAGAAATAAGAGCAAAAACCAGTAAGAATGCTTCATATAAGGTCCTTTGAAAGAAGTAATGTACGAAAATCATTTACATTCTTTAGTTACCTGAAAAATTAGCCTGATTAATTGAGGTGGCATAGATGTATTAAATGTAAAAATACTTAGGCATTAGTCTGAAATTGAGCTTTTAAAAATGACGATGATTTCTATGAATTGGTCGCGGGACTCTTCCCTTTTGTACAATATTATTTTTATTTCATCCTTGATAATCAGGATTTAATCTCCAAAATGCCTCCTGTAGGTTGATCTATGAACTACAACCTTTCGTCGAGTTTACATCAGTAATCAGATTGTTATCAACATTTTTGGACGAATAATCCTGGCACAACTGGATTAATAAACTGAGTAAACCTCCTGGTATTTTCCGTTAGAGTAACCACACCTTATCCATTTGGATACGCACAGCTATGAACCTATTTTTTAAACGAGCCATGATTAAGTATCTATTTTTTCTCTTTTCCATTCTTTCCATTGGATCGGCGTTTGCTCAGATTCCTGGAGCTCCCCAACCGGGGCAACAGCCTCAGGCTATTCCGGGAACGGCTCAGGATCAGACTCCTAAAGGTAATGCCAAGATTACGGGTTTCATTGTAGATTCGACCGTTACCAGTGCAGTAGAATTCGCCAGTGTAGCCTTATATAGCAAGGCTACTAATAAGCCTATAGATGGATCTGTAGCGGATGATAAAGGGAAATTTACCCTGAATCGCGTGGCAGACGGTACTTATAAACTGGTTTTTACTTTCATCGGGTTTAATTCAAAAACGATTGATAATGTAACGGTTGCAGGAGGTAAGGACCTTGATATGGGAGTAGTTAAGTTAACTCCTACCACAAGAACTTTACAGGAAGTAACCGTAACAGGTCAGCGGGAACTGGTCGAAGAGAAAGTGGATCGTCTGGTGTATAATGCCGAGAAAGATATTACCTCCCGGGGGAGCGATGCTACGGAAATTCTTCGGAAAGTACCGATGCTATCCGTTGACTTGGATGGTAACGTACAGTTACGGGGTAATTCAAACGTACGTGTACTTATCAACGGTAAGCCTTCGACCATCATGGCTCAGAACATTGGAGATGCCCTAAAGCAAATTCCTTCTGACCTGATTAAGACTGTTGAAGTGATTACTTCTCCTTCGGCAAAATATGATGCAGAAGGTTCGGGCGGGATCATTAACATCATTACTAAGAAAAATACTTTACAGGGTTTAACGCTCAACATTGATTCAGGTGTGGGTAACCGGGGAGCTAACTTAGGGTTGAATGGCAGTTATCGCAAAGGCAAGCTTGGAATTACCCTGAACGGCTTTGGCCGTTCGAATTATAACATAAAAGGCAAAAATGAAAATAACCAGACGGCTACGCGTAATGGCGTAGAAACGCTGACGAGTCAGACGGCCAATACCTTGGATCGTAACCTGTTTGGTAATTACTCTTTAGGCCTGGATTATGATATTTCTAAAAATTCATCGTTGACTGGTAATATCCGTTTCGGTACTCGCAATGGCTGGAACACGCAGGATCTGCTGACGAATGTGTATCGAGGTGGCGTATTAGCAACGACCAACCGCCGGGAAATTGATTCAAAGGATGAATCGGGAACCCTGGATGCGAACATAGACTATACCAAAATCTTCAAGCCTCAACAAGAGCTGAGTATTTCGGGACAGTTTAGCCGTAACAACCGAACTAACAATTACATCGCGGATTCACTTAATGCCGAAGGACTGATAGGGACGCGTCAGAGAAACGACAACGATAGTTACAACCAGGAATCGACAATTCAGATCGATTACCAGATGCCTACGGGTAAAAACCAGTTGTTTGAAGTAGGAGCGAAAACAATTCTGCGTCAGGTACAGAGTAACTACGAATATTTTATCGCTCAGGGTGAAAACGGAGCCTACCGTACGGATACCAGCCGGACCAACAACCAGTTGAATTATGATCAGAACGTAGCGGCGGGTTATGCGACCTACCAATATTCAACGAACAATAAGTGGTATTTTAAAGCGGGTGCCCGGTATGAATATACCTCCATTACGGGTAATTTCAGTACAGGTTTTGACGCTCTGAATATTCCAAATTACTCCAATCTGGTTCCTAGCATCAACCTGTCTAAAACGCTTGGAAACAGTACGTTGAAATGGGGCTATAACCGTCGTCTGCAACGTCCGGGTATTCAGTCGCTGAACCCTAACCTAAATCTGGCGAACCCGCTGAACATCAGCCTGGGTAACCCTTATCTGCGACCAGAATTGACGGATAACTACGAAATGACCTGGAGTACGTCCATCAATAAAACGTATTTGAACTTTAGCGGTTTCTATCGATACACGGGTAATTCCATTACTTCTGTTCGTTCGAATGCCTCTGATATTCGGACCATCTTTGCAGGAACTGATTACGGTAATATCCTGAACACAGCTTTAACGAATGTATCAAGTGACGCGATTGTAACGACTTCAAGTAACATTGGTCGGGAAGAATCGGTGGGCCTGAACATCTTCGGAAACATTAACTTTACCTCTAAATTCTCTATTGGTGGTAGCCTGGACATGCAGTATAAAATGCTGAGTAACGGCAGTAATACCACCTTAAGTACTTCTAATTCGGGCATGGTGATTGGGGGCCGTTTCAACGTCTCACTCACGATGAAGAACAACTGGGCCATGCAGGGCTTCGGCTTTATTCGCGGTCGGGATATCGATTTGCAGGGTAGCCGCGGTGGAATGGCCTTCTATAACCTGGGGATTCGGAAAGAATTCAACGACAAAAAAGCCAGCTTAGGTTTTGGTTTCGAGAACTTCCTGAATTTCGGTGGTTTCAAGGTTCGCAGCAGCTATACTTCACCCGTATTTACCCAACAAACCCTTAATATTCGTTACAACACAGGTGTTCGGGTAACGTTTAGCTATCGTATTGGTAAAATGAGCTTCAACCAACAACCCCGTCGCAAGGGCCGTGGCGTGAACAACGACGATATCAAAGGCGGTGATGGAAATGAAGGGGGTGGAATGCCCGGTGGCCAGCCACAAGGAACCCCGCAAAACAACAGCGGTACTCCTGGAAACCGTCCAGGTGGTGGCCAACGTAACTAAGTTTAAAGACCATTTTAAGTCAAAAGAGCCTTCCTTGTGAAGGCTCTTTTGGTTTACTACAAAAAAGCCACTTCCAGATAGAAGTGGCCTGAGTTGTGAAGTGTAATAGACTAAGCGTGGGTAAGTAAAGTACTAAGAATGATGCCCACGTGAATAAGAAAACTCGTGGCAAAAATAGGCAGTATAGTTTTCGTTGATAAAGCCGAAAGATTAGGCACTACTACGCTGAAGATAGAAACAACAGCGACGAGTAAATAACCATCTCCAAGGCCGAAATGATTAATGGTCCAAAGCAAAAGAGGGGTTAGGATACAACCCTGAATGGCTACGGTTGCTCCGGCCCAAAGCCAGTGATTTTCGACTTCCTGACTATCGCAAAAAGCGATGAAACGATTCCAGAGACTGGGGGAGGTAGGGTTAAGATTAATACCCTGTGCTGTATGATTGAGTTCTGTGCGTACCATTTTGATTACCAGTTTGATAACACAAAACTACAGTAGCTCCATGAGCTTACTAATGACAAAAGTCAGTTCCAGAAATGAGATTAATAAGTCTGGAATTATGCCTTTTTTCTAAACTAAAAAAGCCAGTTGTAGAGCGTAACTCCATAACTGGCTTTTCTGGGGCTCTCTAAGATTTATAAGTCGAACGCTAATGTCAACTCTGGTTCGCTCTTAGGGTGTAAACGTACTTCTCCTTCCGTCATTTCGAACAAAGAAAGAGGCCTTCTGTGGCATGATACGGCTTTTAGGTTGCCTCTGTATTACTCCCTACGCTGTGGTTGGTGTCTCACCAACCACGGTTTGTGTACAAATGACTGGTGAGACACCAGCCATGGCGGGGAAAGCCAGAGGCGATGAAGTCTTTCAAAACCAAATTTCGGGCTAAACCGCGTTTACTAACTCTCTACTTTATCGTTAGGCGACATCTTAAGTTTAGTCAAAAAATCAGGCTTTCATCGTGTCGAAATGATGTTTGATTTTTTGGGCTTTATCCTTACCCATTACTTTCTCAATATCTTCAAACGAAGCCTCTTTTAAAGCCTTGATGGTTTTGAAGTGTTTAAGCAGCTTGGTAGCCGTGATTTTTCCAATACCTTCAATATCTTCCAGCTCGCTTACCAGGAAAGTTTTGCTGCGACGGTCGCGGTGGTGCGTAATACCAAAACGGTGAGCTTCATCTCGCAGTCGCTGAATTAGCTTCAGACTTTCGGAGCGTTTGTCGATGTATAAAGGAATAGAGTCTTCCGGGAAATAAATTTCTTCCAGCCGTTTAGCGATGCCCACAATAGGAACTTTACCATATAGTTTCAACTCCTTTAACGCTTCACAGGCCGCCGAAAGCTGTCCTTTGCCTCCATCGACAATAATTAGATCGGGGAGTGGGGCTTCTTCTTCCAGCAAACGATGGTAACGCCGTCCTACTACTTCCTTCATCGTGGCAAAGTCGTTCGGGCCCTCAACGGTTTTGGGAATAAAATGTCGGTAATCTTTCTTGGAAGGCATGCCATCCATAAAACAAACCATTGCCGAAACGGGGTTTGTGCCTTGAATGTTCGAGTTATCGAAACACTCGATGTGGCGGGGAATTGTCTTGAGCTGAAGATCATTTTTCAGCGTCATCAATACCCGCATTTTGGGGTTACCCGCCGTGTCTTCGGCTACCTTACGATCATTCTTTTCTTTTCGGAAGAATAATACATTTTTCAGCGAAACATCCAGTAACTTCCGCTTATCGCCGATTTGGGGGACGGTATTGGTAATACCTTTCAGCTCAATCGTAAGTGGTAAGTTGGAAATAATCTCTTTCGATTCGGATTGATACTGCGTGCGTAACTCCCAGGCCCACATGGTAAGAATATCAGCGTCGGTTTCGTCGAGTTTTTTCTTAACTTCAACCGTTTGGGTCAGGGTAATAAAACCATTGGTTACCCGCATGAAGTTAAGAAAAGCCGTCGTTTCATCCGATACAATCGTACAGACATCGACATTCCCGATGTTTGGATTAACAACCGTACTACGGCTCTGGAAACTCTCAATTCGATCCAGCTTTTCTTTCCACTCCTGAGCTTCCTCAAAATCAAGCCGACCGGCAGCAGAAGCCATCTGTTCCTGAAAAAATTGCTTGGGAATCTGAAGGTTGCCTTTCAGGATATGTTTAATTTGCTCAATGTTGCGGTTGTAATTTTCCTCCGTTTCCAGTCCTTCACAAGGGCCTTTGCAACGCCCGATATGGTATTCCAGACAAACCTTAAATTTTCGGTTTTCGATATTACTGGGCGTTAAGGCATAACTACAGGTACGAATGGTGTAGAGTTGTCCAAACATATCCAGCAGACTGTGCATGGCCTTCACGTTAGCGTAAGGGCCGAAAAACGTACCTAATTTTCGATCAACCCGGCGAAGGGTAATGATGCGGGGAAAACGTTCATTGGTGATGCAAATGAACGGATACATTTTATCATCCCGCAGAAGAATATTAAAGCGGGGCTGATATTGCTTAATTAGTGAGTTTTCAAGTAATAAAGCATCAAATTCCGTAGGAACAATCGTGAATTCGATCTTACGGATGTACGAAACCAGCCGTTTGGTTTTACGGTCATGATCGCGGGAATTCTGGAAGTAACTACTCACCCGATTTCTCAGATCTTTTGCTTTACCGACATAAATGACGGTTCCTTCCTCATCAAAGTACCGATACACGCCCGGTTGATGAGGAATCTTGGTGAGTTCGGTTTTATAATCAAATGCCATGAATGATCAAATCAATTTTTTTCCAACACAATACAAATGAACGGCCCAGAAGCTGGCTTCCCGGAGTCGCTCGGCGGCGGTTTGCAAAGCTTCCTCCAAAGGCACGGGTGAACGGAGGATAGAGGCCGCATAACTTAGCCCCAGGGCTTTTAGTTGTGAAGGCTGGGCTGCTAGCGTTCCGCACAGAGCCAGTACAGGAATATTCCGTTGCTGGGCTGTTTCACAAATTCGTCCAATCAGCTTGCCCTGTAAACTTTGCTCGTCGAGTTTACCTTCCCCGGTTAGAATCAGGTCAGCATCAGATAACACTTCCTGAAAGCCGGTAAGTTCCATCACTAACGCTGCTCCGGGACGAATCTTTGCTCCGGCAAAAGCCATTAATCCAAAGCCTAAACCACCGGCAGCTCCCGCTCCCGGAACCTCTGCTAAAGAACTTATGCCAAGTCCTTTTTCAGCTACTTTTTGGGCCAGATTCTGCAATCCTTTGTCGAGTAATGCGACTTCTTCGGGTGAAGCTCCTTTCTGCGGACCGTACACCTGAGCTGCTCCGGTTGCCCCGAACAGCGGAGCCGTAACGTCCGAGGCAATGAGTAACTCCACTTCCGGAAGAAAGGAAGGGGGTTCGATGCGATGGATCAGGATTAATGAAGCTCCCGTAGGTTCAAGTAACTGATCTTTTTCGTTAAAAAACTGCCAGCCTAAGGCCTGAGCCATACCCATACCGCCATCGGTCGTGGCCGAGCCCCCAATGCCTAAGATTACTTTGCTGACTCCGGCCTGGATAGCTGCTTTCAGGAGTTCCCCCGTTCCGTAGGTACTGGTTTGAGTGGCCTGGTATTCGTTCGAGTTCAGTAAAGCCAGGCCCGAAACCGTAGCCATTTCAATAAAGGCGGTTTGCCTATCGCCTGAAATACCGTAAGAGGCAGATAGATTTCGCATCAGGGGGTCATGTGCCTGAACATCGTGAAAAGTACCTTGCGTAGCCTGAACAAGCGTTTCCAGAAAGCCTTCACCACCGTCTGATAAAGGAAGGGATTGAATGATCGCCTCGGGGCATGCTTCCCGAACCCCAGCGGCCATCGCCTCGCAAGCTTGTGAAGCCGTCAGCGAACCACGAAATTTATCAGGAGCCAAAATAATCTTCATGCATTAATGGATTTAGAGGAATTTGCTCGGAACGCGGAGTTCGGAACGCGGAGTTCGAAATGCGAAGGTACAGCAGATAAGCGATTCATAGCGTCTCACACCTTGTGTATACAGGTTAAGACCCAACAAAGCCCCCAGAACGGATGCAAAGGCTTATTCATTGTTTATCTGGCTTTTTAGGCGGGGAAAGCAGCCCTTTAATTACGTTTTTTAAGCCCGGAGTGGTAAATTGCGAAAGTAACATTTTCCCCTCCCGCATGAAATATTGGATTTTCGGTATGCTAATGCTGTTCGTCGTTGCCTGTCAGCGTTCGGAACGCAAGCGGCCTTACGAGGCTCCCGACGATCCCCTCTTCGTGGGTGTTTCCGTGAACAAAACGGGCCTTGATTTTCAAAACCAGCTTCCCAATCTGGACAGCCTATATCTGGACTTTCCCACCGATTCTGTTCAACGAGAAAATTTTCTGAGATTAGCCGAACGCCTTCTGGGAGCCGGTGGCGTTGCGGCTGGTGATTTGAATAATGACGGCTTACCCGATCTTTTCTTTACGGCTTCTTCAGGTAAAAACAAGTTATACCTCAACCGGGGGGGCTGGCGTTTCGAGAATGTTACTGAAGCGGCAGGCCTGTTAGGTAATAAACAGTGGTCTGCTGGAGTGTCTATGGCCGATGTGAATGGGGACGGCTGGCTGGATTTATACGTCTGTCACTTCGGACCAAAAGCTGAGAATGAGTTATTCATTCATTCCGGGAAGTTGACCGAAAATGGAATTCCTCAATTTACGCAACAAGCTCAGGCCCTGGGCTTAACTAATAATCGTCAGGCTGTTCAGTCCGTTTTCTTCGATTATGATCTGGATGGCGATCTGGATTGTTTCGTAGTGAATAACCAAATCAAAGCTCTTCAGCCCGACTCGCTGCAAAGTTGGCCAAACGGCTCCAATCGCCTGTATCGAAACGATAAAGGGCTTTTCATAGACGTATCCCTGAAAGCAGGATTAGCCGAAAGCCTGACCACAACGGGCGTAGCCATTGCCGATTTTAATGGTGACCAATGGCCAGATATTGCCCTTTCTCGGGATTTCCCGGAAACAGATGTGATTTACCTGAATCAACAAAAAGGACTTTTTCAGGAAACCCGGCCTTTTCTGCACACGCCCCAACGAAGTTTGAGTATTGTTGCGGGTGATTTGGATAATGACGCTCAAACCGATGTACTGGCTACTTCTGCTTTATCGGATGACGCTATTCGGAGCCGGACGCAGGTCAAGTTTGGCGATAATCGAAGCCTTTTCCCAACGGTTCCGCATAATACACTTCAGCAAAATCGGGGTGATGGGAATTATTCAGATCGGGCCTGGATGGCGGGTGTCGCCGCAACGGATATTAGTCATGGGGCTTTAGTGTTTGATATGGATGCTGACGGCTGGAAGGATATATTTATTCCGAATGGGAACAACCGGGACGTTCGGGATTTGGATTTTCTGGAAAAACTAATAACCGACAAATCCACCTCACGACTGACTATGCGGCAGTTACTGGATGCCATGCCGACGACGCCTCAGTCGAATTTTGCCTTCTTAAACCAGAAAGCGTTCACGTTCGACAATCAGGCCTTACGGCTGGGCTTAGCCGAACCAGGTTATTCCAACGGAGCCGCCTACGCTGATCTGGATAATGATGGCGACTGGGATCTGATCGTGAATCAGATGGGAAAGCCGGCCCGTATGTTCCGCAATGAATATGAACAGGAGAAAGAAATTCAATCCCTGAAAATCAAATTCAAGGGTCCGGCAGGTAACCCCTTTGGTTACGGCACAGAAGTTCGGATTTATGCGGGTAATACTCAGCAGAAAATGGTAATGCAACCTAATCAGGGGTATCAATCCAGTCAGGAACCCGTGTTACTGGTGGGTTTGGAGAAAGAAACCCAGGCTGATTCCATCGTAATTAACTGGCCAGGATTTACCACGCAAACTTTACGGAATGTTCCGCCAAACAAACGCTGGAGGTAATAGCCGCTCAGGCCGTTCCGAAGAAAACCGTGGTTTCGAATCCTCAGATAGTGAAGCTATTCAGCGATGTTTCGGCGGAGTTACTGAAGCAGGAAGTGAGGCATGAGGAAGATACCTTCAACGACTTAGCTCTGCAACCGTATTTACCCCGAACGTTGTCAAAAGAAGGACCTAAGATGGCTGTTGGCGACGTGAACGGCGACGGGCTGGAGGATCTTTTCATTACCGGAGTGAAGAATCAGGCGGGGCAGTTATTACTGCAAACGAAAACCGGGAAATGGATTCCCAGCACGCAGAAGGCTTTTCTGGAGAATAAGTATTCGGAAGAAGTAGCTGCCGTTTTCGTGGACGTAGATCAGGATCATGATTTGGATTTAATCGTGGCGTCGGGAGGGAATCAGTCGGCGGATAGCTCTTTTGTTCGGCTGTACCTGAATGATGGAAAGGGGACGTTTACGTTTGAAAAAGAACGAATGCCGGATATTTCCCTAAATGCTTCCTGTCTGGCAGTGGCGGATGTGGATAAAGATGGCGATATGGATGTCTTCGTAGGGGCCAGAAGCGTACCCGGTACGTATGGAGTTACCCCCAAAAGTTATCTGCTGAAAAATGAGAAAGGCTTTTTCAAAGCAGCAACGCCCGAAGTTTTAAGCAAAATTGGTTTGATTACAGATGCCATTTGGCAGGATTTGGATGGAAATGGATACCCCGATTTAGTAGTGGTGGGGGAATGGATGCCGATTTCTATTTTCTATAACCGAGGTGGAAAATTTACGTATTCAGATAACCAGACCATCCCTAATTCAGAAGGCTGGTGGACGGCTCTTAAAAAGGCCGACCTGGATGGGGATGGAGACATGGATTTTGTGGTGGGTAACTGGGGCCTGAATTCCGAATACAAAGCTTCTCTGGAGCAACCCATGTATCTGCAAGTCAACGATTTTGATCGAAATGGTAGTTTGGATGCCTTATTAACCAGGGCCGATGCGGATGGAGAGCAATACCCGGTGGCGACGCGGCAGGAGTGGAAACAACAGTTACCCAACTGGAATACGCCTTTGTTGAGTAATAAAAAGTTCGCCGAGAAATCCTTTCATCAGCTGATTACGGCTTCACAACGCCGGGGAACCCTGGAAAAGAAAGCGGTTGAATTCAGAACGAGTTTACTGATTAATGAAGGCAATGGGAATTTCCGGTTGCAGGCCCTGCCCGGTAACGCTCAGAACAGCCCGATTTTCGGTATTGCGATTCATGATTTTACGAAAGACGGAAAACCGGATATTTTATTAGGGGGGAACCTTTGGGGGATGCCCATAGATCGTGGGCGACTGGATGGAAACCGGGGGACACTGTTGATTAATGAATCAAGGTTGAAATTTAGTGAATATAAACCTTCGGGGGGCTTGCTGACGGGACAGATTCGGGATTTTGCTCTGGTACCTTACCTAAGCCAATATCTACTATTCGTGGGCCGAAATAATGGGAGGTTACTCATTTATGCTCTTGATTAGCAACTCTAGCGAATAAGGGAGGTAAATCGCAAAATCTGAGGGCTTTATTGAAATAAGTATATAAAAAATTTAATATTATTTTGAAATGGTCGAGGGACTGGATAAAATTGTGTGATTTTTGAACAGAACCTGACAATAACTACCATTCGATGAACAGCATTGAATAGTTACAAAAAAAGGCAGCGAATAGCTGCCTTTTTTTGATTAATTAGAGTAATTCGCCGTCAGCGGGCCGCTTTTCGTTTGGAATTACGATGGTCGAATCTCCATAAGAGCGATCCCCAAAGGGATTGTCACAAATCTTATCGTTGGCGGGTTTTTTGAAAGGTATTTTCTTCAACCCAATGGACTGATCAGCATAGACACGATTCATGTACTTTGCCCAGGCAGGCAAAGCCATACGTCCACCCTGACCTAGGGCACCCGTGCGGAAGTGAATGGAACGCTCGTCGCCACCTACCCAAACACCCGTTACCAGTCCCTGCGTAACCCCCATGAACCAGCCATCTGAGTAATTAGAAGTAGTTCCGGTTTTGCCACCAATCTGGTTATTCTGTCCGCAAGGTTCGCGGTTCAGACGAACGGAAGTGCCGCCGGGTTCCTGCGTGGCTCCCTGTAACATATAAACCATCCGCCAGGCCGTTTCCGGACTTAAGGCATCGTGCGTAGTAGTTTCAAACTTCCGTAAAACATTACCGTATCGATCTTCAATACTAACGAGCGTTTGAGGTTCATTCCAGGCCACGCCGCCGTTAACGAACGTACAATACGAGTTTACCATTTCGAATAAATTCACGTCAGGCGTACCCAGACAGATGGTTACATCCTTCGGGATTTCGGATTGAACCCCCAACCGGTGAGCGTATTCGATGATAGTTTCCGGCCCGAATTTCTTCATTAACTGTACTGAAATCGTATTGACGGACTTTGCAATGGCCTGTCGCAACGTCATGCTATTCCCCGAAGCTCCCCCCTCGTAGTTATTGGGACACCAGTTCCCAATACAGGTTGGTTCGTCTCTCACTATATCGCAGGGAGTATAGCCTTTATCAATCGCCGTAGCATAGACGAAAGGCTTAAATGAAGAACCAGGTTGACGTCGGGCCTGACGTACGTGATCGTACTTGAAATACTTGAAGTTAATACCACCTACCCAGGCCTTTACCTGACCCGTATTAGGGTCTTCCGACATCATGGCAATGTGCAGGAAGCGTTTGTAATACCGAATGGAATCCATCGGGGTCATGGTGGTGTCACGCTCGCCCCGATACGTAAAGATTCGCATTTTAACGGGCGTGTTCATGCCCTTCATAATCTTCTCTTTGTCATCTCCGAAACTCTGTTTCAGCGTTCGGTACCGCTCGGTGCGGGGGGCAATCCGGTTTTCAATGAAGCCCCTTAACTCCCGACCATTTTCGTCAATCCAGGGATTACGACCCTTCCAGTGTGCATTGAAGAGGCGTTGCTGTTCTTTAATATGTTCCATGCAGGCCTCTTCGGCGTGGCGTTGCATCCGCGAGTCAATCGTTACGTGAATTTTCAGACCGCTGGTGTATAAATCCAGAGGATCGTCGCTGGAACGCTGGCGGTTGAGCTCTTCAATTTCTTTCAACAGGCGATCCCGCATGACAGCCACAAAGTAAGGAGCCTGATTGCTATTATGATTCAGGGACTTAAGCTTTAAGGCAATCGCATCATTTTGATAAGCTTCGAACTGGGAAGCACTCAAAAATCCGTAATGCACCATTTGCTGCATTACGATATTCCGGCGGGTTTTGGAAGCTTCGGGGTGCATGCGAGGATTAAAACGATCCGGGTTCTGACACATCCCCACTAAAACTGCTGCTTCTTCAACCGAAAGTTGCGAGGGCTCTTTACTGAAATAATGCAGTGAAGCCGTTCGAATTCCATACGCATTATCACTGAATTCGACCGTGTTCAAGTACATCTGCATAATTTCCTGCTTCGTGTACCGGCGTTCCAGCCGAATAGCCGTAATCCATTCTTTAGTCTTGATGATGAGTAACTTAATCAGCGGAACATCACCTAGAAACCCTTTGTAACGTTCACTGCGGGCTTCAAAAAGGTTTTTTACTAACTGCTGTGTCAGCGTACTACCGCCCCCTGCTTTCCCCATCCCGGCTACGGAACGGCCAATGCTTCGGGGGTCAATACCTGAATGTTTGACAAAACGAACGTCTTCGGTAGCAATAAGGGCATTAATAACGTTGGGTGAAATATCCTGCAATTCAACCGGACTACGGTTTTCCAGAAAGTAACTACCCAGAACTACCCCGTCGGAAGAGATAACCTCGGAAGCTAGTTCATTACGAGGGTTATCCAGCTGTTTAAGACTGGGCATTCCTCCAAAGAGGTTGAACAGATTGAAATAAACAGCCAGAATATAAAGCAGAAAGGAACTTAAGCCAAACAAAGTAAACCGCCAGATCTGACGGATCATTTGCTTGTAAGGACCCGGGAGAAATTGAAACATAGCTACTAATAAAGGTGTATAAATGCAAAGGTGCAAAGGAACCAGCGGAAGACCAAAGCAGACCTTATGGCTTCAACGATAGGGCTTACGTAAGATTGTATTCCAGAAAGAATATTAGCGAATAAGGCACTACTTCACTGGATTATTCCCAGTCCTAACGGCCATTGGCTTTTCTGGCTTCACAGTAGAAATTTAATAACGGCCCGAAATGTTTAGGTTGGGAAGAAAATAAAAAATCCCTTCTTCACAGAAAAAGGGATTTTTGAACAAAACCTAATACAATTACTTCTATTTACAAGAGTGGAGTTTTTTGAATTTATACTCACTTACCTCAAAAAAAATGTCGAAAAAAGAGAAGTTTTTTTGAAAAATTTCATTTAATACTTGTTTCGTACAAGCCTTACTCTTTTCCATTACTAAAATTCAGCTCTTTTTAGTAATATCGCCTCAACCTAACCTTTGGTCTACTTTATGCAATTACGAATCTTCCCTCTGCTGCTGGGTAGTTTATGCCTGGTTTATGCCTTCGTGGCCGACGATCCCTTAACCCGGATTATTAGTCAGTTTGACCGTTATCATCAGCAATTTCCTCAAGAAAAAGTCTATCTCCATTGCGACCGTTCATACTATGCCCTCGGCGAATCGATCTGGTTTAAGGGTTACCTCTTTGATGCTTCCAGCCACCAGTCCGATACCGTTAGTAAAGTTCTTTACGTAGATTTGATTAATGCGACAGAAGGCAAAATCCTTCTTCAAAAACGGTTACTGCCCCAGGGTGGAACGGCAGAAGGTGATTTTTATCTGGCGGATACCCTGAGAGAAGGGGTCTATCAACTGCGGGCCTATACCAACTGGATGCGAAATTTTGACGAAGATTTCTTCTTTACTAAAGAGTTTCGCGTGTATCAGCCTTCCGTTACGGACCGACCTGCGGTACAAATAAATCGCACGGTTTCGCTTACGTTTTTTCCCGAAGGTGGAACGTTGGTTGATGATATAGAGTCACGCGTGGCTTTTAACGCCGTCGACGCTCTAGGACAGGGCGTGGACGTAGAAGGCGTTATTTTGGAGAATGATCGGGATACGATTACCGTTTTTCAATCCGAACATTTGGGCATGGGCCGGATTAGCCTTCAGCCTAAACCGGGTAAAACGTATACTGCCGTTTTAAAAGATACGCAGCAACGAATACCTCTGCCAGCTGCTCAACCCGAGGGGCACGTGCTGATTGTGGATAACCTTTCCAACAAAGAATTTATCCGAATTTTTGTTTTCAACCAGTTACCAAAAAGTTCACCCAAACCCTTGTATGTGCTTGCTCAGATGCGGGGAGAAGTGATGGCTACGGCGAAAGGGAACACCGAGAAAAGTATGTTCGTCGCTAATATTCCCCGGAATAAATTTTCGGAAGGGGGTATTGTGCATCTTACCTTATTCGATGAAAAGGGGGAGCCGCTGGCCGAGCGTCTGGTTTACCTGAATAATCCTGGTAATAGCCTTGATTTGAGTATTAAACCTACGAAAACCCAGTACAAGCCCCGCGAAAAAGTTACGCTTGAACTGGAAGCAAAAGATCGAACGGGGCGGCCTGTGCTGGGAGAATTCTCATTGGCAGTGACTGACGCAGGTCAGGTGGTACCGGATTCTTCGGATGAAACGCTGGTGTCGTACTTACTCATGAGTTCTGATCTGAAAGGCCGCATTGAGCAGCCAGGGTATTATTTCAATCCTAACAATCCCAATGCGATTTACCATCTAGATTTATTACTGATGACTCAGGGCTGGCGACGATTTGTCTGGAAGCAGGTGAACGCAGGCGAAGCTCTGCCAACCCCTCATCTGATCGAACGGGGCTTTTCGCTGGAAGGTAAAGTAACCCGGCCCCGGGGGCAGATTATTGAGAAAAAATCAATTGCCGTAACCTTATTAATGAGAAGACCGAATCAGGAAACTTTGATACGGGTAGAAAGTGCCGAAGCGGATGGTTCTTATGGATTTCATCAACTGAGTTTTGGCGATTCTACCCGCGTTATGATTCAGGCTGTGGCCGGGAAAAATGACCGTAATGTTAGTGTAACCCTTAATCCTTTCCCGCAACCCACGGTTCGAATCACGAAAACTCCTTTTCAGTCCGTAGAAATGAAGGCGGATGAGTTTATGGAATACTTAAATCGAGCCAACCAGTCGCTGGACATTGCTCGCCAATTGCGTCTGAATAAGGCCAAACTTTTGAAGGAAATTACAGTAAAAGCTAAAAAAGTAAAGGAAAGCGATAGCCGAAAAATTTACGGTACTCCTGATAATACCGTCAAATTTGATGACATGAATACCGCAGGAGCCATTTCCATTTTTCAGGTACTTCAGGGCAGAGTACCGGGAATGGTAGTAACGGGGAGTGGGTTCAATTATACGGTTCAAATTCGGGGGGCGGCTAATTTTAATGGAGCAGTGGAACCACTATTCGTACTGGATGGAATGCCGGTAGACAAAGAAATTGTGAATAGTATTAACCCCCGGGATGTAGATTATGTGGATGTGCTGAAAGGAGCTGCTGCGGCCATTTATGGTTCAAGAGGAGGGGGGGGAGTCGTATCTATTCTGACCAAACGTGGAAGCAGTAGCTACGATCCCTCCAAAGAAGTGGTACCAGGGCAGTTGATCCGAACGATCAATGGGTATGCCAAAATTCGTGAGTTTTATAGCCCCGATTATAGCCAAGACAATCCCGAAAACTACCGCCCCGATTACCGCCCTACGTTGTACTGGAACCCCCGGATCAAAACCGACGAAAACGGCAAGGCCACCGTTACCTTCTGGAATTCTGATCACGAGACTCACATTCAGGCTCGTCTGGAAGGGACTTCCGGGGATGGAAGAGTGGGCACTACCCGCATGACTTACCTGGTGAAGTGAGTTAGTCCCAGCATTCCATTAATAGCAAGTCACCGGAAGTATAGGAAATTTTGACGAGGCCGTCCTGGGCGGCCTCGTTACTACTGCCGGTTCGGTACCCGATTTGCAGGGATTCATCCGAAAGATTATAGGTCAAGCCAGACGTTCTAATGCCTGATACCGTCCCAACCGGAATGAGCGACAGAGGCGTCTTCGCTGGATACCATTTTTCGTACGTTTGGTCGAGCAGGAAAATGCGGGAGTGGTCATCCAGCACAACGATTTTAATTTTGTCCCGAAAACGAACGATATTAGTTATGTTCGTAATGGTATGATCCGCTCTCCGGCCCGTAGCCCATACGACATTAACTGCCTGATGCCCGCGTTCGATGAGAAAGTCGCAGGCTTTTTCAAGATCTGTTTTTCCTGATCGGGCGTGTGCACGAACTCAATGGGATGCTGAGCCTGCCGTATTTCTTCGTGATTCAGGCTACTATCAAAATCGCCGAGTAAAACGTCAATTTTAATACCCAGCTCCAGTACCCGATTAATGGCTCCGTCAAGCACTACAATGAAGGGCGACCATTCCAACAATTGGGCCAGCAAATCCCAGCTACAGGCTTCGCCATTGGCAATAATCAGTGCAGGTTCCTGTTTATCTCGAATAATATGATGAGAAGACACGGCTTTTATTTTGAGTTTCGGGTTTCTATTTTGAAGTTCGCAGGCTCATTGCGAAGGGCAAAGATGACTAACAAAGCTTAAAGTTGAAATTAGAAAAGTACGCCATAGCGGTAGATCTGGGTAATACCTACGCTAAAACGGGCCTATTCAATGCCGCCGGAATCCTGCAGGAGACGCATGCAAGCTTCACCGTTGCCGAATTAATAAATTATGTCAGGGCCAAGCAACCTGAACGGCTCATTATATCATCTACTGGACATTCGGAAGAAATCGTCCGTTCGTGGTTTGCCTTTTTGCCCGCTACGATTGTGTGGTTAACCTCTCAAACCCCCGTACCCTTAACTAAGTTGTACGATACGCCTCAGACGTTAGGGGCAGATCGTGTAGCGGCGGCGGCGGGAGCCCGGGGTCTATTTCCGGATCAGAATAGTTTGATCATTGACATGGGTACCTGCATTACCTATGATTATGTGGATAAGCAGGATAATTTTCATGGTGGGCTGATTTCTCCGGGTCTTCGTATGCGATTCAAGGCGATGCATTCGTTTACACAACGATTACCCCTGATTGAACCTTCTCAAGAATTCCCGTCTCTGGTTGGCAAGAGCACCACCCACGCCATGCAAAGCGGCGTAATGAATGGATTAATCGCAGAACTACAGGGTATTATCGAGCAATACCGTATGATTTATCCTGATTTTCAAGTCATTTTATGCGGTGGTGATGCCCCTTTGTTTGAATCTCGGCTGAAAGAACCGATATTTGCAGCCCCCGAACTGGTCCTTTGGGGCCTATACCGAATTTTAAACTATAATGTGTAAAAAGTCAATCTTTACCCGTCTTCAGTCGTCAGTTTCCCGCCGGGTCTATGCGATGGTGGTTATTTCTGGACTCTGTTCGCTGAACGCGGTGGGACAAGGGTTAGGTAACACGCCTTACTCAACCTACGGTATTGGGGAAACCTACAGTGGAGCAGTAGCCGCTCAGCAAATGATGGGCGGAACGGGAGTTAGTTATGCCAATGGTTTGTTTATTAATGGGTTAAATCCAGCTTTAATAGCCCGAAACCGTATTACCACCCTGGAAGTAGGCACATTGATTCAAACCAAACAACTGCGTGAGGGCAATCTGAGCCAGCAGGTAGTGGGTGGGACGCTGAATTACCTGGCAATGGCTTTTCCGCTGAATAGCCGTTGGACAATCAGTGCTAACTACGCACCCCATAGTTATCTGGATTATCAGAGTCAAACTACGGGCCAGATTCCCGGAGACATTTATCCTTACGTCACCGAATACAAAGGCTCTGGCGGAACCAACCGAGTGTCGCTGGTGAATGGCGTTCGAGTGTATAAAAACTTGTACGCTGGCGTTTCGGCTTCTTTCCTGTTTGGAAACCTGACCCGCGAAGCATCCACTCGTACCGTGAAAGATGGTACTAACGATTACACGCTTCTGTTGACTGATAATGACCAGCACCGTGACTTTTTACTGAAAGGCGGCTTGGCTTATCGATTCAAGTTAAACGACAAACGTTACCTGAACGTAGGCGGTACTTATGACTTACCTGCCCGCCTGCGTACTACCCGCGTTCGTACACTTGGAACGCTGATTGGCGATGTACCCGTCGTGAATGGTACGGATACACTGAGTTTTAACAGTCAAGGTCGCATTACCGTACCCGGCGGTTATAAAGTAGGAGTAACCTTCGAAAACCCGTATAAACTCGCCGTTTCTGTTGATTTCGGAATGGAACAATGGTCACAATTCCGGGATTTTGACCGGAGTAACCAGAATCTGAAAGATAGTTATCACATCAAAGCGGGTTTAGAATATACGCCTTCCTGGAACTCTTCGTCTTTCTGGAACCGAATCCCTTATCGTTTTGGTTTAAGTTATGGTCAGTTACCCTATACGATTGCTGGCCAGCGAATTACAGAAGCCAGTATTTCAGCGGGTTTAGGTTTGCCCTTAACCAAAGTGGGTCTTTCGGATGCTAACCTTGGTGTAACCGTAGGTCAGCGTGGTCGGGATGCCATCGGGGTGATCAAGGAACAATTCTTCCGCTTTAATCTTGGATTTACCATTAGTGACCGCTGGTTCTATCGCCAGGTGGTTGACTAATCGTCATAACCCATGAAGCTATTTAAATATTTCATACTCACGGGCTTAATGCTTGTGAGTATGCTCTTTTTAGGGTCTTGCGAAGAAGAAAAACAAAGCAAACCTGCGACTTATCTGGGGCCGCAGCAGGAAACCTATGACATCCAGATGATTTACAGTGATTCAGGACACAAGGTCATTCGTATGTTAACGCCCGTTCAACTGGACATGCTCAACGGTGATCGCGTTTTTACGAAGGAGGTCAAGTTATACTTTTACGATAAAGCCGGAACGGAGCATACCTGGCTGCGAGCCGATTCAGGTCGTTACATTCGTATGCAGAATATTTATCGCATGATTGGTAACGTGCGAATTGAAAACCGAATCAAGCAGGAAACGCTCGAAACCGACGAACTTTTCTGGAGCCCCGATCAGAAACGAATTTATACAGATCGGCCCGTCACAAGCCGCACGCCAACGGGCGTTACCCACGGCACAGGTCTGGTGGCTACACAAGATTTCAAACAGTATGGTTTAGGAAAAGTGCGTAACAGCCAGATGCAGGTGAATGATTTGCCCGAATAATCAGGGACACTTCGCCAGAGCTTTTTCCACTTCCTGTACATCCGTGATTTTCTTCTCTTTACCCCATTCGTTGTATAAAAACGTAGTTAATACTGCAATATCCAGGGCTTTCAGAGCAGCGTTACCCGGCATCGTCTGGTGATAAACCTGGCCATTGACGGTTAACGGTTGCTGGAATCCGTGACGAATCCCACAGATTACCAAAGCTTTATTCTTCTCCGTAAGAAAATCAGCATTCGCCAGGGGCGGATATAGTTTGGCCATTCCCTCGCCCTGAGCCTGATGGCAGTTCATGCAACTGTTTTTATATAACTCGAAGCCCTCCGCCACGTATTGCTGGCGTTTTACTTCTTCTTCGGACTGGCAGGAAAACAGCGAAAACGAGCTTAATAAGCTCAGGCCAATCAGAAATTTATGAATGCTCGTGTAGTTACTCATGGTAGAAGTTACTTCAGAAAGGCGGCAAGTTAACTAAAAAGCACCGCTGACGGGAGGATTGATTGGGCCTCAGCGTATCAAAAAACGACCGTACTCGGATTATTTATTAGAACAAAAGCAAGAGCGAGCGGTTGGATGTAGAAGTAACTGTAAGGTATCTATGTACTTTTGTGCATAACTTCCCTGAAATTGGTCTGAAAATCCGCCCATCGCATTGCTAACCTTTGGTGTTTACCCATGAAAACATATCTAAGACTTCTGCAGTATGCCCAACCTTTAGGACGTTTTATAGCTCCCTATCTGGTTTTTTCGTTGTTGGGAAGCATTTTTGGTATCCTTAATTTTGCCCTGATTGGTCCTTTGTTAGGCGTGCTTTTCGATGTCAAGCCTGCTGAGGTAGTCGCCAAGCCCGAATTCCATTTCAACCCAGAATACTTCATCGAATTGTTCAAGTATCAATTGTACGATTCAACCGTCAATCACAGCAAAATGGCAGCTCTGCAATTTGTCTGCATCGTTATTATCAGTTCCGTTTTTTTATCAAACATCTTTCGTTACCTCTCCAGTCGCATTATTGAGAAGATGAGAGGAGCCACCATTCGAAATTTGCGTTCTTCTGTATTTGATCGGATTATTCGGCTGCACCTGGGCTTTTTTAATAACGAACGAAAAGGGGATTTAATGGCCCGCCTCACAACGGATATCCTGGAAGTAGAAGGCTCCATTGGTCGGGCCTTTGGGGCCATTTTCAAAGAAATCATACTCTTGATTGGTTACTTCATTACGCTTTTTTACCTCTCGGTAGAACTAACGTTTTTCTCACTGATTGTTATTCCTTTGTCAGGAGCCATTATTGGCTTATTGAGTAAACGCCTGAAAGAACACGCTGCCGATGTGCAATTAACAATGGCAAACATCCTGAGCGTCATTGAAGAATCGTTCGGGGGCATTCGGGTGGTGAAAGGGTTTAATGCAGAACCATTCATCGCGGAAAAGTTTAATAAAGAGAATACTCGCTATTACCGGGTCTGGCGGAATATGATTTATCGCCAGGAACTGGCTTCTCCCATGTCCGAGTTTTTGGGCGTCTTTGTCGTAGCAGGAGTTTTGTTATACGGTGGTAGTCTGGTGTTATCAGGCAGCGGCGGGATGGATGCCAAAGATTTTATTGCTTACATCGTGCTGTTTTCACAGGTAACTCGTCCGGCAAAGGAGATTTCCAATTCTATTTCGGGTATGCAGCGGGGAAAGGCCTCCGCTGACCGGATTTTTGCTTTGATGGATACGCCGATGGCTGTGGAGGATGCTCCGAATGCAGGAGTGATCAAAGATTTCAAACAGGGGATTGAACTGCGAAATATTTCCTTTGAGTATCAGCCCGGCATTGAAGTACTGAAAAACATTTCCCTGACTATTCCTAAAGGACAAACCGTTGCTCTGGTGGGTTCATCGGGTAGCGGAAAGTCAACCATTGCCGATCTGATCCCGCGATTTTTTGATGTAACCAAAGGAGAAATTCTGATTGACGGGGTTAACATCCGAACCGTTACCCAGCATTCTCTGCGTGATTTGATGGGGATTGTTACCCAGGAATCTATTCTCTTTAATGATACGATTTTTAACAACATCGCTTTTGGAAGTAAGGCCACGCAGGAGGAAGTAGAGGAAGCGGCCCGTATTGCGAACGCTCATGAGTTTATTACCCAGACTTCGCATGGGTATCAGACTTTCATTGGAGATCGGGGTGGAAAGCTTTCGGGTGGACAGCGGCAGCGGATTTCCATTGCCCGGGCCATTTTGAAAAATCCACCGATTCTGATTCTGGATGAAGCCACTTCGGCTCTGGATACGGAATCGGAAAAGCTGGTGCAGGAAGCCTTGACCCGTCTGATGAAAAATCGGACCACCCTGGTCATTGCCCACCGCTTAAGTACCATTCAGCATGCCGACCAGATTTTAGTACTTCAGCAGGGCCGAATCATTGAAAAAGGTACGCATGCCGAGTTACTGGGTCAGCAGGAAGGGATGTATCGAAAACTGAGTATGATGCAGGGCGTTTAACAAACCAGAGCTACCAAAAGAGAGGGCGTGGAATATTCGATTCCACGCCCTCTCTTTTGGTATTGATCTCATACGTACGAAAGGTAAGTAAGCTCCTTCGCTGTGGGTAAAATAAACGCCACCCTACCTGTCATCTTGAAGGAAAGGAAATCCTTTTAGATAGTCTCTAAACGTTATTTTCCAGATCGGAGGTTACTTCTTCGTCAGCCGCATCCATTGCCATTTGCAGGGGACTTACGATGACTTTAGGAGTAAGATTACAGCTCAGATACTTGATGCTGAATCCCTGATCGTAAAATAAGGCTTCGTACTTGGTTTTAATTCCAAAGTGACGCATGTTCAGATCCGATTCGTACAAATCCCACGTGTGAGTCAGGTTTTCACAGCCAAACGGCTCCAGCGTTTCTAAAGTATATTCAAAGAGACTATCGCTGTCCGTTTTCAGGTGAAATAAGCCGTCTTTCTTTAACATGGAAGCATACATGTTCAGAAAACGGGGATGTGTTAACCGACGCTTGATGTCACGGTTACGCGGACGCGGGTCGGGAAAGGTAACCCAGATTTCATCTACTTCGTCTTCCGCGAAAAACTGATAAATATCCTGAACCCGAGTGCGGAGAAAGGCGACATTCGTAAGGCCCGCATTAATTGCGACTTTACTGCCCCGGGCAAGGCGATCGCCTCGCATGTCTACCCCTACAAAATTCTTTTCTGGAAAGAGTTTTCCCAGGCCATTACTGTATTCGCCTTTTCCACAACCAATCTCAACGACGATGGGATTGTTGTTTTTGAAATAGCGTTCATTCCACTGTCCTTTGATTTCCTGGAAGATGGGTTTGGGAGCTTCCAGCACATTATCTGCCTGGATGTTATGAGCAAAAAATTGAAGTTTCTGACGTGCCACGACCACTGTAAGTTTAATGCTGCAAAGATACATGGTCTTCACAGTATTCACGTACAGTGGTCAGGTTGTGAGAAGTAAAATCCCTGATTTCTATGCTAATAAGGTTAGCACGTCTTCCCGGGACAAGGATTTTACGAAGGTATCCTCGGTGGTAATGAGTTCGCTGGCCAGTCGTTGTTTGGAATGCTGCAAGGCCAGAATTTTCTCTTCAACGGTATTCTGCGAAATGAATTTATACGTGAAAACGGTCTTATCCTGCCCGATGCGGTGAGCCCGATCTACGGCCTGAGCTTCGATGGCGGGATTCCACCAGGGATCGAGAATGAAAACGTAGTCGGCAGCAGTTAAGTTAAGTCCCAAGCCCCCCGCTTTTAGCGAAATCAGGAAAATGGGAATTTCTTCGTTATTCTGAAATAATTCCACTTGTCCCTGGCGATCCTGCGTGTTCCCGTCCAGATAAGCGTACGAAAATCCGCGTTCTTCCAGCTCGGTTCGAATGATATCCAGGTGTTTAACGAATTGGCTAAAAATGAGAATCTTATGCTTTTCGCCCACTACAGTCTCAATTTTGGCCAATACTTCTTCGAGCTTTCCGGAGCTAAATTCGTATTCACCATCAATCATTCGCGGGTGATTGGCTAACTGCCGCAATCGGGTTAACCCCTGTAATACTACCATTTGTGACTTCGCAATCCCCTCTTCTTCAATGTGTTGCAAAATCATGTTTCGATAATAGGATTTCGCTTCTTCGTAAGCTTTTTCCTGCTCTTCCGTCATTTCGCAATACTGAATTGATTCGACTTTCTCGGGTAACTCCGTCGCTACCTGCGATTTGTGTCTTCGCAGCATGAAAGGTTTGATAATGCTGTACAACCGCTGACGCTTTTTATCGTCGCCTTTTTTCTCAATTGGAATTTGAAACTCGTTTCTGAAAAAAGACTGACTGCCCAATAAGCCCGGATTAACGAAGTTCATTTGACTCCATAAATCCATCGTACTGTTTTCCAGGGGTGTTCCGCTTAAAATAAGCCGATGACGGCTCTGAAGCTGGCTAAGGGCTTTAGAAATATTAGATCCAGGATTTTTAATCGCCTGAGATTCGTCCAGGATGATGTAATGGAAATGATAATGCTTTAGTAAATCGACATCAATCCGAACAATGCCATAAGAGGTTAATATAATGTCGTATTGATTGAATAACTCTGTATTTTTTTCCCGGTACGTGCCCGTATAAACCAGCACTCGTAACTGGGGCGTAAACTTCTGAACTTCGAGTTGCCAGTTATAAAGCAGCGACGTAGGCATCACAATTAAGGTTGCTTCACGGGCTCCATTCTCGTGCTGGGATTGCAATAAGGAAAGCGTTTGCAGGGTTTTGCCTAAACCCATATCATCCGCCAGGCAGCCACCAAACTGGTACTGATTCAGGAATCGAAGCCAGTCATACCCGGCTTTCTGGTAAGGACGCAAAGTTCCATTGAGGCCAGCAGGTGTGGGGTATTCTTCAATTTCTTCGAAATCCCGTAGTTTTTCCAGTTTACGGTTAATGATGGTGTCAGCCAGACTTTCTTCCTGTAACTCCTGCACCAGCGAGATGTGGTGTTTCTGAAGAATGAGGTGGGTCTGATCTTCATGATCGTTAGCAAAAGCAAAAAGCTCGGAATACTGGGTAAACCAGGAATCAGGGATTACTGCGATTTCGCCGTTTGGTAAGCTGAATTCGCGTTTTTTATCCAGAATAAGCTGTTTTAACTGCAAAAACGGAATCTCAAATTCCCCAAAACGAACCACCGCGAAAATGTCAAACCAGTCGCGATTTTCATTGATGGACAGCTGCAACGAAGAGTAACCCAGAAAATAACGCTTATGATCCGCCGGGTTCTGACTAATCACGAATCCCTGCTCTTTCAAAGGTTCATAATGATCCTGAATCCAGGTAAACGCTTCGGATTTAGGGAGAACAACCTGACCGTTTTTAAGGTGAAGGTTACGTTCGCGAAGCATACGAACGGTTTCCTTTTCCTTGAGGATATCCCGTTTGATTTTATGAAAAATGTATTCATTCCCCTGCGTTTCCATACTTACGTTGGAAGTATGCGAGAAGTTATCCAGCCGGAAACTGTAATCGCCGTACTGAAAAGACAAAGTCAGGGTAACGTCGTTATCAGTAGCCACAGCGGCCCCATTCGCCGCAGCTACCGAATCTACACTTGAAACAGCTTCGCTGAGGTTCAGTAAAGGGGTAGGGCGGAAGACTTCCGAACGGATTTCAAACCCTTTGGCATATACGTCAAAAAGCGTGATTAACGAAGACACAAACTTGCGGTAATAGTCTTCTTCGATGCTTTTCGGAATAACAATAAACTTCTTATGGAAAAAGGGTTTAAGCTTCTTTCCATCAACGGCTGGCTTGAAATGATAGAGTTTAGAATCCAGTAATAACCACGCCGGGTCTTCCCCTAGCAAAATAGCATCTCGGTGCTGAAACTCTACCTTTACACCCTGATGGCGAATCGTAGGGTAATAATGGGTGTTATCCGCGTTTCGCATCACATGAAAACGAACACTGGCGGGTTCGGCTAAAATCTCGACTTCTTCACGAATCGGGTTGCCATCGTTACCCATCACAAAAACCCGCTTGCCGGGTAATAGCGGACATATCCTGGCCCGGTGATGTTCGATGTAATGGCAGATGGAGTCCTGAAGATTTTTATCGCCTTTATGCTTATCAAATACCTTAAGAAAAAAATCCGTTGGCGTAGTCTTCTTCGAACTGAACCTCTTGATAACCACTTCCTGCTGAATGGCGTCGATCAGTCGAACGAGTTCAAAATCAGCTTCGTCGAGTCGTTCCGCAAATTCATCAATATTTTTAGAGGAGATGGACTGATGAAGTAAGGTCAGTTCATTCCGGTCATTTAATTGCACAATAAAGGGTTCCCACAGATAGCCCAGGTACTCGTGTTGATAGAGCGAATAAATGAGGCAGAAGGGTTGGGAGGTAGCGACTTTCATAGGTTTAAAGCGGGAAGGACCGCCAGATCAATCAGTGAACGGGAGAACTAGTAAAAATTCATCCTGTTTTGAGGTTTAAAAATGATTGATATTCGGTTTTCAGGAGAGAAAAAATGCGGTTAAACCCCCTGATACCGTGCTTATTTCAAAGGCAAACGAATGGCAATTTTATGATTGCCGGGGAAAAACCTAATTTTTCAATCGTTAAGTTTTGTAGAAAAATGATTAGGTATAATGCTTTTCAGGATTACTAAAAATTGCTTAAATTTATGGTTTTTGCCTGCCGTGAAAGCATAGCTAATTCAAACGTATTAATGCCGTTGGAAACATTTGTATACGAAAAAAGCGACCTGGACTTTCGCCAGATCGCTTCGGTAAATTCTTATTTTTAATACGTTAAATTATTACTTTTTATCTTCTGAGAGTAACTTAAGTAATACGCCGTTTGTCCAGCCAAAGCCGTCCTGAAGCGGGTATTCGCCGCCGCCGCCCAAGAGCGAAATATCGTATACATTATACTTTTCCACCATACGGCCCGTCGCTTTATAGACCCGGATATTTTCTTCTACCCAAACATCCTTGACCTTTTCGGCGAATTCTTTTTGGCCGTAATTACGCAAACCCACAATGGCCATCCAATGTAAAGGAGCCCAACCGTTGGGAGCGTCCCACTGCTGACCCGTAGTCATTAACGTAGTCGTTAACCCGCCGGGTTGCAGAAATTCGTCTTTCAGCCGCTGAGTTACTTTCTGGGCTTGTTCGTCAGTGGCAATTTTAAAGAAAAGGGGATAGACCGCTGCTAACGAAAGGATAGGGGTTTGCTTTTCTTCAACGAAGTCATAATCGTGGAAAAACCCATCCTCCTGATTCCAGAAATATTGTAAAATGGCTTTTTTACGCTTTTCAGCCAGATTCTTGAAACTCTGACTGTGCTGCTGATCTTCCATCAGAGCATAAGCCTCCGAAAGCGTCATTTCAAGCTCATACAACAAGCAATTCAAATCTACCGGAATAATGTCCGTTGTATGAATACTGGTCAGCGACTTGCCGTCACGTAACCAGCGGGAAGAAAAATCCCAACCGGATTCGGCACCCGCCCGAATGTCACGGTAAACATCTTCGGCTTTACGACCTGTATGCTGAGCTACAGAGACGTCTTCCTTGTAAGCCTCCGGGCGTGGCGTCGGACTATCATCATAGTAACGATTCAGATTATACCCCCCTGAAAGACGAACCACCCGCCGATAGGCTTCACCTGGTTTGAGGTCATTTGTCTTTTTCAGATCATCCTCATTGGCTGCACCCATCCAGAAGTAATATTCTTTCAGCATTTCGGGTAAATACTGAACCACGATTTGATCATTATTCCGAGTTTCGGCCAGCAACTTCACCATTAATGAGAAGTAGGGAGGCTGCGAACGACTCAGGTAATAACTTCGGTTTCCGTTGGGAATATGACCCTGGTAACGAATCAGATGGGCAAAGTTGGAAACCATCCCTTCTATGAGCGAATCTTTCTCCGAAACCTGAAGTCCCAGCATAGTAAAGTAACTGTCCCAGTAATAAATCTCGCCGAAACGTCCGCCGGGCACTACATAACTGCGGGGAAGGGACAAGAGCGACCCTTTCACATCACCCGTAGGCTTGCGAGTTAGAATAGGCCATAGGGCGTTAATATGAGCTTCGGGTGAAAGAGAGGTATCCGAAACAAAGTGACTGTTGGGAGCATCAGGAAAACGGAAGTACTGATTCACGAAGGCTCGCAAATCAAAACCGTCTTTCGTTTTTTCCTCTTCGTAAGCCTTCAGAATCTGCTTGGCAGGAATCAGAGGCTCGGCATCCGCAAAGGTCTTGGAGTCAGGGAATAACTCCTTCATTTGGACATCAACAAAGAGTTGTCCAAGTTCTTCATCAGGGCTCGGGGGAGTCTGAAGTTCTGCCGGTGTACATTCTAGTAGTAACAAGGGAATAGCCAAAATAAGTACTAAACAACGATGAGGTATAAAGGGCATAAGGCTAAATAATAATGCTTAATTGATTCCAGGAAACTTTCTGACTTTCAGATTAATGATAGTAGAGCTTCATCTACATTGAGGAGAAGAATGGGGAAAAATGACCAGACTTCTTTAGCAAAGCAAAGGTAGACATCCCTTGGAGTTGAGTCAATTTCAGGAAAGCCTGTTATTAAAATCTACGTAAAGTTTTTAGCACTGGTAAATAAATCTCATAAGGTTTAACAAATTGTTGTACTTTCGCTCTCTAAATTCTATTTTCGGGTATCCGGAAATTTTTTGTTTAAACTCGTTTAAACTTCTGATAGTCAATGAAATTTATTGTCTCCTCTTCGGCATTGTTGAAACAATTGGCGGCTATCAACGGGGTCGTAGCATCCAATCCGATCGTTCCGATTCTGGAAAACTTCCTGTTTCAGCTCGAAGGGACTATACTGACCGTAACGGCCTCGGATTTACAAACCGTTATGATTACTGAAATAGAGGTGGAATCGTCCGATAAAGGCTCTATTGCAGTTCCTGCCAAATTATTGCTCGATACCCTCCGTGGTTTACCGGAACAACCCATTACCTTCAAAATTGATGCCGAGACCTTCGGTACAGAAATCATTTCTGAAAATGGGCGTTACAAACTTTCCGGTGAGAATCCGATTGATTTCCCGAAAGTTCCAGCAGTTAATAAAACCTTATCCATCGAAGTAGCGGCTGAAGTACTAGGCAAGGCAATTGCGAACACAAGCTTTGCAGCAAGTACAGACGATCTGCGTCCGAACATGACAGGAATGTTCCTGCAACTGGGTGAGGCTAATGCCACTTTCGTGGCTACGGATGGTCACCGTCTGGTGCGTTACCGTCGTCAGGATCTGAAATCGTCGAATACCAGTACGATGATTATCCCCCGGAAGGCTTTAAACCTGTTAAAGTCGACCCTACCTTCGGATAATACTTTAGTGAAGGCAGACTTCAGTCAGTCCAATGCGTTTTTCACGTTCGGTAATATCAAAATGATTTGCCGATTGATCGATGAGCGTTTCCCGGACTATGAAAATGCAATCCCCGTCAATAATCCTAACATTCTGACCATTAACCGTCTGGAGTTATTAGGTTCTTTACGCCGGATTTCGATTTACGCCAACAAAACGACGCATCAGATTCGTTTGCGGATTTCTAAAGATGAGCTGGTAATTTCTGCCGAAGATTTAGATTACTCCAACGAAGCATCGGAGCGTTTAACTTGCGAATACGACGCAGATGATCTGGAAATTGGCTTTAACGCTAAGTTCCTGATTGAGATGCTAAGCAACTTAAGCACAAATCAGTTACAACTTCGTTTATCTGCACCCAATCGGGCCGGAATTCTGGTTCCGAACGAGCAGGACGAAAACGAGGATATTCTGATGCTAGTGATGCCGGTAATGCTTAATACTTACGCATAAAGAATTTTAGTCACGACTTGAAAGAGCCTTTCGCAAGAAAGGCTCTTTTTATTGATTAATTAGTTGGACAAAAGACTTTTCCCAGCGAACTTCACGTTATTGATTCTGATAAATCTCTTCTTATTTAACGATATGAAAACACTTCGACTTGTAGTAATCCTGCTGCTGACCGGACTGACCTTCCAAACTAATGCTTCGGATGAGCCCAAGAAAGAGGGTATCCAATTCTTTCACGGCACCTGGAAACAGGCTTTAGCGAAAGCAAAGGCCGAAAACAAGATGATTTTCCTGGATGCGTATACAACCTGGTGTGGACCTTGCAAGTGGATGCAAACCAAATCATTCCCCAATAAACAATTGGGAGAGTTTTATAATAGCAATTTCATTAACGTGAAGATGGATATGGAATCGGGAGAGGGGCCAAGGCTATTGGATCGTTATCCCGTAAGAGGTTATCCCACGTTGTTCTTCATTGATTTTGAAGGAGAAGTAGTATTGACCGAAGCTGGAGCAAAAACGCCTGAACAATTGATCGCAATGGCTAAAGAGGCCATTGCTCAATAAGAATAGGTTTATAGACGCTAGTGAATCGGTAAGGGTGCGAAAGCAGGCTTACCGATTTTTTATAACTATACCTTACTAACTCATACGAACAATGGCCAGAATAGTGCGGATTAGCAACGTATACAGCGTATAATCGACCACCTTTTCACTAAAGAATAGACCTATTGATAAGGTCATCAATAAACAGAAAAGAGTCGTAAGGCGAACATAAAGTCAATACATTGAAACTGAGAAAATTACTACTTTAAGACGCTAGTAGATAATTTTTCAGATGGAAGAATTTTAAGAAAAAGAAGGGAATAGAGACGTTTCAAAAATATTTGTAAAAACTTTAGGTAAATACTTGTTTATCAAATAGAAACGCTGTTATTTTGCAACTCTGTTTAGGAATCGAACAAAAAGCTATTTGCTCAGAGTGGTTGGCAGAACTGCCTGAGTTACTGATTATCAAGCGATTGTTGTTCGATTCAACGTTAAAATTCGGCAATTTCCCGATTTTGAACGTCAGGACTGTTACTGGCTCTAATCATTGAATGCCCAATTATTTAGAGTTGAGTAGTAAGCTGACAGGATGCTTTCCCTGGCAAAGGGAATGAGGTGCGTATCTCTATAGTACTGTAGAAATCTTCTGACGCACTCCATACGCAAGTCTCCTCTCTGCTTTCTTTTCTCGGTACATTACTGGTTTTCAAAAAAATATAAGGGATTTTCTGTCTTGATACGGGAAACAGCGGAAAAAGTGCTACTTTTGCAGTCCGTTTTCTGAGGCCCCCGGGTGGGAGAGCTGATAACCAATTAAAAATCAAGAAGATGTCTGGTATTATTGGGAAGAAAATTGGCATGACCAGCCTCTACAATGCTGACGGTTCTGCCGTTGCTTGTACGCTGATTGAAGCCGGTCCCTGCGTCGTGACGCAAGTAAAGACCGTCGAAACGGATGGCTACCAAGCTGTTCAATTAGGTTTCGGCGACAAAAAAGAAAAAAATACCTCTAAGCCCTTGGCTGGCCACTTCAAAAAGGCTGGAACTACACCCAAGCGGAAATTGGTAGAGTTCAAAACGTTCGAACAATCTCTGGATTTAGGAGCAACGATTGACGCCACTTTATTCGCTGAAGGCGAATTCGTTGACGCTATCGGAACGGCTAAAGGTCGTGGCTTCCAGGGTGTAGTAAAACGTCATGGTTTTGGTGGAGTTGGTGGCCAGACTCACGGTCAGCACAACCGTCAACGTCACCCAGGTTCTATCGGAGCTTGCTCATTCCCTTCACGAGTATTCAAGGGTCTTCGCATGGCAGGTCGTATGGGTAACAACCGCGTTAAAATCCAAAACCTGCAAGTACTTAAAGTGTATCCTGAGCAAAACCTGATCGTTATCAGCGGTTCAGTTCCGGGTGCAAAAAATTCGTTCGTAATTCTTGAGAAATAGGATTAACGTGAATCCTCACCTTAATCTACTCTCATAGTAGCACTTGACAAGAAAATGGAACTGTCCGTATTTAATATTCAAGGCCAAGACACGGGAAAGAAAGTAACGCTTTCAGACGGAGTGTTCGGAATCGAACCTAATGAGCACGTAATGTGGCTCGACGTTAAGCAGTACTTGGCTAATCAGCGTCAGGGTACGCACAAGTCTAAAGAACGTTGGGAGGTAGCTCGCTCAACCCGCAAACTGATGCGTCAGAAGGGTACCGGCGGAGCTCGTCACGGTTCTTTCAAAGCTAACATTTTTAAAGGTGGTGCTCGTGTATTTGGTCCTAAGCCCCGCGATTACTCCTTTAAATTGAACAAAAAAGTGAAGAGTCTGGCTCGTAAGTCTGCTTTGGCTTCTAAAGCGAAAGAAGGCGTAGTGACAGTCGTAGAAAACTTCACTTTTGAAGGACCTAAAACCAAGCAATACATTTCAGTTCTGAATGCACTTCAGATCGCTGAAGCGAAAACTTTGCTGGTTTTGCCAACGGCTGACAACAATGTATTCCTGTCGGCTCGTAACCTGCCTAAAGCTAATGTGCTTCCCGCAGATCAGTTGACAACCTACGCATTACTGAATGCTGATCGTGTGATCATTGCTGAAGGTGCAGTAGAAAAAATCGAAGCATTATTGAACTAATCCGTTGGTCCGAAAGGTACCTAACGATTGACGACAAAAAATTATGAGCATCATCATTCGCCCCTTGCTGACTGAAAAGTCTACGGCTCAGAACGAGCAGGGTAAGTATGGCTTCGAAGTGGCTCTTAAGGCCAATAAGGTCGAAATTAAGAAGGCCATCGAAAAGATGTATGGTGTGAAAGTTGAGTCTGTGAACACGATCCGTCAAATCGGGAAGAAAAAATCTCGTAGCACGCGTACTCGTATCACGACTGGTCAAACTTCCACCATCAAGAGAGCGATCATTACTGTTGCCGAAGGTGAAGTAATCGATTTCTATCAAGGTATTTAATAAACATCCCCATCCTCCAGGATGCGTTTTGAACAGGTTAGGCTGGCATAGGAGGACATAGCCTGACCGTAGCAAATAATCCCAATGGCAATCAAGAAGTTGAAGCCTGTTACGCCGGGAACCCGTTTTCGTTCGGCCCCGACGTTCAATGAGATTACGGCTAGCAAACCTGAGAAGAGTCTCTTAGAGCCTCTGAAAAAATCAGGTGGTCGTAATGATCAGGGTCGCCGAGCCATGCGTTATATCGGTGGTGGCCACAAGCGTAAATACCGTATTATCGATTTCAAACGCGATAAACAAGGTGTAGCCGCAGAAGTAAAGACAATCGAGTATGATCCTAACCGTTCAGCTCGTATCGCTTTAGTTCAATATACCGACGGAGAAAAACGCTATATCATCGCTCCTCAAGGTTTGACCGTAGGTCAGACGATCTTGTCTGGCGAAGGTGTTGCTCCTGAAGTAGGAAATGCATCCGTACTTTCTGCATTACCAATCGGTACGATTGTTCACAATATTGAGTTAAAGCCTGGCAAAGGTGGCCAATTGGCTCGTAGTGCCGGAACATACGCTCAGATTGTAGGTCGTGATGGAAAATATGTAATTCTGCGACTGCCTTCAGGCGAAACTCGCATGGTGTTAGGCAATGGTGTTGCAACCGTAGGTTCAGTATCTAACGCCGATCACATGAACGAAAGCCTGGGTAAAGCCGGTCGTAAGCGTTGGTTAGGTCGTCGTCCTCGTGTACGTGGTGTAGCAATGAACCCAGTTGATCACCCCATGGGTGGTGGTGAAGGCCGGGCCTCAGGAGGTCACCCTCGTTCACGTACGGGTCTCTTAGCGAAAGGTAAGAAAACTCGCGACAAGAAGAAGGCATCCAACAAGTTAATCATTAGCAAGCGGAAGAAATAATGGCACGTTCACTTAAAAAAGGCCCCTATATTGATTTTCGCCTCTCCAACAAAGTGGAGGTAATGAATGAAGCAGGAAAGAAATCGGTTATCAAAACCTGGTCGCGTCGTTCGATGATTTCTCCTGACTTCGTGGGTCACACTTTCGCCGTGCATAACGGTAATAAGTTTATCCCTGTGTACGTGACGGAAAACATGGTGGGTCATAAACTGGGCGAATTCGCTCCGACTCGTAATTTCCGTGGCCACGTCGCTAAAAAGGACAAAGGAAAACGATAAACCAGTTTACAGTTGGCAGTCTTCAGTTGACGGATGCTTAATCACTGGTTACTGAAAACTAAGAACCAAAAACTGACAACTAAGTAATGGAAGCAATCGCAAAACTTAATAACGTCCCGACGTCGCCTCAGAAAATGCGTCTGGTTGCCGATTTAATTCGTGGCCAGAAAGTAAACAAAGCGTTGGCGATTTTAAAATATCAGCCTAAGTCGGGCTCTCCGCGTCTGGAAAAGTTGCTGCTGTCGGCAATTGCAAACTGGCAGGAGAAATTCGGCGAAGAAGTAAAGCTGGAAGATGCTGATCTCTACGTAAAAACTATTTTCGTAGATGGTGGAGCATTCCTGAAACGTCTTCGTCCGGCTCCACAAGGTCGTGCATATCGGGTACGTAAGCGTTCTAATCACGTAACGCTTGTAGTAGCTAGTAAGGCCAAGGCAGAAGAAACTAAAACCGAAAACACGGAAGCGTAACACACCATGGGACAAAAGGTAAACCCTGTAGGTCTTCGTCTAGGTATTGTACGTGGTTGGGAATCCAACTGGTACGGTGGAAAGAACTTCGCTGAAAAGCTGGTAGAAGACGAAACGATTCGTAAATACATTGCCGCTCGTATTCCAAAAGGTGCGATCTCGAAAGTAATCATCGAGCGTACGCTGAAGCGGGTAACTTTAACGATCAACACGGCTCGTCCAGGTGTTGTCATCGGTAAAGGTGGTAATGAAGTTGATAAAATTAAAGAAGAGCTCAAGAAATTGACTGGCAAAGATGTTCAGATCAATATCTTCGAGATCAAGCGTCCTGAAGTCGATGCGAAACTGGTAGGCGAAACGATCGCTCAACAGTTAGAAGCTCGTATCTCTTTCCGTCGTGCGATGAAGCAAGCAATCGCTTCAGCCATGCGTGTAGGAGCACAAGGTATCAAAGTTCGCTTGTCAGGCCGTTTAGGTGGAGCCGAAATGGCTCGTACGGAAGAGTACAAAGAAGGACGTGTCCCTCTGCATACTTTACGTGCTGACATTGACTACGCTATTTCAGAAGCTCAAACTGTATACGGAAAGATCGGTATCAAGATCTGGGTCTTCAAAGGAGAGGTATACGGCAAACGTGATCTTTCAGTAGTTAACGCTGGCTTAAACGCTGGTAACGCTGAAGCTCGTGGAGGTTCTGATCGTGGTGATCGTCGTGGCGGACGCGGTGGTGATGATCGTGATGGTGGAAATCGTCGCGGTCGTGGTGAAGGTGGTGGCGACCGTGGACGCGGTAACAACAACCGTGGCGGCAATAACAACAACCGTGGCGGTGGAAACAATCGCGGTGGCCAGGGTGGTGGAAACCGTGGCGGTGGCCAGGGAGGACGTCGCTAATTAGGTTGTAAGTCATAAGTTATTATGGCTTCAGACTCTAAAGAACTCAACGATCATGTTACAACCTAGAAGAACCAAATTCCGCAAACAGCAGAAAGGTCGGATCAAGGGTCTTGCAACGCGGGGCCACGAAATTTCCTTCGGCTCGTTTGCAATCAAATCGCTGGAGCCCGGCCGTATTACGGCTCGCCAGATTGAAGCGGCTCGTATCGCCGTTACCCGTGCGATGAAACGGGAAGGCCAAGTATGGATTCGTATTTTCCCTGATAAGCCTATCACTAAGAAACCAGCAGAGGTTCGGATGGGTAAAGGGAAAGGTGCTCCCGAGTATTGGGTAGCAAACGTAAAACCCGGAACTATTCTTTTTGAATCAACGGGTGTTCCCTTAGAATTGGCTCAGGAAGCTCTCCGGTTAGCCGCTCAAAAATTACCTCTTCGTACGAAATTCGTAGTACGTCGGGATTATCAGGAAGCAGCTAACTAGTGATTCGTTAACTGTTATCCGACATATGGAAAACAGCCCAGTAGATAACTGATAACGTAATTACATTAAGACAATGAAAATTCAAGACATTCGGGCGTTAAGCACGGAGGATCTCCGTCAACAAATTGCCCAGGAAAAAGAAGCACTGAGCCGCTTACAATTTGCTCATGCTATTTCTCCAATCGAAAACCCGATGCGTATTCGGACTTCCCGTAAGCTTATCGCCCGGATGACGACCGAACTAAACGCTCGCTAGAACTGCCTTCAATAGGCATAAAGCAAATTCCACAATGGAAGTAGAACGTAAGCTCAGAAAAGTCAGATTTGGTCGGGTGGTATCCAGCAGCATGGATAAGTCGGTGGTAATTACCGTCGAGCGGAAAGTGAAGCACCCAATCTACGGTAAATTCCAAAAGAAAACGACCAAATTGATGGTACACGACGAAAACAATGATTGTGGCGTCGGCGATACTATCAAAGTGATGGAAACCCGTCCCTTGTCTAAAAACAAACGGTGGCGTTTGGTTGAAATCATCGAAAAAGCCAAGTAATCAGGCAGTTTTTCAGTTTGCAGGATAGGGCATACTTCTGGTAGCCAAACTGGAAACTGAAAAACTGAAATCTCAGCAAAGACATGCTTCAGCAAGAATCTAGATGTAGCGTAGCGGACAATAGTGGTGCCAAAGAGGTACTGGTAATCCGTGTGTTGGGCGGTACGGGCAAGCGTTATGCATCCATCGGCGATAAAGTCGTGGTAACCGTAAAGCAGGCCCTCTCTTCTTCAAACATGAAAAAGGGAACGGTGTCTAAAGCCGTTGTGGTTCGTACGAAAAAAGAAATACGCCGGAAAGATGGATCTTATATCCGTTTCGAAGATAACGCCGTTGTACTTCTTAATAACCAGGACGAACCTCGGGGTACCCGGATCTTCGGACCGGTTGCTCGCGAATTGCGTGAAAAGCAATTCATGAAAATTGTTTCGCTGGCTCCTGAAGTGCTCTAATCACTCAGGATAATCGTACGAAATCAAACAATGGAAAAGCAAAAGCAAGTGAAGCTTCACGTCCGCAGTGGTGATACGGTTCTAGTAATCGCCGGTGATGCCAAAGGAAAACAAGGCGTTATCAAATCTGTAGACCGCGAAAAGCAACGGGCTATCATTGAAGGTGTTAACTTGGTTAAGAAACACGTGAAACCTTCAGCGACTAACCCTCAGGGAGAAATCAAGGAAATCGAAAGTCCTATCCACATCAGTAACCTGAAAGTGGTAGACCCGAAGACCGGAGAAGCTTCCCGCACGGGCCGCAAACTGAACGAAAAGGGTAAAACCCAACGTTACAGCAAGAAAAGCGGTAACCTTATTTAATTAGCTAAGAATCGGATTCAACCGGTTTTTAGTTTCCATTTCAAATCGTGGGTCGGAAATCCACAAACCATTCGCATCAATGGCAACTCCCAGATTAAAAGAAAAGTACTTTGACGAAGTAGTTCCTGCGTTGAAGGAGAAATTCCAGTACCAATCGGTGATGCAAGTACCGAAACTGGAAAAAATTGTGATCAATAAAGGTATCGGTGCTGCCGTAGCTGACAAGAAACTGGTAGACGTAGGTGTAGAAGAGCTTACGATTATCTCGGGTCAGAAAGCCGTAGCAACGATCTCTAAGAAAGCAATTTCGAACTTCAAACTTCGCGAGAACATGCCTATCGGAGCAAAAGTTACGCTTCGTGGCGAAAAAATGTACGAATTCCTGGATCGTCTGACCGCAATCGCTCTGCCCCGCGTTCGTGACTTCAAAGGAATTAGCGACAAAGGTTTTGATGGTCGTGGTAACTACACTTTAGGTGTAAAAGAACAAATCATCTTCCCTGAAATCTCAATCGATAAGGTTCAGAAAATCTCAGGTATGGATATCACGTTCGTTACTACAGCTAACTCTGATGCTGAAAGCTTAGAACTGCTGAAGGCTTTAGGAATGCCCTTTGCTGGACAAAAAAAGTAATTATTGATCCCCCGTTACTTCAATTCTGAAAAGGACGGGGACCAATTATAAGCAAACAAAATGGCAAAAGAATCAGTCAAAGCAAGAGAGCGGAAACGCGAGCGTCTGGTAGCTAAGTATGCAGCGAAACGCAAAGCTCTTAAGGAGGCCGGCGATTACGAAGGTCTCGATAAACTTCCCCGTAACGCTTCCCCCGTACGTTTGCACAATCGTTGCAAACTGACCGGTCGTCCAAGAGGTTACATGCGGAAGTTTGGTATCAGCCGTGTTACGTTCCGTCAAATGGCTTCTGATGGAAAAATTCCGGGCGTAACAAAATCCAGCTGGTAATTTTTTGGTGTATCCATTTTGATTCTCTAATTTTGCGAGCCGTTTGAGCGGCCCGTAGCAAAATCATATTCTTTCATGGATCCGATTGCAGATTACTTGACCCGTCTGAGGAATGCCATCAAGGCTCGCCACAGAATCGTCGAGATCCCGGCTTCCAATCTCAAGAAAGAGATTACAAAAGTTCTTTTTGAGAAAGGCTATATTCAAAGTTACAAATTCGACGATGAGGCTTCCGTACAAGGAACCATCAAAGTTGCCTTAAAATACAATCCCCTGACGAAACAGTCGGCCATTGTGAAGTTAACCCGGATCAGTAAGCCAGGTCTTCGCAAGTACTCTGGTTCGAAAGAGCTTCCTCGGGTGTTGAATGGTTTAGGCATCGCTATTCTTTCAACGTCGAAAGGTGTTATGACGGACAAAGAAGCTCGTACCCTGAATGTGGGTGGCGAAGTACTTTGCTACGTTTATTAATTAACATTTGAATTAGCGGAGGGTAATCTTACCACTGAAAACCTCCGCTAATTCATTTTAAAAGAAAGATACCATGTCACGCATTGGTAAAAAAATCATTACTCTGCCCGCTGGCGTAACGGTAAATGTTGACAAAAGCCTGGTTACGGTTAAAGGACCTAAAGGTGAACTGTCACAAGCTATCGACCCAGACATCACGGTAGAAATCGAAGGAAGCGAGTTACAAGTGGTTCGCCCTACCGAGCAAAAACGCCACAAGGCACTTCACGGTCTGTACCGTGCCCTGATCAACAATATGGTAATCGGTGTGAGCACTGGCTACCGTACGGAAATGGAAATCGTTGGGGTAGGTTATAAAGCTTCTAACCAAGGTAACATCCTTGAATTAGCTTTAGGTTACTCACACAGCATTTTCGTTGCTATTCCTTCTGAATTGAAGGTTTCTACAGCAATGGAAAAAGGTCAAAACCCTAAAGTGGTTTTGGAAGGTATTGATAAGCAACTAATCGGCCAGGTCGCTGCCAAAATTAAGTCTCTGCGTAAAGTTGAGCCTTACAAAGGCAAAGGTATTCGCTTCACTGGTGAATTCGTGCGTCGTAAAGCTGGTAAAGCGGCTGGTAAGAAATAAATTATTAATAAAAAGCTTTAAACGCTTCATAGAAGTTTTTAAAGCTTTTTATTTCAACGTAAGTGGGTCGGTAATCCACAAAATCATAGTAAACAATGGCAACTACAAAAGACTCTCGGCGGTTACGCATCAAGCGTAGCATCCGTAGTAAAATAGCCGGTACACCTGAGCGTCCACGTTTAACGGTATTTCGTTCTAACAAAGGTGTTTATGCTCAAATCATTGACGATGAAGCTGGTAAAACCATTGCCGCTTTCTCTTCTTTTGAATTAGGTGTAGCTGGAAATAATGTTGAAGCGGCTAAGCAAGTAGGCGTGAAAGTAGCTGAAAAAGCAAAAGCTGCAGGTATTGAAGCTGTAATCTTTGACCGGAACGGTTACCTGTATCACGGAAAAGTTAAAGCAGTAGCTGATGGAGCCCGTGAAGGAGGACTTCAATTCTAATTTCAAAGAATCATGCAAACGAACAGACCTACTAAGTATAACGAGTCAGATTTGAAGGAACGCGTTGTTGCTATCAACCGTGTAGCCAAAGTAGTAAAAGGCGGTCGTCGCTTTAGCTTCTCTGCTATCGTAGTGGTTGGTGATGGCAAAGGCGTTGTGGGTTACGGTTTAGGTAAAGCTAATGAAGTAACAGACGCAATTGCAAAAGGAATCGAAGATGCTAAGAAAAACATCGTTCAGGTTCCTCTGCTGAAGCATACGGTACCTCATGACATGGAAGGTAAGTTTTCAGGTGGATTCGTTCTTCTGAAGCCTGCTGCTCCTGGTACGGGTGTTATCGCTGGTGGTGCCATGCGTGCCGTACTGGAAAGTGCTGGTGTCCGCGACGTATTAGCGAAATCTAAGGGATCTTCAAATCCTCACAACGTAGTTAAAGCTACGGTAGATGCTTTACTTAAGATGCGTGCTCCTCATGAGGTAGCTCGTCAGCGTGGAGTGAAGCTCGCAACAGTATTCAATGGATAAGTCATAGAGTTCCTTAATTCTTTATTCCTGAAACTTTTAGGAATAAAGAATTAAAGACAGAGAACTTTAAAGAAATGGCAAAGGTTAAACTTACTCAGGTTCGCAGCACGATTGAACGTCCTGAAAACCAAAAGCGTACTATCAAAGCCCTGGGTTTGGGCAAAATCAATCGGAGTGTGGAAGTAGAGCTGAATGATGCCATTGCTGGTATGATTCGTAAAGTGAACCACCTCATTCAAGTAGAAGAAATCTAAGAACTCAGTGGGTAAACTTCGTTTTACTCTTTGAATCAATACTAAAATGAATCTTAGCAATTTGAAACCAGCCCCCGGCTCTACGAAAGTAGGTAAGCGTGTGGGTCGTGGACAAGGCTCTGGTAAAGGAGCTACTGCTGCTCGCGGTCACAAAGGAGCTCAGTCTCGTTCTGGCTATAGCCGTAAAAGAGGTTTCGAAGGTGGTCAAATGCCTTTACAACGTCGCGTACCTAAGTTTGGTTTTAACAACCTGAATCGTGTTGAATACAAAGGTATCAACCTTGATGCTATTCAATCGCTGGTTGAAAAAACAAACGCTACCGTTGTTGACATCGAACTGCTCTACAATAACGGTCTGGTTGGTAAAAACGACCTCGTTAAAGTTTTGAGCCGTGGAGAAGTGAAATCAGCTTTAGAAATTAAAGCTCACGCTTTTTCAAAAACTGCTGCTGAAGCTATCGAAAAAGTTGGTGGTAAAGCAGTTACGGTTTAATATCCGGTTGAACGACAGGTGAATTTGAATCCTCGCGGGAATGAACAAGTTTATAACTACACTCAAGAACATTTGGTCCATTGAGGAGCTCCGTACTCGGATCCTCAACACTCTGTTGTTCATTACTGTTTATCGTATAGGGTCATACATTGTCCTGCCTGGTATCGATCCAGCTCGACTTCCCAAAGGCCAGGGAAACGGATTGCTTGATTTGATTAATACCTTCTCAGGAGGTGCTTTTCAAAACGCATCAATTTTCGCTCTTGGGATTATGCCTTATATCTCGGCGTCTATTGCAATTCAGCTGTTGACCATTGCATTACCCTATTTCCAGAAAATGCAGAAAGACGGAGAATCAGGACGGCGTAAGCTTAACCAGATTACTCGGGTTTTAACCATTTTCGTGACGACAGCCCAGGCTATTGCTTATACTCAGTCACAAATTCCAGCTGAAGCTCTGATGATCGAGCGTAGTTGGTTTACTATTTACTCTACTATTATCCTGATTTCTGGTACTATCTTCTGTATGTGGATGGGCGAGCGTATCACTGATAAAGGTATTGGAAATGGTATCTCTCTGTTGATTATGATTGGTATCGTAGCTCGTTTCCCTGTAGCCTTATTACAGGAAGCTGGCTCAAGAGGAACCGGTGGTGCTTTGATTTTCGTTGTTGAACTTGTGGCTCTTTACTTCGTAGTAATGGGTGCAGTTTTAATCACGCAGGCTACCCGTCGAATTCCAGTTCAATATGCGAAGCAGGTTGTTGGAAATAAAGTAGTAGGTGGACAGCGTCAATACATTCCATTAAAGCTGAATGCAGCAGGTGTAATGCCTATCATTTTCGCCCAGGCTTTAATGTTCGTTCCCGGTTTAGTAGCAGGATATTTTGCTGAAAAAAGTGACACCGCTCAGTCGATTGCTCAGGCATTCAACAGCTATGATCACTGGCAGTATAACGTTCTATTCGGTTTCCTGATCATTATTTTCACGTATTTCTATACGGCGATCTCAGTCAATCCTCAACAAATTGCTGATGATATGAAGAGAAGTGGTGGCTTCATTCCTGGTGTAAAGCCTGGTTTCGAAACATCAGAATACATTGGTCAGATTCTGGATCGTATTACTCTTCCAGGAGCTATCATGCTAGCTTTAGTAGCCGTAATGCCTTCTATTGCTCGCTTGTTTGGTATCTCTCAAGGTTTCGCTCAATTCTTTGGTGGTACTTCTCTGCTGATTCTGGTAGGGGTAGTATTAGATACCTTACAACAAATTGAAAGTTATCTGCTCATGCGTCGCTATGAGGGATTAATGAAATCAGGTCGCGTTCAAGGTAGAACTACCGAAAGCGTATCGACTATTTAATTCTTTAGAAGATGATTTATCTCAAAACTGACGAGGAGATTGAATTAATCAAAATCAGTGCTCAGGTTTTGGGTAAGGCTCACGCGGAAGTAGCTAAACTGATTAATCCAGGAGTTACCACAAAAGAACTCGATAAAGTAGCGGAGGAATTTATTCGCGACCATAAGGGTTCTCCTTCTTTCAAAGGATATAACGGCTTTCCTGCAGCACTTTGCATTTCAGTAAATGAAGTAGTCGTGCACGGTTTTCCTAGCGGATACCGATTAAAGGAAGGTGATATCATCTCAGTTGATTGTGGTGTCTTTTTGAATGATTACCATTCGGACAGTGCTTTTACCTATCCCGTAGGAGAAGTAAAACCTGAAGTCAAGGCCCTTTTGAAAAGAACGTATGAGTCTCTTTTTCAGGGAATAGACAAAGCCGTTGCTGGCAACCGGATTGGTGATATTGGTTTTGCAGTACAAAGTTATGTGGAGCAGTTTGGTTACGGAGTGGTCCGGGAGTTAGTCGGACATGGTGTAGGCAAATTTCTTCATGAAGGCCCGGAAGTCCCCAATTATGGAAGACGTGGTCAGGGACCTCAATTGAAAGAAGGTATGACCTTAGCAATTGAGCCTATGATTACCCTGGGTAAACGTAGTGTAGTACAAGAAAAAGATGGATGGACTATCCGTACAAGCGATCGCCTGCCTGCAGCTCATTTTGAGCATACGGTAGCGATTCGTAAAGGAAAAGCTGAGATCTTAACTACCTTCGAATACATTGAGCAAGTCCTGGCTGAAAGAAGTATGGCCATCGCATAAACATTAGGATAGGGCGAGTACTTCTTAACATTATTATCCCTATCCTAAGCCAAAAACATGGCAAAGCAAAGCTCTATAACTACTGACGGAATCATTTTAGAAGCATTATCCAATGCAATGTTTCGGGTTCAGCTCGAAAACAAGCACGAAGTAATCGCTCACATTTCTGGAAAGATGCGGATGCACTACATCAAAATCCTTCCTGGAGATAAGGTGAGATTGGAAATGTCTCCTTATGATTTGTCCAAGGCTCGTATTACCTACCGTTACAAGTAATCAAATTGGTTTCCATTTTTCAGGAGTTAACTGAAATCTGAAGACTGAAAAACTTGAATAAAATGAAAGTTAAAGCTTCGATCAAAAAGCGTAGTGCTGATTGCAAAGTAATTCGTCGCAAAGGAAAGCTCTTCGTGATCAACAAGAAAAACCCTAAGTTCAAACAACGTCAAGGTTAATTCCGCTCGATTTTGAGCGTACAAACTTATCCGACCAAATATGGCTCGTATTGCAGGGGTAGACATTCCCGACAAAAAGCGAGGAGAAATCGCTCTCACGTACATCTTCGGCATCGGCCGTAGCTTGTCTCGCACTATTTTAGCTAAAGCTGGCGTTAGCGTTGATAAAAAAGCTGGCGAATGGAATGATGAAGAATCAACCGCGATTCGTAACGTCATTAGTTCTGAATACAAGACGGAAGGTCCTTTGCGTTCAGAAATCCAATTAAACATCAAACGTTTGATGGATATCGGATGTTACCGTGGTCTTCGTCACCGTAAAGGATTACCACTCCGTGGTCAGAAAACGAAGAACAACTCTCGTACTCGGAAAGGTAAGCGTAAGACGGTTGCTAACAAGAAGAAAGCAACGAAATAATTAGTTTAAGTTTAAAGTTTGAGTAATCAGGCTTTAAACTTAAAACTCAAACAACACCATCAGAAATGGCTCAGGCAAAACGGAAAGACAAAGCCAAAAAGCGGGTCGTAGTGGTAGAACCTGTTGGACAGGTTCACATCAGAGCTACGTTTAACAACATTATCATTTCAATTACCAACAACCAAGGTCAGGTAATTTCATGGGCTTCGGCTGGTAAAATGGGCTTCAAGGGTTCTAAAAAGAACACTCCTTATGCGGCTCAAGTTGCTGCTGCCAACTGTGCTCAGGTTGCTCATGAAGCTGGTATGCGTAAAGCTGAGGTTTTCGTAAAAGGACCCGGTTCAGGACGTGAATCAGCAATCCGTACGATCCAAGGTTCAGGTATTGAGGTAACGTTGATTAAAGACATTACTCCCCTGCCACACAACGGCTGTCGTCCTCCTAAGCGTCGTCGCGTTTAGTTAACGACGAGTACGCTTACTCTATTTAGGTTCCACTGGTTGGTGATTATCAGTATCGGGCCGAACAATTAATCAAACAATCACCTTGTCTTTTTGACAACTCAAAAGATACAGGAAACAGGATAGATTCCAGGAGTATAACTTCAGAAGTATCCGATCCAACACATTTTCATGGCACGTTACACAGGTCCCAAGGCAAAAATCTCTCGTCGTTTCGGCGATGCAGCCGTTCTCGGTGGAGGTAAAGCTGTTTCTCGCAAGAACTATGGTCCCGGCCAACATGGCAAGGGCAAGCGGGGTAAAAAGTCCGAATACTCTCTCCAATTGCAAGAAAAGCAAAAGGTGAAATATACTTACGGTATCTTGGAAAGACAATTCGAAAATCTTTTCCATAAAGCAGCCGTACGTGAAGGTATCACAGGTGAAAACCTGCTGAAATTATGCGAAGCTCGTCTGGATAACACGGTTTACCGTTTAGGTATTGCTCCTACGCGTCGTGCGGCCCGTCAGTTAGTAGTTCACAAACACATCGTTGTTGACGGTGAAATTGTAAACGTACCTTCTTATTCTTTGCGTCCTGGTCAATTGATCTCAGTACGTGAGAAATCAAAATCTCTTGAAGCAGTTCAGAATAGCTTAGCTGGCCGTAACACAAAACGTTACAACTGGTTAGAGTGGGAAAATTCTGAATTACAAGGTAAGTTTGTAACTTACCCAGAACGCGACCAGATTCCTGAGAGCTTCAACGAGCAGGCAATCGTCGAATTGTACTCGAAGTAATTAGGGTCGAATATATTTCCTCTGGAGTTCTCCAGAGCCTTGTTATCGACCATGGAGGATTGGAAGATGGATTGGTCCATCTTTCAATCCTTTGCGTCGTCAAGGTTAACCATCCAAGTATTACGCTAAAAACCCAATCCGTATGTCAATACTCGCGTTCCAAATGCCCGACAAAGTCGTAATGGAAAAAGCCAACGACTTTCACGGTGTATTTGAGTTTAAGCCTTTGGAAAAGGGCTACGGTGTCACGATTGGCAATGCCCTCCGTCGGATCCTGCTCTCCTCTCTGGAAGGTTACGCCATCACAAGCGTAAAGTTCTCAGGGGTGCTGCATGAGTTCTCTTCCATTGAAGGTGTAATGGAAGATGTAACTGATATTATTCTGAATCTGAAGCAGGTTCGTTTCAAAGCGGCCTCTGAAGTACTGGATAATAAGATTAACGTGAAGGTGAAAAACCAAAAGGTTCTGACTGCCGGAGACATCCAGAAGTTCACTCCTTACTTCACCATTCTTAATCCCGAATTAGAACTTCTCCATATCGACGAGTCTAAGGAATTAGACATTGAATTGATCCTGGAAAAAGGTCGTGGATACGTTCCTGCGGACGAGCCTCGTACAACGGAATTATCTTTCGGTCATATTGCTATTGATGCTATTTATACGCCCATTAAAAACGTAAAATATAGCATCGAAAACTTCCGCGTTGAACAACGGACGGATTACGAGAAACTGATCATTGAAGTAATGACTGATGGCTCGATCCACCCCGAAGACGCATTGAAAGGTGCCGCTTACATCCTGATTCAACACTTCATGTTGTTCAGCGATCAAACGATGACTTTCGAAACGGTTAAACCAGAAGAAGAAAATGTAGTGGATGAGGAATTCCTGCACATGCGGAAATTACTCAAAACTCCTCTGCAAGATCTGGATCTTTCGGTTCGTGCGTACAACTGTTTAAAATCAGCTGACGTTCGTTCCTTAGGTGATCTGGTGAAACTGGAAATCTCTGATATGATGAAGTTCCGCAACTTCGGTAAGAAATCTCTTACGGAGTTGGAGCAACTAGTAGCAGATAAAAATCTTCACTTCGGAATGGACGTGGCTAAGTACCGTCTGGAAGAAGAATAGTAGATTTGCAATTGGTTAGGGATGTTAGCGTTGGCTAACCATTTCTAACCAATTTTTATAAACATCGAACGGGCAGCACTCGATAGTTTTTTCAATCAATTCGTAATAGGTGGGGCAGTAGATCGCTGCAAACTGGTGTCCTGACCGCAACTTACGACTCCCATGAGACACGGGAAAAAATTTAACCACTTAGGCCGTCAGGCTTCACATCGTAGCTCTTTATTAGCTAACCTGACTATTTCTTTAATTCTTCACAAACGTATCGAGACTACTTTAGCTAAAGCGAAAGAACTTCGTAAATATGCTGAGCCTCTGATCAACCGTGCTAAAGAAGATACTACACACAACCGTCGTACGGTATTTAGCTATCTTCAAAGCAAAGAAGCCGTTAAAGAATTGTTCAGTACCGTAGCTGAGAAAGTAGCGGATCGTCCCGGTGGATACACGCGTATCATCAAGTTGGGTAACCGTTTAGGTGATAACGCTGAAGTAGCTTTGATCGAGCTGGTTGATTTCAACGAAATCTACAGTGCGAAAGAAGTGGAAGAAAAGAAAACGACTCGTCGTAGCCGTCGTGGTACAGGTGCTAAAAAAACAACTGAAGATACGCCTTCTGCTGAAGTAGTAGAAACAATCCCAGTTGCAGCTGCTGCTGAAGAAGCTCCTGCTACGGAAGAGCAAGCTCCTGAAGCTCCTGCTTCAGAAGAAGAAAAGAAAAACGAAGAATAGTCTTCATTTCTGAGTAATGAAAAAAGGTAGAGAGCGATCTCTACCTTTTTTTTATAAAACTTTGCGATAATCAAAAGGTGGTTGCCGATCACCAATCAGAGGTTTGTACTGAAATTCTGCCCCACGGCGTTTGGCTAGTTCTTCTTTCGCCTGTTTAATAATAGCAGGGTTACTAAACAGTTGAGCTCCTGAGAGGGCAATAATTTTAGCAGCATTACTCATTCCTTTAAAGCCAATACTCATTCCGTCGGCAGCAGTGGCCTGCCAGGTATGAGCAGCCGTTCCCGGTACCCAGGTGGCCGTTGACAACCCTGCTGTTGGTACTAGCCAGCTAACGTCTCCTACGTCGGTAGAGGCAGGAAAGTAACCCATTTTAAAGGGTTGAACCGTGGCTGCTTCGGAAAGGGGGGCAACTTTTCCCTCGAAAGATTCCCGCAGCTTGGTGGCAAATTCCATTTCAGCAGGGGTATAGATCACACCACCGACTTTCTGCAAACTGGCATCCATTACTTTGGACAGGGTTTCGTTGGGTAATAAATTGAAAAGTCCTGATTGTACTTCTACCTCCATTCGAGTGCCGGTTCCCTGGGCTGCCCCTTTGGCTGCTTCCACCACACGATCCCAGATTTTTTCCGTTTCCTCTACATCAGGATGACGAACCACGTACTCTACTTCCGCATAATCGGGAACAACGTTAGCGGCTAAACCACCTTTGGTAATGACATAATGAATCCGTGATTTTTCGGGAACGTGTTCCCGCATCAGGTTCACCATGTAATTCATCGCTTCTACGCCATCAAGAGCCGAACGGCCCCGGTCGGGAGCGGCGGCAGCGTGAGCCGTTTTTCCGTAAAAACGAAATAGTCCTGATTTTACCGCCAGACAGGTAGTAGCCGAAGCATTATTACTAGTGCCTGGATGCCAGTGTAAAACTGCGTCTACGTCATCAAAAAGACCACTGCGGGCCATGAACACTTTTCCTCCACCCCCTTCTTCGGCAGGTGTTCCGTATAAGCGAATCGTGCCAGCCTGTTTGGTTTGAATCATCCAATCTTTCAAGGCTATGGCCGCAGCTACCGAAGCCGTTCCGAATAAATTATGGCCGCAACCGTGTCCCGATGCCCCTTCTTTTAATGGTTTTTGAACCGGTACGGAATCCTGGGACAAACCTGGTAAGGCATCGTACTCAGCTAAAATGCCAATAATGGGTTTGCCGCTACCGTATGAAGCTACGAAAGCCGTTGGAATATTTGCGGCATTGGATTGAATCTGAAATCCAGATTTCTGTAATGTTTCTTTAAGCAAAGCGGAGCTTTTCGATTCCTGATAACCCAGTTCAGCGAAACCCCAGATTTGTCGGGCCACCTGGCAATAATCCTGATACTTTTTGTCAATCTGATTTAGAAGATACTGCTGGCTATTGTCTTTCTGAGCCTGTGCAGCCCAACTGCCTAGCAGTAAAACTGCGAGATAGAAGTATTTTTTCATGCAAAAATTGATTAGTTAAGGGATGAAATAGGTACTGATCATGTTACTTCCGGTAATCCAAAGCGGGCTTGCGATCACCCAGTAACGCTTCGTATTTAAAGTTTTTACCCCGTAATTCCTCCCATTCTTCTTTCGCTTTTTTCACTAAAGAAGGATCATTATAGAGATCAATTGCAGTTAATGCGAGGGTTTTTGCTGCGACCATCATTCCTTTCACGCCAATGCTGGTACCACCAGCGGCTACCGCCTGCCAGCTATGAGCCGCCGTTCCCGGAACCCAGGTAGCGGTCGTTAACCCTACGGTTGGTACCACCCAGCTGACATCCCCGACATCAGTAGAGGCAGACCCTAATAAACTGGCTGCCGAGTAAGGAGCGATTTGCTGAGCCGTGCCGCGTTTAGGTAGGGAGCCAAAAGAAGCTCCGAACGTTTCTGAAATCTTATCGGCAAATTGCTGTTCGGCAGGGGTGTAGGTAAAGCCCCCAACAGCTTCCAGATTTTTGTGCATAACGCTGGATAAAGCGTCTACGGAAAGCAGGTTATACACCCCACCAATTACTTCCAGCTCCATTTGTGTTTCTGTACCCAGAGCGGCTCCTTCGGCAGCTTTAGTAATGCGTTTCCAAACGTTTTGTAAGATACTCCGGTCCTTATGACGGGCATAGTAATAGACTTCAGCAAAATCGGGCACTACGTTGGGAGCTTCACCGCCCTTGGTAATGATGTAATGAATTCGGGTGTCCTGTGGAATGTGTTCCCGCATCATGTTCACCATGTCATTCATGGCTTCTACACCATCTAGAGCGGAACGACCGCGTTCGGGAGCCGCAGCGGCGTGAGCGGCAATACCTTTAAATCTGAATTTGCCCGAAATATTAGCTAGTGAAGAAGAAGGATTAGCGGCATTCGCATCGCCCGGATGCCAGTGCAATGCCACGTCGGTATCATTGAAAATTCCATCCCGAACCAGATATACCTTACCCGAACCTCCTTCTTCTGCGGGTGTTCCGATGAGTTTTATGGTTCCAGTTTTGCCGGATTGTTTAAGCCAGTCTTTTACCGCAATGGCAGCTGCGGATGAACCCGTTCCGAACAAATGGTGACCACAGGCATGACCCGCCCGCTGACCCTCAATGACCTTACGTTCGGGGGTAGCTTCCTGAGCCAGTCCGGGTAAGGCGTCGTATTCAGCCAGAATGCTAATGACAGGCTTTCCGCTTCCGTAGGTGGCAATGAAGGCCGTCGGAATACCCGCCACGCCTGATTCAATGCTAAACCCAGCCTTTTTTAACTCCGCCTGCAAAAGAGCGGAGCTTTTCGTTTCCTGGTAACCTACTTCGGCGTAATCCCAGATTTTTTGGGATATAGCCCCGTAGTAGTCCGTTTTGTCCTGCAGACTGGAAATAACTTTCTGCTTGTCGGCTTGAGCCTGAGAAAAGCCTATGGTAAGGGCAAGCATACCGAAACTAAGGAGGATTTGCTTATTCATAAAAGAAATAAAAATGAAATTTAGTCAATAGGGTATAGAAAGTTTAGCTTCTCTGTCCCTCACATTATCAGGAATGCGTATAGCAGAAAATCGAATAAATCGCTAGTATCTGCTATTTGATACTACTAATCAACTGCTAAACATAAAAATACATATTGTTCATTCTTTGCAATTGTATATATATGAAATATTATTCTGGCTATATGACCTTTAGTGGTTTTATTCAATTCCATATTTGAATAGTTGTAATTAGGGTCTAATTCCAATTAAACTGAACTATTTTTCTCAAAAGTTTATTTTTTAAGGAGCTTAGCTTTGAAGCTTTTCAGCTAGAAGAAGTATCTTTGTCCAATTTGTGGAGTAAATAACTAATCGCACATAATGCCCTTGTTAGTCTTTTCGGCTCGCAAGGGCTTCTTTACGAACCAGGCATGAGCAATCAAACCAAGGAAGCCCTCCTTTTATTAGAAGACGGCACGACTTTTCGGGGTACCGCATTAGGCAAAATTGGCACACACGGTGGCGAAATTTGCTTTAACACGGGCATGACCGGCTATCAGGAGATCTATACCGATCCATCCTATTTCGGTCAGGTGGTTGTCAATACCAATGCACATATCGGAAATTACGGCGTATTGCTGGATACGGAAGAGGAGTCGAATAGCGTGAAAATTTCAGGTATGATCTGTAATTCCTTTTCGCCCATTCATTCCCGGAACGTCGCCGATTCGTCTTTGCAGGAGTATTTTGAAAAAGCTGGCATCGTGGGAATTAGCGACGTGGATACGCGTCAGTTAGTACGTATCATCCGCGAACGTGGAGCGATGAACTGCATTATTTCTTCGGAAATTCTTGATCCTGAAGAATTAATGGTTGAGCTGAAAAAGCTGCCTTCGATGGAAGGTCTGGAGCTTTCTTCAGTGGTAAGTACGAAAGAACCTTATTTCGTAGGGAATGAGGACGCGAAATATCGCGTGGCAGTAATGGATTATGGTACGAAGAAAAGCATTCTTAATAACTTCGCTACCCGTGATTGTTACAGTAAAGTATTCCCTGCTAAAACACCAATCGAAGAAGTGTTAGCCTGGAATCCAGACGGTTTCTTTATCTCCAACGGCCCTGGCGATCCAGCGGCGATGGACTATGCGGTTGATACCGTGAAAGAGATGGTAGAAACCGGAAAGCCTCTGTTTGGGATTTGCCTGGGTCACCAGTTACTGGCAGAAGCGAGCGGTATTTCGACGTATAAAATGCACCACGGCCACCGTGGTCTGAACCACCCTGTTCAAAACCTGATTACGGGTCTGTGTGAAATTACTTCTCAGAACCACGGTTTTGCGGTTAATGCTGAGGAAGTAAAAAATCACCCTAACGTCGAGATCACGCACGTAAACCTGAACGATAAGACAATCGAAGGCATTCGCCGGACGGATAAGCCTGCGTTCTCGGTACAGTATCACCCCGAAGCCGCTCCTGGTCCTCACGATTCTCGTTACCTGTTCGATCAGTTTGTGAACATGTTAGCTCAGGTAGAAGCTTAAGATCATTCGTGATTCACAATCACTTGCGATAGAAAAGCCGATTCAATACAGAATCGGCTTTTTCGTTTACTAGATATAGTCCTAAAATTAAGTTGGCACAAAAGAGCCTCAGAGCATATCTCCAAGGCTATACCTAGTAGCTAATAACTGTCAATTTATGCTAGGACGAGGGCCATTAAGGTACCGTTTGCCTTCGTTGGTATACGGCTCCAAACACCCCTAATCCATTCCTGATGTTGGAAGGTACCAGCGAAGGCTCCGCAAAGGGATTATTTCCATTTTGCTTTTGAAGCTGCGAAGCTTTCAGGAAGTTATAGGCATTTACGTCAAATTGCATCAGTAATAAATCCGTACTTCTCGGATTTCGTATGGTAGAATCCCGCCCGGAAATTCGTCCCATAAAAGTTCGAGCATAAAGCTGGTTGTTACGAATGACATCATCCGTTTCAAAATGATCCCAGACGGTCTGAATTCCGTTAAAGACTGAATCCTGTCCGCTGGTGGTTTGAAGGGTATCGGCGTAGGCCCACTGCCGTCCCAATGCAAAATATTGCCGCTCGGTTGGAATGTTTCCACCCCACACTAACAAATAGTTATTATAAACCCGATAGCCCCGGTTATCCTGAATGTACTCAATGCCATCGATTCGCCAGCGTAAGTTAGACGCCCGGGTAGGAATGGTGCAAGTGGCTTCAATAGATTCGTAACCCGGAGCGGAAGCTTTAAGGGTATAAGTAGTACCGGCTCGCAGACGTATTTTGGCGTTAGTGAGCGTTCCAATCCAGTAGTCATCTCCGTGAAAAGGTAAAGTAACCGTTTGCTGGCCGTCGCTAATGGTAACCGTTGCATCGGTAATGATACTGGCGTCAGAAGATCCCACCATGGGTTCGTTCGTACGCAGCGAAACCCGGATAGTTGCCTCGGTGGGGTTAAGGTAAGACTCCACTACCATTTTGGGGGTATAAGGAATCGGAATGGAATCAACAGGCTCTTGGCAGGCCCATAAGCCCGCGAAGCATAACAGCAGTAGTAGAGGTAGTAATGTCTTCATGGCTCAAAACTTGAAACTATACGACACGCTGGGAATAATAGGAAATAACGAAACCTGCGTCAGCACCCGGTTGTTACGGGTTGGCGTGCTTTGGGAATCATCGATGTAATAGAAAAACGGATTTTTACGACTATACGCATTGTAGAGGCTCACTTCCCAAGTACGGCTGAAACGTTTTTTCTTTTTGTGAAACTGAATGCCTACGTCCAGGCGATGATAAGGAGCCGCACGAAAACTGTTTCGCTGGCCGTAATCAGAAATGCGGGTAGGAAACGAAGGCACAAATCCTGGCTGCGTGGGTCCACTGATTTCAAACGTGCTCTGAGGTAATGAAATCGCCTGTCCCGTACCGTATACCCACGTAGACGAGAGGGTAATGGTTGGTTTCAGGTGATAAATTCCCACCACTGAGATGTCATGACGACGGTCATAACGAGCCCAGAATTTTTTGCCGCCATTGAGTTCCGCAAACTGATTCTGAATCCAGGAGAGCGTATACCCCACCCAGCCAGTCAGGCGACCCGTTTTTTTCTGGACAAAAAATTCGCTGCCGTAACTCCAGCCTTGCCCAGCCGTAATCTGTTCTTCCCAGGAACGTGAATCAGAAGCTTCCGTGAGTGACTCCAGGCCCGTACTAGCCAGAAAGCTGGAGCCTTCTTTATAGGAGAGAATGTTATCCATCTTCTTATAAAAACCTTCTATCGTAACCGAAAACTGGGAGTAATCTTTAGCAACGCCCAAGGCAATCTGTTGCGATTGTTGAGGAGCCACGTTTCGGGTGGTCGGCACCCATAAGTCCGTTGGCAAGCCTACGCTGGAGTTAGAAAGCAGATGGATGTACTGATTCATCGTTGCGTAGGAAGCTTTCAGTGCCCAGTGACGTGGAAAAGTGTAAGACAAAGCCAGCCGAGGCTCCGGGCGGTTGTAGGTTCGTCCCTCGGTAGCGAAGTAACTCATGCGAAGACCCGCATTAATCCGAAGAGCTGAGAAAGGGTGATAGGTATCTTCCAGGTAGATGCCTCCTTCATAGCTATCCAGCGGCTGAATTTGAGATACATTCTGAGAAATAATGGAATTCTCCAGTGTGATGGTATTGGGCAGAAACCGGTGAGACGTTACCGATAAACCCGTCTTAATACTATGCTGAGGAATGGGCGACCAATCGAAATCTGTTTTAAAAGTAAAGTCCCGAATGGTCGATGAATTTTGTAAATTAAACTGACTCGTAAGGTTATTAAAAGTTTGCGAACTCTGAGCATTCACCTGAAAGGCATAATGACTGAAAAGCAGAGTAGTATTAGCGAATAAGCGATTGCTGAATAAATGATTCCAGCGAAGGCTGGCCGTTTTATTACCCCAGTCAAGCCCGCCGCCCTGCTGGTTATTCCTGATTTGAGACCGGAATGAAAATCGGTCCTGTCCTAAGTAACCACTCAGGTATACTTTGTCCTTTCGTCCAAAGTCGTAGTTCAGTTTCGCATTCAGATCATAGAAGTAATAGCTTCCCTGGTTTTCCGCCGGTAATAAGGGTTTTAATAAAATGTCAACGTAGGTTCGACGACCAGAGATGATGAAGGAAGATTTATTTTTTTGAATGGGTCCCTGCAAAACAAGTCTACTGGAAATCAGACCAATGCCCCCTTCGCCGTGGAATTCTTCCTTATGGCCTTCCTTCATTTGCATTTCAATAACGGAAGATAATCTCCCTCCGTAACGGGCCGGAAATCCGCCTTTGATCAGTTCAACGGATTTTAAGGCATCGCCGTTGAAAATGGAGAAGAAACCAAACAAGTGAAAGGCATTATAAACCGGAGCTTCGTCGAGAATTAAGAGATTCTGATCGGGCCCGCCGCCGCGAATATAAAGTCCCGAATTCCCTTCGGAGCCTTTTTGGACGCCCGGTAACAATTGTAAGACTTTCAGCATGTCTTTTTCTCCCAGTAGAGCCGGAACATCTTTCATTTGCTCGATAGGTACGGAAATGGTTGACATCTGCACTTTCTGCGATTCGCGAGTCTGATAATTTCCGGAGACCACCACTTCCTTCAATTCGGCATTACTGACCAGAAGTTGCCAGTTCATTTCGAGATTCCTCGTCAGGGCCAGTTTTCGGGACTGACTTTGAAACCCAATGCTGGAGACAACGACTTCCAGGGTATCACTCAGGGGTAAGGTTAAGGAGTAGAAGCCGTACGTATTAGTGGTGGTTCCTTTCTGAACAGCCGGAACGGATACGGTAACACCAGGCAAGGATTCGCCCGAGCCGCTTTCGCGAACATAACCGCTAATAGTGACGCGTCCAGACTGAGCCCTGGTAAAAAACGTAAGAAGTAATAAACCCAGGGTAACATATACTCTCATGTAAATACGAGGCAGGGCAACAGTAATAGGTTTAGAAATGTAAACGAAAAACGCTTGTACCGCAAACTTGTTATAAAATATTGACTTTCAGCCAAGGAAATGAGTTCTCTAGGGCTAAAACGCGAATTGGAGTCAAACTAAAACAAGAGTGGCTACGGTCAAAAGATCGTAGCCACTGAATGAGGTTAACAATAAAGTGGGTTGGTGAATACAGCCGCCCTAAAAGCGAAATCAGGAAAGGTGGAGGGTTGAACGTAGAAGTCTTTAAAGTAAGCAGCACATTTGCTTCTTTTAATGCTACAAAATAATAGGATTAGAACGGAAGGAAATTTGCGAAAACGCAAAAAAGGAGTTGCGTTTTCGCAACAAATGTATGTACAGCTATTTTTAGACCTTGCTTAATTGGGTACGGATACGGCTGATCTGAAAATAACTCATGTTCAGATAACTGGCCAGAACACTTTGAGAGAGTCTTCCCCGAAGGTTCGCGTATTTGGAATCGAAGAGCTTATATCTTTCAACTGGCGAACGCGTACAAAGCAGTTGTAAACGAATATTATTATAAATGAGATATTCTTCCGTAAAGCGAAGAATGAAATGAACGTAATCAGGATAATTCAAACGAAGCTCTAGAAAATCCTGGTAATGCAGGCGGTATACAATGCTTTCTTCCAGTACTTCCAGATATAGATCGGAGGGTGTCTGACGGTAAAAACTTTCCGTGGCCATTCCAACCCCTCCTTCCGCTACGATCCAGGCCGTTACCTCTTTACCTTCTTCCAGATAATACCCTCGCATTAAGCCCTTCTCAATGAAATAAAAATATTCACTCCGTTGTCCGGGTGTTAAAATCAACGAACCTTTAGAGTAGATACAGGGCCTAAGAACCTGCAATAACGCTTCTTTCGTTAGATCCGAAAGAGGATATAACTGGGTTAAGGCTTCTGCTAATGGGCTGGCTTTTTCGGACTTGGATACCATATGTTATACGATACGAGTCGTCAATGTTACAAATATATGCTGATAATCTAGCACATGAATTTGATATTATTGTACAAGAGTAGTGATTCGGAAGGGCTTGGGATCTCCAATAAATAGTTGTTGAAAACCCTCTATTTGATAAGAGCTCAGGCGTCCATCCGTGCTCTCCAGCGTGAGTATTTTTTCGGATTCAAACAGATAATTTTTCTCCAGCATGGTTGCTTTTATCTTACTAGGGCGGTTCTGTTCATCCCGGATAACTTCCAGAAACTGAATCGGTAAATGCTCACCCTGACGAAGTCGGTAAGAAACGGTATTAGCCGATAAAGTATCTATGAAATAGCTCTGAGTATAAGCGGGTTTGTTAATATCCGCCTGAAGAAAAAGTTCTAGTTCTTTCGTCCAGTCGATTTTAGGGGTTACCAATGTTTCTGATTCTTCATTCACGCTAACCTCTTTACGAACCACCGGATTTGTCTTTTTTAGCATGGCAATCTGAGACTCAACGTAGCCTTTCAGATCAAAGTAAGTCTGGGGTTTGGAGCTGGCCTGTTTGGGGCTATTCTGACAGCCCACCGTAATCAATAAAAGTCCGAATAATAGTTTTTTCATGCTTAGAAAATAAAGAAGGAGAATTGAGAATAGATGAACAGAAAAAAAGCTTTTTCCATTCAAAGTTTCTCAATTCTCCGGCGTATTACTAACCGTTTTTAGAAACGGCCTATTGTTTTATTTTAATACGTAACTCAGTTGTTCTGCGTTTTCTTCTAGCCATTCGTGGACTTCTTCCACGATTTGGCGGATGGAAATTTCGGGTTTCCAGCCCGTCATTTCTGTTACTTTGGTATTATCAGTAATGTATAATGGAATATCTGCCGTACGACCTTCAGTAATGGGTTTAATCGGAATGGTTTTACCCGTAACTTCCTGACAAATTTTAGTTAATTCCACGAGCGAAGTACTGACTTCAACGCCGCCTCCTACGTTCAAAATCTCGCCATTAACCTGATCAATATGGTGTAACTGCCAGTCTACCAAACGGTATAAATCGGCTACGTGGAGCATATCGCGGGTTTGCTTACCCGTCCCATTAAAGCCAATATACGCCAGTTGTTGTTCGTAAAAGTGTTTAGCAACCCAAAGCACCATAACGCCCTGATCGGCCTTACCCATTTGCCAGGGACCCGTCAGCACGCCGCAACGGTTAATAACGGTTTTCAAGCCGTAAAACTCATTGTATTCGTGAATCATCAATTCCGAAGCCAGTTTGGTTGCTCCGTACAAGGAACGGGCTCCCTCAAGGGGAAAATACTCACTGATCCCTTTGGCATTGGCTCCGGGCAAAGGCTGTTCTTCGGTTAAGGCAAAGCGGGTTTCTTCTTCCTGATAAGTCAGTTTTTCCAGCGGTTTAATCGGGTAAATCCGGCTGGTGGACAGAAAAACAAAAGTGGCTTTGTGCTTTAAGGCGAAGTTCAGACAGTTAATCGTTCCAACAAGGTTGGTATTGATCAGGTAATCGGGAGAACCATTCAGACCCGCTAAAACCGAAGGCTCGGCTGAAGCTTCAATAACTGCATCCACGGCAGGAATAACGTCGAAATCTTCTTTGGAGCGAATGTCGCCGTGAACAAACTCAATACCCGCTGATTTCAGACGGTTAATGTTCAGTTCGGAGCCTCTTCTTTTCAGGTTGTCAAGGGCATAAATTTCGTAAGAAGGATAATTCTTCTTAAGGTTGAGGGCCAGAGAGGAACCCACAAAACCGGCTCCTCCGGTAATTAAGATTTTCATAAGTAGTAATAAATCAGCTAAATTTTATGGGAAGAATAGGTCATCAGAAGGTGACCATTCTTCACATATTTAGTATAGGGATGGTTTCTAATCCGTAACTCTTTTTAAATTAAATGTTTGGGCGGGACGGATAATAAGCGGTACTTTTTCAATCTTAACCGCCGAACTATCCAGACCAAACCAGCGGTCTTCGGAAGTCGTAAACGTTTTGATGTAGAAGTAAGCCTGCATGGTCATGCGTTCCCAGAAGGGAAGATCGTTTTCGAACGACAGGAATTTCTCCAACACAACGAAACGGAAATCACCAATGACGTTCTGTTTACTTAACGACTCGTAACGGCTGGTAATATCCACTTCCTTATTTTTTACCATATCCTGAATCACGCGGCGGAAATAGAGGTTAATCCGTTGTTCGACCCGGAAGCCCAGTCGGAAAGTCACTTTAATGACATCGTCGGGAGCAATTACGTTTACCTTATATTCCATCGTATACGGATCATCTACGGTATCAACGTGCACAAACCAGTAAATATCCGCCCGTTTGGGTCGTTTCTGAAAGATAGAGTAAATCACTTTCGATTCAATTTCACTCACCCGTGACGCATTAGACATGAAAATCAGGTGGGTAGCATACTTAGGAATCGACATATCCCGACTCAGTTCTTTCAATGGGTCGATATAATCAGAAAGTTTGACGTATTCGGTCAGACGGGCTTTGATGTTAAAGGCTCGCAGCCAGATAATCATGACTATCGCAATGGTCGAACCGATCAGCAGAGATACCCAGCCGCCGTGCGTAAACTTCAGCAGGTTCGCAACCAGGAACGAAGACTCGATAGTTAGGTAAACGACCAAAAAGAGAATAACTCCGTAGAACATGAACCGATGCGTATAGAGGTAGTACGCCATCAGCATGGTAGTCATTAACATGGTCAGGGTAATGGCCAGACCATAGGCCGCTTCCATATTAGTGGACTCACGGAAGTATAAAACGACGGCCATACAACCCGCCCAAAGTAACCAGTTGACACTAGGGACGTATAACTGACCTTTTTCATTGGAAGGGTAACGCAGCTTTACTTTAGGCCAGAAGTTCAACCGGATGGCTTCAGAAATCAGCGTAAATGAACCCGTAATCAAGGCCTGACTGGCAATAATTGCCGCCATTGTGGCGATGGTAATACCCGGTAATAAAAACCAGTCGGGCATCATTTCGTAAATGGGTTTCCGCCCGCGAAGAAATTCGCCGTTATGAGCCATTAACCAGGCTCCCTGGCCGAAGTATTGCAACATGAGGCAGGCCTTTACGAACACCCAGGAGACCCGAATGTTTCCACGGCCACAGTGACCCATATCTGAGTACAAAGCTTCCGCCCCAGTAGAACAAAGGAAAACCGAACCTAATAACCAGAAACCAGAAGGCTCATGAGCCAGCATGTCGTAGGCATAATAGGGATTGACGGCCCGGAGAATCGTCCAGTCTTGTGCAATCCAGATAATACCGAAAAAGGCCAGCATGCTGAACCAGATGAACATCATTGGTCCGAACGAGCGGCCTACCAATTGCGTGCCCAGGGCCTGAATCAAGAACAGAACCGTGATAATGGCCAGAATGATGTAGATAATGTAATGATCCAGATGAGGATACCGCATTTCCAATCCTTCCACAGCCGAAGCTACCGACATGGGTGGGGTAATGATACCATCGGCTAACAGAGCCGCTCCGCCAATAATTGCGGGAATGGTTAACCAGCGGGCGTGCTTCCGAACCAGCGTGTACAAGGCAAAAACACCGCCTTCACCTCGGTTATCGGCCCGTAAAATAAGCACTACGTATTTGACGGTGGTCAGTAAGGTAAGCGTCCAGAGCACGCAGGAGACGGCTCCTAAAACCAGACGTTCTGAAATGGGCTTATCGCCCATAATCGCTTGCATTACATACAAGGGAGAGGTACCAATATCTCCGTAAATGATGCCGAGGGCAATCAAAAGCCCGGCGGCACTCACCTTATCCAGGTGTTTATGATCCATGTGGAAATTGACTAAAGAACCGCAAAGTTAAAGTATTAATGCGATGAGCCGTTTCGCTCAATCATAGAAAAGCCGACTCGAAGGGTTACGTAACGAATCGGCCTGGGGGTTATAGGATTTTTTCTACATCTCTTCGTAAACTGGCTTCATCCCGTAAACCAATCATCCGGTCAACAGGCTTTCCGTCTTTGAATAATAACAGTGTAGGAATAGCATCCACTTTGTACTGCTTCGCGACATCAGGATCACGATCGGCGTCGATTTTTAGAATCGTTACCTTCCCGGCCCAGTCATGTTTTAGTTTTTCCAGAATAGGAGCCTGTTGCTTGCAGGGTCCGCACCAAACGGCATAAAAATCAACCAGCACTACTTTGTTATCCTTGAGGGTCTGAGCTAATACGTCTTTGCCCTTGGGAGCAGGCATCATCGCCGGACGTTCGGTTGGAGCAATAACGGATTTGTTGGCGTTCGTCCATTTCAGGTAGCCACCGTCGAGGTTATATACTTCCTTGAAACCCGCCTTGGCGAGGTATTCGGCGGCCTGACCGCTACGTCCGCCGGAGTAACAATACACCAGTACGGGTTTATTTTTATCAAGTTTGGCAACTTGCTCAGCGAAGGCGTCCTGTTTTTTCCAGTCGATATTTTGAGCGTTGGGTAAATAACCCCGCTCATACTCAGAAGCCGTCCGAACGTCAAGTACCTGGGGTTTGCTGCTGAGTTTTCCTTCGAAAGCATTCACATCCAGGTTGGTCTGAGCAAAGGCCGAAAGGCTGCAAAGCCAGCCCAGCCCCATCAAGATTCTGAATTTAGTTAAAGAAAGCATGGAGATACGTTTTTAGATACTAGTACGAGGAAAGTTTGGGGTTTTGAGTTTAGGGTTGGAAGTTACAGAAGTGCTTTGGTTAAGAGTATCAACGTCAGCATAACTCAAAACCCCAAACTCGAAACTCACTTGATATTATCCAAATTATAATGCAGCCCTACATTTTCGCGGCGGGACATGGCCATTTTTATCACAAGATACGAAACGTTAATCATGTTACGTAATTCACAAATAGGAACGGAAACTTTCGATTCACGGTATAGTTGCTCGTGCTCCCTATAGAGTAACTCGACGCGTTCGTAAGCCCGGCGTAGACGGCGGTTGGTTCGCACAATACCCACGTAATTAGCCATGATGCTGTTTAATTCCCGCGTCATTTCGGTGACCAGTACCTGTTCTTCGGGATGAGTCGTACCTGAATCATCCCAGTCGGGAACGTTGGCGGGAATTACCGCTTTGTGTAAATGCTCAATGGTACTTAAAAAGGCCCGGTGACCGAAAACGACGGCTTCCAGTAAAGAGTTGGAAGCAAGTCGATTCGCTCCGTGTAAGCCCGTGCAGGAGCACTCGCCTGCGGCGTACAGAAAAAGAATATTCGTCTGCCCGTGTTCATTCACCCGAACGCCACCACAGAGGTAATGCTGAGCTGGAACGACGGGAATCATGTCCGTTCGAATGTCAATGCCCAGATCAAGACAATGTTGGGTAATGTTTGGAAAGTGTTCCAGAAACTTCTCATAATCCGTATCCCGAACGTCCAGATAGACATGATCGGTACCGTTTCGCTTCATTTCGGAGTCAATAGCCCGAGCCGTAATGTCGCGGGGAGCCAGCGATAATCGTGGATCGTAGTTTTCCATGAAGGTCGAACCGTCCGCATTTTTCAGCACGCCGCCAAAGCCCCGAACGGCTTCCGAAATCAGGAACGAAGGTTTTTTGCCGGGTTGGTATAAACTGGTCGGATGGAACTGAATAAACTCCATGTTATCACAAATGCCCTTAGCCCGATAGGCCATCGCAATGCCGTCTCCCGTAGCGATGGTAGGATTGGTGGTGCTCTGGTAAATATTACCGATGCCGCCCGTGGCCAGCATGGTGGTTTTCGCCAGAAATTTATCCACTTCGCCCGTTTGAGTATTTAAAACGTATGCTCCGAAACATTTAATGTCCTGTCGGTAGCGATAAACCGTTTCGCCCAAATGGTGCTGGGTGATTAACTCAACGGCGTAATAGTGCGTGAAAATGGTAATGCTGTCGTGCCGCTGTACCTCTTCCAGCAAGGCCCGCTCAATTTCGGCTCCGGTGATATCTTTGAAATGCAGAATCCGGTGGTCGGAGTGACCGCCTTCCCGGGCCAGATCGTATTCTTCGCCGTGGCGATCAAAGCGGGTGCCGTAGTCGATTAACTCCTGAATGCGGGCGGGAGCTTCAGTAACGACGATTTCTACAATCTTGCGATTGCTAATGCCGTCTCCGGCATCCATCGTGTCGTCAATGTGTTTATCAAAAGAATCTTCCTTCGACCAAACGGCGGCAATACCGCCCTGAGCGTATTTGGTATTGGTCTCATCGGCCTGCACTTTGGTGATTACTGCAATGGAAACAGGTTCCTGGCGGCTTTCGAAGTAACGGGCCAATTTGGTAGCATAACTTAGTCCGGCAATACCCGAACCAATCACAAGGAAGTCGTATTGGTGCGTCATAATTAAATCAAAAACGATTTAGTGGCTCGAAAGTTAGGAGATATTTGGGAATGGCTGGAATTTGCCGGGGGAAATGTGAAGGTATTTCGCTAAAAACGAGCTTACTTTGGCTACAGACCCTGACGTTATCTTTTCATGAAATCCCTGCTAAAATTGGCCCGAGTCTGCGGCTTGTTCCTTTTACTTCTGGGCATCTTTTCGAGCTGTACCGTACAGTTAGCACCGAGTTATAACCAGGAGCTAGTAACGGGTATTACTGCTCAGAATAAGGCAACCATGGAATTTTTCGCGATGGTAGCCCTCGGTACAAAACAGAGTACCTATGCGAATCGGGAGCCTTATTACAACCAATTGATTGGTAGTTTCGATGCTCTGGTTACGCAGGCAAACGCCCGCTTTACTCCCCGGAATAAGGTTCGTCAGAAAGCGAATGAAGCGTTGAAGAAAAAAGGAATTCCGGTGCTGGAAGAAGGAGAAATTCCGAGTGCAACGGCTCTGGAGCGAATTTATACCACGCTGGTAAAAATGCGGGAGACCGATCAGAAACAGGGGGTAACCCTTACGGAAGTACAGGCTTTTAAAGGCCAGATAAAAATTTATATGGATCAGGCATTAACCTACGAAAACGCTCTGGAACGCTAATGGCCCTCGACCTTACTCAACTCATAGCCGATTTGAAAACGGCCATCTCCGAAATTGTAGGCAAAGACCTGACCACCATTCGGGGTTTTCAGGAGCGTCAGCTAAAGGCCATTGCCCAGCAGTCGGCGTTAGTGTCGGCGGGTATTCTGACGGGTGATATTACGCCAGAAACCCGCGAATTTTTTCTGGATGGTCTGGAAGACATGGTGCTTAACTTCCTGAAAACACTCCGGGAAATTCTTGAAGTAACCATTGAAAAAGCCTGGAACGCCGCCGTAAAAGTCATCTGGAGTGCTATCGAAAAGGCGACAGGAGTTACGCTGTTATAACGTATATCGCCGAATCTTGACCTGATCTTCCATAAAGCCCATGTGCAACTGCTTATGGTCCTTAAAATTGAAAACGTGTCCGTCGGTTCTAACTTCCTGAATTTTTGAAACATCCAGGGTTTGTACCAGCCATTCTTCGGCCTGAGGCGTATGCGTGGCAATGATTCCTTCTTCGGGCATGCCTTTGTCGGGGGTAGTGTAAAAGGCCGCAAAGCCATAGTTAACATCGACCGCGGGCGACCAGAGTGCATTACCTACGGTCTGCGAGACGACGGTATAGCACTGATTTTCTAAAGCTCTGGCCCGGCAACCGACGTGCACCCGCGTGGCTCCACGAATGGTTTCGGTACAGCTTGGAGCTATGATTACAGAAGCTCCCAAAGAACATAATAATTGAGAGCTGATGGAGAACTCGGAATCATAACAGATCTGAATGCCAAAACTTCCCCAGTCTGCTTCAAACAGGCTCAGGTATTTAGGAGCACTGGCAATGCCCCATTCTTCATTCTCAAAACGAGTCATGAAAAACTTATCCTGATAACCAATGAGTCCTTTCGGCGAAAAAACATAAGCCCGATTGTATAACTCTTGCCCTACCAGTTCTGGAAAACTGGGTGCGACGATTACGACTTTATACTGGTGAGCTAAGTCCGCGAATGTCTGACAAAAATCTGCTTTCAGAGCATCCATTTCCCGCACCTGCCGACGAATATCCTGCCGGATTTCCTCAGAAAACAGGCTGACCAGCTCCATCGAACCGTATTCAGGAAAGACCAGTATCTCGGCCTGTTGCTGAACTGCCCGGCTTACCCAGCCTTCGGTATGAACCCGCCAGTCAGACAAGCTTTTATGTTCAGTAATCGGGTATTGGGCAGCGGCAATGGTAACGTTCAATGCGAGACTAATTTAGAGGTGGGTGGAATGGGTTTAATCCAGTAAATCATGGATTTGGCCGTCGATTCAGTTTCTCCCAAGTCAGGCCATTCCATTTTGCTTTGCAAGGCGGGTTCCTGATGATACCCCCGCTTCTTCCAGAAAACATCATGTGGGCGATAATCCGCCGGACGAGCCGGGTGATCTTCAGGCCTTACTACCGAACAGAAACAGGTCATTTCAAAGGTTCCGTAGCTTTGAGCATGAGCTTCGCGTTCTTCGAAAAAACGATGCCCTAAGCCGTGGCCCCGGTATTCAGGTAACAGAATACTTTCACCGAAATAAAAAATCCGGCTGACGTCCATGCCTGCTTGCTCAAAAGGCTCTCGTACTTCAGGCATTTCGTTTTCAAGCGGAATACAGGTCGTTGCTCCAATCATTCGGTCCTGATCGTACACCGCAAATAAAAACGATCGTTCGGCCTGGGTATAGGTTTTCAGATACTCTTTTTCGTAAGCTATGGAGCCTTCGTAGAGGTAGGGGAAATCCCGAAAAACCCGAATACGAAGCTGGGCCAGGTCATCGAAAACCTGCTCGATGGCCTGGCCTGTTTTGGTAATGTATTGCACTATTCAGAAACAAGTTTAATCCAGAGGGGCAGGTTATAATAGGTAGTTACCCGAGTGATTTTGCCTTCTTTTACTTCCAGAAAAGCCCCGGCGGGTAATACGTATTTCTGGCCGTGAGCTTCGGGTAATCCTTCTTCACCCTGTTTATAAACGCCATTTACTACGAATTCTGCAGCAACCCGCGTGTTTGTAGGTTCACTCAGGAAAACCAGATCCGTCAGGGTTTCTTCATAACTGGTATCCATGTGCTGAAGAAACTCGGTAAACTTTTCAATTCCAATTCGAACGTCGCCCTGATTGGCTTCGTGCCGAATGTCTGGGGAAACGAGGCTTAGCATGCCCTGCCAATTTTGCTGATTGAAGTAGGTGTAATACTGTTGAACGATTTCCAGTGCGGTCATGATGAATAAAACTTTTAAATGAACAGCCTAAATTAGGCAAAGCTACCTTTCCGGCGAAAAGTTCAAATCAGAAGGTTGGTCTGGAATAACTTTTGATTTGGTAATTTGTTCGTAAGCTATAGCCTTCTTTATGTCGAAAACATACTCACTCAAAACGATCCAGAAACTGCCCGTTACGCTGGAGCAAGCTTGGGATTTTTTTAGTAAACCCGCAAATCTGAAAGATATTACACCCTCCAGCATGGGGTTTGATATCAGAAGTCGCCATCACGGCGAACGAATGTACGCCGGACAAATCATTGAATATACCGTAACGCCGTTGTTGGGAATTCCGCTGTACTGGATGACGGAAATTACGCACGTAGAAGACCAGAACTATTTCGTGGATGAGCAGCGTTTTGGGCCTTATAGTTTATGGCATCATCAGCACCATTTTCGGGAAATTGAAGGCGGCGTCGAAATGACTGACATTGTTCATATTCGCATTCCCTTCTGGGTTCTTGGAGATTTGGCGTATGCCATTCTCGTCAAATCAAAACTGCGGGAGATTTTCTCATACCGGTATAAAAAGCAGAAGAGGTTTTCGGGGTCTGGCCGGGACAAAAAATGGAGATTGCGATGTTTTGAAGTTGCTAACTTCGGCATGGTTGGTGGAGACACCAACCATGGCAAATGGGTTTTGAGCGGCTGCCGCTGCGGTTTGGAGTTTGGAGTTTGGAGTTTGGAGTTTGGAGTTTGGAGTTTGGAGTTTGGAGTTTGGAGTTTGGAGTTTGGGAAGCGAAAACCTATAAAGGTAGGGAAGAGGTTTGAAAATGGGAATCATAACCCCGGAGGGGTTGAATATGAATAGCCCCGGATGTTAATCCGGGGACTCTAACGGGCATTTCAACAGCCATTACTAAAAGCATAGAGGTTGGTGAGGACACCAACCAGGGCAGATGATTGCTAATCCGAAAAATCATAGCAATCAATCATTTCAGGTAGAGACGCGACTTAATCGCGTCTGGGTAAAAGGCGGTTAGTGGTTACTTTAGGGATTATAAATCCCTTACAGAGGGCTTTCGGATTACAAATCCGAGAGAGCGTAGGGGGATGCTAATCCGGGGTAAACGTTGGATGCGACTATACGCCAATCTCCTGCCATGGCTGGTGTCTTCACCAGGCATTAATATAAAGCATAATGGTTGGTGAGGACACCAACCATGACAGAGGGATTATAAATCCCTTACAGAGGGCTTTCGAATTACAAATCCGAAAGAGCGTAGGTTACTTTAGGAATTGGCTCCAATGATTACCCGGTAAATTCACTATCCAGAATAAATAAAACCGTTTGTTGGAGAGGCTGTATCTTATTAGCTATAATATCCCAAACCAGTTCAAGGTCTACACCAAAATATTCATGAACAATGAAATTACGAAAGGCAACAATCTTTCGCCAGTCGGCTGGGTACTTGGTAGTTAAATCTTCACTTAAAGCATTGGCCGCTTCTCCAATAATTTCCAGTTGCCGTTCAATAGCGAATCTATAAATGGGCTCCTCATATAGATCCTTTTTAGTTTTTCCAGTAGAGAACTCCTGTATATAATCAATTGCTTCAAGAATATGCCTTAGTCTAGCCTCATTGCCCAGGTGCTTTTTCATAAATTAGTTGTTTTTCCTGGTCAATACGAGGTTGAATAAATTTGGAAAGGCCATTGGCACTCACTACATCAACGGACCGATTTAAAAGCTTACTTAACTCTTCCTTTAAATCAACGAAGAAAAAAAAGTCGGCTCCATGAGCATAATCTAGTTCTACCAGAATATCAATATCACTATCCGCCTGCTCTTCCTGACGAGCATACGAACCAAATACGAAAGCCCGGTTAATAGGTTTGTCGGCAAAGTAATGCTGAAGCTGAGCAACGATTCTATCCATATTTTGAGGGTTATTTTAGGCAGTACGATACTAACAATTCTTCGAGATATAGACTAAAAACGAACAACTAATAACCATTACAACCAACATTCTACCGCCGTCCTCGCTTGGGACCAGAACTGGATTTCTTGCCACCCGTAGACTTTCCCGAGGGTCGTCCGCCCGAAGGTTTGGGTGAACCAGATTTGGCGTTTCCACCTCTTCCGGTGGGCTTCGCTTTTTGCCAGTATTGAACCTTCTTTTCGTGGAAAGCTCCTTTAAAGGTCGGGTCGTCTTTCTTCCGCTGATCGTCCATTTCCCGAAGCATATCCTGACGTTCGCTGAAAGGCGTATTCGTTACCTCAACTTCTTCAGGAAGAAACTCTATCGGTATTTCCTGACCAATGATTTTCTCAATCTTTTCTATATGATATTCCTCTGCTTCCGTCACAAACGTAATGGCAGTACCCGTATGAAAAGCCCGTCCCGTCCGACCAATGCGGTGCACATAATCTTCATAAATCAGGGGCACGTCGAAGTTAATCACGTGTGTTACTTCCTGCACATCAATGCCTCGGGAGGCTACGTCTGTAGCTACTAATACCTTGATTTGATTATCCCGAAAAGCCTGCATTGCGTTAATGCGGGTATTTTGGCCTTTGTTGGCGTGAATGACCCGAACGTCGTCTTCCGAGAAAATCTTACGGGAAATAAACTTATGAATATTATCCGCTACCTCCTTTGAACGCACAAAAATCATAACCTTCTGCAAAGTCGGATCTTTCAGGAGGTAACCCAGGAGGTTAATCTTCGTATGCAGGTTAGGAACCGAATAAATAACCTGCTCTACCGTAGAGGCCGTGGTGGCCTGTGGCGTTACTTCGATGCGGGTTGGAAATTCGAGAAACTCAAAAGAGAATTTCTCTACTTTTTCCGGGAACGTAGCCGAGAATAACAAATTCTGCCGTTTACGCGGAATGATTTCCAGAATCCGGCGAATCTGGGGCATGAAACCCATGTCCATCATCTTATCGGCTTCGTCGAGCACCATTACTTTTAATTCCTTCGTAATGATGTCACCGCGAAGGTATAAGTCCATAAACCGACCGGGTGTGCTTACCAGAATATCAACGCCGGCTTTCAGAGCTTCAATTTGCGTTTTCGGCCCTAATCCTCCATAGATACAGAGGGTTCGTAAATCGGTATATTTACTGAGCTGCTCAATGGCATCGCCAATCTGCATGACTAACTCCCGGGTAGGAGCGAGGATCAACGCCCGCGGAGCCGTGCCCTGGGCGTACTTAATTTTATAGAGAATGGGCAACACAAAGGCTGCCGTTTTTCCCGTGCCGGTCTGAGCAATACCCAGCAGGTCGTGACCCGCCAAAACAATGGGGATACCCTGCTGCTGGATCTCCGTAGGTTGCTGATAGCCTGCGTCTTCAATGGCGTTCAGTAACTGCCGGTTCAGGTTAAAATCTTCGAAAGTCATCTTCTTTTTCTTTCCAAACGAAATACAAAGGTCGCAAAAAGCCTTGGTATCCAGTAGTAATCCTGAAAAACAAGCCCCTAGCTACCAGTAAAATGGATGAGGTACGTTTTATAAAAACCTAGTATTGACAAAGAAAAACAAGATTTAGTCGAGGAATAGCGATGAAGCTAAGGGTAATCTGCTATTTTTAAGCGATTTGTACGGTACTCCCATCAACAAAATTATGTCTATTCTGTCTTTTCGGCGGGCTTTGGCAGTGGGTCTTCTGCTGAGCTTGCCCGTGGCCTCTTCCTTTGCCCAGAAACTGGGTCCTTTGACGGTCGAAAAAATCATGCGTGATCCCAAGTGGATGGGTGTTGCTCCCAGCGATCCATTTTGGGCTGAAGATGGTTCTAAAGTCTATTTTTCCTGGAATCCCGAAAAAGCAATCGGCGATTCTTTATACGCGTACGAGTTAAACACGAAAAAAATCACTAAAGTGAGCCCGCAGGATCGGCTACGAATGCCGAGCCAGTCGGGGCTGTATAACCGGACGAAAACGGTTAAAGTTTACGAAAAAAACGGTGATCTGTTCTACCTCGATCTGGCTACGAAACAGATTCGTCAGTTAACAAATACCGTTGAATCGGAAAGTAATCCCAGCTTTAGTAGTGACGAGCGGCAGGTAATCTTCCGTCGCGGCATGAACCTGTTTACGATGAACCTGGCTTCGGGCGAAGTAACGCAGGTAACGAACTTCTTACCCGGTAGTAAAAAGGCGGAGGCTAAAGTCAGTGAAGAAGAAAAATGGCTGAAAAGCGATCAGCTAGCCATGTTTGAAGTCCTGAAAGAACGAGCTGATAAAAAGAAAGCAGCCGAGAAAATCACGAAAGCCAATCAAGCTAAACGGCCGAAGGAATTTTACCTGGAAGAGCGAAACCTGATGGCTCCAACCTACGCCCCGAATGGTAAATTTGTCACATTTCAGTTGATGAAATCGGCGACTGGCGTGAAGAATACCATCGTCCCTAATTACGTCACTGAATCAGGTTTTACGGAAGACATTTCGGGTCGTTCAAAAGTAGGGGCACCCATGGCGGCTCATCAGCTTTTCATTTATGACATTGAAAAGGATACCATTCGGGAAGTAAGCACGAAAGAATTAACGGGTATCAACGAACAACCAGCTTATCTGGCGGAATACGCCAAGAAAAAAGCGGATACCACTGCTAAAAGCACGAAGCCCAAAGTCCGAACGGTGCAGTTTTACGGAACAAGCTGGTCGGAAGAGGGCGATTATGGCGTGGTCATTGTTCGTTCGCAGGATAACAAAGATCGCTGGATCGCTCAGATTGACCCGGCCAAAGCTCAACTGAAAGTGCTGGATCGTCTGCGGGACGAAGCCTGGGTTGGTGGTCCTGGTTCCTATTCCTTAACCTGGCTGGATAAAGAAACCTTGCTGTATCAGTCTGAAGCGACGGGTTACTCGCACCTGTACAGTATAAACCTTCGCACGAACGAGAAAAAGCAGTTAACCAGCGGAAAATTCGAAGTGCAGCAAACGTATCTTTCCAAAGATAAAAAGACCATTTATTTTCAGTCGAATGAGGTGCATCCCGGCGAACAGCACTGGTATAAAATGGCAACCACGGGTGGCGAACGGACGAAACTAACCTCGATGGTAGGAGCAAATGACGTGACTTTATCGCCCGATGAATCGAAGTTATTAATCCGTTATTCCAGCACGACGCAACCTTGGGAATTATACCTTCAGGACAATCAGGCCGCCGCAAAAGCGGAGAAGATTACCCATTCGCTTACTGAAGAATTCAAATCTTACGACTGGAAAGCCCCCCAGATCATTACCATCAAAGCCAGCGACGGGCAGGATATATATGCTCGATTATACGTTCCTAAAAAGAAAAATGGAGCAGCCGTGGTTTTCGTACACGGAGCGGGTTACCTGCAAAACGCCCACAAATGGTGGAGTAGTTACTTCCGGGAATACATGTTCCATAACCTTCTGCTGGAACAAGGGTATACTGTTCTGGATATGGATTATCGTGGATCAGCGGGTTATGGCCGCGACTGGCGGACGGGTATTTATCGCTTCATGGGTGGGAAAGACCTTGACGATCACGTAGATGGGGCAAAGTACCTAACGCAGAAAGTGGGTATTAACCCGAAACGTATGGGCATCTACGGTGGCAGTTACGGCGGCTTCATGACGCTCATGGCTCTCTTTACCAAGCCCGGTACTTTTCACGCCGGAGCAGCTCTACGGCCCGTAACGGACTGGGCAGCATATAACCACGGGTATACGGCAAACATCCTGAACGAACCTCAGAATGACTCACTGGCGTATCGTCGGAGTTCTCCGATTTATCATGCGACGGGACTGAAAGATAACCTGTTGATTTGCCACGGCATGGTTGATGTAAACGTACATTTTCAGGATGTCGTACGCCTTTCGCAACGGTTAATCGAGCTTCGTAAGGAAAATTGGGAACTGGCGGCTTATCCAATGGAAGATCACGGTTTTGTAGAACCCACAAGCTGGATGGACGAATACAAGCGGATTCTGAAGCTATTTCAGGAAAAACTTAAAAAATAGAACGAGAGATGTTCAGCAGTGAACGGGAGTTTCGGTGACGAAGCTCCCGTTTTTTATGGCTTGAGTGTCAGGCAAGAATGAATCCTGCTTTCGTTCTAAGGGGCTAGTAAAAGTTAGCTAATTTTCAAACGTATCCAGATGGTTCATGCGTTAGAAAATTGTCATATGTTTGTTTGTTAATTTATTGACAGTCAATTAAATTGTTGCCTCATTCATTCACCCTCTATACCATGACCAAAACTTTACTTGTAGCACTTCCTTTGCGGAAAATTAATTCACTGAAATGCCGCTATGGCTCGCTATTTTCCACCTCAACCCCTGCGGGAGACCTTGGAAACTCACCCAGAGCGTAATTTCTGGTCTGATGTAAAGAGGATTCAATCCTGAGAATACCCGAAAACGTTGGTAGGATTAGTTGAAAATTAGCGGATCCATGAATGTATTAATCATAGAACTGGGGGGATCGCATGCCGAATGCATTTACTCAACGGTTCACTTCCTGACGCACAACCATAGTGAAGTACACGTCGCTTGTAATGAATCATTGGTGCGTTTGCTACCTGAGAGTCTGCAACTGAGCGGAATCCTGGATTTACCCGATCATCTGAATTTTTTCCGGCAAATACAGTCCTTTATCAAGATCAGAAAATACATTGCTGATCATCAAATAGATACCATCATTATCAATACCACCGAAATAAAAGTGGTACGAAATCTAAGTTTGGTATTACCCCGAAAGAATACAATCGGGTTGGTCCATAATGCCAGGAAACTTAAAAATAGCTCAACGTTCTCGAAGGTATTGTATCGTAAAATCAAGAAATACCTGGTCTTAAGTGATTACCTGCTAACCGAGATTGATCCCTTGCCCAAGTATCATGTTTCTTCGTTTTATCCCATCTATTTTCCAAAAGTAGAGGTGTTAGCTCCGATGAAACCAGCGAACGAGTACTGGATTACGATTCCCGGAACGGTTGCTGTGGAACGGAGGGATTATCTCTCGCTGGTGAATTACATCTCAAAACATAAATTTCCCGAAAACATTAAATTCATTTTTCTCGGTAAATTCAAAGAACGGGAAGATCTGGTAACGGCTTTAGCGGATTCGGGTTTGTGGCATTCACAAATTAAAACCTTTGATTATCAGCTGGAATACAATGAGTTCCACTCGTACATTCAGCAATCCGATTTGATGTTGCCGCTGATTAATAGCGAAGCCAATGGTTTTTATGGCAATACCCGGATTTCCGGCACTTTTAATTTAGGGCTGGGATATAAAAAACCGTTTTTACTGAATCGAAAATACGCGTCTAACAAGGATTTATCCTGTTTTAGCCATTACTACGATAGCATGGAAGAACTGGCGGAAATCATTCTCCATCTGTATTACCAGAACTTCAAAGATCCCGTTATTCAGGACGCTTACCAGGAAAGTATATTCAATGATATGGAGCGAATGTCCATCCGCTTTTACGATTTCGTCAAAACCGATCAGGATGCCGTCTTAGTTTAGAGACGTAGAAAACGGAAAGAGCCTAGCCGATTTGATCGGCTAGGCTCTTTCCGTTTATGAATAGTCGGGAATTTACACGTGCTGTAACATTGTCAAGCGGCGGTAAAGGCCTTCTTCCACCTCCACTAATTCGTCGTGACTACCGCGTTCAATAATCTGACCGTTTTGCAGAATAATGATTTCATCGGCTTCCTTGATAGTGCTTAATCGGTGAGCAATAACGATGGTCGTTTTATCCTGCATCAGATTATCCAACGCTTCCTGAACTGACTTTTCGGATTCGGTATCCAGAGCCGAGGTAGCTTCATCCAGAATCAAAATGGAAGAATTCTTGAAAACCGCCCGGGCAATACTTAAACGCTGACGTTGGCCACCCGACAAACGAATGCCCCGATCTCCGATATTGGTTTCGTACCCATTCTCGGTATGCATAATAAATTCGTGAGCGTTGGCCACTTTTGCCGCGTGCATGACTTCTTCCAGCGTAGCATCGGGCCGACCAAGAGCGATGTTATTAAAAATGGAATCGTTAAAAAGGATAATCTCCTGTGAAACGAAACTCATGTGACTGCGTAAGGATTCTGATTTGTAATCCCGAACGTCAACGCCGTCAATCAGAACCTGACCGTCGGTTACGTCGTAAAAACGCGGAATTAAATCGGCAATGGTAGACTTACCCACGCCGGAAGGTCCTACAAAAGCAATTTTCTTTCCTTTCTCAACCGAAAATGACAAGTTCTGAAGTACCGGTTTTTCGCCGTACTGGAAGGAAACATTTTTAAACTCTATCGACTCACGGAACGTAGGCATATCAATTGCTCCAGGACGATCCTCTACCTCGATGGGTTTATCCAAAATTTCCACAATCCGTTCGCCAGCGGCCCGGCCTTGCTGAATATTGGTCAGGGCCAATACAATTGCTTTCGCCGGACGTAACACCTGCGAGAAAATGGCAATGAAGGCAATGAATGAACTCGCCTGCAAACCACCTTCCTGACTTAATACCAGACTACCACCGTATACCAGAATACAGGCCACTACAAACACACCCGAAGCTTCGGAGAAAGCCGGAGCCAGCTCGCGTCTTCTGAAACCCTGAATGCTAGCCTGACGGTAAAAGTCGTTTTCCTGACTGAAACGTTTGATAATGAATGGAGTAGCGTTAAACGAACGAATGATTCGCATGCCCATCAGGGTTTCGTCCATCATCGTTAATAAACGACCCATTGAGGCCTGTACGTTCTGAGCTTCCCGCTTCAATCGTTTGTTCACGGCGGCAATACCTATTGCTGAAACCGGGATAATGACCAGTGTAAACAAGGTAAGCTTGGCGGAAATGGCGAAGAGAGCAATGAAGTAACCAATCAGGGTATAAGGCTCTTTGAAAACTACCTCCAGCGAGCTGGAAGCCACGCTTTCGATGGCATAAACATCACCGTTTAATCGGGAAAGTAAATCACCTTTATGTTCCTTCGTGAAGTAACCCAGATGCAGATGGTTAATCTTTTCAAATAAGGCTTCTCGCAGGCGTTTTACCAGCATGGTTCGGGCGTTGAGCAGGCATTGCTGAGCCAGGTACCGGAAAAGGTTTGCCAGCAAAACCGAGGCTACGATGGTTCCGGCCAAGAAATACAGAGCATACATGGGGTTACCTACCTTGAAGCGGTAAACCACATAATAGAAATAATCTTTAAAATACGTTGGATTAAAAGAAAACTCGGGCTGAGCCGCGTATTTCTGAGCCTCGTCCGCAATGTGCGAGGAGTCAAAAAGGAAATTCAGCAGGGGAATGATCAGAGCAAATTGAAAGATGCTGAAGAAAACCCCGGCGAGTGTGAAGAGAAAAAAGGGTATTACAAACTTCCGAAACGGCTTTATATACCCCAAAAGTCGACTGTAAATTTCCATTTACTTGGTGTTACGTGAAATTGGGAGGTGAAGAACCGCTATCTCAGGGATCAAACGCAACGAATGCATACAGTTCTTCGGAGATTAAAACGAATCTTACTGAGTATTAATGTATTTTAGGAGAGGTTGAAAGACAAAAATACGGCCTTCGCGTGAAGCGATGTATGGCTTCTGTCATTTTTCGATCCATACGTACGGAGGAAATCGGTCATTTATTTAAAGATAACAAAGATTTTTTAGCGATAAGAGCTTGATTTACTGATAAATAGATTAGATCAAAGTTTTTTATTCCTGAGGCGTATAAGGGACACCAAAACCCTCGAAAAGTTTATGAAACATTTAAATAGTTTTCAAAGTATTAGTTTCGTGCGTTAAAAAAGCGATGGAAACCGGAAATGATTTCTGGAAGCAAAGAACAGACAGGTGAGCGTTAGTGAACCCAAAGAAGGATTTGTACGAGTCAATCTAACTTTCTGGCAGATTGGTGTCATAGCAAAGAATACGCTTTGCATAAATCCCTAGAGTAACCTATCTGTAGAAGCCCACGGAAGGTGCTGAGTAGTTTCCTGGTTCAGAACAGACGTTCAGAAGCAGGGAAACGAGCCGGTGCCGATTCATTGGAGGGCCATCCCTTTATAAATCAAAGACATTTATGTCCTCGATAATTCTTGATTGTGGTTTAATGAAATTTCCGAACTCAGGCTTGTATCACTACTGTCTGAATATGAGTCTGGAGGTAAATAAGTTATTGGAAAAACGGCAGCAGCCGCCTTTGCGAATGTATTTGCCTCCCCGAAAGTATCTACAAAAGGCCCCGGAGAATCATCATATCATTGAGAAAAAATGGCATAAGCTCTGGAAACCTTTTCTGGTGGGTTGCCGGGTATGGCATGCTCCCTTTCAGTCAGGACGAATTATTCCCCGAAAAGATCGCAGCAGTAGTACCAACGTGCTGTTAACGGTTCATGATCTCAACGTCTTACACGAAGGCAAACCCCGCGAAGAACAACTGAGAAGCCTGGCCCATACGCAAACCCTCATTGATCGAAGTGACGCCATCGTTTGTATCTCGGAATTTACCAGAAATGATTTACTGCAACATTGTGAAGTCGGCAACAAGCCTGTGTACGTCATTCATAATGGCTTGCATCAGGTAGCAACGCCCGGTTTGAATCACAAGTCCTATCGACCCAGCCGACCGTTTCTTTTTGGACTGGGGTATCTGAATGCCAAGAAAAATTACCACGTTTTAATTCCTCTGCTCCAGCATAATCCAGAGTTAGAGATGATCATTGCGGGGCATTTTGACGAACCCGATTACGTAGCCCAAATGAAAGCCCTGGCCGAGCAATTAGGCGTTCGGGATCGTTTACATCTGCCGGGCCCGGTGTTGGAAGAGGAAAAGAGCTGGTATCTGAAAAATTGTCTGGCTTTTTTGCATCCTTCGCTGGCGGAAGGTTTCGGTTTACCCGTAGTGGAAGCCATGTCATTTGGAAAACCCGTTTTTCTGTCGGACCGAACTTCATTACCGGAAGTGGGAGGGGACGTTGCCTTTTATTTCAGTAGTTTTGAAGCAGAAGCCATGCAGCAAGTATTTCAGGCAGGAATGAATCAGTATACGACCCAGGCTCTGGAACAACAGATTCGGCAACGGGCGAATTTTTTCAGCCTGGAAAAAAGTGCGGAGAAGTATCTGGAAGTGTATGAATCGCTGTTTTAATCGGGTAGGTGGTAAGTACATTTCATTAATCTTCGTAAAAGGATTACGGTAAAAATGATGACTAGCCGATGGATTCATTCTGTCTAGTAAATAGACCTGAAGTGTTTTGGTTGAAATAGATTACTGATCTGGTAACTAGTGGATTAGAGGCGTGTGGTAGATTTTTTGATCGTAATTCAACAAATGAATACGTCTCGTTTCTGCTGAAAAATGCACTTTCTAAATCGGTTTTTCCGAAATAACTATTTAAAAAATCCTTCTCTGTTGACTTCGCCAGGGGCTGAAGTGCTTAAATAATTATCTATTTTTAAATTTCATACCTTACCTTAAGCCTGATGAAAGGCTCAGTAGGTGCTGTTTTTCTGACGGGAAAAGCAGAAAAAAGGTCTGTTTTATTTAAAGAAGTATAATCACATGAAAAAAGCGGTTCTTAGTGTTGCCCTCACCGCCGGATTACTGTGGGCCCTGGGTACTTCCTTTCGTCCTATACCTGCTTTGGGAGCTTTTTTAAGCCCTTTTTCGGGCTTTTGGAGTAACGAACGCCGAATTCAGCTACTGGATTCGGAAGTGCACTTGCCGGGTGTACAGGGAGATGTGTTTGTTCGGTATGATGACAATCGGGTACCCCATATTTTTGCCACCAATGACCATGACCTCTACTATGCTCAGGGCTACGTAACGGCCCGGGATCGTCTTTTCCAGATGGATCTGACCATTCGTTCCGCTTCCGGGCGATTGAGTGAGATTGTAGGCGAACAGGCCCTGCCGCTGGATTTATACAAACGTCGGACGGGCTCAATGAAGGCTGCTGAAGACTCGTGGCGATTTGTCCAGCAGGACGAAAAAATTCGTTCGGTGATGGAAGCGTACAGCGATGGCATCAATGCCTATCTCAAAAACTTACGTCCGGCAGATTACCCTGTAGAGTATAAAATGCTGGGTTTCGAGCCCGAAGCCTGGACTCCCGAGAAGTCCATGTTATTAATGGTGGAAATGACGCATACGCTGGCCAGTCCAAAAGATGGCGATGCGGCCATGACTAACCTGCTGCAAAAATTCGGGATAGAAGTTCTCAAGGATTTATACCCGGATTACGCCGATCGCGAAAGCCCGATTATTCCGAAAGGGACCAGATGGAATTTCCGTAGGAAAGCAATTCCTCGCCAGCCCAAAGGATATGATGAACTAACCGCAGCCGTGGCTGAACCCACTGACTGGCCGCAACGGGTAGAAGGCATTGGCTCGAATAACTGGGCCATTTCCGGGAAGAAGTCTGCTACGGGTTTACCCATTCTGGCGGGGGACCCCCACCTGGGGCTTACCCTGCCTTCCATCTGGTATCAGGTTCAACTGGCTACACCCGAAAGCAATGCGTACGGTGTATCCTTACCCGGAGCTCCATGCGTTATTATTGGGTTCAACCACGACGTCGCCTGGAGTGTGACAAACGTTGCAGCTGATGTTTCGGATTTATATGCCATCCGATTCAAGGATGCGTCCCGCCAGGAGTATTGGTATAATGAGTTATGGAATAAAACGACGTTTCGGGCAGAGGAGATCAAGATCAAAGGAAAGCCTAGCGTTATTGATACCGTTGCCTATACGCACCACGGACCCGTGGCCTTGCCCCGTTATCCCGAAGACAAAAAACCAAGTCTGGCTCTGAAATGGATTGCTCACGAACCGGGTAACCCCATCAAGACTTTTTACATGCTGAATCGTTCGCGGAATTACGATGATTACGTGCGGTCGCTGAGTCATTACGTCGGACCAGCTCAGAATTTCGTTTTTGCGAGTAATCAGGATGACATTGCTATTTGGGTAAATGGCAAATTTCCGCTGAAATGGGATGAACAGGGTAAATATCTATTGGATGGTACCAAGCCCGAATACGACTGGCAAGGCTGGATTCCGCACGAGCAGAATCCGCACGTGAAAAACCCCAGTCGGGGTTTTGTGAGTTCGGCTAATCAGTCACCGACGGATCAGTCGTATCCCTATTACCTGCACTGGCGGTTTGCCCCAGCTAACCGGGCCATTCGTATTAATGAACGACTCGAAGCTATGGAACGGGCTACACCTGATAGCATGCGAGCTTTACAGAATGATACTTACAACGTGCTGGCCCGTGACCTGTTACCCACGCTGTTGGAAGATATTGACTTCGGAGACCTAAATGCCAATCAATACTCGGCTTATACGGCCTTAAAGCAGTGGGATTACGAGTATACGCTGGCATCGGTTGAAGCTACGATTTTTGAAAAATGGATTGATAACCTTCCCTTTTTTGTCTGGGATGAATTCAAATCTGATTCTAAAAAACCGATTCAATTACCGCAGGATGACCAGTTATGGCATTTGATTCTGAAGAAACCGGAATCGAAGTGGTTTGACCTGAAGGCCACCCCCGAAGTGAAAGAAACCAAAAGCGATATTGTCCGGCTTAGCTTCCGAGCTACCATCGATTCGCTTCATCGGCAATACGGCACGTATTCTTCCAAAAACTGGGCCTGGGGTAATGTCAAAGGATCGACCATTGCCCATTTGATCCCCCCTTTAAAAGCTTTCGGCCGAACAGGCGTAAAGGCAGGGGGTGGGGCCGATGTACCCAATGCCTATCGCGGGAAGTGGGGACCCTCGTGGCGAATGGTGGTAGCCCTCGGCAAAGAGGGTCCAACGGCTTACGGGATTTATCCCGGTGGTCAGTCGGGTAACCCCGGTAGCCCGTATTATGACAACATGGTGAATGCCTGGTCGAGAGGTGAATTAAAGGAATTGGTATACCTGAAATCGCTGGAGGAGAATAATGGGAAGGTGCTGAGTACCCTGAAAATCACCAAAGAATAATGCTAAAACGTAGAGACGCGAATTCATCGCGTCTGAGTAAGAGGCGGTTTTTCTATCTTTGAATTACCCCCATTTCTGACTAGACGCGATGAATTCGCGTCTTTACCTTTCGCGAACCTTTACCTGAAACGAGTACAAGCCTAATTCCTGCGGAAAGCCTTATGCAGTTTATATTAATGATTTTGTTATCTGCCATGGTGCAGTATTTTCTGCCCTGGTGGTCGGTAATGATTATTCCATTTGCCATTTCGGCCTGGAAGGGTGAAAGTGGTGGTGGAGCCTTCTGGAACGGATTTCTGTCTACGGCTTTGCTCTGGTTTTGCATGGCCTATTACGAACACCTTCGATCCGGGGGGATATTAACGGCCCGCATGAGCGAAACCTTTCAGAACATTGGGACGATTGGTCTCTTAACCCTAACGACCTGGAGCGGAGCTTTGCTGGCGGGATTTGCTTCCATGAGTGGCTATTATTGCCGTCAGGCGATTTTACCCAAAGTGAAAACTGACAGCGAAAAAGCGAAAGATTATTGGTGAAAGTTCGTAAAATCCTGAAATACTGTATGAAACCGGCCTTGTCTCTTCAAGGCAAATGGCTATTTTTGCCGACCTAATCGTATAACAAACCCTTTTTATCTCAGTGAAAAACCTTTCATTAGCCCTTAATGCCGTGTTGGTCGTGGCGGTGGCTGTTCTGTATTACCTGCATTTCAAAGGAGAAAGCACTTCTTCGACGAGCTCTTCTATGGGGACAGTGGCGGGCAAACCTATTGTATACGTAAATGCGGATTCTTTACTTAGCAACTACGATTTCTTCAAGGATACCCAGAAAGCTTTCGAGCAAAAAGGTACGCAGCTTGATATTGAACTAAACCAGAAAGGTGGAGCCATTCAGCGTGAAATCCAGATTTTCCAACAACGGGCTGGTGGTATGCTAGCGGCCGAAGCTCAGGCGAAACAACTGGAATTACAGAAAAGAGCGTCTGATTTCGAAAACTACCGTCAGAAAGCAGCTAATGATCTGGCAGTAGAGCGTTCAACGCAAACGGAAAAGCTGTACGATAACATTTTCGAATACATCAAGAAATACAACAGCGAAAACAAATATGAGTACGTTTTAGGCTTCCAGAAAGGAGGCGGTATTCTGTTCGCTGATTCTAAATTAGACGTCACCCAGAAGATCATCGACGGTCTGAACAAAGAATACAAAGCTTCTCAGCCTAAAACGGAAGAGAAGAAAGAAGAGAAAAAATAAGGAATTGATTTCTTCTGAGAAGGCCTCGCTGTTGATACAGCGGGGCTTTTTTTTAGGGTTCTAAAAAGGGTTACTAAAAGCCGGGTTTCGAATAAATTCCCGATCCGTAAGGGTGTGAAGAAAAGCAATGAGGTCTTTCTTTTCGCTGGATGTTAAAGAAATCATCCCGCGTAAATCAGCACTTAGCGTACGACTTTGGGCGATGTGATCGCTGTAATGATTAACGACTTCTTCCAGCGTTTTAAACCGACCGTCGTGCATGTAAGGGGCGGTTAGAGCAATGTTCCGAAGCGTAGGCACGCGAAAACGGGCAAAGTCTTCTTCAAAACCAGTTACTTCCTGCCGGCCAGGATCAAGTGGGGAGGCGTCGAGGCCGTTGTTATGAAAACGATTCTGGAAAAACTGGGCTCCGCCGTGACAATGAGCACAGTTGGCTCCGCGGATGCCTCGATCTGGGTTACTGCCCCGCATAAACAAATCCAGACCACGTTTTTCGGCTGGTGTCAGGGTATATTTTCCGCGTAGATATTGATCGTATGGTGAATTTGCCGAGATTAAGGTTCGCTCAAACTGAGCCAGAGCCTGAGCCATGAGTTTCGGCGTAATCTGATTGGTGCCGAATGCTTTTTGAAAACGTTTCGGATAAAATTTCGTTTGCTGAAGTTTCTGAGCAGATTTCTCGGGGGCCAAACCCATTTCGTCGGGATGATTCATCGGAATCAACGCCTGAGCTTCGAGGGTTTTTGAATGCCCGTCCCAGAAAAAATTCCGTACCCAGAGCAAGTTCGCCAGCGACATGGAATTTCGGAACGTAGGCCGCCCGCTTACGCCGATGCTGAGGTTAAATCCATCCGTAAAAGCCAGAGCCTGCTGGTGGCAACTGCTGCACGAAATCGTATTATTTTTAGAAAGTAACGAATCGTAGAATAGAAAACGTCCCAACGCTACGCCCTCAACGGTTAAGGGGTTATCTTCCGGGATAGTATACCGATGGCCAAACGAAGGAGGAATCTGGAGTTCATACGGCGGGTTAGTTGTGAAGGCGAAAGCTATCCCCATAAGTAATAAACTTAGCAAAAGGGGCAGCGAACGAGTCATGATGAGTATGGATAATGATTTCGGGAAGATGTACTAAAGATACGAAGCTTCCTGAAATGGCAAGGGAACAATAGCTACTTAGCGAAGCGAATTTCAATTTCTCGAACTTCCCGAATCCAGCGGGCGGGTTTCTTTTCTTCTGGAACTACAATGCGGTACGGACCCATACCAGCAGGTAGGGCCGCTCCATCCATTGATTCCGCCAGAATAATCGTTCGGTTTGAAAACTCAGGGTCTAGCTCGGGTAATGCGAATAGTACCTCATACCCATCGGCTGCCCGAATAAGAGCGTACTTAACCAGGTTTTCACCGCGTAACTGTCCGCCGACGGTAACCCCCACTTTCTTGAGTAACTCAATCACCGGAATGCCAGAATAACGATGCTCTTTTCCATCACGGTCGGCTGCTTTTATTTCGACGTGCGGCAGGACTTTCAAATCAGTAGCCTGAAGATGAAGTGGTTGGGCAACTTCACCACTAACTTTCAAAACCGTCTGAGCCGAAGCAGAGGAGAAAATCAGCCAGAATAAAACTACATAATTAACCATCGGTAGCCAGAATTAGATTGAACCAGAGAGATATTTCCGCCATGGCTGGTGTCTTCACCAGCCATTAATTAAGGCAATAAGTTGTTGGTGGGGACACCAACCACGGCGGGAAGGTTGTCATCTTATTTATGGCTGGTGAAGACACCAACTATAGCGGAAAGAATAAACCTGATCGTTATATTTTTGTAAATATAACGATCAGGTTTTAATGCTTTGTTTAAAGTTTTCTTCGGTAGTAACCTCCGGCTGGAACCATCTGAATTTCCTGCTGTTTAACTTTTCACGAGCGTTCTTTTGCATGTATTCCCGCCCGCTGGTATGGAGCAAACATCTACCCTAACCCAAACGTATACTTCCCGTTATTATCCTTGGCTCATTGCGGGTTCTGGGTTGCTGATTTTAGTAACCATCAACGGCTTGACCACTTCGTCACTTTCTGTTTTTGACGAAGTCCTTCAAAAAGAATTTGGCCTGAGTCGCAGTTTGCTCAAGTCCAGAGAAACGGTCACCTACGCCATCTCGGCTACTTTTATCCTGTTTTCAGGTATACTGATTGATCGAATTGGCGTGAAGAGGTTACTAGTCGCCGGATTAACGTTTATGACACTGGCTCTAGCGGGGTATGGGTACGCTCAGTCGCTGGCGTTTCTGTACTTTATCCACGTATTACTAGGGCTGGCTTACGTTTGTGCGGGTTCGGTAGCGGTGGTGATTCTGGTATCAGCCTGGTTTCAGGAAAAAAGGGGTTTAGCTCTGGGGATTACCCTGGCTGGCACCAGTCTGGGCAGTGCCATTTTTCCCCCCATACTTACCCAGTTGATCCAAACGCAGGGTTGGCGGCAGGCTTTTCACTGGCTGGCTTTTGTGCCTTTTGTCCTCTTGATATACACGGCCTTTCTGGTGCAGAGCACGCCCGAAAAAGCTGGATTAGAACCGTATGGAAGAAAATTTCCCGAGAAGACTTTGGTAAAACAGGGAAAGACCTACGCCGAAGCTCTGAGAATGCCGCTGTTTTGGCTCATTTCCCTATGTGGCTTTTTGACCTTTCTAGGCATCGTCGGCATCGTGTCCAATCTTTTTCTTCACTTGAGGAACATGGGTTATGGCTCACCCGAAGCCGCCTGGACTTTGTCTTTTTACTTTGCCTTAGCCCTGATTGGTAAGTTTATCGTTTCGTTCCTTTCCGATTATGTTTCGGTATATCCGCTCTTCACTACCTGTCTCGTTGGCTTGATGCTGGGAGCGTTGGGGTTAGCGAGTTTTTCCAGGGATTTAATTATTCCTTCCGTGGCCGTAGCAGCCTTAAGCTGGGGTGGTGTTTTTACGATGTACAATGTGTTGATCGTACGCAGTTTTGGTCTGAAAGCGGCTGGGAAAATCAATGGAACCATAAGTTTGTTTGAAAATTTTGGTTCACTTACGGGGCCCTGGGTAATGGGCTGGCTGTCCGAACAATATGGATCCTATCAGTACCCTCTTTTCCTGACTGCCGGTATTATTGGCTTTGCAGCGGTGGTTTCTATTTTCTTTTTTCGATTAACGCTTCATCCAAAGCATTGACCTTAAACTGTTTAGCAAAAAGGTTTAGTTCTGGGAAGAGCAATTTTTTTGTAGAGTTCATGCTTTGATGTACTTTCGCTTTACATTAAGAAAGCGACTAGTTTTCAGCCTTTTACAGCGACGAAAATCCTGATTACTTCGGTTAATCTCAGGGAAATTACGTTAAAACTGATCCAATAGACACTTATTCTTGATCCGAAGCGTTTAAATTCAGAACCAATTTGGAGAGAGTGAATTCGATGAGAGCCATTTTAATTGTATGGACAATCGTAGGGGTATTTCCGCAAGTATTCGGCCAATCCCCACAATTCGTCAGTCAAAACCATTCCCTAGCCAGAAACAATAGCAGTACAACGACTTCTGCAGCCGCTAAAGACAGCGATCTTGCTACGTTACACTGTATACCCTTATGGGGAGAAAAAAGTAAATCTGTTCAGCAGAAAAAAGAAGACGCAGCTTTCCTGAAAGCCTGTGATCAAAACTTTGAAACCAGAAGCGAAGCCAGTCGGTTTTTTGCTGAAAGAGGATGGGAGTATATCTCAGAAGGTGAGCTGGATACGGCTTGTTACCGCTTTAATCTGGCTCATTTGCTGGATGAAAAAAACAGTGATGCATACTGGGGCTTAGGCGTTGTTTGCCATCAGAAAGGCGACGGTTCGCAGGCCATTCGGATGTTGTCCAAAGGCGTGCTCTACGATTCTAGTAATTCAATATTACTTGACGATCTGGCGACGTTATACATTGGCCAGTTTCAGCAAACGAAGAACAGCGAAGATTTAAATCAGGCGTTTACGTTACTAAATCGTTCGGCTACTATTGATACGACCAATGGGACTACCTTCATGAAATTAGCCCTCGCGGAATATCTGCGAAATGATTTCGATAAATCCTGGGAATACCTGCATAAATGCCGTCAGATCGACGTACAGGTATTAGATTTCAACTTCATTGAACAGCTAGCCTCTCAAAAGGCCGATCCGCATGGTGTTTTCAATAAAGGGAAAGAATAATCGTAATTAAAGATTGAATACGAAGCCCTGATCAGCAATGATCAGGGCTTCGTCGTTTATTAGTTTTCCACACTACCATCGGTAAAAGATAGAAACGGTGGTGATTCTGCTGGCAGCACTATTGGCCAACCTTAGAACTAAACATATGCTGCCAGCGAAAAGGCTGGCAGCGGCAGAAGAATAAAGGGTGGGTTAATGACAAGTTATACTGTTCTAGTCGTTTAATGCTAGTTTGAGTGGCTGCCAGTGGTAAAACTGTCCGGGCTACGTTGGCAGTGATAGAAGATTAAACGGTGGTCATTATCGCTGCCAGCTTTTCGCTGGCAGCATGTCTCTAGTTGTAGGATAACAGAAGGTATTGATAGGAATAGGTCCAGCAGCAAACGATAAACTGTGGTAACAATAAGCTAAGCCGCTACAGTTGTTGAAACGCCCATTTTCTTCTTGTAGTATCTCACTAACCAAGTGATGACAATCCCCACGGTTACGCCGGGTAAAATCCAGGTTATTAATGAAACGTAAGAAGGCGTTTGGGCAGGTAAGATCTTGGGAACTACCGTTACCAAAAAGGCTGTCAGCGTCGCTGCATAAGAAGCTAGCATACGGGCCAGGTGTGTGAAAAACCAGTGCATTTTCTCATGCGGCACGCGACCCGAAAAACTTCGGTAATCGGCTAAACCACTTCCCAAGCACAGAGCAGTAAGTCCGACGAACAGAATTCCCAGAAAAGTATCGCCCGAACTAAATCGCTGAATGGCCCAAGCGAGGGTAACTAATCCAAAAAAGCTAACGGCGTACATCGCGGCCCAGTCCAGCCGGGCAGGTTGGCTGCTTATCTTTTTACGTAATAAAATTCGTTTTCCGGTAAAGGTCTGGTAAAAACTACCAACCCCCACGGGCAGGAAAAACTGCATTTTCAGAGAGAAGGGATCCAGTGTAAAAAGGCCAATGGTGGTTGTAAAAACTCCGAACATGGCCCAGTAATAAATTCGTCCCCAGAAGTTATGGGAGTTACCACCTTTACGGGTGATCATAGGAATTACGCCAGTAAACAAAGCCGTAAAACCACTGATGATGTGAATAACCAGAAAGAGGGTATGAAGCGTTTTCATTGCATTCGTTGTTTGAGAAAGGATGGAACAAACGTAATCGACAATGAAAAGAAGTGCAATTTAAAGGGCTGTCTGTCAGTGTGCTGGGACGTTTGACAAAGGATTGGGATAATCGGAAAGCAACGGGGATGTTTGACAAAGCTTATTTGAAATGTTCGACCAGCGTAGAATACTTGCGAGCCACCGAAATAGGTTTATCTCCGTGTTTCAAATGCAGCTTGTAGCCTTGGGCATTACCCGTAACGTGTTCCACCTGATGGAGGTTAACAATAAAGGAACGATGGCAACGGGTAATAAAGTCGTATGAAATCTGTGTCTCCAGTCGGCTTAAGCTGCTGCGTATTAACTCCCGGCGGAGCGTGTATCCTTCCCGGAAAACTACCTCTGAATAATTATCTGCCGACTCCATATAAAGCAGATCCGTAACGGGAAGTGTCAGGGTATCTTTTTCGTTCTCGGCAGTAAGCTGAAGCGTATGAAAAGTGTCGGCGATGACTTCCTGTGTGCTGAGCGGTTCGGGTTGCGGTGGGTTACTGTACCGTTTGAGTTTTCTAACGTATTCGGTTAAAGTAAACGCCGTCGTTGGAAAAATACCGATCAGGAGCGTAAAGCCTATCATGGTAATCAGATGAGAAAATTGAAAAGAATCCTCAAAACGAAGGGCATAATAGAGATAATTCAGACTACCAATAGCCAGGAAATGGGCTAAGATCAGCAGGATGTTTCGCCCGACTGTCCAGTTTTCTTCGGAAAAAAATCTGGGAAACAGGCGAGGGTAAACGAAGTAATGAATCAGCAAAACGCCACCCGTAATGACTCCATACACCCAGGGCATAATCCATTTGTCGGGCGAATGAATATTATAACTTCCGAAAGGCTGAAAAATCATCAGAAATAAGCCCACAAACAGACCCGCTCCCGCACAGAGCAAAAACGTGGAGCGGGAGCGTTCGACGATCGGATGTGGTTGAGAGAACAGCCGAAACATGAATATCTATTGACAGAATAAGTAACTCAAAATGCTTTAAACTTATCCAGTAATCTGATTAATAAATAACTGAATAACGGGCGGATAAATAGCAATGGCGAAGACAATGCCAAACAACGCTCCCCATAAGTGAGCCGAGTGGTTAACGCGACCTAATCCACGCTGAGCTTCCCAATAGGTATAGGCCAGATACAGACCACCAAAAATCCAGCCGGGAATGTCAATCGGAATAAAAAAGAGACGCAGGGGGGTAGTAGGGGCAAACATAATGCCTGCAAAAATCACGGAAGAAACCCCACCCGAAGCTCCGAGGGAATTATAGCCCGGATCGTTCTTATGTTTCAGGAATGTAGGAATGTCCGAAATGATAATACCGCCGATATACAACGCCACAAATAACCAACTGCCCAAGGGTGAAACCTGCGAGAAGATATATTCCACCAGATTCCCGAAAGAATACAGCGAAATCATGTTGAAGGCCAGGTGGCCAATGTCGGCGTGAATGAAACCCGAGGTCAGAAAACGCCAGTATTCATTTTTACGATGTACCTGATAGGGATTCAGAATCCATTGACGCATGATGGAATCATTATTCCAGGCATATATACTTGCCCCAACGGCCAGTAGTACAAAAAGGGTGGTTAGCATAATATCCATACAGTATAAACTTAAGATTTGCTGCGGGTTATGGGGCTCAAATGGGTTTTAAAATGCACTTAAACTCGAAGCGAGACATACTTTCAGTCGAAAGATAACGGGAATTTGACGCGTAAAAATAGCTCTTTTCGTTGGGCGGTAGCGGTTTTGGAAAAAAACTACTAATTTACCTACGGGCCGCAATCCTGTTCATCCTAACTACGTCATGGGTTATGATATCCTCTCGTCGTTCTTTCTTCCGACAGTCGGCCCGTATTGCTGTTTCCAGCGGGGTCCTGTTTCCCTCACTCAAACCCCTTACCGAATCTTACTTTACCGAAATTAAACGGTATCAATCCGCTAAAAGTGCCGAAGCACTGGCAGCAGACGAAGATTTTTGGGCGATGATTCAACAAGCCTATACGGTTTCTCCCACCACTCTGAATCTGAATAACGGCGGCGTAAGCCCGGCTCCGACATTGGTGCAGGAAGCCGTAGAGCGTTACTTCAGGTATTCCAACGAAGCTCCGAGCTACTACATGTGGCGGGTGCTGGATCAGGGCCGGGAACCGCTGCGGGAACAACTGGCTAGACTAGCCGGAACCTCGCCCGAAGAAATTGCCATTAACCGAAATGCAACGGAAGCTCTCGACACGGTGATTCTGGGTTTACCCCTGCAAAGAGGTGACGAAGTGGTCGTTTCCAATTTCGATTATCCCAACATGATGAGTGCCTGGCGGCAACGCGAGTTACGCGACGGGCTGAAGCTCAATTACGTGAAGTTACCCATGCCTTGCGAAGACGAAAACCGGATGGTAAAACTCTTTGTGGAGCAAATGACACCCCAGACGAAAGTAGTGCATCTGACGCACGTCATTAACTGGTCGGGGCAGGTATTACCTGTTCGGAAAATTGCGGACGAGGCTCACAAACGGGGAATCGAAGTGCTGGTAGATGGAGCCCACAGTTTTGTGCATCTGGATTATAAAGTCCCCGAGCTGGGTTGCGATTATTTCGGTACGAGCCTACATAAATGGCTCAGTGCCCCGATTGGGACGGGGATGTTATGGGTGAAGAAAGAGAAAATTTCGAAGGTATTCCCGCTCGTACCCAATGAACAGCCGCAATCGGATAACATCCGCAAATTTGAAAATCTCGGCACACGACCGTTCTTCATCGAACAGGCCATTGCTCAGGCCATTCAGTTTAATAACGCCATCGGCTCGGCCCGGAAGTACGAGCGACTGTTTTATCTCAAGAATTACTGGGCCGAAAAAGTGAAGGATATTCCGGGGATTGAGCTATATACTTCCCTGAAAAAAGGCTATTCAGGAGCTCTGGCTGTGGTAGGGGTAGAGGGCTTGAAGCCGGGCGAACTGGAAAGTCAGTTACTAACCCGGTTTAAGATTCATACCACGCCGATAGATAAGGAAAATGTGAAAGGCGTTCGGGTAACGCCTCATGTGTACATTCTACCGTCGGATCTGGATCGGCTGGTGAACGCTTTAACGATTTTAGCCAAAGAAAGCTCCGGGAAATTAGCAAAGGCCGGAAAGTAAATAGCTGATATTTATCCGTAAATTCCCCGTGGAAGAAAAAACTTCTGCGGGGAATTTCCTTTTTTTGTATCTACGTAATGGTTAGAAAAGTAGTCGTGGCGAAGGCCCAACCCAATCAGTTTTTTTATGAAAAAGTATTTACTCGGCGTTTTTATTTTGATAAGTAGCATTCAAATCTGGGCCCAGACGACGGCTCCAAAGGAGGAATTTACGTATAGCCTGGATCCAACGATGCCGAACTATGCACCTAGTTATGATTTGTCGCTTGCTTCAGGAAAAAACAAGGTATTTGCTTTAGCTCGGGCTTCTAATACGGGTCCGTCTTCTTCGTTTGGTTTGGAAGAACTGGCCTCTTTTAATTCGGCTAATGCCAAGTTAACGACTACCTTACAAAGCTGTTCCCGAACCCCTGGACTAGGCACTCCATGTATCTCTTCCTACAATGCACTAACGGCCGTGCAGGAAAATGGGATGATCCTGAGTAGTCAGGACTCCATCAAAAGATATAATGATACCCACGTGTTACAGTGGAAAGTAGCCACTCCACAAGATGCCCGGGTAGTCAATGCTTTACCCGTCATTTATCAGGCATCGTCTGATATTTTCTATTTTTATTATACCAATTTGGTTACGAATAAACAGACCGTTTATCAGCTAAAGTCTGGGGTTATTACGGCTATTTTAACTGAAACTATTGCTGGCTCTCCAACGATTTCAGCCTTATCGACTACCTCAGATGGAGGGTTTGTATTACTGGCAAAAGACGGTCTGCGTAAATATGACTCGGCGGGAAAAATAAGCTGGACCAAGTCGGGATATTCAGGTAGTTTTCTGATTAGTAATGATTCCTTCATTTATATTAATGATTCCAAAACGATTACCAAAGTAACCAGTACGGGTAATCAAGTCTGGAAACTTAATGTAGACGGAGTCGCCAATGGGCTGTTGCAAAGTGACGGAAGTCTGTGGGTTCGTACGGGGACTAGTATCGTTAAAATTAGTGCTTTAGGTCAAACGTCTATTACTATTAGTCAGCAGGCAGAACAGATTATTCTGACCACTACTAACGAAATTGTGGCTTTGGTAAAGAATAGTGCGGAAAGCTTTGATCTGAAAAAGTATAGCACTACAGGAAGTCTGAAATGGACTAAGAATATCGGTTTTGGCGGAACAATTGTAGCTGCTACGGACGGAGGAATTTACTATACTGCCTATAAACTCAAAGGAAAAAATACGTCTACCCAGACTAATTATTATGTGCCTGAGTTATACAAATTAGGTATAGACTGCTCGTTAACGGCCCTCATTACTGCTCCCTCATCGACGGCCATTTGTACGGGAACGAGCTTGAAACTGACGGCGAAACCTACCAGTACGGCTTCGACGGCTTACTCGTATCAGTGGAAAAAAGATAGTGTCAACGTTGGGACAAACTCCGCCGAATTTACGGCGAGTCAGGCTGGGAAGTATTTCGTAGTCGTAACTCAGGGCAGCTGCACCACTACTTCGAATGCATTGAACATTACCTTAACCGCATTGCCTACTAACGACTATTACGGGTAATAAAGACGAAATCTGCGAGGGAACGACAATTACCTTAGCAACTAAAGCTTCAGGGGGTTCGGGGTCTGTCTACACGTATCAGTGGAAAAGAAACGAGGTGGATTCTTCGGGTGCAAACCTGGCCTCACTGGCTGTAAAGACCTCCGGTACGTATAGCGTGACGGCTAAGGATACCAATGGTTGCGTTTCTAAGCCGCAAAGTACGGTTGTGACGATTATCAAGCCAATGCTTTACATTACGCCTGCCTATACTTCCAACCAAAGAAATTGGCTTTGCTCTGCCGATAAAGATAGCACTAAACTCCAAATCTATTCGGGGCCCAACTTTAAAGCAGAAACCTATAGCTGGACGCGGAACGGAGCGGAAATCAGCAAAAGCAGTGCTCCCATTTATGTCAAGGACGCAGCAGAATACACGCTTGAAATTTCTAATTCGAATGGCTGTAAGGCTAAGTCTCCTTTGGTTAAAACAGAGGTTTTCCCTTCGCCTAAGGCCAACGCGGGTCCCGGTGCCACGCTGACGGGATCAGAGGTATATGATTTGAAAAAGCTGAACGTTACTACTGCTTCCGGCGGAACGCCCGGCTATACGTATTACTGGGACACTTTCCCCGGGACGCAGTCTTACAGCGAGGCTAACCCCACGTTTGCTCCGTTTACAAATAACACGAATGTAATTCTAACGCTGGTGGACAGTAAAAACTGCGTGTCCCGCGATACTGCCTATGTACAGGTCAATAGTTGTAAAATCAGAACTTCCATCCGGGCAGCCAATAACCTGACTTATGTGTGTTCGGGTAATACATTGACGCTGTTAGGCTCGGTTACGGATACGCTGGGAGCGGTAAAATATAGCTGGCGGGAAGGCAATACAGTAGTTGGAACGGGTAAAAATGTAAGCATTAGCAAAGCCGGTTCTTATTACCTGAGTGTGGAGGATTCTAAGGGCTGCATGAGCACCTCTAATATTCAGGTGATTACGTTGAAAGATTCTCCCAAACCCGTCATTACAGGCGATACCTCGTATTGCAAAGGCGGCGGAGCTTTATTGACTGTAGTTGTTACGGGCGGGCAGCCTTCGTATAGATACAAATGGGAATTGGGCTCAGCTCCCGTGACTGGTGGAACCTCGAGACAGTATAACGCCTCTGCTCCGGGTAGCTACTACGTAACCGTCACCGATACGCTAGGTTGTTATACTCGTTCGACGGTTAAGGTTATTACTGAAAAGGGAGCAGACCTGGTATCGAATATCACGCCAGCTACGTCACTTCAGGTCATGGAGCCTGATAGTGTGATTCTGAATGCCCCTTCAGGACTAAATTATAACTATCTATGGCGGAAGGATAATGCAAATGTGACCGGAGCTAATGGAGCTCGTCTGGTGTTAAAAGGTTCCAGAAGTAGCGGCAGTTATGTAGTAATTGTATCGCGGGATGGGTGCTCAGTTCCCTCACAGTCAGTGATGGTTCGTATCGAAGCCCCAACGGCTGTCGAGCCCACCTCACCTCAGATAGCAGTGCTGGTTGCCCCAAATCCTGCCCGGAATCGGGCAGTAGTGTCGGTTACGCTGCCGCAGGCTTCTTCGGCTCAGATCCAGTTATACAACCTCATGGGTCAACCGCTGGTATCGCAGGGGAGCTCTGATGTGTCAAAAGATCACCGATTTGAGTTAGACTTGTCCAGTTTGTCTTCGGGACTGTTTATCTGGAAAGTTCAGGCTGGGCATCAATCCCAGCAGGGACGGTTGATCAAGAATGACGAGTAAGAACAAAAAAGGTAAAGGCTTATACGGCCTTTACCTTTCTACTACCAAAACCCTCGGATGAAAAGGGTTCTTATCAAACTAACTCCTTACCTTTAAAATACCTCTGGTCTGTTTTAGACAACTATCTGTTGATGAAGTGTGGAATTTCTAAATTGGTGTCCAGCCGAATGAGGTAAATATTACGGGCTTGAGCACTGGTCTCAAATCGCTGGAGAATGTCTTGTACGTCACTATCGATATAACTCGTTTGGGTATAATCAATTTCTACTCGTGTCCCATTCGGAATCCGATCCAGTAAGGCACTGATACTGGCTTTATTTAAAAACGAAACGTAATCCCCCAGCCGAATGCGAATACTTTCTTTGCCATTCATTTCATAGGTATAGGTTTGATGGGCTTTGAGGTACGTTTCACGGATGATGAAAAATAAACTCATCAACATACCAATGGCAATGCCTGCTATTAAATCCGTTAATAGAATAGCTCCTACGGTAGTAATAAAAGGTAAAAACCTGACTAACCCTGCCTCATACTGGCTTCTGAATAGCTCAATTCGGGCGAGTCGGTAACCCGTTATAAACAAAATTGACGCCAGGGCTGCCCAGGGAATTTCATTGAGCAGGTTCGGCAAGGTTATCACACAAACCAGTAACATAAATCCGTGAATGAGTGCCGCCCTTTTGGTTCGGGCTCCGGCATTCAGACTAATCGAACTGCGGACAATAACCGAGGTTAGAGGCATCCCGCCCATGAGTCCACTCATCAGATTCCCAATGCCCTGAGCTTTCAATTCCTGGTTCGAAGGTGTTTTACGACTGAGCGGATCGAGCTCATCCGTCGCTTCAATTGATAATAAAGCCTCCAGACTAGCCACCAGAGCAATGGAAATAGCGGCTGTATATACCCTCGGGTTATTGATCTGGCTGAAATCGGGTAAGGTGAATAACTTCAGAAAACCAGAGAAATCAGCCGGAACGGGTAACTGTACTAAATGATTGTCTTTCAGAGCCCAGGCTGGGTAAAATAGCTGAAAAAAGGTATTAATCAGAACGGCTGTGGCTACTACAATCAAAGCCGGTGGAATCTTTGAAAGTGAGGTCTGTTTTCGGGGAAGAATGAATTCCCAGATAAAAAATATACCCATCGAAATCAAAGCAATCAGGATTGCCGTGGCATTAATATGAGCAAATGCCCACTGGCACTGTTTGAGTATATTGATTCCATCGGGCTGAAAAAGGGTGAAGGCTTCGGCATGATCGCCATCGTAACCTACAAGCAAAGGAATTTGCTTGAAAATGAGGATGATGCCAATGGCGGCGAGCATTCCTTTAATGACCGACGATGGAAAGAAATTACTAATGATTCCAGCCCGGGCGTAACCCAGCAAAATCTGAATAATTCCCGCCAGACAGGTGGCTAACAGAAAAGTAGAGAACGTTCCGAGGCTGTCCATGGCCGATAACACGACGATGATCAGACCTGCTTCTGGCCCGGAAATACTGAGGGCTGATTTACTAAAACTTCCCACTACCAGGCCGCCCACAATTCCTGCGATGATACCCGCAAACAGCGGGACGCCCGAAGCCAGTGCAATACCTAAACAGAGGGGTACGGCTACCAGAAAGGAAACGACTCCGCCCCGAATGTCACCTATAAGGCTTGATTCAGCAGAAGGCTGGTTTTTCATGTGTAGAAAGGGCTTAAATGAAGACACCGTCTACGATCAACATTCGCTGAAATCAATTCAGTGAATCTCACGTGGGTAGGATAAACTAAAGTAGGTCGCTATTCAAAGAAAGCTGATAATGAACATATTTTAGCTTAGAACAAAGATAGACAAGGCTACTTTACAGGACATTAGGAGTCCATTAGAAGGTTATTAGAGAATGGTGAGAAAATGATTAGAAATCGATTAGAAAACCCTGGGTAAGTGCAGCGTCATGGTCGTTCCGACGCCTGGGTGAGAGACAACCTGAATGCTGCCGTGATGTAGTTCGATGATGCGATGGGTGAGGGGCAGGCCAATGCCATAGCCATGAATTCGCTTGACGTTATCGGCCCGGAAGAAAGGCTCGTAAATATGCTTGAGGTCTTCCTCGCTAATGCCTACGCCCTGATCGGCGAAGCTAATGGTAGCCCCCGCCGAATGCACGCCAAGCGTGACCTTAACCTGCTTATTTTCGGAAAACTTACAGCCATTTTCCATCAAATTGAGAAAGGCCGTCGTTAATAAAGACTGGTTCCCTTTGACAATCAGCTCGGGCTGGAACTCGGCTGTTGTGCCCTCAAAAGAGAAAATCATCTGGTAATGCGGATGTTTGGTCGTTAATAACTTGGCTGCATCATAGATGACCTCATCGAGCGAAACTTCCTGAAAAGTAACGGTAGAATCATCCTGGCTGACCTGGGCGAGTTCGAGCAGGTTATTGGAAAGGTTATTCAAACGCTTAATAGCCTCCAGTACCGTTTTCCACTTGGCCTCGTGTTCTTCCGCCGTACGGGGTTTAATGAGGGTTACTTCAATTTGTCCGGTAATGATGGTTAGAGGTGTGCGTAATTCGTGGGAAGCGTTGGCCACAAAATCCCGCTGCACTGCAAAGGCTTTCTGCACGCGGTCAAGCATGGAATTAAAGGTGTGAGCCAACTGGGCAATTTCGTCGTGATCATTACCCGCCACTACGCGTTGATTAAGGTTAAGAGCCTTAATCTGACCTACTTGTTGAACAACATCCGAAATGGGCTGCAACGCCCGACCCGCGAAAAACCAGCCCGAAATGCCTACCAGCGTCAGGCTGAATACTAGGCCAAAGCCTAAAATGGTTCGAAGGTGTTTCATTTCGGTCAGACCATATTCATCGTAGGCGGACGCGATAATAATCAGGTTGGTGTCTTCATGTTCGTAAATTAACCCGACGATTTCTTTTTTGCCATAGCGAACAAAAACTTCATTTTTCTGGCGAACCCGATTCAGTAAATCCAGTTCATCGACAATACGATCGGGTCGATTTTCGCTCTCATAAATGATTTTGCCCTGAAGGTTATAAACAATGATCTGCTCCTGCGGCAAGGAAGTTAGGTTATTCCGTTCGAAAAGCTGGAGCAGTTTCGCGTCAATCTTTTGCTCTTCGATGAGCAACCGGGCCGTAGTCTTGGCCTTATCGGTTAGTCGCAGGTAAAAATCCTTTTGTCGGAAATATTCAGAAACGAAGTAAACCACCGAGGAAAATAGAACCAGGTTGGCTGCCACGATGAGCAAGAAGGTGACAGAAAGCTTGGATCTGATTTTCATTGTACTTGAAGGGATTGATTCGTTTGAGAAGGTTTGAAAGATTGATCAATGACTAGCCTTAGTAGAGACGTGATTCATCCATAAAATATGATTCTCAGTCTATCATCTCGAACGTAGTGAGAGACCTTCTTTAGACAAGAGACGAACCTGGAGATTATGGTTACCCCTCAGATTAGAAAGTATTACTCAAACATAGATAGGGTTCTTCGCTTCGCTCTGAATGACAGAAGTAGAAATAGTCATTTCTTTAATCTGTTATCTTGGAAGAAGTGTGAGATACTCTTTACACAAGAGATGAACCTGGAAAAACGCTAATTGGTCTTCAGTCAGAAACAGTTCACCAACTCTAAATTAGTTTCTGTGCTTCCCTCTGAATGACAGTAGGAAAATAGTTAGTGATTGTTCTAATCCTGAACCTCTTGCATGATATAACCGATGCCGCTGATGGTATGAATCAGCTTGGGCGAAAAGTCTTTATCAATCTTTTTGCGGAGGTAATTCACATATACATCTACCACGTTCGTACCCGTATCGAAGTTCACATCCCAAACTTTCTCAGCGATTTCGCTGCGGGATAAAGCCCGATTTTGGTTTTTCAGGAAAAATTCCAATAAGGCCAGCTCACGAGCGGTAAGACTGATTTTCTGATTATCGCGTTTCAGCGTTTTACTTTTCTGATTGTACTCCAAATCAGCAATTTTCAGGATCACAGCTTCCGTCGGAACGGTTAATCGCCGTCGGTTCAACGCCCGTAACCGAGCCATTAGCTCCCGAAATTCGAAGGGTTTTACGAGGTAATCATCCGCCCCGGCATCAAAGCCCGTCAGGACATTATCGGTCGTTCCGAAAGCCGTTAGCATCAGGATAGACACGTCTTCGTATTTTTCCCGAATGATCTTACAAAGCTCAAAACCATTCATAATCGGCAGGTTCACGTCCAGAATTACCGTTCCGTATTCCTGTTCTTTCAGCAACTGCTGAGCCCGGAAAGCGTCATCCGCAATATCTGCTTCGAGGCCATAATCTTCCAGTCCGCTTTTGATGAAAGAGGCTACATCCTGCTCGTCTTCAACCACTAGAATTTTCATAATTCTACATTTTTCAATACGAAATAAAAGCCTTTTTTCGAAAAACACGCACGATCAAGAATGTAGGACCGAGATCCATCGCGTAAAAACCAGATACCTCTTTCGCAGTCGCTTGGCTTCGTCGAGTGATGAAATAGTTAGATAGGCTTCCAGTGGGGTGGTATTGAGAATATTTGGGTCAGGCAAGTATGGGGTTACCTTAGATGTCAGCGAAAAGGTTGTTCAGGCTATGTTGATAGCATTATATACTTCATAGCCTAGGTTAGTGCTGCCAGCAAAAAGGCTGGCCGGGCCACGCTGGCAGCGGCATCTCTAGTTAATAACCTTCAAAGACAGATTGCTTTCGGATTACAAATCCGAAAGCAATCTGTCAGGGATTTGTAATCCCAAACGGTACCTAAAAACCGCCTTAGACTTATTCAACCGTTACAATTCCACCGCCTGAATAACTTCGATACTCTCCGTTATACATCGCATCGGCTGATACCGGGCCAGCGGTGAATTTGCCTTTGGATACGGCTCGGGCTAAATAATAATACGTTTGGGGTTTTCCGGAAACCGATACAAAATAATGAATCCGGTCGTCACGTAAATCAAAGTGCTCGGGGTAGGATTGGCCTTTAATCCAACTTAGGTCGCGTTCAGGTGTAATGCGGGGATTTTCGATTTCCAGCCCCGCTGGTAACATATCCGTGATCACCACATTTTCAACGGGTAATCCATTCTGCGTTCGCACCGTTACCCGAACAACGATTAGCTCATTTTGCCGAAGATTACGGGTAATGGGCTGTCCACTTCGGTCAAGATACTGTTTCCGAACTTCCAGAATCTGATCACCCAGCGGAACAGTATTCCCCTGTGATAGACCTTCTGCCTGAGCGAAGTAATAGAGCGAACCTTTGCCCGAAGTGGCGAGGGTGAGTGGCGTTTGTAATCCTTTATTGATGAATAAATCCTTACCCGTAAAGGTGACCAGAGAACGTCCGGCTGCCTTGATTTGAGCGGTGGCGGTAGAGGCAGCCGACTGTTTAGCCAGTTTACCCAAGGCGAGCAGGGCAAAGCTTTCTTCCTGTGTAGAAAGCCAGTGATTTTGCCGTACCGCTGCCGAAAGCTGCCGAGCCAGTCCCGGAATTTGGGGGTTAGTCGCATCCGTTTCCAGTAAGGTATTCAGTACCAGAGCCTGATTCCGAATGGGGCTTGAAAAGTTACCTCCCGTTTGCCGCGGACTTTGATCGACTGGATACTGTTTGGGCAATAAGGCCGATTTACTGGTTTCATCACCAAGCGAACCGAAGGCCGCTGCCAGCAAATACCGCGAGTCAGTGGTCAATAAAGACGTATTGGCCTTGTAATAATTCATCACTGAGCGATTGGAACGGCCCGCCAGCGTCAAAACATAGAGGCTATAAATGGTTTCACGACGAGCTTGCATTCGATTCGTGATTCTGCCGTCTTCATTAAGAATAACAGCCTTCTCATTGGCCTGCTTGCTTACCTGCTGGTTGAGGTAATCCAAGGCTTTACTCAGCGTGTTGGCATTTACTTCATAGCCAGCTTTTTGAGCTTCAATCATAAAATGCACTGCATAAGCCGTTGCCCACCATTCGTCGCGTTGACCCGCCTGCCACATGGCTAAACCGCCGTTATACAACTGCAACGTTTCAATTTTACGTAAAGCTGCCGCTACATTAGCCGCTGGGTTCAGGTCTGAGGTACCAGACTTTAGGTACGGTTTCCGATCCGTTTGAATCGTCTTGACCAGATCGGCGAAGTATAACTGTGGAAACGCCGCCGAAACCGATTGCTCCAGACATCCGTAAGGATAACTCAGTAAATGATCGAGCCGATCCGAGAGCGAAACCAGTGGCGAGCGACTTACTCGTAAGGAAGCCTTAACGGTTCCGGGAACAAATTCCTGAAGCGAAAGCGGTAAGGTAGCCGTTTGCCCGGCATTTACGGTTCCTGAAACAGAAGTTTTCACTAAGCCAACACTAGGCCGAACGGTAAGGTCAACCTCTTCCGTAAACGTTTCTCCCAGTCCCTTGACTGACACTTTTACCTTACCCGTGCCAATGGCCTGAGCGGCTTTGATGTTGAAGTTAACCCGACCTTCGGCGTCAGGATTAATGCTGAGGGTTTGCGGAGCTGGCGTCTGGTTTTGTAAGGCTCCCGTCGCTTGTAAAGTTGCGGTTATGGAGGCTGTCTTCTTCGTGGTATTTGTAATGTTAACCGGGACAATCAGTTCATCGGAAGGACTGGCAAAACGAGGTAGGGCCGTGCTAATCACCAGCGGGTCGGCAACTTTGATGTGCTGTGTGGCTGACCCAAACGCTTGGTCTTTATAGGCCACAGCCATGACTCGTAAATCACCCGAAAACTGGGGGATGTCTACGTTAAAGCTGGCCTCACCGCTGGCATTTGTTTGCAGGATTCCGCTCCAGACAGCCACGAGTTTCACCCGACCGTTGGCCAGTGGATTCACCCGTTTTTCCATATCAAACCCGTCTCCACCGACAGAGCTTCGCGAGCGAATGCCTAACTCGGGATGCAGATAGGCGTAGAGATCATAGCCATTCACTTCCAGGGCCCGCTTCTGATAAAAGAAGCCATAGGCATCAGGAGATTTGTAGTTTTTCAGTTGAAGAATGCCTTCGTCCACCACGGCAAGGGTTACCTGAGCATTCCGGGCGGTTTTTACACGAATCGTCTGACGCGTTTTCGACCGGGATTTTTCGACGGAAGTAATGGCTACGTCTAATTGGTTATCGGCATCCGAAACCATAAGGGGAGCATACCCGTGAGCTACCGTCAGCGGTAAATCTTCGTCATTCATTTCTCGGAAAAGCGTCGCTGCTACGTAAACGTTAGGCAAGTGCTCTTTACCTACCGAGAAACTTAACTCGGCAGATTTATGATCAGTGGTCAACACGTGATGCTCAAGCACACGATTGCGTTCAATGGTAACTAACAGTTTTCCCGAAAAAGGCGTCTTGAATAATACTTTCGCCTGATCGCCAACCTGATAGGAAGGTTTATCGAACGTCATTTCTACCTGACCTTCATTATTTACTTCAAAAGCAGTGGAACTGGTTTGACCGTAACCGTAGGCATAAAACGACTGACTCGTCCAGTTTCGCGAACCTGCCCGATGAAGACGAACTTCGTATTCCCCGGAAACGGGGGGAGCATAACTCACCGAAGCCCGGCCTTTGGTGAAGGCAACGGCTCGACTAAAGACGATTTTTGATTGTTTTTTGGACGAATATTTCATCGAACCATCCGTGTTTTTCTCAATAATCGTCTGGTAATCGTGCTTAACAATGTCAAGCTGGCCTTGAGTATTTTGGAGCTTTCCATCCGCATTTAACGCTACGAGTGGAATCGTAACCGGAGCATTGGTACCCACATAAGTATCGGGCATGCCGATGCCGTACAAAATGGGCTGTGTCTGTATCGTAAACTTCTGCAAACGATTCACCGGACGACCCGTTTCGTCGAAGACGGTTACAAAGGCTTTAGCTTCCAGCAAACCCATGTCCTGCCAGCTAGCGGGTAATACGAAACCTTCCGTGGCCAGTCCGGCGGCATTGGTTTTGCCCTGCCGAACCATGTTTTCAAACTTGGTATTGTCCTGTATGTCGAAGACAAAACTTTCGTAACCTTTAGGCTGAAAAAGTTGCCGCTTCACCTGTACATCCATCTCATAATTTCGATCCGATGCCGGAGGACCGAAGAGGTTGGTAGCCGTGGCCGAAATGGGTACCGTTTCACCGGAATTATAGCGTTCTTTCGGTGATCTTACTTCAACTTTGATCCGATCCGGCATGAATTCTTCTACCGAAATGGGCTGCGAAGTCAGAATGACATCATTGGCATTCAATACTTCCAACTGATACGTCCCGGTAACAACGGCTGTTTCAAGGGGAATATCGGTGGCTACGGCTCCCTGGGCATTGGTAGTCAGGCGAAGCGTTCGGTATTCCCGACCGTTTGGCATCAGAAAACGAATTTTTAACGGAATTTCACCCGGTGTTTCCCAGGTGTGTTTACGTACAATGGTATTAAAATGCACCGTCTCACCGGGGCGGTAAATGTTGCGGTCGCCGTAGAGGAAAGCTTCAAAACCCGAGCTATTGTCTCGTTTGCCGTCCACTTCAAAACGACTGGTGGGCACCTGCGTATCTTCCAGAAAAAGGTAATTGAAATCATCTTCGGTCTGAGCCGTTACCAGTGCCGTAGTGAAAGAAGTTTCTTTTAAGTCTTTAAATAAAGCAACACCTTTCGAGTCGGTTTTGGCGGTTTGAATGGTCTGGTTGTTCGAAGAGATCAGCTTGATTTCAACATTACTCAGGGGTTCGGTGGAACGGATGGAGTGAGCAAAAACGAGGCATTCATCGCCTGCGTTTTTAGTCACTAAGCCAATATCAGAAATGCTGACCAGCTTGGTGGCGGAATGGTAATATTCGTCAGCCGAATGCAGCGAAACCAGATAAATTCCCCGGAACTGGTTCGTCGGGTCAGGTAAGCTGAGGTTCAGTAAGGAAACGCCGCCATTTTTGGGTAAATCTTCGGTTTCAATGGTTTTATTAACCACCAGATCCGAGTAGGCTCCACCATCTTCGGAATACACATAGCCCCCTTCAACGTAGGCATCATTCTCGTAGCGATAATCACGGTATCGGTTATTACGGAGGTAAGCCAGAATATTGTTCTCGTAAATCTTCGAAATCCGAACCTGTACTTTGGGGATGTTGGTTACCTGAACGGCCACATTCCGGTGCCCTTTGGAGCTCAGATATACCGCTTTTTTATGCACAAATTCCAGAGCGGCGGGCATTCGTCCAAAGTATAAATCTTTGGTGTACGTCTCGCTAAGAGCCGGGCCAAGAACACCCCGCAATTGCTCATTGAGCGTTAAGGTATAGGTATCCGTTTCGTTGAAATCGCCTCGGATGATAAATCCGTTTTCCAATAACTCCGTCTGCGTAGCAACGCTGGTTTTGGTTTCTTTAGCGGGTAAAGGGTTTCCTAAACTGTCGTATTCAGTAACCGCTTTTGTGTGGGTGCTGGCGTTCAGTGTATACGCCGAAGCAATGGATTCAGGATTCAGTTCCTGGGTGGTGGTTACTTTAATAAAGCCACGATTATTTTCGAAACCTGATTCTACACCAACAATTTCCAGCGTTTTGGGGTCGGGTAAGGTTGTTTTGAATGCAATGGGTTCTTTCGACTGGTACGAAGTAGAAACGGCCTGAATGCCTGCATCGAGTTTCAAGTTCAGTGTCTGAGCATCCTGAACGCCGGATAAGCTAAGAGGTAAGGAAGCCGTAGTGCCCTGTTGAGCTACGCTAAAGCCCACCTTTTCATCTTTTCGGGTAACGTTCAGTTTGGAGCCTACCTGACCGCCGGAAATCGGATAATTGAAATTCAGCCGGAGTTTGGCTACGGCCTGTCCGCTCGTTTTCGCCTTGGTCCAATAGGCTTCGGTGGTTTGAAGTTGTAGATAAGGCGTATGAAAATGGAGCTTTTCGGAAGAAACACCCAGAGACTGCTCTTTTACCTGCGTGAGTAACTTATCGGAAAGCCGGGCCTGATACTCGGTGGCGGGCTGGAAGGAAGCGGCGGGCGAAAAGACCAGCTCGTTTTTACCTACCCATTTAAATCGGCCCTGAATGGCAGGTTCGAACTCGATGAACTTCGTGCTTTGCCAGGTTCCCAGCTCTGCATCAGGAACGAGGTCTTTATTAAAAGTAAAAACCAGATTTTGAGCTAACTGAATTTCATCTTCAAAGTTTGTAGCCCGAATAACGACCTCATTGAGTTTCGAACAGGTCGAAAAAAAGACAGACAGAGCCAGCAGCCCAAGCACCCGAAGCCCACGCATAGAGTATAAAGGAATTTAGATTGAAGTAAGGAGTTGTCTGTTTTCAGTTTCAAAGAAAAACTGAATGCTAAACGGCTGTAAGATAGGATTTATTTCCCCGGGTTGTTATCCGTAGCTACCTAATATTGACCCCCGCTGGGGTTGTCAATGCGATGGTCTTACAATGACTGTTACCAGCAAAAGAAGGAATTATGATATAGATCGGGGATCTAAAAAAATCCCCTGGGTTAGCACCTGGAATTACCCATAGTTTTAACTCCACTGGGGGAGACGTACGTATACTTACCCTGTCATTGCCAGCTTTTTCGCTGGCAACATGAATTACTAGTGGGAAGTATTCTTGGGTAGTATTATTAACAAGAACCCGAAAGGAGTCAATACGGATAACTTTAGGTGTTGGAATGCCCCTTCGGAGTTATCTATGGTTAACTGAAGGGAGGTGTATACTTACCCTGCCGTTGCCAGCTTTTTCGCTGGAACATAAGTTACTAGTAGGAAAGTATTCTTGAATGACTGGGTCTATCCAGACTGGGTCTATCCAAACCCGTTCTGGATAGACCCAGTCAACTCAGTTGTTATTGTTGATGCAATGGTCTTATACTCAATGTTGCCAGCGAAAAAGCTGGCAACGGATGGTCATTGAAAACAGAAAGCCGCCCACTGAAAACTCAACGCGGCACTTCGATTTTTTTGATGATCTGGTCGATAATCGCATCTGGCGTAGTGCCCTCCATTTCTTTTTCGGGCGTAAGAATCAGTCGGTGACGTAAGACCGGAGTGGCTAACTCCTGTACGTCTTCGGGGGTAACGAAATCGCGGCCTCGCAGGGCGGCTAAGGCTTTGGATGCATTTAATAAAGCTACCGATGCCCGTGGAGAAGCCCCCAGGTAAAGAAACTTGGAATTACGCGTTTCGTGAACGATCTGAGCGATGTAAGTCAGAACTTTATCTTCGATTAATACCTGCCGAACTTTTTCGCGTAAGGCCGCTAATTGTTCTTTCGAAAGAATGGCCTGAATGGTATCCATTGCATCCGCAATCTGGCGGCGTTGGTGGTGGCCCTTTAGAATCTCCGTTTCCTGATCCAGCGAAGGATATTGAACGACAATTTTGAATAGAAAACGATCCAGTTGAGCTTCAGGTAAACGATACGTTCCTTCCTGCTCAATGGGGTTTTGCGTAGCTAACACCAGAAACGGAGCCGTCATGTGATAAGTATGGCCCGCGTTAGTTACCTGCCGCTCTTCCATGACTTCAAATAGGGCCGACTGCGTTTTGGCCGGAGCCCGGTTGATCTCATCAATCAGAATGATGTTCGAGAAAATAGGTCCGGGTTTGAATTCAAAATCAGAGGTTTTAGGATTGAAAACGGAAGTTCCGAGCACGTCTGATGGCATTAAGTCGGGCGTAAACTGAATTCGATTGAAATCTACCGAAATCGTTTTCGCCAGTATCTTTGCCGTCAGCGTTTTCGCCACACCGGGTACGCCTTCGATAAGTACGTGACCGTCTGCGAAAAGAGCCGTCAAAAGCAGGTCAATCATGGATTCTGCCCAATAATTATCTTACCTACTTCCGTCCGAATGTCGGCCACGGTCTGGTAAAGTTCACTTAAGTCAATACGAGATTCAAAGGCGTCCATGTACTGTGTTGCGTTGAAAAGGTGGCAAAATACAGAATCCACGCCGAATTTCCCGATGAATTTAAACCATCATTTCAATACTAAAGCGATTTGTAACGTTTACCGAAGTACGTTGACTACTACGAGCGATGCTGATGATACGAAATTTACTAGTTTACCTATTAATGCTGGGAATTGGGATAAGTGCCTGTAAAAAGAAACCCAGCCCCGAACCAAGCCCGACGGTTCCCCCATCCGGTACATTTTCGCAAATTCAACGCCGAATTCTGACGCCGACCTGTGCAACGGCGGGATGCCATGCCTCTCCGCAGGACCCAGGGTATGCTACTCATCAATTAGTATTAGCGGCTGGACAGGCTTACAAAAATCTCTTTAATGTAGCTCCGGTTAATGCACTGGCTATTTCGGATGGTTTGTTACGGGTTAAAACTTACAAATCCCTGGAAAGCCTGTTTTATCACAAATTGAATTTCAATGCTTCGCACCACGGGGGAAAATTCTACGGTAGTCCCATGCCGTTAGGTGGTTCACCTCTATCGGTTGGTCAGATTGATTTTGTTCGCCGCTGGATTGAAGCTGGAGCTCCTGAAACAGGAATTGTCGCCGATTCTACGTTGCTGGATGATAAAACACCCAGCCCCGGCGGGTGAATTTTATCGCTTAAATTAAAAAGGAAAGATTAGTTCTGTAAATCAGATAACGATTGAAAGCCGTACCTTTGCGGCATGAAGCCACTGAATTTTAAGGATTTAATCATTTTCGAAAACGAAGATTACATCGTTATTAATAAACCCCCTTACATTGCCTCGCTCGATGAGCGTCAGGCGGATAACTCCCTGAGTATTTTAAGGATGGCTAAAGCGTATAGTGATGACGCCCAGCTTTGCCATCGTCTGGATAAAGAAACGTCAGGTGCTCTGGCGATTGCTAAAAACCCCGAAGCATACCGACATTTATCCATGCAGTTTGAGCACCGTGAGACGGTGAAACGGTATCATGCCGTGGTGAATGGTGTACACAATTTTCAGGGAGAATCGGTGTATTTGCCCATTCTGGCCCTGCCCCGCGATGGCGTTGTGAAGATTGACCGGGCGAAAGGGAAAGAGGCCGAAACGCTGTTTTTTACGCTGAAAGCCTACCGCCAATATACCATTGTGGAATGCTTACCTATTACGGGCCGCATGCACCAGATTCGCGTACACCTGATGTGTATGAAAGCTCCCATCGTTTCGGATGAAACCTACGGCGGGAAGCCCGTTTTTCTGTCTCAGTTGAAGAAGAAATTCAATCTTAAAAAAGATACTGACGAGCAACCTCTGATGAAACGCGTCGCTCTGCATGCGTACTCACTGACCTTTAATTTACTGAATGGGGAAGAAGTAAAAATTGAAGCTCCGTACCCAAAAGATTTCGAGGTTCTGGTGAAGCAGCTGGAGAAAAATGGTTAGTTAATGGTTATTGGTTGATAGTTGTTGGTTATTTTTTGGTTGACAGTTGTTTGTTTTTAGTTGTCCTTGGATAATCTAACAACGAATAACCAACCACCACACAAAAGGGTTACGGAATCGCTCCGTAACCCTTTTTTTTCTATCAACAAACAACTATCAACTAAAACTTCAGATTCAAGCGTGTAAACCAGAAAGTACCGTTATTACCCATTTGAACAGGGTCCCAGGCTCCGCCGGATTCGGTCAGGCTGGGAACGTGCATGGTAGGATAGACATTAAAGATATTGGTGGCACCCAGGGCTAAGCCCACTTTAGGCGTAAAGCGATAACCCAGGGTTACGTCTGTGGTTACTTTCGGCTTGTAAATATCAAATTTCTCGGCGTCAGGTACGTTTTCGGCATAATTCCAGTTCGCTAGTTTGATTTCACCAAAACGAACGAAACGCAGCATAACGTTGAACTTACGAAGGGTATAATCAAAAGACAGATTAATCTTCGAAGGAGGAGCGGAAGCTATAGTGAAATAACGTTCGCGTAAGTTGAAATAAATGTCTTCTTTGCCTTTCAGTTTGGGCGTTGTGTTAGGTTCTCCATTGATCGTTAACTGATTAAAGTTGGCCGCTAACGAAGACGTTAAACTTCCATTGCCAAGGCCCGTGCGATGGGTCAGGATTACGTCTAGCCCTTTGGTTGTCGTTGAAATGGCGTTGGTAAAAAACTGAGCTTGTCCAACATTCAGAGCTTTTAAATCTTCGCCAATCGCATCGTCGTCATCGCTAAACTGACCGGTTAACACAATCCGATTTTTGATTTTAACCAGGTAACCGTCCACTGTTAATGACAAATTATTGGTTGGATTCAGGGTAATGCCTGCACTTAAGTTCTGAGAAGTTTCCTGCTTCAGTTTAGGAATACCCAACGTCTGCGTTACCGGACTGTTATTACGAGCAATTAATACTTGAACGGGTATACCATTTACGAAGTTAGTAATGGTAGAATTGAAGTAAATCTGGGGTAATGACGGTGCCCGGAAACCCGTGCTGGCTGTGGCCCGCAAGGTCAGGAAATCCGTTACTTTGTAGCGGGCCGAAAGTTTTCCATTAATGGTTCCGCCAAAGTCGCTGTAATGTTCATAACGAGCTGCTACGCCAAACAGGAATGCTTTAGTAATGTCGGCTTCCATATCCACATAAACCCCCAGGTTCGCCCGACCTTTATTGATCACATCGCCTGGCTGGAAACCCGGAAAACCCTGAGCACCGGGAGCTACGCCCGTTTTGTAACTACGATAGGAAGCTTCTTCTCCCGCAAAAATCTGATAATTCTCCATGCGGTACTCGGCTCCGGCAGCAAAGTTGAATCCTTGCAGGGCTTCCTTATAGAAACGAGAGAATTTCAGACCCGTTACGTTCTGATTCAACTGAAATCCACCCGCGTCGAAAGATCTGGGTGAGGAAGCTCCCAGCGAGGTATTCAGCGTATTGTTAACGAAGTAATGAAAACGATTCGAGCCGAAGGTGTTATAGACGTCAAGTTCTGCTTTTCCGAGTAAATGACGAACGCCCACGGTAATCGAACGATCGTTGATTTTACTGGAAATAATGGGATCAAAACCATCGGGATAAATGGCTGGAACATTGCGGTCGTTATCGGCAAAACGAGTCCAGGCATAGGCGTCGCCTTTGCGGTAATTCAGTCCGCCAAAAGCATACAATTGCGTACGTTCCGACAAAGGCAGACGAGCGTTCAGGTATAAAGCCGAGTTTTGAGCTTTGGGGTCACCGTACTGGCGGCGGACTAGATCGCCCGGGGTGGTATTAGCCCGGTTGGTATGATCGCGGAAGTTATAATCGGCGGTGAGGTTAACAAAACCATCTTTTTTGATTTTGAACCCGTAATTTGCGTTCAGGTTGTAGTTCAGACCGTCAAATTTCTTGTCATCAAAGCGATACTTAGCCTGATACGCTCCGGCATTGGCATTTACTTCCAGCACGTCAGTCGTCGTTTTCAACACGATGTTAATTACGCCGGCGATGGCATCTGAACCATATTGAGCAGCGGCTCCATCACGAAGAATTTCAATGCGTTCGATGGCAGAAGCCGGAATGGCGTTCAAATCGGTTCCGGTATTACCCCGGCCCCGTGTGCCAAAAAGGTTCACTAACGAAGACTGATGGCGACGTTTCCCGTTGATTAATACCAGGGTCTGATCAGGACCCAGGCCGCGTAAGGAAGCCGGATCCACGTGATCGGCTCCGTCAGCACCCGTCTGACGGTTCGAGTTAAAGGAAGGTGCTGCATACTGTAGTAACTGGTTCACGTCCAGTTGACCCGTGCGTGAGATAACCTTCTGCAAATCAATGATATCCACCGGGGCGGGCGTGTCGGTTGGAGATCGGTTCAAACTGCGGGAACCCACCACTTCAACCTGATTCAAAAGGTTACCTTCCTGTAAAGAAAAGTCCAGGGTGGTTAATCCGTTCAGCGGTAATTCTACTTTATCATACCCCACAAATGAGGCTACCAGTACGGCGTTAGCCGCACTTACGGAAAGGCGATATTGACCGTTAGCATCGGTAGCAGTACCCGTATGAGTACTTTTTTCGATAACGGTTGCTCCGGCTAATACTTCGCCAGTGGATGAGGTTACTTTTCCGGTAACGGTAATTCGCTGAGCGAAAGCCGACATGGAAATCAAGAGGAAGAAAAATATTTTTTTTGTCATAAAATGTTTGGGGTGATGTAGAAAAGGGTAATGGATACAAATGGTTAAAGGTTGCTTAATATAATCAATAAAACCATACCTGTTTTTACTAAAGACGTATTAAAATAAAGAACCCTGACTTCCATAAAAGTCAGGGTTCTTTATTTTAATAGATGTCTTAAAAAGCTTCCTAGATTAACGTAGCCGCTTTCTCAATTACTTTCGGTAAACCTGATACGTCAGAACCACCAGCCGTGGCAAAGAAAGGCTGACCGCCACCGCCGCCTTTGACTTCCTTCGCTAATTCACGAACGAGCTGCCCGGCGTTGAGGCCGCGTTCTTTCACCAGATTTTCAGAAATCATCAGAGCCAGTGAAGGTTTGCCCCCTACTTCAGCTACTAGCAAAGCGAAGAGGTTATCTACTTTATCTTTTAACTGATAAGCCAGTTGTTTCAGAGCGTCGGCGTTGGGCACTTCCACTTGTTCAGCGATGAAGTGAATGCCATTTTTCTCACTGATTTTCGATACCAGGGCTTCCCGAACAGAGCCTAATTTCTCGATTTCCAGTGAATCTACGCGTTTTTGCAAGGCTGCTTTTTCTTCGAGTAAGACCTGAACGGATTTCAGTACATCCTGCGTTTTCAGTAATTCTTTCAACTGACTTAGTAACGAGGACTGTTCTTCCAGCAATTCAAAGGCTTTCTCCGAAGTAATGGCTTCAATCCGGCGAACACCCGTCGAAGAAGAGCTTTCGGAAGTAATCTTGAATAAGCCGATTTCTCCCGTAGCGGGTACGTGTGTACCGCCGCAAAGCTCTACCGAATAGTTGGGGTCGAAGGTAATGACGCGAACGAAATCACCGTATTTCTCGCCAAACAACGCTGTAGCTCCCCGCTGACGAGCTTCGTCGATGGGCACGTTACGATCTTCCTGAAGAGCAATGTTCTCACGAATTTTTTCATTCACCCGTTGTTCCACCCGAGCAATTTCCTCATCCGTCATTTTCGCGAAGTGAGAGAAATCAAAACGCAGTAAATCAGGACTCACCAGCGAACCTTTCTGAGCCACGTGCGAGCCTAATACTTCCTGCAAAGCACTGTGCATTAAGTGGGTAGCCGTGTGGTTGGAAGCAATCAGTTTCCGGCGGGAAGCGTCCACTTTTGCCTTTACCTTTGTCCCGTGAGCCTGTAGTTTTTCTTCAAACTCCTCGTCTTCAATGACATGAATGCTAAGGTCGTTTTCTTTCTTGGTATCCACCACAATTAGCTCGGCGTTGGGCCAGGCCAGTACGCCCGTATCACCCACCTGTCCGCCAGATTCGGCGTAAAAAGGGGTTTGATCCAGCACTATGTGGTATTGGGTTTTGCCTTTGGCTTCTACTTTGCGATACTTCGTGAGCGTTGAGTCGGCTTGGGTCTGGTCATAGCCCAGAAATACGGTTTTGCCGCCTTCCTGTAATTCTACCCAATCCGATTTCTCCGTAGCTGCATCCTTCCGGGAGCGGTTTTTCTGTTCGGCAAGAGCTTTCTGGTAGCCTGCTTCGTCGATGGAAAAACCTTGTTCACGAGCAATCAGAGCCGTTAAATCCACGGGGAAACCGAAGGTGTCGTTCAGTTCGAAAACGGTAGCTCCTTCGATAACCTTACTTTCCGATTCCTGAGCCAGAATCTTATCTAATAAGGTCAACCCTTTTTCCAGCGTACGCAGGAACGCCGCTTCTTCTTCCTGAATAACTTTTGCTACGAAATCTTTCTGAGCAATTAGTTCGGGGAAAACACCATCGAATTGATCTGCTAATAAAGGAATCAGGCTGTACAGGAAAGGTTCGCGGAAACCCAGGTAAGTATATCCGTAGCGAACGGCCCGGCGTAAAATCCGGCGAATGACGTAACCAGCCCGAACATTGGAAGGTAACTGTCCATCGGCAATAGCGAAGGCAATGGCCCGGATGTGATCCGAGATGACCCGCATGGCGATGTCTGCCCATTTATCTTCTCCGTAAGTCTTACCAGCTGCTTTTGCAATGAAATCAATCGTTCCGGTGAAAACGTCGGTATCGTAATTTGATTTTTTTGCTGAATCGCCATGCAAAGACGCTCAAAACCCATTCCCGTATCTACGTGACGAGCGGGCAGAGGTACGAGCGAGCCATCGGCTTTTCGCTCGAATTGCATGAAGACGTTATTCCAGATTTCAACTACCTGTGGGTGATCGGCGTTTACGAGGGACTTGCCGGGAATGGCATCCACTTCGTCCTGATCGCGTAAGTCCACGTGAATTTCCGAGCAGGGGCCGCAGGGACCTACTTCGCCCATTTCCCAGAAATTGTCTTTTTTATTGCCTAAGATGATGCGGTCTTCACTACCCAGAATTTCCTTCCAGAGGTCAAACGCTTCCTGATCGAAAGGCACGCCGTCTTTTTCGTCACCCCCAAAAACCGATACATACAGACGATCTTTGGGAAGTTTATACACTTCCGTTAGTAACTCCCAGGACCAGTGTAATGCTTCTTTTTTGAAATAATCACCAAACGACCAGTTCCCCAGCATTTCGAACATCGTGTGGTGGTAAGTATCAAACCCTACATCTTCGAGGTCATTATGCTTACCAGATACCCGAAGACACTTTTGTGTATCCGCGATCCGGCGGGAGGGAGGCGTACCGTTACCCAGGAAATAATCTTTAAACTGAGCCATTCCTGAGTTATTGAACATCAGGGTAGGGTCGTTTTTAGCCACCAGCGGGGCCGAAGGAACAATTAAATGGCCTTTTGATACAAAAAAATCAAGGAAAGCCTGGCGTATCTCTCTGGAAGTCATGGGATATTCGTGAGTCAGCAGGTTTCAGTTACTAAAAGGAAACCGCTGGAAATTAGCCTGCAAAGGTAATTTAAATTTCCTTGCGGGCGAAAGGTGTGTGAAAGAGCAATGATTTTGCGGAGAAGAATTTTTTTTGTTGAAACCAATTGTTTATAGAAAAATGTTAAAATTATATTTTTGAAAATAGGATTTGTTAAAAGAAAATAAGGCATTTTTAAGGCTCTAATACGGTCAATCGACCTATTTTTAATTCCCTAACCTTGCAACCATATTTCTTCTGACGTAGTTTACGTTAGAAAGAATAGGGGCAGGGCTATGGACTTTTGGGGCTAGCAACACCTTCACCGGAACTTATTACTATGCGGCGGTTATGACGGACGAGAAGCGGTACTATACCATACGAGAAGTAGCAGATATGTTTTCGTTTGATATCTCTAAAGTGAGATATTGGACGGACAATTTCCCCACGCTCAAAAATAAAGTGAAGCGGAATCGGGGGGGCGACCGTATGTATACCAAAGAAGATATTCGTCAACTGGAGATTATCTATCAACTGGTTGAAGAACGCGGCTATACCTTAAAAGGAGCCCGCAAATACCTTGAGAACAAAGAATTCAAACAGGAGAATAATACCGAACTGGTAGATTCCCTGTTGGAGTTACGCAAGTTTCTGCTGGATCTGAAAGCTACACTTGATGAAAAGACCGGACGTAATCGCAAGTTTGAAGTGGCCGATAAAGAGGAAAAAGATGAAGAGCAAACCTTGAAGCTGGCTCGTCAGGTGAAATAAAGAAATAGAACATAAGGAAAGGCCCGCGATCTTCGTGGGCTTTTTTGTTGCCGCTACTAAAACTTTTCAACAGGGGTACGGGTTTTTAGAGAAATTATGGAGAGAGAAGACATTCTTGTTGTATTCTTTTGCGTTATTTATCGACTATAATTTTGATTTTTACATACTCTAATGGCTGATACCAAGAACCTCCTGGAACGCATTTTACATTCCGTTTTTTTTAAAAGTGCTCAGAAAAAAGCCAGCAAGTCGGCTCGTAATCCTGCTTTTCTTTTACAGTTAATGACCCGTGTTTTCCAGGCTTCCAACAAAGCTGGAATCATCAGCGATGTACAGGAAAAAATTAGTTTACTAGGACGGCTGATTCGGGCTTATGCCAAAGGCGAGTACCGCACATTACCCTGGAAAAGTCTGGTATTAACCGTTACTGTGCTGATCTATTTTGTCAGCCCCATTGATGTGATTCCTGATTTATTACCCATCGTAGGATTTACGGATGATGTAGCCTTGTTAGTATGGTTGTTTCGCACGATTTCCACCGATCTGGACGCCTTCAGTGAGTGGGAGAAACGGGGAGCAGTGACGGTTGAAGAGGTAAAATAGGGCTCGAGCCTTCGATGGTGTAAAAGAAAAAGCTCGGAGTAAATACCGAATTTTTCACCTGAAATTCTTAACTTTACATTCATATTATTAAAGACATTGATTATGGAAATGGCAACAATTTTGGCGTTTGGCCTCGGTGGTCCCGAAATCGCCCTGATTATTTTTGCCCTTGTTCTCCTCTTTGGAGCCAAGAAAATCCCTGAACTCGCAAGAGGCTTAGGAAAGGGCATTCGCGAGTTCAAGGACGCTAGTAAAGATGTCCGCAGCGAAATTGAAAAAGCAGGCGACGAAGCCAATAAATAGTCGTTTTTGCTACTACTTCAGGGCATAGTCACACGGCTAGGCCCTTTTGTCGTTTTTTACAGAATCCTCAGATTATCCAGTATATTTTGAAGTACTACTCCTCCTTCCGTTCGCTTCAGCAGGATTTACGCCAAGGCACCACTTCCTGCCTTGCCATGGTCGATTATTACCTGAACCGTATTGAAAATCACACTCATCTGAATGCCTTTCTGGACGTTTACGCAGACGATGCCCGTACTCAGGCCAGTCGTGTAGACGCCAAGCTAGCCGCCGGAACGGCTGGAAAGCTGGCAGGAATGGTCATCGGCATCAAAGACCTACTTTGCTATGCCGATCACGGAGTACAAGGGGGGAGTAAAATTCTGAACGGATTCGTCTCGCAGTTTACGGCTACCGCCGTGCAACGTCTGTTGGATGCCGATGCAGTGATTATTGGTCGGCAGAACTGCGACGAATTTGGGATGGGCTCTTCGAACGAAAACTCTGCTTTCGGTCCGGTGCGAAATGCCTTCGATGAAAGTCGGGTACCGGGCGGTTCTTCGGGTGGGTCTGCCGTTGCCGTTCAGGCCGATTTATGCTTTGCTTCCATTGGTACCGATACGGGTGGTTCGGTTCGGCAGCCTGCTGCCTTTTGCGGAGTAGTCGGTTTAAAACCAACGTATTCACGTGTATCCCGCTGGGGCCTGTTAGCGTACGCTTCTTCTTTCGATACCATCGGCCCGATTACCCGTTGTGTAGAAGATGCTGCCCTGATTCTGGAGGTCATGGCGGGAGCGGATGAGCAGGACAGCACCGTCTCGCAAACCCCGGTTCCTGCGTACTCGGAGAAATTAACTTCGGGTGGTCTGAGAAAAATTGGCTATTTTCGTGAAAGTATCGATTCAGAAGGAGTAGACGAATCAGTGAAAGCCGTTCTTCGTCAGACCATTGAACGCTTACAGGCCGAAGGGCATACCTTAGTTCCGATTGATTTTCCGTTGGCTCATTATTACCTGCCAACGTATTATATTCTGACTACGGCTGAAGTAAGCTCCAATCTTTCCCGTTACGACGGCGTTAGATACGGTTACCGAAGTCCGCAGGCCGTTGATCTGGATTCGCTATACCGACTCAGTCGTACCGAAGGTTTAGGCAGCGAGGCCCGCAAACGAATTCTGCTGGGGACATTTGTTTTAAGTGCAAATTATTATGACGCTTATTACACGAAAGCACAGCGAGTTCGGCGTTTAATCAAGGAAGAAATCGAAAGGCATTTCCAGGAAGTAGATTTTATTCTGTATCCCACCACGCCTTCAGTTGCCTTTCCTTTAGGAGAAAAGTCTTCGGACCCCTTAAAAGAGTTTCTGGCTGACATCTTTACGGTGCAGGCCAACCTCACGGGCACTCCCGCTATTTCACTTCCGCTGGGAAAAGATAGTCAGGGTTTACCCGTTGGCATTCAGGTGATAGCCCCTGCCTTTGGCGAAGAACAGTTACTTGCTTTTGCCAAGTCTCTGGAGGGGATTACTGAGCCGCAATTAACGATGTAATTAATCAACCGAATGAATAGAAAGTTATTGCTTTTTGCAAGAAGAGCAATAATGAGCACCCTTCTGCCCCACTGATCGATAAAGTATGTCCTGAGAGTTTCGCGAGGAAACTCCAGTATCACCTAACAACAAACTCTCAATGATGAGACCAATTCGAATCCTGACTGTTGCAGCAGCGATTGCCTCATTTTCGATTTGTTCCGTAGGAGCACAGACCGATTCGACGCAAAAGAGTATTGCTTCCGCTACGGTTACGAAAGATTCCGTGCCACAGGTTGATTACAACCTGGTTCACGAGCGGATGAAAAAACTTCAAAAGGAGATTCCCCTGAATCACAACGATGTAACGCATCAGTACGTCGAATTTTTTACGTTTCGTAAGCCTTCTTTTGTGAAGGAAATGCTGGAACGAAAAGCCTTGTTTTTTCCCATTTTTGAAAAATACCTCGCTCAGTACGGATTACCCGATGAGTTGAAGTATCTCTCCCTGATTGAATCACGGCTAGACCCCAAGATTATCTCACACGCCGGAGCTGGCGGGTTATGGCAGTTCATGCCCAGCACTGGACGCATTGATTTCAAGTTACGGATTGATAAATACGTAGACGAACGCTTTGACCCTTACAAGGCTACCGAAGCGGCCTGTAAGTATTTCCTGCAACTCGGTCGGATTTTTAATAATGACTGGGAAATGATGCTGGCATCCTATAACAGCGGTCCGGGCAATGTTTCGCGGGCGGTTCGCCGTTCGGGCAAGAGTAGCTATTGGGATGTGTATCCCTACCTGCACAAGGAAACGCGGGGTTATGTACCTCAATACGCGGCGATTGTTTACATGATGCATTATGCCGCAGATCATGGCATCAAGCCCGATACGGTTCGCTCAATTGCTGCGTTTGATACGATTCACGTCAATTCTTACATGAATCTGAAAATGCTGGCGACTGCGGGTCAATTTTCCTACGATAAATTCAGACAGCTGAATCCACAGATTCTGACGGATGTTTTACCAGAAGATACCCGTCGGTATCCCATCCGCCTGCCTAAAGAGGAGCTAAAGCATTTTTACGCTCACCGTCAGGAAGTAATGCTGTCTGCTACACAGTCTCCGTTTGCGGAGCGTACCATGCTGGCTTCCAACACAACCAGCAACGAAAGCGATGAAGATCAGGATGCAGAAGCGAAAGTAACAACGCAGTCGAAACGATTGTCCCACAAAGTTCGTCGGGGCGAAACCCTGTTTTCAATTGCCCGCAAATATCAGGTAGCCGATGCTCAGCTTAAAAACTGGAATCACCTGGGTCGTCACAATAAAATTCATGCTGGACAATCGTTGGTGATTTACAAGCAGGTGGATGTAAGTACACAACCGACGGCTACTTTAGCGAAAAATACGACGAAGGCTTCACGTGAAGATCGGTTGAGTAAAGTTCGGAAATACCATACCGTTCAGCCCGGCGATTCACTCTGGAAAATTTCGCAACGGTACGGTGGCATCTCCATTGATAAACTGAAAAAACTAAACGGCATTAAGGGGAATGATGTAAAACCCGGCCAGAAGTTAATTGTGATTTAAAACCAGCGAAAGGTGAGTCAGAAAGGCTCACCTTTCGTTCCCTATACACGCCTGCCATGATTGCTTACCTAGACGGAAAACTAGCTTTAAAAGAACCAGCTTACATTATTATTGATGTACAGGGAGTGGGTTATGAAGTTCGCATTTCTCTGCAAACGTTTTCGACCTTACCCGAGGTAAACGAAAAATGTCGATTGTTTACTTTTCTGAATATTCGGGAAGACGCTCATGTCCTATTTGGATTTCGGGAGATGACCGAAAAACAGTTATTCCTGGATTTAGTAAGCGTTTCCGGTATTGGCCCGAACACGGCTCTGGTTATGCTTTCGTCACTTTCTTCGGTGGAAATCCGGCAAGCCATCATTACCGAAGATTTACGCGTTATTCAGGGAATTAAGGGCATTGGAGCCAAAACGGCACAACGGGTGATTCTGGAGCTAAAAGACAAACTCAAGAAAGATCACCTGGCTTCGGGCAGCATGACAACCAACCTCTTCCTCGGCCCTAATTCAGCCGCCCGGACGGATGCTATTTCAGCTTTGATTGTCATGGGAATCCCTCGTCCAGTTGCCGAAAAATCCGTGGATACCATCCTGAAAAAACAACCGGATAGTACAGTAGAAGAATTAATCAAATTATCACTGAGATAACGTTTTAAATAGATTTTAAAAAATACCATTTCTTAATTGCGAACAAGTGGGAGCCCATCCCACTTTTTTTTGCAATTTTACTCCAGTTTCTGCGTTTAGGTTGCGGTAACCTGCCATTGGTTCCTCAGTCCCTCAATAGTTAACACGTACCTACCCCAGTTTATATATAGGACATTATACCTAACAATGCGAATTTTCCAACCCGTTCGAAAGTCAGGAGTTTATTCCCGGCGGAGGCGATGGATTACGGTACCCGGATTTATAAGGGCTTTCTTCTTGATTGGAACAACGTTTATGGTCGCCAAGGGCCAGGTTGTTCGCCCTGATTCTGTTCAGCAGGATACACTGTACCGTACCAAAACTGGCCGACGACCCTATCTAAAAGTACCAGACCGATTAGGCAGCCGATTCAGCTATCGTTTGCCGCAGTCGCCCTTAGTGCCCCATGATCCTAAAACCTTACAAACCCAATTCAGATACGATCCCAACGGACAGCGGATTATTGTAGATGATCACTTTAAAGTAGGGGATGCACATCTGCCTTACCGAACCGGCGAAGCCATTTCGCTGGATGAATACCTGCGAATTCAGAACGACGCTTCCTACCGGGACTTAATTCGTGAATACGCGGCTCGTTCAGATGGTAAAAGTGAAGTTTCGGGTCGGGGACTTTTTCCAAAAATAAAACTGACGGACCCTTCGCTCGACCGGATCTTTGGTTCGAATATTATCGACTTTCTACCCAACGGTTCGGTAATGCTCGACTTTGGGTATCTCCACCAGAACATTGATAACCCGGCTATTCCCGTACGGCAGCGTCGGACGGGCAACTTCATTTTTAATGAACAGATTGCCATCAACTTCGCTGGAAAAATTGGTGATAAGCTCAACCTGAATACCAATTTTGATACCAAAGCCGCTTTCAATTTTGAGAATAAGCTCAAGCTTGGTTTCCGAAATCAGGAAGAAGACATTATTCAGCGGGTGGAAGCGGGGAACACTAGTTTTCGAACCAATAGCCAGTTAATTCCTAGTGTTGAGAACCTTTTTGGAGCCAATGTAGCTCTGCGGTTTGGCAAACTGGATGTGAATATCGTAGCGGCTCAACAACGTTCTAAACGTCAGAGCATGACCCTGAAAAATGGGGCCCAGAACAGGCCGTTTAGCATTCGTGAAGACTTATACGACGAGAACCGTCACTTTTTCCTTAGCCATTTTTTCCGGGATAATTACGAACGTTCCTTGCAGCAGTTACCCATGATTACCTCCGGGGTAAATGTAACGCGGGTAGAAGTGTACGTAACCAACCGCTCCCAGAGTACGGAGACCTTGCGAAATCTGGTAGGGTTGACGGATATGGGTGAAGGAAATCCGTATAACCGCACTTCTCCGCTGGTACAGCCTATTTCGGGTTCGGCCAGTTCACCAGCTAGTAATGCCATCAATGGATTGTTCCAGAATGTTTCCCAAAATCCCGTCGTTCGTCAGATTGATAATGTAGCTTCTGAGTTAACGGGCAGCAGTTATACGCGAGGTATTGACTTTGATATCTTACGAGGAGCCCGGAAACTCGGCGAACGCGAATTTAAATTTCATCCACAGCTGGGGTACATTTCGTTATTAACCCCAGTTCGAAACGATGAAGTGATTGCCGTTGCCTACGAGTACACCTATCAGGGGCGGAGTTACAAAGTCGGTGAGTTAACAGAAGATTACCAGAACCGTCAGCAGGATGAAGTCATTGTTCTGAAATTATTGAAGTCGTCAACCATTCGGAATAATACCAGCATTCCGATGTGGGATCTGATGATGAAGAATATTTATTCCCTCAGCACGCAAACGCAGTCCAATAATACCAGCAGTTCGACGACGTATACCGGAACAACGGTCAGTGTTCAGAAGCAGGGTTTCCAACTACGAGTTATTTATAAAGACGATATTACGGGGGTAGATAACCCCGCTCTTCAGGAAAGTAATATTGCCGGAATTCCGCTGGTGCAGGTCATGAATCTGGATAAACTTAACCAGATGAGCGACCGACAGCCCGACGGAAATTTTGATTACGTAGAAGACGTAACCATCGACTCCAAAAATGGTCGGGTTATCTTCCCGGTGCTGGAGCCTTTCGGGTCAACGCTACGAAATCGGCTGAGTGCAGATAATCCTGCTTTGGTAGAAAAATACGTACAAACCACATTATACCGAGGTACGCAGATTGACGCAACGCAGGAGACGGATAAGAATAAATTCTACATTTCAGGAAGTTATCAGGGAGCCAACGGAGCTCAGATTCAACTGGGTTTTGGAGTGGATGAAAAAACGGTTCAGGTGTCAGCTGGAGGCGTTGCTTTAAATCCCGGAACGGACTTCGTGGTGGAAGCCGGAAGCGTTCGGATACTGAACGAATCGCTGATGAATTCGGGTAAAGACGTAACCATCAGTTGGGAAACGCCGGATCTGTTCAATAATCAGGTGCGAACGATGCTGGCGGGGCGTTTTGATTACCGAGTTGACCGGAACTTCAACATTGGAGCAACGGTAATGCGTTTACGCGAAAGTACCCCTGGTAACATTACCCGCGTGGCGTTAGGAAACGAACCCGTTAATAATTTCCTGTTTGGGCTGGATGCCAACCTGAAGAAAGACGTTCCGATCCTGACGAAAGCTCTGGACGCTTTGCCATTCCTGCAAACGAAGGAAATGTCAACGATTGCTTTTTCGGGCGAGTACGCTCAGTTATTACCCGGCGTAACGCCGCGTTCCCGGAATCGGAGTTACCTCGACGACTTCGAAGGCAGCCGAACCATTTATGACTTTACCCGTCAGCCCATCAAATGGCGGTTGGGGGCTACACCCGATGGATTCCCGAAAGGTAATGCTGCGAACCCACTGGAATATGCCTATCGCCGAGCCATGATTTCGGTATATAATATTGATCAGACCGTTTACGGAACGGGTGGACTAGGAAACAATTCCGTACCGGGCAATCTGGACGTTAGTAACGTATACGAACGCCAATTTATGCCGCAGGATATTTTCAAAGGAAAAGCTACCCTTAACTATAACCTCCCGCTCAATACGCTCGACATCGCCTATTTCCCCTCCGAACGCGGGATGTACAATTACAACCCGGACCTGACTTCGGAAGGCTTATTACGTAACCCCAAACAAAATTTTGGAGCCATTACCCGAGCCATTACTTCAGATAATGACTTTGATAACTCAAACATAGAATTGCTGGAGTTTTGGGTGATGGACCCCTTCCAGACAGGAGCGAAAGCCGTTGTAAAAGACGGGGTGGTTAATCAGAATAATACTACGGGAGGTAAGTTACTGCTTCACCTCGGAGACATTTCGGAAGATGTCGTTCCTGATGGACGTTTCAACTTTGAAAATGGTTTGCCCGTGGGAGAAGTGCGTAGTCAGCCCGTGAACGGCCAGCCCGCTAACGTAGACTCAACGGCCTGGGGCCGGGTTACGAAGCAGCAATTTGTTATCAATGCATTCGATAATGAGAATATTGCCGCTCAGGATATAGGTCTGGATGGTTTGAACAATAATGCCGAGCAAACGTTCTTCGGGAATTACCTCAATCAGGTACGGACGCGGGTAACGGGTCCGGCTCTCAATCAGATTCTCTCGGATCCATCCAACGATGACTTCCGCTATTACCTCAGTACGGAAGCCGATCAGAATAACTGGTCGCTGGTACAGCGGTATAAGCGAATCATGGGGATGGAAAATAACTCACCCGCGAATACTGCATCAGGCTCACAAATTACGCCGTCTTCTTCCAGCCTTCCCGATTCAGAAGACCTGAACGTAGATAATACGGTGAACGAAACCGAGAGTTATTACGAATACGAAATTCCCCTGAAGCCCGGCGAGCTGAAGGTAGGAAGTAATAACATTGTGGACGAGGTAGTCGTAAATCAGCAGGATGGGACTACAACGAAATGGTATTTATTCCGGGTAGAGGTTCGTAAGCCTACGCGTTCGGTGGGGGGCATTAATGGGTTCAAATCCGTGCGTTTCATGCGAATGGTAATGACTGATTTCGAGCAACCCGTTGTGTTGCGGTTTGCTCAATTCCAGTTAACGGGTTTTCAGTATCGGAAATATGATTACGATTTGAATGCCAAAGGTCTGGATGAAATACCCGAGCCTTACGATGCTGATTTTCGGGTGTCTACGGTAAGTATTGAAGAAAATGGACCGGGAACGAAGGATGCGGGTCGTATTCCTTACGTAGTTCCTCCGGGGTACGAACGGGATCGCGACATCATGACGCTCAATAATGCCGAACTCAATGAACAGGGGTTAAGCCTTTGCGTTACTGATTTGCGGGATGGCGATTCGCGGGCGGCTTACAAACTGGTGAACTATAACCTGAATCAGTACCGCCGTCTGACTATGTCGGTGCACATGGAAAACGCCATGAATGAGAGTTCAAAAACCTCAACATTCATTCGGCTGGGAACGGATTTCAAGGATAACTATTACGAAATTGAAGTGCGGGATTTGAAAGCAACCGATCCCGGTTCGATTAACGTAGGAGCTCCTGATCCCACGCTGGTTTGGCCCCTGGATAATAAGTTTGACTTCCCGATTGATGAATTAAGGCGGGTGAAATCCGAACGAAATCGACTGGGAGCGGCCAATGCTACACCATTCACGCTGGTTTCGGAGGATGGAAAGTATAACATTACCGTGGTCGGAACGCCGGATATTTCGGCGGTGCAAGTGTTAATGCTAGGGGTTCGAAATCCTACCTCTGCGGATGGGCAGGCGAAGTCATTCTGCGTTTGGGTGAACGAATTTCACGCCACGGATTTTGACCAGAAATCGGGTTATGCTGCCATTGGCCGGGCCGATATCAAGCTCGCCGATTTTGCGACAGTTACCCTGACCGGGGCCGTGAAAACCTACGGATTTGGAGGCGTTGAAACCCGAATTTCCGAGCGATCTCAAAGTAACTCGCTGGCCCTGGGCATGGCTTCAAACGTCAATCTGGACAAATTCTTCCCGCAAAAATGGGGCCTACAGATTCCGTTTTATTTTAGCGTAGATCGCCAGAATATCCGGCCGCATTTCAACCCACTGGACCCAGACATGCCGCTGGAATTATCCTTAAGCACCATGAGTGCCAGCCAGCGGGAAGCGTACCGGAAAATGGTAGAAGAGAACTATTCCCGCAAGGCAATTAACTTTTCGAACGTGCGTAAAATTCGAATGAACCCCAGCAACCGGGCTCATTTCTACGACATTGAAAACTTCTCGTTTACCTACGCCTATTCAGACGCGATTCGCTCCAATATCACCATGGCCGAATACCGCCAGTTATCGCGGCGGGGCGGCATTACCTACGCCTTCACAACGGTGCCCAGACCCTGGGAGCCTTTCAAGAAATGGAAGAATGATCGGCATATCTTTCAATTGATTAAAGATTTCAATTTTACACCCGTTCCAACCAGCATTACCCTGCGGGCGGATATGGATCGGAGTTTAATTCGGACGCAGTATCGCAGTGCGGTGGCGGGTTCAACGGCAGGTAACCCCAGGTTAACCACTGATGGAGTTACGCCTTTGTTTGAAAAATACTGGTTATTCAATCGTCTGTATGGATTGACCTGGAATTTATCGAAAAACTGGAACGCTCGGTATAATGCGACGGCTCAGGCCATTATTGATGAACCTTACGGTGACATTAATACCCAGGAAAAGCGGGATTCGGTTATGAATAGTTTGCGGAACCTGGGACGGATGAAAAACTTTGAACAGCGTATTGATAATACCTGGCAGGTTCCTTTAAATAAAACGCCCCTAACCGACTGGATGACGGCTCAGTTGCAGTATAACGTAGCCTATAAATTTCAGGCGAACAGTTACGGCATTGTTGATTCGACGGGAACTCCTTTCGGTAACACCATCCAGAACCGGAAGGAACGCGTATTGACGGGACGCATCGATTTTGTGGCTCTGTATAACCGCGTAAAAGCCTTACGCTGGGTGAACTCACCCAGGGCTCCGCGTCGGGACATTGCCCGAAGCCCCGGTGATTTTGACGAAGTAGAACAGGATAATAACCGTTTCCTGAAAAGTGTGTCGCGGTTATTACTGACGGTTCGCGGGATTCGATACACGTATGCTATTGATGAATCGACAATTCTGCCCGGCTTTATGTCAACGCCTCACTTGCTGGGGGATCGTAGCGGCGTGCCGGGTATGCCCTTCATTCTGGGAAGTCAGGATGCGAGTATTCGATACCGGGGAGCAGCGGAAGGCTGGATTTCGAAGAGTACAGTCCAGAATCAGCCTTTTGTACAGACGGTAACCAAGCGTTTTGAAGCCACCACAGACCTGGAACCTTGGAAGGATTTCAAGGTGTTCATGGATTTACGGTATAACCGCTCGGATAACTATCAGGAGTTTTTCCGTCCAGCCACGGTAAATGGAGCTTTTCAAAGTCAGTCGCCCGTGCGTTCGGGTAGTTATTCGATGAGTTACCTCTCGTTCCTGACGGCCTTTGAACGAACCAGCCGCGAAAGCTTTTCAGCGAACTTTGAACGCTTTAAGGATTACCGAAATTTATTACTGGACCGTCTGAAGCAGGCAAACCCTGCGGGCGATTCCTATAACCTGAATTCACAAGATGTATTGATTCCAGCCTTCTTTGCGGCTTACTCGGGTAAGAGTCCGGAAAAGGTAAAATTTTCACCTTTCTATAAAATTCCTCTGCCTAACTGGCGGGTGAATTACAACGGTCTGACGAATGTGCCCTGGGTGAAAAGACGCTTCTCACAGGTACAGATTACGCACTCGTATTCAAGTACCTACAACGTGGGTAGTTTCGTTTCATCGCTGGAATACGATGCCGCTTTCGTAGCCTTGAACGCTCCTATGTATCCGTTTGCTGACCGGGTTAATGCCGAAGGTCAGTTCGTTCCGGTGTACGTGATGAGTGTGATTTCTTTCGTAGAACGTTTCGCTCCGTTCCTCGGCGTACAGTTCCGAACAAAAGATGGTATTTCGGGTGGGTTGGAATATAACCAGGATCGGAACGTTGGTCTGAACCTTTCGAACGTCTCGGTGAATGAAGTAAGTAACAAAGACCTGACGGGTCGGGTTGGTTTCACGAAGCAAAATGTGCGGTTCAACCTCGGAGGACGTCAGATCAAACTGAAAAATGACCTGACTTTCGATTGCCGATTAACCTTCCGGGATCAGCGGGTAGTCATTCGAAAACTGGAAGGCGAAACAACGCCAACGGCGGGTAACGTATTCTTCCAGTTTAACCCCAGCGTTACTTACAATGCCAGCCGTCAGCTAAATGTGCGGGTGTATCTGGATCGTACAGTAAATGATCCGTTGGTATCCAATTCCTTCCGGCGAGCTTTAACGCAGGGTGGAGTTCAGCTACGACTGAGTTTGAATTAATAGAAAAAGCTGACCTTGTGCTGCCAGCATGATTCGGTCAGCTTTTCTATCCTGGTATGATTCAAACAAAAAGGAAATCATTAATCCTGTATCAACACTTCCAGTTCATACGCATCTATTGACTGGGTTTCCCAGGGCCTTTTTAGTTGGAAAAAGATACGGGCACGCCCGGATTTTAAAGCTTTTATGGTGAAGACCTCGCTGGCATTTTCTCCCATACGACCGTTAGATACGGACTGAAAACTTTTACTGATCAGGATACAGGTGTCTCCCGTGAGTTTGGCTTCCCACTCATAACCAGAGGTACTTTTTCCGGGAAACGCCTGACTATAGGTTTCTTCCGTTTTGAGTTCAATGCGTTTCATAGTTTCGGTACAGAAAAGAAATCGTTGACAGCGACTGTAATGCTGTCAACGATTGTGGCCCTGAAATGGGTCAATATAAATTACAGATTATTCCACGGTACGAATAGTCCAGAAATCCTGGCAAAACTGGCTACTGGTGATGTAGGCATAAGGCATCCAGAAATTTCCGGCTAGTCCCCAGTTTTCACCCCACGAATTTCGTACTAATACGGCTTGTTTCGCATCGTCATATCCAATTGCCAATACAGCATGGCCACCTCGTACGTGTTCGGTAGCTAGGTTCGGAAGGGGCATTATTCCCGTCTCACGAACCGCTTGCGACATAAAACTGTCGTATACAGTGAAACCAAAAGAAAAAGGGAAGCCTTCACTTAAACAACCTTTAATGGAATTGAGGTTGTTCGGCACTCTCCAATACGAAAGGACCTGATTCTTCAACGCTTTCTTGTAGCAGGTTTGTGGGGGCTTTTTCGTGAATTTGGAGCCCGGTGCCGAAGAGTCATCATAGGTCCAGTCGGCTTCGGGGCATACGCCGTCTTTGTTGAGCGATTTAACGCCATCCCGCAGAAAAGCCCCACTATCTGATAGAACCGTATTTATCATCACTCGCTCATTGTAATATAAAAAGAGCCGAGAAGGGCGAAACGTGGGTTTTTGCTGCTTGGTCTTCGCAAATTCGAAGGCCGCACCCAGAGCATTAGCCGTGCAACTGCCCAGACCACCCTGATTATAAACGGGAGGGCATCCCGGACTTAAATCCACGCTGGCCGGTAATGCCTGCATAACTTTTAGCGGAGCGGCATAAATGTAGTCCCGGGCGTCGGGAAGGTCTGGCAACCAGCCAAATTTGAATTCCTGTTCCATGATTTGTGAGCGTTAGCTGAAGGGTTTATAAGAACGCGTACTATGAATTTTTCAGAGCATTAATGGCATCGGCCATCAGAATCCAGCCGTCGTATCGACTGACCATTAACAAAACTCTTCGCTGGCCTAATAGAAGATTACTATCGGTAGAAAGCTGTTTCCAAAGACGTTCGATGTCCTGTTCGTTTTGAATGGATTGGATTAGTTCTGTGGAAATCATTCCGTTTTGCAGTCCGGCAATGATAATTTGCGTCACTAGCACCTGAGCTTCCTGAAGCCGCTCGACGTTCTGATTGAATTGGTGTTGAATCTTTGCATATAGAGCCTGAAGTATACGAAAATAGGCTGTGCTCTGCATGTCACGTTTGCCAGTGATGAGCTTTTCAAACGTGAAGGGATTTACACCTCGCTGAACGGTCACGAACTCCATTTTCAGATGCTGAATCCAGACTTTAAGGTCATCTTTTTTCTCCCTTTCGTATGAGGTTTCAAGAAGATTGAGCAGAGCAAGCAACGCTGTATCCGTCTCAAAATCACGCTGATTATATAAGGTCATTACCCGCCCCAATTGCTCCAGTGTTTGAGTCAGTTGGGCATTTTCGTTGGTATAGAACTTTTGCATGTCTTCTATTCAAATTCAACGATGTTCTTTTCGCGGTTGGTTGCTTCATCGATGATGGTTTTTACGAAAATGCCTTCTTCCATGATTTTTGCCTTGATCGTAAATACCGTGGAATCGCTGCTCCCGTCTTTCACTAGTTGCGTTTCGGGGTTCACCAGAAGGTTAGCCATTTTAGTTTGAGATACTTGTGTACCCGCAACAACAGCATCCTGAATTTCTTTCAGCGTTTTCCGAAACAGCTCATTGCTTGGATTTTGCCGTTTGTATTCATCCATTAAGCTGTTTTCTTCCAGTTTTTTATAAAAGATTTCTGCCCATTTTACCTGAACAATGCTTTCGGGATCTTCGGGATCGGTGTTATTGAGAAGTAGCTCATAAAATTCATCGATGATCGGATCAATGCTGTCGGCCCGAAGCGGCTGATCCGAAAACTCTCCCCGACCTCTGATTGGCTTAATAATGATCGGACGAATGAAAATAGGCTTTTTCATTTCCGGGTCATTGATAAGTTTGATGTCCCGTATGAATCCTCTTTTTTGTATCAGGATGATTCGAATGCAATTGGAAATCTTAGTCAGCAACAGATTTCGAAATTCTTCTTTCTTCAGAACAAACTCCAAAATAGCCACAAATTTCGCCCCTGAGATTAATACGGGAATGGTCAGATCCATTTCGGGAATCTTAAACCGAGGTACGGAAAAGAACTTTAAGATATCATCCTTAGCATATTGCAGAGCAAGTTCTTTAGCTACGCGGTCGGCTTGGTCGCGGGCACGGGTAATCTCCGAAAAGATAAACCCAACGTATTCAGAAAGGGTGATGTTCGACATGGGGTCACATGTTAGCCGTGTGTTCAGGAAAAAGAGCATTGGTCAGCATACTTCCCGAAAGCCTCAACACTGAGGCCGATAGGCTTTCAGGAAGTGGTCTGGATAGGTATCAAAGCTGTTTTCTAGGCGGCCAGCATGCCAAGGATTTTCTCCAGTCCGGCAGGCATTTCATCCTGCACGGCTTTCACGTTGATGTTGAGGGCGTATTCTTTTTTAACCTCCACTCCCGTGGTCGATTTTCGCTGATATGACGCCGAAACTTTGAAGCTGACAGGCCCCCAACCGCCTTTTGCTTCTACTCCAACCTTAATTGAGTCAGAAATACTGGAAGTTTCTACGGAGTTAAGTTTTACATTGAAGTCAATAATGGCGTGCTCAATCCGTAAACTCGGAATAGGAGCATAGCTAACAGAGGTACCTTAAGGTGTATTTCCTTGTCATTTGGGGTGCCGTCACTGTTAACATCCTTTCGAGTGTGCGTGAAATCTACCATGACCAGCTCTTTTTTGCCCTGATCCGTTTCAGTGAATCCAACTGAATTGATAAAATTGACAGTTGCCAGAGCAGAAGCTACCTGAGCGTCCACAACCGCCTGAAGTGGGCCACCAATCATTTTCCTGAAGTCGATGTTATTGAGCTCGGAGGTGAGATTGGTCGAAGGAGCTGCCAGCGGAACCTCTTCCCGGGCGGTAATGCTGTCCAGGGTTTGGTTCGCCAGTTCGAGCCCTTTCTGTAAAGTTTCTTCCTCGGAAAGCTGGACAGAAGGCGTGTCCTCTTTCGCAGGTTTGGGCTTGTTTGGTTTTGATTCTTCCTCTGCCATTTTTGTATAGGTTTGAATGGGTGAACGGTTCAGTGATCTGCTTATAAAAGCGAGATAACTGAACAAAACTGGCAGGAATTTCAATGAGGAAAAATCCCATAATTGAGGGACAATTATAGGGCTACTTACAATTACTAAGTAAAGTTCTTGAGGAGCGAAGGGAAATTGACTAGTGGGTTTAATTTACTTATTATGAGAGCATTAATTGGTTAATGCTACTTCTGTTTTTTGAAAAATTCAATACAACAGAGGTTGGGATTCAGCGGTAGGTCAGGTTCTAGCTGCCAGCAAGAAAAGCTGGCAGCGGTTTGCATCCGGCATTTCGCGGACAGGGTCTTGTACGCTTTTAGGACGGTTGCACGGGCATTCGTCAGAAAGAGTTACTTCTTTAAAATTCCTCCTTCAACGCTATCGTTAATCAACTGTTCAGCGTACTGCCAGAGGGTGTCAGATCCGCGTTGAATTACTTGTTTCTTGGCATAGACCTTGTCGTAATTCACACCGAACTCGTTCCAAGTACCTCCATTATTCGATGTATTTTGCAGAAGCGGTTCGAGTCGGTCCATGGCTCGGGCAAACTTGGCATCGTTGGTTTGCTGAGCTTCAAACTCTTCCCAGAGAGCTATGAGTTCATGAGCCTGATCTTCCGGTAATAAACCGAAGATACGTTGAGCGGCTGCACGCTCTTCTTCCGTATTATCATGGCTTTTCTGAGCATCATAAATAAAGGTATCACCCGCGTCGATTTCTACGATGTCATGAATAAGCAACATCTTAATTACCTTCAACAGATCAACCGGGAAATTGGCATGTTCTACCAAAACCATGGCCATCAAAGCGAGATGCCAACTGTGTTCGGCGTCATTTTCGTTCCGGTCGCTATTGAATAACTTGGTCTTCCGAAGGATGTATTTCAGTTTGTCAACTTCTTTGATGAATTCAATTTGCTTGAGAAGATTCTCGATTTCCATGCTTTAAGCCATTTAATTGATCGTAGCAAAATTGAATAGTAAGGGCGGGCTGACAATTGCCAATTGACAAGAAATAGTTTCCTGTACCGTTCGAAGTGTTACTTGCAGTGGAGGAAAAGGGCAGTCTAGGGCTAACGATAGTATCAGTGAGTGATGTCTGGTACGTAATGGTTTGCTAAACACTGGCAACCGAATGCATGATAAGCCTGAAACAGCACGATTAACTTCCCGAAAATTTAAAACTTCCGGGAAGCGGGCATGAGAAAATCACTAACGATACCCTTCTGCCTGTAATTCAAACAATTCAGCATACCGGCCATTTTGAAGTAAGAGCTCCTCGTGCGTGCCGATTTCCAGAACCTTGCCACCTTCCAGCACCAGGATACGATCAGCCATGCGAACGGTGCTGAAACGGTGCGAAATCAGAACCGCCGTTTTTCCTTTCGTTAACTCCGCAAATCGCTGGAATACTTCGTATTCGGCTCGGGCATCGAGGGCAGAAGTGGGTTCGTCCAGGATTAATAGATCGGCTTCCCGCAGATACGCCCGGGCCAGGGCAACTTTTTGCCATTGGCCGCCTGATAACTCAACGCCACCCGAAAACCGTCGTCCGAGCGGTTGATCGTACTGATGAGGTAAGCCAGCAATGACCTGATCCGCGAGGCTATGTTCGGCTGCTTTTTCGAGGGCCAATCGGTTCTCCCGTTCCATAATATCGCCCACGGCAATGTTATCTCCCGCCGAAAACTGGAAGCGTAGGTAATCCTGAAAAATGACGCCAATGTGTTGTCGTAACTCTTCCAGATCGTAATCCTTCAAGCTATACCCATCCAGTAAAATCTGACCTTCATCGGGATCATAAAGTCGGCCCAGCAGTTTGACTAAAGTCGTTTTTCCCGCACCGTTTTCCCCGACTAAAGCCAGTTTCTCCCCAGCTTTCAGGGTAAAGCTCAGGTTACGAACGGCCCATTTTTCGGAGTTGGGATATTTGAAACCCACGTTATCAAAAACAAAGCCCTGCTGAATGGGACTCGGAAAGGAACGTGGCTGAACGGGTGAAATGATTTGAGGCTGAATTTCGAAAAATTCGAATAAGTCTTTCAGGTATAAAGCTCCCTGTGAAATGCTGTTGAATCGTCCCAGAATACCTTCCAGTAAACTCCGAACCTGCCGGAACGAACCCGCCAGAAAGGTCAGGTCCCCGAGGGTTACCCGGCCCTGAACGGTCTGAAAAATCATGTAACCATAGGCGGAGTAATAACCTACCGTACCGATGGCGAGTAATAAGCTACCCCAACCCGCCCGTTCAACAGCAAGCTTTCGGTTTTCCTGGAAGTATTGCTCCGAAAGCGTTTGATAGCGATTGATCAGAAAATCCGACAAACCAAATAACTTGACTTCTTTAGCGGTATCGTCGCTGGCTCCGAGGTAACGGTAATAATCCAGCTCTCGTCGTTGGGGTGTCCAGCCGTAGAGGAGCGAATAACTTTTAGCGTTGAAGTGTAATTCGCCCAGAAAAGATGGAATAACTGCCACCAGTAATAGCACTAATAACCACGGAGCAAAACTAATTAACCCGACAGCCAGCGAGGTTATGGTTAGAAAATCCTGAAGTTGCGAGAAGGTTTGCGTCAATAACTGCGTGCGGCCCGCCGTTTGCTGCCGGGCTCGTTCGAGTTTATCATAAAAAGTCGGGTTTTCGAATTGAGCTAAATCCAGCGTAGCGGCGTGTTTCATCAGCCGAACGGAAGTTTGATGAGCATACCAGTCTCCTAGCAGGCTTTCACTCAGGGAGATACCCCGGCTTAATAAATCGCTTCCAATCGCCAGTCCAAATTCAATCGCTATCAAGACCCATAAATGCGTAAGGTCTGAGGAATGAATGGTTGCCAGACGCACTACCTCGTCAATAATCAGCTTACCTACGTACAAACTCATCGTTGGCACTGCCGAACGAAGCAAACGCAGGAAGAGGTTAAGCAACGTAAGCGAAGGACTGGTTTGCCAGATTTGTTTAAAAAAAGCCGGTAAATTCCGCAGGGCTTCGAAGCGTTCGCGGAAGGTTAGGGAAGTATCAGAAGATTCAGTATTACGTTTTCTTGCCATTGTATAAAGTCAACGCAAGTAATACCCAAAAAAATCCCGCCCGGAACTTCTTTAAATGCAACATAGTTGCAAAAATATACCAGGGTTCATATTCGCCACTGAAATGGAATATGGAACGCCCTTTTTATCCCTGACATCATACGATCAATCTTTATGAAATTTGACGCAATTATTGTGGGCGGCAGTTACGCAGGCCTTTCGGCAGCGATGGCTTTAGGACGTTCTCTTCGGAATGTATTAGTAATTGACGGAGGCGAACCCTGTAATCGGCAGACGCCCCATTCGCATAATTTTATTACCCAGGATGGACAAACGCCTGCGGCTATTGCAGCTCTGGCAAAGGAGCAGGTGCTAAAGTATCCCACGATTACTTTTGTTACAGACAAAGCTATTAAGGCCGAAAAAGTGGACGATAGTTTTGAGATTCGGACGGAATCAGGCAAATGTTTTTCGGGGAAAAAAGTAGTACTGGCTACAGGGGTTGTGGATCAGATGCGACCCATTCCGGGCTTTGCGGAATGCTGGGGAAACACGGTTATTCATTGCCCCTATTGCCACGGCTACGAAGTGCGAAATGAAAAAATCGGTATTCTCACGAACAGCGATGCGAGTTATGAGTTTGCCCGGTTGATTAATAATTGGTCCAAAGACATTCGGATATTAACCGACGGAGATTGCGAAATTCCCGAAGAGAATCTGGAGAAGTTGCACTATAAGAAATTTCCCGTCATCGAAGGAGAAGTTGAAGCTCTGATTCACGAAAATGGAAAGCTTCAGAAAGTCCTTTTCAAAGACGGGCGAGAGCTGGAATTAACTGCTATTTTCGTACGCGTACCCTTCCAGTTTGCTACCGATCTGCACGAACAACTGGGCTGTGAACTTAATGATCACGGGCACATAAAGGTTAATGATTTACAGCAGACCTCAGTGCCGGGGGTATACGCGGCGGGCGATGCCACTACGGGCTTCCGGTCGGTTGCTTCGGCGACTGCTACGGGTAATAAAGCCGGGGCATTAATTAATCATGAGTTGATTCACGAAGAAGATATTTAGGAAAGGAAGAGCAAATGCTCTTCTTTTTTATTAAATCGAGGAAATGCAAACGCAATTTGCCTGGGCCGATTAAACCTTCCTACCTTCGAACGATCATGTATATATGGCAATGAGGGGTAAATATCACTTAAACTTTTGGGAGATACGTTTACGCAGGTATCTCAAAAAAATCAGCCGTAGTTCGGGCTTTCAACAAATCAATCGCTGGTTCATCGACCATAACCTATCGACCGCACCTCTGCGGGCAGCTCCTTTATGGATTGCTTCGGCTTTGGTAGGCTTAATGGCTGTGGGCTATGAAAAAATATTTGCCTGGGTTGAACATGCCGGGATGCACTGGTACCAAAGTCATCCGTACCTGATTTTCATTACTACGCCACTCTGTTTTTGCGGAGCCTGGTTATTAACGTATTACATGGCTCCGTCGGCTTCGGGTAGCGGTATTCCCCAATTGATGGCTGCCGTAGATTTGGCCGAAACGAAAGCCCACTGGAAAGTCGATAAGTTATTAAGCATCCGCATTGCCTTGGTAAAGGTAGCTAGCAATCTGGTTTTGCTTTTGGGCGGAGGAGCGACGGGGCGAGAAGGCCCAACGCTTCAGATTGCCGGATCTATTTTTGAGTCGATTTACCGACTGATTCCTATTACCTGGAATAAAGTTTCACAGCGGGTGATGATCGTTACCGGGGGAGCTGCCGGTTTGGCCGCCGCCTTCAATACGCCTTTGGGTGGTATTGTATACGTGGTGGAAGAGCTTACCAAGGCTCACCTGGCCGTTTTCCGAACAGCGGTACTTAGCTCGGTGATTATTGCGGGTATGACTAGTCAGTTTTTACTCGGGCCTTATCTGTTTTTGGGATTTCCTAAAATTACCCGCTTACCCCTTGAGTATATCTGGCTGGTGGTTGGTATTGCCTTCATAACTGGCCTGGCGGGTTCTGCTTTTACCAAGTTATTACTGTTGATTTCAGCCCTTCGAAAACGCTTTCAGGGACTCACCCGACAGCTCCTGTTCGTTACTGGACTGGGCCTTTTGTTTGCCGGAATTATTTATTTCTCAGGCATTCAGGCCATGGGGTCGGGTAAGGAGTTAATCAATCAGGCTCTGTTTGAGGGCACGCAGCATATTGCCTGGTATGCTTTCCCGGTTCGTTTTATTGGCAATGCCCTGTCATTTTCAGCGGGAGGAGCCGCCGGAATTTTTGCTACTTCATTATCTTCCGGGGCTATGCTAAGTTCCTTTTTGCTGGAATATGCCATTACGATTCCCACGCAACACCATAACCTATTGATCTTGGTAGGTATGATTGGTTTTCTTACCGGAGTAACCCGCACGCCATTTACCTCCGCCATTCTCGTGCTGGAAATGACCGATCGACATTCTGCCATTTTCTACTTTTTACTGGCGGGCATCATTGCCAATGTAGCGGCCAGTCTTATTCTCCGTCATTCCTTTTACGAAATTCGAAAAGAAGAATTCCTGACTCAACCGGCTTAATTTAATCCTTAGGTATTGATTGATAGTTCTTGGAAAAAGTCTGACCCATTTCATGAAAAATTGGTCAGACTTTTTCTTTAGGAAGAGCTTAGTAAAGAACCTCCCACTCAAAACCATAGGCCGAAGGCACTCCAACTCAAATACATTTCGTATTTTCCCTTTTCAAAACTTCGTACTCCCCATGAAATATCTGTCCCTTTTAGCTATTCCTGTTTTATTAATCACCAGCGTTTCCTGTCGGAAAAATTCGCAAAAACTCAGTAAAGGAGCCTACGAATTCATTACGGACGACCCGAACGCCAAGCCTTTTATTTCCGATAAAAAAGGTGTTTTTGAAAAACACGTGATGGTGGCTTCGGCTCACCCGGCAGCTTCAAAAGTAGGGGCAGAGGTCATGAAAAAAGGAGGTAATGCGGTTGATGCAGCCGTTGCTACGTTCTTTGCTTTAGCCGTGGTTCACCCTTCGGCGGGAAACCTGGGTGGCGGAGGTTACATGGTATTTCGGGATAAAACCGGACAAAGTTTTGCTCTGGATTTTCGTGAAAAAGCTCCGTCAGCGGCTTTCCGTGATATGTATCTGGATTCGCTGGGTAACGTCGTACCTAACATGGCCTGGCTGGGACCTTCGGCAAGTGGTGTACCGGGCTCGGTAGATGGCATGGTAATGGCCCATCAGAAATTTGGGAAAATGAGTTGGAGAGAAGTCCTTCAACCCGCCATTGATCTGGCCGAAAAAGGGGTGTCGCTCACTGAAAATGAAGCCAAAGGACTGAATCGGGTGCGTTCAGATATTAAAAAATACAATCCCGGTGAGCCTTATTTCCTGAAAATGGAACCCGATACGCTGTGGAAAACAGGCGAAAATTTTGTTCAGGTTGATTTAGGGAAAACGCTCCGCCGCATTCAGGAAAAAGGGCGGGCGGGCTTTTATGAAGGCGAGACCGCTGCTTTGTTAATCAAAGAAATGTCCGTAGCAAAAGCCCCCATTGTGCAGAAAGATCTGGATGACTATCATTCGGCCTGGCGAACGCCCATCGCGGATACCTATCGTGGGTATAAAATCATTTCCATGTCGCCGACTTCTTCGGGGGGAATTGCCCTGGTTCAGTTAATGAAGATGGTGGAACCATTCCCTCTCAAACGCTGGGGCTGGCACTCGGATTCGACGACGCAGGTTGTTATCGAAGCCGAACGTCGGGTGTATGCGGACCGGGCTAAGTGGCTGGGCGATCCTGATTTCTTCAAAGTTCCGGCTAAAGAGTTACTGGAACCTGCATATCTGAAAAAACGCTGGAGCGATTTCAACTGGGCCCAAGCCAGCGACTCGAAAGCCATTTCGGGTGGAGCTATAGCGGGTTATGAAAGTAATGAAACCACCCATTTTTCGGTGGTCGATGAGGAAGGCAATGCAGTGTCGATCACCACGACGATTAATAATGGGTACGGCAGCCGGGTTGTGGTAAACGGAGCCGGATTTTTGATGAATGATGAAATGGAAGATTTTGCCGTAAAACCCGGCGTGCCTAACATTTACGGATTAGTTGGAGCGGAGGCTAACTCGGTTCAACCCGGTAAGCGAATGCTTTCCAGCATGACGCCTACGATTGTGGAAAAAGACGGGAAGTTATTCATGGTAGTTGGAACACCCGGCGGCTCAACGATTATTACCAGCGTTTTTCAAACGATTAGTAACGTCATTGACCACGGCATGGGCATGCAGGAAGCGGTCAATGCTCTGAAATTCCACCACCAGTGGTTACCTGACCGCACAACTTACGAACGCGGTGGTTTTTCAGATAAAGTGCTCAATACCCTGAAAAGTAAAGGATATGTCATCGAGCCTCAGACCGGAACACTGGGTCGTATGGATTGCATTCTGGTATTACCTAATGGCTCGCTCGAAGGAGGTTCCGATCCCCGGGCGGATGATACCAGCGTGGGTTGGTAAGTAATACAAAAGCAGAGAGCCTGATCGATTCGATCAGGCTCTCTGCTTTTCTTAGTATATTGACTACATTTTGACTTTGCTATCCTTGTCCAGATACGTTTTGTTACCGCTGGAGTTGATGTAATACTGACCCCCTTTGGCTCCTACGTAAATGTTACGACCTTTGGCATCTTTGCCTACCATTTTGTCCGTTCCGGCTACTTTTTTCTGAACCGTAGCGTCGGCTTCGTCTTTGGTTACCTTTTGAGTTACTTTTTTAGTCTCAGCCTTCACCTCCTTCGCTCCCTGCTTTACATCCGCTTTGACTTCTTTCGCTTCTTTCTTTACGTCAGTTTTTGCTTCTTTTACTTCCTTATCGACCTTGGTTTTTACTTCCTTAGCTTTCACGTCGGCTTTTGCCTTGGTTTCCTTGGCATCGACCTTGGCTTTTTTTACTTTATCTTCTGCAGATTGAGCCTGCGTGGTAAATGTAACTCCTAAAAATAGTAGAGCTACGGCCAGTAACTTGTTCATAAACTTGGTTGTTAAGATTGAAAATTAAAGTTTGTTTCAGGCAATATTATTCATTAACGGTACTTCATCAAAAAGACTGTACGAACCGTTGGGGGAATTTTGTTAAAAAGTCATCAAGTGTTTGATTGTCAGTAAATTAAGGTAGGTTAAATCTTCATTAATACGCTTTTATACCACAAAAGACGGGCTGAATTAGCTTGTTTTTTATACCTTACCTTTTCAAACCAGACTTTAATCATTCCTTGAAACTTTATACTATTGACGCTGGTCATTTTAAGCTTGACGGTGGGTCCATGTTTGGTGTAGTGCCAAAAGTGCTCTGGCAAAAACTTACCGAGACGGATGCTAATAATCATGTGCCATTGGCCATGCGATGTTTATTAATCGAAACCAGCGATCGGCTGATTCTGGTGGATTGTGGGATGGGCGATAAGCAGGAAGCTCGCTGGCAAAATTTCTATTACCGTCACGGCGAAGGCGATTTAATCCAGTCCATTCAAAAAGCTGGCTTTAGTCCGAATGAAGTAACGGACGTATTGCTGAGTCACCTGCATTTTGACCACTGCGGAGGAGCGGTGCAATGGAACAGCCGGCGGGATGGGTATGAGTTAACCTTCCCAAAGGCTCATTACTGGACTCACAGTGATCACTGGGCCTGGGCCATGAAACCCAATCCCCGGGAGAAATCAACTTTTTTAAAGGAGAATATACTTCCCATGCAGGAATCCGGCCAGTTGAAATTTGTGGATCAGGAATCCTTTGGCACGGAAATAGAGCTACTGACGATGAATGGGCATACCGAAAAAATGCTATTACCCAAAATCAAAGTAGGGGAGCAGACCGTAGTATTTACGGCCGATTTATTACCCACCTCGGCCCACGTGCCCATCAATTACGTAATGAGTTACGACATCCGGCCTCTGGATTCGATGATGGAAAAAGAGAAATTTTATGAACAAGCCCTTGCTGAAAACTGGATTCTTTTCTCCGATCACGATCCGCTTCACGAAGCTCTGACCATTCAACAGACTGAAAAAGGGTATCGTTTGAAAGAAGCAGGACCCTTAACCGAATTCCTTTAAACCAAATAGTTAGCCATGAACCATTCGCAACAACCCGACGAAGACAACTTTATCCAACGAAATACAGCGGAAGGAGAAGAAGAAAAGAAAAGCAAGCCCGAAGACATTCCGCAGGAAAATGTATTGCCTTTGAATCCAACATCTGAAGAGCCAGAGGAAGCAAAAAACGGCAATGATGATTTTGTAGAACGGAACGACGAGGATTAGAAAGAATAAAAAACGCTCCCGTGATGCACAGGAGCGTTTCAAAATCTTAACCTCTAAACCTATTTATGATTCAAAGGTAGAGCGGAGAACAATGCTGAAATTTGTTATTCTATCAACTGTATGGTTTATACGTTAGACAGTAATTTTTGCCCCCAGAACGGTACATTATACGTCATAAAAAGTTCGGCATGAAAGCTTGCATAAAATGCCAGGAGTTACTATCTTTGAATCAACCCCTCCTATCTCTCTGTTTGCAAAACCTGATAGGAGTTAAGAAAGCCTGGCATGGTGTCGGGCTTTCTTTTTTTGTGGGTAGCCTATTTGTAAATAGAGACACGTAAAGGCACTTTTGACAGTTCTGCTGATAGGGCTTTGTGGGGTTGGCGGAGAGATATGGGTTGGTTGGAAAAATATAAGCCCTTTCTTCGTATCGTTTTTCCCTTCTTCGATCGCAAGTAGAGATTAAGTATACTAGGTATAGTAGAACGAAAAGCATGTAAAAACTGCATTTCGTAGTCTGAAATCAACCATTAATCGAGAACCTAGGACAAACATGCCTTCTTTGCTGTACTTTAGCATCACTAAATCATTCAGATGAGTGGCGGCTTGGAAGAGTGATTTACAGAAAAAGCCTGCTTATGGAAATAAGCAGGCTTTTTTGTATCATGATTAGCTTGGTAATTGTATATAGAAGCGGTTGAGCTATTAGGCAAGAAATCATAAGACATTTCAAAAGATTCTGTGAACCCTTAATGCAGTCAATTAAGGTAAGTCCTTCCAGTTGATGTTAGAATTAGTAAGGAGAGATTCTAACCAAGATCGCTCATGACTCACGAGTGTTCCGTAGTCAGTTGCGGAAGGAATATAAAGCTCAAAGAGGTAGTCGCATTCTCTTTTTAAAAGATCATAGCGTGTTTTTCCCTGGATTCGTTGAGGATCAAGATACGCAGGTGGCAGCCGATTGAGTTGAACCAGATTGATACCCTTATCTAGAGTAGGTAAAAGCTCTAAGAATTCAGGCGTTGGCAAAATAAAGTCAAAGTTTACTTGTCGGGCTTTAACGGTTAGATTCATTGAATCTTTGGCTACTGGTAGTTCAAAAGAATGCCAATCAGCATAGGGGAAGGTTTGATGATGGTGTACCCAAACCATTGAATAGTCTTCTCGAATCAAATGTTTGATAATGGCATTGGTAGCAAAATCAATAATGATTTGAAAATGCCCCGGATAGATTTCTCGAATAGTATTGATGTTGGCCTGCCAGTTCATACGTTAGAGCTTGGATTCAAATAAATACTAGGGCATTCACTATAGGCACACCCGTGTGAAAGGGTACTTGCTTGACCCTCCCCGGTAGTTAAAAGCGTTTGACCTACCCCCGGAGTATTTGCTAGGAGGTTTTTGTATTAAACTAATTTGTGGTCTCAGATGATCTTCAAACGTTCAAGGATCGTATTGAGGAGTACTATCAGCCAAAAGGTTAACCCACTTAGCCAGATGATCCATGTGCAGACGTCTACGGCCTTGTACATGCGTTTCTGTTGAGAGGTGAACTTAGCCTGAGAATACTCATTTCTCAAAAACAGTTGGATCTTCTCCCAGCTTGTAAGTGTAAAATAGGTAGAAGCAAAGGGCTTAACACGATCCGGGCTTAGACTCTGATCCAGGTTGTGCTTAAAATACATTTTAGCGAAGTATCCTACGATGAAGGTGAGCATGCTTAAGGCCCAGATACTTTGAAGGATGTTGATGAGCATGAGATGTGCTAGCCTAAGTGTGTAAATATAGGTAATCCCCTCAATCGTCACAGCCTACTAGATAGCTAACCCTAATCCGATAAACCGAAACTGCTTGATAATCACCGATATGATTTTTCCTCCGTGCAAGTTATTGGTCGTTAGTCATCACAAAGGGCCTCTACGGCGAACTATATAAGCTATCTGTCTGCTCGCTTTGCTCACTGCCAGCGGACTCGTTATAGGTGATTCGGATGATCTATAAGGTGGGATTATTCCACCTTTTGCAAAAGGTAACTCTGGATTACCTTATAGGGTAATTAGAGAGTCCAAAGTTGGACTTTCCGTTTAAAAAGTGATTCAGGATCACCCTTTAAAGCAACGGCTGCTCTAAGGACTAGACTATATCTTGAATGTCCTCTTCGTCTCTCAATGTATTAGGCAGGAACTCTTTAGCAGTCGTTAATATTTGTTCCCATTGCTCTAAGGTCAATACTACTTTTTCAGCTACGGGATAAATGGTAAGCGAAAGCTCCTGGTGGTCAGTAATGCCGATTTCCATAAATGGATTGATCTGCTGTTCTTGAAAGAGTTCCAGATAAGGATAGGTTACGTTAATATCCCCTACCTTTTCAATGCGGATGGATGCCATGATTAATAGAATGAAGGGTAGTCAAAGGTAACGCAAACTTATAAGCCGTCAATGATGAGGTCAACTCAAAACTGAGTCGGCTGACTACCGGTTCTGGCGGCATTATAATGTCTTTTTGGGAGATATTTGAAAACATTCTATCTTGGCTTTTGTGACGATCTCCACCTGTTATGTTTAAATACTTTATCCTTTACCCTTTACTGTTAATGGTGGATTGTAAGTCCAACTCTTCATCACCTGACTATTTTGATCGAAGTTTTATAGAGAGCTTCCCATCTGATTTTGATAAAGAGTCTGAACTTCCACCACCGCTTGAAGATAAATTGGTCATTATAAGTGTAGCAAAGGATTTAAAAGTAATAACGGATGTATATAGCTTAAAGAAGCTTTACCAGAACAAGTACTATAAAAGCTATTCTATCTATTATGATTATCTATATGATTGTTTTAATCAAAAGATATCTATTACATGTAATGAGGCAAAAGATATAGCTCTTCGTTGGCATATGGTCTGGAACAAGCCTTTCAAATTAGATCAAGACATTGTTCAAACCTACCAAACTCACGGCTTAGAGTATTCATTAAATGCCTTTGGTGAAAGATCGAGAGCATTTCTGAATAATAAGGAAAAGATATACACGATGGGCAGGTGGCATTATGGTACAAAGGCTGCTACCTTTTTCTATCTCTGCTTTATCAATGGCGGTACCATGGCCTATGACGATTATGTAGGTCAATATTTTATCTCATTCCCTAGGCAGTAGGCGAAAAGATCATTTAGAGTTAGGTTGCCTATTTTACACCCTAGACCATTCGATTAATATAACTTTTGATTATACAACACTAATGGCTTTGAAGAAAACCCTCCTATTATTTTTAAGTACTATTTTGATCTTCTCCTGTGATCGCTTTATGCCGGGTGGCTTTTGGCTAGAATATAAAAAGGAAAAAATTACTCAGAATTTCAGCGATCAAGGTCCTTGGGGAGGGTCTCGAACCATACTATGGACAACATCTTCTAACCAAACTTTTACCAATGCAGTATCTTATGCGATCAACCACAACTGGACCTTCATCGATAGCGTTCATATTTCTGAGAACATACCCATTTCTCAGTTATCAAGCCACTTTCCTAAGTGGTTCAACGATGGCGGTACTGTTTTAAGATTTACCTCAGAAATGCTAAATGTAGACTCAGATACAGATAGTACTTACCTAGCAGAGGGTTACGTCATTTTCAATGAAACTAGAACTCAAATGGTGGTCTATCACAAATGGGGACAATAACAGTTTAACATACAGACACTTATGCAACAAAAATTATTCATGTATTATCTCAGGTGGTGGGGGCGGCGTAGGTAACCACAACCTACTTCTAAAATATACTTCTTCCGAGCTTTCTACCAATTTTACCCTTCTTCTAGTTTCTTTTAGCCACTCAACCAAAGAGTCTAGCTCTTTAGGTGATTCATCCCTATGAACGTATATGGTCTTCGCAAAAGCCTTCGTTCTGATGTAAAATCTATACTCTCTTCCATCTTTGTAATCTTCATAATACCTACTATCCAATCTCTTGAAATCAATATTTTTCAGAAATAGATTGAGCGTATCTTGTTGATTACCAGATAGCGTGGAAAGGTAGTAGATACCTTCTTTAGGGGCGGTGGCACTGTCTGCTGTAAATTCGTATCTATTAAAATGATCTCTTAGCCAGACTTGATAGGACTCTGAAATCTTCATTGAAAAGTCAGTTTCAAAAGTGCTACTATAGGATAGTTCAATCTCTTCAAAGTTTTTGGACTGACACCCCAATACAACAATTAGTAAAATTGCCCAACATATTCTTGTTTTCATAGGCTACGAGTACTGCATTGGAAAAGTTAGATATACAAATAAAGATAGCACTTATACTGTCCGTAACCTTTTACAAACGACCCTCTAGAAAATAGTAGATCCTAGCGGGTCGTTTTGTTTATAATCTTACTCTGTTGAAATTTAAAACCTTTGATTGATTTTTTACAGGTTCTCAGAAAACTCCGTAGAGGCGTTTAAATTACTTATACTAGTAGTGGAGTACAAATCAATCCTAAGCTAAAAGAAGGCACAAATTCGGCGGTTTCTGAGAGGGCCAGAAGAATGCCAGGCTTACCCATTCAAAGCTATGGCAAAACTCAGGCCTTTTCACGAGTACTTTCCTCGACTGGTTACACTCAAGATTTCAAAAACTGGAAGGGGGGCCGCGGAACTGGGGGATGGCTTTTCTTTACTTTTCGTCTCTGAGAGCAATAGGTATTGATTTAAAAAGACAGCTCGACGCAAAGGCGTGAAAACGCCCTTTTAGTGTTTTAATGTTTTTACTGTTTATATTCTTTTTATTTGGTTGGGTATCCTCCGGGTTATCCTACCGGTGTACCTGCGGGTTATCCTACCGGTTTTATCGGCAGGTTAACCCGCAGGTTACTTCACAGTAGCTCCGTAATCATTACGAAGGATCCGATGTACCGATTTCGATCAAGAAAACCCTTTACCTTCTCTTCCTTCTGAGATAAACCATCTACACTCCAGTTTATCTGCCAGTCAGGATGAGCCGGATAAATGATAGGAAGCTTGAGGGTTCTAGTTTTCAGCTGAAACTTGAGATTCCATTGCCAGGCTGGATCACACTTCCTTGCTTCATGCGGTTCCTGATCCCATAGCTTAACCACTTCCTTTGTACTTATCTTTTTAGCAGGTTTTAGATGAGGTACTATGATCTTATACATCTTGGGTCCCTCATGACTCCTTGTGTTCGTATGCTGCATAACCTCCGGAGACCTGGTGAAGCCTAATCTCTTCCAAGCCTTTTCCGAGGCGGCCGGCACGCATCGCAACCACAACGCTACGGTTCCCTGAGCAACCAAATGTTGACAGAGCTCATTAAACATATGCTTCAGGTATCCTTTTCTACGGTAATCCGGATGTATTTCAGAAATGTCAATACCTGCACTAGAGTCCTCACCTCCCCCATGCCAGGTTATAAAACCGATGGCTTTTCTTCCTTCGAGAATAATGGCAATGCTTTTTTCATCATATGAGCTTTTTATAGAATTCCAGTTACAGTAGAAGCCTTCTTGAGTATTCCGCTCCTCCTCTTCTAACCATAAGCGGATTTGTTTTATTTGTCTTTCTGTTGGTCTGAATGACACGTTCATTTCTACTGCCATTTGTCGTGATTCATTCAATTCTTCAATTACAACGAACTTTTAATACCAGGCCTGACGCCTTAAGCATACATACTGTTGACTCTTCAAATTAAAGCATGGATATCAAGTAAATGATATCTATGCTTTTTTCTAAATAGCTTTCTCCTATACTCCCTGCCCACGTAAAACCTTTTATTTCATAGGAAATACGTGGGTATTACGTAGGTATTTAGCAAGCTCATCGAATGAAAGACAAGCTACCTAAAAATGGCGGGTTCGTAAATCCTGTAAGTAAGAAAATAGTCGACATTTTAAAACGAGTTTGCCTATTTAATTTGATCCTAAAATTGTCAACTATTTTTAGTGTAGTTGACAACGCTAAAGGCTCTTCTTATATAGTCGTAAGTCCCCTTTGGGGTTGACTTTTTCTACTGCCCATCCTTCAGCTAAATCAATTTCATAGTCCTCTCCAATAATTTGGTGATCAGTAATCTGAATCGGTTTCGAAAAAATAAACGTTCGACCATCAGGAGTTCCTAAGATGCCTGACACACCCAGCTTTTCCTTCGCTGGCAAGGTATGAAAGTTCCCGAAGTTTCGGCCCGTTGTGTTCGTGCCTATCAGATTTGAATACACCAGGCCACGATTACCTAGCACGAGTGTACCGTTCATGTCAAAACTGCGTGTAAAGACAGTATCGACTAAAGTAGCCTGCAAAGTAGGCTGATGAACGAATCGATTGGTATAGTACGCTAGATTAGCTTCGTTCTGTTGGTAACGAGCTAGTTCCTGACGGTGAATACTCAAATAGTTATTCCGACGGTTAGCCCGTTGGAAGGCCTGTTTATCAACCGAAATGGTTCGCTTGGTAAGCCGCTCATAGAGTGCCCGAAAATTGTAGATGTGGTCAAGAGGCTCTTTCCAGTTTAGGTGAAGGTAATCGAACAATAAGCCATAGGCCAGACCGGTCGCATAAGGAAAAGGACGGGTATACGTGGATGCTTCTTCCCGCATCGTCAGTTCCCGCATTGCTCGTTCGTACTTATCCGAATAAGTAGACAATTTGTAGCCCGTGTAGTTGGCCATTCCCTCTAGCGTTTCCAGTTGTAATTCCCCTTCTAGATCGTTTTGATAAGCCTGTTGACGCACTTTTCGGTATCGCAGAGCATCCTCTATATACTGAACCACTAGCGTAGGCGTCTCTTGTTTACGAACGGCATTCAGTGCATTTCGCAAAGCCTGAAATTCTAAACGTAACAACTGACGAGCTTCATAGCGATCCAGGTAGTTGACCGGATTACCTAAAAACATTCGATGCTTAAACTGGAGCAGGTGAAACAACTCATGAATAATCGTAGCACTACTATCACTTAAGTAGCTAGTCAGCACAATGGCGTACTGTTTCCCCAAATAGGGCTGTGCTGAGTTACTTTGACTTAGCTGGGTGGGCGTTACTTTCTTGGTGTACAAGACAGAATCGCTTGTCGTGCTTTCCGGTAACGGTTCCAGGCTATAAATGGTGTTATCCGTATCTAACACTAGGATCTGATTCGACCAGATGGGTTCACCCCACAACTGACCATTATCGGCCGCCAGGATTGCTTTGGCCTTTAAAAGCGAGGATTTGATGCGGCCATAAGTCCGTGCAGGCAAGGTCCGTTTGTTTTCACGAGCCTGCTGAATGATGGCCGTCCAGGGTTCATTGTCACGCAAAGTCGTCAAATCGGTGTCACTCAACAGATGGTCTACATTACTATAGAATCGATTGGTTACGAGATAGTTCAATAACTGAAACGCCTGTTCATGATCGCCTTGTAAGGCATAGATACAGGCACCATCATAGAGTTGGCCACTTGGTAATCGATAGCCTTGCTTAGTAAACAACTGCCCAAAAAGTTGGCTTGCTTGAACGTATTTTTTCTGCTGATAGGCATTCATTGCTTCGGCGTACAGGTTGCGTTCTTGGGCAAATAGAGAGCTGTAAGATAAACACATGAGCAAAGTGCTTAGCAAGCTCCTCTTTATTAGGAATACAAAAGTCTTTTGCATAAGGTTAGTTTTGTACAAAGACTCATATTCATGTTTAATGTTGCATCAGTAATCGGTGCCAAACATGCAAAAATGAATTTAATAGAGAAGAGAGTTTATAATAACCTTCTTACAAATGCCCCTCTAGAAAATGTATATCCTAGCGGGTCGTTTTATTTATAATCTTACTCTCTTGAAATTCAAAACCTTTGATTGCTCTATTTTAGAATATTGCTTCTCTACAGGTACTCCACCTCTCCAAAGGAATGGTTCGTATACCCCATTTTTTTCCACATGATACATGGAACGATAATCAAGCTTATTTCGGTGTACCTGTGGGGTATCCTGCCGGTTTTATCGGCAAGGTTAACCCGCAGGTTAAATCAAGTCTTCACGGTAGCTCCGTAATCATTACAAAAGACCGATGTACCGTCCCCTATAAAGAAACCGCTTCACTTTCTCCTCTTTCTTAGATAACCCTTCTACGCTCTAGTTTATCTGGCAGTCAGGATAAGCTGGATGAATGATAGGAAGCTTGAGCGTTCTAGTTTTCGGCTGAAACGTAAGATTCCATTGCCAGGGGGATCAGATCTAACCTTTCGGACGCTGGAACTAATTAAGACGTTCCGAGCAGCCAGTTAGCTGAATCTTTTCCGTACAAGCAGATAAACACTCCTCCTCGGGGTGTTTATTTTTTCTGATCAGTGGCAGGTACCTTTCTGAAATAGTTTTTTTATTGCCACTTTAGAACCTGCATTAAACTACTGCTATGGCGATTAACGTAACAATTGATTATGCAACAGAAAAAGAGGCCAGAAGAACGAACTTGGTTAGAGCCTTGGGGGGAGATCCCAACAAGCCAAAGGGATTCTTTTTTACTTCAATTAAATAAGGAAATTACTCAGCGACACCCACTGTTTGGAAGACACCTTGAACTTATTGGGAGAAGCTTTGCTAATGATGATCTATTAGTTGTGGTAGATACTAGCGAGTGGGTAGTAGTGCATTTGACTTGGTTAGGATCTGGAGATAGCCGTTTCCCCTTATTCGAGTCTTTTGATACTTGGTCCGGATTTGTCAATAATAAAATGGCAGTCGATAACGAAGGTTTTTAACATAAAATCACTTATACAAAAGAAATAGCTCTCAGTTTAGGCAAGCTCTGATAGACGTTTTCTAGTACTGCTTTTGGGGCATCACTAGTAGCAAGAGAAGTAAGGCTTTTCTCAAGTAGGGTGGTAAAGGTGGCCAGTTCGAGCGAATGATTACGCCAATAGGATGGACTAGTTTTCAATACACTTACCAATAGATCCCCCTCGTAAAAGTCGCCTTCTGCAAGAATATCGACTTTCAACTTGTCTAGAGCTAAGGGAATCAGCCAAGTTAGACCAATGTTCTGGCCAATCATAATCCTTAAATCTTCAGTCGAGTAATTTTGTAGTTTCTTGTCCCTCAATTTATAGCAGGTTGCTATTAAAGAGGATTCAAATTCAGTTGAATGAAAAGGTTCACTCGACTCCAACTCATTTATCGACTTTTCTAAGAAACTGATCATATTTAGAAAGTGCTTGCATCTTTGTTAGCTCACATAACATAACCGCAGTTATAGAACAACCTTTTAGAAAGTATAATGCCATAGGTGGTATAGGCTGCAATATAGCTTGCTAATGAACTATTCAGAAGATTGAGCTATACGTTCCCCTAGCATTTTCGTATCAATTTATAGCATACCTCATCCGAGCGAACGAGATCAAACTTAAATTTATGCAAAGGCATTTCGTGATACAGTACTTCTACCTTTAAACCCGCTTTATATTTCTATGAGATAGGAGGGACCATATACGTAGTAGCTGATAATATCAGTGACTTCATGCTATCTTTGCTTGAGTCCGTTGTCCACCGTTAACCTCTATGAAACCTTTTTCTAGTGTAATCATCCTACTTACCTTTTACTTCATTACTAGTGCCTGTAAAAAGGGAAATCTACCTGTTCCTACACCAGAACTTATCGGCACCAATACATCTGTATTTATCTCTGATCTAGAGGGAAGGTTATACTCGTTTAATGCTCAGACTGGAGATATTCTTTGGGAAAAACAAGTAGAGGGAACCATGATTGAAGGTCCAGCAGCTTCAAATGGGCTCCTGTACACTAATAATAATGGTCGTGAGATCCAGGCTCATGATATGAAAACAGGAGAGATCGTTTGGAAAACATCATTTGCTAGGCCAGGCCTTGGGGTATATAAATTTGCCTCTGCTGAAGGGGTATTGTGTTCGGCAGGCGAGGACTTCATTGTAGGTCTGGATGCCAGAACAGGCCAAAAGAAATGGGAGATGAAACCTTCGGTTGTCCTTAAAGATACACCTAATTCAAAAGCGTATATACTTCGTGCCTATGATGGACTCATTTATGGCACCACCTATACTAGCATATTTTGTATAGAACCGGCTTCCGGGCAGGTTCAATGGCAGACCTATGTAAGCCCTCAGTTTGGCTTAACCTTTTGTTTTAAGAATAGTAGCCTGTATACTTTTGTTACTGAAGTTGACCAGAGCCGAACTACTGAAACCGCTATAAGTTATAATGAAAGGTTAATCCAGATTGATGCCAAAACAGGTAAGGCAAAATGGGATAAACAGGTCAGTTCAAATAATTCCTCTTCTAGCCTTGTGAGTTCATATGTGGTCGGAGCTACCTCAAATACTATTGTGATTTCAAGCCATCAAAACTACGCCATGTACTCGCGAGGGCTTTCCATAAAAGATGGCAAGCAAAGATGGAAAATGGAGTTTGCAAGATCCAATTCTCCCGTAGCTATTCATAACGATTTTCTTTATTGGAGTAGCCTGGATGGTAGCTTGTACCAAATCAACGGTGATGATGGATCGTATCAAGCCTTTTACAATACCAATGGAAGGGGCTATCCCTACCAACCCGTCTATGCCAATGGCACCCTCTTCCAGATCAGTACAGATCGGCACCTATATGCCATAGAAGAATCAACGGGAAAGGCGTTGTGGACGGTCCCCCTCAAAGGAGAAGTAGATAGGAATGCCAACCCTATTGTACTCGATTCCAATCAAAGCCTATTTCCCAGTGATCGTTAGCTCTGTTTCCTAGCTAGCATTACACAGTTACACATTGACACTCTTAAAAAATAGCTATCGCCTGATAATGAGGCAAATATCCTTTGGGGTGCAACGTCTTACGAGGAGTGCCGACAAAACTGGCGAGACCCAAGAGTGACGCAAGTGCTGAAAGTGAGGCTCAAACAAAATCTTTTTTCAGGCGAGTGATAACCTTAAAGGCTGTTTTACAATAGAATAGACATAGAGCAATTGAGCGAACAGCAGTTATAGTTCAATCAAAACTTAGTTTATTGCTAAAATGAATTAACCGTAAAACAGTACCTTAACCCTACACCGCCGCTATGGACTTCAAAGACCAGGTTCGCCAACTCAGCGAACGCGTATCTCAGTTAAAAGATAACATCCACACCGAGGAGGCTACCAAGAATGCCTTCATTATGCCTTTTCTTCAAGTCCTCGGCTACGATGTATTTAATCCGCTGGAAGTCGTTCCCGAGTTCATCTGTGACATTGGTATCAAGAAAGGAGAGAAGATTGACTACGCTATCTTTAAAGAAGGACATCCGGTTATCCTAGTTGAATGCAAACACTGGAAACAGTCGTTGGACATTCATGATGGGCAGCTACTTCGTTACTTCCACGTCTCCAAGGCTAAGTTCTCTATCCTCACGAACGGGCTAATCTTTCGCTTCTACACGGATCTAGTGGATGCTAACAAGATGGATGAGAAGCCGTTCTTTGAATTCAATCTGGAAGCCATCAAAGACGGACAGATTGAAAAGCTAAAGGAGTTTCATAAGTCAAGCTTTGACGTCAATAGCGTCTATCAGTCAGCGTTTGAATCCAAGAACTCCAATGAGCTACGAACGTTGCTTCAAAAGGAATTCAATGACCCAGGTGATGAGTTTACCAAACATTTTGTCAAGCAGGTGTATCCCACAGCTGTTACCGCAAAGGTACTGGAGTACTATAAGCCTCTGTTAAAGCGAACCATTGCTAACTTCATTAACGATACGCTAAACGACCGATTGAAGCTCGCGATTACCAATGATGACTCTTTGTCCTCATCGTCTGTGGTAGAGTCTACAAATGCGTCTAATGAGACTGTAGCTTTGCCCTCAGTACCAACTCAGGCCGATAAAGAGAAAGCGGAGATTGTTACCACAGAGGAGGAACTGGAAGGCTTCTATATTGTTCGGTCCATCCTTCGAACGAAGGTGCCTGCAGCTCGGATTACGCATCGTGATGCACTTTCCTACTTTGCCATCTTCCTGGACGATAACAACCGTCGACCCATCTGTCGATTGTATTTGAATGCTCAGACGAAAAAGTATCTGGGAACATTTGATGCAGCTAAGAAGGAAACGAAGGTGGAGATTAAGTCGTTGGATGACATTTACAACTATGCAGCGGAACTAGAGGCTGTAGTAGGAGTGTATGCCAGTAGCAAAGTGAAGGAAGAGTAGCGTATATAGACTTTTGTCGGTTTAGTCAGTACCCTTTTAGGACTTAAACGCAAAAATCTAAAGCATCTGGCAACAACCGCTGGGTGCTTTTTGCATATATAGGTTTTTCTCCAACTTCGGAAAAACGACTTTTGTCAGTTTAGTCGGTACCCCTTCGGTACATTTTGACTAAAATTCAAAGGCTCCAAACCTCTTCAAGAAAGAGCCTCAGGGTACCTCATCACTGAATATGTTGGCTTGTTTGTTGGCTCATCAAGCAAAAAAGCACCTAGCAAATGAATGCTAAGTGCCTGATTATGAGGGTGGGCCCTGTAGGTTTCGAACCTACGACCAATTGATTATGAGTCAATAGTTATCGCTTTCCCAGTGAATCCTACTATTTCCCTGTGTTGCTATAAAAGCACTGAATATCAGTATTGTAAATAAATTGTTTCCCCGTTCATTCTCATTGATAGCTGATTAATTCTTAGATTTGTTGGTGAGTTTGCTGGTGAGTTATGGGATTTTGAGAATAATCTAACCAGCACGATCTAACCAACCATGTATGAATACCACAAAAGCCGAAATCAAGCTTGCCTTTGATCCGTCATCGAATGGGAAGATTTCGGTGAAGCTTCGAGTCATCTTCCAGCGTGAGAACCGGAAATATTCTTTTCCAATCAAAGGCGGGGTGTTTCTAACCAAGGAAGACTTTGATAAGCTGGTTCGCTGCTACGAAGGCGGCTATGGTAAATCTGCTGAGCGGATACGCCATATCTATGACTCGCTAGAGCCTTTCATCAAGAAGGCAAAAGAGGTAGTAGACAAGCTTCCCGTGTTCTCCTTCGACGTTTTTAAAGAAGCCTTTTATCGAACAGATTCCGTAGTCGAGGACTTCGATAAAACGGACCTCTTACTAGCCATATCCAGAAAAGCCGATTCTATGCGTAAGCAGGGACGGGTAGGCAATGCTACTGCCTATGACGCCGCAGGAAGATCGTTGGCTCGCTACGTTAGCTCTCTATCTAAAGCGGATCGTCAAGACTTAGGGCTGGCTGCTTTGCCAAAGAAGGCCGCTTCTCCTGTCATTACGCTGACTTACAAAGAAGTTACGCCTGAACTATTAGCCGACTACGAAGGCTGGATGAAACGGTACGGCAAAAGCTCTCAAAGTCCTTCTGGCAAGCCTAGCCCAGCCTCTTCTACGACTATTGGCATCTACCTGCGTCACGTACGCTCGATGTTCAATGATGCTATTGACGACGGTATCATCTCCAAAGATGTGTATCCATTCGGCAAGAAGAGGTATGTGATTCCAGCGGGTAAGAACACGAAGAAGGCCCTGGATAAAGCAGACATCGATAAGATCATGGCTTATGAGTGTGCCCCTGGGATGGAACAACGGAGCCGTGACTTATGGGCGTTCTCTTACTACAGCAATGGCATGAACTTCGCCGATATTCTTCACCTCCGCTGGAAGGACATCGATAAGAAGAAAAATAAGATTGTATTCATTCGCAAGAAGACAGCCAGAACCAGAAAGGCAGATCAGTTGAAGATTCAGGCAATGTTGTTTGAGGAAAGCTGGGCCATCATTAAGCGTTGGAAGAATACAGACAACCGGCCTGATGCCTACGTATTCCCTTTTCTTGAAGAAACGATGGATGCTATACGCCAAAGAGCTATCATACGCCAGGTCATTAAAGTCACCAATAAGTACATGACCAAGATTGCCGAGGCAGTAGGGGTGGAGGGTGATGTAAAGACCTATGCAGCCCGGCATTCATTTGCCACGATCCTGCTTCGCTCAGAGGCTCCCATTGCCTTTATCTCACAGTCACTAGGGCATGCGAACATCGCCACGACGGAAGCATATTTAGGTAGCTTTGATGACGAGAAAACCAAGAAGTATTTAGAAGCGTTAATGTAACCCTTACGTAATTAGGGAACGTAACCGAGACAGATGCCATACAATGAATCATGAACCCCTATATACTACGTTAAACCAACTAAAGGCGGAGTTTGATAGCTATCGACACCTGGATAACGAACGTATCCGCCAGGCCATTGAGCTAGAATATACCTACGAATCCAACCGAATCGAAGGCAATACGCTGACTCTGCGGGAAACGGATCTGGTTATTAACGAAGGTATGACCATTGGTGGTAAACCTTTAAAAGACCATTTGGAGGCAATCAACCACCGCGATGCATTAGAGTTCATTAAAGACATTGCCCGTCGTGAGATACCAATCGATGAGCGGGTGTGTTTAGATATTCATGCGTTGATTCTTCGGGGAATCGATCCGAGAAATGCAGGGAAGTATCGGGATGTACCTGTATTAATCAGAGGAAGCAAGCATGTGCCTCCTGCGGCCTATGTCCTAGCAGAAGAAATGCAAAAACTTTGGAGTTGGTATGCAGAAGCTACGGGTCATCCCGTAGCCATTGCCGCCGAACTCCATGAAAGGCTGGTAACGGTCCATCCATTTATTGATGGCAATGGACGCACGGCCCGGCTGCTAATGAACCTGGTACTTATGCAACATGGATACCCGATTGCTATTTTGAAAGGTGATGTAGCTAGTCGTCTCCGCTATTATGATACGCTGGAACATGCTCAGACGACGGGCGATAAAGGCCCATTTATCACACTAGTTGGGGAAACCGTACAAGAAACGCTAGAGCGGTTGATTAAAACACTGAAAGGCTAATAAAACAAAAGCACCCGGAGACCGTGGTAAGTTGTCCGAGTGCTTGTAACCCATAAAAACGATGCAATTTAAGGATAATAAAGAAGTGTCTAAGGAATTTGTTGCTTCTCAAATAGACATTGACAATACTTTAAGTGATGAGATATACGATTACCTAGAGGCATCAGAACGGAAGATGGAAGAGATTTATGAGATACTAAATCCTTCAATTGTCTATGAAAGACTTATCAATGAGGAAAATCCTATAACCTATGAAGAAGCAGTAGAAGTATTGGCTATTTGGGATCAAATAGATTACGAAAACAAGCTTAAAGTTTGGAAAGCTTTCCAATTTCCTCACACGGTTTATTGTTTAAATCATGTGGAGTTAAGCTTTTACCCTGCCATGGCTAGGGTAAAAGCCTCTGAAATAGATAATAGTAGGATCGACTTATTTACAATTCTTCCTACCAATGATGTTCATCGTGCCAGCTTCATCAGTTGGTGCTTAGATTTTCAGATAGGCTCCGACCCTGTGACATCCATACCATCCAAAGAAGCATTTATAATGCAGGCTCGACGGCATCAAGAACCTATGCAATACATTAATGAAGTACGCCAAGTTATCGAAGATCGACTAGGCCATGCATATGATTTATATAGGTCCGTAAATGAAAAAATAAGAGACAACAACCCAAATGATCTTATTTTACAGCATTTTGAACTAAAAGAATGGCTTCTCTATATTGGTTATGACGATTCCAAGAGAGGCAATTGGCGAGCAGTTGAGCATTTAGATTGTAACTTCTTAAATATAGCTCCTTATCGGGTTTCCCATATAAGTGGTGCATTGAAAGGTTATCAGGCTGGACATTATGCTATGGAAGTCAGAACATTTATAAATGATTGCTCAGCCATATTGGATAGGAAAGAATCTAACCCTCTGCCTCAAGACGCTTTTGTTGATATTATTAACTCTTATACAGTGGCTGCCTTTGGTCTTAAAGGGTTATCTTCTTCAATTAGGAACATGGAATTTGCTTTGGCTCGCACTAGGGAACACAATCAAATTGAGGAAGAATATCGAGAGTATTATGAATGGGGATCACAATTAATAAGCGTTCCATTGAACTACAGGAGTAATGCGGTATTCTTCCATGAGTTAGTTACCAGGCAATACTTTGTGCATCTAAAATATCAACTATTAGATAAGTTCGCAGGGATTGCAGTGCCAATAGAGGTTATTAATCAAGAAATCAAGTTCATTGAGTCATTCATCTCTTTCTCTATTAATTACGATCCATCGAGATCAGTTATTGAAAACGGGAACAGCCCAGAAGACAAAAGCGAGTTTGCGGAATATCAAAGACTTCGCTTAGGTTATTACACATATACAAAGCTAATACATAGCTATCCGGCCATTGGCGAGAAGCGTCCTGTAAATGTTGCCGTCTATGCAGTTTGTCATCATTATCTTAACTACTTGAAACATATTAAGGCTGAAAGAGAAGGGGAAAAGCCTTTAGAACCTATAGCAAGTCTATCCTCGTCACAAACTCTGCCGAAATTAGACGTTGAGTTAGGCGGATACAGTGAAATGGAAGGAATAGCGATGTTGTATGGCTATTTAGGTATAAATATTACCCTAGAGGAAGCTAACTATATTGGAGAGTTATGTGATAAACAAGGAGGACAAGGTCTAATAAATAAGATAGTTAAATACTCACTCTCAAGGGAGAGGTATGGTCTGGGAAAAGAAGGAGAAAGGGGCTATAAGGCAAAGGCTAAGCGTTTTGACTGGGTAATTGAAAAGCTATCTGAAATGGGCCAGGGTAAAATCAAGAAAGTCGCCCAGGATGAAAAAAATAGATATATAGCTAATTATAGAGAGACCAACCCTTAATAGCAGCTTATTTCAGTTTAAACTAGTTAAACTAGTTAGTGTTTCCTGTCATGAAACCTTTGTGTCATCATTAAACACAAAGGTCATGACAGAACTAGCCAATCCCTTTTCTGCTATTTATTCGAGACTGGCTCGAATTGAAGAATTGCTTTTGGATATCAAGCATCTGCCTAATGCTGAGGTAGTAACTCGAGACGATGAAGCCTCATTTTTAACAGTTGCACAAGCTTCTAATTTTCTGGGGATCGCAGAGAAAACACTCTACAGCAACATCGGCAAGATTCCTCACCTTAAACGCCACGGGCGTCTGTACTTCCGCAAAGACGAGCTAGTAGGCTATTTAGAGGGCGGTCGAGTGAAAGGAGGTCGCAAATGAAAGCCACTCTCTTGCTCGAGAATAAATGGAATGAACTCAAGCGTCAGCAACGTCCTACTATTCCTTCTCATGCCATTCCCCGTACCAAATTCTCCGATTGCACTGCTAATGGGCTGGGTAAATGCCTAAAGACCTTCTCAATCGTTGAGCAATTCCAGTGTGAACGTATTTCTACCGAAGGAAGAGTCATTGATTCTCGCAAAACTGTACAGGACTGCTTAGGACATCGAAAAGTCATTGGAAGCATTAAGCGTATACCTACCTCCGGAATGAAGGGCAGTGCTGATTATAGTCTAACCATTAATGGCCGTTCGATAAAGGTCGAGATTAAAATTGGCAAGGATCGTCAGAGTCAAGCTCAAAAAGAGTATCAACGTCAGGTCGAAGCAGCCGGCGGCATTTACCTCATCATCTCTTCCTTCCAGCAATTCTACGACTGGTACCAGCAACAGAAAGGAGTACTCGCGTGAAATGGCGTCTTATTGCCCTTATCCAGACACTCAGCACTATTCAGTGGCAGGCATAAAAAAAGGGTTAACCCCGGCAGGTCAACCCTAAAACATAAATGTGTAATCACATGAATGATACAGTAAATATAAGCAATTCTGGTATACCAGACCCTATTTCCCCCCATGAAATAGAAGCAAATATTGAGCAATATACTAGAGAGGGGTTAACGCCTTTGGTATTAAAACTATCGGCGACTTCTCAAAAGCTAAAAGAACTCTCTAGTAAACCCGTTACACAGAGTGCACCACTGTTGGAGCTGAATGGCACTGGTATTTTTCGCAGGGGAACAGTCAATATGATCCAGGGACGCTTTGGCTCTCATAAGTCCAGATTAGCCGAATTATTAGCTTCACGGATGATCATGCGACCAGGGTGTACTAATAACTTCCTCGGTTTTAAAACTCCTTATCAGGAACGTTTTGCAGTGCTGTTTATTGACACTGAGCGAAGCGTTAAAGAGGAGCTTCCACCAGTGCTTCAGCGAATTAGGAAACAGGCTGGGTATGATCCATACAACGATCCTGATGGTTTTTATTATACTTCGTTGAAGGACCTAGATCGTAAAGAGCGACTTAATGCAGTCCGAGAATACCTCTCTTATATACGAAAGCAGACGTCTTACCATCTGTGTATCTTCCTGGATGTTTTAACTGACTGTGCTAGGTCCTTTAATGATGACTCTGACGCACTGAACTTACTCGACTTTTTAGGCAAGCTTACTGATGAGCACAATGCGACTGTATTTACTGTAGTACATGAAAACCCATCTGGCGTTGAGGCAAAGGCTCGTGGTCACGTAGGTACGGAAGCTACTAATAAGGCCAGCACAGTGCTTAGTATTGGTTACGATCGCACCGCTGAAGGCAAAGAGACGGATCTCATCAAAATCCAGTTCATTAAACTTAGGTCAGCTAAACGTCCTACCCCGATGTATCTGCAGTTTGACGCGGAAACTGCCAGCTTGAGAGAAGCAGATCCATCATTGATCATCAGCCCCGATAAAGCAGATCCATTAGATGAGTTGGCCGAGTTCCTCAGCGTAGAACTGAAAGAGCCTAAAAACTTCTCCCAACTCGTAGCGAAATCTAAGAATGCTAAGAATACTCTCAGAAAGCGGCTTGAAGAGTTCATGCAAGAGGAACGTGAAGTTTATGGTGATGAAGGCGAAGCGTACTACTTGACTACTGGGAATGGGCCTCAAAACTCTAAAATCTATAGCCTGAAACCTGTATAAATATAAGTGAGTCAGTCAATCAAACGCCTATATAGGGAATTGACTGACTGACTTAGAGAACACTTAGTCGGTCACTGCTGATCAACTGACTGACTAAGTGACAAACTTCTGACTATTAATTAGTTACATATTTTAAGCTATGAAAAACGAACTTCCACCCCTCAAACTAGATAATAACCGAAAACGCGTCGCAACTTGCCCCTGTAACAAATCCAATAAAGACGGCAAATTCGCTCCCTATATTGGCCATGACTGCTATGGTTACTGCCACGCCTGCGGAGATACGTTTCTGCCTCCTATCAATCGCGAAGAAGGCTACGATTACCAAATGACCGCTATCCAGCAGAGGCCTAAACTGCCGGAAGCACCCCCGTCGCTGATTCCGGATGACTTATTCAAGGCGACCCTGAAGAGCTACGAAGGCAACCATTTTGCTACGTTTTTAGAAAGCCTGTTTGGTGTTGTGCTGACCGCAAAGCTTTTGCTTATGTACTTTGTAGGCTCAGCTAAAGGAGGGAAGACTATCTTTTGGCAGATTACTCCCAAGGGTGAAGTTAGGGCAGGCAAGATCATGCGGTATGATCCAGTGACTGGGAAACGCTCGAAAACCGAGCATCCTAACTGGGTGCACTCAGTAATGGATCTGACAGACTTCAAATTGAAGCAAGTTCTCTTCGGCTCCCATCTACTAACGCCGGCTAATCAAAGCAAAACAATAGCCATCGTTGAATCAGAGAAGACTGCCATTCTAGCCTCGGCTTACCTGCACAACTACATCTGGCTGGCTACGGGTGGAAGCAATGGTCCCGGACTTACTTCTAAAGAAACGCTGGAGCTATTAAAAGGGCGTAGAGTCATTCTTTTCCCTGACGTAGGGGCTTATGCCAAATGGGAAGAGAAAGCTGCTCAGATGAGGACTATGGGCATTCAGGCACTTACTAGCTCCTTGCTTGAAAGCAAAGGACGTGATCATAACTGGGATTTAGCTGATGAGTTCCTAACCTACCGAGAACCGCTGACGCTGGAGACAGGTGAAGTTCTTAACTGGGCACTAACTGAACCCGACGGATACCCACTCTTCTGGGATCAACCCGTACAAAAATGTTCGCCCTAGATTCCTGCAAAACAACTTAAATTATCACTAAACCCCCACTAGTATAGTGGATTTGCTCACTACTTATGAAGTTCGAGAAAGGACACGAAAGAGGAGGCGGAAAAGCGGAACTCCCAACAAGACTACCGCTGACATCAAGGCCCGCATCAAAGCACTCATTGACGATAACTTTGACAGTATCGTTGATTCCATTGAGCTACTGGAGCCTAAGGACCAGGTAGCAGCTTATCTAAAGTTCTTAGAGTACATCCTACCCAAGCAGCGGGAAACGAAAATCGATATATCTAGCCTATCTGACGAGGAAGTAGACTCCCTTCTTGAAAAAGCTATGGAGAAGATGGACAACGAAGAGTAGTACTTAAACCAATAACCCCAAAACGTATATGAATCGCAGTGAAAAGTTACTTACGCTTAGCCTAGCTCTATCAGGGAATACTTCTCGATTAGAAAGGCTAAAAGAACTCAAACGACGTGAACTACTACCTTTCAAAGCAGTATGCGGAATCCTATCATTCTATGATGTACCTGACGAGCTGCTGGAACATGGAGTGTATTTCACTAATCATCCTACCAGGAGAAACGAAGATCTACTCTCTCTGCAGGAATATCTCGATTATTTTCAAGGTCTTGATCCGCAATTATTGCGTGGCCCTTTACCTAGAGGGATGATGCTTATAGAGAACTCAACAAATGCTTTTGATCATGTAATACTTGATTATATCGCAGTAACAGGGAAAGACTACTTGGAAAGGTATACTAGTGGTACTATAGCTAATCTCAAGCAATTGAATCTTTTAAATAGCTCACCTTTATCTGGTGAAGGAATCGTGCCCGATGGCCACTTTATTCCAGTTCGCCTGTACTTAGATAAGAACGAGTTTAACAGGTTTACACAACACCCCTTTATCTCATGAATCGGAAACTAAAAGAAGAGGCTTTAGCAGCCTTCCTATCGGGTAATCTCTCCCGAGTAAAGCAGATCCACGAACAACATAAGCCACCTGTAATTGTACAGGCAGATGAGGACGGGTCAGGTAACTATGCAAACGTGTCCATTAGGACGACTACAGGCAAAGCCACTGACCGGATCGTAGAATCACACGAACAGTTAACTAGCGAAGAGTTTGATAGGCTAGTAGATAAGGCGAAAAGGAAAGGACGTCCTTCGCTTCTCCTCTTTACTGATAACCGACTGAAACAATAAAAACACTCCTATGATGACAAATGAGCAAATGGAACAAATGATGGAAAGAATTAGGGTCAATTATGCAAATGATCGCGATGTGAAAAGTATGGAAGCTAATATTGAAAAGGTATTAGTCGAGTATATCGGTGTGCCGACCAATCCCAAAAGAATCAAAGTAATGGTAAATTCATATTCTTTGCTTGTACAGGCTACAACACCTCAAGAAGGCATTATTTAAAGTTTAGGTACTTAAGGACTCCATAGACTTTACAAGTGCCAAATCCTGGATTATCTTAGTAACGACGACGCGACAAATTCCGATAGCTAAACCCTCTTAGCATGTCGGCAATAATTAGACCGGATGACTTATACAGTCAGTCCGAATTTGAGCAAGCACTTCTAGCCCTGCAAAATTCGCATGCAGGGCTATCTAAATCTATCCAGGCTGACGTAAAGCGTACGGCTAAGGAATATCTTTCCCTTAAACAGCAACTCAAAGACATTGCGGCGGCGGCTGATAAGATTCAGCTAGGGGCCGGAGCGATGAAGCAACTTGTTGAGCTTAATAAAAAAGTTGAAGAGACGGCGGATCAGCACAATAAGGCAAAGGAGAAGATTAAAGAGCTTAACGACACGCTACGGGCGAATGGCGATTTTGTTGATAACGCCAAGGAAGCTGTTAAACGCCTTCAGAATGAGATTCGGGAACTGAGTAAATCAGGCGAAACAGAGCGTCAAACGATTACAAAACTTAATAATGAACTACGCCAATATCAGACAGCTATCAAAGTAGTAGAGACTGCCCAGAAGCAGGCTAAACAATCTATTGATTCAACACGGGCTTCCTATAGTCAACTTAACAAAGAGACTAATGAATTAACAGGCAAGCTTAGAAGTGTAGATAGTGCTCTTAAATCTTCTACCGGAGCGGTTAATAGGTATAACAAAGAGGCTTCAACTCTTCAGACACAAATTCAGAGTAATACAAAAGTTCTTAAAGTGCTTAATGCGGAAACGGGCAGTAGTAGAAGCTTATTTGAAGGGTATTCTGGTAGCTTAAGAAAGGTAAACAGCTCTGTCTCTCCAGTTGTAGGTTCACTCATGTCTCTTTCTGCTACACTCATTGGCGTAGGGTCAGCAATGGAAGCGGTAACGGCCTCTGCCAGGATTATTGCGACGATGGAGCGGCAAAACCTTGCTCTTCGCAATGCTTCTTCATCGACCTCTGAATTTAATACAAATCTAGAGCTAACCCGGAGAATTGCTTTGAGGACAGGAGCCCCGCTGGACGATACAGTAGATGCCCTCCGTAAGTTCACAGGAGCCGTGCGAGGTACATCGTTGGAGGGTGAAAAAGCCAGGCGGGTGTTCACTGCATTCTCTAACGCTTTTACAGCCAACGGAGCTAGTGCCGAAGAATTATCCAGAGCGACGAAAGCCCTTTCTGATATGATGTCAAAGGGTACTGTGTCCGCAGAAGAGCTAAAAGGTCAGCTAGGGGATGCCTTGCCGGGTGCTGTCAAGTTGTTTGCTGATGCCATGGGGGTTTCCCAGCGGGAACTCCTAAAGATGATGGAAAACGGCGAACTACTAGCGGAGGAGGTTCTTCCAAAGGTTGCTGCTCAGCTGGAGAAAATTACGGGCAGTAAGGCTCAGGAGAATTTGAAAACCATCTCTGGATCTTGGCAGGTGGTTCGCACAAACTTTCAGTTGTTCTTAGCTGAGTTTAATAAAACGGGCGTTATCTCTAACTTCTTTTCGGTACTCAATGGCAACTTAGCTAAATACCTGGACGCCCTTCGGTTATCTTACAAAAACGGCGGCTTAATGGGTATTACCAACTTGATGGGAATGTCAATTACGGATGCTTTGACAGGAAATCAGTTCAATGTTTCAGGAAATTATTACCGGAGCTTACAGGCAAAAGAATCCATTGAAAAGAATCATGATTCATTTGCCCAGGCTACGCCCGCTCAGCAGGCCCAGGCGATCAAAATGCAAACCAAAGCCGTAGAGGATCAGAAAAAGAAGGTCGCCGATTTGCAAAAAACGGTGGATAAGCTTAAAAGTGGCTACAAGGATACGTGGGCGGATGGAGGTAAGTCATACCGGATTTGGAGTGAAAATATCAACAAAGCCCGGAAGGATTTAAATGAAGCGAAAGGTACGCTTGAAAGCTACACGAATGGTTTGATCAAAATGGGTCGTGTTCAAGCTGAGACAGCCAAGAAAATACCAGCCCTTGGTAAGCCCCTTGATAAAACGACACCTGATACAATGACTTCTTCTATCCGAGATCAGATTGATGCGATCCCTAACGCTCTGATCGGGAAAAATGGCAAGGCAGAGTTAACAAAGGAGCAAACTAAGGCGTTAAAAGCTGCCCGGGATGAGGTTCTTCAATTATATAATACCCTTTCCAAAGGTGAAGTAGCTAGATTGAATTTAGCCTCATTGAAGAATGAACTAAACGAGCTTCTGTACGGAAGAAAGGAAAATAAATCTGGAGCTTCAGCGGCTCAAAAAGAGCTTCGCAAGCAATTCACCACCATTCAAGGGTTTATTAAGGATTATCAAGACGAGCTTCAAAAATTTGTACTCAATGGTGATAATTGGGATGTATTGGAAGCTATTCGTAAAAGATTGCAAGAGAGTATGCCTAAGCTTGAAAAAGAAATGGGCAAAGGCGATCAGAAAGCTAAAACATTACTTGGGAAGATTACTGATACCTTCCGTAATAAAATGCCCTGGCTTAAGCCTTTAGAATACGACACAGATACAGTCTTTGGGCAAGCTTTGAAGGATGGCGAGAAGTTCCGCAAGTTCATTGAGGATAAGGGCTTTACGAACGCTCTCAAAAAGATTCAAAAGGAGGTTTTCGGGGATTCTACCAAGTTCCGGGAACAAGCCGCCAATGCCATTAAACCCGGCGGGGGCCTGGCTGAGCGAGTGTCCGAGAGGGCTGGCAAACAGTCTGACATTTATATGCAGTATCAGCAAGAATCTGGCTTCCTTAAGTCAGAGCTAAATATGTATATACTGATCAAGAATTCAGAAAGAGCCATACTACAAGATCATTTAGACAAGATTTATCAATATGAATTGGCTGGTGATCACAAGATGGCTCAACTCGAAAGGAATGCATACGAAAGAAGAAAAAAGCAGATACTAGATGAAGCACACATAAAACAACAGACAGTAGAAGAGTCTTTGCAATTGGCGACCACAATTGCATCTGGTGTTTTCGAAGTAATGTCCGCCTACAGGCAAAAAGAATTAGATGCTCTCTCTAAACAAAAAGAACACGAGTTGGGATTGGCTGGAGACAATAAAAATGCTCAAGCCAAAATCAATAAAGAGTTTGAGAAAAAAGAGGCAGCTATCAAGCTTAAGCAAGCCAAAGCAGATAAAGATAATGCATTATTTCAGATTGCCGTAAACACAGCTATTAACGCATCACGGTATTTACCTACGAACCCTTTATTCTACGTAGCATTAGCATCTGGGGCCGTTCAAGCAGCAATCGTATTAGCCAAACCCCTTCCTCAATTCTTCAAAGGAACCAACTATTCCCCCGAAGGCCCGGCAATGGTAGCCGAATACGGTCCCGAGCTTATTCAGGGGCCTAAAGGCGACATGCGAATCGTTTCTGAGCCGTCCATTGTGAATCTGGAGAAGGGTTCGAAGGTGAAAACGGCCTTTGAAACCAGCCAGCTTCTTAAACGAATGGAAGATGCGGAGCTTATGAGGGCTATCGGTCCCGGACACTGGCAACGAAAGATCGACGAAATCGAGACACTTCGCCACCAAAACGATTTCAACCGACTTGTGAGTGCCATGAAACAAAGTTCACTATCGGAAGCTATGGTTGAACGAGCTTTTGCCAGAGCATTAGACTCCCGGCCCGAAAAAGGAGTGATTATGGATGCGAAAGGCTATCGGGAATACGAGATCAAGCAAAAACAGAAAGCGGAATACCTAAGCCGCAAAACAGGCTTTTAGTTAAGAGGAGCCAGGTAGATTGCCTGGCTCCTCAACTGCTTTAAACCGCTTGTAATGCTTTAAGATTAATTATGGTCTTTTGATAATCTAAGAATGCATAGGCAAATTCTTCAGCAGCTTCGTAATTGCTAAACTCGTACTGTTCGTTGAGGCCCGTATTACTCCTAAGCTCAATATTTCCATATCGAGCAATTGGAATCTGATAGTTGCCTTTAAAACGCTTATCTCTACTACCATTTTTATTAACCTTCGCCCATGTATATTCTATTACTTTGCTGTCTTTCGGGACTGATTCGGTTTCGACGAACCTAGTAGGGGAGAATAGAAATTTTAATTCATCATATCCTACTACGGCAAGCTCTTTTCTACTTCTATAGGCAATCATAAAACTAGGGTAGAAATAAAGATCAGCTCCATTGATGTTCTTGAAAAAGAACGGCTCGTAATCGGTCATTATATCCGGAATAGTTTTAAGGCCTATATAGGTCTGTTTCCTAGTTACTATCCTTGAGGCAGCTGAACGTGTCTTTTTACGATCATGATAATACGAAGATGTTCTATCCCAAATTTTATGACTACCAGCCATTACTTTAAAAGCATTCTGCATTCGGTCAAATTTAGCTTGAATTGTAGGATCAAATTCTACCTCAAGCTTCACAAAGGAATTCTTTTCCTGCTCTTTCAGTGCTTCAAGAATTTCTTTTTGCGAAGCAATATCTCCCTTAAAGCTCTCGGAAAGCTTCTTATTAAAAAATCCTAAAAGGAACGCATAGCTACAGGCCAACTTGAACTTTGATCCAAACGATGCCAGTCGGACCTCCCTAATGCTTTTAGCAATCGAATTCCTCTGCTCATGCGTAGACAAGATTAAGTCTTTGATTCCTTGCATATCTTGGCTTGTAATTTGCTGGACATCTACACTGATGATATTATCAGGAAGATCGGACGTAAATGATGGTACAGGGGACTCTTCCGGTACATAAGAAGAGGGGGACGCACCAGGCTTATCAAGCCTTTCTCGATAAGAGATACCTGTACCCGGTATACTTGCATAGCCGTAAACACCTCGACCAGAGAAGTTGACTCCAGCTCCTCGAATGCCAATCGAGGTACTAACTCCTTTAGAACTGAAATTTAAACGAACGCCAGGAATGATTTTGACGCTTTTGCGGAATCGCCATGCCATAATTCGAGATTGAAAAGGTTTGATATAGTAGGTTAATTTATTGAATGAACGAAAGTTGAATTAAATTTACAAAGCTTCTTACAAAGAATAATATGAGTGTAACAGAGATACCAAAGGAGAATTGGAAAGATAAATCTATTGCTTTGAGTAAGGCAATGCTATCAATGGCACCACCTATTGAAGGCATTCCAGTAGGTTCGATAATTGGAGAGTTGATCTCTCTCTTTGTTACTACACCACATTCTAAAAGTATGGAAAAATGGATGCATACAGTAGCGGAAAGGATCGTGTATGTCGAATCCCAAATAGGTCAAGAGGTATTATTAGAGTTGATCCAAAAGGACGAGTTCACTACATATTTTGCTGAATGTTGTAGAATTGCTACCAAAAATCATCAAGAGGAAAAGCTGCTAATGTTGAGAAACTCATTTGATAATTACTTCTTTAAGGCTGATATACATTTTGATAAAAAATATACTTTTCTACGTATAGTTGATGAGCTAACCGTTACGCATCTATCTATCCTGAACTTCATTGAAAATAATGAAGGATACATCATTCATAATATTAAGGACTATGAGAACCTTTATAAGTTGTACATCGGGAGTAGGCCTGAGATAGATAGGTATTTTTTAAGACGTTGTGTCCGGGACTTAGAAACTCAAGGGCTAGTGCGTATCAATAACGATTTCAAGGACTTCATACATGGCCAAGGATTTGCTTCCGACACTCATACACCTTCAATCAAATTAATTGATTTGGGGGCGGAGTTTTTACAGTTTGTAAGAGAGTCTAAAGGTTCTAATGACCAATCCTTCAATTCTGAGCAAGGGGGGGTATCTAAATCTTAGAAAAAGGGGTTGAATAGATAGTAACAAACCGTTCGCTCAAGAGTATATGTAGGTGGAGGCGAAAGGTTATCAAAAAAAGAACCCGGACACTAGCCGGGTTCTACTTATATTAGCTTTTACGAATAGGAATATGATCCGATACTTCCCTGATAGTCTTTTGAGTATAAGTCTCTAATTCGTCCTCTTCAACTACTGTTACTATACCATCATTCTTCTTAAGAAGATCTACAGACTTTTCGTATTCGTCCAGCAAATTAATGTTCGAAGGCTTAGTTACCAGAATATCAAAATGCTGGCGATTTTTGTGAGCAACTTCACTTAAGTGGTTAAGCTTCGCATTGTATAAGACAGCTTTGTCATTAATAGAGTGGTTACTTGCTAAATCAAAACTTAAGGGCTTCACGAGGTGTTCTACTCCATTTTGCCAAGATATATCAATCTTGATCGATGTCAGATCAGTCGCAATGGTCTTGGGCTCTTCCTTGATGTAGTTTTTATAGCTAACGTTAATAAAACTATTTTTGTACTTTCTAACAATGTAGTCTTCATCGCGAACAGTAATTGATTCCTCTTCTTCCCAATCTCCAAAATAAAGATTGAAGTAATCGTTCGCTATAGAAGAAATGTCTGAATTATAGGTAATTCCAACTTTAGTTCGAGAAAACTGTAGTGACGAGGCATCTACATTCAAAAACTGCTTACTTATAAAAGTATCTGGGCTGTCTTTGAAGATATGCTCACTGAAGAGATTCCATTTGTTTGAAACTTCACGAGCTTTGGACTCGAACGTCTTTAAATACCCTTTAACAAGTTGTTCTTGAAAACTGCTTTTGTAGGCATTCCTCAGCCTTGTCAGCTTAGACAACCGGCGAAATATTATTTTGCGGTGTTCGGGGAAGATGAATAGTATTCCAACATTTAGAATCTCTCCCGACACTGCCGAGTGGTTATATTGAAGCAGGCTATATGTGAAAGGAGATGGTTTCATGATAATAACGATTGACGCAAAAAGGTTACAAAATTAGAACTATTCGCTTTAAATTCAGATAAGTATGCTTTTAAAGTTACAACGTCAAGTATCGGGATTTTATGATCATTGAGTATTTTAACGTTTTTATCTATGCAATCAACATTCAGAATCTTAGAATACTCTAAAAACGTACCAAACATCTCCAGCTTATCAGGCTTTTTGGAAGCCTTGAGATAGGGATACATCAAATGCCCCTCAATAGGATAGGTCAAAGTACCAGACTTAAGTTCATTAATTTTGTTATTATCTATTAACAAACTATACTCATGATCTATCAAGGAAAGCTCTCCCTCGTGTAACAGCACATTAGGCTTCTCCTTTCTTCTATCAAAATTCTGAATTAGTACATCAAAGGCATACAGTGTGTCTAGGTAGTGCAGCCCATTTAGCGTTTCCCGCTTGAGCTCAGCTTCTAAAAGCAAAGAACCTTCTAGGTATTCTGTAGCAAAGAAGGGTCTGAATGAATCACATTTGCCAAATGCTTCTTGCAAATCAGTGGGGAGTTGTTCGCGTAACTCACTACTCACTTTAACTAAAGCAATGGGAGGCGAAAATAACTCAAACTCAGTTGCTAAAGTTGACGCTAGTACTTCTTTCGCAATCACACAGTGATTTTCTACTTCATGTTTTGGGTAAACTTTAACTACATACGGCTTAAGCCACTTAGGGTCGCTACTAAAAATATAGGTGGTTTGCTACGCCCCCCCTTCTCTATCCTTTTTACAAAACTTATGGCATCAAATACTTGTATATCAGGCATGGGTAGGCAAAAAATTAGAGCTTTAGCCAATTAGTAAAGCAATATATCCTTGATTATTGAAGTAAAAAACACTCAATCTATATTATCAATCAATGATTTAAATTCATAGTACTGATAATCAGCAGTATTTTCTCTGAGTGTACTATATTAGCACCTATTGACTCGCCTCAGTAACATGCATCTTCTTGCCATACGGCACAGCAATAGCGATCAGGCAGGATAGACAGAGACGGGGGCTTTCCTAAGATCGTACTTCTATGGGCAATTATAGAGGAAATTAGTATAAACGGCGGTGGAGTGCCTGCATTCATTCTCGCGTGAAAGGGTACCTGTTCAACCCTCCCCGGTAAGGAAAAGCGTCTGACCTACCCCCGGGGTGTTGGGTGGAGGATTTTCATAGTACAGTGCATTAGATAGCTAACCCAGATTATATTTTTGGCAACCGACTGATTATCAACGTTGTGAGGAAAAATCACAACGGGTGTCTGCATCTTCATCATTACAGTGGACTATATAGCTAAATAGATCGCTAGGCAGATTAGACTAGCGGGCGAATTCCAAAGCGACGTCTTCATGCATCCATGTTCCGCCTGTATGCTGACCTCTCTCGGTTATAATCCAATTACCATTATTTCTGGTATTTGACAATTCGGCAATATAGGCTCTAGTAGAAGCCAATGACAGCCAGTCATTAGGACGTTTCCCAAACGGCTTAGCCATTTCAGTAGCATTCACCATTAATTCGCCTGACTCAGTGCGAAAAGTTACCTTACTGTTTTGATACTCTAACCTGCATAGCGGACTATATAGCTACCTGTCCGTTCGCTTCGCTCACAGCCAGCAGACTCTTTATAGGTGATTCGGATTATCTATAACGTGGGATTATCCCATCTTTTGTAAAAGGTAACTCTGTCTTAGTTTAATGAAGAATCATGCTGTATTTAGTTTGCAGGGATATGAATTCACTCTATATCTTCAGGCATGATAGAAATCAATGATACTTCAGAAACTTCGTCAAGGTTTTCTGGCCAGGAGCTTCCTGGCCAAGTGTTCACAAAAACCTATGATTATTATATATTCCTCGATTATGATTTCTTTGCCACTGGTACCTATGCCAATCTCATCTTTGGGCTCGAAAGAGCTTTAAATGGAGAATATATCCGTTTGCATACGCTTGAGAAAAAGATAGGTGAAATATGGCAATATGATCAAGAAGTTGCTCCTGTGCCTTATCCCTGTTTACAATTAAACGTTTGCAATGATCCAGAGGTAGAGTGGAGTCAGGCGATAGATCTAAATGAGGAGGGGCTGTCGATCTATGGTGAGTCCTGTTTCAACCCCGTTATGTACGGAGCTTCGCAGCATTGGGCCCTCTATCTTCATAAATATGACGAAGTTGGCGTATTGGGATTTGATACCATACTCCTGGAGACGTTCGTATCATTAGCCATTCCCGTCAAAGGACATTTACTAAGCTCACATGAAGTAATAGCATTTCAAATGCGGTTATCAAGCAATCCAGAACGATTGGCTGCTTCCTACGCCAATTTTGTTAATACTTATCCTGTGTTTTTGATCTAGTGGTGATAGTTAAAAATAATTCAGCATGACCTAATACAAGTGCAAGTTGAGGCCTGATTATAGGCATTGAACCTATGTCAACTCAAATCTGAGTCGGCTGACTATCGGTAAGGGCGGCATTTTAATGTCTTCAAAAAGATATTTTGGGTTGCAAGTCTCAGGAGCGGTCACTGCGTTTATTAATGACTACTTTTGGCTCGTCACCTGAACTAGTTCCAATTCAACATGTATTGACAATGAGTCAGCTTAAATGGGAGGAGCTTAAAGTCTACCGCCCCCTGCCTAAAGAGTCCCTTAAGCCTGCTTTCAAAGACTTTACCGCTATTATCGCCGAAAACCTTTTGCCCTATGGATTTAAAAAGGTGGGCCGAAGATTGATCAGGCCATCCAAGGACCTGTTACAGGTTATTCATATCGACACCCGAGGCAGTTGGATGGGTACGAGTGAAAGTTTTAAAACAGAAATAGGTTTAGCCACTGTCTATGATACCGATTGCTTCGTTAAGAATTATGAGCTAACCGGCTCTAAAAAGATTGAACATATTATTCCGAGTCTTAAAAACTATCATCGGATCACCCAGGAGTACAAAGTATTTGCGGAGTTCTATACCCAAACACTCATTGAGCATATTCTACCTTACTTTAGCCGCTATTCTTCTTCAACTGATGTTTTGACTAATCGAACCCATTTCAAAGTCGGTGAAGTGTCAGGGCGTGATGAAAACCTAATTCTTTTCTGCGAGCTTGCTCAGCATATGAATCAAGAGGCTTCCGCTATTGTAAGCAGAAAACTTGTTTTAGCCCGTAACCTCTCTTGCAGCGATGTGGCGATACAAGAGTTGGAACGGATTAACCAATACTTGCATGCTAATCAATGGGATCAAATAGACCAAGTACTTCTTGACTATAAAAGCCAGGTTGTCAAGAAGCTTAAGCTGAAGACCCAAGGCGATTGAATGTCATTACCAGTAAATCAAGGTAGCAAGCTCCAGGTTCATATTCCTGAAAGCCTTTCGTGAGTATATTGAATAGCCGATTTACATAAAGGATTGATTTTACAATAGTGCATCACCATGAAAGACTCTAATCGTCAAGAACTAATACGTATGATTGAATCAGCTATAGGCACCCCGTTACCCGCAAATCCTATTTTTTTTGAGGGTTTAGGCATTGATGGTGATGACTGTGTAGAGCTAATGAAAAGCCTCGCTATTAAATATGAAATCGATATGACGGATTATCAGCCCCTGGATTATCAGGCAACCGAATACGAAATCGGCACGTCTTGGTTTGGGGAAGTTAAACTCGATCACCAGTTAAAAACATTTGATTTTGAGCATTTGGTTAGCGTAATTGATCAGAAGAAATGGTATAATCCTCGCTAGTTCAATCTAAAACTGCTTATACAACTGCATGAAAGATATTACAGACCAAATACTAGATTATCGAGAATGTTGCAGAAATATCTGGAACAGCTACTTTCTAAGACTCGACTGGGCTGAGCGAGAAATAGACTATAGAGATTATTTCGAATCCATAAATACAATTCTTCTAGAAGACACTGTCTTCAAACAAGTAACAGGAGGGCAGGAAATCCAACGCCATGCAAATGGATACTATCCCCCCATAAAGGTTACTCCCCGCTTAGGCCCTCTGGGTTACCATGCTATGTATGGAGAGAGTGTCGATCTACATACTCAGTGGCACGAGATAAAGTTGAGTTCAAACAGCAATGATTTTAGGTTTATTGAACTATTCGATTGGACCGTCGAGAATATCATGGATAATCAGTATGTAAGGGTGAAGCTGATTGATTCCCTTGAGCTTCCAGAAAAGATTGGCTACGATTTCTTAGTTGAATGTTGGAGTGTTGACTTTTTTCTTATCTAACTTACTCCTATAGCGTTTACAAACGACCACCGGAGTAATGTGATCCATGTACTCGCACGCAAGCACCTACCCGAAAACCCGGCATTTCTCCACTTCTGATTTGAACCCGTCCTTGTCGAGGCCCAATATATATTAGATAGCTAAGTCAGATCGCTGAAGAGCTTTTCAGCGTGAGTTTGGCAATGGAGCTGGCGGGGGAGGCGGTATGGGTACGTAGCTTCCAAAATGAAATTTTTTGGAAGTGGGTTTCAACATCAGCGTGTCAAAGAGTGGTGTTAAGCTATGAGCTAAAGCCACAATGCTTGGAGAAGCAACGTTAGAATAACCGCGGGCCTTGCGTATAGTTCGGTTTGCTCGGTGTATCCAAAGATGGTAGGTAAAAGCGTCGGCAACTATTCCTGTTGAGGCACTATCCGCTTCATAATAACAAAGGGAGTCAATAGCGGTGGTTAATTTATGAATGACACTTAAGTCAACTTGCCCCTGGAAGTAATTAGTATCAATATTTCGATGCCTCCAAAATAGCACTGTCCCATCCTTGGCAATTTTAAAGGAATAGTTATGAGGAATGTATTCGCCTTTAAAACTTCCCTCGAGTGTATCAAAATCAGGATGGTGCGTGTTTTCTTTAGGCCCAGAAGTACAGGCAGACATTAGTCCGGCAAGAAGTAAGAATCGTTTCATAACGGTGAGGTTGTAAGCAGCCAATATAACAAAGAAAGCTACCCATGACGATGAGTAGGCTTTCTTTGTTAGTGCAAGTAAAGTCGGCATTATGGCAATGCTTTCTTAGAGATGTAGATCACGCCACTGAAGGATTCTCAAGTTATAGAGTAAAATGTTCGCAATAGCGAACATAACTAATTGATATATAGATATTTAAGTAAAAAATATTTGCTCTTTTTTATTGACATTTTGTTCTTCTCTTGTATTTTAGCAGTGTCTAAGTTTCAATAGCGGGTAGCAATGCCCAACATATAGTTGTAGGGCTTACATTTGTGCCTGATAGTCATTTCTGTGTCTATACGCAGCGGTGTTCTACCTGCCGTGCATCTCCTGTTATGGTTGATGCAAGCCCGTTATTGGACTTAGACAGCGGCAAGGGGAACACCGCTGTTTTTATTGTACCTCTTCTTCTAAAACACAGGAGTCATGATTAACTAAACTTCCTTCCAAAAATCACAATTAAGTATCTTTTACACAGCCGGACAAATATCTGATTGCAAGAATTCTATTGTCTAAACAAAAACCACATACCATCATGATCAACAAATTTCATTTCGCCTACCATCTGCGTACTGAAGGCATTTCTGAACAAGGTCTGCCCATTATTTATGCCAAAGCGACTTTAAATGGCAATCGTATTAATATTGGCTCAACGGGCATTCGGGTATCATTAGATAACTGGGATATCCAAAGACGCCGGATCCGACTATCGGATACCATTTCGATGATGGATAATGCCAAGCTTGATTCTTTGGAAAGTCAGGTAAGGTCCGTAATTCTGTATGCCGAATCCCGTCAGGAACGGGTCACCCCGGAGCAGTTAAAGAAGGCTCTGCGTCCTGCTTCCGCTCGTCAAACGGACGTATTTACACTACTGGATAAATACCTAGAATGGTCAGAACAGATGAGTCAGAAAGGGGATCACGCAATTAGTACCCATAAGACCCGCAAGGAGAAGCTAGCTTTAGTAAAATACTTCCTAGAGGAAGAAAAGAAGACTAAGCTTCTGGTCGAGGAGATAAACAGGGTCATTATGGAGCGTTTTATTAATTACATGCTACTCAAACGTAACGCTAAAAAAGTCTACGCCCAGAAGTGCCAGCAGTTCATAAAGACCTTCGTGATTTGGTGTTGGGAAAATGGACATATTGACATTAACCCGCTGGACAACTACAAAGTCAAGGTAGACAAAACACCTAATTTGGAACACCTCTCTGAAGCAGAGCTTACGCTACTGACGACAACGGTGTTTCCTAAACGCCTCCAAGAGACCGTTGATTGTTACCTGTTTGCGTGCAATACCGGGTTAGCCTACGTAGATATGAAGCTTTTGAATGAATCCAACGTAGTTGAGGTAGGGGGTAGATTGTACTTACAAGGGGCACGTGAGAAAACAGATACGAAGTATTTCGTTCCACTGTCAAAAGTAGCTCAAGCTATCATTGTCAAATATGGCGGAGTCTCTAAACTCCCATTACGATCCAACAAAGAAGTTAACTGCATGCTCAAAGTCGCTATGGCCCAAATTGGTGTCAATAGAAGAATCTGGTTTCATACAGGTCGAAAGACCTTTGCTATGCGGATGCAGAATGAGTTCCTACGTTCGGATGAGACCACAGCCGCCATGTTGGGCCATAAATCAACTAAAGAGCTAAAAACCTATCGCAACATTACCAAAGAGCGGGTTATTAAAGAAATGAGCAATTTCGACTTTTAAAATTCCAAACCACCATGGCAAAGCAAAACGCCTCTATTTCAGCCGAACACTCTATGGCTGCCCAGATCATTTTTGAAAGTGCTAAAAACATGCGGGAAGATTATGATTTTCCATCTTTGCGAAAACACCTCAACCGGGCTCATACCTGGTATGCCGCTTCTACCCTCTACGCAAATCTGGAAGATGACGAAAGACAGCATGCTGCCGAGTATCACCTAGCCGTCATGGACCTGATTGACACCATAGCTCGGCAGATTGAAGACCCGCATAATCCAAATAACGTATAGTGAATTCCGTTTAAATTTAAATCCTTGCATTCTCAGGCTTTTCTCTTCATCACTACCCGCTAGTGATCTGGGCGAGCTATGTCCTAAATGCTTCTAATTCCTCACTATTCACATGAAAAATCAATCAAAAGTAAACGGCTCATCCATGCCTGTATCGCCCGTCTCAGGCTCTTTCTCTACTTCTGAGCTTCGCATCACTCAGGCCGTAGAGTTATCTGGTCACATCAGTCTTCCAGCCGAGTTCTATGAGAAGTACAAAGACTCAGAGATCTTTCAAAAGGGAGTACCCCGGGTAGAGTTCCACCACCAGCAGCGAATGATTCACCTGACGGCTGGTGAAGGCGAAGAGGCAGTTTGGGTGGTAGGTCATTTAACGCCTCATCCAATTTATTCTGATTTAAGCGTCTTCAAGCGGGAATGGATGCTGTCAAAGGAAGCCGATACCTACTTTGAAAGCCATACCCATTATTTTGGTTCTGAGCATGAAGGATACAAAGAGGTGAGTGAAATCCTGGATGAGAAGAAACGAGCCGATATTGCCTGCTTTCATGATTTCAAGCTTCATCTGCCTATCTTCTGCGAAGTACCTTATAATATCGAAGGGGGAAATCATGTATGGTTAGAGATGGAAACCCAACCAGATCTGCAAGGCACATCCTATGTATATTTTATGTCATCTCTCTATGATGAGATGGCTCAGAAGGTGCAGGATCGAGTGTTTGCGGAGCAGAAACAGCGTCTCAAAGACCTCATCTGCATTGATGTATACTAATCCATTACTCGGCCTTTTGGAATTTTTCTGGGAGGCTGATCTTTTCAACTCTACAACTACTTACATCTATGGAAAACGTATCTCAAAAACAGCATAAGGTCTATCAAATCGCTGAAGGCTTTATTACCCGAACAGTGATTCGTGAATTGCAGAGTCACTTAAGTCAAATGTTTGCTCATTACGCTATCTCAATACCTTTTCACCAACTAGGAGAGGAGGAACGCTACGATGCAGCCAGCTCATTTATAGCCCTAGTTGAGCTATTGAACAAGTTAGCTGAGGAAATTCATGATGTCGATGCTCAGGATTACATAGCCTTGGGCAAACGGCAAGCAGCTGCTTAAAACAAATACCCCATCATATCGATGGGGTATTTGTAGTTACTCAGTCACTTCTTCGGAATTGAATATGTTAAGTACTAGGTCAATAGCAAAGTTATCAATTGCTTGTATCAAACCAGCCGACTCATCATCCTTTACATGTGAAGACGTATAAGTGTATATGAATGGGACACTGTTAGGAATAAGCGGGTTTGGCCCTTGGGTAATATTGCCAAACCCATAATCGTATTGCCTTTGAAGTCTAACACTTTTTTCTATGAAGCTTTTGCTTACTTCATTCGCGCCTATCCAATAACTCTTAACAAATAATTCTTTACGAAGGGAACCGCCTTTTGCAAAGAAATTGATTAGATGTAATCCGTGCACAAACGTCATATCAACTTCGTATGTTAGATCAAATCTTCCAACTGGACGTTTTAATTTGAATGTATTCAGAATGCCTAAATCTATTTCCGAGTGAACTAGACCGTCTAAAACAACAAACTTCCTGACTGGGCCTGTATTGTACTTTTCTTCTATTAGCTCTATTTTTTTTAGTGCCATTATATTATATTTAATGCCCTCTCTTAGTTGATGGGCACATAAATATCATTTTATTTTTTTTGTTTTCAAATTCGTTAAAATCCCTAGATGCCTTTAAAAAAACCATCATATGTCTATCATATGATGGTTTTTTTAGATAATTTATAAAATAAATATTTTTTATCAAATGTCAAGGGATTTTGATATTTTTTGATGTTTCGTCGGTATACCCGAGTGCATGGGCCAAAGTCATTATGATGTCTTATTTGTATTAAACAAAGATTTCACTAGGTGTAATTGATGCCTGTTATATTATATTAGTAGCATAAACGATTGATTCATATGTCTGTGCCATTATTACCCACATATATATCTAGTATCCTGCCTATTGTTTTAGCCATCCCGTTGCTTATAGTCTCCTATGGACGCAAAGTAGTAGTTAACCCTTCTAATCCCTCGTCTAACCTCTCTACGCAGTTATCCTTCACTAGCGATGGGGAACGCCTCAGCTGACGGCTCGTAGTATCTGCTGATCAAGCCTCAATACGTACTTTCCTATCAACCCCTGAAAGGCAGTGCTCGCTGGGTAGGCTGGCCTTTGCAAAGCAGTGATTTGGGTTCAGTTGATCGCCAGGAAGACTTCCGGCCCGATGAGGACTTGCCGCGTAACTTTACGATGATCAAACCCACCGATTACAACAACAGTGGCTTCGACCGCGGGCACTTGTGCCCTTCGGATGATCGTACGGCCACCGAAAGCGACAACTCGGCTACGTTTGTCATGACTAATATGATTCCGCAGGCTCCAAGTCTCAACCGAGGCATCTGGAGTGATCTAGAAGAGTATTGCCGAACGAAGGTAAAGCTCGGCTCCGAGGCTTATATCTACGCGGGTGGATACGGCGAAGGGAGTAAAGGATCAAACGGCTCGGCTAGCAGTATTGCCAGTGGGAAGGTGAGTGTACCCAATCGCTGTTGGAAGGTGATGCTCATTATGCCGGAAGGTGATAATGACCTTTCCTAGGTAGCCACGGAAAAGGTAGAGGTGATTGCGGTCAATATGCCTAACTCGCAGTATGTAGCCGGCATGGGCTGGAGACGATGGACGGTAACCGTACATGAGTTAAAACGAACGACGGGCCTAGACTTCTTTTAAGAGCTTCCTAAGGCCGTTCAGGACAAGATTGAGAATTAGGGGCTCATCAAAATTGATGCCTCTGATTATGAGGCGGTTCACCTAAAAGTGAAGGTCTTTGACATCAGGTCGAACAGCTATCGATCAAGCTCGACAATATTCGGGCTTCTTTTTTATAAGGAAGACGTCGAAACTTAGTTGTTAAATAATCCTATACGTAGTAATATTAAGCTTTTAATTAACTTGATATAGCACTAATTGTAGATCAGCAGCATAATAATGACTGTGATACATGGGTTAGAAATATGGCTATTGTTGAATTTGAAGGATACCACGGCACGAATGAAGCAAACGTAGGTAATATACTAACTAATCATTTTAACATAAGTGAGGGCCCTGACGAGTGGCTAGGTGATGGTACATATTTTTTTGTAGAAGGTATATCTGACCCTGTGCAGAGAGCTATTCAATGGGCGGTAGTTACTGCTTGGGATAAGCTTGGTAAAAGAAATAGATACAGCAGATATTCAGTTATAAAAGCTATAATCACGGTAGAGGAAGAGTACTTGCTGGATTTGACCACACTTGAAGGAAGACAAGTAATGAATTATTTGCAAGAGCAGTATGTTAAGAAGCTAGCTCAAATGAGTAAAGAGCTCAGAGGTAGCAAAAAAGCGACTGAAGGAGCTATCATCAACGACGTTCGTGATGAAGGTATTTTTAGATTAGATGTTGTTAAAGCAGATTTTCCATTTAAGTTTGCAGCAGAACGTATTCTAGGCACAGCGTTCCGTCAGCCTAATGTTACAATTTGTGCCGTTTTTGAACCAAACAACAATATAAACGCTGATTCTATGTGTGTAGTAGAGTCAGGGGAGGTAGCCAATGAAACTTTCTGATGTGAAAGAAGCCATTGACACTTACTTTAGAGATGTAACGCCTCAGGAGGTCATCGATAATTTGACAAGGTGGGGATGTGAGATAGGTGACATTGAGGAAAACGATTTTCGAAGTGTAAGTTGTCAAGTTTTTAAGTCTGATTTAAATAGTTTTGAAGCGGTAACACAACCTGTTGCCGCTTTTTTATTTAATTGCCGTCCTATACTAAGCATTTGGTGAACTATGAATATAAAGCTTGATCATAATGAGTTAATTACAATGACTTTGGAAAGGGCACCGGAGGCAAGAGATACACGTAGCTTTAATGTAAATCATGAGCCTGTCTATCATGCTGAAAACCAGAGACTTTTTAGTGTTCTATTCGATTTATCTATTCAGGCTCCTACAGTAACGATTGATATTGTTTATCAATCAATCTTTACCTGTGACGAGGATATAACCCAAGAATTCAAAGAGTCTTATTTCCCTAAAGTCAATGCTCCTGCAATTGCTTATCCTTTTTTGAGAGCCTTTGTGGGAACAATTACATTGAATGCTGGGATTGAACCAGTTATTTTGGACACTATGAACTTTACTCAAAAGGGAGATATTAAGGAATAATAACATCTCATCTGTCAGACCTTTATTGCTAAGCCGCTGTCTAAAGCGGCTTTTGTCAGTTTTGTCGGTACTTCTTCGGTACATTTTAGCAAAAATTCAAAGCTTCCAGGCCTCTTCAGAAATAGCCTCAAAGTACTTCATCCTTTAAAATGCTGGTGAGTTTGCTGGTTAGATTAACAAAAAAGCACCTAGCAAACGAATGCTAAGTGCCTGATTATGAGAGTGGGCCCTGTAGGTTTCGAACCTACGACCAATTGATTATGAGTCAACTGCTCTAACCCCTGAGCTAAGGGCCCGATTTGACACTAGATCGCCAAATGAACCGCAAGTTTACACTTTTTTAAAGCCTTTTGCAATGGCTGATTAAACCTTTTGCTTCTTTTTTGTTTCCAAGGCCCTGAACGTTAACAAAAACAGTCATGAAAAAACTTATTGCTTTCTTCGTTGCGGGCTTGTTGTCCACTACGTTGACTTTTGCTCAAAATGATCAGGGACGCTCGCCGGAAGATCGGGCTCAACGCCAAACGGAACAGCTAATCAAAGAACTGAATTTGTCTACCGAACAGGCAGAGAAAGTAAAAGCTTTGAGCGACGACCGGATGAAGCAAATGCAGGAAATGCGGGCGAACGGTGCTCGTCCCGATCGTCAGAAAATGCGGGAGTTACAGGAAAACTACGAAGCTAAACTGAAACCCGTTTTAACTACCGAGCAGTGGACGAAGTACGAGAAGATTCGCGAAGAGCAAAGAAATCGTATGCGGGATAGACGTCCCGGTGGTGGCAATTAATCCAAAGATAATCTTGGTAATAATGAGTAGGAACGTATTTTTATGCGTTCCTACTTTCGTTTTATCGAGGCGGCAGCCCCTCATTATGAATAAGAAAAAAGTACTTAACGATCCGGTCTATGGCTTCATTACCATTCCTGGTCATTTGATCTTCGACCTGATTGAACATCCTTACTTTCAACGCCTTCGGCGAATCAAACAATTGGGAATGGCTGAATTAGTCTACCCCGGAGCTCTTCATACCCGCTTTCACCACGCTCTGGGAGCCATGCACCTGATGGGTGAAGCGATTAGCACACTTAAAAGTAAAGGTCATCTGATTTCGGATCAGGAATGCGAAGCGGTTCAAATCGCGATCCTTTTGCATGACATTGGTCATGGGCCGTTTTCGCACGTGCTGGAACATACGTTATTGCATCATGTCTCGCACGAGCGAATTTCACTATTGTTGATGAATGAACTAAATCAGGAATTCAACGGGGCTCTTGACCTGGCGATTCGAATGTTTTCGGGTCAGTACGAACGTCGCTTTTTTTATGACCTCATTTCCAGTCAGTTGGATATTGACCGACTGGACTACCTCAATCGTGATTGCTTTTTTACCGGAGTAACAGAAGGAAGTATTGGCTCAGAACGCATTGTAAAGCTGCTTGATGTAGTGGATAACCAGTTGGTTGTAGAGCAAAAAGGGGTCTATTCCATTGAAAATTTCCTGACGGCTCGTCGACTGATGTACTGGCAGGTTTACCTGCACAAAACGTCCATTTGTGCAGAAACGATGTTGATTCAGCTCATTCGTCGGGCTCGTGAGTTGGTCCATGAAGGTCAAACGGTTTATGCGACGCCTGCTTTAGAGACGTTTTTATATAACGAACCCAGCTTGCAGGACTTTCAAACGCATCCGCAATACATCAAGGCCTTTACCCGACTGGACGATTACGACATCTGGGCCTGTATTAAGCAATGGACGGTTCACGCCGATCGTTTGTTGTCCCATTTATCAACGATGTTACTGGATCGTAAACTTTACAAAATTCGCTTTTTTGATTCGGCTCCTTCGGAGGAAGTGATGGAAGATTTTCGAAAACGGGTGTTAGCTCTGCCCGGAGTTACTGAAGAGGAGTTACCCTATTTAGTAGTGCAGGGAGAAACGACTAATTCAGCCTATTTGTCCAGCCGTCAACCCATCCGCATTTTAACCAAAGATCGGGGTGTGGTGGATGTTTCGGAAGCTTCGGACTTACCAACGATTAAAGCCTTAAGTCAGATCGTCAGAAAATTCTACGTCGCTTATGCCATTCGTGGCATCTCTTGACGGATTTGAAGTTAGTATTAATTAGAGGTAATAGAGCTGGGTCGGTTCTCAGCCGAGCTTCCCCAGTTTTTATTAGGTGTAGCACCCATTACTAATTCCAGTATACCGCCAGCCAACACCTGATTGTGTGTAAGGAAGGTCTTCTGGAAGGCTTACCGTTCAGTTTCGCCGACTGGATGTATATGTTCTTCGTTGAGTTACCTATCGCTTTTACCGTAAAATTTTTGCCTTTGCCTACATCAATCGAAGCTTCCGTAAAGCTCGGACTACCGATTACGTATTCCGGGCGACCGGGACTGGCGGGGTAAAAGCCTAGCATGCTAAAAGCCAGCCAAGCCGACATTTGTCCCCCATCTTCGTTTCCTGATAATCCGCCGGGGCCGCGTCCGTATTCTTCACTTACCAGTTGGCGTACCCATTTTTGAGTTTTGTACGGCTCTCCTGCCCACGCGTAGAGGTAGGCGGTGTGGTTACCCGGTTCGTTCCCGTGCCAGTAATAACCCTTTTCAAACATGCTATCAAGTTTGGCGACGAATCGTTCACGACCGCCGATTTGTTTGAGTAATCCGTTCATATCCTGCGGTACAAACCAGGTATACTGAGCGGGTGAACCTTCAGTAATGAAACTCACCCGAATAGCGAAAGGATCAAATTTTTCACTCCAGCGACCATCGGCATAACGACCGCGAGCCCAGCCCGTTTTCGGATCAATTACGTTCTGGTAGTTTAGAGCTCGTTTCATTAATGCCTGATAATCTTCGGTTTTATGCAAAGCTTTAGCCAGTTGTGCCAGGCAAAAATCATCATAAGCGTACTCTAGTGTGCGGGAGGTTTGCTCACGCTTGTGGAAGGCCTGCCAAACGGAATCTTCCAGCGGAATATAGTTGTATTTCAGATAACTTTCCATGCCCCGGCGGCCCTTCCCTGACTCATAACTCTTCACATCCCGATTGACTTCAAAAGCATTCTTTCTCAGATAGCTATAAGCCTTTTGAACGTCAAAATCTCGAATCCCTTTTACGTAAGCATCAGCAATGGCGGAGGTAACGTGATCGCCGGTCATGGCGGCAGTGTAATGGTTCCAACAGGGGAAAATGGGCATCCAGCCGCCTTGTTCCGCCATATGCGTGAACGACTGCATCAAGTCTGCCGAGCGTTTGGGCTCAAGTAATACGTGCAAGGGTAAGCCCGCCCGGAAGGTATCCCACATGCTAAAATCGCAGTAGTAATCGAATCCTTTGGCTGTATGAATGGTCGAGTCGTCCGCAAAGCCGGGGTAACGTCCGTCCACGTCCGAGTAGAGGCGGGGCGTAATTTTCGTGTGATATAGGGCGGTGTAAAAAAGACTTTTATTTTCCTCTGTTCCTTTCAACTGTACTTTCCCTAATTCCCGATTCCAGGCTTCTTCGGAAGATTCCTGTACTTTTTTGAAATTCCAGTCGGGAATTTCAGCCTTCAGATTTCGATACGCTCCTTCCAGGTCGGTGAAAGAAGTTCCAACGCGGGCGGTTACCTGCGTTGGAGCGTGAGACGCAAACTGAATCAGAGCACCGACCGCTTCTTCTCTGAGGTGGGCTTTTACTTTTGTTTGGTTCATTTGAATGACCGTATTCTGCCAAGTGCCAAAAGCTTCAAAATCGGTATCAAACTGAATGACGAAGTAACCCCTGAAGCCCGCCGATTCACCCCAGCCCTGATAAATGCGATGAACGGGGTTGTATCCTACAATTTCCCGACGTTCGGGGTGAATTTCAATAAATCCTTCCCCTTCGTCACTATTCGGTTCGATCAAAACGAAGTGGGTATCTTCATTCTGAAACTTGAATCGAAGAATTCCAGCCCGTGGCGTTGCCGTTATCTCCGTCTGGATTTGATAATCAGGTAAGTTGATGGAGTAAAACGAAGGAGTAACGATTTCATGATTATGAGAATAACTGGATTCAGGCCGTGTGGTAGCTTGGCCCGAGAAAGGCATCAGGGTTACCGTACCGTAATCCTGCACACAAGAGCCATTAAGCCAGTGCGAGCCACGAAAACCATTGATTTTAGTATCGGTATAGTAATAGGGAGCGATACATTTTGTTTCGGTGCGACGGGTTTGAGGCGTCCAGCTAGTCATACCGTGAGGATGACCGATGGCGGGAGAGATCTGCCCTTTCAATTCGCTTCCGGCCTCGCTGTGTCGCTGGGCGGAAAGGGTAGTGCTGGGAGCCGAGCCAATCAGCGGATTGACGTATTGTACAGGCGATTTTTGCTGAGCCCAGGCCGAAAAACAACTGAAGCTTAACCAGATATATAAAAATTTCATAGAAAAAAATAGAAAAGCATCAGGTTATAAAAGAGTGACGATGAACGAGGCAAAAATCCCTGTGATAATGATTTATAAAGTTTTGATATTTGCCAAATACACCAAATTCAATTTTATAAAAGCATGGCAAGCAAAGGGTTTTATCCCAGAAATGAATCATACCCTAGCGAAATGCCTATATTTACCTCACCAATTCAAAGTGATTTTGAAAATCATCGATAAACTTAACTTATGATGAAAAAAACGGTCATAATGGCCCTGATGTGCCTGCCCGCTTTGAGCTGGGCTCAAAGTGGTGCTTATACGCTAAAAGGCAAAATGGGACAACTGAATGCTCCTGCCAAGGCTTATTTACGTTATGTGAAGGATTCCAAATCGCAGTTGGATACAGCCGTGATTAAAAATGGAGTCTTTGAATTTAAGGGTTCGGTGGCAAATCCTCAGAAAGCTATGGTCTTCGTGGATGCGAAAAACAAAGGCCTGCGTCAAGTGGGTCGGGATCATATTGTGTACTTATACCTGGAACCTGGAACGATTAATGTGCAAAGTCCTGATTCGGCGGTGCATGCGAGCGTGAAAGGCCCGGCGGTTAATACCGAAAACGAAAAACTGAAAGCATCTTTGAAGGCTTCGAGTGAGAAAATGGCTGCATTGATGGCTGATTATCAGAAAGCGACGCCAGAACAACGCCAGTCAAAGGAGTTTGAAGAAGCGATTGATAAGCGTTACGAAGCCATTCAGGAAGAGCAGAAAGCAGTTAACGCTCAATTTATTAAAGCGAATCCGAAAAGTATAGTTAGTCTGGACGCTTTGCAGGATGTGGGCGGTTCCGTGCCTGAATATGCAGACGTAGAGCCTTTATTCAGAACGCTTGCTCCCGAAGTAAAAAATACGGAAGCAGGTAAGGCTTACGCCAAAAAGCTGGAAACTATGAAGGCGACGGCGATTGGTGCCGTAGCTCCGGCTTTTACGCAGGCAGATACGACAGGCCGTCTGATTTCTCTGGCTGATTTTAAAGGGAAGTATGTATTACTGGACTTCTGGGCAAGCTGGTGCGGTCCCTGCCGTCGCGAGAATCCGAATGTAGTAGAAAATTTCCAGAAGTATAAAGATAAAAACTTCACCGTTCTCGGTGTTTCACTGGATCAGCCTGGAGCGAAAGAAGCCTGGCTGAAGGCCATCCATAAAGATAACCTAACCTGGACGCACGTGTCGGATCTTCAGTTCTGGAACAATGAAGCGGCAAAATTATACGGTATTCAGGCCATCCCTCAGAACTATCTCTTAGATCCTCAGGGTAAAATTATCGCTAAGAATATTCGCGGTAAGGCTCTGGGCGATAAACTGGCTGAGGTATTATCAGCGAGTAACTAAATATCAGATATAACTCTAAAAAACAAGGCTGACCAAATCAATTGGTCAGCCTTGTTTTTTGAATAAAGGAATTTATGATCTGTCTATGCCAGCTTTTCTATTACTGGAAAGGACGGGGTTTTGCTGCCAGTGGTAGGTTTTAAGTTTTACTTGGGAAACAGGGTTGGTTTATGATATGAATAAGGTTAAGCGAATCATTTGACCAGCCGTAATAGAGAGTACCGCTGCCAGCTAAAAGGCTGGCAGCAATAGCTTGTCCATTGGGTTGTTGCTGCCAGTGGAAAAAATGGCTCTTAATACTTTCGCAAAATCCGTTCAACGGCTGTTAAGTAACCTCCGGCAAAGAGGTTTACATGAACAAGTAGAGGATATAAATTATACAAAGGAATACGGTCGTTAAAGCCGGGTTCAACCGGAAAGGCTTCGTAATAACTCGTGTAGAAACTGGTATCAAAACCGCCAAACATGGTGGTAAAGGCAATTTCAGCTTCCCTCAATCCAAAGTAGGTAGCTGGATCAACCAGGGCTACAGCTCCATCGGCACCCGTCATGACGTTACCACTCCAGAGATCGCCGTGTAATAAAGCTGGCTTTTCGTTGGGAATAAGATTGGGTAACTTCTCACAAAACTTCAGAAACTGATCGTATAACTTATTCGAAAGCTTACCTTCATATAAGGCCCGCCCGGCTTGTACTTTCAGTCGGTTTTCTACGAAAAAGTCAATTCCCGAATCCATCCACTCATTTTGCTGAGGCAGAGCTCCGATGTAATTATTGAATTCCAGCCCGTGCTTTTCAGTAGTTACCCGATGAAGCTGAGCCAGCTTCTGGCCAAAGTCCATCCAGTAGTTCGAAAGTTGCGGACTCGATTCCAGAAAATCCATCATCAGGTAAGAACCATCACTTCGCTGACCGTATCCGTGCACGGCGGGAATGGTCAGGACATCCGTTTGCCGCAGGCGATTCAGACTCCGGGCTTCGCTTTCGAACATGCCTTCATGATCGCCCTGATTCCATTTAATAAAAAAAGAACCTTCAGCCGTTAGTACTTTGGCCGCGAGGTTGAAATTACCGCCATAGATGAACTGGAACTCCCGAACTTCGGGCTGAAAGCCCAGCGTTTCGAGTAATACACTTTCCAGAAATTGATATTGATCTGCACTTTGAAACATAAACAGCGGTTGGCTTTATACGGAATACTGCAAAATAGAGGTGCCAGTGGCGAACGACCAAATTCAGCCCCTATTTAACCCATCCATTTTCAATTTTATAGGTAACGACTCCTTTGGCTGATTTTAGAATAAAATCGGCTTTACTGCCCATTTTTACGTCCGTTTCCAGGCGTAAACCCGTCGCGTCGATTTCTTGGGTACCGAAGAAAACGGAGCAGTCGCCGAGTTCTTCCACCGTTCCGCGAACGTACCATTTTTCAGGCCGATTAAAAACCGCTAGTTCCCGACGATTAATAGCAATATCCATTAGAATGGGTTTATTGTTTTTAATAACCGTCACGTTTCGAATGATCAGGTCAAACAGCGAACGTCCGTTTTCAGGAATGGTTTCGTAGTCTTCAATGGCTTCTTTGGCATAACTTTCAGAAGCGATGGTGTGCAAACCACTTAATAATGCTACATAGTTCAGTCGGCGAATTTTCTGTTTTTCAGGATCATTCGTATAACCACCCGACTCGATTAAAACGAGTGAACTACCCCATTTCTGAATATTATCTCCGAAAGCACGAGGTTCAAATTCGTCCGAAAAACGTCCAACCTGATTAGGAATGAACTGCTGTAAATTTCGGTTCAGCGAAACGATTAACTGCATGGAACGTTTCCGTACGTCATTGACTTCCCGAGCTTCGTTATAGGCCGTAGCCAGAAAAGAAATCGTAGCCAGATTTTTCGTCTTACCCGCCGAATACCGGGGTTCCTGATCGTGCAGATTAAAGGCAAACGTCGGCTGAATGCTTTGCTGAAGCGACTTGAGTAACTGGCCTTCTGGGGTTTGTAAACGCAAGGCATCACGATTCATGTCTATCCCTAAAGCGGTTCTCCTGGTCCAGGCTTCCGCTCCGTCAGGATTCAGCATGGGCACGAAGTATAAGGTCGTTTTCTCCAGAATTTCTTTACGTAAATCGTCGAAAGCATCGTTAGAGGCAGAGAAAAAACGGAAAAGATCAAAAATGGCCATGGTGGCTGTAGCCTCATCTCCGTGCATTTGTGACCAAAGTAACACATTCGTTGGTCCCGTGCCGATCTTAACCATATGCAGACTACGGCCTTCGGTGGAAGTACCTACCTGTTTTACTTCAAAGCTAGCTTTCGCCGCATTCAGCAAAGGGATGATGTCTTTATGGGTAAACCGGCGTTCGGTTAAGGCTTTTTCTTTAAAAGTTTCGTGAGAATCAAAAAGTTGCTGAAGCATATTCTGAGCATTCGTACGGGCCGCAAAACCTAATAAGAGCAATAAGAAAAGGTATTTCATAGCAATTCATCAGCGTTATGCGGTTCAGGTAATCACGCAAAAGTAAATAGTTTACGGTTTTTTCAGGATGTACTAACTTCCCGAAAGTTTACTTAAAGCTAATAACTAAAACTTCCCACTCCCGATTTTCTGCGAGCGATAAATCCCGGCGTTACCCGAAAAAAGATAAGTAATGAAACAGGCGAGAGCCAGGTAAGGGGCACTCTCTGTTCCGAAAAGCTCAATACCCATGATCGTGCTGGCTAGCGGGGTATTAGATGCTCCAGCGAAAACAGCTACAAAACCAATTCCGGCCATTAACCCCACAGGTAACTGAAGAAGCTGAGCGGCAGCATTCCCAAACGTTGCTCCAATAAAAAATAGGGGCGTTACTTCGCCACCCTTAAAGCCAACGCCCAGCGTAAACGTCGTGGAAAGCGTTTTCATAATCCAGTCGTACCAGGGCAGAGGATCATGAAAGGAAGACACGATGGTAGGGATGCCAAGTCCGATGTATTTCGTTGTACCCGAAAGCCAGATGGCTAAAGCGATAAAAATGCCGCCAAGCATGGGACGAAAAGGAGGGAAGCTAATGTAGGTTTTTACTTGTCTGGCCCAGAAATGGGTTAACTCCGCGAAAAGCCTGCTAATCAGCCCAAAGGCCATGCTGGCTAAGGCAATCTTTATAAATAAGCTGACACTAAAAGCCGGAACCAGATTAATGGCATAATGCGTATGCCCAACGCCCCACCAATGGCAGGTTTGATCGGCAAATAAGGCAGCTAATAAACTGGGAATGAGAGCTTCGTAACCTAATTGTCCAATGATGAAAACTTCCAGAGCAAAGACGGTGCCGGCCAGCGGAGTGCCAAAAACGGAGGCGAAACCTGCACTAATACCCGTCACTAACAGCGTTTTTCGATCAATGTTCGATAACTTAAAAAGTTTGGTGAACTGATCGGCAATGGCCCCTCCCATCTGTACAGCCGTACCTTCCCGCCCTGCCGATCCGCCAAATACATGGGTCAACAAGGTGGTTATTAACACCAGTGGAGCCATTTTAAAGGGAATGATTTTCGTGGGATTCTGCCATTCTTCAATGAGCTGGTTATTACCCTTCACGACGCTTTCTCCCCAGTAATGATAAATGGCCCCGACGAGAAAACCACCCAGTGGTAGTAAAGCAATGATCCATAAATGACTTTCCCGATACTGCGTTATGGCATCGAGCGAAACCAGAAAAAAGGCAGAAGCTGAACCCACTAGTGTTCCAACGAGAGCACTTAACCCTAGCCAGCGGAGAAGATAAATGAAGGGGTGATTCAGTTTGGTTACAATGGGCATAGTCCCGATTATGAATGCGTAAGTTCTTGAATGAGTGTTTGATACGCAGGATTCGTCGAAATAACGGTTTGATGAGTGGATAACTCAAAATCGGCAAAGTCGAACCCGGGAGCGACTGTACAGCCTACCAGTGCATACGTCGTTCCTGCCGCCGGACGTGAAGCAAACCAATACCCCGCCGGAACAACGGCCTGAAACACTTCGCCTTTGTCAGGATCCGAACCGAGACGAATGATTTCCAGATGACCATCGGTATCAAATACGAAAACTTCCAGTGGATCACCCGCGTAAAAGTGCCAGACTTCATCGGACTGAATGCGGTGCAGAGCGGAGAAATGATGACTTTCTAGTAAAAAATAAATGGCTGTACTTAAATGACGGTCGCCCGTAAAACGACCGGGCAAGGCACTTTGGGCAATGGTTTCCGTCGAACGGTACGTTTCTGCAAAATAACCCCCTTCGGGGTGTGCTTGCATCTGGTATTTCTCAATCCAATAGGTGGCTGGTTTCATATCAAAATAGTCAAGGCCAATTTTTAAGCTAAAAATTTTAAAGAAGTATATATTCTTTAAGCAGCAAAAGAATATATGTAAATACACTGGTTACCAGTTTGTTAGGTATAGGTACGATTTGACTCGAATTAACTGTGCTGGTTAAAAGTACGATAGTCCATCTGTGAAAATGGAAAAATTATAAAAGTTACATGCAACATTTCAGAAGAAGAGCTTGTCTTTCCCTCGAAATTGATTCAATAAAGCAGAGCAAATCATTTTGTGTAAAGGGCTGAAGAAGAGAGAAATGATAGGATAGAGGGGTAATTGAATCAATTTCTATAAACCCGGAACCTACCTGTCTTTTTGAAATCATTTGGAGCAGACTTTGTACATAGATCGGCATTATTCACTTGTTGAAGCCTGTAAACGGGGTGACCGTAAGGCTCAGTACGAGCTGTATCGGCTGTACTCGAAGTCGATGTTCAACGTGTGCATGCGAATCCTGAATCACATGGGCGAGGCCGAAGATGTCTTGCAGGAAGCCTTTCTGGACGCGTTCCAGAAAATTCATGACTTCCGGCAAACCAGCACCTTCGGGGCCTGGCTGAAACAGATCGTCGTTAACCGAGCCATCAATCAGCTACGCCAACGTAAGCTGGAATGGGTTGATGTGGAAGAAGCCGACTCGGTGGGCGAAGAAGTAAGTATTCCGCAGGAGGAAACCGATTGGGAGATAGAACGCGTACGTTTGGGCATTCAGCAATTACCCGATGGTTTCAGAACGGTTCTGAGTTTATACCTGCTGGAAGGGTATGACCACGAAGAGATTGCCAACATATTGAATATCTCGGAATCAACCTCGCGGACACAGTATATGCGGGCCAAACGCAAATTAGTAGAGTTATTAACGGAATAAGCTGGATGCTTGTCCAGTTATTATTTCAAGATAAATTGTTAGTAATCAAGAGCCATTAATACCCATGAAAAAAGATCGTATTGAACGTTTTATTCGGGATAATCGGGAGGACTTTGATTCTTTCGAGCCGCCGCTGGGCCTGTGGGCCGAGATTGAGCGGCGACTACCCGAAGTCATAATTCCAGCGGAGGAGGAAACGAAAATCATTCCACTGGGAAAACAAAAATCAATTTGGAGTAAGGCATTTACCGGCAAGAACTGGGGCATCGCAGCGGGCATCATCTTCTTGCTGGGGTTGGGATTTTCGCGGGTCACTATGCGATCAAACCTAGCCATACTGACCCAATTATTGCAGAAGTTAGTCCAGAAGAAGGTAAAATGGCCTTTCGTTATGCTTCTCTGATCGAAACCAAACGGGCTGAAATTAAGTCCATTGAAGGGTCGAATCCTCAGTTGTACAAAGAATTTGCGGGTGAAATTCAACGGTTAGAAGTTGATTATCAGAATTTGCGTTCGGAATTATCCCAGACCCCTAATCAGGAAGAAATCGTAGAAGCTATGATCCAAAATTTACAAATGCAGCTTGATATCCTGAATCGTCAATTACAAATCATTCAAAAAATATCCAAACCTAGCCATGAGAAGACTATTTAGCGGAGTGGGCCTGGCCTTGTTTTGGGTACTGCCCCTGCTGGCTTTTGACCAGACCGGAACTCTTTCGGAACGTAAACGCAGTATCGTTAAATCTTTCAGCGTATCGCAGCGGGATCGCCTGTTTGTTTCGAATCAGCACGGCGAAACAAAGATTAATATCTGGGATAAAAACGAAGTCCGGGCTGAGATTGTCATCATTGGTTATGGTAAAGATGACGAAGAAGCTCAACGGTTTATCGAAGCCATTGGCATTGACGAAGCCCGCACGAGTAACCAGATTCGTCTGGAAACCCGGTATAACGAACCTAAAAGTGATAACTGGAACTGGCGAAACTGGGGACGTTCGAACGAAAGCGATGGCAAGACGCGGGGCGTGAAAATCAGCTATGTAGTGTATATGCCCAAGTACATGCCACTGGATCTACAAAGCCGTTTTGCCAATGCTACTCTGGCGGATTTTTCAGCTCCTTTACGGGCTAATACCCAGTACGGTGATTTTGTGGCAGATCGGTTAATGAATACCGATAATGAGATTCGGGTGGATTATGGAAAAGCTGTGATTCGTCAGTTGAATGAAGGCAATTTGAGAATTCAATATTCGAAACTGGAACTGGACAAAGCAGATCGTTTGCGATTGGTTATTAACTATGGTTCGCTGATGCTGGAAGAAGTCTCCGATCTGGATGCAACGATTCAGTATTCAAAGGGAAAAATTGGTAAATTGAAAGAGCAGGGACGGTTGAATATTAACTATTCTGATAATCTTCAGCTACCCGTTTTGACGAATTCGGTGAAGAATCTGGACGTTCGTTGTAATTATACCACCGTTCGTCTACCCGTCCGTGACAATCAGGATATGGACTTCGACGTAACGGTAACCTACGCCAATTTTGGGTATCCCAACGCCTTACCAATCAATTTTGAAGTCAAGGACGACGGAACCGACGATACCCGCCAGCGATACGTACCTAAAAGCACCAAAGTCTACAGAGGCAAAGTGGGCAAAGGAGGGAGTAACGTACGGATTGTCTCTAATTACGGCGGTGTAAAGTTTGTGAATTAACGAGAAGAGTGACCCAACTGGGTCGCTCTTCTCATTTCAGAAGGGTTCTTTTGCTAATTCCTAACGGTTATTAGAGAACGAAGAAGCTTATTATTGCTCTTTAGGATTTGCAATTCGAAAGCGATATGTAAGGGATTTATAATCCCACAAAGGCACCGAAAACCGCCTTTTACCCATACGCCATAAAGTCGCGTCTCTACATTATAGAAAAATACATCTACCCTCCGCAGTCGCTCGGCTAGAGCCGAGTGATGCTATAAACTGGTAGGCCTCTGACCGATGTTTACAAGCCTATTTCTGTTGGGGAAAGGTGTTCTCTGGCCCGTTATGGGTTCGCATCCTACCGGCCAGAGGCCTACAGCTAGGTAGTCACTCGGCTAGAGCCAAGCGACTGCGGGGACTGCGGGTGGAACAAAAAAGGCGACTAAACTTCGTCGCTTGTTTTGTTAAATGTCAAAATGCTTTTTAAGCCATTCTTTCGTTAACTGCAAGTCCTTCTGCGTTAAGTTATGACTGCTTGGAATGAGCTCATGCTGTACCTGAAAACCTGCCGTTTCCAGCAGATGTTCGTAATCTTTCATGGCTTTGGGCTGGTAATAAGGGTCCGAACTGCCGGAAGTTAATAATACCGGAGCTTTATTAGATTCCAGTGGTTTTTCTTCGGGCAAGGGTAACATAGGCCGCCAGAAAGCGGCTCCGCTTAGTAAGGTAGGGTACTTCTGAAGAATAGCCCCGCCAATGTTAGCACCATTGGAATAACCCAGAGCGATTAACTTACTTTGATCAAAACCCAGTTTGCCAGCAATGTCCTGCAAACTGCTTACCAGCTCTTCCGTTCGGAAATGAAGGTCGGCGTGATCAAAAATGCCCGTTCCCATGCGGCGGAAAAAGCGGGTTGTATACCCGTTTTCGAGAACGTTACCGCGAAATCCCAGCAGGTTGGTTTGACCTTCGGTTAACTCTTCCGCCAGATGAATGAGATCATTCTCATCGCCACCCGTACCATGCAGCAGGACAAGGGTATAACGCTGAGCGGCTTGTTCATTAGCGGCTACAAACCGATATTTTAAAGGGGTAAAATTCATGGAGATGGAAATAAGATGAAGGATATAATAGTCATACAAAATTTGATTCAAAAAGGTTTGTATAGAACTTAAGGAGTAATATTTTAGGGCAGGGAACTTTCTCTAATAAATTATTATTCAGGAAGATAGTGATTTAAAGCCGGAAAATTTCTAATTTTGCGGGCATTTTCATTGACGGTTATCCGTAAACTTAAAGATCTGTGATTCATAGAATGGAATGGCAGGTGGTGCATGGCACCGATGGTACACGCTGCGGATAATTGAAACAACGACATCAGAAAACTTTCTTCTCCGATGCAAAGCATCCGTAACATTGCCATTATTGCCCACGTTGACCACGGCAAAACCACATTGGTGGATAAAATCATCCACTACAGCAAACTTTTCCGGGAAAACCAGGAATTCAACGACCTGATTCTCGACAACAACGATCTGGAACGCGAACGCGGAATTACGATTCTTTCAAAGAACGTATCAGTTCGTTACAAAGACGTTAAAATCAACATCATCGATACTCCAGGTCACGCCGACTTCGGGGGTGAGGTAGAACGCGTACTGAAAATGGCCGACGGCGTATGTTTGCTCGTCGATGCTTTCGAAGGTCCCATGCCTCAGACCCGTTTCGTATTATCGAAAGCCATCTCTTTAGGCTTAAAGGTAATTGTGGTTGTGAACAAGGTAGATAAAGAAAACTGCCGTCCTGAAGAAGTTCAGGAAAACGTATTTGACCTGATGTTCAACCTGGGTGCTACGGAAGATCAATTAGACTTCCCAACCCTGTTTGGTTCAGGTAAAGGTGGCTGGATGAGCACTGATTATCGCAATAAAACGGAAGACATCAGTCCTCTGTTAGACGCGATCATCGAAAGCGTTCCTCCTGCTCCTCAACCCGAAGGTATTCCTCAGATGCAGGTTACTTCTTTAGATTTCTCGCAATTCACGGGTCGTATTGCCATCGGTCGTGTTTTCCAGGGAACGCTGAAAGAAGGTGCTTCGATGGGTCTTTGTAAAGCAGACGGAAGCGTGAAACGCGTTCGTATCAAAGAACTTCAGGTATTCGAAGGTTTAGGCCGTGCGAAAGTAGCAGAAGTAGGTGCCGGTGATATCTGTGCCATTACAGGTCTGGAAGATTTCGAAATTGGTGATACCGTTACTGATTACGACAATCCTCAGCCGCTGGATCGTATCGCGGTAGATGAGCCTACGATGAGTATGCTTTTCACGATTAATAACTCACCTTTCTTCGGTAAAGAAGGTAAATTCGTAACGTCTCGTCACTTACGCGATCGTCTGTACAAAGAGATCGAGAAAAACCTGGCCTTACGCGTACAACCAACCGATAGCGAAGACCGTTTCTTAGTATTTGGTCGTGGAATCCTTCACTTGTCAGTTCTGATTGAAACGATGCGTCGGGAAGGTTATGAATTGCAGGTAGGTCAGCCCCAGGTATTATACAAAGACATCGATGGCGTTCGTCACGAGCCTATCGAGTTAATGGTAGTAGACGTTCCTGAAGAAACGGCTGGTAAAGTAATCGAATTAGCAACTCAACGTAAGGGTGAGTTGATGATTATGGAACCTAAAGGTGACGTGCAACACCTGGAATTCAACATTCCTTCACGTGGTCTGATTGGTCTGCGTTCGGATGTGTTAACAGCTACTTTCGGTGAAGCTGTAATGACGCACCGCTTTAAGTCGTACGAACCTTTCAAAGGCCCCATTGCTGGTCGTATTAACGGTTCAATCATTTCAAAAGGAACGGGAACGGCTACGGCTTACACCATCGATAAACTTCAGGATCGCGGTCGCTTCTTCATCGATGCGGGCGAGGAAATCTACGAAGGTATGGTAGTAGGTGAGCACAACCGTAACAACGACATCGTAGTAAACTTACAGGAAGCCAAGAAATTAACGAACATGCGTGCGTCAGGTTCTGACGACAGCGTTCGGATCATTCCTAAGGTTAACTTCTCACTGGAAGATTCAATGGAATACATCCAGAAAGATGAATACCTGGAGATTACTCCAAAATCGATGCGTATGCGTAAAATTTACCTCGACGAAAACGAGCGTAAACGTGCAGAAAGCAAAGGAGCTTTTGCTGATTTATAGTAGAAGCTATTCAATAAATAAAAAGGGGCAATCCAATTTTGGATTAGCCCCTTTTTATTTATTCTTCATTCTTGAGCTTACGTAATGTCCAATCTGAATTGATTTAAGTTCAATGAAGAGATATAACACGTAAGAAATTGCAAAGGTGATTAGAAAAGGTATAATCAGGGTAAGGGGTGTTTTTAAATACGAATGGATGGTTAATTGATTGACGAGATCAATTAAATCCCCCATAATGGCTGATGAATTAGATAAATGCTATAACTGCAAAGCCCTACATAAACAATGGGTTTTTCAATCCATTGGTACTTCTTCCTATTGAGTTGATAAGAAGAAAACAATAACCGATCGATGATTAATGCGAACATAAAAGCCGCCATTAAGAAAGATAAATAGGAGAATAGAAATAAGAAAACCTTACTAACGACAAAGAAGACAACAAACAGACAAATACCTGTATCTGATATGTTAAACGTCCGTTTATGATTATAATAATTTTCAGCAATTAAAGCACCCCAGGCCCAAATAATCCAGGAATTAATTACAAAAGTAATTTCGCTTAATTTTTGGCTTTGAATGTAAATTAAAAAAGAGATGCTAATTAAATGCCAAACGAATAATACCCAGCACAGGGTAGAAATCGACCATTTTTTCGCAGGTATAAAAACAAAGGGTAAAGTAGATATAACTGAACTTCCAGTGCAAGACTCCAGAAGGAAGAATTAATACCAAAAATAATTCGACTATCTCCCGATAAATTATGAACCATTAGCAAGTGAGTAAAAAAGGCTTGTTTACCAATAGTGTCCTTGAAGTAATACAGGATTTGATCGGAGCTTCTAAAAACAAAAAATAATAGAATCAGAAGATAAGGAGGATAAATACGCCAGAATCGTCGTGAAAAAAAATCTCTGCCATTAAATGCTTTTTCTTTTCTCAGATAGGAATAATGTATAAGGAAGCCACTAATCACTAAAAAAAGCTGAACGCCCACATGCCCAAAAGCAAGGGGTGAAAAAGTAGTATAAAGTTTATGGATTGTAATGGGTTCATTAAAAATGAAATCAGTAGTGATGGGAAAGTAATCGTTTACGGTATGAATGTGCCAGTGATATCCGAAAACAGCCAAAATAGCTACGCCCCGGAGCAGGTCAAAGAGTTCAAGCTGTTGAGGAGAAGAACTTGATTTCATTCAAATGATAATTAAATATATGGTGGCTTACTTGTGTTGAAGGTCGAAGAAATAGTGACTGATCAATAGACCGATTAAGGTGCCACCTATCAGAACTCATATAGAAAAACAAATCCTGCGACAAGGGAGTCGTTTCAACCGCGTATGCAATGCTAAATGCTTGCGTTTGAGACCTTGGAATAAGGCTTTATCCTCCAACCGTAGCGTTTGATCCAGGCAATCATAGTAGTATCATCACAATCAAAAGAAGCTTTAACAATAGTACAAAAGTTAGTACGTCAGAAATACCATTGCATCTAAATACACCCTGCTGATCCTGGAAATGTGAAGGCAAAGGCTTAGAGGTCTGGTTTATAACCGATGAAAGTGATCAGATGTTTTACGAAGTAAGATAGAGGTATTTCTCGCGTTGGAATGTAATTAATCCGGGGAGCAATGATTGCGGGGAGCCGTTGCGTTGTATTTTTGCCAATTCGAGTATTACCCCTATGCAAGAATCAGGTCAGCTTTTGAATCAGGAAAAATTCGTCCATCTGGATTATTTTGAACGGATCGCCTCTAGTCAGGTCTCTTACCGTCGTAAGAAGAAATACTATTGGGATGAGATTACCCATTACTGCAATTACTTCTCCCACGAAGATTTGTCGGTTTTAGAGGTCGGATGTGGCACTGGAGAGCTCCTGGGGCAGATCAGAGGCGAACGCAAAACGGGAATTGACTTCAGCGAAGGCATGATTCGGGTGGCTCGTGAGCAGTTCCCAGACGTACGTTTTGAATTAATGACAGCCCAGGAAATCCACTTGAATGAGACCTACGATCTTATTATTCTGTCTAATCTGATTGGTTACATTGATGACGTTCAGGCTCTTTTTGAACAGCTGCGACCGCTGTGCCATGATCGCACAAAAATCATTGTTAACTACTATAATTTCCTCTGGGAGCCTTTCCTGAAATTTTCTGAGTGGTTAGGGTTGAAACGAAAAACTCCCCGTCAGAACTGGCTTTCCCGCATGGATGTGGACAATTTGCTAAATCTGGCCGGATTTGATGTGTACCGGAACAGTTTGCGAATGTTATGTCCTTTTTATATTCCGCTGATTTCTACGTTTCTCAATAAATACGTAGCCAAACTGCCGATTATCAGGCATTTATCCATTAATCAATACAGTTTTGCCAAGCCACTCAAGGAAGTGGAGCAGTGGGAAAACCGCTTTTCAACGAGCATCGTTATCCCTGCTCGTAACGAAAGCGGAAATATTGAAAATGCGTTGTTGCGAATGCCTAAATTTGGTAAGCATCAGGAGATTATTTTCGTAGAGGGTAACTCAACGGACGATACCTGGGCAACGATTCAACGCATAGCCGAGCAATACAAAGACCAGTTTGATATTAAGATTCTTCAGCAGGATGGTAAAGGAAAAGGCAATGCCGTTCGAAATGGTTTTGCTGTGGCAACGGGCGATATCCTAATGATTCTTGATGCGGATTTAACCGTCCCGCCCGAAGATCTGCCCAAATTTTATAATGCTATTGCTTCCGGAAAAGGGGATTTTGTAAATGGCTCGCGGTTGGTTTATCCGATGGAAAAGAAAGCCATGCGTTTTCTTAACCTGCTAGGCAACAAATTCTTCAGCCTACTGTTTTCTTGGTTACTGGACAGACCGTTCAAAGATACGTTGTGCGGAACGAAAGTGATTTTCAGGACGGATTATTACCGCTTAATAGAAAACCGCAAGTTCTTCGGAGATTTTGATCCTTTCGGAGATTTTGATCTGATTTTTGGAGCTTTCAAATTAAATCTCAAGATCGTGGAAGTTCCCATTCGGTATCGGGAGCGGACGTACGGGGATACCAATATTTCCCGGTTCAAACACGGTTTCATCCTTCTTCAAATGTGTGCCTTTGCGGCCCGCAAACTTAAATTTATTTAAGCCCGCTCACCTATCGTTTTAGCTGGTGAATCATGTATACCTATGTCGGATCTGCCTAAGATTTCTATTATAACGGTTGTTTACAACGGTGCAGCCACGATTGAAGATACCGTTCGCTCGGTTTTGTCGCAGGATTATCCTTCTGTTGAGTATATCATTATTGATGGAGCATCCAAAGACGATACCCTGGCTCGTCTGAACCCCTACAGAGACCGGATCGCTCAATTGGTAAGTGAACCCGATAAGGGCATTTGGGATGCTATGAATAAGGGATTAAAGCGAGCTACGGGCGATGTGATCGGTATTTTAAACTCAGATGATGTATATGCTCACAGTGGAGTGTTGTCCAAAGTGATGCAGACATTTGAGGCGAATCCGACGGCAGAGGCGGTCTATGGCAACCTGAAATACATGGATACCTCTCTGACTAAAGTAATTCGAAATTGGAAGTCGAGAGCGTATGACCAGACTTTTTTCGAGTACGGCGAAATGCCTCCGCACCCTACTTTTTTCGCCCGTCGATCTTTATATGATAAGATTGGTTACATCGACATGAACTTCCGCTTAGGAGCTGACTATGAGTTGACGTTCAGAGCTATGCGAGTTTATCAGTTACCTACCTACTGGGTCGATGAATGTTTGGTACATATGCGAATTGGGGGGGAATCTAATCGAAGTGTTAAAAACATTATTGATCAACACCGATTGAATATGAAGGCTTGGACAATCCATGGTTTAAAAGTTCCTTTGTCTTTTCATTATCGAAAGTTTTTGCATAGACTTAAACAGTTTTTATGACGCTTTCATGTAATATGTTAACTTTGTAGGCGTTTATTACATAATATACCAACCTAACATCGACTTATGCAGATTCTTACTCGAATAGTTACTGGCTCCCTAAAAGGATAACCTTCATAAAATCAGAGTGATAGAATTGTATTTTTAAGATAGGGTTACTTTTTAAGTAGCATGCTTTTAGAAACACAATAATTTACTAAATTTCTGATTTTTTAGAACCTAATCTTAATGAAGAGAACGAATGGAGTCCGTATTCATCTTCCATGACTCTTCATTTCAGCAGGTTTTTGAGAATGAGTGAGTACTCATCCCGAAAAATCTTACTACTGCCTCTGGATCTAATCTGTATGGAGGTTTATATCTGATTATCAATAAATTAAGTACATACTTAACTGAATCATTCCAGCAATGAAGTTTAAATTACTTGTTCATGTACTAGTATTAGCCCTAATCGTAATACTCATTAATGGACAGCATTCGTATGCACAGGTAGTTAATCAGGAAAACTTATCGTCGATTAAAGTAGATGCTTTATCGGATGATCAGATAAGAGCTATTATAGAGCAAATCAGGTCTGAAGGTATCGCGGATGATCAGCTCGAAAAAGTAGTATTATCCCGTGGCTTACCTCAGGAGGAAGTAGCTAAACTGAAAACCAGAATTAGTGCTTTAAAAGAAAAAGAAGGAGAGCTGGATGTCGACAACAAAGACATTGTTAATACTGTCAAAGGGAGAAAAGAATTCAAATTTGAGAAGCCTAAGTCCATTGAAAAAGAGACATTGCCTTTATACGGGTCCCAAATATTTGCCAGTCCTAATCTGTTTGATATTAATACCAATAGACCTACCCCCAGCAATTATATCGTAGGTCCTGGAGACCAGTTACAGATTAATGTATACGGTAAATCCTTGGTAGACTGGCGTGTATCCGTGACCCCAGAAGGCTTTGTGATGCTGCCCGGAATGGGAAAAGTCTACGTAGGTGGCAAGCGACTTCAACAGGCTACAAACCTGATTAAAGATCGGCTGAGAGCCAATAACTACGCCATTGGCAACGGTACTTTCGTCGATGTCAGTTTAACCAACATCAGAACCATTCAAGTAACCATCATTGGTGAAGTAGAGAAGCCAGGAACCTATCCTATGACTTCGGTTCAAACTGTTCTAAATGCTTTATACGCTTCGGGTGGACCTACCCAAAACGGATCATTCCGGGAAATAGAAGTCATTCGAAATGGTCGTGTACACAAAGTGCTGGATATTTATGATATCCTTCAACGAGCGGATATTGAGAACAATATCTACTTACAGGACGACGATATTATCCGCATTCCTGTGTATCAGGTGCGAGTAGCAATCGAAGGTGAAATCAAACGTCCGGGCATTTATGAAGTGAAAAAAGGAGAGACTTTACAGGACGTAATTAATTTCGGCGGGGGCCTTACCGATTCCGCTTATACCACTCGCATTAAAGCCGTTCAACTTACCGATACAGAGAAAAAAGTAAAAGACATCGTTAATCAGGATATTAAAACATACATTCCTCAAAAAGGAGATAAGTATATCATCGATCAAATTCTAGATCGCTTTGAAAACCGGGTGACCATTAACGGTGCTGTGTATCGTCCGGGGCAATTCGAGTTAACTTCAGGACTTAAGCTTTCCGAATTAATCAGACAGGCAGACGGATTAAAGCAGGATGCCTTTGCAGAAAGGGGGTATGTGACGCGTCTTAATGAAAAGAATGAAACTCAGATTATTCAGTTTCAGGTTAAAAACGCAGCTCAGGGTGAATATGATACCTTGCAGCTTAAACGAGAGGATATTATCACCATTCCTTCCATTTTTGATTTAAGAGAGACTTATAACGTAACGGTTAATGGAAGCGTACGTAAAGGCGGAAACTTTCCCTTCTCCGAAGGAATGACGGTAGAAGACCTTATTTTGATGGCAGGAGGCTTATCTGAAGGAGCAAATACGCAACGAGTAGAAATTGCCCGCCGGATTAAAGACAGTGACCGTCAGGCGAAAGATGCGAAACTGGCTGAAATTATAACCTTATCTATCGATAGGAATCTAACGCTGGAATCTTCAAAATATAAGTTAGAACCCTACGATATTGTCTCTGTTTTCTCGGTATCTGGGTATGAAGTTCAGCGATCGGTGCAGATTCAGGGCGAAGTAATGAATCCCGGATACTTCACCTTGAGCCGTAAGGACGAAAGAGTATCTGATATTGTGAAAAGAGCTGGTGGGTTCAGTGCATACGCCTATACAAAAGCAGCAACGCTACAAAGAGGAGCAGAGAACATAGGAATAGATCTTCCGACAATCATGCAAAACCCTAGAAGCAAGTGGGACTTGTTGATGCAGAGCGGGGATATCATTGTTATTCCCATGATCAGTCAACTGGTAAAGGTTAGTGGTGAAGTATTAAGGCCCAAGAATGTTGTATTCGACAAAAGAAGTTTTAAATCCTATATTATAAATAGTGGGGGTTTTACTCAGAATGCTATAAAACGTAAGTCTTATGTTATTCATGCCAATGGTGAAGTAAAAGCAACTCGTCGTTTCTTGTTCTGGAAAATCTATCCTGAGATTGAGCCTGGTACTCAGGTGTACGTTCCCCGCAAGCGAGAAAAGAAAGAAACTATGAGTGCTCAAAGCTGGATCGGATTAGGTACCAGTATGGCCTCGTTAGCTGCGATTATATTTGCCATTGTTAGACGTTAATATTACTTCTATTTAACTAATTGAGAGAATGTCTGAAAATCTTCAGAATATAAAGGCAAATAAAACGATTGGTACCAATGAATTGATAATTAATATAATTCATTGGATTCGGTATATCTTAAGTAAATGGAAGGTTTTGGCCTTGTTTGCTATTATAGGATTAACTGGAGGAGTCTATTATTACAATACTCATAAAGGTAACTATACGGCAGAGTATTCTTTTATTGTATCTGGCGGAAATGGTCCTTCTGGCGGGTATTCAGGGATTGCTTCTCAATTAGGACTAGACGTTGGAGGAACATCTGGTTCTCTATTTGATGAAAATAACATTATTACTTTTTTTAGATCTCGATCAATACTGGACAAAGTATTGTATTCAAAGTATAAAAATAGTGACAAATTAATTATCGATAGATATATTGAAATTAATGGAATAAAAGATAAATGGTCAAAGAATAATATATCAGCAATTAAATTTAATGCTGAGGAATCTAAAAGAACAATTCAAGAAGATAGTGTTATAAATGGTATTTATAAAATCATTGTAAAAAGTAATTTATTTGTTGATAAACCAGATAGAAAAAGCGATATCATTTACGCAAGATTTATAGGTAATGACCAGGTTTTTTGTAAAACGTTTATAGACGAATTAATGAATCAGGTTTCATTGTTTTATAAAGAAACGAAAAGTAATAATGATCTAAGAAACGTAGAAATTTTGCAGAGACAGGTCGACTCTGTTAAAAATACTTTAAATGCTTCCATACGAGGGGTAGCGGTAGCCATAGATAATACACCGAATGCAAATCCGTCGCAACAAGTAGTAAGAGTGGAATCGCAAAGAAGGGTTGTTGATGCTGAGACTAATAAAGCCTTATTAGCAGAACTAACAAAAATTTACAGATGACTAAGATGGCTATGCAAAGGCAGCCTATACTATTACAAATTGTAGATTACCCTATTTTGCCTTTAGAATTCACCCGAACGGGATTAATTAAGACAGTGGCTATAGGAGTAATAGTATTTTTAATAATAGGAATAGTAGTAGTAGTTCTTACAAGAGTTTACACCCAAGTTAAACATCTATTTATTATAGATAAAGTGTAAATTTTTTTATTGTTTTTTTAATGTGAATAAAATATACAGCTGAAATGTACCTTTTAAATAACTAAATTTATTAGTCATTAAATAGTGCTGTTTAATGAGTTCTCTAGCCCTATTGAATACTATACATATTTAAATACCGAATCCTAATATCATATTTTATGCAACTGGACGTCCCGGTTTTATTTTTAATGTTCAATAGGCCTGATTTATCAGTTCAGGTATTTGCAAAGATTAGAGAGGTACAACCAAAGGCATTATACGTA
>NZ_NHPP01000009.1 GCF_002838835.1 Siphonobacter sp. SORGH_AS_0500
GATCGTCTGGTGGTGGCTAGCATCAGTGGCATTTCGGGTCAGGCTAGTACCAAGAAGCGGGTAACGATATCGAATCCTTACTCGGGTAATCGGACGTATCTGTGGTACATCTACCGTGATTCGGATATGCAGTACATCGGTTACGGCACGGACATCTCTAGCAGTACGGGCGTGTTTGATGTGGATCTGGCTTCCTATAATCTGGTTTCGGGAACGGTGTATCGTTTGTATGTAGGGGATACGGGAGATTCGGGCAACTCTCGGCATGGCTATAACACCTTCACTATTGGTAATACTCCACCAGTAGACAATGCCTGCAATTACACCAACAATCAGTTACTAGGATCAACTGCCGGGAAAGATATCTACGTCAAGATAATAGGCAACTGCAAATACATTGCCTTTGAACCCGGTGGAGAAAGTCGTGCTCTAGACTGGCTATATGTTTTAGTCAATAACGGAGGTTGGGCTTCCGGGGTGACCCCACTTACCTCGGCTCAGATTCCTACCTGTTTCAAGCAGCCCGGGGAAGGATGTACTACTTCCTCTGCAAGAATAGCTGCCACCTCTGATTATGATTCTATCAAAACTCAGGGGGCTCTCTTGCTGGTCCCTAACCCTGCCCAAACTACCGTTGAGCTACGTTTATACAGTGATCAAAGTATTCAACGGGCAACTATTTCCGATATGCAGGGAAGAATTGTGAAAACTACTGCAGAAAATCGCATTGATATTCAGGCTTTAATCCCAGGATCCTATATAGTTTCAGTATTGACAAGCTATGGTGGCGTTTACCAGCAACTACTTATTAAAAATTAACTTAAAAAACTTCTTATCAGGCGAAATAATTTTTGCCTGATAAGAAAAAGCCTCTGCCTATTTAAATGGGCAGAGGCTTTTATCTTAAATACAAATGATATATACTCTAATTAGTTACGACATGGTCATTTGTTCGTAATTGCTATAGATCCTTACGCTTATCAATTATGTCAGTGATGACATAGATATTTAACTAGACCTGTATCTGGATATATCGAGCCGGGATTATGTAACTTTTCTCTGAAGCTCTTTCCTATAAAATAGAAGCTTCTTAGCGTCAAAGACTATGCATCAATCGATTATCCTTTGAAAAGACTCTAACTTTTTTTGAGATCGTATCAACGCTTAGGAAAAAATCTCGTTGTATTTATCTCGTCTGAAAAAGTAATAGAACCACTTGCGATACCAGACGGAATAATACTTACGTCGATATTTAACAAAATCCCGATATACAGCTTTGTTATTGCGATGACTTTCCAGTAAATGCAATAAATCCAGATGTCTGGCCCGGTAGGCCTGCATATGTTTGTTGTAGATATAGTGGTAATACTGCACGGAGTTCACATGAAAGTCCGCGTCGTCGGTTAAAGAGTTTTGCTCTAGCCTTTTGCGGTAATAATACAGCGGCTGTTTAATTTTATGAACGTGGCTGTTTTTGGTTAAAATTCGGATCCATAACTCCCAGTCTTCCAGCCCTTTGAGATTTTCATCAAATTTACCCGCCTGCTCGAAAGCCGCCGCACTCACCATGGCAAAAATGGGAATGGCATTCGAAATTAAAAACTCGTCGCGGTCGTAATCAATAATCTTCCAGGGCCCGGTTTTACCTTCGAAAAATTCAGCATCCGAATACACCAGACTCACGTGAATATGCTTTCTGAATATCTCAAAATGCTCCTTGACAAAATCAGGATGCAGCTTATCATCCCCATCGAGAAAAACAATAAACTGACCATTGGAACGATCAAATCCGTAGTTACGGGTGGAAGCTGGGCCGCCGTTGGGTTTACTATACAACTGGATGTTTTTGTCTTGACGATATTCCTCGATAACGGCCACAGAATTATCCGTTGATCCATCGTCAACAACGATAATTTCAACGTTGGAATACGTCTGATTTTCTACCGACTGGATGGCCTCGATAATCACCCGTTCATTATTATAACAGGGAATAATCACGCTAATTAATGGCTCAGCCAGGGCTTTGGAAGCAGGCGTTGGATAATCAGTTACCGTTTTGATCCAGTTCCCCAGGTAGTATTTACTGCGAATGGCCTCATCAAGTTTAACGAAAGGCAACTTAAGAAACTCATCCAACTCTTCTTTATTCTCTTCCGTTAAAACAAAGAAATTATTTGGATGATAAAAGTCTTCATTCACCACATAAGGATTGGTGGTAATGACTTTCTTTTCTAGTTTAATTCCATCAAAAATGCGGAAAGAAAACCCCGAATGTTCATCAATACAGAAGTCCAGAATAATTTCACTGTTTTTAATCATCCGTAGTTGATACTCATAAGGAAGTACCCGGTGATGACACGTAAAATTTTCTTTTACAAAATCTGGAATATGGTGTTCATCGTAGTGATTATAGACAAAATCAAACTGGACTGGGCTAATTTTACTACTGATGAACTTGTAAAAAGACTGAATAATATCCAGCCGGGAAGGATGGTATGAACTGATGTAATAAATCTTATTCTGAACTTCTCCTTGGAGTAAGTCCGTGGCTTCTTCGGGATAATCAAAATAAAAATTAGGAGCGTACTCAACGCCGTATTTTTTATAAGTGATTACATCCTGACGATCAAAGACATAGAAGTGGTCAAAAAGGTGAATTCGGGGCAGAATCATCAGGTTCCGGGAGATACCATCGTAATGAAAAGAGATGAACTTATCACTTTTTTTCTTGGCTTCCAGTAATAATGCCGTATCGAAAAAATCAGCCCGAATCACCAGCGTAATGTCAAAATGATCGTAACTCTGAACGACCGATAATCGCTTGTAATCCGAATACGTTTGTATTAACCTATGCTTATAGCCTTTGTCATTAAGGAAGGTTCTCCGTAAGAAGTTCGTCGTCCGCTCGCGTTTGTCTTTATAAACAAAAGGATAAATATTGTTATGCAATACGATTACTTCATAGCCTAAATGAATCAGATTTTTTTCAATTACTTCATATAATTGATAATCCCAGGGAGCTATTAGCAAGAATCTTTTTTTAGAATCCATTTTGTTGTAACGCGATCTTATTTCAATTCTAAGCTAAAAGTGGGGAAGTAATAGGCTTAGTTTTGAGACAGATGAAAAGTAAATACTCAATTTTATCTCTCTTTTTGATCAGCAGATCTTTGACCAAAAGATCATTTATCTTCCTGATGCCAACTCGACCTGCCTACAAAAATGAATAAATTTATCTTCTGACCCAAACAAATCTATCCAGTGGCCTACCTACGCAAAGGCTGGAAAGGTTCCATCAATTAATAGAAATTGCTGATTTGAAAGCCATGCAGGCAAGTAAAAAGAGCCTTACCTTTGGGCATGGATTACTTTAAAAAACTCACAGAACTGCTCAAAATTGAGCGGGAGGAAGATCGGCAATCGTACTTGCGTTTAACGGAAACGTCTTCGGTGGCGGACCGCAGAGCTAACGGATTGAGCTGGTATCCCATCGCCATTCGGGGCACGGAAATGAGTCGTGGAGATTACCTGACGGTAGAGATTGAACGTACGACGCATCAGGACTTACCCCACCAGCTTCGGTTTGGCATGCCCGCCGTATTATTTTCCAATCATGATCCCAAGCAGGATCGAGTAGAGGGTGTAATTGCCCATCAAAGCGGGAATCGACTTCGCCTGACGCTGAGAACGGATGAGCTGCCCGAATGGTCGCGGGATGGCAAACTAGGCGTGGATGTGCTTTTTGACGATAATGCCTACGATGAAATGCAGGCAGCTTTAAACACGGCGGCTCAGAAAATAACGCAGCCCGAGGGGCGACTCATTCGCATCCTGACGGGTGAGCATACTCCTACGTTCCATACCGATATTTTTACCGTTCCTCAGCCGGATTTGAATGCTTCGCAGGCCGAAGCCGTCGTTAAAATTCAACAGGCTAATGACCTGGCCATCGTTCATGGTCCGCCGGGTACGGGGAAGACGACTACGCTGGTGCAGGCCATTAAAACCCTGGTCAAGCATCACAATGAAAAAGTATTGGTGGTAGCCCCCAGTAACACAGCCGTTGACTTACTCAGCGAAAAGCTTTCGGATCAGGGACTAAATGTACTGCGAGTTGGGAATCCGGCCCGGGTATCTTCGCGGTTAATGGCCCTGACGCTCGATCATAAAATGGCTGATCATACCCGAACCAAAGAGGTAAAGGAGTTAAAAAAACGAGCTCATGAATTTAAAAACATGGCTCATAAGTACAAGCGAAACTTCGGCCCGGCGGAACGGCAGCAGCGAAAAGCCCTCTTCGATGAAGCCCACCGGATTATGAAGGAAGTAGCGGCATTGGAAGAGTATACCATTGACGATCTGGTTAATAAAGCTCAGGTCATTACGGCCACGCTGGTTGGCTCAAATCATTACACGGTGCGTAATTTAACCTTTCAGACGGTTATTATCGACGAAGCCGGGCAGGCCTTAGAGCCCGCCTGCTGGATTCCGATTTTAAAAGCTAAAAAAGTAATTCTGGCCGGAGACCATTTCCAGCTTTCGCCTACAATCAAATCCAGTGAAGCTGCCGCCAAAGGACTTAGTAAAACATTACTGGAAAAATGCGTAGAAGCTTATCCCGAGGCCGTGACACTATTGCAACAGCAGTACCGCATGAACGAGCTTATCATGGGTTATTCGTCTCAGGTGTTTTATGAAGGCAAGCTCAAAGCTCACCCTTCGGTAGCTAGTCACCGTCTGTTTGCTGAAGATGCTCCGCTGGCTTTTATTGACACGGCGGGCTGCGGATTTGAGGAAAAACTCGAAGGTACTTCTTCCACCAATCCCGAAGAGGCAGCATTTACCATCAAGCACCTGAGTCTGCTGGTGGAAGACCTGCGGCACCGCTATAGTCCTGAGCATTTTCCCAGCATTGCCGTTATTTCGCCTTACAAGCAACAGATTCATTTACTTCAGGAACAGGTAGAACACTCGCCCGAATTGCAACCATATCAACACCGTATTTCGGTAAATACCATTGATAGTTTTCAGGGACAGGAACGCGATATCGTCTACATCAGTATGACCCGCAGCAACCCGGAAGGGCAAATTGGGTTCCTGTCTGATATTCGCCGCATGAACGTAGCCATGACTCGGGCTCGTAAAAAGCTGGTTATTGTAGGAGACAGTGCTACGCTTTCTCAGTTTCCCTTTTATGCCAATTTCATTGCCTACGCCGAGCAGCATCAGGCGTATCAAAGTGCCTGGGAATTCATGAATTAATCGTTGAGACTAGCCCTACCCCAGCTTTTCAAGAAACCGATCACCCGCCCTATGAAACATATCTGCTTCGCCTTTTTTTTATACTTGCTTACTCTTGTCAGTCAGAGGTGTCTGGGTCAGGATCTACTTTCTAAAACCGTTAGTATTTCCGCCCAGCAACAACGCCTAGCTCAGGTATTGCAACGCGTAGGCCAGCAGGGCGGGTTTTCATTTTCGTATAACAGCCACTTATTCAATCAGGATAGTTTGGTGAGTATCCGGGTGCATCGGCAAACGGTTAATTACGTGTTGCATCAGCTTCTGGGCGATCGTTTTTTGTATAAGCAAACGGGTAATTACCTGATTATCCAGTTGAATATCACCGAAAAGTTTTACAACGTCAGTGGCACTATTCTCGACCAAGAAACGGGAGAAAAAGTAGAGCTGGCCAGTATTTACGACAAAACCCGCCTACTTGCTACTTCAAGTAATGATCAGGGTCATTTTCGCCTGCGTTTAAAAGCTCAAAAAACTACCCCCCTTTTTACCGTTAGCCGGCTGGGTTATCATGATACCACCCTCGTTATTCCACCAGATGAGAACGTAAACATTCGTATTAAACCCAAATCAGTTTATTTACAGGAAGTTACCGTTAATCAGCATTCAGGCGGGGAAAATAGCTGGTTAGGTCGGCGATTACTTTCACGGCGGCTGCGAAGTCAGAGCCAAAACCTAAGTCAGTTTTTTGTCAATCTCCCCTATCAGGTGGCCTTAACACCAGGATTAAGCAGCCGAGGCCGACTAAGTACGCAGATCGTTAATACCGTTTCCATAAACCTGCTCGGTGGTTATAATGCGGGCGTTAATGGCGTTGAAGTGGCAGGCGTCTTCAACATTACTAAGAACAACGTTCGTTCCCTGCAAGTAGCGGGATTGTTTAATCTGGTGGGCGGCAGCGTTCGGGGCGTACAGATTGCGGGTCTTCACAACAACATTATGGATACGTTGAAGGGTTTGCAGTTGTCAGGCGTCCATAATTTTTCGCAGCGTAATTTGGGAGCCCTGCAACTGGCAGGAGTTATGAATGTGACCCGCCAGGCAGAACATTCGCTACAAATAGCCGGCCTTAGCAATCATATTAAAAGGGGTTCGAGCGTACTCCAAATTGCCGGACTTTTCAATAGCCATTCCGGCGAAAATGCCCGCATTCAGATTGCCGGACTTTATAACTATGCCCATCACCTCAAAGGCTTTCAAATCGGAATTATTAACCAGGCCGATAGCTCTTCGGGAGCCAGCATTGGATTAGTCAATTTAACTAAGAATGGGAAGAAAACCTTCTCACTTTCAGCCAATGAACTCGTGCCTCTTCAGTTGGAATTCAAGAGTGGCACCCCTCATTTTTATACCGTATTAATTGCCGGTTATTCTCCTGCTTATCAGCGAAAACTATTTACTTTTGGGCTGGGCATTGGCTCTGAATTTACGCTATCCGACCATTTTGACTTTGCCGTTGAATTCAGTTCTCAAAGTACGTATCAGGGCAGTTGGTCACAACTCGGTAATTTGTACCGACTCCAGCCCATACTTCGCTGGAAAAAAACTAAACATCTCGCCTTTATTACCGGCCCGACCGCTTCGCTGTATCATTCCGGGCAAACCGTTTTTGCTGCTCCTTATTTAGCCGACCCCGCCCAGCATTTACCCAGTGCCAAAGTAGGTATGGGCCGCGTTTGGTTAGGGGGACAGTTTGCGGTAGAATTTAGCTGGTAATCCCCCTTTTCATATTTAAGAGACTGTTACTAAAAGCGAAAACACGCAGTTGCTTGGCCAGAGTTGAGCAACTGCGTGGGAATCCGTAATGTAGTAAACGTAGTTTGACCCCAAATTTTGGTTTTGAAAAGGTAGAGACGCCACTTTATCGCGTCTGGGTAAGAGGCGGGCTCGGTTACTCCTACCCTGACTGGGGTCTTCACCAGCCCAAGCCTAGTGGTTGGTGAGGACACCAGCCAAGGCGGATGTAAGACAGATTTTTGGGAAATAAATCCACCCAATGATCTTGTACGATCTGCTGATAGTAATGTTTAAAAGTTTTGTACGAGCCTAAATGAAAACAGATTAAAATGGTTAGATTTTCAGAGGTAGACATTAATAATGCTCTGCTTCTATGCCGCTTTTCTCCACTAACCTGAACTTGCTTTAATTCTTTGATGCGTAGCTCGAACTCCTTCAAAAATCATCTACGGTACAAAATATTTCAATAACTTTACCCTTTGAAATATGGCGTTATAGTGGCTAACTATTAAAATGTTAGATACTTAATAGGTCTCCTGTTTTATAGCATACCAGCTAAATTTTTGTCCCGAATTCAGGTTAAGATAGGTAGGATAAAGGAGGGATGTAGTCGCATAAACCAGGCATTACTCCTATCAATAATATAGATGGCTCAGGGCATTTTATTTATAATCCAGCAAATGCAAATCACAATAACTATAAAAGTGGAGGTGTTTTATTATGGATAAAGCGTTAAGAATCCTGCCTATTGTTTTTTTTTATGCACTGTCGATTAGTTGCAATTATTTATATTCTCAAAAATTGTATACAACGGAATTGCATTGGGTTTATTATGATTCTTCCACCTGCAAGTTGTCTTTTAATGAAAAAGAAAAGCTATTAGAATGGTGTGAACACCAAATTCCTTTTGTTATTTCTGATAAAAGTAAAAATGATGATGAGTGGAGAATGATATGGCCTAGTAATGAATCAAGTATGGTAATTGTTAATTCTAAAATCCTGAATATAAAGAATGACCAATATTTTGTTGTTATTTCTGTAGGATGTTCAGGAACACCATGTCAGAATATTTATGTTTTTAGAGAAAATAAATCAAACTGGTGTTTAATATCAAGGTCAAAGGCCAGGGTTAGGGGGGAGATAGAATTGATAAACAAAGATGATAAGATAATATTTAAAGCTAAATCAGGTCAAATTGGGGAATTTTCTTTTTAGTAATAAAAAAAACATTGTGTGGCTTAAATGTCGGGATGAGTATTTTGTAATCTACTGATAATCAGAAAAACAATTTTCCTCCTACCCTGGCGGAGGGCTTCACCAGCCTTACTAAAAGCCTAGTGTTTGGCAAGGACACCAACCAGAGCGGAGAGTTTAGCTGGTAATTCCTTTTTTCATGTCTTAATTAAAAAATTTTATTCTTCTCGTAGGGGTATTTTGGCTCAGGCTGTCATAGGATCGCTTTTGACTTGAAGGTTCATGCATGACTTCAAAAGAAAAAGGCTTGTCCTTCATCTATTTTTTAGCCAAACCAATGAAGATTGCATTCATTTTTCGTGCCTTACTTTATAGTCTCCCTTTTCATAGTTTGCTCCTTTCTGCTCAACATCAGCCCAGCAAAACCAGCGTGGCCCACATCGGTCTGATTTACCCTTTAAGTAGTAATGGCCACCTTGCCGCCGAATACAGCAATCCCTTTTCCCTGCACGGCCTGATTGGCGTTTCGGGAGCGGAAACGGGCGTAGCTCTGGCGGGCGTTGGTTGAATATTCGCGAAAATGCCCGAGGCTTACAACTCTCTGGCGTTTATAATCAAACGGGAGGTCACGTTCAGGGAACGCAACTAACAGGCGTAGTTAATACGGCTCATTCGGCCAAAGCTCTGCAACTGGCGGGTGTTACTAACGTAGTGAGTCAGGAGTTTACGGGGGTTCAACTGGCGGGCATTGTAAACGTAGCCGGAAAAACGGATGGCCTACAACTAGCGGGACTAGGTAATACCAGCCGGGGAAGCTCGCAGGTAACTCAGATCAGTGGGGTTTTCAACCGGAGCAATCAGGCCAATAATCAAATTGGGGGTCTGGTTAATGTAGCGAAAAAAGTTCGGGGCATTCAACTGGCCGGACTTATCAATATTGCCGATACGAGTGATTATCCCATTGCCCTGCTCAATTTTGTTAAGAGTGGAGAAAAATCCTTTAGCCTCAGCACCGACGAAATTCTGAACACCTTACTCACCTTCCGCTCCGGCGGACGCGTTTTGTATGGCATTTTAGGGCTGGGCTATCATTTACAGACTCCTTCGTTACTCGCCTTCGAAGGAGGTCTGGGAGCTCATTTGATGGATACGCCTGCCTTTCGACTTAATCTGGAAGTGGCGAGCTTAACCTTAACTGATTTCAAAAACCGCGAGTACTATCGCTATGCACTACGGCTATTACCCACGTTCAAACTTCAGGATCGCTGGGAAATTTTCGCCGGCCCTTCCCTCAATCAGGTGCATTTCAAAAATGAAAACGGCCCGGATTTACATGGCTTGCAGCTCTGGGAAAAAGTAACCTCCCGACAAACCTACGGCCTATACCTGGGCCTCACGGGCGGCGTTCAGTTTAAACTCTAATCACGTAAAGAGTCCACTAGTAATGATACCCGTGGACTCTTTACTACGCCTGTTTTTCTGGCTCGTTAATGAAAGCTTTGCGAGACAAATCCGAGGACTTTTGGCAGGGCTTCCCGCCAGTAGGTCCAGGTATGGCCGCCATCGTGAACCCGAAATTCGTGTGGAATAGTCTTATCCAGCAACGTAGTGTGCAGGGCCATGTTGGCCCGTATGAGATGGTCGTCATCACCGCAATCGATGTAATAACGAACCGATTTCAGTGACTCGACGGGCTGTTTCTGCACCAGATTAAAAATTGAGAACTGTTGCCAGTGATCGCTCAGTCGGTTTTTACCCTTTAGCTCGGTCGGCATCACTTTTCCAAATCTTCGCTGGTAATCTTCCGGTTTCATGGTTACGATTTCTTCATCGGTAAACACAGCTGCACTCAGCGGAGCGGCAGCGGCAAAATATTCAGGATGTTTGGTGGCCAGTAATAGCGTTCCGTAGCCACCCATGGAAAGCCCCGCAATGGCCCGGTAGTTTTTCTGCGGTCGACTGCGGTAGGTTGAATCGATGTAGGGAATGAGTTCTTTTATAAAGAAATCCTCGTAGCGAATTTTGCCGTCGGCACTGTTCATGTACCAGGTTTTCTCCGCATTGGGCATCACAATAATCATGGGAACGGCTTTGGTTTCCTCCACTATTCTTTCTACCTCTCCCATCTGAGTCCAGCCAGTTTCGTCATCGCCAAATCCGTGCAATAAATACAGCACGGGGTAGCGACGATTGGTGGTTTCATAACCCTCAGGCAAAAGAATGCTGTAATTGACCACTTTGCCTAAAATGCTACTTTTAAGGGGTAGGCTTTCCTGTAAATGCCCTTTTTGTCCGAAAACAGCAGGACTGCCGATGAGTAAAAACAGGATAATAACTATTTTCATACGCTCGAAATACGGGTGATTTTAGTGATAGGACTTCATCAGGCAGCTTCGATGCTTACCACTACAAATTTAGACGTAGGCGTATTACTTTCTTTAGCCACGCTATCAATCGGTACAAGCGGATTTGCTTCGGGGTAATACGCGGCGGTATTTCCTTTCGGAATGTCATAGGACAATGCAATGAATCGCTCAATCCGACGCTGCTGCCCGTTAAAATGACTGGTAATGTTTACCAACTGCTCATGTTTGATGTTCCGTTCAGCCATGTCTTCGGCATTCATAAAAATCACCCGCCGCTCGCCAAACACGCCCCGGTAGCGATCATTATAATCGTAAATTGTAGTGTTAAACTGATCGTGACTCCGAATGGTCATTAACACCAATTGATCTTTTTCCAGTTCATGAGCTTCGATCTGAGTTACTGAAAAATTAGCCCGTCCGTTTGAAGTATTAAATTGCCGATGACGAGGGCCATTGGGAAGGTAAAAACCACCGGGCTTGCGAATTTTTTCATTGAAGTTTTCAAAACCCGGCACAATCCGGGCAATCGAATCACGAATGGTATCATAATTCTCGGTGTACCCTACCCAATCTACCGTCGATTTTTCACCCAGCGTAGCTAGAGCCATGCCTGAAATGATGGCTACTTCGCTGAGCATCTCGCCTTCTAGTGGATCAAGCACCCCTTTGCTTTGACTAACCACACCCATGGAGTTTTCACAGGAAGTAAACTGCTGGCCCGAACGTTGCATGTCTTTATCCAGGTGAGCGTAACAAGGTAGAATCAGGGCGGTTTCTCCCGTCGTCAGATGCCCGCGATTCAGTTTGGTACTGACGTACACACTTAATTTCAACTGACGAATCCCCTCGGCCACAAATTCAGTATCCGAAGAAGCCGAAAGCAAGTTCCCCCCATACTTATAAATACCTTAAGTTTGCCTTCGTGCATGGCTTTGACTCCATCAATGGTATCCAAACCGTGCTTGCGGGGTGGCTCAAAACGGTATTCCTTTTTCAAAGCATCGAGAAATTTCTCTTCGGGTTTTTCCCAGATTCCCATCGTGCGATCTCCCTGCACGTTGGAGTGACCCCGCACGGGGCAGGTGCCTGCTCCAATTTTGCCGATGGCACCTTTAAGTAGGTGCATATTTACGATTTCCTTAATCGTATCTACCCCGTTTTTGTGCTGGGTAATACCCATAGCCCAACAGGTTACTATTTTATCTTTAAAAGCCAGTAATTCGGCAGCGGCTTCTATTTCCTTACGGCTGAGCCCACTGCTGGCTTCAATCTCATCCCAGGAATCCTGGCGGGAATTAATGCGAAAGGCTTCGTAACCAGCCGTGAATTCCTCGATAAAACGTTGATCTATTACTTTCCCCGGATGCTTTTCTTCCAGGGCGAATAAATGCTTGATAATGCCTTTCAATACTGCCATATCGCCATTGATCTTCACTTGAAGGAATACATCCGCAATGGGCGTTCCTTTTCCCACCAGTGTACCCACAGCTTTAATGGGATTCATGAAATCCTGTGGATTTTTGAAGTGATCCAGACCCGTTTCATGCAAAGGATTAATCGCAATAATCTTGGCTCCCTTTTTCTTGGCAATCTGAAGAGCCGTCAGCATCCGTGGGTGGTTCGTGCCCGGATTTTGACCCATGATGAGGATGACTTCCGCTTCATGAATGTCGTGCAGTGTTGTCGACCCTTTACCTAAGCCCAGCGTTGGAGCCAGAGCGGTTCCACTACTTTCGTGACACATGTTCGAACAATCGGGTAAATTATTGGTGCCGAACTGCCGAACAAAAAGCTGGTATAAGAAAGCGGGCTCGTTGGGTACTTTCCCCGAAGTATAAAACAAAGCTTCATCCGGCGAAGCCAGAGCATTCAGTTCCCGTCCTATTAACTCAAAAGCCTCTAGCCAGGTAATGGGAGCATAATGCGTGGCTCCTGGCCGGCGAATCAGTGGATGCGTTAATCGGCCCGCATTATTGAGATCCCGATCGGTCATGCGGGATAACTCGGCCAGACTGTGTTTACTAAAAAACTCGGGATCAGCCCGCCTTGTATCCGCATCAGAGGCGGTGGCTTTGGCTCCGTTTTCGCAGAACTCAGCCACTGAGCGATGCCCATCGGGATCGGGCCAGGCACACGATGAGCAGTCAAAGCCATCTTTCTGGTTCAGATTCAACAGAGCCTGCGTACCCCGGCCCACTCCCCCCTCACTCCAGGCAAATTCCATGGATTGAATCACGGCTTTTAAACCCGCAGCTATTTTAGAGGGTTTGCTCACACTCAGCCCCGTAAGGGTCTCTGGAGGCTGGGTTAATATGGTATTGTCTTTCATGGCTATTTGTAGGAAATGAGCTTCTGGCTGTAACCCACTTCAGATTTAATGTTTAGTAACAAGGTACTACTAACGAACCTGTTTCCACGAGCAGTGTGGTATTTTCTTTCTTCGTTTTTCCAGGCAATATTGGCCTCATGCTTTGGACTACTTAACCCTAGCCTTCGTCAAGTGTTTTCAATCTTAAGTCATGTCTTATAAACATTTGTTATTTTTCATATTTTAACACTTATACAACTTCTTACCATATCATATTTTCTTACCATTTATGGTTAAATACTCGTACCTACTACCGCCATTCTTGCCGTTCATTTTTTAATATTGTTAGGTAAAGTATTTTTACTGCCCTCTTTTTGCCCATACTTTTAATTAGTTTATGAGTTTCTTAACCCAGAGCTTCCGCCAGTGGCTGAGGTTAATTTTATTGATTTTCATTCCTTACCTGGGATCGGCTCAGGAACTTTCGAAAATCAACCGCCCCAAACGCGTCATTACCCCCCGCGATGGATTACCCCAGGCTTTCGTATCTGGTCTGGTACAGGATCGTACGGGTTTTGTCTGGGCCGCCACCCGCAACGGGCTGGCTCGTTACGATGGTACACATTTCAAGGTTTTCCAGCATGATAAAAATGATTCGACGAGCCTGCACTCGAACGTTCTTTCTTATCTGATTCCCGATGTTCACAACAAGATCTGGATTCAGTACGAAAGTACGGCTTTGGATGTCTTCGATCCCGAAACCGAGCAAGTTACCCACGTTTCCCAGGAACCCCTCTTTCGTAAAAACCCTCATTACTTCATCAGTCAGGGCCTTTTAGTGGATCATAACAGTAACGTATGGGGCATTGAGCTACAAAATGGGCTGTATTACTACGACCGGCAACACCAGAAAGTCACTCATTTCACCCGGCACTCGCATCACTTACCCTCTGATAGTATTCGGGGAATTATGGAAGACAGTCGCCATCGCGTCTGGGTGATTAGCATGAAGGGTCTCGGCTTTATTAATCCCACCACGGGTCGATACACGCCAGTTTCGCTGCCTTTTCCACTGGATTTTGGCACGAGTCCTGCCATACTTACTGACATGATTTCCATGATCGAACGCCGCAACGGCGAGCTCATGTTCAGCGATGCCCGAAAGCTCATTTTCCTGAACCCCGAGCGGAATACCTTTCGGCAGGTCCCTTTCCTGAAAGATCAGAATCAATCCATTCGATGGATTAGAACGGGCCCTAATGGCCATCAATACTGGGAAATCCAGGGCAGTGTCTATGAATATTCCGACCGACGGGGCATTCGGCATGTGGGTGAGTCGGCTCTGGAAGACCTGCGGGAAGCCTGCTCCTTTTTAGTGGATCGGTCAGGTCTAATCTGGCTGGGCACCAACGCTGCGGGCATTCATCAAATTGACCTTGACGCTCCTTATTTTCATGTTTTTGAAAACAAAGATTCCTTTCACGAAGATCTGTTTCGGAAAGAATTTGGTCTTTCCCTCGCTCAAACGTTCGGCTGGCCGAAAAATGAACCTGAGTTTCAGTTATCAAGTTATACCCTACGTTCGCAGTACGATGCCCAGAAACGGCTCTGGATCGCTTTATGGAAAAATATAGGGTACTGGGACGAACAGCAGCGACGTATGGTCTTGCTTCCTTCGCCGCCGGGCTTAAGAACTACTAATTTCCTTTACGAAGGCATTCGGGGCTTAAGTTTTGATCCGCAAGGGCAACTATGGATTATGGGTAATGACGGTTATCTGGCTTCTTTTGACGCCCTTACCCGTCAATGGACCACTCAGCTTTCAGCCTCGGTTTTTCAAGATTTGTCCTTTGCCAAAAAGGATCACCGTCCGATTACTCCAGTGGATTTATACGTCGATGCACAAACCATCTGGCTCACCACTGCCTTTGACGGGTTAATCGCTATTGACCGCAAAAGTCATCGGATTGAATTCATCACCCGCGAGAAAAATCCCCAGGTCATTCCTACGAACCAGCTCATCGGGATTGTAAAAGACCCTTCTGATCCAGATTTGCTCTGGATCGGCAGTTATGATGGACTCATTTGCTTTCAGAAAAGTACTAAAACCAGCAAAATCTATACGGTTGCTCAAGGCTTACCCGACAACACTATTTACTCCATTTTACCCGATCAGGCGGGTAATTTGTGGCTGGCGACGAACAAAGGACTCTGCCAGTTCCATCCTAAAACGCATCAAATTCGCATTTTTCAGGCTTCCGACGGACTTCCCGGCGAAGAATTCAACCGCTTTCATTTTCTTAGATTACCCGACGGCAGGCTTGCCTTTGGCGGTATTGAAGGCTGGACTCTTTTTATGCCTACCCGGTCTTTCGTGGATTGGTACCAACCTCGGTCGGCCCTTACCAGTATTAACATTAACAACATCCCCATTGCTCAAACCCCCTTCGCTCAGGCGGTTTCGGGTTTAAAGGAGTTAACGCTACCCTATGATCAAAACTCGTTGACTTTCGACTTCTCGGGTTTGCAGTATAACCAGCCACATAAACTCAAGTATCGTTACCAACTGTTGGGTTATGACGAAGAATGGAACTACACGGGGCATGCTTCGCTAGCTCATTACACCAAACTCCCGCCCGGCAATTATGTCCTTCAGATTAACGCTACGAACACTACCGGGCAATGGAGTCCGCATATCTATCAGTTAACATTAACCATTGAGCCCCCTTTTTACCGCACCTGGTGGGCTTACGGGCTATACTTGCTGCTGGGCGGCGGATTATTATGGGCTTTTATTCAGTACCGCATTAACCAGGATCGGTATAAACAAGCCATTTCTCTGAAGGAAAAAGAGGCCGCTCAGCTTCGCCTGCTCGATGAATTGAAAACTCGTTTTTTCTCTAACATTACCCACGAATTCAGAACGCCACTCACGTTGATTTTGACCCCCGCCGAGCGGCTTCGGCAGGAAGTAGAGTTACCTCACCAGCAACGCTGGATCGACAGTATTGAACGCAACGCTCACCAGTTACTACGACTCATTAACCAGCTCATGGACCTGGCCAAGCTTGAGTCAGGACTCATGCAACTATCTTTAGTGCGGGGTCACCTCAGCGAAGTGATTACGAATTTGACGGCCTCGTTTCAGATGGAGGCGGAACGAAAGGGCATTCAGTTCAAAACCCAGCTACATGGCCCCTCTCAGGAATACTGGTTTGATATTGACAAGCTTGAACGTATCACGTATAACCTGCTTTCCAATGCCCTGAAATTTTCTAAATCCGGCGATCAGGTACGGCTGGTCATTTCCCAAACGCCGCCTACAGAAATCCAGCTTCCCGAGTTCTGGAAATCTTTATCCGGCGGGGTATACCTCAGCGTTCAGGATTCCGCCATTGGCATTGCCCCCGAAGCTTTACCACACATTTTTGATCGCTTTTATCAGGTCGATGAAAGCCATTACCGGCAGGGAACCGGCATTGGTTTATCATTGGTAAAAGAGCTCGTGGATATTCAGCAAGGTCATATTCACGTGGAAAGCAAGTTAAACATTGGTACTACGTTTGTCATTTGGTTGCCTTATCAACAGGCTGTTACCGAAGTCATTCCGACCGTCAAAATAGAGAAAGAAGAAGATTTCCAGATGCCGCTGTTATTGGTGGTAGAAGACAATGCCGAACTAGCTGAATTTATTACCGATAGCCTTTCACAATCCTATCGGGTAAGCTGGGCTGCCAACGGTTCGGAGGGACTCAAACAAGCCTTGGCCCTAGGCCTGATTTAATCATTAGTGATGTCATGATGCCCATTATGACGGGATTGGAGTTATGCCAAGCCTTAAAAAAAGACGAGCAGACTAGTCATATTCCTATCATTCTATTAACGGCTAAATCAGGTTATCAAAACCGCATTGAAGGACTCAACTACGGAGCTAACGCCTATATTACCAAGCCTTTTCATATCCAGGAGCTTCAGTTGCAAGTCCGAAATCTGCTCGACCAGCAGCGAATGATTCAGCAGTATGCCTTGCAGGCCCTTACCGAACCAAACGCCCAGCCTTCGACGGTTGAAGATCCCTTCCTTACCCGCTGTTATACCCTGCTGGAAGAGCGACTGGATGATTCCTCACTGGGTGTTGAAGAGTTCGCTCAACTTATTGGCATGAGCCGGGTGAGTCTGCACCGCAAGATCAAAGCCCTCACGGGTCTGCCCATCAGCGAAGTCATTCGCAACTATCGACTCAAACGAGCCATTGTTTTTCTGGAAGAGGGCTATAACAGTTCGCAAACAGCTTATCGGGTAGGTTTTGAAAGTCCGGCATATTTCACCAAGTGCTTTAAAGACCTTTATCAAATAACGCCGTCTGAGTATTTAAAACAGGCTAGTGGCTCATCCCAGTAAGGTGTTTCCTTGCTGGATGAGCCAGTTCTTTACTGCATGAGCTGATTTATCCATCTACAAGAAAAGGACTCCCGATCATCTTACTCTATAGAATAATAGAGAAAATTAGGCGTCCCATTAAACAAAGTTTACTAAAATCCTGTCAAGCTAAGCCTATCTAAAATACTGAAATTTAATCATTTACAAACCAAACACAGTCGGCACTTAAATGTATTTCTACTTATTTTATAATAAATAATTTAGACTTTTTATTATAAAATTGACTTTTTTGTAGCTAAATTATGTTTACTTATCAGAGCCAGGTTATGAAGAGCCTTTACCTGGTACTGAAGAGCATTGAATGACAAGTGCTTTAAATCCAGCAAAAAACTTTGTCGGTAAAATCTGGTTCATTTTATATCACTCTTGCTCGTTTGTTTCAGATGAGTAAGAATTCATACATCGCTGATTCCCATGCATACCCCCCCTTTAGCTTCTACCTCCCTGCTTTCGGATCCTACGAAGCTTAAGCTACTTCAAATGATGGAAGAAGTAGAAGATTACGCCATTATACTTCTGGACAACAAAGGCTATATTCAATCGTGGAACAAAGGAGCTGAACGCATCAAGGGTTACTCCGCCCAGGAAATCATTGGCAAGAACTTCAGAGTGTTCTACTCCGAAACCGATCTTCTGCTTGACACACCCGGCCAGTTACTCTTGGAGGCTGCTTCGAAGGGAAGTGTTCAGCGGGAAGGTTGGCGTGTGAAAAAGATAAGACTACGTTCTGGGCTTCCATAAGTATTAAAGCCCTGTACAATGAAAAGGCAGAAGTCATTGGTTTTGCCAAAATTACCCGGGATCTTACCGATCGACAACTGGCGGAAAAAATCATTCTTCAGCACGCCCAGCAAATTGAACACAAAAACAAAGAACTAGAACAGTTCGTCTACATCGCTTCCCACGATTTGCAGGAGCCACTTTTGAACCTGACGAATTTTGTTGAATTGCTACAATACGAATACGGTTCTTTATTTGATGAAACGGCGAATATGTACTTCGACGTCATCAGTCAGGGAGCAAGCCGGATGCGAAACCTCATTCGCTGCCTGTTGGATTATTCCCGACTCGGTCAGCAAGCCAAGTTGGTCCGGGTGGATTGTCAGCAGTTAGTGGAGACGGTTATCAGCGACTTATCCGTTCCCATTAAAGCTTCTGGAGCAGAGATTCACTTCGAAAACCTGCCTATTCTGGTCGGGTACGCGACCGAGCTTCACCAGTTATTTCAGAATTTACTGAGTAATGCTATCAAATTCCGAAAGCCTGGCGTTTCTCCCGACATCCGCATCACTGCCGAACAAACCGCTGAAGGATGGCGTTTTGCCGTTTCGGATAATGGCATTGGCATTGCTCCGGAATTCAAGGAAAAAATCTTTCTCATTTTCCAGCGTCTGCACGAGCGAGAGGCATACGAAGGCAACGGCATTGGGCTGGCTCACTGCAAAAAATTGTAGAAATGCACGGCGGAACTATTCAGGTAGAGTCCGTCACTAATCAAGGTAGTACCTTTTGGGTTACTCTTCCTTTTCTTAGCCTTTAATGTTTTATGAAGAAATATAAAGATCTACACGGCGTATTACTGGTAGATGATGATAAGTTTACAAATCTCATTCACACCAAAGCCATCGAGCGTACGGGTATCGATGTGCAGGTAAAAGCGGTATCGAACGTAAAGGATGCTCTAGATTTTCTGACTAGCCAGCAACTTGCCGATTCGGTTCGTCCCGGTATTATTCTGCTTGACATTAACATGCCCGGCCTGAGCGGTTGGGATTTCATGACTGCCTACCATCAGCTTGAAGAAAAATTCAAAGTGAAAGTGATCGTTACAATGCTCACCACTTCCCTGAATCCCGATGACGAAAACCGGGCTAAACTCGACAATCAGATTGTAAGTTTTCTACACAAACCTCTTCGCCCCGAGATATTCTCCCAATTGGTGGAAGAGTATTTTGAAAAAGAGGATTAAAGCATAGAAAGACCCAATACCCCAAAGGAGCGAACCATTTTTTCATAAATAGGTCGCTCCTTTTTTCATAAACATTCTCCTGAGTATCAATCCCTTTGTTACGTTATATCCCGCGTTTTTTACCCCTATTCCTCCTGCTTCCTTCCTGACTGGTAAAGATACTCAGCTAAATTATTATAAAAAATATACAATTTATCCAGCAGAACTGAAGCAGCGGCTATCCCCTTTTATCTTCTAGGTCTGCCGCATTTAATAATCTGAATTATACCTTTCTTCGTATATATTTCTCACCATCAGCCCAGTATAAAACATATCATTCGATAAAAACCAGAGATATGCTTTTAGAATTTACAATTTTATAATGTAAAAATAGGCTCAACAAACTTTTTTATTCCCTGATAAATCCTATTTTTGTTGTATGCAAGATCGCCATCTGCATTCCGCCAACGATTTAAACCGCCATATTTTTATGAATGCTTTGCTAACTATACCTGTTCGTGATTTGCCCATGCCGGACAGCCAGCCTTTTTAAATTTCATTACCCCACCTGAGCCCTCCAGGGGCTATACTTTTTCCTGAACTTAGACCTAAGTAGAACAAGAGGCTTTCCTCTGTTTTGCTTCTAAATGCATCCGCCCGTTTAAAATGAGTTCACCCCATACCTATGTAGTCATTATGGCCGGGGGCGTAGGCACCCGATTCTGGCCTTTCTCCCGTCAGAGTTACCCCAAACAATTTCACGATGTATTAGGCGTTGGCCGCACCATGCTGCAAATGACCTTCGACCGGCTGGCAGAAATCTGTCCTCCTGAAAACGTCTACATTGTCACTTCCCAGGAATATTACGATTTAACCAAACAGCAGTTACCCCAGCTTTCGGATCACCAAATTCTTTTGGAACCCTCCCGTCGCAACACGGCTCCCTGCATTGGGTATGCCTGTTATAAAATTGCCGCCCGTGACCCTCAAGCCAATATCGTCGTTACGCCCGCCGATCATTTAATTCTTAAAGAAAAAGAATTCGTTGACCGGATTAAAGTGGCTCTCGATGCTACTGAGAATTCAGACTTGTTGGTTACGCTGGGTATTACCCCTACTCGCCCCGATACGGGTTACGGCTACATTCAGTTTGATGACCAAGCCGAAGGAGAGGTAAAACGCGTGAAAACTTTCACCGAAAAGCCTCATTTACAGCTGGCTCAAGCTTTCTTGGAAAGTGGCGACTACGTTTGGAATGCCGGTATTTTTGTATGGAATGCCAATTCAATCCGAAAGGCTTTTGAATCCTACCTGCCCGAGCTTCACGAGGTCTTCGAAAAGTTGGAAAATCATTACTATACCGAAAAAGAAGCTGAAGACCTGCTCCAGCACTATCCTCTTTGCCAAAGCATTTCCATTGACAATGGTGTGATGGAAAAAGCCCAGAATGTGCACGTCGTATTAAGTGACATTGGCTGGTCGGACTTAGGTACGTGGAAGTCTCTTTATGAAGTAAGCGAAAAAGACGAAAACGGCAATGTGATGGATGGACACATTGTGACACATAACACGACGGGTTCCATCATTAAAACACCTAAAGAGCGACTGGTAGTCGTTGAAGGCCTCCAGGACTTCATCGTTGCTGAGTTTGACAACGTACTGATGATCTGCCCTAAAGATCAGGAACAGAAAGTAAAAACTTTTGTAGCTGATGCTTCGACTCGGGGCTTAGAGTTTGTGTAACCCTTTGAATGATATTCTTCATATCATCTAAGACAAACCCGGAAAACCTTCTTCTGGTTTTCTGGGTTTGTCTTTAGTAAAGAGTATATTCTTTTTGAACTACCGCCATATGCAGCTTTATCGACTTTTGGGTTACTCCCTTGGGTGCCTTCTCTGTTTCCTCTGTCATTTCCCTGCCTACAGTCAATTCAATCGTCCCGTCTACGACACCACGGTAACGCGGGGTATTCGCTATAAAGCTGAGTTGGGTGGATTGGTTTCTACGAGTTCCCGTACCCCCTTTTGGCTACGGTCCAATCAGTTTGGTACTGTTCCATTTGAATCCCCATCAGCCCTGATTACCTTAGGAGCTACGGGCTTATGGGGAGACGCAACACAGAATCGAAAACCTTATCTAAAAGCAGGTGTAGAAGCCGTAGGAAACCTGAATCGCTCTTCCCGCTTGATCTTACCTGAAGCGTACGCGGCGGTTAGGCTAGGTCATGCCGAGTTGTATGTAGGACGTCGCAAGGAAATCAATGGCATCACTGATACGCTCCTTACTTCAGGTTCCTATGCATGGTCAGGTAATGCGGTTCCAATTACTCAAGTTCGCATAGGTACTAAAGATTACGCTCCTTTAAAATTCACTAAGGGTGTTATTTCTTTGAATGCATTCATCAGTCATGGATGGTTTACCAATACCGACTCTATGCAGAATGTCTATTTACATGCGAAAGCTTTATTTGTACGCATTGGTAAACCTACCTGGAAAGTACGTTTTTACGGAGGAATGAATCACTTTGTTCAGTGGGGCGGATACTCCAGGTATTTAAATAATAGCTTATCTAATAATGGATATTTACCTTCTGGCTGGGGAGCTTATAAAAGAGCCTTCTGGCCGAGTAAGATAGAAGAAAAAGGAGGGAGTGGTTTTACTGCTTTCGATACCGCCAACCGTTCAGGTAACCACTTAGGATCCGTGGATATAGCTCTAGAGCTTAGTCTTCGACGCACCAATTTTCTGTTTTATATTCAACGACCCTGGGAAGACATGTCTGGGGTAGTTTTGGTAATTTACCAGATGGAACATACGGAGTACGTTGGCAAAACCGCACTACAGAGCCCATACGTAGTTTTCGATTAACCAATATAACGGCTGAGTTTGTCACAACCCTTAATCAAAGCGGTCCTAAGTATCCCAAAGGTAATGATGATTATTTCCATAACTATCAGTACATCAATGGATGGACAAACGAACGACGTATTATTGGGACTCCCTTCATCACTCGATGGATGGATACTACTCCCAAATGGTACAATTTGCGGGGTCCTTACCGGAACTTCTCGATGATTGTTAATAATCGTATTCAGGTAATTCATATTGGAGCCATAGGGCAGCTGGCCAATGGCGTTAAATTTCATGCTTTGCTCTCTCAGAGCTGGAACCGAGGTCGTCCCTTTAGTCTAGAACCCATACCAGGGGGAGTTAAGCAATTTTCTGGTCTACTAGAAGTAGTCGTACCAAGTGGCTTGTGGGGAGGATTGGAATGGAAAGGCAGTCTAGCCGCAGATGCAGGCCAATGGCTTACTCCATCAGTAGCTGGCATGCTCACTTTACGGAAAACAGGCTGGTTTTAAACCCGCTTAAGTTGTTTTCAGCCGCTTTTTAGTAAATAGCTCTTTAGTTAATAACCACAAATAAGTAGTATTTGTAACTGCATAGCGTTTAAATAAACGTTTGGGTTCCTGAACCAGTCGATACAACCATTCCAGACTTGCTTTTTGCATCCATTCTGGAGCTCTTTTCTGCATGCCTACCATTACTGGTAAAGCTCCTCCAATACCAATCATTGTTGCCTGAATCCGCCCTTTCATGGAAGCCATCCATTTTTCCTGTTTAGGACATCCTAGAGCTACAAAGATCATTCTAGCCCCACTAGCATTAATTTTATCCACTATTTGCTGATCTTCTTCGGCAGTTAAAGGTCTAAATGGCGGACTATACATGCCTGCTACGTGCAAGGAAGGGTATACTTTTCTAATATACGCATCTGTTTGATCCAACATGGCCTGAGTTCCTCCGTAGAAATAAACAGGCAGTTGTAATTTAGATGCTTCTGCCAATAAATCAGGTAGCAGATCCATCCCTGCAACACGGTCTTGCTGAATTCCATGCACAAGCTTCAATCCCCAAGTTAAAGGCATTCCATCTGGAGTCACTAAATCTGCGTTATTGACTATCGATGCAAAGGCCTCATTATTGTAAGCTTCTACTAGCATATGTACATTAGCAACGCAACAGTAAGCAGGAATTTGGTTGCATGCCATATATACAAGCTTATCAATAAAGCTTTGATAAGGGCCCGAGCTAATTTTAATGCTAATGAGTTGCATGTATTTACAATTTAATGCCTCTATTTAATTGTGTTTTAATGCTTTGTGCCATTCTCAACTCAGCATAAACGCCTTATTATATATGTTCTACATCTGAAATTCCGTCATATTGAATTAACAGATTAGAGCATAATCAATACTTTTATGAAAAATAGGTTAAAGGACATTGCTATTGATGTATAAACAATTAGTTTTAAATAATTTAATTACGTTAGAAATGATGTAATTAAATTATTTAAAACTAGTATTAGTACAACGCTACTTACTATTCCAATATTCAAAATGTACTTTGCCTTCGCCTTTCAACCAATTAATGGTTTCCTTTACGTTATTAGATAAATCAGGATTATATTGACCAAAAGTATCGACAGTTAACTTTGTCGGAGCAGGATAATCCTCAATCATATTATCTAAACGTTGAGAATACAATGGGAATGGAACTTTAAAAGTTCTAAGAACGTCCCCCACTAATGCCACACTTTTAAAAAGTACGTAAGGAGCTCTTTTAACTTCTTTACCATTCAACTGCATAGAAATTTCATTGAGCCATGAATAAGAATCTATAGGTAAATCTCCCACATAAAATGTTTTCTTATCTACTACTTCAGAAGGTGCAATTAAAATATTATAGATTTGATGTACAATATTTTTCACATACCCATAAGTTCTAATAACTTGATTATTCGTAGGATGAGAATATAACCCTTTATCTATCATTCGCCACAATTCAACAGGGTAACGCATATGCCAAGGGCCCCAAATATTAGCAGGTCTAATAATTGTCCACAAGCATTTTAGATCTGCAGAATGCGTATACTTTTCTGTAAGAACTTTACTTTGACCATAGACTGTATGAGGCTCAAAGTCATACATATCAGAGGGAAATATCTTACTTTTAGATTTATAAACGTACTGAGTAGAAGTAACTATTATTCTCTCAATAAAATTACACTTTTTAACAACATTGAGTAATCGGCGAGTTCCTTCATGATTTTCCAGATAATCTTCAAGTTTGTCACTCAAAGTATCCGTTCTAGCGGCTAAATGAATGACAGTATCTGGTCTATAGTCATTGAATATAGCTAGTACTTCGTCTTCATTCATTATATTACCCTTAACCCAATAGGAGTTGTGGCTATCTTTTAATGGATTCTTTTTATCCAGGTTAATTATTTTATCATATCCTTTTTCTAATAAAAAGTCAACTAGGTTTGTCCCTATAAAGCCTGAAGCACCAGTAATCAGAATTGATTTCATTTCAGTGAATTAAAAAAATTAACAATATTATTCTCGAATTTTTCAAGAGAGTAATTCATCAAATAGCTATTACGGGCATTTAAACAAATTTCTTCGTATCTAGTGGGATTCTCAAAAAGATACAATATTGACTTTTTCATACCTTCATAATCATGAATTTCATGGACATACCCATTATAATCATTCGTAATTTGATCAGGAACACCTCTCCAATTAGTTGATATAGCAGGAATACCACAAGAAAATGCCTCAAGTATAACAGTGGGAAAATTCTCATGTTCAAAAAATGTAGGAAATAATAATACATTTGAACTAAACATAAGAGCATCTTTATCATTCCCTGTCTTAACTCCGTAATATTCAACATAACCTTTTTGACAGCCTCTTCAATAGCTTTTTCTTCAATATCAGAAAAGGTTTTTCCAATTATTCTTCCTATTATTAATGGGTTAATTGAATTGCATTGCTTAACAACTTCCAAAAAGTCTAATATCCCCTTCGTTTCTCGGCATACACCAATAAATAGAACAATAAATTTATCTGAGAGGTTTCTTTGTAAGGAGTCCCTATAAATATTTTCTACACCATTGGGAATAACGCTTATATTATGAGACTTCAAGAAAATTGGATCACTTTTTCCCAAAGAACTAAGGCATATAGAATACTCAGGAAAAAAAAACGCTTTTTCAAACATGAGTCTAATAGTACCCTTGAGTTCAGGATATAGGCTAGCTATTCCACCAGCATGGAAATGAAATATTATTTTTACTTTAAATAATCTCGCAAAAAACAAAAGAACAATATCTCTAATAACAGGTACACGTTCAGAACCAGATGGTGGATAATATAAAAAATCCGGTCTATTAAAAATGATATTATAATTTATATTAATAAATAATTGAAATAACTTTATAATTTTTTTAAAACTAACAGATCCATTTTCACTCATTTCTTCACTAAAATTCATCCTAATAAACTTATAATTTATCGAGTTTTTTTTCAGCGTATCAATCATTCTTGCAATATTAATACTCTGGCCTCCATAGGGGGGAGGAGTTTGACCCACAATCAAAAATTTCATAATAGTAATTATAAGCTATCAACATTTAAATATTTGATAATTCGAGCTGGATTTCCAACTACTACACAATTAGCAGGAACATCTTTTACCACGGTAGATCCTGCACCAATAGTAACATTATTTCCAATCGATATTGGCCCGATTATGCAAACATTAGCACCTACATCAACGTTATTACCTATTCTAGGGCAAGTAGAATAAGAGCCATCTGGTAATTGCTTATTCCCTATCGTTGTACAATGTCTCAGAACACAATTTTCTCCAATAACAGTACCATCATTAACAACTAAGGCATGTCCATGAAAAACAACTAGTCCTTTACCTATTTCAGTTTTGTAGGGTATCTCTATTCCTAGAATCCATTCCACAAATACCCTATAGGCGATTAGATATGGCACCCATATAATAAATAGAAATTTATTATTATACGGAATGTGCGAAATTCTGAACAGAATTAATATAATCTGCCCTTTAATATTTTTTTTGTTCCGTTTGTAATCTTGAAAAATATTCATGAGAACTATATTTCTTTTCCTTTAAAATTGAAAAAACAGATAATATATAATAATACATCATATAATCAAAGTAAATCATCACATTATCAGTTATTAATAATATAAAAAGGAATATAAACATAATAAATATGTATCTACTATATTCTACACTTTTAAAAAACATAAATAACCATATAGTATAACCAATAATTCCTAACTCTAAAAACCATCTAAGCAATTCAGAGTGAAGGTTAGTTACGTTATTTATTTCGTTCCCATACTGAATTAGAATATTATCGACACTTCCAACTCCAGAGCCAAAAATCAAATTATCTTTTTCTAATTCTTTAATAACTAAAGCATATAAATTTTGACGTCCTTGCATAAATGCATTAGTGTAAATACCAAAATTATTAAATAAATAGTCATCATATTGGCCATCAGCTATATTATAATAGAATAGAATTATAACAACAGCAATTAAAGAAAATAAGGATGAAAAAAACTTAATATTAGATAATATAATTCTATATAAAAATGGCAGTTTATATAAACAATAAGCTACTAAGATAGAAAGAAGAACAATTCTCTTAAATCCTAATATTACAAAAATCAGTATAAGTAGGCTATATTTCCAACCTATTTTATAATAAAAACTGTAAAGCAGAAGTAGCGACAATAGGAATGGATATAGATTACTCTCACTCGATACTGAAGAATCTTCAATAGCAGAGAATATTTGACGCCACTCTAAAATAGAATTTAATAAGGACTCTCTTTTTTCTAATACATATCCTCCAATAGTTAAAAATGTTATATATTTAAAATAATAGTCAATCCTATGAACTTTAATTAGTGGAGCCAATAAGTACACTGTTAGTATTGGAAGTATTACAAATAAAGCATTCGCAATTGATCTGAAAGACAAATTATTGCCAAATACTCCTTGAAAGAAAAAATAAACTAAATATAAAATAACATAGAAATACAGAAAATATTTTAAATATAATTTGGCCATTTCTAGCTCATATACAATTCTATTTTTTTTGTTCTGCAAAACTAAAAAACTAACTACTATAGGTAAAGCATATTTTGCATAACGTATATCTGAAATAAAAATAGATATATACGATAAAATAAAATATATATTTAACACTAATAAGAATAAATCGTTCTTGTCCTTAAAATTACCTTCCAAGTAAAGGTTATCATTAGAGCTCGTTTTTATATAACTATTTTTGGCCATTTAGTTTTTATTTAAATTCAAAATCGAATAAACTAGTTTCTTTTTTCCGTAAAAACTCATCTTAATAAATGTTTCTATAGCACAATCATATTTTTTAAAAAACAAAAAGTATGAAAATAATCTTTCTAGAAATAAATAATTAAAATATTCTTTATCAAATAGATGATTTAGTTTGCTCAAGATATCATTCTTAACTTTGAATAGATATTGAACATCAAAATTATTGTTCAAGCTGTATCTCACTTTGCTAGATATTATACTTATAACGTTAATTTCTTCTTCGGTAAGATTTAGTGATGAATAATCACAAAATAGTTTGATCAATTTCTTAATATAATCATGATCACTTTCTATATCCTCTTGGTAAGTTGAAGTCACATTTGTATTATGTCGCCTATACTTAACTAAAATATCTTTTAGATTATGAAATTTAGTTTTAGAATATAATTCAATCCATAAATGATAGTCCTCATATTTAGGAAAATCATAAGAGTACTCATTGAAAACTACCTTGCTTCTCATCATTACAGTTGGGTGAGAAATAGGATTATAGAAAAGAAATGTAGATGTAATTTTTTCTGCCGTGTCGGGTCTATAAATTTTTTTATTATCAGATTTATCACTTCCAAATTGCTGCATAGCACTTCCTATAAGTCCTATTTTAGGATTTCTCTCTAAGAAATTAATTTGTTTTTCGAATCTATCTTCTAAACTTATATCATCTGCATCCATACGAGCGATATACTTATAATCTTTGGACAAATCCAACCCTTTATTCAAAGTATATATCAAACCTTTATTGGTAATATTTCTATGTATAATCATCCTGCTATCATCAATTGTTTCCAATTGTTCAATAGTTGCATCTGTTGATCCGTCATCTAAAACAAACAAAGTAAAGTCTTTAAATGTTTGGTTTAATACACTCATAACAGCTTCATGAATGTATTTTTCTCCATTGTAGACAGGCAATATTACACTAACTAAAGGCATACTCTTAAATTTAAGATGGTAAACATATATTTATCTCGATTTGGCAACAATTAAAGAACACTATTTTAAAATACTACCAAATATGATTTCATATAATCTATCTGCATTAGAAAGTGAAAATCTATTAACTATGTTTAAAAAGATAACAGAACGAATTCCTGATGGCTTTATATTGAAATCACTAAATTCATCGATATAAAATTTTATACTTTCCAGGCGGTTCACTTTTTCTTCTTTCCTTACGTACATTCTTGTTATGGATCTAACAAGTTGATTGCCATAAACTTTCGCAAAAATGTCTATATGAGCATCAGACTCATAAAATATTTTAGCTAATGCCCATAGATTAATTATACAATTTTTATCTTCAACGTATTTCTTAGAATAATCAGGATGGTTATACTTGTAATACCCTTCTTTTACATTTGAATAAGTATTAATTAATAAAATATATCTAAGTATAAAATCCTCATCTTCCTGAATTTTATAAGACTCATTAAACTTTAGATTATTATCTTGTATTATACTTTTCCTGAACATTTTGCACCATAAGTATCCAAATATTCCTTTAGACTTTAACTTATGAATAAATATTCTTAGGTCCTTCTTTGTCACCCCACGTTCATCATCCATGCCAATAGCAACATTATCACCGTCTATTCTGGCACTACTTTTAATAGATGAATCGTAGAATACTTTAAAACCTTGTACGACCAAGTCTACATGGTTAGCATTTTGTATAAAATTATCCAACCAAATTTCTTCAACTGAATCGTCACTATCTGCAAAAGTAATCCACTTACCCTTAGCATGAGCGATCCCCATGTTCCTCGCGGAACTAGCACCGCCATTGAGCTTATGCAAAACTGTTATCCTAGAATCAATTCTCGAATATTTTTCGCAAATGGTAAATGAATTATCTGTACTACCATCGTTTATCAATATTAGCTCAAAGTTTCTATAAGTTTGAGCTAAGATACTTCTGATGCATTTTTCTAAAACAGACTCAACATTATAAACGGGAACAATAACTGAAACTTCAGGGTTTTCCTTGTTCACAGCTCTATTAAATTTTTACTTCTTTAGTAGCAACTATTTTCTTAAATTCTTCTTTTAATTCAAAAGGAGCTGCCTTTAACAATGATTTTTGAAGTTCAAATAGATTAATATTAGCAGTAGCTATATTTTTATGAATCTCAAAAAATTCTTCGATAGTATGGTTATTAAGAATCTCTTCTATATTAAATCCATCATAGTAAGGAATATTTATAGAAGAAAAATAATCATTAAATTTAAAGCCATCCGTATGAATGTATCCTTCTTTCACCCATATAGCTGGAATACCATAGGCATGAGCAACAATTACTCCGTGCAATGATGTAGACAAAATATAATCACACGAAGCTATTTGATCTACTACACCTTCAATGTCCTTCGTTACCAAGTCAATTAATTTATACTTAGCAGCATATCTAGTTCTAAATGATTCTACTTCGGTCCAGTGTGGTATAATCCCAAGCTTAACCTTTTTTGTAACTTTCGGCTTATATATCAATGGTAGCAACAAAGCTGGATCACCTATAGCTGGATCATCTTTGAAACCTAACTCTTTTAGCTTTCTGATCGTTTCTTTGCCTCTTACTGCATAAAATTTACCTCCTTTACACGTTTCGTTCTCATTCATGAATCCCGCTCCCCAAACCGTAGTATTACTATTTGACTTAGAAATTACTGAGCCAATTACTAACATTCTATGTCCGAAACTTGTAAAAGAGACTAATGCATGCTCGTTAAGCTTCTTAAATCTAAGGATTGATTTAGCGATGTCCTTAATCGCTTCATCTGTAGGGGTCAGACTAAAATATTGAACCTTTTTTGTACCTACTTTTTCAACCAAGTAAGGATTAAGAGCATCACCAAAGTTATCAACGTGTTTCCACCAGAATACTTTTAACTTTCCCATTAGATAGTAATTTGTTTTTTATTAATGTTTTAACTTGATTTTTTTCTTCATTACTCAGACCGAAAAAATACACGGCTACAAAAAAGAAAAATATAGAGACAGCAAAAGTGAGTAAAAACCTGTATTCAACTTGTATATACTGTACTATTAACCAGCAAATGCTTACACTGACAATTACAGGTATAACTTCTTTTAGTATTACTTTATATAAATACTCACTGATTGATAACCCAGCAATTTTGTGTAAAAAATAAATTCTAAGTATACAAGCTATAAACTCTATAACAATCAGTCCTACTAATACTGAATAATCTGGTAAACCTAATTTCAATAATAAAAAAGCTAATGGGATAGTAAGCAATTGCACACCTCCAACTACAGTTTGATAAGTTTTGATTTTACCGGTTGCTTGTAAAGCTGATTGCAGGCCAATAGTTAATTGATTAGTCATAATTCCAATCAATATTAACTGACAAAAGGTTACCGTATACGGAGGTACATTTTTCAACCAAAGTTCTAAGATATTCTTGATTTCGAAAATTGCAGGAATAGCTATGAAAGCCAGTAAAAAGAAAGCAAATTTACTTCCTGCCATTGACAGCTTCAGCATTTTACTACGATCACCTGCTCCCTCACTCTTCATTATTTGTGGATTCAGAGCTTGCAGCATAGCCGATGAGAAAAAATTCATCTGTGCTGAAACCTGATTAGCTATACCATACGCAGCATTTACTAAGGTTCCAAGAAAAACATTTAGTATAATGGCAAGTCCTTGGGTTTTACCTACACTACATAGGGCTCCAAATAAATTCCAACTGGCGAAAAATCCTAATTCTTTTATAATAGGCTTATCGTAATCTTTATAAACTTTGATAGTACATTCTTTGTATTTATTTAAACATATTATTAAATATATCACTAAAGAGATTGCACTTATAAGTGCCATACTACAACCATAAGTAATCAATTTATCTTTACTTATATAGTATAACCCTATAGCAATACCAAGTTTAATCAGTGTCTCAATTATATTTATCAATGCCACCCATACTATATTTTCGTGAGATATCAATAATCCAGAAAAGGGTACCGCTACTATCGTAAAAAAGACAGCAACTGACATGAAGTGATATATATTTTTGGCCGCCTCTAATCTATTTAGAGGTATATTTAAAATCCCATCAAAAATAAACAATGAACCTAATTCTAGCATACCTACTATACTTAGTCCAATAATAATATGCAAAATCAAGCTATTACTGAATACTTTCCTTTGCATGCTCTCATCTTTCTTACCTTGATAATAAGACAAATACCTCTGGGTTGATGTAGACATTGCTGAATTAAGAAATGACAACATCACTATAATTCCAGCAATCAAATTATATATCCCAAAATCAACAGCACCTAATGCATTTAATACTAATCTTGTTGAATATAGGGAAACACCAATTGTAATCACCATCCTTCCGTATAGAATGATAGTATTTTTTATTACACGTCCCTGAGAATTTTCTTTTTCCATTAAAAAATAATAATATAGTTATATTACTTTCCTATGATTCAGAATTATATTAGCTATTCTCTTTTATTATTTATTTAGAATAAATAGGGTATTAGATTTTTGAAATACATTAATCCAATACCCTATTTAATTTTATCCAATTAAATGTTCAAACTGCGTTTTACCTGAACGTTTAAATACTTCTACATCTTTCTCTACCATTTCCTTTACCAACATTGGCAAATCATACTTAGGCTCCCAACCTAATTTGGTTTTCGATTTCGTAGGATCACCAATTAATAATTCTACTTCTGTGGGACGGAAATATGCCGGATCTACTGCAACCACACATTTCCCTTCTTCCAATTGGAATTCTGAGTTGGCACAGCTTACCACATAACCCTTTTCTTCTACGCCTTCGCCTTTGAATTCTACAGTTACTCCAATTTCTGCAAAAGCCATTTTCACGAATTCACGTACACGAGTAGTTACACCCGTAGCGATTACATAATCTTCAGGTTGCTCTTGTTGCAAAATTCTCCACATCGCCTCTACGTAATCTTTAGCGTGGCCCCAGTCCCGCTGTGCATCCAGGTTACCCAGATATAAGCAGTTCTGTAATCCTAAACCAATCGCTGCCACTGCACGGGTAATTTTACGCGTAACGAAGGTTTCGCCACGTAAAGGAGACTCATGGTTAAACAGGATACCATTGCAGGCATACATACCATAAGCTTCACGATAGTTTACTGTAATCCAGTAACCGTAAAGTTTAGCAACCGCATAAGGAGAACGAGGATAGAAAGGAGTATCTTCTTTCTGAGGAACGGCCTGTACTAAACCGTATAATTCAGAAGTTGACGCCTGGTAGATTTTAGTCTTTTTTTCTAGTCCCAGAATACGAACCGCTTCAAGGATGCGAAGCGTACCAATTCCATCGGCATTGGCGGTATACTCAGGCGTATCGAAGCTCACCTTTACGTGAGACATAGCCGCCAAGTTATAAATCTCGTCAGGTTGTGTTTCCTGGATGATACGAATCAGGTTCGTCGAATCCGTCATATCACCGTAGTGCAACTTGAAACGAACGTCTTTTTCGTGGGGATCCTGGTAAAGATGGTCAATCCGCTCGGTATTAATTAAGGATGCCCGGCGTTTTACGCCGTGTACCATGTAGCCTTTTTCTAATAATAACTCTGACAGATAGGCTCCGTCCTGACCATTGACGCCGGTAATTAATGCCGTTTTCATCTTTTAGTTTTTTGTTTTCAGCGGCCGCTGTTGCGGTTTTCAGTTTTCAGTTTTCCAGGCCGAATACTAGTCCACTGGATTTGGTAAGATTTATAGAAGGGTATTATATACTTAGTTATGAGCCGCTACGACTTCTTCTTTCGAAAGGAAATCTGCATAAGCTTTCGTTATACCTTCGGTTAGCTCGACGGTATGTTTCCAGCCCAAACTGTGTAGTTTACTAACATCCATGAGTTTACGAGGTGTACCATCAGGTTTGGAAGTATCAAATTCCAGATTCCCTTCAAAACCCACCACTTTCTGGACAATATGAGCCAGTTCTTTAATGGTCAGATCTTCGCCCGTGCCAATATTTACCAGCTCCCGGCCTTCGTATTCGTTCATTAGGAAAACACAAGCTTCTGCCAAATCATCAGCATACAGGAATTCACGCATCGGTGAACCCGTACCCCAGATGGTTACGCTGGGTGTCCCTGCTTCTTTCGCTTCGTGAAACTTGCGAATTAGAGCTGGTAAAACGTGAGAATTTTGAGGGTGGTAATTATCTCCAATGCCGTAAAGATTAGTAGGCATCGCCGAAATGAAGTTAGCTCCGTATTGATCGCGATATGCTTCGCATAGTTTGATTCCGGCGATCTTGGCAATAGCGTATGGCTCGTTGGTAGGCTCCAGCTCTCCTGTTAGCAGGTATTCTTCTTTGAGGGGCTGTGGAGCCATTTTGGGATAAATACAGCTGCTACCCAAGAAGAGCAATTTGGTGACTCCGTTTTGATAAGCCGAATGAATGATATTGCTTTCAATCATTAGGTTATCATAAAGAAACTCGGCCCGATATGTATTGTTTGCTACAATCCCTCCTACTTTAGCCGCGGCCAGAAAAACATATTCTGGTTTTTCGGTTTCGAAAAAATCAGCAACGGCCTGTTGATTACGCAAGTCCAGTTCTTTGGAAGTACGAACCAGAATATTAGTATAGCCCTGATTTTCCAGGTAACGCTTGATAGCTCCGCCCACCATGCCGCGGTGACCGGCAATGTAAATCTTGCTGGAATTATTCATGAATATTGGTTTCTATTAGAATGGGGAATGGATAAGTAAAGCTAGACTAATAGGCTTTTTCGTCACCTTTAATCATCTTTTCAACCGTCCACCAGCAGATTTTAGCGTCTAGTACGGCCGATCTTCTTCTGATATACCACTGATCCATTTTCAATCGCTGTTCCATATCTCTAAGACCTGCTTCGCCACGTAAACCTCGCGTTTGAGCTAGCCCCGTAATGCCCGGTTTTACTAAGTAACGGGCAGGGAAATTGGGAACGACACTCCAATACTGAGCATCGTGTTCAACGGCATGAGGACGTGGTCCTACAATGCTCATATCACCCCAGAGAACATTCAAGAACTGAGGCATCTCATCTAGATTAGTCTTGCGAAGAAAGGCTCCTATTTTCGTAATGCGAGGGTCATTCGCCGAAGCTTGCTTGAAAGGAGCAACCTGATTTGTTCGCATGGTGCGGAACTTCAAACACCGGAAACGGCGACCATTGCGACCCGTTCTCCACTGGACAAAGAAAACAGGTCCGGGTGAAGACAGTTTAATAAGAATACCAATAATGGGAATTAACCATACCAATACAGTTAGGATAACAAAGCTGGACATCACTACGTCAAAACAGCGTTTACCTAAAGGAGTAGAAGATGGTTTTGAAAGGAGTAGAGTAGATTTTCTAGTTACGTATGATGAAGCTTCTTCTGATTCAAAATACGTAGTATCCAGTCGAAGAGTATCTGTTGAGTATTTCATGATTACAGGCGGATTTTATGATTTTGTATGGTTGGGAAATGACCAGCATGATGGAAGCAAACTCCCTTGCTTTTGGCATACTATACCCTGACTATCAATCAAACTGATAGTAAACTCAATAATTATTAAATATCAGGGCTAGTGAATTAGTCTTTTAACAGGACTAATTCTCATAAAATCATAACTGGTGGGGTGGCGATTTACTCAACCGAAGGTTCATAATCGTGTGGCGGTTTCGATTAAAAATATAAGTTTCAGGTGGTTTAGTAATCAGCATTTTACTAAACGGGTTAATTACGAACTCAGCAACTGGGGCAGGGGAGCAATGGGCAACTACTCCCCTACCTGTATTTTAATTTAATTTTTTCTTTTCGTCCTCTCCATAATAGCCATAGCTATAGCTATAGTAGTAAGCTTCTCCTTCGCCTACGCCATTAAGGATGATATTTAGTTTCTGAAAACGTTGCTCCTTATAGAGCGTATCGATCATTTTCAGGTAATGTTTGGGTGTTACATCGTGACGTACCAAATACATCGTAGTATCAGCAAAGGGGGCTACTAATTGAGCATCCGTAACCAAACCAATCGGCGGTGAATCCACCAAAACATAACTGAAGCGTTCCCGTAATTCTTTCATCAATTGCTCCAGACGTGGGCTGCTTAATAACTCCGAAGGATTTGGTGGAACTGGACCACTCGGCATCAGGTAATAATTATCGTAACCAGGGATGGGTTGTAAAGCCTCTTCCAGAGTACACTCACCAATTAGGTAATTGCTAATTCCAATACCATTAGGCATTCCTAAAGATTCACGAAGTTTAGGCTTACGTAAGTCCATTTCTAGAATAACCGTCGGACGATCCACCAGTGCCAAACTAGCCCCAAGATTAAGTGATACGAAAGATTTTCCTTCGCCTGATATACTAGAAGTAAACAGAAGCACCTGACTATCAGAGGCAGCCTTAAGAAATTGGAGATTGGTACGGATGGTACGAATCTGTTCTGAAATCACCGAGCGATTTTGAGGAGCCATAATCAATCGGTCCGCATCTTTACTCTTCACTACCTCACCCAGAATAGGTACATTAGTCAGCTCTTCTACATCTGTCCGACGCATCACTCGATTATTCATCGCATCGCGAGCAGTCATAGCTGCCACCGGAATAACTAAACCGACCAAACCAAATAAAGCAAAAATCATTTTACCTACAGGTTTAACGGGGTCATTAGAACTTCGAGCAGCGTCAACCGTACGGCTATCTGCAATGGTAGAAGCGTAGGAAACAGCCGTTTCTTCACGTTTCTGTAGCAGGAAAGTATACTGATCATTTTTGATTGCCTGTTGACGTGAGATATCAATAAGCGAACGTTCTTTTTGAGGAATGCTGCGAATCACACCTTCCATTTTCCGGTTCGTAGCCATCAACTGATTTCTGGAAGTATTTAGAATTTCCTTAGTCGACTGCACGTTTTCACGAATATTAGACTTAATGGACTTGATCTGACTTTCCAGCGTTTGCAGCATCGGGTTTTGTTCAGAAGTAGTACGGGCTAGGCGTTCGCGTTCTAGTTCTAGCTCAGATACTTTTGTAATAAGCCCCAGTAGAACAGGATCATTTAATGCAGCAGCGGAAGGTGCCCCCGTCCGTTCAGCACTACGCGAGTTAATGTATCTTTCTACGTCCCCAATAGCTCCCAATTGTATGTTTACTTGGCTCAACTGAGCATCGTTCTGCTGAACCGTTTGCAGAAAGCTTTGAGCTTGAGCACTTAAATCAGTAATCCCTTGAGCTGTTTTATATTGAGCGACGTTTTTTTCTACGTTCTGTAATTCACTGGAAACCAATCCCAGACGTTCTTCCAGAAATTTCAGTGTATTAGCAGCCGTTTTATTTTTATCTTCTACTGCTGCTGAGTTATACTCATCAATCAGTTTATTTAAAATGGCTTCTGCCTTAGCTGGAACTGCATCTTCTAAAGTTAATTGAATAACCGTAGACTGCTTACTAGTCGTTTCCGTTTTTAGATTCTTTAGATATGCTTCAACAGTCTGAGCTCGGGAGGCAACTTGAGCAATGTATTGCTCATCACTTTTAATGACGGGTTTAGAAGCAAAGAAACGAAGACGACCATAAGGGGTTTCTACGCTTTGATTTACTTGATAATTACGGTCATTTACACGAACGATATTGTTCTCAGGAAAGCTAAGTGTCAGTTTTTGTTTATACAAGTCAGGCTTAGCTTGTTCAATGAGCATTTTCACTGGCATGTCTCCGTATACTTCCCGCTTACCAAACGTAGTAGGAGCAAAGAACTTAACGTCAAGATTTAGGTCGTTTACCACCTTATTCATTAACGTGTAAGACTTCAAAATTTCAATTTCGTTATCTACCAGCTTTTGCTGACCAAAAATGTCCAGCTGTTTCATCAGCTCGCCCGTATCTACACCTTTTTTTCATCCTTGATTAAAAGGCTTGCTTGGGTTCGGTAAATGGGTTGCTGATAAAGCAGGTATACATAAGCAGCTGCTAACGCTACTGCCAATGATCCCAGAAACCAGGGCCAGTTGCGAAGGTAACGAAGAAGGATTGCCCGAATGTTTGTCTGATCCGTCTCTACGACCTGGTAAGGTACATATGAGGTATAAGGATTATTCGTTGCCATAAATTAAATAGAGTGGATTGCCAATAATTAGATTTCGTGATTAACTAGTACTTATCTTCGAACCAGAACACTTACTAAAACCAGTACGGCCGAAGCCGCACTAATGACAATGGGTGCTATCCGATAGGTATTATCCGTAGAAGCGGCCCGGGCCTGATTAGGTTCTACGTATACTACGTCATTCGGATGTAAATAATAATAGGGCGAGCTGAACACATCCCGCTTGGTCAGATCCAAACGAGCAAAGGTCTTTTTACCATTCTCTTCCCGAATCACTAATACATTTTCCCGCTTTCCGAAAATGGTCAGATCACTCGCCATACTCAAAGCCTGAAGAATGGTTACCTGTTCATTATTAATTAGAAACAATGAAGGATGATTTACCTCACCCAGCACTGAAATACGGAAGTTTACATTCCGAACATTTACGGAAGCTTCTTTCAAATAAGATTTAAGTTTTTCCTTTATATGAGCAGCAACTTGAGCGGATGACTGCCCTGCTACGGTAATTTTACCCAACATTGGAAAATCAATCGATCCTTCTTTGCTAACTACATACCCGGGCTGGTAGGCTAATGGATTAGCAGAGGACATCAATCCTTGACCTTGTACCATAGCCATGTTTTCGGGCAAATTGAAAATGGCAGAGGCTTCTGGATTTAAACTATTTACAGAGATATTAAGAACGTCTCCTACCTGTATGGTTGGAGTATATTGCTTCGCTATACTTAAGCTATCAACGGTTGTATTAGGGCCGTCCTGAAAAAGAGCTAGGTTTTTCGAGGATACACAACCGGAAAGCAGTAGGGCAAGGACGGATAATGAAGCAAGATTCTTCACTAAAGATACCCGATCCCGGCGGATTGATCTGGTAGACATATAAAGCTTAAAATAGTGCAAAATGGCGGCGAACTCTGAACTCTTTTTCAAAGAAAATACAATTTTTCGTGAACAACTAATTTTAGAAGGGGTAAACCTGAAAAAAATATAATTTACTATCAAAAATCAATTAAAATCGCTAATTACTCAGTATTTTCAACTATTTTTTCAGAATTCTTCAAAATAAATATAATGATAACACAACATTTACATAACAATCCGGTCCTATGGCCAAGCTAGGAATAGTACTAACTTGGTAAAATCCTATTTCTTGTTATAATCATAACAACTTAGAATTCTGCAATGGTTGCTGAGTTAATTGCTTGAATTCTGGCAAGGAAAAAATCTTCTCGAATCGGGGTAAATCCGCTGGCCGATGCAGATCACTACCTATAAAGTCTACCCAGCCTTTTTGCAATAGGATTTTTCCTTGTCGACGGGCCTGCTCTCCATACTTGCCCGTAAGTGACATTGCATTGAGTTGTAGCAAACAACCAGCCTCTCGGTGATGGGCTAGTTCGGCTTCAAAATTTTTATAATATTTATACCGCTCCGGATGGGCCAGGATGGGCGTGTATCCCGCCGACTGGATTCGGAAAATTAAATCTGAGAGATGCAGCGGAGCCGAAGACCAGGCCGTTTCTACTAATATATACTTTTCCGGCCCAAAGGTTAACACTTCCCGGCTTTTTAATAAATCAAGGAAAAAATCATCAAGAAGGTATTCGGCGGCTACTTCAATCGTTAGGGGGAGGTTATGCTCCCGTACCAGGGACTGCAATTGCTCCTGACCCTCAAGTAAATGATGGTATTTGTTAGGAAACCAATCTCGGCTGACGTGGGGCGTAGTTACTACTTTAGTTATACCCCATTCGGAAAGTTGTTTTAAACAGGCCAGGGTTTCCTCCCAGGATGAAACTCCGTCATCTACTCCTGGCAGAAGGTGTGAATGTATATCAACTTTCCAAAAGCAGTCTTTAATGGGCTCTTCCAGATCGGGCTGTTGCCCTGTAAAAAAGCGGTTTTTCAAACGCTGCCATATACTCGTAGAACTCATTGACTTTTCAGTAGTGGGGACGGGGGGCACACTTGTATTAGGAGTCTCAGGAGCCATTTTAGCTTCTATCTGAGCACCCGCACGCAAACGAACTTCGTTTTTTTCAGATAGCGAAACTACTTCATCAAATTCCGTATTCATAATTGTAGCGGTGTATTAAGGTGGAATAGTCTCGGTAAAATCGACCTGTTACCCTAAACTGAGCTACCTGTTCAACAAAAAGCAAGATCAGTTTTGACTATCACGCTGATAGGTTTCAAACACTTATCAATCCTATTAGAACAGAACTAATAATCTTTTCGAAACCAATTCTACCTAAATTAGAGTCTATAAAGAATATATACAAGGATAATTCAACTTTGTTTAGAATTGCTGAACGAAATTCCAAAAGATAAATACGAGAAAATCTACTAGATGGATGTCATTTCAAACGTTTCATCGAAAAAAATTACATTCTTATAATTCATTTTTTTTATAGTAGCAAAGCTAAATAAGTCTTCAAAAAATTATACCATACGAAATGTTAACTACACTAATTTTAAGAGTAAAAACACTCATTAACAATTCATTAATTAGCTTAAAGCACCCATATTTTCATAAACATTACCAAATATTAGCAAAATAGTTCAATTATATTTTTTATATTTCAAGACTTCTTTATTCGCTTCTTTTAATTTCTATAACTCTTATAACTTATGTTAAGCTCATAGAGGTGGTAGAACGAAGAATCTATAAACCCAGTTTTGCACTATACCTAGAATAGTGAAGCTGTCTATTAATACATGTAGCAACAAAAAGGGGCCCGGTTACATGCGTTAAACCGGACCCCTTTTGATAAAATCGAGATCGTACTTTATACCTTTTTAGCCGGATTACCGAAGACCGTAGCACCCGCCGCGACGTTTTCAATGACGACAGACCCCGCTCCGATTCGGGCATTTTTCCCAATTTCGACGCCGCCTACAATCGTTACGCCAGAACCAATGAAAGTGTTTTCTCCCACTTTAGCTCCCATTCCGATTACACTCCCCGCTCCTACCTGAACAAAGTCTTCCAGGACAGTTTCGGTATCAATGATAACTCCGGCGTGGAGAATACAGTGGTTACTCACTTTGGAAAACGTCTGAACAATAACGCCAGCCGCAATCAGATTTCCGTGGCCGATGTGAGCATCTTCCGAGATAATGGCCGAGGGATGTACAGCATTAACAGGCTGCGTCTGGCGAGTTTCGTGCAGGTACTCAACCAGTGTTTTGCGTTCGGTCCGATCTTCTACTGCTATAAAAGCTTCACATTTATTTCCAATGAGTTCAGTAAATCCTTCATCGTCAGTCGCTGAAAAGACTGATACCTCACCAATTTCGGTTCCGTGCAGGCTCGTTTCGTCTTCTAGAAACCCGTACACAATGACGCCGTTGCGATTAAAAATATCAAGAGCCGTTTTACCCAAAGCTTTGGCTCCAAAAATAAGGACGGGGTTTTCCATAACGTATGCGTGTCAGTACATCAACTGACGTTTTTTACAAAAGTAGCAGATCAGCATGGGAAAGTTCACTCCTGATAATTATCCCCTGCCTTTTCGTTACTGATTTTGCGTGAATCAAAGTAATTATAACCCCCAATGAACAAAAAACGATCCGGCTCTTTCCACATTTGCCTATTCCTTTTTAAGTTTGCCTTTGAAAAGTCAGCCCGTTCCAAATGCTGACTTATCGAGAAGCGGGGAGAGACGGGCTCTGTGAACCGCTGGCAACCTATTTTCAACGAGGTGAAAACAAGGTGCTAATTCCTGCCCTGGGGAAGGTCTCCGGGGAGAGATAAGTAAAGCGAACTTTCATGCACCGGACGACCCTTTTATTGGGGGCTGCTATTCTGCCCTCTTTTTCCATCTCAGATTTCCTGACTCTTAGTTCATCCGCCTACGCAGGGGGCACTTCTTCTTGTTGTGGATTGCATGCAGAAACGATTCGTTTCAAACGCTTACTCTAAACTCTATCTTTTATTCACGCATTAATTCTGCAACAACATGTCTGAATTACGTTTTGAAACGCTCCAGTTACACGCTGGCCAAGAGATTGACCCAACCACTAAGGCCCGGGCCGTTCCTATTTATCAAACCACGGCTTATCAGTTCGATGATTCCGCTCACGGAGCCCGGCTTTTTGCCCTTCAGGAATTTGGGAACATTTATTCACGCATTATGAACCCCACCCACGATGTGTTTGAAAAACGCATAGCGGCATTGGAAGGCGGCGTGGCAGCCCTTTCGGTGGCTTCGGGGCATGCGGCTCAGTTTATTGCCATCAATAACATTACTACCGTTGGCGATAACTTTGTAACGACTTCCTATTTATACGGCGGCAGCTATAACCAGTTTAAGAATTCCTTTAAAAATATTGGCGTTGAAGCCCGTTTTGCTGAAGGCGATAAAGTCGAATCATTCGAACGGCTCATTGACGATCGCACCAAGTTCCTGTATCTGGAAACTATTGGTAACCCTGGATTTAACATTCCCGATTTTGAAGCCTTCGCAGCCCTGGCTAAGAAGTATGATCTGCCCATTATCGTAGATAATACATTCGGAGCAGGCGGGGCCATTGCTCAGCCTCTTAAACACGGAGCCCACGTGGTTGTTAGCTCGGCTACGAAGTGGATCGGCGGTCACGGTACTTCTATGGGAGGGGTTATTATCGACGGCGGCACCTATAACTGGGGCAATGGAAAGTACCCTCAGTTTACCGAACCCTCACCAAGTTACCACGGTCTGGTATTAAATGATGTATTCGGCTTTAATGGTCCTTTCGGTAATATTCAGTTCATCATTCGGGCCCGGGTAGAAGGACTTCGGGATTGGGGACCTTCACAAGCTCCTTTCAACAGCTTCTTACTATTGCAGGGACTCGAAACGCTTTCGCTTCGCGTAGAGCGGACGAACGAAAATGCTCTGGCTCTGGCGACCTGGCTGGAAAACCATCCAGCAGTAGAATATGTGAATTACCCCGGTTTGACGAGTAGTCCCTACCACGCCCTGGCTCAGAAGTACTTAACCCGTGGCTTTGGCGGCGTGTTGACCTTCAAGCTTAAAGCGGGAAAAGAAGCGGCAGATCAGTTAGTTAATTCCTTAAAACTGATTAGTCACCTGGCTAATGTGGGCGATGCGAAAACGCTCATCATCCACCCCGCCAGCACGACGCACTCCCAGCTTTCAGCCGCCGAGCAGGCTACGGCGGGCGTAGAACCGGGATTACTCCGAATTTCGCTGGGTTTTGAACACATTGAAGACATTAAGGCGGACCTAGAGCAGGCCATTCAGGCCGTTTCAGGTTCCTAGCCTCCAGGGTCGGGGCTTTGGCTCCGACCTTATTTCACTCGATTTGCATACTGACTTACTTGAAAGTCCTTAACTGATTGCTTACGCTTTGTCTGAGTTACAACTATTTCATTACCCGCATCCTTTTGACTTAGAATGCGGACAGACCCTACCCGAAATTCAGGTAGCTTATCATACCTTTGGAAAGCTTAATGACCGGGCCGATAATGCCGTCTGGATTTGTCATGCCCTCACGGGAAATTCAGACGTTACCGAGTGGTGGAGCGGATTAGTGGGCGAAGGAAAGCTATTAGATACCCGACAGTATTTCATTATTTGTGCGAATGTGCTGAGTTCGGCTTATGGTTCTACCTCGGCCTTATCAGTTAATCCGCTTACGCAGGAACCTTATTATCAGGATTTTCCGCTCGTAACCATTCGTGATGTTGTTAAAAGTCTGGATTTACTGCGGGAGCATTTGCAGATTCATCAGCTTTGCATGCTCGTAGGTGGATCGCTTGGCGGACAGCAGGCTCTGGAATGGGCCATTCAGAAACCCGAGCTTTTCAAGCAACTGATTCTTATTGCTACTAACGCCCGGATGTCACCCTGGGGTATTGCCTTCAATGAATCCCAACGGATGGCTATTGAGGCCGATCAGACCTGGCAGGAACGCCGGGCCGACGCAGGTACTGCCGGCATGAAAGCCGCCCGGGCTACGGCCTTGCTGAGTTACCGCAGTGCGGTGATGTATGAGTATACGCAAGCCCGCGAAGAATCGGTAATTGATCACTACCGGGCTAGCTCTTACCAGCGATATCAGGGCGAAAAAATTGCCTCACGATTCAACGCTTTCTCTTACTATAGTTTGTCGCGAATGATGGATTCGCACGATGTGGGAAGAAACCGAGGCGGAGCTATGGCGGCTCTTAACCGAATTAAAGCCCAGACACTAATCATTGGTATTCAATCGGATGTCTTGTTTCCGGTGGAAGAACAGCGGTTTTTAGCTCGGTACATTCCCCAGGCTGAATTGACTGAAATTGATTCTTTGTATGGTCATGATGGATTTCTTGTGGAAAATGAACTCATGACTAAAACCATTCGCACCTGGGAATTATCGAACCGATTGGAACCTGAAGTAGAAGAAGAAGAACTTATCGTTCGGGATCGTGTACAGGTGGATGTTCGCAAAGGTGTCCGTGAATACATTGCCGTGGAGAATATTTCGTTCCTGGCTACTCCCTACACCATTCATCTCATCAACGGCAACCGGATTGAGTCAGATACGGTGCTGGATAAAGTGAGTTTGGCTTTACAGGAAAACTACGATTTTACCTTACTGAGTCCGCATCTACCGCACATTCTGGTTAATACCCGACACATTAAAAGCTTCGACGAAAAAAATAACCGTATTTATTTAAGCGACGGCAGAAGCCAAACTTTGCCACCGGAGTTTCCTCTAAAAAAAGCCAAATAAATCTATACCTTCGTTTTACCAGCATCTTGCTTGAAACGTAAATCATGTTTATCGTAAGATTGCTTAATTTTTTAGAGGCTTCTTTAGAAGCTAGGGTTGCGTGAGCGTAACCCAGCTTGAAAAGGCTTTCGTATCCTTCATTGCTAGAAATAAACTTTAAGGTATCTGCTTTTAAATAAAGAGCCTGTCAGAGACGCTCTAAAATGACTTCTGAATAACATAAGGGAATGGTGCATTTGGCCCTTTCTGCGTTCGAAGCGTTCTTTATATACGCCTGCTATTGCATTTTATAAAAAAGATGGTGATGATGCCTTACAAACAAAGAAGGTTATTTCACTGCTAAAAAGATACGTTTCACATACATTGGTCTTGTATTTCAGATATTTACAGACATCTTTACTTGCCCCTTAACAAACGACTCCTAGGCCTTTCTGGCTTATCATCAATCATACTTCCTTAGAACTAGCTGAAGTTTATCTTTATACGGGTTCTGAGTCTCAGGTGAGCGTTACATTCCATTCTAGAGCATGCCATAAGGGCTTATAGACTGGAATTCTCCTAATACAATACTTCTATTTCAAACTAGTTTTGAAGTTCTTTCTTGCCACTAACAAGGTCAGAACTTCACCTCAATCCTATTCATTCATATCCAATCCATTAAATCTATGAAAACGCTTTCTCTATTTTCAAAAGTACTCTTATTCGTTAGCCTTGGGCTTTTTACACTGAGTTGTACCGACCATGAAGGGCCAGCAGCGGGCACCGTTCAGCGAGAAATTCTGGTAAGCGGTTTAAATGGCCCTACGGGTCTAACCTTTGATCCTCAGGGTCGCTTATTTGTTTCGGAAGTGGGAACTGGGCAAAACAATAGCCAGATTTCGCTGGTCGAAAACAACCAGGCCAAACCCGTCATTCAGGGGTTACCTTCCATGCCTGATGGTCCCGCTTTCTTTATTGGCATTACCCACATGCTTTTTGCTAACGATTCGCTTTACTTCTTGCACGGAGCTCTGGGAACGCTCTTTAGCGTAAAAACCTCTCAACTAAACCCTAACCAGCCCTTAAGCCAGGCTAATCTAACCAGCCAGGCATTGCGGCCTTTTATAGATAGTCTGAAATTAGTAACCCCCTTGAATTCAAATGCCTATAATCTGACATCGGATGCTAGTGGTAATATCGTCATTGCAGACGCGGGTACCAACGCGATAATCAAACGGCAAAAAGGCACGGGAAAACTCCAGTTACTGGCTCATTTACCGAATGTAACTCCCGCTCAGGAAGCAGTGCCCACGGGAATTGTCTTTGATGGTACTAACTTCCTGGTAACTACGCTTTCGGGTGGACCATTCACTAAAGGCTCAGCCGTGATTTATCAAGTTAGCCCGCAAGGAGTAGTCAGCATTTATCAGTCTAATTATACCACACTGATGGATCTGACGCTTTCAGAAGGAAACAAACCAGTGGTAATTGAATTTGTATCCGATGGCATTTTTAACCCCAGCCTTCCTTCGGGTCGCATTGCCAACACACTGGGCAAAACCTTAGTAGGCGATTTGCGAGGTCCTTCTGCCATCGAAAGACAGGGTAATAGCTATTACGTTACCAGTGTAAGCCAGGGTCTACTCGAACGTTTCACTTGGTAAGAGTAACCATTTATTCATTCAGGATCTCTTAGCATAAACGACAATCCCTATAAATTACCCTTTAACGCTTTTAGATAAACCGCCAATTTGATGGAGTATTGTACCTGAATCGTATCCTAGCTCACCTCTCAAGGGGTGGGCTATTTTTTTCCACATTCTACCCGATTTTCATAAAAAAACCGGCTCCTGGGGAGTCGGTTTAGGCAATACCGGCATTGCCCTTCCCTTTTATTACAGGTGGCGGCGTCTGTAAAGCGTAGGGTTAACGCTAGTAAGCCTAAAATCGTAAATATTTACCCATTAAATCATTGTTTCTTAACTAATAACAATAAATTACCATACCAGGCTCAGCCGTCATCTCCACCGCTAAATGTACGCCGATGAATCGCTTTGCAAAGATCAAAACCCAGCCCTAAATATTAATTAGAATTGGGCAAAGGTAACCACTGTTCAAGGGCCTGCTCCAGCACCGTTCTTGCAATGGGCTTGGTTAAGTAATCATCCATTCCAGCAGCTAAACACCGCTCTCTTTCCAAAGGTAGAATACTGGCCGTCAGGGCTAGTATAGGAATATGCCCCGTTTCAATCTGACGAATCTGTTGGGTAGCTTCGTAGCCATTCATTTCTGGCATTTGAATATCCATTAGAATCAGATCTGGTCGGTAGCGGGTAAACGCTTCTACCCCTTCAATTCCATTATGAGCTTCGTAAATAGTGAGTTCAGGCCGAAGTGAGGCGATGAGCTTTTTAGCTAATAACCGATTGACGGCATTGTCCTCTACTACTAAAATGGAAGCTAGGGTTTGCAGAGGAGTATCACTTACTGGCTCAGCGGGGGGGTCGGGGGTTATGGATTGCTCCTCTTCAAAAAGGTTGGAAAGAGCCGTGAGAAGCTCCGTTCTTTTCACAGGTTTCGGCAGCAGGGCCTTTCCACTCTTTTCTAATTCCAGACCTTCATAAATCGTATTCATTATTAATACGGGTGGTAAGGCCTGGTCGCTGGAAGCCCGCATTTTCTCCAACGTTTCTACCCCATTTAAAAAGGGCATGTGATAATCCATGAGAATTACATCAAATATCTGTTCCTGAGTCACTTCCAGGGCCTCGAGTCCATTTTTAGCCAGATAACAGGCGATGTTTTGCTGGGCGAGTATTTGCTTGAGAATGCTCCGACTAACTTTATTATCGTCCACCACTAAGGCCGAATGAATCCGGTTTAAGTGGGGCCAATCTTTACTAGATGCCAAGTCCTCGCTAGCGGCGGGCACGGATAACTCAAAACTGAAACAACTCCCTTTTCCTAGCTTACTTGAAAGCTCAAACTGGCTGTTCATGAGTCGCAACAAGCGGCTTGAAATGGTAAGGCCTAAGCCCGTTCCTCCAAATTTTTTAGTAGTTGAAAGATCCTCCTGGGTAAAGGCTTCAAATATTTTACGTTGATTCTCTTTTTCAATACCAATACCCGTATCCCGTACTGTAAAACGAAGACGAGCCTGCTCAGACTCTAGGGTCAGACACTCTACCTTTAATTCGATTTCGCCCTGGAGAGTAAACTTGGCGGCATTGCTTAGTAAATTAACCAGAATCTGTCTCAACCGAAGCTCATCGACCCAAATCCAGCGGGGAACGTTGGGCTCAATATTCAGCAATACTTCCAGCCCTTTGTTTTGTGCCTGCGTAGTTACTAAAGCCAGGGACTGATGGCAGAGCAGCTCGAGTTCTGTTTTCTCTATTACCAGCGACAATTTACCGGCTTCAATTTTTGAAAACTCCAAAATATCATTGATAATGCCCAATAGCGAGTGAGCCGATTCGTAAACTGTTTTTTGGTAGAGCTGTTGCGTTTCGTCAAGCGGGGTTTTTAACAACAGTTCAGTAAAGCCAATTACTCCATTGAGCGGTGTTCGGATTTCGTGACTCATATTAGCCAGAAACTCAGATTTAGCACTGCTGGCATATTCAGCTTGCTGACGGGCTTTTTCGATTTGCCCCTGAGCCGTTTTCAAATCATCAATATCCTGAAAGGTCCCAAATAGACGTACAGATCTTCCATTGATCTGTTCGACTTGCCCAATGGTACGTACCCAGCGAAGATTACCCTTAGCCGTAATAATCTGCTCTTCCAAATCCCAAGCCGTCCCGTTTTTAATGCCTTCGGCAACCACTCTGGCCAATCGTTCTTTGGCTTGAGTGGTTGCATAGAAACTAATTCCGTGCCTTATGTCGGGATTTTCGTCCAGAGGAATCTCATGAATTTCTTTGGTTACATCTGACCAGTACAACCGCTGCTGATCAATGTTATATTCCCAAGCCCCTACTTTAGCCATCCGACTGGTTTCTTCGAGTAAGACCTTGGTCTTAAGTAATTCTTCTTCGGCCTTCTTACGCTTATCAATATCGTGACTGGTCCATACAATTTCTTCACTTACTTCCTGACGGTTGGCTTTGGTTTCCATCCACAAGTAATGCCCCTTCTGATGTTTGATGCGGTGCTCAAAGCAGGCGGGTAGCTCTTCATTAACCTTACCAATCATTTCAAAGGCAGCGGGCAAATCATCGGGATGTATGAAGTCTTCCATTGTTTTCCCCAGGCAATCCTCTACCGGGTAACCCAGAATTTTAGTCCAGGCGGGCGATAGATAGGTAACGACTCCTTCAGGGGTAGTCATAGAGAGAATATCACTCATGGAAGAAAGCAAAACGGATAAGTTGATTTCCGTTCGCATCGTTTGAGTTACGTCCCGCCCAAGACCTAGAATTTCATTGACTTGCCCAAAGCTATCTTCCAGTCCTGTCATACTCCATTCATAGGCCTGTAGGGCCTTTCCAGGTAAGCGTTTTTTTATCTGGATGGTATAAGACACCAAAGGATTCTTTCGGCAGAATTCAACGCCTTGCCTAAAGATATCTATGTCTTCGGCAACCATATAGGTAGTCGCTAATGTATCTAGCAGGTTTTCTACGGGTTCACCTAAGGCATTAGCGTAATTCTCACTAATGAAGGTATAACGACCTTCCAAATCTATTTTAGCTACGTATAGAACCTGACTATTTAAAATGTATTCGTACAGCAGCGACTGCTGACGAGCTTTAAGCTCGGACTCTTTCTCATTGGTAATATCAATGTGACTGACGGTTATTAGCTGAACCTGGCCCTCTTCGTTTCGCAGAGCCATGCCCCGGCATCGCAACCACATGATGTAACCCTGTTTATGAAGGTAGCGGATGGGCGTATCGAAGCTGCTTTCGGGGCTGGCTAGATTCGAGCTTAACTCTTTTTCCAGTAAAACAATATCATCGGGATGAATCAACTTTTTCCAGTCTAAAAGAAGATCTGGAATTTCGTGCGTTTCATAGCCTAGTTTGACCCAGAAATTAGGACTTATCCAGTAGTTTTCAGGGTGTTGTACGTCCCAAATCCACAGGCCTGACTCCTGGAAAAAAGAAAAGAAATGAGTATTGCTCTCTAACAAATGAAGAAGCTCTTTTTTTAAGTAATGCATACGGATGGCGGTCTATGCAGGAATCAACTCGTAATTGTGGCTATCAAAGAAGAAATTTAAAAAATCATGCTACTTAACTAAAGACTTATTCTTAAGGGGCTTAAGAAAAGCACTTAGGTCCTCAAAATCCATTAAGCCTTTAGTACTATCTACGTAAATCATCTCTGTTTAAGTATGAACACGCTTGCGAGTTACTCTGGCATGAGGGCAACTACGCATATTTTCTAAACGCCTAGATAGATTGTTTAAAAACTTACATCTCCTTTAAAAGAAGAGTTTGCTTCCCAATCACTTCCCTTTAGTATGTGTTTTTGAGAGTGCCCCTAACCAATGGGTTTGACTGGCCTTTTTAGGCTACTACTTCAGCTCACTATAAGAAGTATACGTTAGCCATGTTAAGTAATAGGCTCTAAGTCTTATCTTTTAATGAGTTACATTACATGCTTTAACTTCTAAAAATAGCCTATTATTGATAGAAGATCAATACCTTAAAAAGATAGGAATGCTTAAAATCTATGCATTCTAACAAATGTTTAGTTGAGCATGTTAGCTGGGATAGCAAAAGACTATCCTAGCTAACATGCAATATATCCGCATTAAAGCCTACGATACGTTTAATGAGAATTATTAAACGTATCGTAGGCTTTATCATTTTTCAGTTGTCTCTGAACTGGAAAAGCCGCTTTCTAAATAAAGGCCATGACACGATACCCATTGTCTTTATTTATCCACACACACTAGAAGCCTGAAGATGCCATTTTTTAAGCATTTGCATTAACTCTTCAATTTTCACGGGCTTGGTTAAGTAGTCGTCCATGCCTGCTTCCATACAAATATCCTCCGTACCGGCCACCACATTAGCCGTTAAGGCGATAATAACGGGTTGTTTGGGTAACAACTGACGAATTTGCTGAGTAGCTTCCAAACCATCCAGAACGGGCATTTGCATATCCATTAAAATCAGATCATAGGGATGGGTTAAAGCTGCCGTTAAGGCCTGTTCTCCGTTTTCCGCTAAGTCTGGCTCATAACCCAGCTTCGTTAAGATGGTCTTAATGACGCGTTGATTAACCTGGTTGTCTTCGGCAATGAGTATTTGTAAAGGATATTGGCTACTCATGCCCGTAGTTAACTGCCCAGATTTTGAGTATTCCTGGACCAAGGGCTGCTCTCCCTGCAAAGCATAAAGTACCTGTTTGTTGAGCTGCTTCTGACGGGTAGGTTTATTGAGAATAGAAACAAAAAACTCTCGCTGATGAGGTTTCAACTCATGGCCAATGGAACTTAGTAAAATAACAGGAATCTCCGAGTATGCCTTCTTAATTTCTCCGGCTAACATCACCCCATCCATAGCAGGCATTTGCATATCGGTGATAACCAAATCAATAGCGGCGTCCTTCTCCAGTTGCTCAAGGGCTGAAGCAGCTGAGTTAGCCAAAAGAGTTTGCAAGCCCCAATTGCTAAGCTGGCGTTGCAAGATGGTTAAATTCGTTGCATTATCGTCCACTAACAATACCCGTTTCTGTGCATAAGCTTCCAGGCTTTGCTGGGAATAAGCCTGAATTTGCTTTTTCCCTGGCTGGATTCGGATGGTGAAGCAAAAGGTAGAACCCTGACCTAATTGGCTATCAACCAGTATTTTACCTCCCATTAATTCTACCAATCGGGCTGAGATCACGAGCCCTAAACCGGAGCCTCCGTACTTACGCGTAGTGGTTGAATCCACTTGAGAAAAGGACTGAAACAGTTTACCAATCTGATGAGCAGCGATGCCAATGCCCGTGTCCCGAACCGAAAAATTAAGGCATAGCTCGTTTTCTTTTAATTCCTGTAGACTCACCCATAAGCACACTTCGCCTACTTCAGTAAATTTGACGGCGTTGCCAATAAGGTTAATAAGTACTTGCCGTAGGCGTAGGGAATCACCGACTACCTGTAAGGGTATATCCTCCTCAATGTGATAAATGAGATCTACCCCTGTTTGTGTAGCTTTCGCCCCAAAGAGATCAAAGACATCTTCAATGCACTCCCGTAAGTTAAATTCCTCTCTTTCAAGCTCAATACTTCCCGATTCTATTTTAGAAAAATCAAGAATATTATTAATAACACTCAACAGAGCATCGCCCGAATTCACAATCGTATCGGCAAACATTCGCTGTTCAATAGTCAGATTGGTTTCCTGTAGCAAAGCGGCCATTCCAATGACTCCGTTCATGGGCGTGCGTATCTCATGACTCATCGTTGCCAGAAAAACACTTTTGGCCTGGTTCGCTTTTTCCGCTTCCCAACGAGCGGCTTCTAGTTGAACATTGGATTTTCTCAGAAGTGTGTTTATTTTCTTTTGAATTAATTCATTGCGATGTCTTTCTTGCGAGAGAGCCGCTTCCTTTTCTAACTCATTCATCTTCTGAGTCTGGATGAATACATTCTCACTGTACCTTTTCATCATATAAGCCCATAATCCACAGATGAAAAAAATAACGGCTGCCAGTAGAATGTGAATAACAAAAGTGAGCAAATCAAAGTAGTCGAGCCGCGTAAAATAGATTTGAGCGTAACCCAGATTTTGAAAATAACCAAAGAGAGCATGGTGAGTCAATACCACAATCATCATGGGAATCTGTAATTGCCATTTTTGATAGGTAATGAGAATTGCACTGCCAATAAATGCGAAAAAATGCATTTCAAACAAACCATGCATTTGGTAGATATACTGAGCCATAAAGACTCCTAAAACTCCACTCAATACATATTGATACCAATCTGAGTCAGGCAGAGCCCATTTGGTCGAATAATAAGCTAACAGGCACAAACCGCCTACACTTATGGCAATTACATAGGTATCGTAAAAACTGGCCAACACCAGGCCAGTAACAAAATAGCCTAAAAGAAAGACGTCCATCAGCCGATCCGAACTTTCTTTCACATTCGAAAAAAAGGAGGGCTTCTCTGCGTCACCAGTCAAATAAATAGTAAAAGGAATCATGGGCTAATTTGAAATTAAGATTGATAAAGCATGCCAACACAGGATTGCTAGTGCAACTAACCCAAGTCCAATCACCAAAAGATTTTTATTAGCGTTTCGCCCGTTCCTATTTATACAGAAGTATGATTTAAAATAGCTTCCAAAAGCCTATTTTAAATAGAATCAAAACCAAACGATATACCATCAAAACCCGTTGATTTTCAAACTGGTTGCTGCATATCAAATCTGCCGCTAGATACTGTTAGTTTTTACAGGAAGGAAGTTTACAACCATAAGCCTTAAAGGCTAATTCATCAAAAGCTCCGAGTTGACTTTGACGCAACAAGCGGCCTAAGGCCTGTTTAGCATAACTAGTCTGCTCATCGCTACAATAGCGGCTACGGTTATAGTTACCCCGGTAGAAAAGTTTCTCGTTAGTGTCGATCAACACGGCCTGCGGGGTTGAGTAAACTCCACAGATTGAAGCCAGTTGGTCGTTGTGTAGCACGGGTAGATGTAGATTCAAATCTTTTTGAATAAAAGCTTCTGAATAATTTTTCTGGCTCAAGAGAACAACGACAAAATCCACCTGGGCTTGATAGAGTTTTACCAAACTTTGAAAATGCCGACGATTAAATCTGGAGCAGGCACAATCTGGATTGTAGAAATGTAGAAACAAGGGTTTGTTGCACTTACGTGTCTGAAGTAGTTCACTGGTTAAGGTGGAGCCCAAAGCTACTTCGCGGTAATCCGGGGGAAGTGGTGTTGGCAGCAGATAAATCCAGGATTGGTACCAAAACAGAGAGCCAATTCCGATTAGGATGCCTAGCAGCCATAAACTAACTAATGTTTTTCTTGGTAAAGATGTCTTCATATAGTTGAGCACATAATAGAGCGTTTAATGTTTATTCATTTTTCTTTAAGCACAAAGCATAGGCAAGCACTACCCCGATGCTTATGCCTCTAAGGGCTGGCCTCATCAAGACTTAGCCAGAACAACAGATTACTCATTGGCGTGCTATAATTATTTAAAAATAATGACAAATGTCAAAACATTACCCTAATTACAGTAATTACCTGTATATACTACTATCTATACTAATCAGAGAGCTTTTATGTTTTCTTCTAATAAGTTTAGAACGTAATATTCATCTGGGTTTCAATACTAACATAAGTCACAATATAGTATTTTATAACCAATATAAAAGCTTAGTACTAGTAGAGTTATTTTTGTTAACCATAACATTTAAAGCAGGAAACTCGTATTTATTTAACTTAACAATACTCATTTTTAACTTTAAACCTCTACTACGTATTGCTTAAAAGTCGAGCGATACATCTGGAGGATCATACTTAAAAAGTCGATGCCACTCTTCTTGTTTTATCGATTAAACTGGTATTAATAAAAGGTATTATTAAGTAATAATAATCAAATACCTGGTAAAACAGCCAAATGATGAGTATAGAGACGACCTATAATGGTAATTAACCTAAAAATTCACTATCTATTTTTTCGTTTTATCCGTTTAAATACTCATAAGCAGATTTTTTTATTTTTCTAAAAAACGATTTCTTCACATATAACTTGATCTAATTAATTGTTTAATCAATAAAGAGATTACTCGCAGCGTATTAAAAGAGATTTCATGGGTAATATTTTACCTACGTATAGCTTTAAACCGTGCTACTTCCAAAGGCTTTTGGTCAGAAATAATCTTGATGATATTTAGAAAGATACAAAATTTAAACTCTCTTAACCTCTGTAAAGTGAATTTACCTATGCTCGATTTTATTTACATATGTCTTATTTGTAAATAAAGGTTCATATACGCCTATAAGCCTCTAATTATGTACAAAATAAGGTTACTTATTTTCTTTATTTATAAATAAAAAGTAATAGCTGTGTTAAAGTTATGGCTATACTAAATTCATTGAAAATGAACTTAGTATAGCCATAATGGATGGTTTTTCTATAAATTAAAGTTGAACGTATAGATCCTTAAATAACGTCCGTTCATAACCATATGCCTTCTATGGGGAGCATCAAAACACGTTTAAATAATATAATAATTCAAGTATTTATTTATATTATTTAATTATAAGTGGTTTAAAAGTAAGCTATGCGTATGTACTATTATTATACGTTTGCAAGACCTCTACTAGAGTTTTGTTGATCACCTTGACAAGAAATCTAATTATACCAAATTTAGTATTAGTAGTTTTTATAGATTATCTATTTATTATCTTTAAAACTAAACTTAACCTAATTAACTATAATCCATTGAAAGAAATTTAAACTTATCTTTTTAATTAGTAGAATGATGGGGGAACGAATAGTTATATTGGGGATTTATCTACACTAGTATTATCAAAGATAGAGAAGAGGCGAGCATCTTTCTGACCTTTGCAGCCTCTACCATTGCTCAGCAAAAAGGAGGCGGTCATTCATGGCTAATTATGGCAGGCGACATACGTAAAAATATTGCTCTTAAAATTGCTGATTACTGCTTCATTTAAAAGCCTTCGTACGCCCAGGAACGTTGCACATTGAGTAAGAAAAAGTAAAAGCTCCATATCTTCTGATTTTACCCAAAAGACCTAGAGCTTTTACTTTAGTTGTGTTACTTGTTTCTTCCTAACCGTTACCCTCTTCTAACTGAAGGGTGTCGATTTGGTAAACACTGATGACTCAACCACCTTTATCAAGCCTAGAAAGAAACCACCTGTCGTCGTTTCTTGGAAGCGGCACATTACTTGAACTTATCGGACCGAACCTGTCTGCTTTCACCGATCCCAAGCAATGCAGTAGCATTTTCTACTAATGTCTATCTGGTAACCATTTAAGCCAAAGGTTATCAGATAGACATATTCTTACATGCCGTCCGCTCTCATGGCGTTCACCATTTTCACGTGACGGAAAGCCGCAATCTCAGACCATTCATTGTCATAGTTAAGTCCATAAGGCCAGAAATGCGAGCCGCCCGTATTAATAACAGCATCAGGCCCATCGTAAGTTTTGATAAGGGCTACGGCATTAGCACCGGTAAAAGGGCCTGTAGACGTATTGGCATACCAGCCTCCCGAAATTCCCACGCCCCAGGTATGAGCTATTTCGTGCATCGCTGTACGCGTATTTTGGTAACTGGCATTAGAACCAAACCGAATATTACCGTTGGTATTGCCATCTGCTGTATTTACGCCCGGATTGTACTCAACGGTCAATGTTCGAGCCGGCCAGGCAGCTCCCGCATTATAACGGGCACAGGCATCGTTCATTGCTGCCGTAATCCGTTCTCTCACATCGGTAGGTACATCAGATGTAGTTAGCGTCCAGCCTAGCTGACCGTTGGCTTGGATAGTAACAAGACCCCACTCCTGATTTTCGCCTCCCCAGTAACCCCACTGCTTGATCTCAGCCAGATCATCGATGGATTGATTAAATACATCCAGATCCTTGCCACTATTGCGGTTTACAATACGGTAGTAGCCATTGTTTGTGGGAATAAATTGCCACTGCTGATGATTAGCCCCCGTGTAGTCGCCTATCGTTACGTCGCCGCCATCGTCCACTGAAGCCTGGCTGATCTGTAAGGCTTTATTGCTTTGAACGCCAATGATGGAATAATACCCTCCCGCCAGTGACTGCAACGTCCACCTTTGGTTAGTACCGCCCGTGCCTCCATACTGGATGATGTTAGCACCGTTAGAAGTCTGAAACCCTTCCACATCAATCATTTTACCACTTTTACGGCTAACTAAATAGAACGTGCCGTTGCCTACCGACTGAAGAGGTTCAGAAGATGGCAAAGCCCTGGCTCCTCTGGATTTAACCGAGCCCGACTGAGGAGAGACTTTCTCTTCAATGGTTTCCTTCTGACAACCCGTCACCAGCGTCAGTAAAGCAAAACTGCACGCAGTTGCCCAATGAGAAATACTTAATCTTGTTTTCATAATGTAGAGATTTAGAAAATAAGTGCATCGCCATACCTAATGCACTTGGTTAAACCATAAGAGCGTATGGGCATCTTGTCATGAATAAAGCATTTAAGATGGGGGGAGTACCTGAAGCCAGACGGTCTGCTGACTAATGCGAAGTAACGTCTTGGGCGAGCAGGCGACCTCTAGCCTATGCTCTCCTAAAACTTGTTTGTAATTTCTAGTTTTACCTAATAAGTGCTTTGCTTAACTATTGAGTACCCTACTTTATAAGTAAGGTTTTCCAAGCCCTAAAATTTCAATAGCCATAGGTCTGATCTACTAATTATTGTTTTAGGAAAATAAAAAACTTGAATAGTTCAAAATTAACCAATGAAAAGTAAAGAGGACATCCCTATTTTCGGCAAATTGGCGGCTCGATTTGGTCTGTTCTTCTTATATTTAGCTGTAAATTCCTTTTATTTACGCTATTCACTTTGTGCATATCTATTCTTACCTATCTATTTTATTTAATAATTCCATGATTAAATAGTATAATTTAATTTTAAAAAAGTATAAGTCTGAAGGGTATTTTACTTAGTTAGGTTGCTATTACAGTAAGGGTTGTCTAAGTATATTTGCTTTTGAGAGACAGTCTTGGTTCCGCTAACCGTATAAAACGTATCCACTTGCTGATGCTTTCCCTAACTCGATCCATCTGGGCCTTTACGTACTGCCTATTGGCGGTATTACTTGTCCTAAGTACCCAAACCAGCTTTGCCCAACGAGAGCCTACGCAATTGAGATTTGATCATCTCACGGTTAATGAAGGCTTATCCCACAGCGATGCCTTATGCCTGGCTCAGGACCACCAGGGATTTATCTGGATTGGTACGCACAAAGGAATTGACCGTTACGATGGTTATCAGCTTAAAACGTACCATTTGCCCGTTAGTAATGGCAGTGGAGTGATCAATAACCGCATTCGTGCTTTACACGTCGATCATCAGGGTACGTTATGGGTGGGCATTGATGGAGCCGGGCTGTTTTATTACAATGCCAGCCGGGATCGTTTCGAAAGTATCCTTCAACGAGCCGTAGCCGCTAACTACCAACCCCTGATTCAAAAGATAGCCCTTGCGGATGTGCCTAGCCTTACCAGCGACCACAAAGGACGGCTATGGATAGGCACCAGTCAAAGCGGTTTATTCATGCTGCAATTTGACTCACAAGGTGTAGTCAATTACGTTAGCCACCTTAAGCTCAAGCCAGCAGACGTTATTCAGCCTTTTATTGATGAACTCACGGTTGATGGCTCTAATCATTTGTGGATTGGTACGCTGGGCAGCGGATTGTATGTACTGAACCCTCAAAACCAGCAAACCAAAGCTCAGTTCGTACCCTTGATGGGTGAAGTCAACATCCGGGCCTTACATGCGGATCGGCAAGGTAATTTGTGGGTTGGTACGGACGGCCAGATTTATTGGGGTAATTGTCGGAACGTGCCGCAACCTGCTTCCATTTGCTTTCAGTCCCTAGGAAGAGGTTTTGCAGAGATTGAACACCTCTACCGGGATTTTTCTCAACGCTTATGGATCAGTACCAAGTCCGGTTTGTTACTCTGGAATGTGAAGACCCCAAGTCCCCAACTGCCCATTCAACAGGAGGATATTCAACGTTTTCTTCCTTCCGATACAGATCCTTTCAGTATTAATTCCATTCGGGTTCACGACATCCTGGAGGATTCCTTTCATAACATCTGGATGGCCAGTTCTGCGGGAGGACTCAACATTTTAAAACCTTATACAAAACCCTTTGGCCTCATTCGACGGCAAAATGAGGGTTCTGCCAATCCGGCGACCAACTACATCAATGCCATCTGCAAGGACGAATCTCGTAATCGCCTGTGGATAGGTACGCAAAATGGACTGGCTAGTTATGATCTGAACACAAAATCGTATACAAATTTTCTGGTGCACGCGTACTACGGCAGTGTAAACAGTGTAGATGTATCGGCCCTTCATCTCACCTCGCAGGGTACACTGTGGATAGGCACCCGGTATGCAGGTTTATTCAAGCTTGATCTTCGTACCAATACCATTCAGCCCGTGGCAGGCATTCCCGGGACAGCAGACTGGTACAGTTTGAGCATTGAAAGCATTACAGAGGATTCCTATGGATTTATCTGGATTTCTACGTTTACAGGTGGCCTCTACCGAATGGAGGCCAACGGAACGCACGGCGTAACCTATTCGGTACAGAACAAACTCCCTACCAATGACTTCACCCAGCTTTATTATGATGGGAAACACTCCATTCTATGGGCCAGTACCCGCAATGCGGGGTTACTAAAACTCGCGGTAACTCCTCATTCCATTCGCTTAATTAAGCAATTCAAACACGAGCCTGATAACCCTAATAGTCTCAGCACTAATTACACCTGGCCTTTGGTGCAGGATAACCAAGGACGTCTTTGGATTGGAACCATCGGTGGTGGCCTGCACAGCCTGACCCAAACGCCCTCTGGTGAAGATCGCATCGAGCGTTGGAAAAAATGGTTACCAGAAACGGATATAGAAAGTTTACTGATCGATGAATCAGGGAACCTTTGGATCGGAGGGTCTGGTATTTATCAACTAAATCCCCGAACTAAGAAGTTTTTGCACTACGATGTAACTGACGGTTTGCAAAGCAATTCTTTCAAAATCGGAGCTGCTTACCGGGCTAACGACCATACCCTGTTTATGGGAGGAACCAATGGCATCACCTATTTCCAACCGCAGGCCATTCAAGTCAACCCGTCGCTGCCGCGAGTTCAGATTACGGAATTGCGTATTCACAATAGGCCTGTAGCCGTGGGAGATACGCTCAATGGTAGGGTTCTCATGACCTCTCCATTGGCAAATCAATCTTCCATTGAACTTCGCTCAACGGAGAACGACTTTTCCATTGAATTTGTAGGGCTTCACTACGCCAATCCCCGTAAACAGCAATATGCTTACCAGTTAGTTGGCTATAATAAGGACTGGGTACGAGTCAATGCTCAGCAACGAACTGTTAATTTTTCTAATTTACCGGCCGGAGATTATACGTTTCAGGTAAAATCCAGCAACGATGACGGCGTCTGGCTGGAGCAACCCACGGTTTTATACATCACGATTTTACCCCCCTGGTGGAAAACCTGGTGGGCTTATTTGTTATATCTAACTGCGGCTGGAATTGCCTTTTGGCTCTATCACCATAATAGTGTAGTGCAACAACGCCTGAAAAACGAACTAGCTCTCAAACAGTACAAGATTGAAAAAGACCAGGAATTAACTGATGGGAAACTACAGTTTTTCACGAACGTTTCTCACGAGCTTCGGACACCCCTTACCCTAATTCTCGGACCAGTCGAGGAGTTAGTGGGCATGAGTCATGAACCGATTCACCAGGTCAAAGACAAGATTATGCTCATGCACCAGCAAACTCGTAAGCTGCTCAACCTGGTCAATCAGCTCTTGGACTTTAGAAAAGTCGAAACGGGTTCTGTTCAGCTAAAAATTACTCCCACCAATATTATTCCGTTCTTAACGGAAATATTTCTGGTATTTAAGCTCAAAGCCGAAGCCCTGCAACTCAACTATACCATCGATGTTCCTCCGCAGGATATCACGCTTTACGTGGACCGGGTTAAGCTTGAGTCTATCGTTGTCAATTTACTTTCCAACGCCTTTAAGTATTCTTTGGAAGGTGGGTCTGTTGAAATTGTGGTGAACACCGTTGGTGAACCCGATCAAGCTGCCCTTTATAAAGATCAGCACTTGCTCGATCATTACCTTGAGATTACTATTAAAGATCAGGGAGTGGGCATGAACGAGGCGGAAATAAATCGAATTTTTGATCCCTATTTCCAGGCGACTCAAAGCGAATCCATTAAAGTGACGGGAACGGGCATTGGCTTATCACTGGTAAAAAAATACGTAGACGCTCATCAGGGAGAAGTACTCGTAAACAGTCAACCAGGTATGGGTACTACGTTCATTCTGCGATTACCCTTTGGCAAAGAGCATATATCTCCAGACTTACGGTGCCAGATACCCGCTACTACTCAACCCACTCTTGAGGAAGTTAAGCAATCCGTTCGGCTAGCCCATGCCGAACAACATACACCTGAAGCGGACTTGACGGAAGCTGCTCATCTTTTAATTGTAGAGGACAATGAAGCACTTCGTAACTATCTCTACGATTCATTGGCCAAAACCTACCGCGTTAGTACCGCAGTAGACGGAGTAGATGGATGGGAAAAGACCTTAGAGTTACTACCCGATTTAGTTATTAGTGATGTCATGATGCCCCGTAGTAGTGGACTTGAGTTGTGTCAGCAAATCAAGAAACATCCCAAAACGTTACATATCCCGGTATTTTTACTAACGGCCCGGGCCACAGCTATGCACCAACTGGAAGGCTTAGAAACCGGTGCTGATGAATACATGACCAAGCCGTTTAACGTCGACTTGTTACAAGCGAAAATAACGGTTATGCTCCGCAACCGCTTTCTGCTCCGGGAATATTACCACCGACAGCTTTTACTGAAGCCAACGGATCTGATTATTCCAAGTGAACACAAATCGTTACTGGAAAAAGCTACGGCTACCATTGAAGCTAACCTAACCGATTCCGACTTTACCATTCCGGTTTTGGTTCGGGAGTTGGGTATGAGCCAATCTTCCTTTTACCGCCAAATCAAGACCATTACGGGAAAAACTGCCGTGGAGTTTGTCCGTGATGTCCGGCTAAAAAAAGCTGCTCAGCTCTTGCTTATGGATGATGTACGAATTGGCGAAGTAATGATGCAGGTCGGCTTTGAAAGTCCTAAGTATTTCCGTAAAGCGTTTCACCAAATCTATGGCATGTCTCCACTGGAGTATGCCAAACATCACCGAGCTAACGTTTTAAACGAGGATTTTCAGGATAGTTAATTGAAAAGGCGGTAGAAATGAATCATTTTTCTACCGCCTTCCTGTTTTATGTAGAGTCTTTAGGGTGAAGTCCCCTGCTGTCATAAATCGCTTATCAATCGTTGAATTCTACCCCAATGGGTAGTCAAAGCCAGTCAATAATTACCCCCTAAACAGTTACCAGAATCCTTGTATATGACAGGTATCAAGTATTCTCGCTAATGAGTAATTTTTAGGTACCTGGATTTTATTACATCAAATTATTGATCTTTTTTAGCTCCTTATTTAAGTAGTTAAGATTAGCTTAACTTACTCACCTATAGGCAATAATAAATAGTTAAAAGACTATACGTTGCATTGGAAGATGTGCTATACTTGCAGAGTGTTGTCCTGCACATTACCCTTTATCTCCCTAAAAGTTATCTAATGCTTACCGCCCAAGAAGCACTTCTGCAAACCAAAAAGATTAATTCTCTACGAAAAAAAAAGCCCCCCTTCCTTGATCCTTTCAAAAAAGAAGAGTTGCTTCATGAGGAATTTTTAAAACTTCAGGATTCTATTTCATCCGCCATTCAACAAGGCAGGTATAGTTGTTACCATCACTTGGATGCAAGAATCGATCAGGAAGTAAGAAGCTGGCTTAAATCTCATCATTATTCCATTAAAAGCTATAATAAGAGCTTTCTTCCTGAAGAACGTAAACTTACCTGGGTGAAAACACTCTGCTACCTGGGGGCTTTCATTAGCCTGATGGGGATTCCGCTATTACTATCCTACAACCTGCTAGGCCGACGTTACGGAAAAATTAATATCAAAATTGTCTGGCGTGATAGCCGAACCGTGCGTATTTATTAAGCATAACTCCTGCACTCACGATCAGTACATACCCATTTACCATTAGGATGAGTCTCAAACCTGACCTTAACGGACCAATTCCAAGCCTTGTTTGAAGGAAAAGCATGTTTAGTCCTTTGCTTAGCTCATTGCCAGCAGTTACTAGGCCTGTCAGACCAATTCTGTAATTCGACTCAATTACCTTCGCTTTAAGAAATGAGTTTTCTTGTAAATCAGACGGATGATTTCATGATAAGCTTGTGGTTGAAAGACTTTTTCTGAAGCTTATCATGGAAAAACTGTTATATTTTTTGATCTATTCTAGATGAGTAGGCTAGTACTATTGCTGCATGCTGGTTTATAAATCTATATCTACAAAAAGCTCCTCTGGAGGATTTCCAGAGGAGCTTTTCATTAGCTGACTAATCTTTAAGAAATCTCAAGCAACTCATACAAAGAACACGAGGAATCAAATCATTTCAATGGGAACACATTCAATAAAAACACTACCATTGAAGTGATTTGATAAGTGCTCTAAAGTCTTTGTTACGGGGTAAAGTATAGGGAATATCTGGTACCAATTTATTTATTCTATTACGTCCAGCTGGCCGAATCCATTCTTTGACTCCAAAACGTAGTTCCAATTGGCTATTTGGAAGCAGAGTTGAGTACATTTCACCAAAATGCGTTGGATGTCCGTTAATAGGTGCCTCTCCTGCTAATAGTGCCATATTATTATCCTGCACCAGCGTTGCGAACATAATTGCACTAGAAAATGTTTCGGGCCCAATAATCACAACAACCTTCCCTTGGAACGGATTAGACACCTTCTCTGGAACCATTACTTTGGAGGGAAAGTGTAGGATCTCTCCCGGTAGGGCTTTTTGGTAATGCTCATCGCTTAACCCCCATGACGTTAATCTAGCTTGGTAGGCTTCACTTCTCCTCCAATTCATCGAATAAGTCTGGTAAGGTCTGCGATAAATATGATTGATTATCATATTGCCAACCGCTGACGCACCACCATCATTATTACTCACGTCAATTACAAGATGAGTAATCCCGTCTTGGTGAATGATAGCGAAAATACTATCAATACAACGTTTATAGGTAGATAAATCCTGATTTCCTCGAGTCGCAAAAGAACGGGCAAAAATGTAACCTAAATGATTTACTCGCTTGTATGAAATATTAGTAACTACACTATCAGCCCAGCTTGGAGCATTTTGACGGGAAGATGTATTACGAAGGGACACGGCTGCGTGCTCGTCACCCAAGGGCAGCAAAGCAGCCATAGCCTTTCGCTGGAACGCAGGTACAGATAATGGCTTATTTAATCCCACCTCTAAAGAATCAAGGTACGTTTTGTATTTTTCCTCATTGAGTTGGGTGAATGGATTGGCATGCACATGAAATATTTCATTTCGGATAATATGCAAATCTTCAATCATAGCTTTTGGCGAAAGCAGCTTATCCTGTGCATTAGAAAGTGTGCTTCTCACAAAAAGTAAAATGAAATAGATTATAATTTTACTATCTGTCATAAAACTAGAACAATTGACCAAAAGTGATTAACAATTAACAACATCGTTATACTGCTCTAATTAAAAGACATAATCTAAAACCAGATGTTGCATTAAGTATAAAAATCTTAGGCAATTACATCCTCTTCATTAGGCTTTAATTCGGCCTTGATCTGCTGAATAATATACTTCTCTAACTTACTCAGGTATTGAAATTAGGCTGTGTATATTGATGAAATCTAATCGGCTCTCTTTTGAATCAGCGTACCACATTTGAGGACTGACCTTATTAGCTTTTTCATAAGTTTTTATGGATAACTAAGTTAGCTTTTCTTTAACTAATGGCTAATTTTCAGTCTGTTAAGCTCAATAATAAACTCCATAAATCTTTGGCAAACTAGCGGGATTTATATCCCATAAACTGCCCATGCGAGACTGCGGATGAGAAAGTATTTTCAGTAAGAACTCTATTACATCCAAAATAAAAAACCTATTTCAGGAAGATACCCGCCAGTATCCAATGAAATAGGTTCGATATGAAATGTGCTGCTTGTCTGGCAAAGATACATAACTTTTGCCTGTACATCCAGAGGAGCATAACGTTTTGTAAACCTATTCTTAATGGGTTGGAAGTAAGGGTACTTGTATTCAGAAGTTACTGTTTAACCGGAAAGAACTGCGGATCATTTCATTAGCCCTTTCTCAACTTAAAATCAGCATCCCTTTATTGACTAGAAACTTCCTGAAATTGAAGGTACTCCCAAAGGAAGCCATCCGCTGGCTTTGCAGCCAATACCGGGCTGTTTAGTTAAGAATCGCATATATAAAGCAAGTAGATGTTTTGCCCGGCAGAAAATGAGGTTTGGACGAAATTCACTACATGCTTTCTCCAGAGCAATGCTCCTGACATTCATGCCTCATCTCACAGAGAATATCTTATATTATACACTCCGAGCCCCTAGGTACGGTTCAAACCTATCGTAAAATAGTTTTAAAATTATTTGTCAAGTATTTAACCATTTTTTACCTTTGTGCCGTTCTTAATCACACTAGTCTGATTAAGTTTGATGACGACAGCCATGAAAGAGGTTACAACTGAAGAATCCATTGATTTAGCCCGGCACTACTTTAAGACGTCCTCGCTGGCTACGATGGCTTTTCGCAATTTCATTCAGCAGAAGTTTAAGAAGGAACAGAAGGATCTCACCTTTGAAATGCTGCAAGTATTGTATCATTTAAACGAGAATGAAGGCTCTAATCAGCAAGAGATCGCCAATGCTACCGTAAAGGATAAAGCCAGTTTAACCTATCTCATTGATAATCTGGTAAAGCGTGGTTTGGTGCATCGCCAGGAAGACGAACAGGATCGTAGAAATAAGCGTATCTACCTGACCGCTCAAGGAAGCGAGCTTTTGAATTCAACGATTATCCCCTGGTCAGAAGAAATGTATTCCATTGCCATGAAAGACGTTTCAGCCTATGAAATTCAACTGGTTATCAACGTTTTGTCAAAAATTACTCGTAATTTATCAGAGTAGTTTTTTTGACATAATAGTTAAATACTTTACAGTATATATCTAAAACATTTAGTTCTTTACTTTCCATTCATACTCATGACCTTTTACCGATATTTTTGTGGAGCGGCGTTCGTTTTGCTTTCTCTTCATTCGCAGGCTCAGCGGGTAATTCCGCTTCAGGAAGCCGTTCTGTTGGCTCTCCAAAACAATGCGACCCTTCGACTCTCGACCGATCGCATTGCTCTCGCTGATGCTAAATTCAGGCAAGTCAAGGAGAAGTCCTTACCTCAGGTTGGTTCTTCCCTGCAAGTAAGCCGTTTATCCGTCCTCGCTCCCTTTGAGCTTTCGATGGGTGGACCCGAACCCGCCTTTGCCCTGCCCCCTTCTTCCTTCTGGGCTACCATCGGCCTGGTTTCAGCCAGTAAAGAAATATTCAGCGGTTTTGCGGAAAAATCAGCCCATAAATCCGCTGAACTTCTCACCGAAGCGACCCGTCTGGATGCCGAAAAAGATCGCCGGGAAATTGAATACGGAGTTGTTGCTTCCTATTACAACATCTATAAGATCATAAAGTCCGCTCAGATTCTTGAAGAGAATATGAAACTACTGGATCGAAAAGAACAGGAAGTTCAAAATATGCTTCGGGAAGGGGTACTGACTTCTAATGAATTACTCAAGATTCAATTACAAAAAAGTAACCTCGAACTCTCGAAGGTAGATGTGGCGAATGCTCAGAAAACGGCCCTTTTCAATCTGGCGACCCTTCTGGGCCTATCCGAAGAAGTTGCCGTTGATACCACGTTAGCTTTGGGCAAACAAGTGCATGGAAAAGCTCTGGAACTGATCGAACAAGCTCAGACTACCCGGCCAGAACTCAAAGCGAATGCCGTTCGCATGAAAGTTGCCGAGAACGCCCTCATTCAGACCAGAAGTATCCTTTATCCCCACGTAGATGCGTCGGCCATGTACATTTACCTAAATCCCAATAAAAACGTAATTCCGGCTTCCCATACCTTCTTACAGGCTCTTAATCTGGGGGTTTCGGTTAAGTACAGTATTTCCTCCCTGTATGCCTCGAAGGGCCGTATTCAGGAAGCTAAACTCAATATTGCTCAGGCTCAACACGGCAATCAAATCCAGCAGGAACAGATTCGAAATGAAGTCTTTGGACTTTATACCGCGAATGAAACAGCTCTGGAAAAAGTACACGTTTCGGAAAAGGCCCTGGCTCAGGCGGATCGGAGCTACCAGTTGACAGATTCCAAGTTTAGAAATGGCCTGTTACTTTCCAGTGACCTGCTCGAAGCCCAGTCGCTCCTGCTTCAGTCTCAGCTCAACTTACTAAGTAGCCGGGTAGACGCCCAGCTTAATTATTACAAACTCCAGAAAGCCTTAGGCAATCCCATCCAATAATTCTATTTCAATAGCATTTATGAGCACTAAAACAGCGGCCCCTACGGAGGGTCATACCCATAAAAAAACCAGAAAAGTGAAGGTAGGCCAACTACTAACGAACGTTATTCTTGTGGCCTGCATTGGCGGGGGAGCCTACTGGGCTCACGATCATTTTGCCCGTTTTGAAGCTAATGAAGTGACTAACGATGCCCAGGTAGAAGAATTTATTAATCCCATCAATTCCCGAATCGGCGGATATATTAAATCCATCCGCTTTACGGAGCACCAGGCCGTTAAAAAAGGCGATACACTCGTAGTCATTGATGATCGGGAACTTAAGATTCAGGTTGCTCAGGCCGAAGCGGCCTATCTGGAGGCTCAGGCTGGCCAGGGTGTCACTAATTCCAGCATCAACACGGTTCGTAATAATACCTCTGTAGCCGATGCGAACCTGGCTGAAATGAAAGTTCGGCTGGCCAATGCCGAGCAAAACTACAATCGCTATGTTAATCTGTTAAAAGATGAATCGGTAAGCCGCCAGCAATTTGAAATGGTAAGCACGGAATATGAAGCCATGAAAGCGAAGTACAAAGCTCTGCTTACGCAACGACAAAGTACTGAGCTGGCCACTTCGGAAGTAAGTAAACGCTTAACCGTAAATGCCGCAGGCATCAAACGGGCTCAGGCCGCTCTGGACATGGCTCGGTTGAACCTAAGCTATACCGTTATTACTGCTCCTTACGACGGGTACGTAGGTCGCCGTACGCTTCAGGAGGGCCAACTGATTCAGCCGGGGCAGGCCCTGGTTTCCATCGTTCGCGACGATCAGAAATGGATCACTGCCAATTACAAGGAAACGCAGATGAGTCATTTACGTATAGGACAATCCGTTAATATAAAAGTTGATGCTCTGGAGGGAAAGAACTTTAAGGGTACCGTAACAGCCATTGCTCAGGCTACGGGTTCTAAATTCTCACTGGTACCTACGGATAATTCAACGGGCAATTTTGTGAAGGTGCAACAGCGAATTCCCGTGCGAATTGATTTAGAAGGAAATTCATCCGAAGACCTAAAATTGCTAAGGGCGGGCATGAACGTAGAAGTTGAAGCGAAAAAATTATGAAAAGTCCCTTTCATGCGTGGCTTCCTAAACCATTGATTCCCCTGGGAGTACTCATCCTTTTGATGCCTACCCTGGCTCTAAGCGGCGTATACCCTGCGAATACGGCGGATATGGTGGGAGGATTAGGAACCTTGAGTGAATATTTCATGATGGCTAATTACGCGGCCACCATTGGAATGTTTTGTGCCTATCCCATCATGCTTAAAGTAAAAGGGTATTGGAATTCAAGAACCATCTTACTTGTTTCCTTTACTGCTACGCTTCTGTTAAGCGTCGTATGTGCGGAAACGACTTATCCCGAAGTCATCGTAGCTGCGAGTCTGCTGATCGGATTTTTTAAGATGTTTGCGATGATTGAGCTCATCATTCCGATCATGTTTATGATTAGCCCCGGCGGAGATCGGGCCCGATTTTATACCTTCTTTTACCCCATTTCCATTGGTATCGGCCAGGTTTCTGCGTATGTAACCGCCTTCATTTCATATGAGTATGGCTGGTCTTACGTCTATTACGTGATGGTCATTGCGAGTCTGGTTTGTCTGGCATTTACGCTTTTGCTGTATCATAATGATCCCTTAGAAAAGCGAATTCCCATCGAAAACATAGACGGTTTAAGCCTATTGCTATTAAGTGTCAGCCTCATGCTGGCTAACTACGTGCTTTGTTTTGCCCGTTATGAGAACTGGAGTGACTCTCTGCTGATTCAGGGGGCCAGTATTGGATTTATCATTACACTTCTGGGGTTCGTCAGCCGGCAGAATTCCCTCACGCATCCCCTTTTAGACTTATCCGTTTTAAAGAGTAAAAATGTACGTCTGGCTTTGTTTCTCATTTTCGTGATGGGAATCTTTTTTGCCAGTAGCAGTTTGCAAAGTGCGATTACCAGTGGAATTCTTCGCTACGATGCGATGACTTCGGCTCAGCTCAATTTATGGATGTTACCGGGCGTATTTCTGGGCGGCGTTATCTGCTTTATCTGGTTTAACTATCAGGGAGGTTTTAAAGGCATTATTCTTCTGGGGTTCGCAGCCTTTACCTTGTATCACGTCATCTTATATCTTACAGTCAGTCCAGACATGGGATTAAAGGACTTCCATATAGCTCTGATTGCTAAGGGTATAGGTATGATTCTTCTGTTTGTAGGTTTAGGGCTTTATCAGGCCAATAAAATGACCATGGTCGGTATGATTAATAGCGGAGCTTTGATGATTGCGATTCGTTCCTTCGTGGGTCCCGCCTTATTCTCTGCCGTCTATGCCTTTGCTCTTTATCAGGGCCAACAGCAACACCTGGTTGATCTGGCTGGTAAAATGGATGCTTTAGATCCCCAGGTAACGGCTCGCTATATGGCCGCCCGTCAATCGGGTTTGAGCCAGGGAACGGAAGTAGCCCAGATCATGGGAGCCAGAGCCCTGTCCGGCAGCGTTCAGGTGCAGGCAATTCTGGTAACCGTTAAAGAATGGATGGGCTTTATTTCCATAGCGGGATTCGTCACGCTGGCCTTCGTAAGCCTCAGAAGTTTCCAACCTGTCAATAAACGTCGGCTCGTGAATCTCAGAAGAAGGTGGCGGCGACTGGCTCCCATTCCCTATCCGATTCCTTAAATGCATACTCCTATGGTAGTTAATTCCTTCACGAAAAGTGACAAAGAAATGTGGGCCTTTCTGTTTGTATTGGGAAGAGCAAAACAGAATTTAATCCATCAATTGGAAAGAAGCCTTGCCGAAAAAGGCCATGAAAACATAAAAATTCGGCAATGGCTTACGTTAATTTCGATTGATGAAGGCATGAGTGTGAAAGAATTAGCTGCCAGCAGGGGCATATCCAAACAGGCAGCCAGTAAAATCTGTGAAGAGCTGGCTCAACGGGCTTACCTCTGTTTAAAGCCAGCCCCTACCGATGCCAGAGTCCTGCAAATTAAATTCACTATCAAAGGACGTAGAGCCGTGCGAGCAGGCTTTAACAAATTAAACGAGTTAAAAGAGCTGCTTTCAACTCAATGTGACGAACACGTCTACCAGCAGATTATACAACTTTTGATAACGATTAATAATTGGAAGTAAGTTTTTAGAATGTCTTACTAATGGTTCATTAATTCTGCTGTAGCATTCGGTAAAATTCTCCAATGAATGATTTGTTGAACTAAGCCGATCCTCTACTGCGTTGCCATCCTATTGGTGATTCTATCATCTGCGAATACACCGACGAAATAAACGGCAGAAGAATTCCTTCTCTACAAGTCCAACGATCTTTATACCATGCCTATGATTATGGCCTGTATCCTCATGATTTTAGGACATAATCCATTCAAAAATAAACCCTTACGAATTAAATCCTAGCTGCTTCGCCATTGCCCTTCACAACCAATTTATACGTCTTTTCTTCAGTAAGCCGGATTAACTAGATAAGCGAATTCACCCTTGTTTTTCATCCCGAAGTATTGCGGAATTAGTGAAAATCACAACTGGAAACGAAGCAAGCAACTGTTCGTGCATTGCTTCTTTAGATACCGCTCCTGAGTATCATCGAATAGCCAGATCAGTAAAGAATCCTCTGCCGATTTAGCTACAACCCTCCACTTCCATTGAAATTTCTTTCCTGACGAGATTTAGAATGACCTCTTTCCCAAAATGGGCCTCTCTTTTGACCGAAAAAGCTCCTCTACAAGTCTTTTACATTTTCTTATTTTGTACAATAAGAAGTTACGCTTTAATGATTTCAATACCATCGCCAAAACTATCTCTTCATGTTATGAAATCTCCACCTAACCACCCCATCCCGCTGATCCATCTGATCTGGTCTTATAGACAAAACGTATTACCTCTCTCTCCAAAACGTATTCTGTAAAACCTGTATTTTAAACCTCTTCACGTATGATGCATTCTAGACCTCTTTATCTTTTTCTCTTTAGCCTGCTTGTTAGCCTATGGAGCTTTCAAGCTACGGCTCAGGCACCGCGAGTCTTTCCTAAAGCCGCTTCCAGCCAGCCTTCGTTCGTCAAGGGCTTATCCAGCATTAACAAAGCCCAAGCGACGTATGCAAAGAGAAACCCCTCTCCAGCAAAAAACATCTCAAATGCGGTTCTGGATGATGCTTCTGATGCCAATCCGGTGGATGTTACCCAAAAGATCGTTAACCCCAGTTTTGAATCGGGTTTTGACGGCTGGAACAACAATGGCTTTTTACGCAAGGAAATGACGGTTTAAATCCGTACAAGCAGGGCAATACTTATGTGGAGCGTTGGCAGGGATCACCACCGTTGCCAAACGTAAGCATATCCCAGACCCTAACGGGTTTGCCTAATGGTAAATACACGCTGACTATTGGAGCACAGAACCTCTCACAGAATCCAGACGTTGGACAACCCGGTGCTTTCGTGTACGGTAACGATAGCCAGAAGGAAGTAACAGCAAAAGGCGAATACTCGGTTGACATTATCGTCGTAGACAGCACGTTAACCATTGGGTTCAAAACTCAAAACTCCAAAGGTAACTGGACTGGCTGTGATAACTTCCGGCTTCAGTACAAGGGCGTTGCTCAGCAAGCGATGAAAGATAAGCTACAGGGTCTCGTGGATTCAGCTAATGTCCTGTTGGCTAAAAAAATGCAAAACGCGATTCGGACGCCACTTCAAAATGCTGTCAACGCGGCTCAGCAAAGTTTGTCTAACAACAGTGCAGCTAGTGAACTGGCCGAGCGAATCAAGCAGGTGCAAACGAGCCTGCCATCGGCCCTGGTATCTGTCGATGCTTACAATCAATTACAAGCGGCTATTGATAAAGCAACAGCGGTATATGGCGATGGAAGTGGCCAGGAGGCATCTACCTTGCTAGCAGTCATTAATCAAAAAACGGATCTCTCGAATAATTTTAATGCAACGCTAGACGATCTACAAAAGGCCCCCAGTGACATCGACGCAGCCATCTTAGCGTACCGTTACGCCAACGCATCCAATGGCACGCCTCTGGACATGACGTCCCGTGTCGTTAATCCCAGCTTTGAATCGGGTTTTACAGGCTGGAACAGCAATGGCTTATATACGCAGGGAAATAACGATTTCAATCCTCAGAAAGCGGGCAATACCTATATCGAACGCTGGGTAAGTACTCCCCCCGTTCCTGACGTCAGCGTCTCTCAGAAAATCACTAATTTACCCAACGGTAAATATACGGTGACGATTGGTGGACAAAACATTACCCAAAGTCCATTGGCGGGACAAACGGGAGCTTACGTATTTGGGAACATCTCCCAAGCGGAAGTAAAAGCGAAAGGCGAGTACTCCGTTGACTTTCTGGTCGTAGACAGTACAGCCACGATTGGTTTTAAAACCCAAAACTCTAAGGGTAACTGGGCCGCCTGCGATAACTTCCGGCTTCAGTATAAGGGTGCTGCTAAGGATGCTTTGAAAGAAAGACTGCAAAGCCTGCTTGATTCCGCAACGGTCGCAGTAAATCAAAAGATGCGGAATTCCAATCATACTGCCCTTGAAGCGTCCATCAATGCTGGCCAGCAAACACTGGCTCAGAATGGAAATGACGTAGCCCAGCGAATCTCCCAACTAGAAATAGACCTGAAAGCGGCCCGGATATCGATTGACGCGTATGCGAAATTGCAAACCGCTCTCGATTCTGCCCAGGGAGTTTATGGCAATGGTAGTGGTCAGGGAGCCGCTGCTTTCAAAGCGGTAATTGATCAGAATACGACGCTTTCTAATAACCTTGACGCAGAGTTGAGCAATGTACAGAAAGCTCCTGCAGAGATCTACGAAGCTATGCTCATGTTCAGAGTCGCCAACGCAACCGGCCCCGCTCCGACAGTCGTAACGGATCCACGCTTTGCTCGCGGAGCTACGATGGCCTTTGGCCGTAGCACAGTTTCCGGCGTCGATCCAAAGGATATTCGCGAACAAGGCTTCTGCTGGAGCACGACACCTGAACCTACCCTGTTCGACAATAGAACCACCAAATCCTTCTGGAGCAATGGAGCTATTTACCGACTCGAGAATCTGCAACCTTCAACGGTTTATTACATGCGGGCGTATGCAGTAGGCTCCAATTTCGCGGTGGGCTATGGTAAAGTATTGAAAGTAATCACGATTCCCAAAGGTACCGTTACGTATGCTTTTTCAGGAAGTGTAGAGAATAGTGGAGAAAACGCTCCACGAATCAAGGCAGCGGTTGAGTCTGGGGTGTATTATTACAATAACTTAACCAGTGTTACCAATCATAATCTGTGGGTTAATTACCATGAAGGTACGCCTACTGCCGAAGCTAGTTATGGGGGCTATATGCAGTTTGGTGCCAATCCAAGCTATCAGCGAACAGGAACGGCCATGCACGAAATGAACCACACCATTGGAGTTGGGCAGCACTGGATTTGGTATGGACCGAACTCACCTCTTCGGAAGGAAGGTAGCCGAGGCCAATGGCTGGGGGAACGAGCTAGCAAAGTAGTACAGTTTCTGCAGAACGACCCGAATGCTTCCATGACGGGTGACGCGATACACATGTGGCCTTTCGGAATCAATGGTGCTCACGAAGACAACGGCAGTGAATTTCTATATATCGGTCACTCACTTATTACCCAAGCCTTAGGTGAAGATGGGCTGGCTAATCCTGGACGTGGCTTCATTACCCCTGCCTATACCTTCGAACACACTCCTTCCAAGAAGTATTACCTCAAGGTAGAAGATAGCAAAACAGGGCTTAACACCTCGTTCCTGGCAGAAAACGAATCCGGACAACTCATCAATAAGAAAATCTCCGCTTCGAATGTGCTCAATGACGATCGGGCAGCCTGGTATCTGGAGTTCGATCCTGCTACGGCTCTTTATCAATTACGCAACGTATCTACGGGTAAGTATTTCACGCAGCAGGATGGCTCTGGCATTGGGCTATCGGCCACTTCTTCACTGACACCAGCGGAGTCATTCCAGCTGCTGGGTGCTCGTTATAATACGAAGATTGGTACCGATGAAAAGAACTTCCAAGCAAAAGCGTACTGGATTATCTCTCCCAAGGGTAACTATTCATCGCCTACGTTAGCGGCCAGTTCCCCGGAAGCTGTCAGTACCGTATCGTTTGATCTCACAGATGCGGCTACCACTCAACGCTGGTTGATCTTTACGGCGGATAATGTGAAATCATTTGATTCCTTGCTGGTAGCTCCGACGGGAGTAAAAAATATGTACGTTGCTTCGGGTGATGCCAAGACTATCTTAACCTGGGATCCTGGTTTTAGTACGGCTTATGATGTATTACGTTCACAGACCGCAAATGGCACGTACACCAGCATTGCCACGGACCTAACTTCTGGCAGGTATGAAGATGCAACCGCGTCAAACGGGACTACGTACTATTACAAAATGGTTGCTCACAATGAACTCGGTACCAGCCCGGCGTCTGCCGTCCTTTCTGGAACACCAGTACAAGGACAGCACCTGCACCTTTCCTTCGATGAAAATACCGGGACTACTGCCCACGACGACTGGGGTGGCTATCACGCTCAATTGAAAAACGGTGCGACCTGGACAGCGGGTGCAAACGGCACTAATGACGTCGAATTAACAACCTTATCTGAAACGGCAACTACGTCAACTTCTGATCAAAATGATCGTGCTGTTGCTCTTTCCACCACGGCATCCTCTTACATACAATTGCCTTCGGGGGTAGTCAGCACTTTATCTGATTTCACCATTGCTACCTGGGTAAAAGTCCCCCAAAACATCGGTGATAATAGTCGGATATTCGATTTTGGCAATAGTACCAATACTTACATGGCCCTGTCCCCCAAGGCTGGTCAGAGTTTATACTACGAGATCACTCGTCCTGGAGTGAATTATCGCCTTTCGATTCCCTATACTATTCCGACCGATCAGTGGGTTCACCTGGCTATTTCACAAAAAGACACGACCTTCAAGTTCTTTGTGAATGGCCAAGTAGTCTACACCGATCAGAAAGCTACCTTCAAGCCTTCGGACATGGGTGTAACGACGCTAAACTATCTAGGCCGCTCCATGTGGGCAGGTGATCCCTATACTGACTTAACCTTTGGTGATTTCCGCATCTACAACTACGCCTTGGCTGACAACACGGTGACTACCCTGGCTAATGCGAGTTCCCTGCCCGTCCAGTTAGTTTCCTTCGAAGGAAAAGCCATCAGCGAGGGCAATTACCTTTCCTGGAAAACAGCTCAGGAGTTAAACAACGATCACTTCGTTCTGGAACGGGCCTTGAACACCCCTTCCAACTTCAAAGCCATTGCCCAGATCAAAGGAAACGGTACGACCCGACTGCCTAGTAGCTATCAGTTCATCGATCCACAAGCTCAGGGACGTTTGGCGTATTACCGCTTGATACAGGTAGACAAGGACGGTAAAAAGGAACCCAGCCGAATCATCTCTATGGACAACCGTACTTTACGCGTTCTCAATGGCTTCCCTAACCCGGTATCCTCACAATTAACCATTGAGTTACCTGATCGTGAATTCTCATCGGTACATCTCCGCGTGCTGAACACCACCGGACACGTCGTTTACGAGGATAAAAATTATATCCCTGTCAACGGTGATGTACAAATTCAGATGAGTAGCCTGCCCGTAGGCGTATACCGGGTAGTCATTACTCATCCAATAGAAAATTACGGATTGACCGTTATCAAGAGGTAGATAATACCTTTATTCCAAGTAGATGAAACGCTACGTGCGGTCTCTGATTGAGACTGTACGTAGCGTTTTTTTATGCGTGTCTGAAAACGTCAGTAGTGATGATATCTGAAACCCAACAGTGGCAGAGGAAGGAGATAGTAATAGCTGCACTGTTCGTCCTCTACTGCGTCGCGGACGCCTGAGACGCTAAGCGTTACAAACGCGGACATATCGCAATTCGAGAAGGTTAATAGTATCCCCTCTTCTCTAAAAGACTGTCTAAAACAAGTTAAGCCTCTCCACTTCGGGAGAATCGTTGGAGGGAGTGTGTATGACTCTGATCTGTCATTGAGAGCGAAGCGGAGTAGCCTATTTGGCATTGGGAATGCTGCTTCCCCGGATTTCATCCGGGGCTACCTATATTGAACCCCGCTGGGGTTGTTGTTAACATTGTTACAATGCCATTACGACAAATAAGCCTGGATGGGTTCAATACGAATCGACCCAGGCTGGATAGACCCAGGCTGGATAGACCCGGATGAAATCCAGAGACAGGGTTGGTAATGATAACTTATCTCATACCTCACGCAGTCGCTCGGCTCTAGCCCCTAGGATGCGAATTCATATCAGGTCAGTCAGGTCAGAGAAAACCTTTCCTAACCCAAACATGCTTGCAACCATGGGTCTTCGATTATAAATATTTAGACAGCTTTTAAAATGACCTCATTTTTACCCTCTTTCATTGTTTTGTTTAACTGCTCTTATCGCTGGCTTTTAACTGCGTTACATAATTAATATCTTGGTACGCTTAATGAGCACAACTCATATTGTGTCATTTAAACACATTACGTTTTTTAAACCTTATTACTTTCTATGAAAATTACTTCTCTAGTCATTCTCCTGGGTCTGTTTTCCTACCTCGCCCCTGCTCAGGTGCCTGCTGCTTTTGTTGCGAGCCCCGATAAACACCTCTCGGTTAAAGTAACTTTGAAAGATGGATCGGCTCGTTATCAGATTTTTAAAGACAACCAGCCTGTTTTAGAGTCTTCGGCTTTGGGTCTGGTACTGGCTGATGTGGATTTAAGTAAACACTTAAAAGAAGTAGCCAAAAGCCCTGAGAAGACCATCACTCAGGATTACGCCATGCGTAATGCCAAAAAATCTACTATTCATTACCAGGCTAAGCAACGCAGTTGGCTTCTGGCAACACCTACGGGAGAACAACTCGAAATCATTTTCCAGGTCAGCAATGATGCCGTCGCTTTCCGTTATCGGGTTAAGCGGAAGAAAGAAGCTATCTCAAACGTAGAATCCGAATCGACAAGTTTTGCTTTTCCCGCCCAAACCCGGGCCTGGCTTCAACCCATGGCCGTTGCTAAAACGGGCTGGGAAGCCACGAACCCCTCCTATGAAGAAGATTATGAACAGGATATTGCTGTGGGTACACCTTCCAAAATGGGAGCAGGATGGGTATATCCAGCCCTTTTTAAAACAAATGAAACCTGGGTTTTGATCACTGAAGCCGACCTGGACAACACCTATTGTGCTACTCGTCTGCAGGATAAATCTCCCGGAGGCGAGTACTTCATCGGTTTTCCTGATGCCCGCGAAGTTATTAAAGATAAAAATTTAAATCCCAGAGCCAGAGGCACCTTCCAATCTCCCTGGCGAGTACTCACCATCGGAAGTCTGGCAAACCTCATCGAATCCACCGCAGGAACCGATCTGGCTCTACCTGCCCTGAAAGTAGATGCTGCTTTTATTAAACCGGGCCGGGCGTCGTGGAGCTGGATTAACTCTAAGGATGACTTCATCGTCTACGATGAGCAGAAAAAGTACATTGACTTCGCCGCTTACATGCACTGGCCTTACTGTTTAATTGACGCCGACTGGGATCGTAAAATCGGTTATGAGAAAGTTCAGGAATTAGCTCAGTACGCCAAAACTAAAAACGTAGGACTGCTCCTGTGGTACAACTCCGCGGGGGACTGGAACACCGTGAAGTACACTCCCAAAGGTAAATTAGTGGAAGACCAATCCCGTCGGGATGAATTTGCGAGATTGGAAAAAATGGGCATCAAAGGTGTTAAAATCGACTTCTTTGGCGGCGATGGTCAGTCGGTAATTAAATATTATCACGACATTCTTCTCGATGCGGCCAAGTATCACCTACTGGTTAATTTTCACGGAGCTACGTTGCCACGCGGCTGGGCTCGCACCTATCCTCATTTAATGACGACAGAAGCAGTCAAGGGTTTTGAAATGGTTACCTTCGATCAGAAAGCTGCGGATAATCAGCCCACGCACGCGGCCATGTTACCTTTCACGCGAAATGCCTTTGACCCCATGGACTTTACGCCCATGAATCTTTATAAAATTTATACTTCCGTCAAGCGTAAAACCACCAGTGCTTTTGAACTGGCTACCAGCATCGTGTTTTTGTCGGGTATTCAGCATTACGCCGAATCTCCCGAAGGCATGGAGCACGTGCCTGCTTTTGCTCAGGATTTCCTTCGACAACTACCTAATCACTGGGACGAGGTAAAATTCATTGACGGATATCCCGGAAAACTCTGCGTAGTAGCCCGCCGTTCAGGCAAGCGTTGGTACGTGGCGGGTATCAATGGAGAAGCCAAAGAAAAACAACTCAAGTTGAATCTTTCTTTCCTTGCCAAGACAAAAGCGACCCTGATAACTGATGGCGAACCCATGTTTACCCAGCAGTCTATTACCCCGTCCCAAGCCACTCTCGTTACGGTGAAAGCAAACGGTGGTTTTGTGCTGGTAACGGAATAACGATTGCTTTATTCCTGCAAGACAATACCGTGTACGATTCTAGCAAACTTCTGAATAGAATCAGAAAAACAGAAAATGCCCCCAGGAAGTGTCTAACCTCTTAGGGGCATTTTCTTATTATAAGGACTTTATCTTAGTTCGACATACCAGGTAAAAAGCTTCTGAGCTTATCCACCTGTTCGCTGCTTTGCTTTAATACATTTTGATTAAAATTGAGCTCCTGATAGGTTTCTACCCAGATTCTCATGCGGTGATGCTGATAGAAAATCTCCCAGTTGTCTTTGGCATTTTTTGCTCTAAAAATCTGATCAATCAGTTCTTCCACCAGAGCAAAAGACATTTTATTTAAATCCTTAGCCCAGTCATTAAACTCATTCTGAATTTTGTAAAGACTGGCTTCCACTGAATTCGTAATGTAGTTCAGAATATCTTCGGCGGTATCTTCCCGTGAAAGTCGCACGGAGATGTAATCGGGCGTTAACGTATCGAGGTGCTCGCGGATTCTAAAGTGTAAAAAGCCCAGGTACGATAACTGGAAGTGAATGAAAGATTGTACGGGCGTGTGAAGTTCCTCTAGCAATTGAGTCTCTCTCAATAAGGTTCCTTCAAAGCTTTCGCCTTCCTCAATAATCCCCTGGAGTTTGCCCTGATTTTTTAGAATATCGTACATTCGGTGCTTCACCTGTTGAAGCACTTCGTTTAGGGTATCACCCAGCTTCAAAAATTGCTTGGTAATGTACGTTCGGTTTTCGTTCAGGAATTCTTCGTAGGTCTTGTTATACGACCCCAAAGCATTCCGGCTGATTTCAATATTAGCTACCGTCAGCGTCGATAAATTGCGGAGACAGTCTTCTTTGATCGAATCAAATTTATCCTGAATTTTCTGATTGGGGGAGTCCCGTAAAGCTTCCAATTGCTTTAATTCATTCTCACAGGCATTGGTCAAGTCCTGCCACAGGCTGTTGAATAAGCCTTTAAAAATAGGAAAATCCTTCATGTCATCAGTGGGGGTAACAATTCCGTTAAAGTAATCGATCGCCTGGTTAATAGACTGATCCAGTTGATTCATTTTACGCTGGTAATTCTGTTCGTACTGCTGATCCCAGTGTTTGAGTTTATCCTGTAAATCCTTCAATACTTCTTTAAAAACTTTCTCTTCCACTTCCTCGGCACTCGAACAGTCCACGGTAACCATCTGACTAAAATGGAGCCCGTTTCGCTCGGCAGTCATGAATAAATCCTGACAGTTTTTAGCGTTATCCGTACTACCTTTCGTGTGATTGAGTACCAGGAAAGAACAGGCTGGCAGGCTCACGCCCGGCGTTTGCGTAATGGCCTGCTCGCAGAATTGATACAAATCCAAATCGGCGGGTTCCCAGGTAGCACCCAGGGGGTCTGGCTTGCGTACAAAGAGAATGAAGTCAATATCACTGGCCAGCGAACGGATGAGGTTTTCCTCGTTTACCAGTCCGGTATCACCCAGTCCCGGCATGTCAATCAGGGTAATGGGGCCGGCCTGAGCCAGGGGAAATGAATTTTGAATATGTACCTGTTTTACCGCCAGGTAATAAAAAATCGGCTCCCGACTTTCATTTACCTGAGCTACGTACTGACGGATTTGCCCGACGGGAATTTCCAGGGTTAAGCCCGTTAGTAAATGATGATATAGCGTAAAATTCTCATGAATTTCCTGAAGTTTTTTATATCGGGCCACCGTCACGGTACTAGCCTGTGCGGGTGGCTCAGGTAATTCCTGAGAAACAAATTCAGCCAGGTTTGCAGGAGCTGGACTCAGAGGTAATTCTTTAAAATAAGGCAGAATTTTACTTTGGAAAAAATCCGTTCGGCTGTAAAATTCCACCCGTGCTCTTATTTTCTGATCGCTGTTGGCAATCACGCTCAATACACCTGTGCAATGCGAACCATTGCCATCTGGAATGATCGTATGATCCAGCCCTGACAGGCTTTGCAGCAAACGGCTTTTTCCCTGCCGGGCCCGCCCAATCACGCCAATGCTGATCCCTTTTCTGGAAAAGCGTTGGTTAAGCTGAGACAAATACTGCTGCTCGCTTTCGATGCGGGTCAGTAAAGCAGGTAGGTCAGCCCGCCGAATGGCTTCAAGCAAATGAGGCGACGCGTGATCACTTACTTTTTGCTTGACATTTTCCAGCACCGAAATGGAATGACTCATTAACGAAAGTCGCTGAATATCATCCGAAATCCGTTCGGCAAACTGCGTACGCTGGTTGACAATTTGTTGGATACTCGCTGCAATAAGATTAGGCATGGGGATGTATATCTCAAAAATTTTAATCAAAAGCCTCTGGTAACAGTAAATTAAACCCTGAAGCCTATACGTGAAGCATCTGAAAAGGCTAAACGCTTCTAACTCTAAAGAAGCTTTCAAAAAGCCGTGTATAAGCCAACCCTTCCAGCTGCCCAAGGCACTGATTATGAGGGTTAACATCCCGACCCCTAGCCTAACTAATTACTTTCAACTGGCTATAGGACTTGCACTGAGAATTAAGTTTTTCGTTGGTCAGTTTAAGGTAATTCAGTTCCCGGAACAGATTCCTGAAAAAGCCCATAAAACCCTTTTTACGGTTCAGGTAATGTTGCTCTAAAATGAAAGAAAGCAGATACATGTAAGGATACTCAATCGCCTGAGGATTGTACTGATTCCGCTGGGTGACGCTGAAGATTGGTTTCCAGACTTCTTCATTATCAATCTTCACCTTCTTATGATACATCAACGAACAATTCCCCAGGGTTTGAATAGGAATAATGGCCGATTTTACGTGGGACGTCCAGGTGATATGGTCAAAGATTTCCTTGTAAACCATTTTAATTTTATTCACCAAGCGAGCGGAAGCGGCTTCATTATTTATATATGTTTCGCACTTGGTAGGAATGAATAAAATCAAACGCGGTTCACTGGATTGCTCCAAACCGGGCTTCAACACACGGAATAAATTTTCAGCATTCGTTTTCTGCTCGGTGAGATCGTTCATAATCGCACTGGCATCGACGGGAATCACAATTACTGAGGAATTCTTGAGATAGGAAATAACCTTTTCTGAATCATCCGTAATCCAGTTACCGGGAATGTCAGTGAAAGAAACTACTAAGAAGGGATCCGAATCTTTATGAGAGATTTCTAACGGATACGAAGAAGCATCAGCCGTGGATTGAATTCCATCAAAACAGGTGATGGTTCCTTTAGAAAGAGATGCCTTCAGCCTTTCTTTGTTCTGATCTAACTTGGCGGCTAGTTCAGGATTTAAACTCAAATTCAATCCGATGTTACTGGACAAATCGTTTCGTATGTTTTCATCCATGGAAGACAAAAACGTAGTCTTACCTTCACCAGAGGCGGCTAGCATGGTAACATTGAAAAAAGTTTGCATGGGTCAATTTAATTAACTCCTTGGACCTAGTGAATTAATTCAAAACCACTCCTTCCGGGTAGACCGGAGAAGAATTATAAATAAATTTCCTGAGTCATTCTTAGTTTACTAACTTACGGTAATACCTGCGACTTCAGGCGGTGTGTTTCATGGGTTAAGGTGGCTTTGCGTAGATGAACTAACAAATCGCATTACTATAAACATTTACTACCAAAACAAGAAACAGTATGGGTTTCCAGAATAGCCTCAGGTTTTCTTGTTCATGCCTAGCAACTTACTCAGAAATAAAGCATTATGCCTTTTAGCCGCATGTTCTCGCTTGCTGTGGTTAACTAATATACATAAGTTCAGGGATTGTCCCTCAAAAAACCAGAGATGTAGTTGAAAAAAAATACACATAACTTTTTATTCCATTTAATACCTATATAATTACCTAATCTAAATATACGTACTTTTATAAGCTAAGGTTATTACAATCTGGAGTCTACAAAACCCTTCAGAGCTTACAGGAACGTAATTCAACTCATTCTACCAATAGTAATAAATGTTTGATAATAGCTTAAGTACTTAAACCAGGCATAGGTACTTAAATCATTCTTCTCTGACATCCTGCTGACCGTTCCTTTTTTCTCTTCCTTCTTTCATGTAAAAGTTAATCTTATAAATAGGACATTTCAGCGATATCTTTTTGTCTATCCATGTTTATTTAGTACCTTTCCCTGCTTATTCAGTCCACTTATGGTTCCCTGAATTGCCTAACATTTTTTACTTAACACGTTACTTTTTTGCATGAAACGCCGAGAAGCACTACAAATGGTAGGGGTTATGATGGGTGGTCTGCTGGTGACTCCAGCCCTGGCCGACATCGTTGAAGGCCGCCGGGCATTGCCTACAACTGCCTCTAAACTGATCTTTGATCAGCCTACCGAAGACCTCATTGCTGAAATTGCCGATGTGATCCTACCGACCACAGCCGATTCTCCGGGAGCTAAAGCTGCTGGCGTAGGTCCATTCCTGAATGTTCTCGTTTCTGATTGCTACCCCAAAGAATATCAGGATCGTTTGCAGCAGGGGCTGGCCCGAGTAGACCGCGAAACCAAAGCCGTTTACGGAAAGGCTTTCAAGGATGCTTCTATTCAGGAAAAGACGAATATTTTGAAACTGGAAGAAGCCAACGCCTTTGCAGATCGCAAAGCCGGAGTCAAAGAAGTTCCTTTTTGGTTTACGATTAAAGAACTCAGCATGTTTGGGTATTTCACTTCCGAAATCGGAGCTACCCAGGCCCTGAGTTACGAATATGTACCCGGTCGTTACGAAGGATGTATTCCTTTGAAGCCCGGTCAGAAAACCTGGGCAACCTAGGTTGTTTTACCTCCCTCTTGTTACCCTATTACTTATGCTGAGCCCCTGAAGTTTAGCAACAGAACTACTAATCCAATGAACATTCTTCGAGCAAACGAGCAAAATACATATGATGCCATCGTTATAGGTTCGGGTATTTCGGGTGGCTGGGCTGCCAAAGAATTAACCGAAAAAGGCCTTAAAACGCTGGTACTGGAACGAGGACATAAATTCGAACACGTAACGGATTATGAAAACGCTCTGAAAAAACCCTGGGAACTTACTCACCGGGGCCGGATTACGAACGAAGAGCGGGCCTCTCACCCCTTCCTGAGCCGGGATTACCCCTACGGTGAAGCCAATAAAAATTACTGGTTTAACGATAAAGATGCTCCTTACGAAGAGCTCAAACGCTTTGACTGGTACCGTCCAAACATTGTGGGTGGTAAATCCATCATGTGGGGCCGTCAGAGTTACCGTCTTTCAGATTTAGATTTTGAAGCCAACGCCAAAGAAGGCATTGGTACGGACTGGCCCGTTCGATATGCGGAAATTGCTCCCTGGTATAGCTACGTTGAGAAATTCGTTGGTGTATCGGGTAGTAAAGATGGCCTGTCTCAGCTTCCCGATGGCGAGTTCCTGCCTCCTATGCAGATGAACTGTGCCGAAACAGCAGTGAAGCAGGGTATTGAAGCTAAATTCCCCAATCGTAAAATGACGATTGGCCGGGTAGCTAACTTAACTCAGGCGGGTCCTGCTCAGCAGAAAGTAGGCCGTGGCCCCTGCCAATACCGTAACCTTTGCTCGCTGGGTTGCCCCTACGGTGGTTACTTCAGCAGCCCTTCAGCTACGATTCCAGCCGCTCAGGCTACGGGTCGTCTGACGATTCGTCCTAATAGCATCGCTTCTGAAATCATTTACGATCCTCAGACGAAAAAAGCGAAAGGCGTTCGCATTATTGATTCAGAAACGAATGCCGTGATGGAATACTTCTCGAAAGTCGTATTCATTTGCGGTGGAGCCATTGGCTCAACAGCCCTATTACTCAACTCGATTTCAGATCGTTTCCCTAATGGATTTGGTAACGATTCGGGTCAGTTAGGTCATAACCTGATGGATCACCACTTCCGCACGGGTGCCAGTGGTATTGTTGAGGGAATGGAAGATAAATATTACTTCGGTCGCCGGGCTAACGGAATTTATATTCCTCGTTACCGCAATATTGGTAACGACAAACGTGATTACCTGCGTGGATTCGGTTATCAAGGTGGCGGTAGCCGTCAGGGCTGGAATGGTCTGGTAGCAGAAATGGGCTTTGGAGCCGAGCTGAAAGAAAAAGCAGCCAAGCCCGGTCCGTGGTCGATGAACCTGGGTGGTTTTGGTGAAACTTTACCCGCTTACGAAAACCGGATGTTCCTGGATCGTAGCAAAAAAGATAAGTGGGGTCTGCCTACGGTTGTGTTTGATGCGGATTTACGCGAAAACGAGCACAAAATGCGTAAGGACATGATGAACGATGCCGCTGAAATGCTGGAAGCAGCAGGCGTGAAAAACATTCGCACGTTCGATAACGGTTCTTACCTGGGTATGGCGATTCACGAAATGGGTACGGCCCGCATGGGTAAAGATCCTAAAACGAGCGTATTGAATGGACACAATCAGGTGTGGGATGCTAAAAACGTATTCGTAACTGATGGTTCGTTCATGGCTTCAGCAGGTTGCCAGAACCCCTCACTCACGTACATGGCCTTCACGGCTCGTGCGGTTGATTTTGCAGTTAAAGAATTGAAAAAGAAGAATATCTAAGGTGTTTTTAAAATGAAAAGGGCCGTCGGGAGAAATCCTGACGGCCCTTTTCATTGGTACTAGTATTACTTAAAGCTCATTAAGCTATGAGCCGAACAGCCTCCATTTACGTAATCAACGGCCAGAAGGGCCATAGCCCGAGCTTGCCGGGTTTTTAATTTGCTAATGGATGAATAACGCGTACGACCTTCTTTTAAAATAGCCTGAACTTCCTGAAGACCTTCTTTCTCTGGAAAATTGTCAACTGGATTTTCTCCCAGGCGTTCGAGTTTATTAACTACTTCTGCAATCGTTTTATTAATCTGATATTTCGTGGGTTTCATGAAAATATATCGTTAATCTTAGGTATTATCTAAGGAGTGATGGATATTAAAAAATACGTGCCTGCCCGAGCTCGGCAAAGTGGCTCGGTTCAGGTCATTTACTTACTGGTTAGGGCATTAATTCCGGGCGAAAGATGAAGATCCCTTTATTGAAGATTCACTAGCTTACTCTGCTCACAGGAGCCATTCATGTAATCAACAGCCAAGATAGCAATGGCCCGGGCATGGCGGGTTTCCAATACTTTAATGAGGTTATAGCTGGTGCAATTTTCTTCCAGAATGCGGTAGGCTTCCTCAAATCCTTCTTTTTGGGAATAATTCCGTTCTAACTGAATGGCAGGTGTGGCAAGTTTGCGGGCAATCAATGTAATCGTTCGCTGTATCTCAAGGGGGGATGGCTTCATAGGCTTTTGTTCTGTCTGACTGGATTTTTTTGAAGTTACGAATAATTCCTGACAATACCTAATAAACCTTTTGATTATCAATAATTTGCACCTACAAAAAAAGCCCTCGGCGATTACCAAGGGCTTTGTGTAAACATCCAATCAACTTAAAAAGCGAACTCTTCCTTGGCTACATTAACCTTTACTTCAGTCGTTCCCATTTTCTTCAGGACCTGGTAGTGAGAAGCCAGAGCTCCTGCAAACGTTTCATTTTCCAGGTAAGGTAAGCCGTGTTCAAGGGCGGTCTGCTTCACAATGGCCGAGACAGCGGGATAGTGAATATGGCACACCTTGGGAAACAAATGGTGTTCAATCTGACGATTTAACCCGCCACAAAGAAAAGCAGCCAGTCCGCTTCGGGGAGAGAAATTAGCTGTGGTATACATCTGATGCACGGCCCAGGCATTAAGTACATTCCCCTTTTGGTCAGGCACGGGAAAATCAGTTCCTTCCACGACGTGAGCCAGTTGAAAAACCAGACCTAACACCAATCCTTCGGCAATATGCATGATTAAAAAGCCCAGAGCGATTTCATACCAAGCTAAATCCAGCACCAGATAAGGAATAACTAGGAAAAGCAGGTAATACACTGCTTTGGAAATAAAGAGTTTGTAATACTCCGAGCGGGGGTGCTGGGAGTTATCGTGAGACGAGCCGATGTTTTTCTTGAAAAACTTCACGTAGTCCTTTCGGAAAACCCAGGAAAGCGAAGCCAGCGAATAAAGCGGAATGGTATAGAAATGCTGATACTTGTGCCAGGAGCGTAGCGGCTCATCGGCATCGAGGCGAACCAAACCTGGAGCAATTTCAATGTCTTCATCGTGACCCGGGATATTGGTATACGTATGGTGAACAATGTTATGGGTTACCTTCCAGACGTAAGGATTCGCTCCCAGTAAATAAAAGCTATTCCCTAATAAACGATTAACCCAAGCTTTTGAAGAAAAAGCTCCGTGCAGGGCATCGTGGGATACATTAAAGCCAATAAAGGCAGCAAACATTCCCAACAGAACTACCATACCCAGCATTACTGAAGTAGAAAACTGATTGGAAATAATCAGCGTGTAGAGAGCTACGTAACCGCCTAGAAAGAATAAAGCTTTGAACCACATGGCCCCGTTGGCGTGTGTGCTGAGGTTATTCTCTTTGAAATAGGCATCTACCCGCTGACGGGCTGTAACAAAAAAGGTAGAGCGATCACTGTTGACAAATTTGACTTTTGTTGACATAGAGCTAACAGCCTCTCTACCTGGCAATGACCCGTAAAGCTGAACCGTCGGTTAAGGTGATATATGGTTTACTAGCTGAAGACAGCCCACATTACCTTCCCCTATGACCGCTAATTTTTTTATGAAAAAACGAATCCGTCATTATTCGCCAAATTGGCTAGTCCTCCCTCCCTGAAGAATGAATAAAGAGCGATCAGACCTGTTTTTCTTTCCCGTTTACCCCCTTCTACACGCACTTATTTAATCTGCCCGTTCTGCTTTTCCCAAAAAAAGGGTATTTCCTGCCATTCATCTCCCCCTTTCCACTTATTGACTTTTGTTTATCCACCTAGTTTTACTGATTACCCCCTAGCTCCTTCCCTTAGTCGAATTCGGCCCCTCTGCCCCCTTTTCGTCCTCCATCTTTGTAAAGTCAAACGACAATAACTGCTCTAAAAAAATAGTATCGCTCTTACTTTACATGAAACCGCTCCAATCTGCCGCACGCCACTTGATTACGCTGATGCTCATTTTGAGCAGCTCTCTGGTTTTTGCTCAGCAAGTAGCCCAAAACCAACGCCGTAACGTTCGTACCCTCAGTGGTTATGTTCGGGAAGCCCAGTCGGGTACCGCTCTGGTCGGCGTAAGTGTTTCACTGCCTAGCTTAGGTCTGGGAGCCACCACAAACGCTCAGGGTTACTACTCCATCGAACTACCAGCCCGGCCTTTCGTTCAAATTGCTTTCTCCTTCATTGGTTACAAAACCGAAAGTATGGCCACCGATGTCAATACCAACACTACTATTAATGTTTCTTTAGAGGCCCAAAGTTCTACGCTCCAGGAAGTAGTTGTTAAGAGTCGCACGGGTAATGGCTCATCCAAAGTGTCGGAGTCCGTACAGATGTCTACGCTTTCTGTGCCCATCCAGCAAATCAAAGAAATTCCTTCCCTGCTGGGTGAGAAAGATGTGCTCAAGTCGCTTCAACTTATGCCTGGAGTTCAGAAAGGCACGGATGGTTCAACGGGTATGTACGTTCGCGGCGGCGGTCCTGATCAAAACCTGATTCTCCTCGACGACGCTCCGGTCTATAATACTTCTCACCTGTTTGGCTTCTTTTCTCTTTTCAATGGGGATGCCATCCAGTCGGTTAACTTAACCAAAGGCGGTTTTGGAGCTCACTTTGGTGGTCGTCTCTCATCGGTAGTTGAAATGGAAATGAAAGACGGTAATCAGGAAAAATGGCACGGCGAAGGTGGTATTGGTTTGATCTCCAGCCGTTTCACCCTTGACGGCCCCATTCAAAAAGGCAAGTCATCCTTCCTGGTCTCGGCTCGTCGTACGTATGCAGACGTGGTTCTTCGCCCTTTCGTGAAAAACATCGCTGACCGCAATGGATATTTCTACGATTTCAATGTAAAAGCAAGCTTCGACGTTACACCTAACGATTACATTTCGGTAAGTGCCTATACGGGTAAAGATCGCTTCGTTTACACTACGGCTGGTCAGATCAGCAACGAAAGCGGTAACCTTAACTGGGGTAACACCGTCGGAACGCTTCGCTGGAAACACCGCTTCAGCCCCGGTCTTACGGCAACGTCTTCAGCCATTTTTACGCAGTATCATTCTCATGTTCATATGTCCCGCGACGTAGTTACTGATGAAGCTGCCACTACCTTCCGCCTCAACAACGCGACTGGCATTCGCGACATGAGCCTGAAAACGGATTTCACCTGGGTACCTAGCAGTCAGCACATCTTCAAAGCGGGTGTGATCGCAACGGCCCACCAGTTTAACCCCAGCACATCAACGGTTAATAAAGATTTTAATTCGCCTGCTCCCGCCATTGAAACCTTACGTAGTGTGGAAGGTGCGGTATACCTGGAGGATACTTACAGCCCCACTCCTGCTCTGAAAATCAATGCTGGTCTTCGCCTGAGTGCTTTCAAAAGTGAGACAAAACTATACACTAACCCTGAGCCACGTTTAGCTATTGCTTATACCCTGCCGCGACAGTGGGCATTAAAAGCTTCTTACTCCGTTATGAACCAGTACGTTCACCTGCTCTCTAACTCAGGTATCGGCCTACCCACGGATTTATGGATTCCTTCTTCGGATCAAACGGCTCCTCAGTATTCTCAACAGACGGCTTTCGGTATCGCTAAAGATATGAAATCAGGCTGGAGCTTCACGGCAGAAGGATTTTACAAGAGCATGAATAACATGGTTGCTTACAAGGAAGGAGCGAGTTCGTTTTCTTACGACGGTTCTGACCAAGTAAGCTGGGAAGATCAAATCACTTACGGAAAAGGCTGGAGTTACGGAATGGAGCTCTTGCTTCAGAAAAAAGCGGGTCGTTTTACGGGTTGGGCTGGCTATACGCTATCCTGGACTCAACAACAGTTCGACGAACTGAATTTCGGTAAAAAATTCTGGGCTCGTTATGACCGTCGTCACGATGTATCGCTGGTAGGTACCTATCACCTGAGCCCTAAAGTAACCTTCTCAGCTACTTACGTTTACGGAACAGGCCAGGCCATGACACTACCCAAAGGACAATACTGGATTCAAGGCAATAGTGCCCTGAAAAACCTGGGTGATAAAAGCAACTACACTGGACGCGTATATCAGGAATATGGACAACGCAACAACTTCCGGGCTGCCGCTTACCAGCGTCTGGACGTAGGGGTACAGTTCCATAAAACGAAAAAAGGACACGAGCGTACCTGGGAAATCAGCGTATCTAACGCCACTAACCACCAAAATCCCTTCTTCTACTATTTCGATGCTTCGCAAAGCAGCACGACACCCGGAACGAAGAACACCACCAACACGCTCAAGCAGGTAACCTTATTCCCTATCCTGCCCAGCGTATCGTATAACTTCAAATTTTAGTAAAAGCAGATTCATAATAATAGAGCAGATTACTTAAAAAGGAGAGGATATTCCTCTCCTTTTTTTTGCATTCAGGTCAAATCTTTCCTTTATCTCCTGGTAACTCTATCTTAAGTTTTAGCACTCATCACTAACAAAAGCAATTAATACATATTTATACTCATATATAAGATAAAATATAAGTATACGCAAGCGTTTTCATCATCATTTAATCTGATGAATTCATCAGATTTTCCCATCAACTGCTTTTAATCAACTGCTTGTCTTTTCCCGAAAAAAGGGCATTTAGAGCCATTCAGGGGCCATCTAAAGCTCTTATCTTTCGATAATTACCCCTCTTTCACCAAATACCCCCCTTTTCTTACAATTGGTCGAACTAACTTATATCAATTTATCATCCTTTACCATCTTTGTAAAGTCAAACAACACCGCTACTTAAAACATCTCTTTTACGACCGAGGGTCCTGCTACTCTCTGACGTAAGGTTTGAATTGCCCTTTTTAACTCCGCCAGTAATTATTCAGACATAACCCCTTTCCGACTTCTACTCCGAAGTCAGACAGAATTTCTAGTGCCTGTTTTTAACTCTGCTCCATTTCTCATGCCCTTGATTATGAAATCTCTACCCATTATCTCTGCTCTCTTTATGATCGTTTTCTCACTGACTTCCTGCGTCAAAGAATCCGATGACATTATCATTGAAAATGATCCCAAGCTCGTGGTGGAGTGCTATTTGAACCCCACCGATACCGACATTACTGCCATTGTCAACGAAAACCGTCCCATCGACGGACCCGGCAGCGGCGACCGTGGTCAGGTTAATCCTATTCTCAACGCCACTGTTTTCCTTTCTGATGGTAACCGGGAAGTACAACTCACCAACGCTAAAAACAATACCTATACAATTGCCGCCAGCCGCTTTGCACTCGTGGCCGGACGCACCTACACACTGAAAGTAACCGCCCCCGGTTTGCCCGCTACTGAGGCTACCTGCACCATTCCCCGGGTTCCGAGTGCCCTCTCAGCTAAGGATAGCGAACTAACCTACGAGCGGGATCAGACTTCGACGTATAAAGTATACCGTAAAAGAAGTTTGTCCTGGACCAATACCCAAACCAAGGCTACGCAGTATTACTTGGTGGGGAGCGGCGAAGGTTCTGCCTACAAAGTCAAGGTCGCTTCGGGTGATTCAACCTGCATCAAACTCAAAAACGCCGAAGTGGTAGCATTCTTAAACGAGAATCAGGCCGCAGGTGCCACCTATTCTACTCAGACACTAAACTTTTTAGTAGGTCATGCCAGCAGTGCTACCGATACCAAGATTACCAGCACGGCTCCCCGTTACTCGTTTGTTTATCACGTCGATAAAAATTATTACGAATTCTATCGCACCATCAAGCGGCAACGTGAAGTGGGAGACAATCCCTTTGCCGAGGCTATGCCGGTGTATAGCAATATCAAAAACGGGTTAGGTGTCTTCGGTGCCTACGTCACTCAGGTCAAAAGTCTCTAATCCCCGCTCTCCTGGAACTTTTCCCTTAACCAAACATCTATATCAAACCACTAAAAGCTCCACGAGGATGGAGCTTTAGTGGTTTGATACTCGGGCTTCGCTTTAACGCTCTGCTAGAAGAGTTTCCTTTGGCGATTGAATCCGGTATTCGAATCGCAGAGCTTCCGCTTTACCCGCTGCTATCTGTACATTCCAGGTGATAAGTCCTGTTTCTTCATTAACCTCGGCTTGGGAAGCTTTTTTATTAAGAATTTCTATGTTTTTCACGTTCGACAAAGGGAACTGATCGTACACCATCAGGTTAATGGACTGCTTACGAGCATTACGCAGATTGATTACATAAGCGAAATCCTGTATGCGGTTATTTCCCCAAAAAGAAGTTTTGCTAAATTCCTTCACCGCCTTTCGACTAACCTGAATGGAAGCATCCCGACCTAAATTCAGTTTCAGGGTATCCGAAGATTGCGGCAGAGTGAGTTGCGTTTTACCTACGAAGGTTCCTTCTAAGAAAAGATTTATTTCACCCTCCTGCAACTGATAGTTACTCCAGTCTGCAACCTCAGCCGTTAGCATTACGTCGGAGCTTAACTTCGGAACGGCTGTATAGATATAACGAGCCGGCACTTCTTCTTCCTTGATCTCCACAGCGTAGGATTTTCCATCACTGGGAATACTATAAGGCATTTCAATTTGATAGGTAAAGCTGGTAGGAGCTTGCTTTTCCTGGACTTCCAGCGGCACTGCCATACCTTTTCCCCTTAAAGCAAGAGCCATCGAACCCTCTTCTCTTCTTGCATTGCCATAACCAACAACCACTACTTCTTGCAAAGCCTTCGTATCCGAAACGAGCGACACATTTGTTATTTCATTTTCAATGGGCCGGTACGCAGTTACGGTCCCAATTATGGAGTAACTGATCTGTCTATTCTCCTGCGAGAGCTTCGGCGGAATACTTAAACGGTACATCCCATTAACATCCGTAATGGTCCCTAACGAAGTACCAACCAGCATAACCGCTGCCCCTGCTATTCCGTTACCCGCTTCATCGCTTACCTTACCAGAAACCTGCCGAACGGATGGATTATACAGAGCGAGGGCTTCTTTTTCAAATTCTTTATAGGTGTTCGTCCGACCCGCGTACCAGGGCCGAAGTTCGGGTTGCACATTTTTCCGTCGCGGGTCTGCCGTAGAGAGACTAAGCTTCACCTGATCCCAGTCTTCTCCCGAAAACTGAAAAACCTGAGCTTTATATCCTAACTTTAAAGGCTTGGAAAGGTCATTCGCCCGTAAATCATAACAGGGAATCCAACCCGCGTCACTCACAAAATAGCTTAGGGTCAAAGGAGTTGTTGCCACGGGCCGGGCCGCATTAATCGTTACCCAAACTTCGGTTACCTGTTGATCCGCATTGGCTAGCTGAATGGTTTGCTGGCGGTTTAACTCTTTGATTTCTTCGGCATAAGCCTTTATTCTGCGATCAATTTCCAGTTGTTTGGTATACACTTCGGTTAATCGTTGCCGCTGAAAATCGGCGGCTTCTTTTACTTCACTCGCCTTGAGCGATTGTTCCTTTCCCCCAAGGGTCTGATTTTTCAACAACAGTTCTTCTTCGTGTCGATAAACGTCCAAGAGCTTTTGATCAACCTGCTGTTTGGCCTCTATCTCGTCTTTTTTCTTTTCGTATTCCCTGTTTTTAGCCAGCCGACTAGCCCCTAGTTCATAGTAAGACTTTTCGGTTTGAACGGACAAAACGGTAAAATCTCCTTCGGCTTTCAACTGAATACTTTCCTTATCAAGTCTAGGCGATAGATTTCTGAAATAAAAGACGGACTTACCCGCCGGAATAGCCGTCTGAGCTTTACGGCTAATCTGGGCACCATTTAAAAACACCGTTACCTTTTCAAGTCTGGAATCGAGCCCTTTGGGTTCTATCTCGGCGTGGCTTATAAAGGGAAGTAACAACAAAAGAAAAAGGTATCGCATGGCTGTCCAGAGTTTGTGTTCAGCTCATGGATGCCGCCACTTTATAAATTCCATAAGAGCAGGTTCATTTTTTTCATTTTTTGTAAAAGCCAATACGCTGACCTTTATTCGCAGGATAATCCATCAACGTTTTTGATTCAGTGTTTCTAAAAGTATTTCGCAAATCAGAATCCACTCCCGACGAATCGGAACTGCTTAGCCAGTACCGACAGAGCGGTGATTTGCAATTACTGGGAAAACTTTATCAGCCGCACATGGAAATGCTTTACGCGGTTTGTTACAAGTATCTGAAGGACGAAGACGAAGCGAAGGATGCCGTGATGCAGGTTTTTGAGGAGGTCATTGCCAAAGCCCAGCAGCATGAAATTAGTAATTGGAAAAGCTGGCTACATAGCGTAGTGAAAAACTACTGTCTGATGCGGCTGAGAAGCCAGAAAACAAAAGTCCAGGATTTTTTTGATCCTGAGCGTATGGAATCCGAGGCTCCCGAGCATCTAATCATCGAAGAATCTGACGAGCCACTTGAGGTGCAGGCTCTGGAAGAATGCATGGGTAAGCTTAACCCCGATCAACACCGCACGGTGAGTTTATTTTTTTGCAGGAAAAAAGTTACAAGCAGATCGTCGATGAAACGGGTTATGATTTCAATCAGGTCAAAAGTTTTATTCAGAACGGAAGAAGAAATTTAAAGCTCTGCATCGAACGTATAAACGAGCGTTTGGCGTAAGAAAAACTATGGCTAAAAGGCCCATTGATATCACCCCGGATTTACTTCGCCGCTACGTAGCGGGCGAGGCAAATGCTCAGGAGCAGCACGCCGTCGAGCGGGCGGCTCTGGAGGATCCTTTCATTGCGGATGCACTGGAAGGTTTCGAGGCAATGGCGGAAAAAAAGCCGGACTTAAAAGCCCTGTACGATCAGTTAGATAACCGCGTCAGCCCCACACCAATCCTGCAACTAGGCTGGAAGAAATGGGCTTTAGCGGCCAGTTTCATAGGTTTGTTATTGACGGGTTATGTGCTGTGGCTACAACTGGATTCCACTCCTGAAATCAGTCAGGTCACGGCTCCGACGGCCAGCCCACAAACCCAATCCACTGATTCGCTCCTTACTCCTGAAGCAAGTCAGCCAGAAATTAGCCTGGCTGAAGCTCCTCGGGTGGAAGCTCTGACAAAAAAGCCGTTAGTTTCTGCTGATGCATTGGCAGAAGATGAAAAGCCTCAGGTAATGGCCATGCGGGCTGCTCCACCCACTGACTCGCAGACCTTAGCAAAAATGCCAGCACTAGCCGCCCGGAGTTTTCAACTACCTGATTCTGGTTTTGCGAAGAATAAACAAACTCCTGATACCATTTCACTTGCGTTGCCGGGTAAAGCTACGGGGGTTAACATCGCCGCTAGAACGGATACTCCCTTAGCCCGAAAAGTAGATACGGAAAACCAAAAAAATCTTATTACTATCGTTGATGAGGGAAAAAATCCCATTCCGGGGGTAATGATTCAGAATAAAGACGGTAGAAAAGGCGTAGTTACCGACAGCATGGGCCGGGCGTTCATACCCAATACTTTAGGGCCAGAAATAGTCCTAGCGTTGATCGGTTATAAAAATCAGACCCTTCAGGCTCCTTTTCCTTCGGTCATTACGCTTCAAGCCGATAATGAGGCTTTAAGCGAAGTGGTAGTAGTTGAATACGGAAAAACAAAGCGGAAAACAGAAGCCGAACCAGTGATGGGCTCAGAGGCTTACAAAACCTATTTGCAAGAAAACCTTCGCAAGCCGGAATTAGCCAAAGAAAAAGGCATTTCCGGTACGGTAATCCTATCCGTTCAAATTAAAGATGATGGCCGCATAGGCACTATCAAAGTCAGGAAAGGCCTAGGCTATGGCTGTGATGAAGAAGCCATTCGTCTGGTTAAAGAAGGGCCGGAATGGAAGCCGGCTCGTAGGAAAGGGAAAAGCGTTAGCAGTACGGTTCGCGTAGAAGTGCGTTTTTTTTAACGTTGGATTCCTAAATTTCAGATAAGCTTGGCCTGCTTTAGATGAGTAAAGATGCGTTCAAAACTGGTCACTTTTGTTTGTTGGTTTAATTCGTAATCTTCTCCTATCGAAGGAGTTATTACATAAATTGGGATATTCCCTAAATCCTGAGCAGCTACGGTATTGCCCTTCATTAATTTGGGGGTATTCGTATATTTCACTTCAATCCCTACTACTGGAGTCATTCCTTTCACTAAGACTAAATCAAGCTCCGAACCATCCTGAGTACGATAGAAATAAGGCTCGACTGAGGGTTTCAACTGCGAGATTACCTGCTGAAGAACAAAGCCTTCCCACGAATTTCCTTTCCCCGCAAACCCCTCTAGGTCTTCTGCTGTCTCAATACCAGTAACTGCATGCAAAAGTCCTGAATCACAAATGAAAATTTTCGGTGACTTAACTAGCCTCTTTGAGATATTAGCATAGTAAGGCTGTAATCGTCGTATCAAGAAGGAATGTTCGAAGTAATCCAGATATCTCTTGAGGGTGTTTACATCAATTCCCAATGACCGGGAAATATCCGAGTAATTTAAAATATTCCCATGTACGTGAGCGATCATTCGTAGTAAATTTCTAAGCAAAACGGGCGAAGCTGAGAGTCCTAACAATGGTAGCTCTCGCTCAATATAGGTCTGAATGAAATCTAGCCGATTAAGGAAACTTACCTCGTCACTCGCCGCTAATAGCATATCAGGAAATCCTCCCTTTAGCCATAATTCCCGAAATGAAATTTCCTGCTGTACTTCAGGAAAGAGGAGAGGATGAATTTCTATATAGGAAATACGCCCCGCTAACGTTTCTGAACTTTTAGCCAGCAATTCAGGGGAAGCTGATCCTAACAATAAAAATCTAGTGTTTTCTCGATTTCGGTCAATCACGGAACGAAGTATCGGAAATAATTCCGGCATTCGCTGGACTTCGTCAATGACGACAAGTTTATCTTGTCTTTCAGTAAGATATAGCTCAGGATTGCTTAGTTTGTTAAAATCCTCCTGTGATTCTAAATCCAAATAAATGCTATCCTTATCAATTTGCTTAACTAACATCTTGGCTAACGTCGTCTTTCCTACTTGTCTAGGACCAACGAGTGCTACAGATGGCAAATTGGTTAAGCGTTCGATAACGCGATTAGCGATAATTCGATCAAAAGGCATAGAATGAACAATTATTCCTGATCAATTTGAAATAATCAAATTGAGGAATAATTGTCGGCAAAGTAATTGCTTTACTTATGACACAAGCTCTCTCTAGTGTGACATTGACGTTTTTCTACACTTATTAGGTATTCTGAATCAGGTAGCAAGCCGTTTTTGATTCGGGTTCAAAAAATACATACAGCGAGCCATCCTCCCAGAAATTCAATTCATCGTAGAAATGCTCATGAGATGAATCTTCTACTTTTACATTTGTTTTTTCGACTGGTGTTCCTCCCTTTAATTGACAAACAAATTTCATCACTTTACCTGACTTAGGACAAGTAGGAATCGTAGGGTATTGGACCCAGATCGGAACTCCAGCATGCCCGATCTCCGACATTTTGCTTTTCTCCTTAAAATCAAATCTCAACGCTTGGTAGACAATCTCACTTTCAGAATTTAGGTATTCATAGGGTGTCGTAAGCGATTCGACCTGCTGACGATCAAGAAGCACGGGATGTAAGGGATTGGTATAATCTAAGAAAACCTGATCTATGTCTAAAAAGATGGGACAGGTGAGATGAATTGGAAATGGTAACCAGCTGAAATAAGGATCTTCATTGGTAATAAAGCCTAAGTATTGAAAAGGCACCCGACAGGAATTTTCCGGCACGATAAAGTTATTGGGCAGGGCTCCTCCTACTTGATGGAGCCCCTTTGGGTTTGCTGAAACCACTAAAAGTGGATTGGGCTCGCATTCAATATAAGACATTGCCTTTTCATCCGCCATTAGAAAACGACTAAATCGCTCACCATCCTCATAATCATAAGCTTCTAGTAATTGACCATTTTCAAAGATTAATTCTAGGCCTACTTCAAGGTTCTTAACTACCTCTTTTGTGGTACTTTGCGTAATAATATATCGTTTACACTCCTCATTACCATTAAGGCGAACATGTATTCCAGCCAGATAAATTCGGCTGCTTTTTGGGGAAGATTTAAGCATAGCGGAAATTTAAATATAAAGCGAGTTTGATCCAATAATTGCTTAATCACTATACCAGATACAATTCTCTGCAAACCTAATATCAAGGTAAGATTTTAGTAAAGTAAATTACAGGACTGTTGTTCATCGCATTTATTATTTTAAAATTTTTCTACCCTTCTTTAAGGCTTCTTCTCAGCGGACGTTGTCCCTACCTCCCGATCCCCACCCACCAGATAAGGCCGTTGTTCTGGTAGAGGTTCAAGGCTGACTACTTTTCCATTTTCAAAGTGGATGATATTAACCACGTCAACCCAGCCATGTATATAGAAACTCTCTTTGTAATACCAATCTTCGCGAAAAATCTGATTTGTATCTTTAAAATATCCTGACTTATAAGGTGAGCCAAACTTGGCCAGTACGTCCTTTTTATCCATGCCCATTGGCACGCTCATGGAACTAAACTTACTGGACTTCGTAGAGGCACACCCCATCAGTATACTTATGATGCAGATGCCCAAGAGGACGGTTACTTTCGTTTTCATAATTCGGTCTACGTAGGTTTCTGAAAAGGCTTTACAAAGCCCGGTAGGCAAGAATACACGATTTTAATGCCTCTTTTCTTTTTAGTGCTACCCTTTAACTTTTTTTAATAGAGACCATAAAAATAGCTGCCCTAAAAGAGCAGCTACTGATTGATCTTGGCATTTATTAGCTATTTCGATAACTCCGTCGAACGCTTCTGAGCCGAGTGCAACCCCGCGATCAGCGATTCAGCCAGATTATTCTCTTCGAAAGTTTTTAAAGCGGCTTCAGTCGTACCGCCTTTGGAGGCTACGGCTTTAATCAACTCGTCCAAGCTTTTATCGGACGTCTGAATCAGGTGATACGAACCGAGCATGGTTTGCTTGACGAGTTGTGAAGACAAACTTTCGGAAAAGCCCATTTGCTTGCCCGCTTCCACCATTGCTTTCACCAGATAGAAAAAGTAAGCGGGTCCCGAGCCGCTCACCGCCGTTACCGCATCCAACAGGCTTTCGTCTTCTAAAAACACGCAACGGCCCGTAGCATTAATCAGGTTTTCTACCCGGCGTAAATTCTGAATATCTACTTCCTTTGCCGCCGCAAAAGCCGTCATACCCATGCCCAGCATGGCGGGCGTATTAGGCATGGCTCTTACTACTAAAGGATGATCAAGAACGGTTTGAATTTTTTGAATGGAAACCCCCGCCATGATGCTCAAAACAACCTGATTGTAACGAATCACGGGTTTTAATTCGGCGTGAACCGTTGCAAAATCCTGGGGCTTAACGGCCAGAATAATTAAATCTACTTCACTGATTCTCGGGCCAATGGTATCAACCACTACACCTGCTTTCTCCTTACGGAGAGCTTCGCCGCGTTCGGCTGATTTTTCAATGAGAAACAGATCTTCTTTTTTAACCAGATCGTACTGAATAAAGGATTTGGCAAAGGCCATTCCCATATTACCGCATCCAATAATGGCGAGCTTCATGATGTATAAGGTAGATAAGCAAAGGTAAATAAGAGCCTTAAGGCAGTAATTCTTTGAGCTTGGCCTCGAGTGCCTCTCCTCTGAGTTCTTTGGCTACGATGTTACCTTTGGGGTCCACTAAAACCGTAAAAGGAATGTATTGAATGCCATAAGCCATCGCCGCCGCCGAATCAAAATATTTCAAATCGGATACCTGCGTCCAGGTTAAGCCATCTTTTTTGATAGCATCCAGCCATTGCTTACGGTCCGAATCCAGCGAGACCCCGTAGACTTCAAAGCCTTTGTCTTTATACTGATTATACAGACGAACTACGTTAGGATTTTCTTTCCGGCAAGGACCACACCAGCCCGCCCAGAAATCAATCAGGACGTATTTTCCTTTCAGAGAAGACAATGAAACGATTTTATTATCCGGCGTAGGCAGGTTAATCTCCGGGGCGGGAGAACCAATGGCTAGCCCATTTTTCTTACTCTGCACCCGTCGAACGGTCGCTACAAAGGCTTGGTAAATACGAACGTTGGGCTTTTCTTTTTCAAAGCGATCGGCTAACTGCTCAAATATTTCAAAGTCCTGCTCCTGATTCAGAAAATTAGTAGCATAGAGCGTGGCCAGCGAAGAACCCATTTGGGGAATCAGATTTTTTACCTGAGTAACAATTTCGGTTTGTCCCTGCTCAAACTGCTGCTGGATTTTCTGCTGTGCGGCCTTGTCTTTTTTCTGAGTCGCCTGCTCGTAAGACAAATTCAACTTCTCGACTTTCGCTTTGAAATTTTCGTTCAGGCTATTCAACTGAGCGTAATACTCCATATTCTTGGAACCCGTTACCTTCGCTTTGCTACCGGGTCTGGTATCCGCTTCCACTTCCAGGGTTTCACCGCCTTCCAGCAGTAATATCACGGGAGGAATGCCTCCCATTAAAAGTCGGTAAAAACTGCCTCCATTGGTAACCTGACCTTTCATTTCAAAGCCATTGGCAGTAATCAGCGAAGAATCAATGGAAACGGGTAACCCCCGATCATTCATGAGCTGTAAATACGCCTTCGCATTGGGATTATTAACCCGTCCGCGAATGGTATAAGAAGTATTGCTTTGAGCCAGAGCGACCACTCCGGTAAGCCATAGAATCAGGGACACAACGATTTTCATACAGTAATAGCATCTAGGGATTGGATCACGAGTTGGTTCGTGACTTTGGGATCGGCCTGACCTCTGGATTTCTTCATGACTTCGCCTACGAATAAACCCAAAAGACCTTTTTTGCCCTTTTTATATTCTTTGACCTTATCAGGAAGACTCTTCAGTACCTCATCAATCAACGCCTGAAGCACCTCGCTATTGCCCTGCTGGATGAGTTGTAACTCTTCCGCTAAAGCCAATGGCTCAGCTTCGGGCTTTTCTAGAAGAGCCGGAAACAGCTTTTGAGCCGCTGCCGAGTTACTAACCTTGTTTTCTTCTACCAAACGAATTAAAGCCGCTAGTGTAGCTGGAGTTAATGTAAAGCCGTCAATATCCTGTTTGCTTTCGTTCATCCAACTGCGAACGGGTCCCATAAGCCAGTTAGCGGCCACTTTCGGACTAACTTTCTCGGCCACCACGGCTTCGAAATAGGCTACTAACTCTTTGGATTCGGTAATACTTAACGCATCAGCTTCCTGAATGCCGAAATCCTGCGTATAGGTTTTCACGAGTTGCCGGGGCAGCGTAGGCATTTGCCGGCGGACCTCGTCGAGTTTCTCATCGGTAATTAAAATAGGTACCAAATCCGGCTCGGGGAAATAACGGTAATCGTTCATGGTTTCCTTCACCCGCATGCCGTAAGTCCGACCCGTTTCGGGATCGAACATCCGGGTTTCCTGAATAATGGTCTCGCCCGCCTCGACCATCTCTACCTGACGATCATATTCGTACTCAATCGCTTTTTGCAGGAAACGAACCGAGTTCATGTTTTTGATTTCCACCTTCGTTCCCAACGGCTCGCCGTATTTACGCACCGAAACGTTCACGTCACAGCGAAGGCTTCCTTCCTCCATATTCCCATCGCAAATGTCCAGGTAACGAACCAGCTTCCGAATTTCCGTAACGTAAGCGGCGGCCTCTTCAGCAGATCGCATGGAAGGATCCGAAACGATTTCAATCAGAGGTGTTCCCGCCCGGTTATAATCAAGCTGGGTATCTGAAGAGTGCTCGTCGTGAATGGACTTACCCGCGTCTTCTTCCAAATGCGTATGGTGCATTTCGATGGCCTTTTCCGAGCCATCTTTCAGTTTAATCCAGATTTGTCCGCCCCAGCAAATGGGAGCTTTATCCTGCGAAATCTGATAGCCTTTAGGAAGATCAGGATAAAAGTAATTTTTACGATCAAATACCGTCCGCCGGGAAATCGTCGAATTCGTTGCCAATCCAAAGCGGATCGCCAGATCAACGGCCTTCTGATTAAGTTTGGGCAACGTGCCGGGATGACCCAGCGTAATTACTGAGATATTGCGGTTAGGCAGTGAGCCAAACTGATTGGCATCGGATGCAAAAATTTTACTTTCGGTAAGTAGCTGGGCATGGACTTCCAGGCCAATAACCAGCTCGTACTGGGATTTTATCTCGTCGGACGGCACAGAAAACAAGGATGGATTTACAAGAACAAAGGTAAGGGTTTCTTTAGGGAAAGCCTTTAGAGGAAGCCTTCCCTTTACAAAATCAGGGTTTATTCACCCCGGGCCAGGTCACGTTTGACGTCTTTTTCTTTGATATCCTGACGTTTATCGTGCAGCTTTTTACCCTTCGCCAAAGCGATATTGATCTTGGCAAAACCCCGATCCGAAATAAACAGACGCGTAGGAACGATGGTAAGTCCCTGGTCTTTGAGTTTATCTTCCAGCTTGCGAATTTCCCGCTTTTGCAGCAGTAACTTCCGATCCCGCAGGGGTTCGTGGTTATAATGGGTACCTTCTTCGTACTTGGAAATGTTCATATTCCGAACAAAGAGTTCTTCGTTGAGAATCAGACAATAGGCATCCGTCAAGTTCGCTTTTCCCTGACGAAGGGATTTAATCTCCGTACCCGTTAGCACCAGTCCGGCGGTAAAAGTTTCTAAAAACTGATATTCAAAAGAAGCCCGACGATTTTTGATTTCGACGTGCTTCTGTATTTTTTCTTTCTGTGCCATAATGCTTTCATCACCCGGTTTGAGGGTTGGTCCTTGGTAATAAGGGAGTTTCAAAGATACTATTTTCTAAAACTCCTAAAAAATCTATTCGCAGAGGGAGGTGAAGGGTGAAGCGGATTTGAGGCGATATGCTTTGCTATTGGTAAACCTTTGCTGAATACCAGCAAGAGCAACACCTGTATACATCAGACCTTTTCATGTGATAGGTATATCACAGATACTTTACTTTTGCATCTCAACGTGAATCATACCTAATGCTTAAAAGTATACTGCATTTATTGACGGATGAAAGATATCCAAAATGGTTTAGACTGTTAAATGGATTTTCGTTAACTCCGATTTTAGCATGGCCCATCATTGCTTTCGCATCCACTTATTTACTTGAATTTACAGAAGGTTTATTTATTGACACTGTTACTTCTCTTGTAATAGCTCTTGTAAATTTTTATCCATTGTATCTGCTAAGAATGTTTTTATATAGTTTTCAAACGTATTCAGAAAGAAAACAACTAGCTGTTTTTACCCCTTTATTCGTTTTAGGTGTTTCAAGTTTTATAGTCATTCATCTCCTATTTTTGATGCAGACATCGTAGATGGGAACTAGTATTTCATTGAGTCTGGAATCGTTATGATGCTTTAATTAAAAGCACTAACGATTAAATAAGCTATATCTATGTTCCGAAGACTTTTGAATATATTCAAACCTGATGGCCCTCCTAAACCTAAAGAACTTTCCAAAGATGACTACTTCAAAAAATAGGAGATCCTTGAATTATTCGATGATTTAGATGCCGCTTTAGCTTTTCTAAAAGAAAACTTCAATGCGAAGGAAGATATCTTTATTACCAAATTTATTGAAGACCTTCAAGAAGAAATCTGCAATGTTACTCATGATAATATAGCTGATTTTACCACCATTTGGCAATGGTTTATGCCACGATTAGGAATGGCATGCGATCACGGGTTCAACAGAAAAAGAATTAGGAAATCGAATTTTTCAATGGACGGATCGATGGAAGCGTGATCAGTACTCTGTACCCGGAACCAAGATTTCACTATGTGGCGAATTTGGTGTAGTCTTAGATCAAACTATTGACAGTAACCTTTGGGGTATTATTCGCTGGAATACTGAAAAGGAAAATGACACCGAAGACTGGTGCGGTATCTTTGGTACCTTTATTTGCTTAGGCGGAGAAGTACTTGACCAAGATTATACGTTTAATTTCATAAATGATGACGGGACTTCTAAAAAGCCCAGCAACAACTAATTTCGTCAGGAAAATATGGTACATCTTCCATTTTCCCTCTTTTCTTCTCCTTTTCCTCACCAATCCCCTATTATCAGCCCAAACGCTCGACATTCAGGGTCATCGAGGCTGCCGGGGGATAATGCCTGAGAATACTATTCCGGCCTTTCTGAAAGCTCTGGAGCTCGGCGTTTCTACGCTGGAGTTGGATGTGGTGATTTCTAAAGACAAACAGGTCGTTGTCTCGCACGACAACTACATGAACGCCGCTTTCACTACTAAACCCGACGGAACAGAGGTTACTAAAGCTGAAGCACCTTCCTTAAAAATGTACACGCTGGATTATGCTACCATTCAACGTTACGACGTAGGCAAACGGCAAAATCCAGCCTTTCCCGAGCAAGCAAGTCTGACGGCGGTAAAACCTTTACTTGCTGAGGTTATAACGACCTGTGATGCCTACGCCCGGGAGCACCAGCTTCCCCCGCCCCACTACAGCATCGAGATTAAGTCAGCTTCGAGTCGATACGGACTTTTTCAGCCTTACCCTGAAGAATTCTGCTCTTTAGTTTATCACGTATTGAAGCCCTTGCTTTCGCCTGATCGGTATATTATTCAAAGTTTCGACCTGGCTATTTTAAAGTACTGGAAAAGTCAGCAACTCATCCGAAGCTTCGATGCCAATGCATTATCCGCTCTGGTTCATCAACAAAGTCTGGCCCGTACGGAAAAAAAATTGGGATTCAGGCCCGATATTTTTAGCCCTTTTTACCGATTTGTATCGAAGCGAAAAATTAAAAAAGTGAAGCAAAAAGGGGTAAAAATCATTCCCTGGACCGTCAATTCACCTCAAAAGATGCTTCGTTTAAGAAAAATGGGCATTGACGGATTTATTACCGATTTTCCGAATCGAGCGAAAAAGTTATAGATTTGGCTATCGCTCAGCGGAGAACCTACTGCCAAGCTGTTCAGTTAATCCAGTAAATCTTCAGCATGCCTATGCTACCCGTTTTTAATGATTCCCTCGTCTGGATTCTCAAGCGAAGAATGGCTCGGATTGAAGCATTTCGCCGGGATCCCTGGCCCGTCCAGGAACGTCAGTTTCGTCGACTGATTGCCTCGGGACGATCCACGCTCTGGGGTAAAGAATATGGTTACCGAAACATCCGCAGCATTGCCGATTTCCAGCAGCAAGTACCCATTTCGAGTTACGAAGACCTTTTTCCCTACATCGAACGGGTGATGAAGGGAGAAGACCGTGTGCTGTGGCCCTCGCCCGTCCGCTTTTTCTCGAAGTCTTCGGGTACGACTAATGCTCGTAGCAAATTCATCCCCGTTTCGCGTGAATCGCTGGATGAAGGCCATTTCCGGGCGGGAAAAGACATGATGGCCCTCTGGATTGATAACAAACCCGACACCCGCGTTTTTGAAGGTAAGGGCTTATCCGTTGGGGGTAGCTTATCCCAAAACCAGCTCAATGACCGCACCTTAACGGGCGATATTTCGGCAGTCGTCATGAAAAACCTGCCGAGCTGGGCTCAGTTTATCCGTACCCCGACGTTGAAAACGGCCCTGATGGATCGCTGGGAGGAGAAGATTGAAGCCATGGCCTTAGAAGCTTCTCAGGTGAATGTAACGAGTGCTCTGGGCGTTCCTACCTGGACTTTGGTATTAATTCAGAAGGTGCTTGAACTGACGGGTAAGAAAAATATTCTTGACGTTTGGCCCAACTTTGAAGTATTCATTCACGGAGCCGTCGCCTTTCATCCGTACCGGGATTTATTCCGTCGGGAAATTTTTAAAAGCGATCACGTTCACTATTTAGAGACCTATAACGCTTCCGAAGGCTTTTTTGGCCTTCAGGATGACCTGAGTCATATTGATGAGCTACTGTTAATGCTCGATTACGGTATTTTCTACGAATTTGTTCCTTTGGAAGAGCTTCACAAGGATCACCCCAAAGCCTTAACGCTAGGCGAAGTAGAGCTTAACCGCAATTATGCCGTTGTTATTTCCACTAATTCAGGACTTTGGCGTTATCTGATTGGCGATACCGTTCGCTTTACTTCTAAAAACCCCTATCGTATTAAGATATCAGGTCGAACCAAACATTTCATTAATGCTTTTGGGGAGGAAGTAATCATAGAGAATGCGGAGACAGCCCTGACTACCGCCTGTGAAATGACCGGAGCTACGATTTCTGATTATACTGCTGCTCCCATTTACATGGGTAGCAACGAAAACCAGCAGGTCAAACGCGGGGGACACGAGTGGGTCATTGAATTCTCTACGCCGCCTGATAATCCAGATACTTTCGTAGAAGTATTAGACGACACGCTTCGTAAGATTAATTCGGATTATGATGCCAAGCGAAGTTTCAACATCGCTTTAATTCGACCCATCGTCCACATGGTACCTCCGGGGACGTTTTACGAATGGATGAAACACAAAGGAAAACTGGGTGGTCAGCATAAAGTACCCCGATTATCTAATTCAAGGGAATACATAGAAGAAATTTTAAGTATAAGTCCCGAGCATCTGGCCATTTAAATGCTTCTCTATAAACTAAAGCGGCACGAATTTAAAATTCGTACCGCTTTAGTTTATAGAGAAAGTTAAGAGTCATTTCCTTAACAACTCGAAATCCATTAACTCAAAACTCTAGAAAGTAACTCCTACCGATAATTGAGCTGAAGTGTTTTTAGCATTACCCATCACCTGCTGAGCTACGAAAGAATCTGCCACTTTCTGAAGACCAACGTTGTAACGGGTGCTGATGAGGAAGTTACCAAAGTAAAGGGTTAAACCTGCTCCTACGCCGTAATCAAAACGCTTGAAAGCATCCGTGTTAAGTGTAGTGGTAGCACTACCCAAATTGCTCGTGTTTTCTCCAGCCGCCTTTAACAGGTAAGCCACATAAGGACCGGCATGTAAATCAACAAAGTTACCAATTTTGAAAGTAGCCAGAACGGGCACCTCTACGTAGTTTAATTTAAAAGTATTGCTACCCTCAAAGCCAGCAATATTGAACTCAGCACGGGTTCCTTTATTCGTATACCCGATTTCAGGCTGAATGTAGAAAAAGTCAGTTACGACGGGGATCTGCGTAAACAAACTGGCATGGAAGCCGTAACGAGGGTTACGATCCGTGAATTCTTTGAGTCGCAGGTTGCTGGCTGAAAAGCCGCCACGAATACCCGTCCGGGCTGTGGTTTCCTGAGCAAACGCTCCCAAGGTGGTGAGCGTAAAGACGATGATGAGCGTAAGTTGTTTCATGGGAATTGGTTGAAAAAAAGCAGGAAAATGCAGATTCTCCTGCTTTAAGGTTGTTTATTAATTACCGTTTTGAGCTTCTTTTTGCATTTTCTCATTAGCTGAGATTGCAATTTCTACGCGTCGATTCAAACGACGACCTTCCTCCGTGTCATTGCTTGCGATGGGCTGCGAAAAGCCGTACCCCTTGATCGTCATCCGGGAAGCAGATACCCCCTGCGAACGCAGATAACTTGAAACTGAAGCAGCCCGGCGTTCAGATAAATCCTGGTTATACTCAGCCGTACCCCGGTTGTCAGCGTGTCCTTCAATCAATAGATTCGTATCTGGATTTTTCTGAAGCGTTTCTGCCAGCTTCGCCAGGTTCTCCTGCGTTTGAGGAGTCAGCTCGGTTGAGTTATAGGCAAAAAGTAACTGGCCATCCATGGTTACGCGAATCCCTTCGCCCACCCGTTCTACTTTGGCCGCCTCGCCCATATCCTTCTCAATCTGCTTGGCCTGCTTATCCATCTTACGACCAATAATTGCCCCAGCTGCTCCACCTACGGTAGCTCCTAAAATGGCCCCAATGGCTGTATTTTTTGAAGCACTTCCAATGGCTCCACCAATGATGGCTCCCGCTCCGGCACCGATACCAGCACCTTTCTGGGTCTTATTCAATTTGGACTTTTTCTGTCCCTGAGCATTTTTATTACACGAGATAAACGTTGAACTAAGCATGGAAACTAACGTGAGCATCCACATTCCTTTTACAAACAGGCGTTTCATGGCTGTACTAAAGATTGATTACGGTTTTACCTACGATAAAAAGCTTAGCCTTAGATGCTTTTCTCTACAAAAACGCTGTTAATAGCTGTTAATTACTCAGTAACTTACTGAAGTACAAGGGCCTTATTTCTGAATAATTCAAAATTCCACAACTGTAGAAAACGTAGATTTATTTACCCACTTTTTAAATTAACCATAAAAAAACAGTCTATGATTGATGGAGTCATAGACTGTTTTTGCGAAAGAGATTATCTAAACGGCTAACTTCAACCGCTCAACGGGCTGGTCATTAACCAGGTGACTTTCGATGATTTCTTCTACATCGGATAATTGGACATTTCCGTAAAATACTCCTTCAGGATAGACAACCATCGAAGGGCCAAAAGCACAGACATCAAGACAGCCCGTTTTCTGAGCCCGAATTTCAATCTGCAATCCCCGATTTTTCAAACCTTCTTTAAAAGCGTCAACTAAAGCCATTCCCTGCTCTTCACCGCAGGAACGTTTGGGGGCCGGTTTCTGATTGGTACAGATGAATACGTGTTTTTTGTACTTCATGCTCGTTAGTGGTAAACTACAAAAGTAATACGTACCCGCTAGTTTAGCTTGTAGAGAAAGTTATTCAGACTCAGTTGAAACAACACTTATTCCCGCACCACCATCAAAGCATCGCCTACGTTGATTTCACCTTCCTGAATAACCCGAGCCGTAATCCCGCCGTGGCTTCGCATGGCATTATACCCACCTACACCAAGGACTTCCTCCATACGGCTACAGGGATGGCACTCGCCCGTGTATTCCAGAATAACTTCTCCAATTTGAAACCGTTTGTCTTTCAGAGCGTGCAGATTTACCCCTTTTACTAACAAATTCCGTCGCACATCGGCGGGGTCAATTTGTTCTTTACCCAGAAATGAAGCAACGGCTTGTAAATGCTCGGCTGAAATCAGCGTCACTTGCCGTTTGCTTTCGGGCTGGCCTTTATAGCGATCGCCGTCAAGGCCGGTACCAATACGAACGTATGCTTTCTGAGCTCCAATTACGGCTTTCCGCGGACCTGTTCGCAGACCGATCCATTCCAGTTTTCCGGGTTGGGCAAAATGATTCATTAATGCCTGCATGGGCTTTTCTTCTGCCATAACTTCATTAGGTTTTTAAATAAGATACATAAAAAAAGTGTTCATTCTCGGAGGAACGAACACTTTTAGATGAGCGGGTTAGGATTCTTAGGGAATCAACGCCGTTTTCATAGCTATTTTAGAGGAAAGCAGGATGAGGTTCGGGGTTTAACCCGGTTGCATAAATAAAAGGGTTGAAGGTAAAGGGTTAGAGAGCAGGCTCTAACCCTTTTTTATTTTATTGAGCTGGGTAACCCGGATTCTGTTTCAGATTGGGGTTAGCCGCCAGCTGCCGTTGCGGAATCGGGTAAAGATTCTTGTTAGGATCATTCGATGGCGTGTGATCCCACCAGGAGGCTGTCGTAAACTTACCGAAACGGATCAGATCCGTCCGACGCTTCCCTTCAAAGATGAACTCACGGCCACGTTCGGCCAGCATTTCATCCAGCGTTAAACTGGCTGTAGTATAAGGCACGAAATCTGCCGCAGCGAACGCCCGTTTGCGAACGGTGTTTACCAGTGTCAGGGCTTCGCCCGTAGCCTGGCCGCCATTCTTACGCATCAAAGCTTCAGCTTTGTTGTAATAGATTTCCGTTAAACGGTAAAGCGACCAGTCGTTACTCCAGTATTTAGCTTCTGACTGACGGCCGGGACGATACTTATTGAAGCGAGCTCCGCTGTTTTCTTCACCCGTAATCATACTCGAAGCCGTTCCGTTTTCGCTTGCCCGACGGATTTCTTTCACAAAGTTTAATTGCTGGTCTTTGTATTCTTCCGTACCCAGTACCGGACGAGTCGGATCAGCGGCGTAGAACTGAGGGCCAATCAGGAACCACTCTTTTTTACGAAGATCCTTATCATTAAAGGCATCGTAAGCCGAAGGTATCACGACGATCCCGTTGTTTCCATTACCATCACCATCGTAAATGAAACGCTGATTGAAATGATAGAAGTCACCATTCCAACCACAACGGGTAGGCGTAGCCTGAGCATCATACACTAACTGAAAGAGAATTTCTTTCGAGTTATTGTTGGTGTTATTATAGGTGGACACCAAATCAGCGTCCAGCACGGGAGTTCCGTTTAGTCCACCCGTCTGACCGTTGATGATTTTGTCGCAAGCAGCAATACAATCATCCCAGCGAGGAGTTCCTGACCATACTTCTGCATTCAGGTATAACTCTGCCAGCATGGAGTAACCCGCTGCTTTGGTAATCCGGCCAATGTACTTCTGCTCCAGATTGGGCAGTAAGTCCACGCTTTCCTTGAGTTCTTTTTCAACGAAGGCAAACACCTCTGCCCGGGGACGCGTCTCAGGACTCGTTGGCGATCCTACCGTCGTAACGATGGGGATATTACCGTACATATCCATGAGCTTCATGTAATGATAAGCCCGGAAAACCCGCAATTCTGAAATGAAGGCGTTTTTGTCCGTTTCGCTTACGCCCGCCTTGGCAAAATCCACCCGGCTAAAATCACCTAAGGCATTGTTACAAAAACCAACACCGGTAAACATCAAACTGTAGGGATTCCAAACCGTATTCTCCGTATAAGACCAGCTATGGCCATGCAGACGAATCCACTGGGCATCATCGTAGCCGTGACGACCTTTCTGCGGCCAGGCTAACTGATCGCCCGAAAGCTCGGTAATCCGCCAGTGCCCGTTTTGGCCCGTCGGAGCTGTCCAGGCGTTGGCGTGCGTATACGGACGCAATACGGCTGAAAGGATTTCCTGACGGTTATTATAAAACTTAGAGGCATCAATTTCATTATACAGCGTCTCGTCCAGGTTAGTACAGGCATTCGTACCCGAGAGAATCGCCAGCAAGCTTGCAAACACAAGCCCTTTATAGGAACGTTTCATTGAATTTCGAGATTAGAATTGAACATTAAGACCAAGCGTGTAAGACTGCGTGCGTGGGTAGAAACCACGGCCATCGATACCCGGAGCCAGACCTGTATCTTCAATGTCAGGATCCACACCACGGTACTTGGTAATGGTCAACAGGTTACGACCTGTAGCGTAGAGACGAAGGTTTTTGATAACGGGAGAATTAAATTTCCAGTTATACCCCAGCGTTACGTTGTCAAGCTTCACAAATCCACCAGGCTCCAGGTAATAATCCGAATACTGGAGAGCATCGTTGATCTGGTTGTTGCGACCCAAAGCATCTTTCAGTACGTTCGTTGGCAAGTACACTTTGTTACCAAAGAAGGCCTGTTGCAGGTTCAGGATGTCATAACCCAGCTTTCCACGGAAGAATACCGTCAGATCAAAGTTTTTGTATCGCAGGTTGTTATTCCAGGATACCAGGAACTTAGGAATACCATTACCAATGTAGGTATAGTCTTCGTTAGCTACGATTTTGTCTGAAGTAACGGCTTCACCCGAAGCTTTGTAAAACAACCAGCGGCCTTCAGGAGTAAAGCCCGCAAAACGCTTGCCGTAGAAACTACCCAGTGAACCACCTTCAATGGTACGAATGGCATCACCTAATGCACCCGTTCCACCAATGGAACCAAAGTTCAAGTACGTAGCTTTGAATACATCACTTGACAGTGAAACCAGACGGTTTTTCTGCGTACTACCTACTAAGTCTACATTCCAGCTAAAGTCTTTCTTCTTAATTACTGAACCACTCAGGCTTAGCTCAATACCGTTGTTATCAATCGTTCCTACGTTCGTAAACAGCGTAGACTGAATGTAGGGAGGTAACTGGGTATTAAAATCACCCAATAAATCAGAAGTACGACGACGATACACATCAAACGTACCACTCAGGCGACCTTTGAATAAAGCAAAGTCCAAACCAATGTTTAACTCTGCCTTACGCTCCCAGCGAAGATTCGGGTTCGGGTTGTTACCCGGTCCGTAGGTTTGACGCCATACGCCATCATCGTTGAGGTAGAAGTTACCCGTGCCTAAACGTACCAGTGAGCGGTAGTTAGGAATCCCCTGGTTACCCGTAATACCATACCCTGCCCGCAGTTTCAAATCATCAAACACTTGAATGGACTTAATGAAGTTTTCCTGAGCCAGGTTCCAGCCTACTGAAGCGGCGGGGAAGTTACCAAACTTGTTATTAGCACCGAAGCGTGATGAACCTTCGCGACGTAAGATGAACTGAGCAATGTATTTACCCTTGTAATCATAGTTCAAACGCCCGAAGAACGCCACCAGCTTATTGTCTTCTTTGAAAGATCCCAAAGAAGATTTACCCAGGGCAATGAAGTTACCCGCTCCCAAGTTATTCTCCTGGAACTGATCATTTAAGAAGCCAGAGTTGATACCTTCAAACCAGGAAGATACGCGGTACTGATAACTATAACCCGCTAAAGCTTTAAAACCATGATGCTCAGCAAACTTGGTTTCGTATTCCAGCGTAGATTCGAACGTGCTTAAGTTATCGACGTAATTGTATTTACGAGCGTAACCCGTCCCGGCAATAGGCGTTCCGTTCAAGCTTTCCAAAATCGAGCGGCGGGAATCCCGGGGACGGTATTCGTTGTCATTGCGAACGTCATGCTGGATAGCCCCGAACGCACTTGCTTTGAATCCTTTAAAAGGTTCCAGCGAGAAACGAACGTCTGCAGAAGTCGTCTGTTGATCGCGGATGAGTTTTTCCTGGGCTAAGCGACCAATGGGGTTTACCGTTGATCCTTCTTCGTAATAGCGGCCCGTATTATCAAATAACGGCTGCGTTGGGTTACGGCCCAGGGCGTTTTCAAAGTCACCCGCCTGTCCACCTAACAAGTTAGCCTTGTTGAAGTTGGTAGCCAGGTTTACCGAAGTAGAAAGCAGGTTATTCAGAGACTTCTGGAACACGCTCAGACGACCGCCGTACTGACGACGCCAGTTTTGAATCGCAATCGGATTAGCTTCGTTGTAGTACATCGAAACGCGGTAGTTGCTATTCGCTCCGCTACCTCCTGAAAGAGCCAGGTTATGGTACTGACTGATGTTTTTCTTATCTACTAACAGGTCATAGAAATCAGTGCTAGCTCCTAAATCACGCATCTGGCTCGCTTTAGGATTGCTCGGATTCTGCATTGCAGCCCGCCAGTCACTAGCCGATAAGAATTGTGGACGACGGGTGATAACTTCCCGTTGAGCATACGTAGAATACGAAAGCGTAGGAGCTCCTCCTTTCCTTTTTTGGTGGTAATCAAAATTACCCCGGCATTACCCCGTGTTCCGTAGATAGCAGCAGCAGAACCGTCTTTTAGTACGTCAAAAGATTCGATATCATCCTGTTGAAGAAGATCCAGGTTACCCCCAGGAATACCATCAATAACTACTAATGGACGCTGATCTCCATTAATAGAAACGATACCCCGAAGCTGAATCGACGCCGAAGAGTTAGGGTTATTACCGGAGGCCCGCGTGATTTGCAGACCGGCTACTTTACCCTGAATCAAATCCAGTGGGCTGCGTGTACCGCCCTGATTGAAATCTTCCGTTTTAATGGTAGCTACTGAAGAAGTTACTTCCTGACGACGCTGCGTACCGTAACCCACTACCACCACTTCATTTAAAGATTTGATGTCTGATTTTAATACTACATCAATCGTAGTGCGGTTAGCTACCTGAATTTCCTGGCTTACGTAGCCAATCGAAGAAACCACAATTGTAGCGTTGCCATCTGGAATATTCAGGGTATAACGACCATCCGCATTCGTTACCGTTCCTACGTTAGGCGTACCTTTGAGTAAGATCGTAGCACTGGGAACCGGACCACCCGTTTCATCAGTAACCAGACCCGTCACGGTAATTAGCGGACGACCGCTTTCCAGTTTACTAGGCATTACGAGGGTAATGTAGCGATCAATGAACGTGGGCTCCATGCGACTGGCCCGAGTCAGAATAAAACGATTCCCTACCAGTTCAAATTTAATTTGAAGCGGTTGAAAAAAACGACGAAGTACCAGATCCAGACGTTCGTTAGCGGCATTTAAATTGACCGAACGATGCGATTGAATCAGATCAGGACTATACGAAAATTTAATGTCAGCGGCTTTCTCAATCCGGGAAAGCACTTCGCTCACACTCTTGTTATTAAGCTCTACCGAAATCTTCTTATTTAATACTTCCTGTGCCCGGCTGTCTAAGGCCAGCGACACATTGGTAAACAAGGCTACGATAAAGAATTGGAGTACTGTTAATCGCATGATCTTCCACCCAATTTCTTTGGAAAATAACGGTTCTTTCATACATTTGAAATGGTTTTTTTTGATCGAAAAACACAAATAGATCCCTGCATCCGTGCATGCGGATGGGCAGTAGGACAGCTCAACAGGGGATTTTGTTTGGAAGTCAGTGGTGGTAGGACACCGCTGGCTTCTTTTCATTTAGCAAGAGGGTATTAGGGCATGTAGTCGATAAAGTGCTGGTGGTTTAGTGTATGGTTTAGGTAATGAAATGTTTCTAGGGATGGCAACCGCGACCCGTAACGGCTACAAATTCAGCTTCCGTGTTCCAAGTGGCTTCCAGGGTTTTACAAATAATGTCTAGTTTCTGGGAAAGCGTTCCTTCTTTCAGGTCAGTGGTTATGCGGCAGTTTTGGAGCGAAGGATCTTTAAAAACTACCTTGATACCGTAAGCTTTCTCAATTTCAGCAAATACATCCTTTACCGGTACGGCATTGAAAACCAGATTTACCGGACGAATGACAAACGTTTTCCGCTCCGCCAGGGCATTAACCGGACTCCGGAACATCTTCGCTTCTTTAATGGTGAAAACGACTTGCTCATTGGGCGTGAGAATCATGTCCTCCCGCTCGTTTTTCTTAGTCTGTACATCTTTCTCAGGCGTTACAAAGACCTTCCCCGTACGAACCGTTACGGTAACATTCGCATCTTTTTCGTAGGCCTTCACATTAAAGCTAGTCCCTAAAACTTTGGCTATTAATCCATTGGCATAAACCGTAAAGGGTTTTTTAGCATCTTCCACTACTTCAAAGTAGGCTTCACCGGAAAGAGCAACCGGACGCGATTCTTTAGGAAATGGATTTTCGTAACGAAGGTTACTTCCTTTTTGAAGAATGACAGAACTACCGTCGGGCAGGGAAACCAAACGAGGTTTTTGCTCAAAATTAGTCACCATAACTGAGTCAATCAGAGACTCTGGATTCTGTTGAGCAATCGTTTGTTCAATTTTAGTAGCAGGCGTACCCAGATTGAGCAAAGTAGTCCGCCTGCAATCACGATAACTGCAGCAGCAGCCCAACCCCAATACGGACGTTTTTTAAGAACGGGCGTCTGCACCTGTTCTTTCACTCGCTGCCATATTTTCTCTTCCTCAGCGGAAGCATCCGAAACCTCGACCAATTCCTGACTGGCTCGGCTCAGACGTTTGACTGACTCGATAGCCTGAATAATCTTTTCCTGTTGTTCAGGGTGTTCACGCAGGTAGTTTTCCCAATAAATCGAAGTCGATTCATCGGGAGTCTTCACCCATTTACGAAAAGATGGATTGTTAATAAAATCTTCCTGTGAGTCAGGCATTTGATCCATGTACTGCGTGCGTTTCTAGTAGAGATAGCGGCGGCGGCCCTTTCTCAACTCAGTTTTTTAAATTATTTTTTCTAATAATTGGACTTCTAAAGGCTGTAAGCAGGAAAGCCTTAAAAATGTAAGCAGAAAAACGACAGTAGAATAATAGAATCCGAGAGTAGTTTTCGCAAAGAAGTGTAAGCCCGATTCAGGTGATTATTAACCGATTGCTGGTTAATGCCCATGATTCCCGCAATTTCTTCGGTGCTGAAATCATCGTAAAAAGCCAACAGAACAGCTTCTTTCTGCCGAGCAGGCAGATCACTAATCGCCTGTTTCAGGCGGGCGTTCTGAAAAGTAGTAGATTCCTCTTCAATCAGATTTGCCTCAATGGAAGGGCTAAAGTAATCAGGGATCTGATCCTCCGGGAAATCAATATCTTCCTGAGGAATCTGCAAATCAGCCTGCCGAAGGTTATACAGGCGATTTCTTAAAACCCGGAATAAATAAAACTTGATGGTATGCAGGCTTTTCAGGTTTTCTCTCCGCTTCCAAAGCTCTACGTATACATCCTGAATGGCGTCTTCGACCATTTCTACGTCACTGGAAATCCGCTTTCCATACGAGAGAAGCATGGAAAAGTGATTTCGGTAGATTTGTTCAAAAGCCTTCAGTTCTCCCTGTTTAAAGGCAAGCCAAAGTTCTGTATCGTCCGTGTATGTCAATGATTTACTCAATGATTGGTATTTCTAACCTTCGAATATAAGGCCGAAAAATTCTTACAAAAAAATATCATTTCTGTAACATTTCCCAGACTTGCGATGGCCTTCTTCTTTCTGGTATATTTTTTGAGCGTATTACCAGGTCTATCAACCCTTAAAAAAATGCCCTGGACTAAATCCGAATATCCCGACTCTTTGAAAAATTTCATGGCACCGATTCGAAACAAAGCCATTGAAATTGCAAACGCCTTAGTTGCCGACGGTCGCCCTGAAGATTCTGCCATTGCCATTGCTACTGAGAAAGCAAAAGAATGGGGCGAAAACCGAGGAAAGAAAATCAGGAAATCACGCTAAAAATTAGTGTTCAGTCCATTAACGAGAGAAGGGGCCCCTTTAGCCGCTTCTCTCATCAAAAATTCCAAAGCCTTATCAGGCCATTGTTCATTAGGAACCAATCGTTCATTCCTATTTACATAGTATCGGGGCTAAAGGTCTGAGAACTGCCCCTTTGCAAAAGCACAGCTGAACTTGAGTGCGTATACGTTATCAGATCAGGAATGAACCTTTCAACTAAGGTATTCCAATCTAAGTATGTGCAGACAAAATTTAGGAAACCCTTTTCCATCAATATTCTGTTAGAGCTTAACCTATTTTTTACACTAAACTTTTCAATATTCCCGTTTCCCTATAAATTCTGAAATCCTTTGGTTTACCTTATGAAATTAAAAACCTTACTAACCGCAGGCATTTGTATAGCCAGCCTTCACACCTTTGCTCAGGATGCCAAAAGTTTATTGGATGAAGGATTAAAAAAGGCTCAGGCGGGCCAGGTAAGTCAGGCCATTACGCTATTTAATCAGTCAATTGCCGCTAAAGACGATTACCCCGTTCGGCAAAGCCGGGGCATGGCTTATTCCTTACTACGGCAATATGAAAATGCGGTGGAAGATTTCACGAAAGCCATTTCTTTCAAAGCCGACGCCAAGAAGTCAATGGTTGGACGCGGCGTAGCCGCAAGAAGCTAGCCGATTATCAGGGAGCTATCAGTGATTTCTCAGCGGCCATCAAAGTAGACCCTAAAATGGCAGAAGCTACTATAACCGGGCTTTGGTTTATGAATTGTTAGGAAATACCGAAAAAGCCTGCAATGATTACAAAGCGGCTCTCGCCAACGGACTGAAGCCAGCCGAGTTGAAAGTAGAGAGCTGTGCTAATCCACTGCCCGTTCCGGCTAACCGAAAGCCTCTTTTACAACTCAGTGGTGTAGCTACGGACCCTAAATACGGCACTACAAAGACCAATCCCATCAAAGTAGGAACCAGCCCCGCCGGGGAATACGAAAACCTATCGACTTACATGGATTTGCTTCGGGATGGACAGAATAAAACCGTGGAATACAAAAAGACGGGAACGCTTCCGTATGCCTCTAACTATGCTCCTAACGGAAAGGGCACCATTGAGGTGCTGGAAGTGAATTACCGGGATTCTAAAAACATAGCCAAAAAGACGACTCTGTATATTACTATCTTCGACTTTGAAACGCCCAAAGCTCCCCTGGGATTTACCACGGTTAAGGCTCAAAGATAAACGCAGGCATTTGCCAAAAAGAAATCGTGAGCGATAGCGATAGCTGCTATAACTCACGATCATCATAATAAACGAGTTATAGAAATCCTTTCTATAACTCGTTTAACTTTTTATATCTTCTCTTCCACTTTCTTCACGCCTACCTCATTAAAGAAAGTCTTCCAGTATTCACTTACGTTGGGATTATTGACTTTGGAAGAAGTGGTGGGTTCGAAAGGTAAAACAATCGATACTTCCACGGAGCTTAAATTAGGATAACGTGCCTTCAACGATGCAGCGTCCGCTTTAGCCCAGGCATCAGCTTCGGCAGTGCTTTTGGGGGGCGTTTTATGAAAGTCCCGTCGACCCGGCTGCTTCATACTTTCCACCATGTCCGAAAAGTAATACACCTTTACGGCATACCCTTCGCCTACCCTTGCGTTAATAGCAGCCAGACTAGCCTGAATATCGGTTTGCTCACTACTCTTGCTGACGTTGGGAGTAGCGAGTTGAGCTAGGACCTGTTTGGCAAAATTCAAACGCTCCCGTTGCAGGGCCAAATCGTAACTGGCTTCGGCGGCTTCTACGTCCGTTTGGCTCATGCCTTCCGTAGCATCCAGCGTAGTTTGGCTGGTTAGATCCAGAGCTTTACTTTGAGCAGTATTTTCGTGAATCAGCCACACCTGTATGTTATCTCCCGCCCGACGGATCTCCTCCTGGACTAATGAGTTAATTACTTTCGTGTACTTTTTCTCCACAAAGTCTTTATCCTCATTTACACTGCGGGATTTATCCAAAAAGATGAGTGTACTGACTTTGCTAGCCTGCGGAGCAGTTTCCGTAACGGCGGTTTCAGTATTTTCTTTATTCTCTTCGGAACTAGTTCCTCCACAAGCAGACAGGAGAATCATAGTTCCTAACATGAACCAATGTTTTTTCATAATAAAGCTTTTCTTAAGGTAATCGAATCGGGTAGCTTTCCGAATACCTACGAAAAACGACTGGCTATGGCCGAAACCACGTTACGATCAGTCCCACTAATGCGGGCAAAGCCTGCACGAAAATAATGGAACGGGAAGCCGTCAGCCCTCCGTAGATACCCGCTACGGTTACACATCCTAAAAAAATAAAGCCACATTCTTCGACCACTCCGGATCCGAAATTCCTAAGGACCAAAATAATCCAGCGGCTAAAAAGCCGTTGTATAGTCCCTGATTAGCCGCTAAACCTTTCGTGGGCTCAAAAAGATGAGGGGGCAAACTTTTAAAAGTGGCTTTGCCTCGCGTGGTCCAGGCGAACATTTCCATCCAGAGAATATAAACGTGCTCTATAGCTACCAGAGCGATTAGAATCATGGAAAACGTCATCATTTACTAAAAGGGTTATGATCGAGTAGGAACAGATTTTTTAATTTTTATTTTATCCACTGTGAGGCATTCAAAAGTAGCTTATTTTAAGCTTTTTAACTTAGCCTTAAAAAAGTCGCTTGTACAAAAAACCTAATTTATACAACATTCCGTCGTAGAATTGCGTAAGTATCAAAAAGACGACCGATTCTGAAAAGTGAAATCGGTTCCATATTAATCATTTTGAAGCTGTGCATTATTTTCTGATTACAGAATTTTTCAACCCATTACTATCTCATTATCAATTTCTTACTGTCAGAAATTCTTTTCACGCTGATTAAATAACATATCCCTTCCAACCTTTTAACACGAGGCCGGGTCTGTTTAGTGATTTTTTAGTTATTCCAGTACTAGGAAAGAAACCATTTCGGCTCTACCCATGAACCAATCCAACAAAAAAGCAGATGTCATTTTTGACTGTGAACGAATGAGGCATGCTCATACGGGTCTGTATCATTTCTGTCTACAACTAGGCAATGCTTTGATGCTTAACAGAAATCATTCAAATCATCGTCTAGGCTTTTATTTGCCCTCAAAAGAGGCTTCGCTTTTTGGTGAAAACCCTTACAATAAAAGCCATAGTTCGCTCCATAAATACGCCATGCCTTTTGCCAATAAGTATTCGGTATGGCACGGAACGTATCAGGATTCTAACTATTTTCCGTTGCGAAGTTCAACCAAAAAAGTATTAACGGTTCATGATTTAAACTTTCTTCACGAAAACAAGCCTGCCGATAAAATTGCCAAGTATATCAAGAATTTGCAGGATAAAATTGATCGAACGGATCGCATTGTAACGATCTCCAATTTTGTAAAAAAAGAGATTGAAGAAACCATGAATCTTCGGGGAAAAGAAATTCAGGTTATTTACAATGGCTGCAATATTAACGAGCATATTCGACCCATCAAACCTCAGTTTTCGGTAGAAAATCCTTTCCTTTTCAGTATCGGTACGATTGCTCCCAAAAAGAATTTTCACGTATTACCCGCCATGTTGCTGGACAATGATCTGGATTTAATCATTGCGGGAACGATGTTTCATAAAGAATACCACCAGAAAGTTTTAAGTGAATCCAAACGCCTGGGTGTGCATAACCGGGTACATTTGACGGGCCCTATTACGGAAGCTGAAAAATACTGGTTACTTAAAAATTGCGATTTATTCTGTTTTCCATCCTTGGCTGAGGGCTTCGGATTACCCGTGATTGAAGCCATGCACTTTGGCAAAAACGTGGTTCTTTCGGATTCAACGTCCTTACCTGAAATCGGCGGTCCTCATGCTCATTACTTTGACGGGTTCGATCCCGATCAGGTGAGTATGTTAACCACCAAAATTCTGGAAAGCATTGACACGCAGGCTGAAAGTCAGCAGATCAAAGCCTGGGCTCAGCAATTCAACTGGAGAAACACTGCCGAAGAATACTGGCAGATTTACAAAGAGTTACTGCAGGATTAAGCCATCAAACAAAAGCGGTATCAGCAATGCGGGTACCGCTTTTGTTTGAAATAGCCCTTATAGATTCTTCTGATTTCTATTCAAAACGCTTATGATTAGCTTTTTTACCGTTTCCATTTCTTCTGGTTTACTGGACGCGATGAACAACGTTAAACTGGCCAGAGCTTCATTGCTAATCAGGGTAAACCCATTCTTGGTATAGAGCATTTCATTTTCGTTCAGAAACAATAGAAAACAGGCCGCCGCAATGCGTTTGTTACCATCAACGAATGCATGATTTTTGACAATCAAATAAAGAAGGGTAGCTGCTTTTTCTTCAATGGAGGGATAAAAGTCCGTTTCGCCAAATCCCTGAGCAATCTGAAGTGTTGCACTCTGAAAACCCTGGTCTTTTTCTTTTCCAAATATTGCCGACTCAAAGTCGGTTCTCATCGCATCAATCACCTGGAAGTAATCCTTCAGGTCAGGGTAGACTGCCGGGCGTTTCGTAAGTCCAAGCTTGTCCAGCCTTTCATGGTCGTAATCATCCAGCAACTCAAGCCCCGTTGAATACCAGCTAAGCCATTGGATCTCTTCCGACCTACTTTTACTTTCGATGGCTCGGCTTAGTATTCGAATGCCTTCTTTTAAGGTCTGAATCTGCTGTTGTTTCTGCTCCAGCCGTTTTTCATTAAGGGCATACCCTTGTATCAAATACTCCTTTAAACGCTGCGTAGCCCACTGCCGGAATCTGGTTCCCTGCCGAGATTTGACCCGATAGCCCACGGATATAATCAGATCAAGATTATAGTGTTCGATTTGATAGGTTTTACCATCAGCAGCAGTTGTCGCAAATTTTGCGACAACTGCATTTTCGATCAATTCTGCCTCCTGAAATACATTATTAATATGCTTGCCTATGGTCTTCACATCTCTATCAAACAGATGAGCCATTTGCATACGATTTAACCACACGGTTTCCTCTTCAAACTTTACTTCGATCTGCGTATCTCCCTCACTACTCTGATAAATTTCAATGGGGTTGTCCATAAATATATATTTATCTTTTTGCCAATATTAAGTATAAAAACTTAATAAATTAACTAATTTAAAGGTATATACCTTTTTCCATAAACAAAAACGGTACGACCCAAATGAGCCGTACCGTTTCTATAGATCACCTTATTAACAATTAAGGATTAGCACTTGCTGGAGCATTCTTTAATGAATTAATCCAGGCTGCAATTTTAAGAGCATCGCCTTTAGGAACCTGAGGCATCGGTGGCATCTCCGTGGCATAACCAGGCCAGTTCTGAGGCTTAGGGTTATAGATCAAATCCACGATCTTCTCATTTGAATAGTTACGCTTGGCTACTTCTTTATAAGCTGGTCCTACCTGGCGTTTATCAGCGTTGTGACAAGCCAAACAGGTGTGTTTGGAAAGTAGTGGCTTCACTTCTTCGTAAGTAGGCACCTTTGTTTTCACAGTAGCACCGACCTTGGTAACATCCGTCTTCGCATTTTTACCAGCAACTGCTTTAGCAGGCGTTTTTGCAGGAGCGGCGGTCGTAGGGGTAGCCGAATTTTTCGTGCTTGTTTGCGAAATAGCTAACTTCTCGCCCGTTGGGATATTGTTGAGCGTATAGTAAGCATTAGGGTGAACCAGGCTAAACTTGCTGTTTTTCTCCCGAATGCCGTCCAGCGTTAACTGGTGTACGTAATACTGACGCAGGTTATCAACGATGATACGAGCTTTGAGCCCATCGGCGGATACCTTCACGCCTTTTACGGGATTCTCTTCTTCGTTAATCGTTGGACTTCCGTAGGTTGAGTGATATTTATAGATGAAGCTTTTTACTTTATAGCTTGCTAAATCTTCGGCACTCGCAGCATCAATGGGCTGGGTAAATTCTACTTCAAAGCCGTCAGGCATGGCACGAACGGCTTTCATTTCGAAAGGAGTTTTACCCGTCCAAACCAGACGTTGCAAGCCTTCATTCGCTTCCCCGGCTGAACCCCAACCCCGGTTGGTTTCACCGACAAATAATGAGTTGTCTTTACCAAAAGCCATACGTAATACGCCGGACTGGAAACCCGAACGGAAATCAAAGGCTGCTCCCTGAAATTCGCCGTTTACTTTTTCCATAAATACCCGCATGATTTTCGATTGGCCCTGATCCCCTACCAGCATTTGGCCAGCGAAAGGACCAAAAGCTCCTTTGGTATCATCTGTGATGATTTCCGAGTTAGAAATCCCCAATACTCCGTGAGGTAACCAAACAACGGGAAGCTGAATTTCAGGGAATTTTTTCTTGGCTTCGAATAACAGTAACGGATTCTTCTCTGAAGCATCGTTTTCGGGCTTAATGGCTCGGCCATTGGCATCCCGGCGACGACGCTCATCGTAGGTTTTGTAGAATTCTTCCTGCGTAAGTTTTACGGGAGAGCCAGGCAGGTTGCTCCAGCGTAGCCCGGCAGGGTGTCCTACGAAAGCTCCTTTTTTCACGTGCCAAACGCCACCTGAACCCATCCAGTCACCTTGGTTATCCGTGTAAAAAAGTTCGCCGTCAATCATGCCTAGTCCGCACGGAGAACGCATACCCGTTGCCCAGGGCTCCATTTTTCCGTCGGGAGAAATTTTCATGACCCAACCGCGGTAAGGCACTTTACTCTCCCCTCTCCACCATTCTTCATTACCAAAGGCTACGTTAGCACTCACAAAGAAACTGCCATCGGGAGCGATTTTAGGACCGAAGCTATACTCGTGGTAGTGACCAGAGATTGGCCAGGCGTATACGGTATGGTACTGATCGGCTTTTCCGTCACCGTTGGTATCCGTCAGACGGGTTAACTCTCCGCGTTGAGCACAGTAGAAAGAGCCATCTTTGTAAACCAGACCCAGGATTTCGTGCAGACCACTGGCAAATTTGCGGAAGTGCGGTCTAGGGCTACTGGGATTTTCAATCACCCAAACATCACCCCGACGCGTCGAAACAGCTACGTCTCCGTTGGGCAGGGAAGTTACCCCGCCAATTTCCAGTACGATGCCTTCCGGCGTACTTACTTTAACAATTTTATAGAGATCGCTTTCAGCCGGAGAACTGTCCTGAGCCAGTGCAGCCGTCGCCATTCCCAGACTCAAAAGCGTCGCTTGAAGAATACGTTTCATTGACAATGCGTTATTAGGCAAGTCCCGAGAAGCCGAAGCAGTCAGCACCTGCACTATACTATTTAGAATAGAATTTCGTAGTTGATTTTGTTAGCCGAAACGGGCATAATCAGCTCCTGCCGATCCCCGGATTTGCGAAGCGTCGCTCCTTTTACGCGTACGTAATAAGCCTTACCATTAATGGCATACAGACCGGGCTCAACTTCGTTAATGTCTTGCCCAGTAGCTACCAGGTGATAGAGATTAGAGCCTGGGTTTTTCACCGTAATTTCCCGGCTTAAGGCCTTATTTCCGTCCGATAAACGAATGGCATCGCTTACCTGCGTGGAGCCATACGCGTAAAGGAAAGTAGGATACCCTGCTTCGTCTACGTCATAGCCCATGGGTTTATAATTTTCTTTACCTGAAAGCGTATCACTCCATGCGGCTGAAGAAGAACCTAAAACGGCAAAATCAGGAAAATCGTTAAAAGATACCAGCACGCCACGGGGACGGGAAGAACCATCGCCGCGATTGTGCCACATAGGCGTAGCATCGAGGAAATCACCTTTCCAGGCTTGCACTAAAGCTCCATTGTCCAGATCAAACGTATAGTGTAAGCCCTGAGGAGAACCTACCTGTACCGAGTGAACCACGCGTTTGCCTCTGCGGCCTTCTTTCGTGTACAAATCCATGAAGCTCCGGGTAATGGTTGCTTCACGGGCATCGATCAGAATCGGATCCGTAGCCGGGTTACTTAGTAAGGAAGAACCAGCCGTCAGCGTTGCGTGACGAAGGCCGGGACCTTCTACTTCAACGGCCAGACCAGGGCGTACCCACTCATCGCGTTTTACGTATTCAACTTCCACTGTGGCTTCACCAGGAGAAAGCTTCACCTTACCCGAACGGAACTGACCAGGCTGACCAAAACCTTCCGCAACTACTACTTTGTTATTGACTTTCAGGCGAGAAGTACCTCCGGCTGAAAGGTAAAAAGTATATTCGCCTTCCGTGGGGATTTTTACTTTGGAAATAGAAACCAAACCGAAATTATTCGTCAGGTTAGCTACGTCCCAGGTTACCTCTGGACTGCTTCCGGTGTTACTGGCCTTGAGCTTCGAGAAATCAGGAATTTTAGAAAAGGCATCATCATTACTAGGTTGATACACCTTATAAGCATTTCCCGTCAGTTGTAAGGGTTGTGCATTGTAGTTGCGGTACGTCATGTTTTTGAACGCAACCGCACCGTGATCTCCCTGAATCATTATGGGACCTTTGGCCGCTTCTTCTTCTGAGATGGGGCCGCCCGTAGGACCTGAAAGTTCTACGTTTTCCTGAACTGTAACGCCGTTGAGAACCAGTTTAAGTACCTTGGCATTTTCAATCTTTTTGCCGCTAGCATCAAAACGGGGAGCCTGGAAAGAAATTTCCATGTGTTGCCAAAGTCCTGGAGCCTTACCTGCGTTGACGCGGGGAGCGTGTCCTTCGTATAAACGGCCCGAAGGCAATTCACGACGCTTGTAAATACCGCCTACATCGCCGTAAGTAGGCACGTTAACGCCCCAACTATCAAGCAATTGAATTTCGTAACGTCCTTGCAAATAGAAACCTGAATTGGAATGCACGGCCATCATAAAGTCAAACTCAAAATCAGCATCACCGTGCTCGAAAGCCGTCAGTAAATTGGCCCGGTTTTTATCACTGGGCTGATTCACTAAAACGCCCGATCCGGGCTTGGTCGTTAATACTTCTTTTTGCTGAAGATCTGCGGCTGCGTCCCCGACAATCTTCCAATTGCCAGCATTGGTGGGACGAAACGCACTCATGTCGGTTAGGGTAACAGGTTGAGCAGGGGTACCGAACTGAGCCGAGGCTATGGTGCTCAATCCAGCCACAAGCCATCCGGCAGCCCATAGCCCAAGAAGAGGTTTTTTCATGTTAACGTTGAAATGTGAAAGGTAAACAACTACAAAACAAAGCAGTTTTACAATCTTTTCAACTCATGAATCTCCCAAAAAATTAAACTTATTCTACTCTAATCACAATTTCACTCGTTTCGGCTAATGCTGTGCAGGTTAGAATCTCACCCTCAGCGAGTTCTCGCTCGGTTAATACGTCATTAATGGTCATTTTAACCCGTCCTTCCTGACAAAGAGCGACGCAGGTACTACAGCGTCCACCCCGGCAACTGTAGGGCAATTCAATGCCTGCTTTCAAAGCTGCTGTGAGGATGTAGGTTCCGGCTTCTACGGCTAATGCATGCGACTGCTGACGGTAATGAATCGTTACTTTAGAAGCAACGCCAAAGCCTTCGGGAACCTGAGGTGTTACCATCGGAATCACAAAGTTTTCCTTCCTGATTGATTCTGCGTCAAAACCCATAAAAATGAGCACGATGCGAACCATTCGCATGTAATCTTCAGGGCCGCAAATGTAAAATTCGGGCTTCCCCCATCGAGCGTGATGATACTGATTGACAAGTTTTTCAAGTAAGGTATTATTAAGCCGTCGCCCTGCGGCATCTCCCCCCGGATTACTCCAGATGTGTTCAATGAACAAACGGTTGGGATATAACTCTTGCCACTCTCCAAGTTCAGCTAGAAAAATAGTGCTACGTGGATGGGTATTGCTGTAAATAAGAACAACCCGGCGATCCGGCTGTTGGGTTAAGACGGCTTTTAAAATCGAAAAAATGGGTGTAATGCCACTCCCTGCTGCAAATAGGAAGATATCTGACTTTTCCTGCGAAGGCGAAGCCAGCGTAAAGCGACCTGAAGGGGGCAGGCTGTTGAGAATTGAACCTACCTCCAGGGTTTGCAAAAGCCAGCGGGAAATTTCTCCATTAGGCACTCGCTTGATCGTTAATTTAACGTCCGTATCTACTCCTGGCGTAGAACTCAGCGAATACGAACGTCTGATTTCATGGCCTCATGAATTAATCCTAGCGTTAAAAACTGCCCAGCCTCGTAGGACAGGCCCTGACCATCCGTGGGCTCAAGCGTATAGGTTTTACTTTCTAAGGTTTCATTCTGAACTGCCTTTACTCGCAGTTGAATCCAATCGGCCATTTTGTTAATTATTTAATCAAATTCCTGAATTACTAATTCCTGCTGACATAGGGTTGTCAGAACCACCATCTATTTTTGACTTTACCGTCCAACGTGAGTTAATTTTATAACCAACCGTATCATTGAACCTGCCATTTTCAGTCATTATTACTTATTTTGTCTAAAAAAATATATTTTAAACAAATTAAGCAACTATCATGCTTGTTTTAAAAGAATATTTACGAACTTTCGAACCGATTCAGCCAAATTCTCTAATAACCTCAATTCTATGTATGTTTCGATCTTTTCTTATCCTTTCATTGGCCTGCGAAAGTAGGTGTATGGGCTAGTACTATTCTTCGTAGACCATCCCTAAAAATCCCCGTTCCACCCAAAGCGGTATTATACGAAATTTTCCAGGGAGATCTTTGTATGCCAGTCGTTTCATGAATCGGTAACACGCTCGTTAGGCGACCTGACCCAGCTAAGTTTCAGACTGAATTACTAGTATCACTAAAAAGCCCCTTGTTGACTATTACCAGGAGTTCTATACACCTCTCTGTCTACTCCTCAGGTAAGCCAACGTACCCAATGGCTTAAGCAGCTTTCTGGCTAAAGTCCGCAGGGCATTACTCTCGTTTTCCTCTATTTATCCGCCGCTTCAGATTACGCATCTGAACTTGTGCACGACCACCATTCCCAATGAAAAACTCTATCTAAATCGATGGGGCTTACTGCTGTGTATGCTTTGGGCAAGTTATGGCAGTTACGCTCAATCTGCTTTTTCACTCCAACAGGCCATTGAATACGGCCTTAAAAACAACCGAAACGTTACCAATGCTCAGTTGGATCTAGCCATCGCCAAGGCCCGCATTGGCGAAACCAAGGCCATGGGTCTGCCTCAGGCCAACGTGGCTCTGGGCCTTTCGCATACCATTAAGCCGCAACCCTTTTTCATGCCCCCCGGCATGAGCTTTATTCCCGGCGAGCCTGCTCCGCCGGGTGATGAAGAACTTGCGTTGGCTTTTGGCGGGGTTCGTTACAACTCCAGTGCCGTGGCTAGTCTGAACTGGCTGTTATTCAGTAACTCGTATTTACTGGGCCTTAAAGCCGCGAAAGTATATACTGATCTGTCCAGTAAAAACATTACCGCCAGCAAGATTACGGTGGCTGAAAACATTACGAAGGCGTATTATGCGGTTTTAGTCAATGAAGAACGCTTGAATTTGCTGGAAGTAAACGTGCATCGACTCGATACATTACTGCGGGATACGAGGGCTTCAAATCTGGAAGGGCTCGTTGAGAAAATTGACGTACAACGCATTGAGGTGCAGCGAAACAACCTGGTCACCGAGCAGCAAAACGTGCAACGGTTGCAGGACCTGGCCTATATTCTGCTCAAGTATCAAATGGGTCATCCGCTGGACCAATCCTTTGAATTAAGCGAGAAACTAGCCAAGCTTTCTTTTTCTGAAGAAATGATTCAGGCTATTAAACGCCCTTTCCAGTACGGCGACCGCATTGAATATGCTACACTTCAAACTCAGCGGGATTTACAGACGATTGATGTTAAAAACGTTCAGCGGAGCCTTTGGCCTACCCTTTCTTTGCAGGGAACGTATGGGTATTATAATGGTCGTCAAAGCATTGCCCGTTTCATTACTCGTCCCTGGTTGGATGCGGGATCCATTGGTTTTGCTATTAATGTTCCTGTGTTTGATGGTTTTACCCGCCGTTACAAGCTTTCTCAATCGCGAAGCAATCTTTTGAAAGTAGAAAACAATATGGAGCTTCTTAAGCAAAGCATTGATCTACAACTAAGTCAGTCCGAAATTCAGCTTCGCAATTACTGGTTTACGCTACAGGAACAGCAAAAGAACCTGGATTTGGCTCAGGAAGTCCTCCGGGTTACCCAAATCAAATACAAAGAAGGCGTAGGCTCCAACATTGAAGTCATCAACGCCGAAGCCAGCTTCCGCGAGGCCCAGACCAACTACTATACGGCTCTTTACAACGCCATTGTGGCTAAAGTGGATCTCGACAAAGCCGCCGGAAAGCTCTACGTCGAATAATCTCATCTCCTATCATCGCAAGAAATACAATCATGAAAGTCACCTACTTATTTATTCTCACAGCTCTTTTAGTCGCTTGTTCTCAAAAAAAAGAAGGTCTGGAAGGTAAGAAAGAAGAGTTAGCGGAACTAAAAAGTGAGCAGGCCGAAATCAACACTAAAATCAAAAAGCTGGAAGGTGAAATTGCCAAGCTTGATCCTAAAAAAGCCGAAGAAGCAAAAGTAAAAGCCGTCTCGGTTCAGCCGCTGCAAGCCAGCACGTTTGAACACATGATTGAGGTGCAGGGCAGCGTTGATGCCAAAAATAACGTACAGATCAGTCCTCAAGCTTCGGGTGTAATCAAAGCCATTCTGGTCAAAGAAGGCGATGCCGTGGGCGTAGGAACCACCTTGGCCCGCATTGACGATAGCATCTTGAAGGAATCCATCGAAGAAACCAAAAATCAACTTTCGTTGGCTCAAACGCTTTATGACAAACAAAAGCGGCTCTGGGATCAGCAAATTGGTACGGAGATTCAGTATTTACAGGCTAAGAATAATAAGGAGGCCCTGGAAAAACGCATTGCAACCCTACAGGTTCAGCTCAACCAATCGCGTGTATCTGCTCCGATTGCGGGAACGGTCGATCAGGTAGACGGCAAAGTGGGTATGATGGCTACGCCCGGCGTGCCCTTAATGCGAATTGTGAATTTGAGTAGTCTGAAAGTAGTTGGAAAAGTGGCGGATACGTACGTGGCTAACATCCGCCGGGGCGATGCGGTAACAATCAAGCTCCCCGATGTGAATAAGGAAATTAAGGCCAAAATCACGTTTGTTTCCAATACCGTTGATCCGCTTTCCAGAACTTTTACCATCGAAGCGACCCTGCCTTCGAACAAGGAGTTCAAGCCTAATATGCTGGCTCAAATGCTCATTAATGACGTAACTAAACCTCAGGCTTTGGTAATCGAACAAAACCTGATTCAAATACGGAAAATGGGCAAGTCGTGTATGTAGCCGTGCAGGAAGGCGGTAAAAAAATCGCTAAAGCCAGACCAGTAAAAACGGGGCTGAGTTACAACGGCAAAATTGAGATTACCGAAGGCCTTTCTGCGGGTGACGAGCTTATTACGGTAGGCTATCAGGAGTTAACCGATGGACAGCCCATTAGTTACTAATCTGCCATTTAACCTTCATTCGAAATGAAATTCGAAGAATATAAAACCCTCGGTTTTACCAACTGGTGCGTGGAAAACCGAACCACCGTCTACATCTTCACGGTAATTATTACCCTGGCGGGATGGCTGGTTTACAGCAATTTGCCCAAAGAGCAGTTTCCCGATATTAAAGTTCCGCAGGTTTACATTAATACGGTATACTTTGGCACGGCTCCCGCCGATATTGAAAACCTGATTAATAAGCCCATTGAAAAGCAGTTAAAATCGCTCAATGGGGTAAAATCAGTGAAGTCTAATGCTCTCAATGATGTATCCGTCATTCTGGTAGAATTTTTGCCGGAAGTGAATTCGGAAGTAGCCCTGCAACGGGTTCGCGATGCGATTGATAAGTCCAAGCAGGATTTGCCGGTGAAGCTTGATGCGGGTCCTACCGCTCAAAACGTAGAGTTTTCCGAGTTTCCAATCATGAACGTGAATTTGGCGGGTAACTTCCCCCTGCAAAAACTCAAGGACTACGCCGAAGATTTACAGGATGCTTTTGAAGGTTTACCCGAAATCAGCCGCGTAGATATTGTGGGAGCTTTGGAGCGGGAAATTCAGATCAATGTGGATTTAGCCCGCATGCAATCTTCCGGCTTAACCTTCTATGATATTCAACAGGCCGTTCAGGGCGAAAACATTAATATCTCGGGTGGTGAATTAAATGTCAACGACGTCAGAAGAACGCTTCGCGTAAAAGGAGAATTCACGGATGTAGCCCAAATGCGGGAACTCCAGATTCGCACCTCTACGGGGGCAACCGTTCGCCTGGGCGATGTGGCTCAGGTAGAAGACAGTTACGAAGAGCGGCAGGACTTTGCCCGTCTCAATAATAAATCCGTTGTCACGCTAAACGTAATCAAACGGGCGGGAACTAACCTGATTTCTGCCTCGGAAGGCATTGAAAAAATCATCGAAGAATACAAGACCAATCAGTTGCCTGCGGGACTGAACGTTATCATTACGGCTGATCAGTCCGAGCGAACCAAGGCCGACATTCACGATTTGATTAACACCGTAATTCTCGGCTTTATCTTCGTAGTGCTTGTGTTGATGTTCTTTATGGGCGTCCGCGATGCCATCTTCGTCGGGCTTTCCGTGCCACTTTCAACGCTCGTAGCCTTCGTCTGTTTTCCGCTGGTTGGTCCCTTAATTGGTTCGGTCTTTACGCTCAATACGCTGGTATTATTCGCTTTCTTACTCGGCCTTGGCATTGTGGTAGATGACGCAATTGTAGTTATTGAAAACACGCACCGACTGTTTAATCAGCATAAAGACTGGGACATTAAGCAGGCCGTCAAAGCAGCCGCGGGCGAAGTATTCGTGCCCGTACTCTCAGGAACACTGACGACCATTGCTCCTTTTTTCCCACTCTTATTCTGGCCGGGCATTGTGGGAGAATTCATGAAGTTTCTACCCATTACCCTCATCATTACCCTGTTTGCTTCGCTTTTTGTGGCCTACGTCATGAACCCGGTTTTTGCCGTAACTTTCATGCAACGCCACGACGATCAGCACGGGGCTCACGTAGAGGTCAATCATCGCAAAGCGATATTCAAGCCTACGATCAGCCTGTTAGCAGTAGCTTTGGTAGGTTACCTTATTCACCGTGGTGTCGGTAACTTCTTTATTTTCCTTTTGCTGCTGTATTACTTTAATCATTTTATCCTGACGCCTCGAATTCTGGTGCCTTTTCAGGAAAGAATGTTACCTAAACTTCAGCATGGCTATCGCAATCTTATTAGCTGGGTCATTACGGGGTATCGCCCGGTCTTTGCCGTGGGAGCAGCCATAACTTTACTGATTATTTCCTTTATAGCCGTAAGCATTCGCCAGCCAGCAGTCGTATTTTTTCCCAGCGGCGAGCCTGATTATGTCTACATTTATAACGTCATGCCGGTGGGAACAGATGCGGTAGTTACTGATAAAACCACCAGGGAAATCGAGCGACGGGTCTTTAAGATTCTCCAGGAGAACAAAGCCATGGGAGCCGTGAACTCAGTTATTTCCAACGTGGGTAAAAATGCAGGAGATCCCTTCAATCCCGACCGCTCAGACACGCCGCATAAGTCAAAGGTTACCATTGCTTTTGTGAAAAGCGTGGATCGGAATGGCGTTTCTTCCCAAGCCATGCTGGAAAAAATCCGCACAGCCGTACAGGGCATTCCAGGCACTGAAATCTCGGTCGAACGCGAGCAAAACGGGCCAGCCACGGGTAAGCCCATCCAGATTGAAATCTCAGGTGATGAATTTGAGCCTTTGATGAAGATTGAGAAGGAATTTCGGCAAAAAATTAAGGAAGCGGGTATTGAAGGAATTGATCAGCTAAAATCGGATTTAATTACCAACAAACCCGAAATCATCGTTCAGATTGATCGCATCAAAGCCGAGCGGGAAGGCATTAGTTCTCAGCAAATTGCGGGTTCAATCCGAACGGCTTTATTCGGTCTGGAGATCAGTAAATTCCGCGATTCCAAAGATGAGTATCCCATCATGCTTCGATTAAAACCCGATGATCGTAGTCAAATTGAACGACTCTTGAGTCAGGAAATCGTCTACCGGGATATGAACATGGGCGGTCAGCTTCGCAAAGTTCCTTTATCAGCTGTCGCAACCATTAGTTACTCCACCACCTACAGCCAGATTAACCGTAAAAATCAGCAGCGGGTTATTACCCTAAGTTCAGATATCGTACCCGGAGCCAATGCCAACGCCATTAACCTGCAAATTACCCAGGTAATGAATCAGATGGAATTGCCCAATGGCTACCACATTCAGTTGGGTGGCGAGCAGGAAGCTCAGGCTGAAACGACAGATTTCTTAGTCGTAGCCTTCCTCGGAGCAATTATGCTGATTTATCTGATTCTGGCCACGCAGTTTAACTCGGCGGTGAAGCCCATTATTATTTTCAGTACGATTCTTCTTTCGCTGATTGGCGTATTACTAGGCTTTTCGATATTCAATCAAAGTTTTTCAGTAATCATGTCGGGCGTAGGGATTTTCGCCCTGGCTGGAATTGTAATTAAAAACGGCATTCTTTTGATTGAATTCACCGAAGAGCTTCGTCAGCGGGGGTTTCCCTTGAGAAGAGCCATCATCGAAGCGGGTGGCATTCGCATGACCCCCGTGCTTTTAACAGCCTCTGCCGTAATTCTGGGTCTGATTCCGTTGGCTATTGGCCTGACCATCGACTTTGCTGGTTTTTTCTCCGACCTAGCCCCTAACATTGTGGTCGGTGGAGATAGTGCCGTATTCTGGAACATCCTGGCCTGGACCATTATCTATGGGGTTATTTTCTCGACCATCCTGACACTGGTTATCGTGCCCTGTCTCTATTACATCAATGAAAAAGTACGTATGAAATGGTTTGGTAAAGTAGATCCAGCCGAAGGCATGACCATGCCTGAATCAGCAGAAGCCGCTATTTAAGGCTATGAAAAAGAAAAGCGGGCTTGTCTATGAGTTTAGATAAGTCCGCTTTTTGCTTAGTCAATACTTACTTTTTTAAAGGCACCCATTCATAGAGCTTTCCTTTCTTTCGAATATAACCCATCCCTGGAAAATCAAGGTGAGCTCCGGCAATCAGGTAATGATGAGTAGCCGCCTGCTCCAGCAGTTTTTTTCGCTGAATGGCCGCAGCCATTGTATCCCGATCAAAGTAGGTGCTCAAGCAGGGTTCTCGCAGTTGAATCGGAGCTGAGTGAATGCCGTCGCCAATAAACAACAGAGTTTCTGTCCCACTGCTCAATCGGTAATGCGTATGACCCAGGGTATGGCCGGGACTCGCCAGGGCTGTAATGCCTTCCAAAAGCGATGATCCAGCCTGAAAAGTCTTCAAGCGATTTGCTTTTGCATAAGCATCCACCACCCGACGGGCCTGAATAAAACCTTTTTTCTCGCTTTCGGCAGCCGCATCCTGCTGGGTTTTACTTAGCCAAAATCATGGTCTACCTGGTTTACATAGAGCGTTGCCTTAGGAAAAACGCGTTTTCCTTGGTCAAGTAGACCATTGGAGTGATCAGCGTGAATGTGGGTTAATAAAACTACATCAATCTGAGAAGGATCATAGCCCGCCCTCTTTAAATGAACAGGTAATTGACCCAGCGAAGAGCCCATGCTACTACCCGCTCCCGCATCGATTAGAATCAGTTTTGATCCGTGTTTAATCACGTACGCATTCACCGAGACGGCCACGGGATTCTTCACCCGGTCCAGATTTAATAAACTATCGACCACGCCTTTTTTAGCCTGGGGAATCAGGGCATTAAAGTTCAGGGTAATCGAGCCGTCACTCAGAGCAGTAATCTCATAATCATGAAACGCATAAGAAAAGAAACCAGTCGGAGCCAAAACGTGTTGGGCACTCAGGCCCGTAAAACCGAATATCCCGGCAATAAATAATAGTAAAGTTTTCATTGGAAGTTATAAAAAGGGGGTATCACCCAGTTACACTTCCAAAAATCGAGGGATAAAACGAATCCTTACCAGCAGGGAAATTCGATTCAAAGGGGGAAAAAATTAACCCTATCTGAAGATGAAGCTCTTACTAAACAACCCTTATGTACGAAACAAAGATTCCTAAACATTACAATTGCGGCATAAGCCTGATCATGGAAATTATTGGTGGTAAATGGAAAGCGGCCCTGATTCTAGCCATCTCCCGGGGTACGCACCGTCCCTCTGATTTACAACGCTATCTCACCCAGGCTTCCAGACGCGTATTAAATCTGCAACTGCGGGAATTGGAAAACCACGGCATTATTCGTCGCATTATCTACGCTGAAATTCCGCTTAAAGTAGAATACGTACTCACCGATTTGGGCCAGTCTCTGCTCCCTGTTCTCCAGCAAATGGATTCCTGGGGATTTAACAATCGGGAGCAGTGCCTGGAAGTTATTCGAAAAGAGGGACCAGTGCCTGCGGCTGAACACTGGTGCTCCTAGCCTTTTTAATTCATAAAAAATCAGGTTAGCTAACTCTTCTTATAGATGAAGAGTTAGCTAACCTGCCTATTGGGTCTTCAAAGGGTTTTAAGCCCTCCCTTACTGATTAAGCCACGCCGAAGGGCTTCACAATCTCCAGAACCGCTTCTTTAGTCAGCGGTTCATCAAACGCTTCAGTCACTACGATATCCGAAAATCCGGGTCCTAACGTGCGAACGTCTACCTTTTGAACGGTATTTTCTTCGCCCGCATAAACGGCAGCAGGAGCTCCATCACTTTCATTTTTGGTTACCCACACCCGTCCTTCCCGCAAACGGCGTACTTCAGCAGCATGACGAGCCTCTACAGCGTGAATTTGCAAAGCCGTGGTCAGTTCAGGTAACTTATAGAGTTTGGGAGCCTGCCCTTTATAGGCCCGAACGCCCGTATCTTCAAAAGCCTGAGCAACGATTAGAAACGTCTGATAATTAGTAAATACGTCTGGAAAGGCATCGTATTTCAAGGCAGGTTTAGGAGCCGCAGCGGCTCCTAAAGCGGTTTGCAAGAGCTTCACGTGGGAAGCTTCGTGTTTGTGAATCTGCTCGAAAACAGGACGGTCTGCACCAAAATCGAACGTGGCCTCGGCCAAGGCTTTTTTGTAGAAATCCTCTTCGAGGTATTCCAGCTTCAAAGCAAAATTAAGTACTTCCTGAACTTCGGTTGATTGAGCAAAAGCCTCCTGTGAAATGGAAGCCAAAGCCATGGGTAAGGCCACAGCCGTAGCCGCTTTACTGCCTTTTCTCAGGAAAAACCGTCTGGAATAAAACGAGAGCTTTTCAGGAGCGTCTGCGTCGACGCTTTCAATATCAGAAAACAGTTGAAAAATATTCATTGACTGGATTGTTCAAAGGATGCATGAATAGGGTAAAGCAGCACCTAACAGGTGTGTTTGATACTTCAAAACGGACCTTAAGCCTTGGGCAGGCGTTCCGCAGAAATTTTTTGCTGAATGAAGGGCTGAGCCATCATGACAACTTGCGGCGGCAAGAAGGCCCGATCCAAACCCGTATCCGTAGTGATGATATCATCCCCCGCAAAACCCATCGCTTGCGATTTTGGGTGTAATAAATCACGCAATAAAGCAGCGTGACGAGCTTCCACCGACACGATTTTTCCCGACAAAGCCAGTAGCTCCATATCCGTTACAAATCTTCCGGCTCCATTTAAGGCCGCCACTCCCAAGTCTTCAAACGTATGACCTGTTTTCAACACACTCTCGCGACTGGAAAAGTCTACGGAAGAAAAATTAGGCGTCAGCATGGGAATCGCTTTATCGCCCAGCAGGTATTTGAAGAGCTCCAGGTGCGTTCGCTCCCGGTCGCGTAAATCCGTAAAGAAGGCCAGTTCTTCAGAAGAGATGTTCGCATAAGGCGTTTGAACTACCTGCGAATAAAAAGCCACTTCGAGCTGTTCCTGGGAATAAGCCAGGTTCATGATTCCTACATCACCTGCTCCTAAATCTACCGCTCCGTTTAAAGGAGCAGGTCTGTGATCTTCGCAGGCAAGCGTAGTCAAAGCCATGGCAGAAACAGAAGAAATGCCTGCAAACCGAAGAAACGTTCGACGGCCCACGGAAGATTTGGAGCCAATGAGATCACCCGACGTAGGGGTGTCTGAAGAAAAAATTGACATAAATGGGCTTGAAAAAGATGAATAGTATTGCCCAGATAAATTAGTTATTGTGAACTTTTATAAATGAACCGTAAGTACTTATTTCATTTATAAAGTAACAATAGTAGTGTAATACTGTTCTTGCATTCGTCCTATTTACCACTCTGTAAAGTAAGACTCACAATTGAGTATTCTTTTACTTACTAATCATCAAAAGCAGTTAAACCGCAAGCCCTATAAAAAAACAGATACCAATATATACATACACCTAATTCACTCATTATGAGCAAATAATTACTATTTATTTCCGATTCAATTTATTATTTGTCGCTTACTCATGAGAGGTATTTTTCTCAAAAAAGTACAATATACCAAGATTTAGGGGGGATAAAATAAATCACTTATTATGCTATCATTTAGCGTTTAATTTTTCACTATTACTTAATTTAAGTATTATGTATTTATTCAGCTTAATTAACCTTTTTATACTTCATTAAAAGCAATAACTAGAGCGATATAGACAAAATAAAACCCGTTAAACATAAGTACGTTTAACGGGTCTGATTACGTCTGTTTACTAGGGTACTCTCCTTAACGGCTTACCACATTTACCCGGTAGTAAAAGGGAGAACTATAGAAAGCTCCTCCAGTAATGTTGGCTCCGGTATTGTTAGCGTTAAAGCTCTGACCCGTAGTGAGTTTCATCGTCCCACGGATTTCAAAGTAATCCCCTACGTTTATACTGTCAGCGGGGAGCTTCAAGGTAGTCAGGGCCTCTGTAGCCGTTACTGAAATCACCGTCCGCGGATAACCCGTTGTATCGTTTTTGGCAAAGGCCGAAGCGGCAATGGATTTTAAAGTCAGCGGGTTTACCGAAGCGTTACTGCCCCGGCTTCGGGTGTTATCAACAAAACCAATCGTTAAATCATAAGAAGATAAATAACTTCCTTTATTAGGCGTAATTGCCTCGGCAACAAAGCTCATAGCCGTGCTTGAGAGAGCAGCCTTATTAAAGAAGAACGTACTGGATAATACCGGGTAAGGCGTTACTGTGCGAACATAACCGCCGTTTTCCATTTCTTCAGTATCGATCCGGTTGATCATATCGGTTTTACAGGCCAGCATAGCCGTAGCCAGCAAACCTAGGATCAGTTTATTTTTCAGTGCAATCATGTGTCTGATTATCAGTAATTTTTACCTTTATTTTAACAGATTCGCTGCGTTGTTATCCCAGAAAACGGGCACGGTAACTCCGGCTTTTTGCTTAGCATTGGCGTTACGATTGATGTAGGAAGCCGGGTAATATACCGAGCGAGGAAAAGAGCCCGGATTAGCCTCCAAAGCTGGTTGCATATTCGCGGGCTTACCCGTTCGGCGGTACAGGTTATAGGATTCAACACCATTCCCGTATAGGGCCAACCAGTATTCCGTGGCAATCACGTTCAGGCGAGCGTCATCGGTTGTGGCAGCGTCGTAGTTCTCAAGCACTTTGGCTACGTACTTGCTGACTTCCGTCGTCCAGACAATATTATTAGCCGCTTCGAAGCTGGTAATCTTACTACTTTCGGTGGTGGCTAAGGCCATGGCTCGCACATCGGCCATCGACTTTTCAACGGCTGATTGTAACAGACTCCGTGCCGAACCCGTCGTACCCAGAGTCAGGCTGATTCTGCCAGCATAAAGTCTACAAACGAACGCATGATAATAGGCTGAATACCTGCTCCACCTGCTCCGGCTCCTAAAAACACGCCTGTTCCGGCATTGTTATCGTAAAGGCCACCGGCAGGGTATACCCCAAAAGCCGTCCGCAGTAATCCATCGGGTGGAATACCTTCGTTATTCAAGTGATCGCGTCCCCAGTAGCCCACATCCGTTGGCAAGCAGAAGAAATCCGACGCCGAAAAGTGATTAGGTTTTGAGTTAGTAATGCAACGAAGAGCGTTTACGTCCGTCGGATTTTTAATCGTTTGACGGTAGAAATAAAACCGCATCCGGGGATCAACGAAACCCTTGGAGTAATACATCGTTCCCATGTAGGAATTCGACTGATAATCTCCAGCTCCGGTGTTACTATACCCATACCTCGGGTGACGCGTATCAGGATTGGTCAAGTTCGAGCCATACTTAAAGGTAAAGTTCTGATCCGCCGACGAGATGAGTTTTCCTCCAGCAATCAGGGCATTAATAGCCGTAGTTGACCCCGACTTATCTACTAACCGACGGTTAAGATAGGCCTTTAACTTGAGTGAATTCGCCGTTCTGGTCCAATTGTCTTTACTGGCAGAGAAGTAAAGATCACTCGAAGGACTACTCGCCGAATTAGCCGCAAAATTGGAAATAGCGTCATTTAAATCCTTAAGTGCCACTTCATAAACGGTAGCTCCGGCATCCACTTTGGGATTAAAATTGGCTGGATCAATCGCTTCGGAGTAAGGCACATCGCCGAACATATCTACCAGATTCAGAAGAACCGAAGCCCGAATTGTGCGGGCAATTCCCGCGTGTACATACAATTGCGAGCTTTCCGCCAGCGGAATAAGCGTTTTAATATCGGTTAACAAGCTGGCATACGCTCTACTCCAGGTATCATCATAGTTACTAGGCGAAACGGCGTTTTCGTAAATAGCCGATCCCTGATTCAGCATTCGGGTTAATCGCATGCCCGGATCACTCACCTGATTGAAGTGTGTGGCATAATTCAGCTGAATATTGTTAAGCAAATAGTTAATATCAGTGTTGCTGTTGGTTACGGCATTGGGGTTATCGAGCAGATCCAGCTTACAGGAGCTTACACTCAATGTTAGTGCCGCCAGCAAAGCGAAACTTAATTTCTTGATCATCTTTTTATATTTTCGGATGAGTATGGATTAGAAGGTTAGCTTGACGGTACCTCCCAGACGGCGAGAACTTGGTCCCGTCAGGAATTCAAAACCTAGCCCATTTCCTACACCCAGACCCAGGTTATCGGTATCAAAATTGAGTCCTTTAGGAAAGTGAATAGCTCTGTACCAGAGGTTATTACCCGTAAAAGACAGCGATGCTCCTTTGATTGCTAGCTACTAAACCAAGCTTTAGGGAACTGATACGACAGCGAAGCCTCCTGCAAACGAATGGTCGAGCCGTCATAAATACGGCCTTCGTCGCCAAAGAAGTAGTAGTTATTAAAGTAGAAATCCGAGGCAGTGATCTGGATATCATTCGGAGTTCCGTCGAGTTTCACACCAGGAACAATGATGGTCTGTGCACGATCAAAACCGCCGTTCTTACCCATCGCCAGATCCACCATTCCCCGACCCAGCAGTGCTCCTGCCGTCGTAGAATACATGGCTCCGCCGTGGCGGTAAGAAATCATGAAATCCAGCGTAAAACCTTTGTAAGAGAAGCTATTAATCAAGCTTGTAGTAAAAGCAGGGTTAGGATCACCTAACACGACGGGACTAGCCGTAGATAATAAGTAACCATCACCACCGACAATAAGCTGTCCCTGTTCGTTCCGACGGAAACCGATGCCTTTAATTACGTTAAAAGGCTGACCTACTACGGCGTAGTTACCCAGCGTTCCGCCAAAACCTGAGATCTGTACTTCCTGAAGCGTTCCACCCAGGTCTACTACTTTGGGTTTGTTACGGTTAAAGACCACCGTTGCATTCCAGGTAAAATCTCCCCGGCTAATGGGCGTCATCGTTACGCTGGCTTCGATACCTTCATTTTTGATTTTACCAATGTTGGTCGTCGTAGCTGTATAACCCGTTGAAGCATCCAGAGGAGAATTGGTAATCAGATTCCGCGTGATACGCCGATAAGCCGTCAGATCAAAGCTAACTTTATTATTCAGGATTTTACCTTCCACACCTGCTTCGTATTCGGTGTGTAATTCAGGTTTAAGATTGGGGTTACCCAGTGTGTTATTCACCGACTGCGACTGCAAAGCTGTTCCGCTGGCAGAAAGCCAGGCACGAGCGTTCTGATCGAGGATGTTTCGGGTAGAGTAAGGATAAGGGAAGCCTGCTGACGTTCCAACGCCCGCTCTTACCTTTAAAAAGTTAACTACATCCGAATGCATGCCGAAGGCGTTGTAGGCACGAAGGAAAGGCTGGCCGAAGGATAGAAAATCCGGCGGTTGGGTATCTCAACAGTAGAAGTCCAGTCGTTACGACCCGCTAAATTCAAGTACAGATAGTTGTTGAAATCGGCGGTTACCTCTCCGAAAACCCCTATACGGGTTTGCTCAACTTCACTGTCAAAAGCAACGTTATTAATAAAATTACTATGACGGAAGAGACCACGAGCTAACTGATTTTCACTAGTGGCACCCGAATAACGTGTGTAATCGTTCCGCATGTTTCCGCCTGCACGGGCCGAAAAGCTAAACTTCTCACCAAAGGACTTGGAGTAGGACAAGATCATACTGTTATCCCAGATCGTATTCTGAATGTCGTAGGTCGCGTAAAAACCGTTGACATAGGACACACCGCCTTTGTTCAGCATGTACCGCTGCTTTTCAATATAGGTGTCTAAACCAACTTTATATAAAAGTGTGAGGTCTTTCGCCAAATCGAAGGTGAACGTAGTAGCCGAGAAAACCCGGTTTACCTGACCTGTAGTCTTGTAATTTTTAAGAATCCAACGAGGGTTAGGAATATCATTTCCACTTCTGAAATAGACTGTGCTACCGTCGATAGGATTTTCAAAAGGCCAGCCCATCAAATCCACTTGACGCGGCGTGTACATCACGTTCGCCAGTACCGAAGGGAAGTTCAAAGCGTTATTACCCGTACCTCCACTCAACGGGGGTGAATACTGATCCGTATTAGTGAAGTTAAATGAGGTAGTAACCTGTAGCTTTTTGGTTAACTGAGCATTTAGGCCCGTGCCCAGCGTGATTTTCTTAATGCCATTTTCAGGAACATAGCCCTGCTCAGCATTGTATCCTGCCGAGATATTATAGCTCACCCGATCCGTTCCACCCGAGATATTAAGGGAAGTATTGGAAATCTGACCCGTGCGGAAAAAGTCCCGTACGTTATTTGGATAAATCTGTAACCGGTAAGGACCCTGAGAAGCGACATAATCGGCAAAGGCTCCCCGCAGAGCGGCATTTGAGAAATTGGCGTAAGGGTGCGTCGATAAGGCTGTGTTTTTATTTTGAGAAGGATACGCATAGGCTTCGTCGAGCGTTGGACCAAAGTTACTAAAGAAGTACCCTAAGTTTTGCTGGAATCCACCGATGTATTTATCAGTATAATGCGGTAAGTGAGCCCGGTTGGTAAAGTAAGATTGCGTAACAGAGAACTCGGTTGGACGAGCTTTTTTCGTTCCGTTTTTAGTCGTTACCAAGATTACGCCGTTCCGGCCCTGATCCCCGTAGGTTACCGTTGCCGCCAGGCCTTTCAGTACGGTTACATTTTCAATATTATTGGGGTCCAGATCCATAAAACGGCTGGAAGACGACTGCCCACCCTCGGTAAAATTACCCCGACCGTTGGTATTGGAGTTAAATGGTACCCCATCGACTACAAATAGCGGTTGTGTAGAACCCGTAATGGAAGAAAACCCACGAATGTTGATGCTGGTACCCGTACCTGATACCCCGGAGGTAGAGGTAATATTTACACCAGGAATCTTGCCTTGTAAGACGCGGGCAATGTCGGGTTGGGGCCTATTCTCGAGCTGCTTCTGTTCTAAAGTGGTAACTGAATAACCCAGAGCTTTCTTTTCGCGGACGATCCCCTGAGCGGTTACCACGACTTCCTGCAAGCCTTTCGCGTCGGAGGCCATAGCTACATCCACCGTCGTTTGATTCCCCACTTCTACTTCCTGAGTGAGCATACCTACTGAGCTAAAAACCAGCGTGGTGGTACTTCCCGAAATAGTGAGGCTAAACATACCACGGGCATCTGTATTTGTACCCGTTCCGGTGTTTTTGATTCGCACTGTGACCCCTGGCAGGGCCGTTCCGTCGTCAACAAACGTGACTTTACCGGTGATCTTGCGATCTTGGGCCCAGGCAGACGTCCAGGCCAAGCACATCATCCCTAGGATGAAGTACAGAGATTTTTTCATATAAGGTAGTTTTGGTTTTGGGGTAACTGCTGTAAAGATATTACCTATTATCAAAAATTTTATAAAAGTATATTTATAAAATTTCAATAGGTTATTTAAGTACTAAGGCACATCAAAAAAATATAATTTGGCAAAGCTTACCCTTTATGTACTTTTCGCAATTAGCCTTAATTATTACACCTGACGAAGAGGTATGAAATACAAGGCCCTGCTTTAGTTCTGATCGGGATCAGAACTAAAGCAGGGCCTTAGGACGTTCTTATTACGACAAGTACGTCAATTTATGAGTAGAGTCTCCTCTTGGCAATACAGAAATAGCTACAATAGCAAGGCAGGCAGGATGAGCTCGAGCTTATTAATACGGAAAATTTATTTCTTAAATAAGTGAATTATTTATTTTTATAGCTTAACTAGGGTACGGTTTTTTAGTCTTATAGTTGCAACAAGTAAACCTTTACGACCATGAATACCCATGAAGAAAGGAGTAAAGTTACTCCTAAGCCCCAGCCACAACCTAATTATGAAGGCAATCAGGAAGAACCTTCCAGTGTAGAAACCAGAGAAAATTCCGATTTTCCTAACACTGATTCTACCTTATTAGAAAAGATTATTGAAAATATCGAAGAGGGTTCTAAAAAATAACAACTTCCACCTGGCAAAAAGCCGCCCACTGTCTAATAGCAGGGACGGCTTTTTGCTTTTATACGACATTGGTTACTTACCAGCCAACCATCCTTCGGGGTTCAGCTTGCCAGTGCCTTTCCAAATCTGAAAATTAATTTCAGCACCTCCATCGGGATCCGCTTTCGCTGTTCCAATGACCTGCCGGGCGTTTACCCGTTGACCTTCAGATACGGATGCACTGGAAAGTTTAGCGTAAATGGTAAAGTATTCTCCGTGCTGAATCGTAACTACCGTTCCTACGCCCGCAAGTGAAAATATATTTCTAACAATGCCATCATAAACGGCCCGAACGGGTTCGCCAACATTAGTAGCAATATCCACACCCAGATTTTTCACCGAGATTCCGGGCATGGGTGAGTGTACACCAAAATGCTCAGAGATATATCCCGAACGAACAGGCCAGGGCAAGCGGCCTCGGGAAGAGCCAAAGGTAGCTCCAGCTTCAGCCTCGGGAGCAGCCGCAATGGCTCGGGCTTCCGCTTTACTTTTGACTACCTCTTCAGCAGAAGGAGCTTTAGCTAAGGCCTCGTCCGCTTTTTCGATAATTTCTTTGGCTTTTTCAGGCGTTGGAGCGGCGGCAGCCTTCGCCGCAGCTTCGGCTCTGGCCCGGGCGGCGGCTTCGCGTTCTTCGGCCTGCTGGCGGGCAATTCGCTCGCGTCTGAGGCGTTCTTCGCGTTCGCGGGCGGCCCGCTGAATTTCCCGTTCAATCACAACCCGAATCATGTTATCGAGTCGATTAATGGCTTTGGTACGCTCCGTAAGCTCCGATTTAAGGGTATTTTCCTGTTTACTTAACTCGTTGACGACAACGGCCTGCCGCTCTTTTGTTTCTTCTAAAGACTCATTTTCTTTCACCTGAGCCTGTAAAACGTCTTTTTTACGAACCTGTTTGTACTTAATGGTTTGCTGCTTGGTATTTAACTCTCCCCGCACTTGCTCAATGTGCCGGGCCTGGTTTTTGCGGGCATCCGTATACTGACGCAGGTATTGGTACCGCATCACCAGCGAGTTAAAGCTATTGGCCGAGAATAAAAAGCTGAGTTTATTATACGTGTTGGCCGTTTTCGAAGCTGCAAAGACCATGGCCGCGTATTCTTTCTTAAGGTTTTTTAAATCCCGGGCCAGACCAGCCGATTGTACCGAGAGGCCTTTCATCTCGCTGTTCAATAAATTTATATCCTGAGCCAGCAGATCTATTTGCTTGGTCTTGGTTTCAATTTTGCTGTTGAGGGCTTTCAATTCGGTTAAGGTGGCCGTTTTTTTAGTGGCAGTCTGCCCTAGTACACGGTTGATTTCCCGGATTCGCTCCTGATTTTGCTGTTTTTCGGCTTCCAGTTGCTGACGACTTTGCTTGATGACCATCTCATCTCCACCCCCTGACGAAGTCTTCCGGGAAGTGGGCCGACGGGTAGTCGTCTTTTTAACGGGAACCTGCTGCTTTTTAGGAGCGACCTTTGCCGATGCCTTCTGCCCTGAAGCTTTCTTAGCCTTTGAGGCAGGCTGCTGACGCTGAGTCGTTTTTTTCTTCCCTTTTTGAGCGTGAGCTTCCGACATGGGCACTAAAAACAGGAAAAGCCCTACTCCCAGATACAGAAGAGAGGGCCGCCGCAGCCAATGGAGTATAGAATGACGTTTGGGGGTACTCAAGATTTTAAAAGACAAATAGTTAAACCAGTATAATTGAGGCCTTTCAGACCAACTTATTTACGGGTATACCTGGATGGAATGCTAAAAGGAAAACTCTGTTTTTCCTGCGTTAAATCCACTTTCTTATGCCGCAACTCAATCGAGGTCTGGGCTGTTTTCCCATCCGCCGTCTGAGCCTGTAACTGCAATTGGCTGGTAAAGGGAAACAAAAAGGAATTCAACGAATTAAAATCAGAAAAGGCTAGATCGAGCGTTCGGTTTCCCTGCGTGGCTTTCACGTTTGTAAGCTTGTTATTTTCTACATTAATCTGATTATCAATGACTAAAGATCCCTCTTGCTGATGAACCCAATAAGCCTCGCTGGTTTTAGAGACCGAGGCGGGCTCGTATTTCCAGGGCATAGTACCAATGATTATGGCTTGCAAAAGATCAAAGTTAAGCTCAATTCCGAAGCGGGCACTTAATTGCTGAAAACTTAACTGGGTATAACTCCGATCCAGCACATTAACAATCGTCACCGTATCACGGGTAATAAGACCACGGGCTCCGGTAATGCCAAATTGCCCGGCGGTAAACCAGATGATGCTGTCTTTTTTCATGCGAAGGGTTAAGTCCGCATTGTCAATGCCGCTGTTTCCCGCTTTAAAACCAACTTTTGATCGCGTAGTCAGGTACGAAAAATCCACGTCTTTGATCGTGAAATTAACGTTCTCTCCCTCTTTACTTTCCGGGCTACGAACCGATATTTCTCCTTTCTGGAGCGTATCAACCGTAATACCTGTTGCTGATTTCTGCATTTTATGCCGCTTACAACCGCTTAATGAAAAAACGATTATAAAGGCGTATAACATCCAGTATTTCATTGCTTTTACGTAAGGCCCCTTTGGAGCGATGATCAGGCTAGATAGAACCCGTCGAGATCTTTTTTTCCAGACGATCGGAAGTTTCTCCCAATGATTTGGCCTTTTTCCACATCTCAAGGGCTTTTTCTTTGTCGTTGGACTGAAAAAGAACATCCCCATAATGCTCCCAAATAGTGGCATTGGAGGCATCTAACCGGGTAGCTTTCTCAAGCAATTTGCGGGCATTGGCATAATCCCCTTTCACAAAAAGCACCCAGGCATGCGTATCCAAATACGTTGCATTTTCGGGGAATAGTTTTACCAGCCGACTCGTCATTTCAGTAGCCTTCTCTAGCTTGGCTTTTCGAAGAGACAAAAAATAGCCGTAATTGTTTAAGACATGTTCGTTATTGGCATTCAGTTTGAGGGCCTCTTCGTAGGAATGGTCCGAAGCATCGAATTTGCCCATGGCATTATAGGCATCGCCGAGTTGAGCGTAGATAAAGCCTAGTAAATTGGCATCCGTTGTCAAACGCCGGGCTTCTTCCATGGATTCGCTCGACTTTTTGTACTGCTTTTTAGCCAGGTAAGCCGAGCCATTGGCGTACCAGAAAATACCCTGGTTGGGAAATACTTCCAAAGCTTCTTCCGAGTGCGTAATGACGCTATCCATTTGGTTCAGATCCCCATCGAGCTGGATAACCCGTTGCCAGACTTCATTGAGTGATTTATCCAGCCGGGCAGCCTTAATATAGCTATCCCGGGCGGCGGCTTTTTCATCCCGCTGAGCCAGCAAATCTCCCAGAATGACGTGCCCCTGCACTTGTTCAGGATGGCTTTCTACGAGTGCTTTGGCAAACTTCAAAACTTCTTCATTTTTGGTTTCCTGCGGCAGCATGGCAATGTAACTCGTCAACACGCGGGCCTTGGTTGTCGCATCCAGCGAAGGATCAGAAAAGGCTTTGGCTAACTCTTCATTGCAGCGTTTAAGGTCGCCTTTTTGCGGTATAACTCAGCCAGCATGATGTGAGCCTGAGCATTATTACTTTGCAGTTGCAGAATTTTCTCTAGTACCGGTATAGCCTCGTTCGAACGGTCATGCGTCATTAAAAGCTCCGCCTGCTCAACCAGGTATTCTACTTCACCGGGATCGGAATTAATCAAACGCTGCCCTTCAGAAACGGCTTCATTCACTTTTCCCTGTTTGAGTAATACCAACTGTTTCTGACGGCTAATCTCTTCGGTTATCCCTAGCGATTTTTCCAGCCGCTCATACACCTTCAAAGCCTCAGGATACTGATCCTGCTGCATATAGAGCGAGGCAAGCTCCAGAGCGTATTCGGCATTGTCGGGGTAACGGGTAAACAAGAGCTGATACAATTTGGCCGCTTCAGCAAACTTGTTTTTTTTCTCGTATAAATCCGCTAACAATAACGTTGAGTACCGATTCTCGGGCGTAGCAATGAACGACTTTTCGGCCAGTGGCAACGCCTTGTCCGTATCGCCTTTTTTCTCGTAAGATTTAGCTAATGAAAACTGAATACCCGAATTGTCAGGCGATAATTCCAGGGCTTTTTCAAAAATGGGAATAGCCTGATCATATTCATCCTGCATGAAGAATTTCATGCCCTCCGTAAATACCCGTTCAGCCTCTGCCTTCTGTTCCGAAGTGAGGGCTTCTTTCTTTTTTTTCTGTTGAGCGGAAACTGGCAAACTCAATACAGCCATTACTATCCCTAACGCGATTGCTTTCATACACAGCTGTGCGGGTTTAGCTCGAAACTTCTTAAACTCACTGGAGGCAATCTATGGCCAGCGGAATTACTAACGCTGATAGATAAACTTTGAAAGGGGTACTTTGGTTAGTAGCCCGTAAATGTTTCTTTGAAGGAAATACCCTTACCTACATTTCCTCCCCCTTTGTTTTCATCAACGAAGGGTCAGATACAATTAATACTTTCGCCAGTGAAGATAATTTCAATAGCAAAAGTATTAATAAAATCAGTCTGATTTTTCAACTAAAAAGTTGATTACTCAGTCGTTATGAAGAGCATTCCTATACTGTAATGGAATTGTAATCTCCTACACTCAGATCCGCAGCTTTGCTGGTCAAATGCACGAAATTACCCACCATTGAATTCTCCAGATTTACGCTTTCAATCACCGTATTTTCCTGTACGATGGAATTGCGGATCACGGAGTCTTTCACGCTGGTTTTCTTGCCAACCGACACGTGAGGGCCCAGCACGGTATTTTCAATCACGGCGTTTTCCCCCACAAAAACGGGAGGAATTACGACGGAATTAATCAGTTTCACCGAAGGGTGAATCAGATTTTGATCGCTCACAAATTCCAGGTAACGGCGATTGGTTTCAACCGTTGCCTGTTTATTACCGCAATCGAGCCATTCCTGCACCTGACCGGGAATAAATTTCATTCCCTTACGACGCATGTTTTCAATGGCATCGGTTAATTGATATTCCCCTGATACTTTGATGTCATGATCCACCAGGTATTGTAATTCATTCTTCAGGTTTTCTCCATCCTTGAAGTAATAAATGCCAATAATGGCCAGATCTGAAACAAAGGTCTGGGGTTTTTCAACGAAGCCGATGATCTCGCCGTTTTCATTGACCTGAGCCACGCCAAACGCACTGGGATCTTCCACCGCCTGCACCCAGATAATGGCATCCTGTTCCGTTTCCAGATGAAAGTTCGCCCGGAATAATGTATCTGCGTAGGCAACAATCACGTTACCTTTTAAGCTTTCACCGCCACACAAAATAGCATGAGCTGTACCCAGAGGCTCATTTTGGTAACAAATGCGTCCTTTCGCTCCTACTGACTCGGCAATGGCCAGCAGGCGTTGCTCTACTTCCTGTCCAAAATCACCAATGACAAACGCAATTTCATCGATGGGAGTCGCACAAACTTTGGCAATATCTTCTACCAGACGCTGTACGATCGGTTTTCCGGCAATAGGAATAAGAGGTTTAGGAATACTGAGCGTATGAGGCCGCATTCGCTTGCCCATCCCCGCCATGGGAATAATTATATTCATGACTTAACTAGTAATACGCTTCTTTGATTGTGTGAATAATTCCTACCTATTGATTTTGATTATTCAGCGTTATCAAAAATATGGCATCTATTTTAGACTGTGTGCAAACATACGGGGATAGTTCTGATTGAGCAACTTTTAGTTATGATCCGGCTTTTAGATTTTTTTGAAAATTTTTCATCCTGATAATCAATCATTAACAACTTTTTTGGGAAATTTTTTCAGACAGGTATTGCATTCGGCTATTTCAGTCACTACTTTTGCAGTCCCAAAACACACCAGTCAGGGACAAGAAAATAAGGTGAAGTAGCTCAGTTGGTAGAGCAACGGACTGAAAATCCGTGTGTCGGCGGTTCGAACCCGCCCTTTACCACATCTCTAAAACGCATTGAATTCCATCAATGCCGTTTTTTTGTTTTATGTTCTGGAAAAATACTTTTGAATACTTTTCAGAACCTGAACGATCCGATTTCATTTCTGCCTTTTAGTCCCTCTGCTCTCCTATCACCTTACCAGGTTTTTTAATACTCTTCTAATCTACATTACTTGCGTTTGCCCCTTAAATCTGCTCTTTTTGCCAGACGTAATACGCCCAAACCCAACCACTTCCTTACCACTATTTCATCAAAAATTAACACTACCAAACCATCCTTTTCCACTTCCAAAAACGAAATTAGCGGCCATTTGACTTTCATAGCCTTCTAACGTCTTATCTCGGCTATCAGGCATCAGTCTGTTTTAGACTGGTGCATATCCTGATTTATTATCCCCAAAAACGTTAATACATGAGAATACAGGTACTGACCATCGGGTTGGTAATGCTCGTGGTGAGCTCCAGTTGGGGCCAGACGCTGTACTCGTTCCGAAAAACCCTCGAACAAGTTCGCCAGAGTAACCCTACCCTACGACTGCAAAATCTGGATGTTGCCACAACCCAATCGGATGAAATTACGGCTGGATTGAAGAGTAATCCTTTCTTGAATAATCAAACCCTTTTTCAACTTTCTCCTCGGCATTTGCCCAACGATGGTACCTTCTTAAGTCGCCAAAATCGGCAGTTCTGGCTCCAGCTTACCAAAGAATTTGATATTTATGGTAAACGTAGCCGACGAGTAAGTCTGGCTCAGGGGCTTACTCAATTGTCAGCCAATAACGTCAAGGAAACCTCAAGGAATGTACTTCGCGATGCGGCTCTTTTGTGGCTGGATGCCTGGTACGCGTCTACGAAGGTGACGCTTCTGGAACAAACCCAGATTAACCTGGATAGCCTGGTCTATCTCAACCGGGTGCGGCTCCGCAATCAGGTAGTTAGTACAACGGACCTTACCCGGACGGAAGTGCTTTCTACGCAAAATGCCCTGCAACTTCGCACGGCCCGACAACTGTATCGGAATGAACTGGCCGAGCTTACCATTCAGATGGGTCAGCCCGATAGTATCCAGCTTGACATTAACGATCCCGTGCTTTCACCTTTTAGCGTAGATAGCTTATTAACGTATTCCCAGAACCAGCGTTCAGACGTACTGGCCGCCCGCAGTGGTCTGGAAGCGGCTAATCGAAATAGGGAGCTTCAACAGGTACTGGCCAAACCAGCCAATGAAATGGGAGCCATCTGGAACCCACAGAATGCCATCCCCTACGCGGGCGTGTTCCTGACTTTTGAGTTACCCGTTTTTAGCCGGAATCAGGGGGAAATTCAGAAGTCTAAAATTCTTCAACAACAGGCTCAGGATCAGCTTACTTTTCTCCAAAAACGCATCAGCGTCGAACTCAGAAATGCCTTAACATCCTTTCAAAATCATCAGCGAACCCTTCAGCAATACGAGCAGCTTTTGCTACAATCGGACAAAGTACTGGCTTCGGTTCGCTATGCGTATCTCAAGGGAGCTACCACGCTGGTGGATTACCTCGAAGCCCAGCGTACCTGGTATGACACCCGTCAGACCTATTACGATGCCCTGTTTGAATACCGAAAAAGTTTTGTTGACGTCTTATACAGTTCTGGATTAATCTCTCAATGGTAATGAATCAATATATCGCGGCTCTGGCCCTGCTTCTGAGCATAATGGCCTGTCAGAAAACCGAAAAGAAAGCCCCACCCGAACTGTTACGCCCCACCGTTGAGCAGGACGGCAAAGTACTCATTTTACCTACGAAGGAAATGGCTTCGGCCTTTAAAACCATTACTGCCAGCACGAGTAATCTGGTGGCTCATTTTGAAGCACCGGCTCAGGTAGCGGCGACCGTACTAGCTTCTCAGGAAAACCCAAATCAAAACCTGGTTCTCTTTAACGATGCCGAACTAGCTGCTCATTACACACAACTGCTTCAACACCGCATTAACATCCGAACGCTTAAAGTCAACGTAAGCCGGGCCAAAGATCTGGCAGCCAACGGAGCCGGAACGGGACGGGATGTACTCGAAGCCGAAACCCAGTTGGATAACGAAGAAGCCGCCGTCATTGAGCACGAAGCCCGGCTGCAAATGGGTGGTTTTCCGGCAGAACTATTATTAAAAGCACGTCCTCATACGGCCTGGGTGGTTTGCGAGGTGCCCGAAAGCCAGCTTACCCGTGTGAAAAAAGGTCAGACCTGCAAGCTAACCTTTACAGCTTACCCAAACGAGGAATTCTCTGGAGTTCTTCAGGCCATTAACGAAATCGCTGATGTTCAGACCCGCATGATCAAACTTCGTATTCTGGTTAATAACGCAGGTGGAAAACTCAAAGCCGGCATGTTTGCCACGGTACGTTTTGGTCTGGCCGAAGGGAATTACCTTTCAGTTCCCCAGTCCGCCGTGGTGACCATTCAGGGTAAGGATTATCTTTTTGTGGAAACCAAGCCCTTGACCTACGAACGCCGCTCAGTAACGACGGGCCAGCAAACGGGTAACGCCCTGGTCATTTTCTCGGGTCTTAAAGCCGGAGAACAGGTGGTAACGGAAAACGCCATGCAGCTCAAAGGCATCAGCTTCGGGTTTTAGGGCTTCAATGTTGAAGGAGTGAATGATAGAATGAGTAAGGGTCAAGTTTTCCTAACCTCTAGTATTTACTGATTCGAAAACTGCAAACTCTTAACAGAAAACTGAAAACTACCATGATGCTTCAGGCTCAGATTTTACTTAATAAAGACGAAATGGATGCTCACGGGCATCCCTTATACTTAACCTTACTGCAATGGCTGGTCGCTCATGACATTGCTCAGGCTTCGGTGTTTGAAGGCATTAGTGGCATTGGGAACCATCGCATTATTCAGCCCGGAGCTTTGTTTTCCTTTGACGAGCCGCCCGTGGTGATTCTGTTTGAAGAAGAAACGGAAAAGGTAAGAGCTACGCTTCGCGAGATTCGCAGCTTTTCTCCCCGGATTCAAATCATTGCTTACCCCATAGAAATTTTCTAACCGACCCTTGGCTTTGGGCCAATAGTCTTTGCTAACATTCCCGATGATTCGCAGTTTATTATTGTTTTCCCTCAAGAATCGGTGGGTGGTTATTGCCCTGGCAACAGCATGATGGGTCTGGGATACTGGTGTTTTCGAATGCTCAAAATCGAAGCCTATCCCGACATTGCCGATACCAACGTCATTGTCATTGCCAAGTACGATGGACGAGCAGCCGAAGAGGTCGAACAACAAGTCACCATTCCCATTGAACGGGCTCTTAATAACACCCCCCACGTCACGGATCGCCGATCACGTACGATTTTTGGGTTATCAGTAGTTCAGCTCAATTTTGACGAAACCGTCACAGATTACTTTGCCCGGCAACAGGTTCTTGAACGCATTGCCGATGCCGAATTGCCCGATGGAGTAACCACCGAGCTAGCTCCGCTGACCACCGCCGTGGGCGAGATTTTCCGTTACGTCGTGGAAGCTCCGCCAACCTATACGCCCATGCAACTTCGGGATTTACAGGATTGGCGAATTGTACCGCAGTTACTGCAAGTTCCCGGCATTGCGGATGTGGTAACGTTCGGCGGGCCACTAAAAGAATTTCATATCCTAACAGACCCCACCAAGCTTCGCAAGTACAACCTCAAGCTTACGGACGTCATGGAGGCTGTCAGCAAAAATAACCAGAACACCGGCGGTAACCTCATTGACCGGGGCGGACAGGGCTTTGCCGTGCGGGGATTAGGCGTTTTAAAAACGCCCAAGGACATTGAAACCATCGTGCTTACGGCCATTGACGGCGTGCCTGTTTTCCTATCCGACGTAGCCCGGGTGGAAATCTCTCCGCCAGCTCCTTCGGGTATTCTGGGCTATAATGTACGGGAAGCTAAAGTTGACATTACGGGTTCAACAGAAGGCATCGTCGTGCTTCGACGGGGCGAAAACCCCAGCGAAGCTCTGGAAGCCCTAAAAGCCAAAATGGCCGAATTACAGGCTCGTGATTTACCTAAAGGCGTTACCCTACGGGTGCTTTATGACCGGAGCTTTTTAATTGATCACTCCTTAGAAACGGTAGCCCATACCCTGTTTGAGGGCATTTCGATTGTCATTGTACTTTTGGTCCTCTTCTTGGGTAGTTTCCGGGCGGCTTTGGTGGTGACCATTACCATTCCCTTTTCGCTGCTGTTTGCCTTCATGCTCATGAAAATTGCGGGCATCCCGGCTAACCTTCTTTCCCTGGGAGCAATTGACTTTGGTATCATTGTCGATGGAGCCTGCGTGATGGTTGAGCATTTGATTCGAAGGTATCGTTCGGCCACGCAGGAAGAAAAACAGCGGGGCATTATACCCCTTACCCTCTCGGCAGCTCAGGAAGTAGGTCGGGAAATTTTCTTTTCCGTAACCATTATCATTCTGGCCTATTTACCCATTCTGCTCATGCAGCGGGTAGAAGGAAAACTCTTCCGACCCATGGCCCTAACCCTGGCTTTTGCCGTAGTAGGTTCCATGTTGGCGGCTCTTACCTTTATTCCGGTGTTGGTCTCTTTTGCCTTTAAAAAATCGCTGGACCCGTCGGCTAAGCCCGCAAAAGAGCATAAAAACTTCCTGCTGAATCCCTTCGAAAAAGGCTACGCTCGGTTGCTCACACACTTACTTCGCGGACCTAAGCTGGTATTAACCGTCGGTTTTGCAGTCGTTTTTGTGATGATTGGCATGGGCGTTAAACTGGGAACGGAATTTCTTCCTGAGCTGGATGAAGGCTCGATATTCCTGCGTTCGTTTATGCCTTCGGGCGTTACCATTCAGGAAAACGCCAAAATTGCTCCTAAAATCCGGCAGATTATTGCTAAAAATTACCCCGTTGATTTTGTCATTACCCAGACCGGAAGAAATGATACGGGAACCGACCCTTTCCCTCCCAACCGAACTGAAATTCTCGTGGGATTAAAGGATTACGCTACCTGGACGGATAGTCTACGAAAAAAAGATCTCGTGGCCCGGATTCAAACCGAGCTTCAGAATACCTTTCCCGGTTCGTTCTTTTCTTCGGGACAGCCTATTATTGATCAGGTTATGGAAATTGTAACGGGCTCGGCGGCAGATTTAGCTATTTCCGTCGTGGGAAATGACCTGGATTTGCTCCGTACCAAAGCCGATAGCATTGCTGCCATCGTCAAACAAACCAAAGGAGCAGTGGCGGTAAATATTGAACAGGAAGGCCCACAGGATCAGCTTTCCATTCAGGTGAATCGACAGGCTGCGGCCCGCTACGGCGTCAATGTTTCTGACGTTGAAACCATGGTTGAAGCGGCCATTGGCGGTAAGGATGTGGGCACGATTTACGATGAAGACCGCCGTTATGATCTAGTCATTCGTTTTACCCCCGAAAGCCGTAACTCAATTGACGTGATTCGGGAGTTGCAGGTTCCGGCGGCCTCAGGTGCCTTAATTCCGATGAGCGAGCTGGCTGACATTAAGTATGTACAGGGCCAAACTAACATTTACCGCATCAACAGCAAACGCATGGTTACTGTCCGCACCAATATTCGGGGTCGGGATCAGGGCGGCTTTGTAGAAGAAGTACAGGGTAAGATTAGTGGAAAGGTTACCATTCCCGAAGGCTACGAAGTCATCTACGGCGGCCAGTATGAAAACCTGGAACGAGCCGGTGGGCAACTTTTATTAACCATTCCGCTGACGGTTGTCGTGGTAAGCCTGTTTTTATATCTGCTCTTTAAAAATTTCCAGGATACCTTCCTGACGTTAACCTGTATTCTTTTTGCCTTAGGTGGCGGCATTACCGCTTTGCTGATGCGGGGATATAACTTCAATGTATCGGCTGGGGTAGGTTTTGTATCGATTTTCGGGATTTCAGTTATGGCAGGTGTCTTACTGGTTTCGGCCCTTAACCGGGCGAAAACGGCGGGGGGTGATTTATTTGAAACCGTTTATGAAGTTTCCAAAGAACAGCTTCGGGCAATTATGGCCATTATGATTGTCGCGATCATTGGCTTGGTTCCGGCGGCTACTTCCTCGGGAATCGGCTCGGATGTGCAGCGGCCCCTGGCTACTGTAATCATCGGTGGACTTACTTCCACGCTCCTTTTTGCTCCCTTATTAATTCCTCCATTATTTCTGCTGTTAGAACGCCGGGCCAGACGCCGTCCGGCTGTTATCAGCCCCAAATCAGAGCTGGAATAGAAAAAGAATAACCGCTACTCATAACCTTTTCAGGGGAGTAGCGGTTTTCATGAATAGCTTTAGGTAGAAGCAGTTTTACCCTATTTATGGTGTTTTGTCACCGTGAATACTCTTATTTTGCTATTCAATCCGATCCTTTCTGGTTTAATGAGTGTACGCCTGCTTTTCGTTTTCTGGTTATGTGTGTGTGGGCAAGTTGGTGCTCAGCAAATTTCTCCCAAGCGTGAGCTTCGGGCCGTGTGGATAGCCACGGTTAATAACATTGACTGGCCTAAGCCGGGAGATTATAATACGGCTTCTCAGCAACAATCCTTTCGACAAATTATTGATCAGCACCAGAAATCGGGCATGAACGCTTTGTTTGTGCAGGTTCGCGATGCTGCCGATTCCTATTACGCCAAAGGGTCCATTGAGCCCTGGTCTAAGTGGCTCACGGGCCAGCAAGGCAAAGCTCCCGAGCCCTTCTATGATCCGCTGGAATTCATGATCGAGGAATCGCATAACCGAGGGCTGGAATTTCATGCCTGGCTTAACCTCAACCGGGCCGTTTTTAAAGGTCATCCCAACGTTACTGCCGATCACGTCAGCCGCCAGCATCCCGACTGGATGCTAAGCTACGACGGTATGAAACTCTTCAATGTCGGCATTCCCGAAGTTCGCAATTACATTACCCAGATCGTGGTTAACCTCGTTAAGAATTATGACCTCGACGGCATTCACTTTGACGATTACTTTTATCCCTACCGCGTAGTTGGGCAGGTTTTAAACGATCAGGTTAGTTTTTATAAATACGGAGCCGGTTTTGCCAACATCCACGACTGGCGGCGGGATAATATCGATCAGTTAATCCATCAAATTTCGGATTCCATTAAAGTTCATAAGCCTTACGTTAAGTTTGGGATTAGTCCTTTTGCCATCTGGCGAAACCGTAGTTCGCTGGCTCCCGACGGCTCCGAAACCCGTGGTCTCAGTTCCTATGACGATCTGTACGCAGATACGCGGAAATGGCTAAAAATGGGCTGGATCGACTACATTGCTCCGCAAGTCTATTTTCACCGTAATCATAAACTCGTGCCCTACCAGCCATTAGTGGAATGGTGGCGAAAAAATTGCTTTGGCAAGCACCTTTACATCGGGCAGGGAGCCTATCGCATGAACGGAGAAAACGGCTGGGAGAAAGCCGACGAAATGCCCATTCAGATTCGATTTAACCGTACACACCCGGAAATTCAGGGTAGCATTTACTTTAGCTCGCGTTCGCTGATTAATAACTATCAGGGCTTTCAGGACACCCTGCGTCAGGATCTGTACCGCTTACCAGCGTTAGTACCAACCATGCCCTGGAAGGACAAAACACCGCCTTTACCCCCGCAGGAATTTGAAGTACGCAAGCAGGATAATCAGGTGATCATGAACTGGCAGTTACCTCCTGCCGCCGTTGATGGTGAACGACCCCGGCAATTTGTGGTGTACCGCTTCCGGGATAACGAACCCATTGCTCTGAATAACGCCTCTAAAATACTGGCCATTCTCAACGCCTCACGGCTTTCCTACACCGATACTCCCCCCAACCCAGGGAATTACCGTTACGTAGTGACTTCGCTGGATCGGCTGCAAAATGAAAGTTATGGCGTGATGACAAATGTTGAACTTCAGCAATTTTGAATGAGTGAAGGAGAGAGAGATTGAATGGAGTGGAGTTACTGTCGTCCTTGTGTTAATGCTCACATCATTGCCATCACCTCTCTCTATGTTCTTACTTATTCACTCATTCTCTCACTCACTCATTCAAAATTGAACTAACCCGTGATGTTGAGATAGATGGTGTCGAGGATTCGTACTAAATCGTCGAAATCCTGATCGGAAAGATTGGCCCAGCCGATTTTCCTTACCTCGGCTACTACGGGGAAAGCGGCATGAAATTTATCCAGGCCCGCCGGGGTTAAGTGTAGATTGAATTTTCGGCGATCTTCTTCAGCCATCCGCCGCTCAATGAGGCCTTTTTTAACGAGGATATCCAGAATTCGGGTAACGGTAGGGTTATCCTTGGCCGTTTTGTCAGCCAGTGCATTCTGACTAATGCCCGGAAAATGTTGAATGTGATCGAGTAATACCCATTGGTCTACCGTCAGCTCCATGCCCGCTTCATCCAATCGCTTCTGAAAAACATAACGGACTTTTTTAATAGTCGTGTCAATTTTAAAAAAGTAGGCTCGTTGATCGGAAGCAGTCATGATAAGTCGGTGTCGTTGATGAAGCAGTTAGGGGTAGCTGCCGAATGATTTAACTTCAAATGTAGGATTTGAAAACTAAAAATAGACACTTTAGCCTAGGGTATTAGCTAAAAGGCCCGTAACAAACGTCTTTATCCGTGGGAAGAATCAGGAAAGTAGAGAGAGAAAGTCCTACAAGCCCTATGCCCAAATCATTGGGACGATTCAGGCAAAGGGAGTTGTAGAACCGCTGTTGATGAAGTATAAGTAAATAATTAGCAAAGCAACTATTCGTACACAAAGAGAATACATATAGACTGGAAAGTCAATAAATAGGCTAATAAATTCTGCTTTAACCCTAAAAAAACTGCTTTGCTGGCCGCTAAAAGCCTTTACATTTGTAGACTCATTTTAGCTCAGTTTATGCAGAATCCCGAAGATTTGGTGTTGGCAAGTGTAGGAAATCGCTTTCTGGCCAATTTAATTGACAATATCCTAATTAATATTCTTTCCTTTCTCTTAGCGTATTTGGTAGGTATTCCCCTCTTCAATCTGGATATTCAACAGGTTAATGCCAATCCTGAAGCCTTTTACGAAATCTATTACCAATTTCTGATGATTGCCATCCCCGTTAGCTTCTTTTACCGTTTTCTCCAGGAAAGCTCGCGATACCAGGCTACTATTGGCAAACGCATTCTAAAGCTGAAGGTAGTAAAAGTAACGGGGCAACCCCTGTCCTATAAAGATTCACTTTTTCGTAACGTAGTGAAGGAAATCAGCGGCTACTTTTATATGGTATACGTCTTCGGTCTTTTTAACCGTTTACATCAGTGCGTGCACGATCTGGCCGCTCAGACTTACGTAGTAGACGATTTATAGCCCCTTTTGTTCTCCATGCGGTTCACTAAAGCAGTATGGATTTTTCTATTAACGGCAGCCTTACTCCTGTTGCTGGATTTTTTACTGCCCTTCCGGGTAAATCCACGGTATTCCACTCTGGTAGAGGCGGCTGATGGTTCGGTTTTGCACGCTTTTCTCAATGAAGAGGATAAATGGCGACTTTATACCGAACTTGAAGAAATCAGCCCTACGCTTCGCACAACCCTTATCCATAAAGAAGACCGTTGGTTTTATTACCATCCGGGGGTGAATCCGCTGGCTTTGGTCCGGGCCCTTTCTACAAACCTCAGCCGCCACAAGCGAAGCTCGGGAGCGTCTACCATTACCATGCAAGTGGTGCGGTTGCTTGAACCTCGCCCTCGCACGTACCTGAGTAAGGGCATTGAAATTCTGCGGGCGTTTCAGCTCGAAGCCCATTACAGCAAAGATGAAATTCTTCAGTTGTACATTAATCTGGTGCCTTACGGCTCCAACATTGAGGGAATTAAAGCAGCGTCTTTACTCTATTTTCAAAAGCCTCCCGAAGTCTTAAGTTTGGCCGAAGTAATGGCCCTGACGATTATTCCCAACCGCCCCAGCAGCCTTCGCCCCGGTAAGAGTAACACCTATTTACTCAGCGAACGAAACCGTTGGCTGCAACGCTTCAAAGAAGAAAAGTTATTTGATTCGCAAACGATTACGGATGCCATTGCCGAGCCTTTACTGGCCAAACGTGTAGCCGCTCCACAATCGGCTCCGCACCTGGCCCTCAGACTAAAAAGTGAATTTCCATATACTCCCATTCTCAAAACCACCCTTCAAAGAGCCCGGCAATCCACGCTTGAAAAGTTAACCTATAACTACGTCAGCCGCTTGAAAGCGATGAACATCCGCAATGCGGCTGTACTGGTGATTAATAACCGTACGATGGCCGTGGAAGCTTACGTAGGTTCTGCCGACTTTAATGATCATACTGACGGCGGACAGGTGGATGGGATTCGGGCCATTCGCTCACCCGGTAGCACGCTTAAACCTCTGCTTTATGCGACGGCTTTTGATGCGGGCTTACTTACACCCAAGTCAATTCTCTACGACGTTCCTACCAACTTTCAGGGGTTTGAACCCGAAAATTTTGACCAGCAGTTTCATGGCAAAGTGAGCGTAGAATTTGCCCTGGCTAATTCGCTTAATGTCCCCGCCGTTCAGGTATTAAGCCAGTTGGGAACGACAGCTTTCCTCGAAAAACTCAAAAAAGCGGAATTCAAAACCATTCAAAAGCAATCCTCCAAACTGGGCCTCTCCATGATTCTGGGCGGCTGCGGTGTAACATTAGAAGAGTTAACCACCCTATTTGCCAGCTTTGCCAATCAGGGCCAGTTTAGCAAAGCCTATTACCTGCAAAAACCAGAATTTCATAACCCCACTTCGCTGATTAGTGAAGAAGCGAATTTTCTCATTAATCAGATTCTTACCCAGCCTACTCGTCCCGATTTACCTAATAACTACGCCTACACCTACCGGCTGCCCCGCATTGCCTGGAAAACGGGTACTTCTTTTGGTAAGAAAGACGCCTGGAGTATCGGATATAACGCTCACTATACCGTTGGTGTATGGGTAGGAAATTTTTCCGGCGAAGGCGTGCCCGAACTTAACGGAGCCAATATTGCCACGCCGCTTTTGTTCGAGATCTTTAATAGCATTGATTATAACTCTACGGCTCAGTGGTTCGCTCAGCCCGAAGGACTTTCGCACCGAATGGTTTGTCAGGAAACGGGGCAAATTCCCAGTTCTTTCTGTACCCATCAAATCGAAGATTATTACTTGCCGGGCGTTTCCAGCACCCAAGTCTGCGAGCACAAAAAAAGCGTCTGGCTGGATGTCCGGCGTCGCATGAGTTATTGTCCTTACTGCATGCCTGAAACGGGCGTTGAGCAGGTTTTTCTTCCCAATGATCCGCCTCAGCTTACGCAGTATTACGAAGCCCGCCATATCTCCTACGAAAAAATTCCGCCGCATAATCCTTCCTGCACCCGGGTATTTGGGAATGCTTCTCCGCTGAAAATTACGTATCCAGTGGAAGGGTCAACCTACCGTTTGAACCGCAAAGACCAGACCCGGTTAGCTCTAACGGCCCAGACGGCCAGCGATACCAAGACACTTTACTGGTATGTAAATGATGTTTTAGTCGGCTCGGCGGCTCCTCAGCAATCCGTCTTTTGTCAGCCTTCGGCAGGAAAGGTAAAAATCTCCTGCGTGGACGATCAGGGCCGGGTAAAAACGCTGTGGATTCAGGTGAATTATGATTAATGAAATAAAGATTAAACGGGCTTTTCTGTAATAGAAAGCATCCTTAATCAGAGGATGAAAAAGAAAAGTAAATTTAAATTGAACTATAAATGACAAGCGATAGTTATCATTGTGGTAATTATATGTAACTTTACCATATAAAAGTTTCTGCCTTTGCTACTTCTGATCTAGCTCGGAATATTTTCTTCCCCTCTAAGCAGTTTTCGCTTCCTCAGTTGTCCCTTTTATAAAATCAAATTTATTTAAACCCTGTGTGTATTTAGACTGCACTAAAGAGTAGTCATTTATCTGCATTTGTGCAGTAAAAGATTAAACATTCAGTCCATATAAAAGCAAGCCTAGTTTAGGCATATAGTTCATTATTTACTGGTGTATTTTGTTGATTATCAAGGATAATAGTAAAAAAGCAAGTTACCTCCACACCATTAAAATTGAACCAATCGTTTATCCATTAGTCAGAATATTCAAATGGTACGATCAATCAAATGATAGTTTTGGGAGGTGATTTTATTACTATTCAATGGGCTTTTTGGCCCGTTAATCCATCAAAATAACAAACCGATAGTTCGGTACATACATTAATGAACTTTCAGGAATTTAACCTTATATCTCCTATTTATAAAGCCCTTAGCGAGATAGGATATACCCAGGCCACGGAAATACAAGCCCAGGCCATTCCCACCATCTTAAAAGGCAGTGATATTATTGGCTGTGCTCAGACAGGAACCGGAAAAACGGCAGCATTTGCCATCCCTATTTTACAATTACTTCATTCGAATTCGAGTCCCAAAGCCGGTATTCAGGCCTTGATCCTGACACCGACCCGGGAGCTGGCTATTCAGATTGATGATAATTTTAAAATGTACGGTAAGTATTTGCCCCTAAAACACTTGGCTATTTTTGGCGGAGTCCCTCAGGGTAAGCAAGTGGCTGCTCTCAAAAGAGGGGTACATATTCTCATTGCTACGCCGGGCCGCCTGCTGGATTTGCTTCAACAGGGATTGATTAGTCTCTCTCAGATTAAGATACTAGTATTAGACGAAGCCGACCGAATGCTGGATATGGGGTTTGTGAATGATGTGAAGAAAGTACTTACCAAAGTACCAGTCAAAAAACAGACGCTGTTTTTCTCAGCAACGATGCCCACCAGTATTCGAAAATTTGCCAATACCATCGTAAGGCAACCCGTTGAAATCAATGTAACCCCCGTTTCTTCTACGGCAAAAACAGTGAAACAGGCGGTTTACTTTGTCAACAAAAACGAGAAAACCCGTTTACTTGTTGATTTACTGAAGGACGTGGACATTTTGCGTAGTTTGGTCTTTACCCGTACTAAACATGGTGCGGACAAACTGGTCAAGCAGTTAAGCAAAATGGGAATCCACGCGGCAGCCATTCACGGTAATAAATCGCAAAACGCCCGGCAGCGTGCCTTGAGTGATTTTCGCGATAGCCGTATTCGTGTGCTGGTAGCTACCGATGTAGCTGCCCGGGGTATTGATATTGAAGAACTCCCACACGTAGTAAATTACGAAATTCCCAACGTGCCTGAAACCTACGTTCACCGCATTGGTAGAACAGGCCGGGCGGGCATGAACGGCGTTGCCATATCCTTCTGTGATCAGGAAGAAAAGGCAGATTTTACTAACATTCAAAAACTCATTGGTTCCCGTATCCCGGTTTTGCAATAAACCAGGTATGAAAATACCAGCGTACGTGCTCTGCTTATCGTTTCTGAACACTAGACTCCAAACGCTAACACCAGAACCATATCAAAAAATATCAATCAATTTTTCATTTAATTAAACATTACCATGCAAGAAGGAACAGTAAAATTCTTTAACCAATCGAAAGGCTTTGGCTTCATTACTCCTACCGAAGGTGGCGAAGATATTTTCGTACACATCACCGGTCTCAATGATGATATTCGTGAAAATGATCAGGTAACTTTCAACGTTCAGGAAGGTAAAAAAGGACTTAACGCCGTTGATGTTAAGTTAGCCTAGCTTTTAGGGTTGCCATCTTCTGATGCGTTGACCTACACTTGATCGCCTGCTCTTATTTCTTATCCTTTGTGGACTAGCCTTATTCGCTTTTTACAGGATGGACTTATACGTACAGCAAAAAACCTCTTGAAACTGGGAAATGATTTCCGTTTCAAGAGGTTTTTCTTTGGTTACTTATCTAGAAGCAACTAATCTTCAGCCGCCGCTCCCAGAGCACTCGAAACCAGCGAGACTATAAAACTAAAAATCAAGGCAATCAGCCAGTTCTCTACGTAGAAACCATCGACGAGAGCAGCCGCTAGCTTGATAATTAAAATATTGATTACCAATAGAAACAGACCTAATGTCAGAATAGTAATGGGTAGGCTTAGAATCTGTAAAATAGGCTTAACAAAGGTGTTTAGTAATGCCAGTACAACGGCAACGATTAAAGCAGTACCGAAACCGGCAACGGATACCCCCGGCAGAAAACTTGCCACCAGGTATACCACAACGGCATTAATTAATAATCGAACAATGAGACCCATAAGGAGAAGGATTAAAGTTTAAGCAATACTAAAAAAATTTCGTACCAAATCTACTTCTCCGCCTCAGAATCGTCGATTTTACTTCCGCTGCTGGTGACGCTCCTCTAAAATAGCAATGATTTCGTCGAGATCAATATTGCGATCTTCCAGTAAAATCAGGTAATGGAAAAGTAAGTCGGCAGCTTCGTTTTTGAAGAGTTCGTCATTAGCTGACATGGCTTCAATTACTAATTCCACAGCTTCCTCTCCTACTTTTTGAGCAATTTTATTTGTGCCCCGGGCGAAAAGTTTAGCCGTATACGAGCTTTCGGATGGCGATAGTTTCCGCTCGCGGATGATGGTTTTCAGAGTATTTAAAAACTCAACTGACATAATAGATTTTATTAATACGTGTAATGTATTTCAACGAGGATTTTCTTCCGAAAAACAGGTATCTGCTCCTGTATGACAGACCGGGCCGACGGGTTCCACTTTAATTAGCAGGGTATCCTGATCGCAATCCACCCGAATTTCCTTGACGTTCAGAAAATTACCTGAGGTTTCCCCCTTCGTCCAAAGACGATTTTTAGTCCGGCTAAAAAAGTAACTACTTTTTCAGCTGGGTTTTTTCATAGGCTTCCTGATTCATAAAGCCCAACATTAGAACTTTATTCGTAAGAACGTCCTGAATAATAGCGGGAATAAGCCCCCCCGCCTTGGCAAAGTCCAATGATTCCATGACTTAGATACGAATGGGAAGACCCTGATCTTTAAGGTAATTTTTTAAATCCGGAATACCGATTTCGCGGAAGTGGAAAATACTGGCCGCTAGCCCTGCGTCAGCTTTACCCGTAGTAAAGACCTGCTGGAAGTGCTCCATGTTTCCCGCCCCGCCCGAAGCAATGACCGGAATACTCAACGCTCCTGAAACGGTAGCCGTTAAATCCAGAGCAAAACCAGCTTTGGTACCGTCGGCGTCCATCGAGGTTAATAAAATTTCCCCTGCTCCCCGCTCCTGAGCTTCTTTGGCCCAGGCAATCGTGCGAAGCTCGGTAGGCTTTCTTCCCCCGTGGGTATGCACAATGTGTTCGATGATGAGCTTTTCATCGTGTGAGCTAACACGTTCGGAGCCAAAACGGTCGGTTACTCTTTCCTGGTGACTGATGGTCTGAACAGGCACCGAAATTTCCCTAGTATCGATGGCGACGATGATGCACTGCGAACCGAATTGCAGAGCCAGTTCATCAATTAGCTCGGGACGGCGAACCGCCGACGAGTTAATGGAGATCTTGTCGGCTCCGGCATTGAGTAAGGCGGAAACATCTTCAACCGAACTGATACCGCCGCCAACGGTAAAAGGAATATTGACGTGCTGGGCCACCTTACGAACCAAGTCCACCAGGGTTTTGCGGTTATCCACCGTGGCAGTAATGTCCAAAAAGACGAGTTCATCGGCTCCTTGCTCAGCGTAAAGGGCTCCCAGTTCAACGGGATCACCCGCGTCGCGAAGATTAACAAAGTTGGTACCTTTTACCGTGCGTCCATCTTTGATATCTAAACAGGGTATAATGCGTTTGGTTAACATGCCTGATTTTCTTTAAGCGAACGTACGTAAATCACTTAGGGTAACTCTTCCTTCGTAAATAGCCTTGCCCACAATCACACCGTACACATTCATATCGGCGAGTTTGGTTAAATCATCCATGCTACTTACCCCACCCGAAGCGATAATCTTCAGCTCGGGGGACTGTTCCTGCAATTTCTTATAAAGGTCAAAACTGGGTCCCTGAAGTAAGCCATCTTTGGCTACGTCGGTAGAGATAATGTATTGAATACCTTTCTCCTCCCAGTTTTTCACAAAATCATAGACCCAAAGTTCGGTACCTTCTTCCCAACCACTCACCGCGATACGTTCGTTTTTAGCATCTGCACCCAAAATCATTTTCTCTCCGCCAAAGCGGCTCAGCCAGCTTTCAAACAGATCTGGATTTTTTACGGCAATACTGCCCCCTGTTACCTGTCTGGCCCCGCTTTCAAAAACGATCTTTAAGTCTTCATCCGACTGAACACCCCCACCAAAATCCACATGTAAAGAAGTCTGACTGGCAATCCGCTCCAGAACTTTGTAGTTAATAACCTTTTTGGCCTTAGCTCCGTCCAAATCCACTAAATGCAAACGCGTCAGTCCGGCTCCTTCAAATTCTTTGGCCACTTCGAGCGGATTGGCATTATAAATCGTCTTCTGGGAATAATCGCCCTGAGTCAATCGAACGGCCTTGCCTTCAATCAAATCAATTGCGGGAATAATGTACATTCCGTTACGTTATAGTTTTGTAGAAACGTGATTCCTCACGTCTGGTTCGTTTGATTATAAAGCCAGGAAATTTTCCAGAATGGTTTGTCCTTCCTTACCGCTGATTTCGGCGTGAAACTGAGCCGCATAGAAATTGTCTCTATGTAGCATGGCCGAAAACGGAACCACATAGTCGCAAGTCGCTACCGTGTATTTATTAACGGGGGCCGCGTAACTGTGCACAAAATAGACAAAGGGATTTTCCGTTAACCCGCTAGTTAAGGGCGACTTCAGGTCGTACAGGTTGTTCCATCCCACGTGCGGCACTTTCAACGACCCGCTGGGGAAACGTTTGACATCCACTGGAAAAATATTTAGTGCGTCCGTATTATTTTCTTCGGAAAAGCGGCACATCAGTTGCATGCCCACGCAAGTTCCCAGAACGGGTTGTTTTAAAGTCGGAATAACCTGATCCAGACCCTTTTCCCTCAAATATGCCATGGCTGTGGAAGCTTCGCCTACACCAGGGAAAATGACTTTATCCGCCGAACGAATTTCCTCTTCGTCGTCGGTCCAGAGGTAAGACGCCCCGATTCGTTCCAGAGCGTAACGCACACTCTGTACATTACCGGCGTTGTATTTGATAATAACGGTTTTCATTGCTTTGATTCAGAGAAATGAATAAAAAAACGCCCGATTCTTGGAATCAGGCGTTCATATCTGTTATTCGGTAGTGACAGTATCAGGAAACCGGAATCACATCAGCCTGTTGGAGCGGATTAATGCGTGAGGATGATGATGAAATACGGTGCAATTCATAGGGCAAAAGTAGAGTATTTTTTGAGAATTAGGTTGCTCCTGTAGATAATTCTACGGATTCGTAGAAACGTTTAGCGTAGCGTTAGGTTCAAAATATTGAAGAACTCCGCCGTTTTCAATCTGAAGGCTTTTACCCAACGTGACCAGTTTCTGAGCTTTTACGGTATGCCCAGATCGAATCGTAACGGCATCACAAACCGTTGGTATTCGACCGCAACTCCAGGTACTGGCAACGCTCCAGATACCCGAAGCTACACTTTCGCATTTGCCACGGGTAATGATGATGTCATCTACCCGTAATTGATCGCGAGCCCCCGAACCTGTACCCATGAAGTAATACTGCCAGAGTAATTGCACATAAGGTTTATTCAAAATTGCCGTGGGTAAAGCCACTGGCCCAATCATCTGACTATGTCCAGTGATGTTACGAACGTATTCTATTGGATTACTCTGGTTATCGAGTAAATCCTGAAAATCTCCACTATTACCCACTCGGTACCGCAGACGAATACGATAGGGACGAGTATTTGCCGTTACGGTTCCACCCGTCCACTGCACTTGAGCTTCGGTTATATTTTGGGTGTTTAAGGCCAATAAAGCACCGCCTAAACGACCAGGTATATACCCTGGATTGGTATTATCAACACTAGTGTTAATAAAGGAAACCCATTTTCATTCAATCCGTTAAGTCGCGTACGAGAGGTATGATTGTAAAGACCCAGTACGGTATCCGCTACCGTAGCGACAAGGGTGGGATCTTCTGTTGACATATGTACAAACTGCATATGGGGCGGATACGTTCCTGCTGTGGCTGAAGAAGACCAGCTTTCCATCCGATAGTCGCATTGAGCCAAGGCGTAGGGAGTAGGCGTTACTTTAATTACCGCATCTGAAGCAAAAACGGCCTCCAGACTTCGGGCTGAATTTAAACTTGCGATGGTATAGACGCTATCCGTACTAATGATAGTATTCGCTTCTTTCCAGTGCATGAACTTATAACCCACCCGAGACCGGGCCGTTACCTTAATGGGATTGCCCTGAAAATAACTTCCCGTCCAAGGATAAGGGTTTTGACTAACCCCCGCCGTGCTGGGCACTAACTCTATTGTATTAATTTTGATGTATCCTTGTTCAGTATTAGATACCCCCAGCGTCAAGTTGTAATTAGCGGGCAATCCAAATTTGTTACGAATATGCTCCCGCACAAAGTCAGGTCGCTGCTGAATAAATGTCCTGATTTTTTCTACATTCGTCAACCATCCCTGGTAAGTGTTTCCTTCTGGCCAACGTGTAAAATGCTCCTGCATAGCTGGACTATATTCGTTCTTCATTTCCGTCAGCATTGCACTCGTCCGTGTTGGGTTGAAGGTGGTATTGAGTAAGTCGGCAAAGCGATTGATGAAATAGACTTTAAACTCATCAATGTCAAGCAAGCGTCTCAGGTAACGAGTATAACCGCCAAAAACACCGTTATCCGTAGCTGTTGCCAGCGTATTATGGTTAGACTGATTCATCAGTCCCAGACCATAGTCCATATCCTTCAATGCCCAACGCCAGCGTCCGTCATTACCATAGTGATTGGTTGGCGTGCCGGGAGTCACTCGTTTTCGCCACAAAACCTGATTATTATGAGGCCAATCGGTATTAGAACTGAAGATTTCAGCAATGTAATAATCCGTGAAGTTTTCTACATCCATTAAGGTCTTCACGTAGGTATAGTTTACTGGATTGTTATTAGCAAAGTAATTGTAAAAGGCATCATAGGTGGTCTGATCGCCTTCATCAACCTCTATACCAAGGGATAGTGTCAGCAAATCCAAGGAATCCGTTGCAACCCGGTAAAGTTTATTAAAGTAATATTTGTCGTAACGTTCGTCAAGCGTATGAACGCCCCAATATTCACCGTTTAAAAAGACCACTGCTGCCCGATTGGCCTGCGTAGCTACGGGTAAATGCCTTACCATCTTCTGCATAAAGGCATCCGTTAGTAAAGAGTATTTGTAATCGTTACCCCCGCTTCTTAAAATCAGTCGTTTATGAGCTAAAGTAGAGGGCCGGTCGGTAAATAAAGGATAATCGAACTCGCTATCACTGTATAAACGCAGGCTTTTTCTGAAGATACTACTGGAACATCCCCCATGAATTCGTAAACCAACAGGTTGATTGATTACCGTAGTATTAGTAGAGAAAAACTCTACGTTACCGTTTCGCTCCCAAGCCTCTCCCTCGTTCGTAAAATTTCCTTTGGTACAGAATTCTGTCGCAAAAAATTAGGATCCTCAATTCGTTTATTGTCAAAGTTGACACCAGCCGTGTATATACCCTGATTGTAGTCAAACAAGTGTTTTTCTTCCAGTGAAACTGAAACTACGGGAATGCTATACCGATTGGGGTTGGGAGTAATGAAAAAGGTTTGGGTAATTGTTTCACTGGGTAAGGCGTTGGCTTTATAAGCCTTGGCTTTTACTACGGTTCCTTTAAAAACCGGACTCGTTGGGAAATAAAAATTCGGGTCATAATTAGCAGTAGATGACTTTACGGAAAGTTTGTTCGAACTAGAGCTTTGATCACTGATGGTAAGAGGACCGGTATAAACATAAGACTGATAACTAGCCGATAATAAAGGACCAAAGCCCTGATTTGGCCCTTCAGGATACTGATTTTTATACGTGAAGGTTTTTGCCGTTAAATTATCTGGGGTTGGCTCTGAACCATCCAGCGTATAATAGATCATAGTCCCCTGATCCTGTGAAGAAATACTTAGGTTTATATTCTGAGCGTAGAAACCACCCGGTTGCGAAAAACTAGGTGCTTTCAAAAGCTCAGCCAAACCCGCCACTGCATTATTACTAGATCCGGCAGTAGGGTTTACAAAATAAAGCCAGTCATTACTGCCATCCGGTTTTCGTCCGTAAGAAACATCCGTTTTTTGCGAGCCAAACGTGACACTGTTTACCGTAGTTATACCATCGGGAGAAGTAATAATTACTTGTTCACCATTAGCTGATAACTTAAAGTTAGTATGCAAAGGTCCACGATTTATGGCCTCACTAGCCCAAATAACCAGAAACCCTCCGGCAGATCTGGGTAGTGCCTGAGCCCGCAGGAACTTTATATTTTTTTGGATTAGCGGCATCATCTGATAGATAATATCCGGCCAGGTTGATGGTAGTGGAGGAAGCATTGTAAATCTCAAACCAGTCCTCAAATTCACCAGAACCATCACTAGCTGAATGGCTATTAGAAGCCATTATCTCATTTACTACCAGCGTTTGCTGAGCCTGTAGACTGGCTAGAGACAATAGCCATAAACTAATCCATAAAATATTTTTTTCATAATTAGTGATCGTACTAAATACAAATTATTTAAGTATGATCAACCAATTTATTAATAAATATCAATAAAATAGCCAAGCCTTTTAGTATATAGCTAGGTAAGTACCAATAAACTTATTCAACGGTCTTGTTTTAGCACTAAAACAGCTCCATTTGGTCAACTTTAGGCAGAAAACGAGGTGGCTTTATATCCGTCTTCAAGTGCGTATTGAACTGTTCCACCCAATAGGCGGCCAATTCAGGAGCACATTCACTTTGACCGCAGTGAATAAAGGCGTATACTTCCTCTAACCCAGCTTCTTTCCAGGTTTTCAATCGTTCAATCCAGGCATCCGTTCGGCTGTAATCGGTGGGATGTAACTCATTACCCACAAAACGTAACACCGCTTTAGGAATCGTCAGACTTTGGTGCAAAACATCCCGCCGGCCAGAAACATCTGTAATGACCAGAGCGTGGCCCGCTTCAGCCACCACTTCACAGGTACGAGCCCAGATTCGGGGCCGATTGAACCAGTCCGCATGCCTGAACTCGATGGCAATGGATAGCCCGGAAGGGATCTGTTTGAAAAACTCTACCAGCCCTTTTCCCTTCTGAGGCGTATACGCCGGGCCCATCTGTAAGAAAGGAATCCCTAGGTGCTCGCCCAGCTTCAGGATTTGCTGGCAAAAGTAAGCCGTTGCCTCCTCGGCGTTTAAGAGCTCTTTCTCATGACTGATGACCTGCGGGAATTTAGGACAATACGTAAAGCCCGGCGTAGCCGCCTTCTTCCAGCGTTCAATCGTCTCATCACTTGGAATCTGATAATGCGTCGTATTGAGTTCGATGGTATTGAACTGCTCGGTATAGTGTGGCAGGGCTTCTTTTTCTTTTAATCCAAAAGGATAAATTTTACCAAACCAACTCTTTTCATGCCAAACCGGACAGCCTACATAGGCCCGAAATTCGTTCGGCGTTGGGGCTGCTTCTAAAACCTGGGTTGTCACCGGATGATCCGGTGGAAGCTGAAAGTTTATCTGATCTATTTTTTCGGGTGAAACCTTACCAAAATCCATCTTTAACGTGCGTTTTGAGGCCTAATGCATTAAAAACTCCGAGCCACTTATTCCCAGTCTTCGCCAAGAATTTTCCAGACTAAACCGGACTCGTAGCCTTTCCCCAGAGCAAAGCGAACCAGCTTCTGCTTGCGAACGCGGGGATCCTCATCTTTCAGGGAAGCGTCCTTCTTTTTCAACAGATTTTTCAAAGACTCCAGGTACTGCTCCTCATTAATTTGCTCTAATCCCGTCTTTCGATCTTCGCTATCGAGGCCTTTCCGACGCATTTCCTGTTCAATCTTCAAACGTCCCCACTGCCGGGTTCTAAATTTTCCCCGGGCAAACGACTGGGCATAACGTTCCTGACTCAAATATCCATCCTCGATGAGCCGCCCGATGATTTCTTCGGAGTCGTCTTCTGATACATCCCAGCTCTTGAGCTTCTGTTTGACATCCTGCACGGTACGTTCCTGGTAGGCACAAAAGTGAGCCGCCTGGAGTAAAGCATCTTTATTCATGACTGGTTAGTTATGGACTGGTTTTCAAAAATAACGTCCCGACAAGAACAGACCTCCGGGAATGATTATCTTTATCGCTCTTTCCCCTTTGATCATGATCATTCAGTTATATCGCTCAGCCTACAGTGGCCTCTCGCGATCGGTGTGGTTACTGGCAGCCGTTATGTTTATTAACCGCTGCGGCACCATGGTAATTCCTTTTTTGGGAGTTTATTTAACGGAATCCCTGCATTTAAGTATTGATAAGTCCGGCGTCGTCATGGCTCTTTTTGGCGTAGGCTCCATCGTTGGAACCCTCGTGGGCGGACGCTTAACCGACCGACTTGGAGCCTATAACGTCATGTGGATGAGTTTGGGCCTGGGTGGCCTGATGTTCATTGTTGTGGGTCAGCTTCAATCCTTCGAAGCTCTTTGTCTGGGTACTTTCGTTCTGGGCAGCGTAGCCGAAGCGTTCCGCCCCGCCGTGACGGCTTCAGTAGCATTATATAGTAGACCCGAAAACCGAACGCGTTCGTATTCATTAAATCGTCTGGCTTTAAATCTGGGCTGGTCAGTAGGACCGGCGGTGGGTGGTTGGCTGGCTTCTGTTAATTACTCACTTTTATTCTGGGTAGACGGCTGCACCTGCATCGCCGCGGCTATTCTCCTCCGGTTGATCTTACCTAAAACTTCCCGCTCTTCCGAAGAAGTCACCGAACAATCCAGCCCTACCGACTCGGCTTACCGGGATTATAAATACCTGGTTTTCATGATTTTTGTGACCTTGTTTGCCATCAGCTTTTTCCAGTTATTTTCCACTGTTCCGCTGTACTATAAACAGGTGTATCATTTACCCGAAGACCAGATCGGTACCTTAATGGCCCTGAATGGAATCCTGATTGTGTGTATTGAAATGGTGCTGGTTCATAAACTCGAAAATCGGTACCCTTCTCTACACTTGATGGCTGTGGGAAGTATACTAGTGGCTTGCTCCTACTTTATTTTCAATGTCACCTTTGGCGTCTGGTGGTTAGTTATTGCGATGATAACGGCCACTTTTGCTGAAATGTTGGCCATGCCTTTTATGAATACCTATGCTTTACAACGGGCAAAACCCCACAATCGTGGCCAATACACGGCTATCTATACTGCCTCTTGGTCCATCGCTCAGATTTCGGCTCCGCTAATCGGAACGCAGTTCATTAGCCGGATGGGTTTTACTATGGTTTGGTGGCTTATGGTAACCTTCTGCGTCATGGCCGCCTGCGGTTTTTGGGCGATTTATTATAAAACAGGACGAATTGAAAAACTTTCCTGAAAATAATCGCATTATTTTTCAAAGGTGAAACTTTAGCATATCTCCCGCCGTTTTACTTACAACTTGGCAGAAATGAAAAAGACACGCTCTTCAGGAACGTGTCTTTTTTTCATTTATAAGCGTTCTTATTCTGAATGCACTTCCGTTGCTTTTTCGTGTTTTTCAATGAAGTCCCGAAGCCTCTGCACAGCATTTTTCAATTCCCCGTAATGTTTGAGTAATAGGGTTTGTACGCTATCCTCACTGAGTTGTATCTGGTCGCATTCCTGTGCATACTTGGCAAGATTTGCTTCTTCTGCACATAATAAAGCTTTTAAGATAGCCTTGGTATCGTGTCCTGAAAGTTTAGAGCGGAAGTCAATCCAAAGGTTGTGCAAATCGCCGGAAAGAGTGCTTTGTTCTTCCCACTCCAGTCCCAGTTGCTCCAGTAACTGATGAATTTCTGACATCATTTCCGCCGACTCCTGCTCGCAGTGGCTAAACAATTCCTTAAAATGGGGTTCTTTAATTTCATCCTGAGCGTTTCGGTATTGCTCAAGTCGATCACTACAAACAGCATATAAAAAATTCAATATCTGTCTTTGTTCATTCGAATCCATGCGTGTGGGAAGTTAAGAAATTATAAAATCTGCATTTTCAGCCTGGAATTAGAGCATTTTGAGCAACACATCCCCATTTATTTGAAAATTTAGTGCCACCTATTTCTTATTTTTACCCAAAAGCCTAGTCTGAAAAACTGGCTTAGCTTTTTCAAGGTTATCTCCTCTGATTAACACCACCCCTATATGCTTATTGAAGCTAGTTGTCAAATTGAACTGGAAGCTCTCTATCTGGTTCCAGCTGTTTTTATGCTACGTCCTCGCAGTGGCGTAGGCCAGTTTGTGCTCAAAGAAGAATACATCGTAGACCCGCTTGTTCCTATTACCGAATACACTGATTCATACGGTAATCTTTGCCAGCGACTGATGATTCCTCCCGGACCTTTTCGACTAGAATCAAGAGTCACTGCCGACTGTGCCGATCAGATTGACATTCATATGAATGCCGACTGGGTTCCTGTGTCTAATGTTCCCGATGAGGTCATGCAGTTTCTGCTTCAAAGTCGCTACTGTGAGGCAGATAAACTAGGCTGGCTGGCAGCCGATATTACTAAAGGTTACTCCTTGGGGTATGCTCAGGTAGAAGCCATTCGTCAGTGGATACATCAGAATGTCCGCTATGAATACGGCGTGACGAACGCCTCAACCTCTGCCGTAGATATTACTAAGACACGTGTGGGCGTCTGCCGGGATTTTGCTCACTTGGGCATTGCTCTCTGCCGGAGTCTCAATATTCCGGCCCGAATGGTGGTGGGTTATCTGTATAAACTTGATCCCATGGACTTACACGCCTGGTTTGAAGCCTATGTGGGAGATCGCTGGTATACCTTCGACGCCACGCAATCGGAGCCTAAAGGCAATCGATTAGCTGTAGCGTACGGACGTGATGCTGCCGATGTAGCGTTTGCTTCTTATTTTGGAGGGGTAAATTTCCGCAGTTTACAGGTCGATGTACAGGCCGTACAGCCTTCTGCTCTTACGCATTCCGCTTCCTCTTAATCAAAATTAACAGAGCAATGTAGAATTAATTACACACTCTTTTTATCTATAATCTTTCGTTAAAGCGTACACGGCCCTACTGAGCTTTGCTGTACGCTTTTTTTATTTAAGTAAGTAGTTTAACGTATCTCCCTTATTTCTACTTATTTAATCATGAAAAAATCCTTCATTTACCTCAGCTCAGTTTTGTTATTGAGTACTTCATTCATCGCTTGCTCTCAGAAAGACAAACACAAAGTAGCTGACGATGCCCAGAAAGCTCAGGATAAAATTGAAAATGCTGCCGACAAAGCTGCGGAGAAGACCAAAGAGGCTTACGATGATATCGCTTCAGATGTTCGCCAGGAGACAAAAGAGGGCAAAGAAGATCTCGAAGCAGAGCGTACGGAACTAAAAGTAAAACTTCAGGATCAAAAGTCGGCGTTGCAGAATGAAATTGACCGAATTGATGGAAAAATTAAAGTAGCTCAGGCAAAAGAGAAAGTTCGCTGGCAGGAACGCAAGGCTAAGCTGGAATTAGAACGTGATAAACTAGATGTTTCTCTGAAAGAATTAAAGTTAAAAGTTCAATCGGATTGGCAGGAATTTAAACGCAAAACTGATCGCACGATAGAAGAAACCAAAGAAAGCATCGATCATAAGTAAATGTACTTAGTGTAGAAAAATAATCCCCATCACCTCATTTTGGGGTATAGATTCACCGAGGAAAGTCAGCGTACGAATAAAGAGCAATGCAGATTCTAGTATTGCTCCTTATTCGTACAACGATTGTATCATTTTTAGTAGAAAAAATGCTAACGATGTCCTGTATTCGTAAAAATAAATAAAGCTCAGACTAGATGCCCGAGCTTCGTATCAATAATCAAGTGATAGGTTGTATTAGTCTAAAACAGATTCTACTAGTCTAAAACTAAGTGGCTTTTCCAGGAAAGCGTCTGCTCCTGAGGCTAATGCCTTTTCGCGAAGATTACTCATCGCACTAATCATTACAATCCGACTGCCAGGATATAGTCGACGCCAGCTAGGCAAAGCATCAAGCCCCGTACCATCAGGAAGGTTATTATCAAGAAAAACAACGTCTGGATTTACGCTCATTAGTTGTTCATAACCACTACGAAGGTTGTTAGCATAACTTACGTCGGCTTTTTTTCTTTGCAGAAAGCTGCCTAACAACATACATAAGTCTTCTTCATCATCTACGATTAAAACCTTCATATTGTTACCATATATACTCTGAAGATACGTGGGCATATCTCGTATAAGTTAAAACATAGGAAATATCCTAAGTCATCCGTGTTACTTGTTAGTTATTATTTTAATTCTCAATAGGATGTGATTAAAAAAGATTGGGCAAACCCGGTGGATTTGCCCAATGCCGATCTTCCACCTAACCTAAAACACCTGTACGGTGCGGTATCCGGGAAGTATTTTTAAAATAATATACCAAAGCGATTCTGTGTGAAAAATTCCCCAATCTGCTCCATTTTGTTCTTAATTCGTTTCTAAGATGACGAAATGGGGATTCAGGAATCACCATTATAAATATCTTCCTTTATTAATAAAAGCGTTTTTATACCTATTTTCATAGTATTTATCTCTATATTGTCTTGCGGTGGCACGGGTGTTTCATTTATCAACACGAATCAAAAGTTTCACAAATTAAACAGGAGGATATCATGTCAAATAATGGAAAAATCTTTTTGGGAATTGTAACTGCAGCCGCAGCTGGTGCCGTTATCGGTCTGTTATTCGCTCCCGATAAAGGAACTGATACACGTGGAAAAGTAAAAAAACAAGTAAACGATATTGCCGATGAAATTCTGAAAGCTATTCAGAAAGGCAAAATTTCTTTAGACGACCTGAAAACCCAGGCTACTTCTAAAGCTGAAGATCTGAAAGACAAAGCTCGTTCTAAATTTGATGAATTACAGAGCAAAGCTGAAGATACAGCTGATGTAGCTAAGAAAAAAGTAAACGAACAATTGAGCTAATTACCGATCGGTTCGTCTATGTACAAACGGGGAACTCAGATTTGGGTTCCCCGTTTGTTCTTCACCACGCGATTTGAAGTGATTCTCCTTTATTAAAATGATTCTTTTGAACCAAAATCTATCTGTTTCACCCGCATTTAATCTATGGAATCTCTGAAAGATATACGTGAATCTGCTGAGGATTTATTTGGACGTATTACTGAATATATTGAAGCACGCTGGAATATGGCAGTGCTTCAGACCGCCGACAAAACAGCAGACATTGTTTCTTCTCTAGCTGCAATAATCATTTTATCGGTTTTCGGTGGAATGGTTGTCCTTTTTGGAAGCATTGCTTTGGCCTGGTGGATTGGCGAAAGTACGGGTAGCGTGGCCGCAGGGTTTGGTCTGGTAGCGTTGGGCTATGCCCTGATTACACTTGTATTATTTATGATTCGGGACAAGTTTATTAAAATCCCTATCCTTAATACCTTCATCAAACGCTTTTATTATAAGCCTGAAGAAAAATAATAGTTAGACAAACGATAGTCCTTACTCAGCTTATTATGGAAAGAAAAATTGAAAATTTATCAGATTTGCAGGCGGAAAGAGCTCGGCTGAAGAATCAGCTTGAAGTATCCAAGGTACAGATCAAACGTCAATTTGACGGCATTAAAGACGATATCAATCCAGCCCGGCAAGTCATCAACACGGTTTCGGGTCTTATGGCCAAGCCTGAAAATAATCTGTTTAGTAACGGCATTGGCGAGGTATAGATCTCGCCTTGCAGTTTACTCCCCTGGGAAGAGCCGCCTGGCCGCTTCGGATGTTAGTGCCTTTTGCGGTTAAACGGGTAACGACGAACTTTCTGAATTCAAATGGTCCTCAGGTTCTGGAGAAGTCACTTATATGGGTAAAGAATGTTACGGACGAAAGACCAGCCTTTCCCGCTAAGATTAGCCTGAAACCTGAAAAAAGCTTAAAGGAAAAGTTCTTCAGTTGGCTCAAAGATGTGACGGAAGACCATGACCCGGAACCTAAAGAAGCCATAGTTATTGAGACACTCCCTCTGACTTCGCCTGATCTGAACATTCGCACGCCGCTTTAAGTAGCAAGAAAGCCAATTCTTCTCCGAATTGGCTTTTTTATTTACCGGGTACGGAAGCTATATTCAACCAGAACTGCCCGAAGCTCTTTACGATCTGAAGTAACTGATCAAAAGAAATAGGCTTGGTAATGTAGCAGTTAGCTCCTGATTCGTAGGTTTTCAGGATATCCCGCTCTGAATTGGACGTAGTCAATACAACCACGGGAATTGCTTTTAAGTCCGGATTCTGTTTAATTTCAGTTAATGCCTCCCAACCGTCCTTACGCGGCATATTTAAATCGAGAAAAATAATGCCGGGTCTGGGAAAGCGTCCACGATCTGCATAAGCTCCTTCATTGTGAAGAAACTGCATGAGCTCTACCCCATCTGCTACAAAGAAAATGTCGTTTACAAGCAGGCTGTCGCGAAACGCAGTTTTAATCAGGAAACGATCATCTTCGTCATCATCGGCAACCAATATAGGAATTTGAGTATTCATATTTTGCACAAAAAGCCTTCACTTTATTCAATAGGTTCGCTCATTCTTTCCCGTAACCAAGACTGGATTTACTAATTCCTGACTAGTGGTTTCCATAGGAAAATAAATAGTAAAGATAGCACCTTCTCCGGGTTTTCCCTCGGCAAAGATATACCCTTCGTGGTTTGTAACCACCCGGCGACAAATAGCCAGGCCTATACCAGTACCGCCATAGGCTGTCTTGGCGTGCAATCGCTGAAAGATGATAAAAATCTTTTCGGCATATTCGGGTTCAAAGCCAATACCATTGTCACTAATCCGAATGCGATGATACGATTGCTCTTTTTTGAGATCCGTATCGATGTTAGGAATCTCCTGGCCTGTTACCTGTTTGTAACTAATTCTTACTCGAGGGTTAATGCCCGTTTGTTGAAATTTAAGAGCGTTACTCAACAAATTCAGAAACAATTGCCGAATCTGTGTAGGGTAAACCAGCAGCGTGGGTAAGGCATCACAGTCAATCTGAGCATTTTTTTCTGAAATCATCAGTGATAAATCCGCCTTGACCTCTTCCAACAAGCTGCTCAGATTAACGACCTGAGCGGTATCCGTCCGACTTACCATTCGCGAGTAGGTTAGCAAATCGTTAATCAGCCCCTGCATGCGTTCGGCAGCATTGGAAATTTTGTCAAGCATCGTTTGCCCATCTTCAGACAAACTGTCTTTCTGACGAATCAGTAACCGATCAGCAAACGCTCTTATTTTACGTAAAGGTTCCTGTAAGTCATGCGAAGCGATATAAGCAAACTGTTCCAGCTCGGCGTTTGAGCGGTTTAACGCTTCTATCTTTTTTTCCAGATCTTTCTGGGTGGCACGACGGCGTCTTAATTCTATGTTCAGCATTCCTGCCGAAATGATTAATAACAAAACGGCTAATAGAGCCAGAATCAGCAAGTAAGCTGGTGCTAAACTAAACTCCCGTTGCCGGGCCTTAAGCCGGCTTTGCAGAAGCTTACTTTCTTCCTGCTGTATTTCCAGAATGACCTTCTGCATGGCATCCATGATGGCCTTACCTTTCAGGACATTAGCATCCAGATTCTGCTTTTTCACGGTGGGTTGCAGACGAATGTTTTCATCCATCGTCAGCCATTTGTCCCGGCTTAAATTTTCAAAAATAGCCAAACGCCTCATCTGATGGGCGTTGTCTATTACTAGATTGGCCATCCGTCTAAGCGAAAGGTTATACTCCCGACGGGCCTTCTTATACGTTTTAAAACGTTTCGCTGGCAGTAATCATGTATCCCCGATTACTGGATTCTGCTTCCTTCATGTGAGCCAGTAATTGCTCACTTTCATTAATGGTTTTATAGGTATGCTCTACGCGTTCGCTAAACCAGGCCGTTGATTTCACCTGATCCAGTCCCAGATAAGTTAATAGAATTAAAATAGCAATTGCGGAAGCTGCGGCAATGTTAAGTAACCAGATGCTAGATGACTTCATCTATAAAAAGGGCAAAACCTAGTGGTAAATTTTCTACAACATGGGGAAATAGGAGGAGGGGATTTGAAGCAGTTACTGTTCCCTGAAAACTTCCGTTAATGAAAGTTAAATCAAGCCTAAAATTTAAATAATTGTATAAACCGCTTGATTATCAACAAAAAAAGTATGCTAAGTCCTCTAATTTCGTATCGAATATGCAACATAACTTTCAAAATGAAATACATGGCTTGACTTTATGATAAGGTAAAGTACTTCAGTTACCGCCTTAATGATCCAAGCCACTCTATGAGCACGTCTGTTAATTTATCACAAAGCCAAAAACAAACGCTACGGGTCGCCCCTCAGCAGATACAGTTCCTGAATTTCCTTCAGCTTTCTACCCTGGAACTCGAACAGCACCTTCGTAATGAGCTGGAAGAGAACCCTCTGTTGGAAGAAGGAGTTAATGAAAATGAATCTACCGACGAAATGGAGATGTCTGATAGTCACGACGATTCTTCGTCAGATTATGAGACGCCGACCAATGTTGAAGATTATCGGGACTGGGATGAATTTTCGAATGATGATATTCCTGAATATAAAACACGCTTAAGCCAAGACCCTAACGCCGAAGATGACCTCTACTCTACTCCTATTGTTGAACAGGAAACCTGGCGGGAAGTAATCAAGGAACAGATTCGGTGGATGAACCTACAGGATCGTCAGCGTGGCATTGCCGATTTCATTATCGATTCACTCGATGACGACGGTTTTCTGCGTAGCGATGCCGATTCTCTGGCCGATGACTATTCATTCGGGCATGGAATTTTTGTGGATGGTTCAGAAGTGGAAGAAGTACTTGCGGCCATTCACGATGAACTCGAACCTGCTGGTTTGGCAGCTCGGGATTTACGTGAATGTTTATTATTACAACTCGAAAGCCGTCGAGCTACACCAGCTTCCTTACGGGCCGTTGAAATCGTTACCAACTGCTTTACTGAGCTTTCAAATCGTAACTTTGAAAAGATTTGTAAAAGCCTGGAAATTGATGAAGACGAGTTACGCCTGGCTCTAGCTGAAATTGGTAAGTTAAATCCGAAACCTATTGTAGGCGGAAATAACGATTCCATGGTCATCAAAAGAGGCATCATTCCTGATTATGTGCTTCATTACGATGATTATGGAAGAATCGAGGTAGCACTTAATCGCGGCAACTGGCCTGATATTCGCGTAAATAGTTCTATCATTGGGTTAGTGGACACCAGCCGTGAACGCGGTGCTGCCACTTACCTAAAAAATAAATTGCAATCAGCTCAGTGGCTGGTTGATGCCATTCGTCAGCGGGAGAACACGATGCATCGAGCCATGCGGGTTCTGGTTCAGCTACAGCGTCCTTACTTTGAAACAGGGGATGTGCGTTTGCTTAAGCCCATGATTCTTAAAGACGTAGCCGATTGCATTGGTATGGATATTTCGACCATTTCCCGGGTTACCTCCGGTAAATATGCTCAGACTCCTTTCGGACTTATTCACCTGAAAGATCTGTTCACAGAAGGTATCCGTACTGAGAACGGAACGGAAGTATCCAACAAGGCCATCCAACAGGCTCTGGTCGAACATATCTCCTGTGAAGACAAACGTAATCCTTTCAATGACTTTGATTTGATGCGATTATTGGCTACCCAGGGTTATTTGATTTCACGGCGTACGGTTGCCAAATACCGCGACCAGCTTGGTATTCAATCGGCCCAGTTCCGGCGTGGCGTATAACAGGTCAGCCTTGTTTTGGAAAGCAATAGTATTAACGATAAACACATAAGTCCTCCTTTAAGGAATATGAGGACTTCTTTTTAAGTGAGGGCAATGGCAGGTTTTTATGCAGAGAATATTAGTAATTGACGACGATACGGACATTTGTCTGCTTCTACGGCGATTCTTGGGGCGTAACGGCTTCGAGGTCGCCATTGCTCATAATGGAACCTCTGGTCTTGAAACACTAACTGATTTTAAACCCGATCTAGTCATGACCGACTTTCGCCTTGGCGATATGGACGGGGGTGAGTTATTGGTTCGCATTAAAGAGCAGTTTCCCAGGGTTCCTGTAATCATCATTACCGGTTACTCAGATATTAAGATTGCCGTTAATGTAATGAAACAGGGTGCCTACGATTACGTAACGAAGCCTCTGTTTCCCGATGAAATTTTAGTAACCATTCGTAAGGCCCTTGAGCAAAGTGCAGCTGGCACGCTGGCTCCGCCTCCTTCGGCGGCGAATGATTCGGGAGCTCCAACCCAGGCACCTGCCAAACGGCCTTCCGGCTCAGAGCAATACATCTTCGGAAATGGTGCTGAATCCAAATATCTTTATCGTCAGGTTGATTTAGTAGCACCGACTAATTATAGCGTAATCATTTACGGAGAAAGCGGCTCAGGAAAAGAAGCCGTTGCTCAGGAGATTCATAAACGCAGTAAACGTTCCGGTGGTCCCTTTGTCGCGATGGACTGTGGAGCAATCTCTAAAGAGCTGGCAGGGTCCGAGCTTTTTGGGCACGAAAAGGGAGCCTTTACGGGTGCCTTAAATCAGAAAATTGGGCACTTTGAACAAGCTCACGGTGGGACTCTCTTTCTGGATGAAGTAGGTAACTTGCCTTACGACGTTCAAGTTTCTTTATTGCGGGTAGTGCAGGAGCGAAAGCTTCGCCGATTGGGCGGCACCAAAGAAACACCGATTGATGTTCGCATCATTGTTGCTTCCAACGAACGTCTGATTGAATCTGCGAAAAAAGGAAAATTCCGAGAAGACCTTTACTATCGTTTCAATGAGTTTAGTATCGACGTGCCGCCCCTACGGGAACGACCCGCTGATATTATGACCTTTGCCGATTATTTTCTTCAGGCAACCAATGGTGAATTGGGTAAGCAAGTGCGTGGGTTTGCCGAAGACGTTGTGGATTTGTTCATGCGTTACGAGTGGCCGGGTAACTTACGCGAAATGCGAAATGTGATCAAAAGGGCTACGTTATTAACCGATAGCGAAGCTATTCAATCTCGCGACCTGCCTTTTGAAATTGTCCATTTCAATAAGCTGCAATCCATGGATAACTCGGCCCCGATGCCCACGTATGTACCAGAGCAACCTCAGGTCATTCCCGTTATTCCAACTCAGCCTTATTATACAGAACCTCCCATTGCCATTGCTACGCCCGATGCCAACAAAGGCGAAAAGCCCAACCTGCGTTCGGCAGCACTGGAAGCGGAGTATGACATGATTCTCAAGACGCTCAAACAGGTAAACTTCAATAAAAGCAAAGCCGCTCAACTTCTGGGTATTGACCGGAAAACGCTTTATAACAAAATGAAGAATTACCATTTATCTTAAGTTCTTACGGCTCATCATGCTTCGTTTTAGGGTATGATGAGCCGTAACTATTTCTAAACTTCTGCCCTTTTTACTATGTCTCAGCTTTATGATAGTACTTCTTACCTTCGGGAAGCTGAATCTTTATTACAATTTGGTACGTTCGATTGGGAAATAGGCCAAAGTTCTATCCACTGGTCCAGGGGCTTATATGATGTTTTTAACATCCCGACTCATGACGAAGAGGTACTGAATTTTGACTGGTACATTCAGCAAATTTTGGAGCCTGATCGTCAACATACCTATGAGCTTATTCAAGAAGCCATTGATAATCAGACTTCCTTCAGAGCTCAATATCGCGTAACGAATTACGAAGGAAAAGAACTCGTTTTGCTTTCACAGGGCCGTACGCAGGTTCATCCCGTTACCGGGAAATTACATTTAGTAGGAATCACAGCCGATTTGACGGCTAAAGTTCAGTATCAGCAAGAGCTGGAAAATAAAATGCAGGCACTAGACCAGTCTAATTTTGAGCTGGAACAATTTGCCTACATTGCTTCGCATGACTTACAGGAGCCTCTGCGAAAAATTACTTCATTCGGGGAGCGTATCAATAGCAAATACCGGGAAAACCTAGGCGACGAAGGTGCTCATTACCTAACCCGGATGCTTGGGGCTACCCAACGCATGAAGCTCTTGATTGATAGCCTGTTGAGCTACTCCCGGGCTTCCCGTCCCGAAGAGCCTTTTACACCCGTTCAGCTTCAAGATGTAGTGAAGAATGTACTGAGTGATTTTGAGCTGCGTATTGCCGAAACTCAGGCAAGCGTCAGCATCGGATCCTTACCAACCATTCTGGCCTTACCCACTCAGATGCACCAGCTATTCCAGAATCTGATTGGTAATGCCCTGAAGTTTAATAGTCCCGAACGTTCTTTAACCATTACCATTAACTCCCTACCCGCTTCGCGTCAGGAAATTGCCGAAGCCCGTTTACCAGTGGGTCAGAATTTCCACAAGCTTACCATTGCCGATAACGGCATAGGCTTTGAATCGAAGTATTCGGAACAGATTTTTACACTTTTCAAGCGATTACATGGCCGCTCAGAATATGAAGGAGCAGGAATGGGCCTAGCCATTTGCAAACGAATTGTGGAGAATCATGGGGGGGCTATTTACGCCACCAGCCAAAGCGGACAGGGAACAACCTTCGTACTCCTACTTCCTGAGCAGCAAGTTACTGTCATTTAACAGGAAGAAAATAGTGTATACAGACGACACGTATTCTTCTTTAGAATAAAAGTGTTATGGAAACGATTAGTAAGAAGAAGCCGGTCGTGATTCTTATCGCTGATGACGATGAAGAAGACCGGGAGATGACTCAGGAAGCACTAGAAGAAAACTTTATACTCAATGAAATTCATTTTGTAGAAGATGGTCTGGAGTTGCTCGATTACTTATTAAGACGAGGAAAGTACGAGAATCCGAAATTAAGCCCCAGACCGGGCCTAATTTTGCTGGATTTGAATATGCCCCGAATGGATGGACGCGAAGCTCTGAAGCATATCAAATCTCATCCCGACCTTCGTAGGATTCCAGTGATCATTCTCACGACTTCTCATGCAGAAGAAGATATTTTAAGAAGTTACGACCTGGGTGTTAACTGCTTTATTACTAAGCCTGTTACCTTCCGGGACTTTATTGAAGTTACTAAATCGCTTGGTAAGTACTGGTTTGAAATTGTTCAGATACCTGTAACTTCCGATTAATCTATTTCACCACCAAATGCTCTCTGGCGAGCAGGGAGGACTTATGAATAACTTTACAAAGATTCTCATTGTGGATGACGATGAGGATGATTATCTGCTCACCAGCGATTCACTACGGGATATTCCGGGCAATCACTTTACGCTGGATTGGGCCAATGGCTATTCTACAGCTCTGGCTAAACTCAAAGAGCAGCAACCCGATATCGCTTTCGTTGATTTCTTCCTAGGGGCCAAGACAGGACTTGATCTCATCGAAGAGGCCAATGCGATTGGCCTGCGAACACCCATGGTTTTACTTACGGGCCGGGGCGATCGCAAAGTAGACGAAGAAGCTACTCGTCGAGGTGCCGTGGATTATCTGGTAAAAAGTGATCTGAACGCTGAAAAACTCGAACGCTGCATTCGTTACACCCTGGAGCGGACCACCACACTTAATAAATTACGTGATAGTGAACGCCAGTACCGCAGTTTATTTAATCAATTGCGGGAGATGATTTTTCTGGCCAATACATCGGGTGAATTTCTGTATGTCAATCCCAATGGTAGTGAATTACTGGGATATACTCCCGAAGAATTCACGAAAAAACGGATGGCAGAAATCTTTGAAAGTACCGAACGCTACGCCCTCTTCATGACGATGCTGGAGCAGTTTGGTGAAATTGAAGATTTTGAAGTAGCTCTGCAAACCAGCCAGGGCGACAAACGTTACTGTACGATCTACGCCAGTTTACAAACCGATGGTTTTGGTAGTAAACAAATTCAGGGTATTGTGCATGATATCACAGCCCGTAAAAAAGCAGAACGCGATACTTTACTCACGGAAAAACTGGCGGCTACGGCTCGTCTGGTTCGCACGCTGGCTCACGAAGTTCGCAACCCGCTGACCAATATTAACCTGTCAGCCGATGAGTTACTGACGGGTATGCAGGAGGAAGATCTGCTGATGTATCCGCAGATCATCAAACGCAACTCGCAACGCATCAATGATTTGATTTCAGAGCTACTGAACTCTTCTCGTCAGGCAGAGATCAACCTGGCCGATGTTTCTGTCCATCAGTTGCTAGATGAAACACTGGCTCTGGCACTGGATCGAATTCAACTTAAAAACATCACGCTTCAAAAAGATTACGGCGAAGACTGCTTCATTAAGGTAGATAAAGAAAAAGTCAAAATTGCCGTTCTTAATATCATTGTCAATGCCATTGAAGCCATGCAGCCCGAAGAGGGCATTCTGCACGTTCAGAATCATGTGGCAGGTGACTTCTGTTACATTTCCGTGGAAGACAATGGTTCAGGCATACCGGCTGAAAACCTCGGTCGTTTGTTCGAGCCTTATTTCACTTCAAAAAACAATGGCATTGGCTTGGGTCTGGCGGCAACACTGAGCATTATTCAGTCGCACAAAGCCCGCATCGACGTGGAATCAGAAGTGGGCCGGGGAACCAGTTTCACTATTACTATTCCACTCGCAGGAACGGAAGTCGAAGCCTTTTAGGCAAACCTATAGGTAAGAACAAAAAATCCCTCGCTAGTAGTTAGCGAGGGATTTTTTGTTCTTACAACCCACGGTTACTTATGCATTAATTTCGGTTTTTCTTTCCCGGAAAACGGCAATGAATAGTAATAAAATAACGGCAGCAATGCCCGCGGGTACCATCCAGTAACCACTCCAGTTCATGCCTGTCGATGTTGTAAACGTATCTTTTAAAACACCGGCAATGTACGAGCCAACGCCCATACCCACGCCATATGTAGCAAAGCTAATCAGACTTTGTGCCTGAGTTTTGATGCGTTCACCGGCTTTATTATCCGTATAAATCTGACCCGTTACAAAGAAGAAGTCATAGCACACGCCGTGCAGGATAATCGCCAGGTATAAAATCCATTCTCCCGAACCCGCATCGCCAAAACCAAAACAAAGGAAACGTAAAATCCAGGCGATTAAAGCAACGATAAAGGTCCACTTCACGCCCAGGCGGCTGTAGGATAAGGGTAATAAAAGCATGAAAATAACTTCTGAAGCCTGCCCTAAAGACATTTTGTTTTCGACATTCGCCATGCCAGAATCCGTTAAGGAAGGGTTGGCCATGGCGTAGTAAAAGGAAAGAGGAATACAGATCAGAATCGAAGACAAAAAGAAAATCGCAAACGAGCGATCCTTGAATAATACAAAGGCATCCGTACCCAGAATCTGAGAGAATTGGGCCGGCCCCGCCGCCTTGGGAGGCGTGTCCGGTAAAAAGAATGAGAAAATTCCCAGCAGTAGCGAAGTAAGCATAGCAAACTGGAAAATCGTTACCTGATCCCCTACGCCGAGAGAACCAATGATATTAACCACTACAATCCAGGCTATCGTCCCCGCTACCCGGATGTTAGGAAATTCTTTTTCAGGACTCGCCATCTGATTCATGGCAATGGTAGTAGCCAGAGCCAGCGTAGGTGTAAAGGTTAAACAGTACGCCAGAATCAACCAGAAAAACGTATCGGGATTATCGGCCTGAGTTAAAAAATACAAAACACCTGCCCCCAGCAAATTCAGCACACCCATCACTTTCTGAGCCGAGAAATAACGGTCGGCAATCATCCCCACGAAAAAAGGAGCAATAAGCATGGCAATGGAAAAAGTCGAGAAGGCGGCCCCCTGCTGCTCACCCGTCGCTCCGAGCGTCGTACCCAGGTACTTGGTTACCTGACCATACCAGGCCCCCCAGGTGAAAAACTGGAGAAACATCATGATCATTAATTGAATCCGTACGGAAGACTTCATTTTTGAAATGTTTAATTTAGAGTATAAGCGAAGAGGAAAATCATAATGTTATGCGACGTGGAGAGGCCATTTTTTGCAATCTAACTGCGAGTTTAGCAGTTTTTAGGGAAACTATTCGACTCCGTAGACGAGTTTGAGCATCAAATCGGCAAAAGTTCTTCTTTACTTCATCGAAAGGCCGTTCCCACTTCTTTCGAGTTGTGTAGAATTCAATTGTATCTTTGGGCAGATCGAAAGCTGGTTCATGAATGAAAAATAAAGCCACTACACCTTCTTCCCCCCACCCCACCCCTGCGGCTACCCCAGGGGTTTCTTCGGAAAAGCTATTACTCTTTATCTATGCTTTTTTACTGATTGGCATTGGCTGGTTTGTCTTTCAGTACATTTTTGACAAGAAAATCTCCCTTACCGGAGATGCCACGGATTATTATATCCTCGGGAAAGCCATCGCTCAGGGGGACGGCTACGTGGGTATTACCGGGCCAGAGAAAGTACCAGCGAATCACTTCCCGCCGGGTTATCCCTTCGTAATTGCCATGATTATGAAGTTTTTCTCGACCAAAACCACTACCATTCAGGGATTCAACGGCGTTTTTCTCATCGCCTCTATTCTTTTAATGTTCGACTTATTCCGCCGCATGAGTCGCAACATTCACCTGGCTTTTGTTAGTGCTTTACTGGTACTGCTGAATTTCCATATTCTTCAATACTCCACCATGATGATGAGCGAGCTGACGTACTTCTTTATCTCGCTGCTCTCCATCTGGCTTTTTGTACGAGCTGATTTAAGTCGCCCCGCCTGGAAAGATCCTTACTTCTGGGGTTTTATGATTGGTGTCGTTTGTTCGTATTACGTCCGGCAAACGGGTCTGATGATATTGGCGGGCGTAGGGCTTTACCTGCTGTTTCGTAAGAAATGGCTGCACATTGGGTTAATGGCCATAGTCTTTTTTCTGGGAATTCTGCCCTGGCAAATTCGGGCTTCCAAACTCGGCGGTGATAGTCACCTTCGCGATATGCAGATGATTAATCCGTTGCGGCCTGAAGAAGGCACCGTGCAGGGTTTTAGCGGCTGGGTCGAGCGATTTTATCATAATACCGAGCGTTACCTGACCCGAGAAATTCCCACGGCCACGCTAAGCACCAACGTAGAAGATTATTCAGTACCCGTGTCTTCAGAAGAATGGATCGGCAGTTTGGTACTGCTGGCTATTATGGCTTTGGGCTGGTACCATCTCAAGCAGTATCGGCTATTAATTGCCGGATACGGACTGGCAACTTTTGCCCTACTACTCATCTACCTGAAGTCTGGACGGGGAATCGACTCATGATTCACATCGTGCCCTTCTTTGTTTTTTGTGGCATTTATGGACTGTATTACCTTATCATTTTAGCTCTTGCGAAAGTAAAGGTTACGAATCGTGTAGTTACTCAAACGCTGGTGCCGCTCCTGTTTTTATTACTTGTTCCGAGTTTCGTAGGGCAAACGGCTACCGAAACGCGGGAAGGCTCGGGACTTAAGTATTTACGACAATTTGCCCGGGTTCCCAATTACGATCCGGCACACGAGAACTATTTTCAAGCAGCAGCCTGGATTCGGGAATACGCTCCAAAAAACTCCATGGTTATCTGCCGAAAGCCAAGTCTATTCATTGTTTTTTCGGATAGCTACGTTACCAATTACCCATTTACCGAAAACCAAAAGGATTTTCACGATTACTTAATCAAGCGAAAAGCTGATTTTGTCGTCATTGATGCCCTAGGTTATTCCTCGACACCTCGTTACCTGGTACCCTATGTACAGGCCAATCCCGATCAATTTGAGATTGTGGTTCAATTGCAAAATCCCGATACTTTCCTGTGCCGTTTTCATCCTGAATTCGGCTGGCATGGTGCCTACAATGCCAAAGGTATGCCGGCTGGTAAGGGAGAATACCGCTTTGGCGATGGACGCAAACTGGTAGGCACGTTTACGGATGGCAGAATGATTAGTCTGACAGGAGAAGGAGAATTCTTCGATGCCAAGGGCAATAAACTGGGAGCCGCCCGCTTTGAAAACGGTCAGCAAAAGAATTGATGAGGTTCTTTTGTCGCCTCTATTAACAATTTAAAGGCAATAAAGCCACCTTTTCTCCGCCCTGGTTGGTGAAGACACCAGTCAGGACGGGAGTCCGTGGGTAACTCCCTAACTTGCTTGCAGGAGAAACCAGATGCGATAAAGTCGCGTCTCTACTTTGAAAACAAAAAGGACGCTTGCCAGGGTAAGCGTCCTTTTTTTACGGAAAATCTTCTACCATGGTTGGTGTCCTCACCAACCACTGTGCTTATTAATGGCTGTGAAGACACCAGCCAGGGCGGGAGGCCATGGGTAACTCCCTAACTTGCTTGCAGGAGAAACCAGACGTGATGAAGTCGCGTCTCTACTTTGAAAACAAAAAGGACGCTTACCCTGGGCAAGCGTCCTTTTTGTACGGAAAATCTTTATTGACTATTGTTTGTGACGTTTTTCGTCAGAAACGGTCAATTTCCAGCGACCACGGGCACGGCGAGCTGCCAATACACGACGACCATTAGGAGTGCTCATCCGCTCGCGGAAGCCGTGCTTGTTGCGACGCTTGCGATTTGATGGTTGGAAAGTTCTTTTCATTGCCTTATTTATTTATTTGGTTACCTGTTATCCGTCCGAGCCGTTGTTACGAAACAGACAACGGATAACTCATTTTTTCAGAATCGAGCGGCAAAATTAGCCAGAATTTTCTGTTTCCCAAGACGTATGCTTGAAAAAAATGGATTTTTTCTCACTAAATGTCGTTATTCATTCGGAAAAGTCTACTAGAACTTTCATTTTATATAAAATAAATTGACGTAACCGGAGTTTGGGGATGTAAAAGGCTTAGTCTGAAGTGAAAGTATTTAATAAGAATTATATAATTTCATCGAACAGGGAAGCCTTTCTGTCCTAGGGAAATGATAGATATGGTAAACTTTTCGTAGATTCAAAGCAAAATTGACAAAGAACCGCTCTTAAGGTTACTTCATCATTATGATTTCTAAAAAAGCCAAATATGCTCTTAAAGCCCTGAAAGTGTTGGGTCAGGAGTACGGAAACCAAAAGCCCGTTTTGATTTCCTACATTGCCGAACAGGAAAAAATTCCCAAGAAATTTCTGGAGGCAATCCTGCTGGACCTACGCAATCATGGCATACTCCAAAGTCAAAAAGGCAAAGGAGGAGGATACATGCTTCGAATTCCACCCGAGGAAGTAAGTTTTGCAAAGGTCTTACGCATCATTGACGGACCTATTTCGCCTACCCTATGCGTATCGCTGTATTTCTACGGGAAATGCGATGATTGTGCCGATGAGCACACCTGTACGCTGCGAAATGTCATGCGAAACTGGCGGGATGCCAACCTTCACGTATTAGAGCAAAACACGGTAGCTGATTTACTCGAAAACAAGGTAGCATTGGAATCCACTGAAAACACTACCAATCTTTCTTAATGAAAAGGCTGTTGAAGAAATGTTCAACAGCCTTTTTTTATGATTTCCCCTGATGATAAAGCGTCAATCCGGCAATGGGTGTTTCCATGATTACACCGATGGTAATATTCTTTTCCCGGGCGACTCTTCGAATAATATCCGAGTAATAAAACGCTACTGAGCCCGTCAGACTAACCCGGTAGTTTGAATAGTCTGGATATTTTTGAACGTACTTTTCAAAGAATAAACCAAAGGCATTCGCTGCAATCTGATAGGCTGCGGCGTCAGTTCTGTTATCAAAGAGAAACTTGGAAAATCCGGCAAAATAGCGATTGGGAAAGGGCTTTTGATACGCATTTTCCAGCACTACGTCCCGGTTTAGGTTTGGGTAACGCTTTTCAAATTTTTCGTGTAAGGCTTGGGGTAACTCTTTGTGGAGATAGGTCTGTACGAGCGTTTTCCCCAGATAACCGCCGCTACCTTCGTCCCCCAGCCAGAAGCCCAGGGTATCTACTTTATGGGTGATTTCACCGTTTTCAATCTGACAGGTGTTAGAGCCCGTTCCTAAAATGCAGGCAATGCCCTTTTCCCGCCCACACAAGGCCCGGGCCGCTCCCAGCATATCGGAATGGGCTTCGATGTGTTCAGCTTCCGGGAAAACGTCCTTTAATCCATCCATGATTACCTGAGCCTTCTCGGCTCCCGTAACCCCTGCTCCATAGAAAAAATAGCCGTTACCAGCTCTTTTACTTTAGGCTTCAAACTCAGCTTTAATTCATGAGCGATTTGCTCGGAACTTTGGTAAAAAGGATTAAATCCAACCGTACGGGCTTGTCCCACACTTCCGTCATCGGCCAGCATCCGCCAGTCGGTTTTTGTAGAACCACTATCAGCAATGAGTTGCATGTCTTTTGTCTTTCGTAATTATCCCTTCAGAGCAATGTCCTGATCGCCCGCCCACTGCTTTAAATCCTGTTTGTTAATAGCGGCAGCCATCACTTCAGGAAAAAGATCGGGAGTGCAGGCGAAAACCGGAACGCCCAAATCTCCTAAAAACTTCGCGTTTCTCGCATCATAATACGGAGCTCCTTCATCGTTCAAAGCCAGCAAACAGATTAATTGTACGCCAGAAGCCACAATTTCTTGCATGCGTTGCCGCATTTGCTGCTGATTTCCGCCTTCGTATAAATCAGTAATCAATACCAGAATCGTATCGTTAGGCTTTTGAATAACCGTCTGGCAATACCCCAGAGCCCGGTCAATATCTGTTCCACCTCCCAATTGAACTCCGAAGAGCAAATCTACCGGATCATTTAAATCTTCGGTCAAATCCACAACCTCGGTATCAAAAACGACCATGCGGGTTTTTATCGAAGGAATGGAGGCCATAACCGAGCCAAAAATGCCCGAATACACCACCGAACTTCCCATCGAGCCCGATTGATCCAGACACAAAACGACGTCTTTTAAACTGCGGCGGGTTTTGCGTCCAAAACCAATGAGATCTTCGGGAATAATGGTTTTATAGTCTGCCTGATAATGACGGAGGTTCTTACGAATCGTCGAAGGCCAGTCCATTTCATTGAGCCGGGGGCGACGGTTCCGAACACCTCGATTTAAAGCTCCGGTAATAGCCTGAATCGTATTTTGTGAAAGCTTTTCCAGCAATTCATCCACCACTTTCTGGACTACCCGGCGAGCTGTGTCTTTGGTTTTGGAAGGAATGAGTTTTCCCAGCTCCATTAATGTAGCTACCAGATGTACATCGGGCGTGGCCTGCTCCAGAATTTCAGGTTCGAAAAGTAGCTTTTTTTGCAGTTCCGGCTTTTGCAAAGCATCCTGCTGCATGACTTGTACGACCGAAGTAGGAAAATACTGGCGAATATCTCCCAGCCAACGGGCTACATTAGGCTGCGAAGCCCCCGAGCCCCCTTTCTGGTTAGGTCCGTATTCAAACTTGCCTCGTTGTTCAAAATCATACAGAGCTGATAAAGCTTCATCAATCTGCTTTTCCTGGTCGTTTAGACTCACGCCCGTTCCGTCCGCGTTCTGGCCTCCGAGTAAGAGTCGCCAGCGTTTAAGCGTTTCTTCTTGCTTTTCCATTGCTTACATCAATCCTAAAAGTGCCGCCATAGTGGGTAGACTCGCCTCGGCTCGTTCAAAGTCAAAATCATCCGTCGTCAGGCTTACCGTCCGAGTGGGTAATGCGGGTAAGCTCTTGGCTTTCTCCCCCAGCTTTCGGCGTTCAGCAACTTCAAATTCGGCAAAGGTTCGCCGTAAGACGGGCAGTTGCTCGATGAATACCTCGTTATCTAAGTCGGCTACCCAGGTATAAAGTAGCTTCCAGAGAATAGGATCATAAAGTAAGATGAGTCCACTCCCTTTTAAGAAACCTTCCAGCCAGGCCGCCGAATAAGCGGGTTCATACCCTTTGGACAAAGCCTGTTCAAAGAGCTGAGCCATGGTTTCTTCCGAGAGCAGGCGGCGATCAAATAGTAAACGGCTACTACCGCCTTTTAACAGCGGCGGAATCTGTTCTTTATCGGCTAATACTTTCAGCGTATTTTGCCATTCCAATAGAAGCGGCTCGATCTCTAAGAGCATCACTGATTCATCCACCTGACGAATCAGCGTAAACATTTTTCGGGCATTGTCATCATCCAGTCCATAACAGGCCGTAGGCAAGCCGATACAGATGCGGGTTAACAAACTTTCAACGACCTGCATTAAGGCCGAGAAGTCCGTTTTACGAACGTTTCCATAGCGACTTACGGTTACCAGCGGCGTTAAGGCCGTCATCAGCTCCTGCATATCGGCTGAAACCGTAGCCAAATCGCTGATACGGGTAATTAATCCGTCTAATACTCCGAATAACTCGGCGGGGATGGCCGCTTCGAGTTTGGCAGCTAATTCGGTAATGGAGGTGCTTTTTTTGCTTTGATCGAGCAACAACTGCGTAGCTGCGTCTTCAATCCGATTACCCCAAATGGCTTTTTCAATCAATTCGAGAATCGACTCGGGTCGCCAGCTCAGTTGCCAGCCTTCCTTGAAAGTTCCCTTGCTGGAAGTTCGAACCAAATCTGCCCAGGTAATGTCTAATACCCGCAAACGGTGCAGGAAAATACTCCGACTCAGATCCAGTTCTTTGCGAAGGTCCAACTCCAGGTATTTGCGATCCTCCCGAATTTCGAGCCGAAGCTTCTTTGCTTTTGTTTCAAAATCGGTTTGAATTGGCAGTTTTGGTAACTCCTGAGGCACGCTTCCCATGCGGTGAGCCATAATAAGCTCATCCTGCACGAGTCGCATTAGGATGCCTTCACCCATGCACATGACCGACTGGGTGGCTTCATTTAATTCACGAAGTCCTGCTCTGGGTAAGTTGCGAAGAATGGCCAGTGACTCCGCCAGTCGGTACGCTTCGATGACGTGAGCCGTAGAAACGTCTACTTTTTGCTTTCGAAGTAAATGGGCCACTTTTGTTAACCACCACTCGCCAAAATCATCTGGGTTTTTCCAGCGGTGTTCATACCATCCCGGCGAGTGAATGCCTGCTCCGTAGCCGCTCCACCAGCTCATACGGGAATTGGTCCAGGGAATCCAGGTCAGGCGAACTTTGGTTTTAGCCAAACCTTTGATCTTCTGAGCATCTTCTTTTTTCGTCGTCTTCAGATCACCCAAAGCTGGTACGTGCCAGGCTCCGCAAATGACGGCGATGTTTTCAAAGCCTTCTTTCTGAGCTTCGCGAAGCGACTGTCGCATAAATGCTTCCCGAACTTCATCGTTCGTTCGTTCGATGCCCTCTTCAGCTTCACGGCTGGCCTGCATCGTTAACTCAACTGCCTGAAAATACGCTTCGCTCTCGCCCTGGCTCGTGTCCTGCTCAAAGCGTTCTTCCCACCAGTCGTGGTAATTATCATAGCCCGCAAGCCGGGCCAGCTCTTCCAATGGAAAAACCCGCCGCTGAGGCTGCTCGGCATTTTCAAGTTTATCGAGCTTTTCAACCGCTTTGGTAGCCAGCGAGTGCACCAAAGGCATATCCGTCATGCGAACCGGAATGGACTGCTCCTGAGCATAGCGAACCGCTATCCATTCGGGTGAGAATTCGGCAAAGGGATAAAAAACGGCTTTCTGCGGATCGTCCGCATCGTAAGCCAGGATGGCCACGGGAGGCGTTAGCTCCTTATGAGCCATCCAGTGTAAAAGTTCGGTCAGTTCCGGCGGACCTTCCACCAGAATCAGATCGGGCTGCACTTCGGCCAGCCGCTGCTGCACCTGCCGGGCCGAACCCACCCCGTGGTGGCGAATGCCAAGCAAATGAATCCTCATAGGCTTAATTCCTTACAGGCCCGGTAAATGTCACGGTAATTTTCGCGGGTTTTGAGGACCGTTTCCAGGTATTCGTTCCAGACGACTTTATCCTGAACGGGATCTTTTACGACGCTCCAATCAAGCCCGCCGCCAAATCCTCAGCCGTTACCCTACCATCGCCAAAATGAGCCGCCAGAGCCATGCCGTTATTCATTACCGAAATGGCTTCGGCGGTACTCATCGTACCCGATGGACTTTTAAGTTTGGTTTTTCCATCTTCGCTCACCCCTGAACGTAGCTCGCGGAAGATGGTAACCAACCGCTGCACTTCAGCTAGCCTGGGTAATTCAGCGGGCAGTTCCAAGCTTTTGGAAAGACTACTTACCCGACGCTGCACAATATCCACCTCTTCATTCATACTTTCGGGCACGGGTAAAATCACAGTATTAAAACGACGTTTCAGAGCACTGGATAACTCATTAACCCCCTTATCACGGTTGTTGGCCGTGGCAATGACGTTAAAACCTTTGGTAGCCTGCACTTCGGTATTAAGCTCTGGAATGGGAAGCGTTTTTTCGGACAAAATAGTAATCAGCGTATCCTGAACATCGGCGGAAATCCGGGTTAATTCTTCAATTCGGGCGATTTTCCCGTCTTTCATCGCCCGCATCATTGGTGTAACCACTAAAGCGTTTTCGGAGGGTCCTTCGGAAAGTAGACGGGCGTAATTCCAGCCGTAACGAATGGCCTCTTCGCCCGTTCCGGCGGTTCCCTGAATCAATAACGTTGAGTTCCCCGAAACGGCAGCGGCCAAATGTTCAGCAACCCAGGATTTAGCCGTTCCCGGTAAACCGTAGAGTAATAAAGCCCGGTCGGTTGTCAGGGTTGCCACGGCAATTTCCATCAAGCGACGACTGCCAATGTATTTGGGACTTACCTCAAATCCATTTTTCAGCGTACCTCCCATTAAGTAAGTTACTACTGATTGAGGCGTAAGAATCCAGTTGGGGGGACGTTGGCCATTATCCTGCTTTTGAAGTTCTTCTAACTCGTGGGCAAATTGCTCTTCGGCGTGTTGGCGTAAAGCGTTCATGGTAAAATTTTAGTAGGTTAGAATGAATTACGTTTTTGTAATTAGTTAATGCTCTATTATTGGGCTACAAAACACGGCCTATCAACCAATAACCGCAGCGGCGGCCGCCCAGAACTATCAACTCCTTATAAAGCTCGAATCCAGCGGCGAAGACTCAGAATTTCTTTCAGTTGAGCGGCTAATTTTTCTTCGCCGGAACGGTAATACGAAGGCGTGTTTTCGGGTAATAATCCATCTATTTCAGCATCCGAAAACTCATACCAGTACTCACTGGCCTGCCGGGCAAAGTCCAGATACACGTGTGAGCTTTTCACAAGTTCAAGCAGTTCCTGAAAAATGTGTCGACTCAACTCCGCCGACCACGAGCCCTGCAACAGCTCATTTTTTTGGAGATATAAATGCCGGAAAGGGATACGTTGCAAGATGAACTGGTAATCCTGAAGCGAGAACGTGGTAACGCCCGTAAAGGAAACGCCTTTTTGATAGGCTTCTACAAATAATTCGGGCACATTAAAGCGAACCGAGGCGAGCAACAAAGCTTTATGGCGAGCCGCCGAACGGTCGGCCTTGGCGTTTTCAATGGTAAAGAATTTCACCACGCCTGCCCAGTCCGTTTTTAAGGCTTCACGCCAAATTTGGGGATTGGTCAAAGCTACCGCTTCCCAAAACCAGTAATCACTTAAACTCTGGTATTGATAAGAATCTGGATTTTTATCATAAAAGCCCCAGTCCTGAGCAAAGCGTTGCAGGGAGAAAAAAGTGTCTTCGCCTTCGGGTAAAACCAACTTGGGCGTAGAAACTAATCCCAGTAACTTCTTTTCCCGAATAATGTACGTAGGAAGGTTTTGCTGCAAAAAAAGCTGTTCGGCTCCGGCGGATAAAAGGGCTAATAGGCGAAAAATAAGCTGTCTGATTTCCTGCGTTAAAGGTTTGTTCCCTTTTAATTCCTGCTGAATGGCTCTTAAAAAGGCCTCGTCGTCCTTAGAAAGATTCAGGGATAATACTTCCAGTAACTCTTTTCTTTCGCGGGCCGCGAGTTCGCTCCAGCTTTCTTCCAGTCGCTGGCGAGCCAGCGTGGGATTTTGTTCCCGAAAAGCATACAAAGCCTTCTTTCGTTCAGCAATTTTTCCTTCCTGCCAGCTTTTTTCCCAGTCTGTTTCGGCGGCCTGTTGCAGGGGGAATGAAACGAGCGTAACCACTCGCCCCGCTTGCCTAAAACGGGAAGAAGGGATTTTTGAACCTGAGCATCTTCGACATTAAGTACCTGCACTAAATGAGCACTAGGGATCACCCAGTCTTTTTCCTGAAGCTTTTGTAAGGAAAGGCTCAGTAACGTGGCGTTCAAAGGCTGCTGATCGAGAAGCGTTTTTAGTAAATCGACGGCTTCCTTTGGAGCTTCCAGGCGGCTTTCCTGTTCCGCTGGCGGTATGGCTGGTAAGTCCATCACGGCCCGTTTTTTCCCTGAACGCTCGTATTGATAGGTCAGGGCCGCTGCCGTCAGAAAAAAACCTTCCCGATCCTGCGGGTTGGCCTTAGCCAGTAGCGTTTGGATGGACTGCGGTAAGCTTTCGGAAGAAAATTTACTTTTTTCCGTTCCCAGCAAAGCTACCTGCACTAATTCATTCCAGGTATTCATGGTTTAAACGGATAAAAGGTGATAAGTGGCATCCAGTTGAAAGCCTAAAGGATATACGTAACCCTCGCTGTAAAGGATGGCTAAACGCATGGGCTGACCGCCACTCAGAGCTAGCAGTTGAAGAATTTTCATCTCATCAAAAGCCGAATCAATGGACATGACCTGACTTTTGTTATCGCGAAGGTACCAGTCATTTTCAGCCTTAACGAGTTGAAGCTGATCCACCCAAAGGGGAATTTCATCGGCCCAGGGCTGAGCTTGCCAGGTCTGATTTAAAAACGTTTCGGCTTCGGAGAAATCCGGGAAAACATTTGCTTGGGGGTACATATTTTCATAACCCCTGTGCTCAGCAACCAGAGCCCTGAAAGGAAAGGCCGAAGGATAAAACTGGAGCGTAGCTTTAGAAATTCGTCCCGGTACAAGCGGCGTTTCTACGCCCGCATTTTGATAAGAAAAGTTGAGAATCAAGGCGATTCGACCCGACGTATACCCATACAGCCAGTTCTGCTGCACGGTAATGCGATCTTCCTCCCGGCTCATGCGGCCCAGCACCAGCCAGTCGTCGGTGACGCTTTCGGCTTCTTCGCCCAGATCTTTGGCAGACCGGCCCCACCCAATGGCATTTTTAACATCTTCCTGAAGCGGAGGCGGTAACTGAGGAAGGTTTTTAAAGGCTTGCGTCCAAAGGTATAACTGACTGCATTGCTTCAGTACCTCACTCTGCCAGTTGGAACCCGAATAAGCGATATGGTTAAACGCTTTCACTCCATTAGCCAGACCCGTAGCCTGAGCATCGACCATGCGGGCGGCGGTTTGCTCAAAATAGCGAGGCCCCTTTTCGGGCACGCTCAGGGTTCCTGTCCGCACCATATCTCGCAGCCACTGGCTAAGCTCCCCTACCCCGGCCTCTACTTTCTGGTAACGTTGCTGTTGGCGTTTGAGTCGGTCTTTTTCCTTTTGTTCGGGATTAACTTCAGCGGCAGGCTCGGCGGCTTTTTCGGCTTTCGTCTGGCGTTTACCAATCCATTCACTCACCCAGACGGGTTCATCTTCCGAATTCTTAAAACCAGGAGCGGATTTGGCAAAAAGTAACAGCAGGCCGAGTCCGTGCTTGCAAGGAAATTTTCGACTCGGGCAGCTACACTTGAAAGCGGTTTGCTGTAAATCAACCTGCGTTCGGTACGGTTCCTTGCCACTTCCTTGCACTTCGCCCCAAAGAACCCGAGAATTATAGGATAGAGTAACCCATTTATTTTCGACGGCTAAAGCTTTTCCCGCTTTCAGCGAGGCAGCATCAGGAGCCAGTTGTACGACCTGCTCTTCTGTCATAAATTTTCACGTAGGCTTAGCTTAACAATGCTTTTGAAGGGCCGTAAAGAAAGGAAAAGATGCAGGAAAACTGCTTAAAAAAGTCACAAAAATGCTAGTATATCTCTACAAATAACTATTATTCAGCTAGTTAATAAACTTACAGATTCATTATCAGAAGGATGTTTTTATTTGAGAATACATGTTCTGTAACCAGCTAAGGATTCGCATCCTACTGGCCAGAGGCCTAGAGCTGAGCGACGGCGGCGTTTCCTCAAGATCAACTACTTTCCTAATAGTAATAAGGTCCTTCGCTTCGCTCTGGATGACAGAGCGAGGGGTAAGCTCTTCTTCCTAACATACTCTCAAACGAAGAGAGAAGCCTACAGCCTTTCATTCAGGACAACCTATAAATCAGTGAGAGTATTAACTGTAGCCTGCAAAGAAAAAGAGTCCAACTAAACATCAGATGGACTCTTTCTAACTAATATAGTGACTTAAGCCTTATCCTGACTACGCGTGACTCATCTGACCCACTTTGGTTTTTGAAGTTTCTTCGCCGGGCTGAAGGCATTGTTTCTGCACTATTTTCCAGAGAACAAATCCGCTCATCAGGGAAAGAATCAGGAATAATACATCGATGAAAAGAATATCGTAGGCCTGGCGGCTAAAGGTATTCCAGAACCAGTTTCCGCGAACGATGCCGTCGAGTACGGGCAAGAGGAAACAAGTCACTGCTGACAAGAACGTAGACTGACGATTGACCAGATTCAGATCTTTGCGAACCAGGAAATACACACTCAGGATTAACCAAGGATAAAAATACCAGTGGTAAATGTCGCTTTGTCCGGGTTTTTCCAAGAATAACAGACTTATCATCGTAAAAGCCGTTACAGGTAACAGGCTCAAACTCGAAGAGAGGTATACGTTTGCTGTCCAAAAATTAAAGGTACGTTTACGAGCAGGAATGTTCTTCTTATCCCGAGCTACCAGCCAAATCATGACCCCCGAGTTAATCACCAAGCACCCCATAATACCCAGTACAAAATAGATAACCCGAAGGGGTCTTCCGCCAAAATCACCAAAGTGCAGGTGGTAAATGAACCCTTTAACTGTCTGGATGTACGAAGGCATTTCCAGTGGCGAGCTTTCAGAGATAAATTTCTGATCACGAACGCGGTAAATGATTTCTCCTTCTCCATTCAACTGAGCATCGGTATGGGCTTTAGCCTGCACAATAACGTGCATGTTTTCATCCCCATAGTTACGGATGGCCACCATACTAATGTCACTTTTCTGCCATTGCTGCTGGACCTGACTAACTAATCCATTGATATCGAAGGAGGCCATTAAAGGCTTGTTTGCGTAGGGATACTCGGCCTTTACTCCATAGCCCAAATCCTGATAGATTTTCTCTTCGTTTCCCTGGTAAAACAGCTTGGTATAAGGAATAATGAAAAATGAATTAAAGATCAGAATAATACCCGTCAAGGCAAAAACGAGCTGAAAGGGAAAGCCAATTACGCCTAAAACCGTATGTAAGTCGGTCCAGACCGTCTTCCATTTACTCCAGGGTCGGAAGGTAAAGAAGTTAGACCTTAGTTTATCCCAATGCAGTAGCAAACCCGTAATCAGGGCGAAGAGGAAGATGAAAGAAATAATTCCCGCCAGCATATACCCAAAAGGCACCCCTATGCGGAAAGGGAAAACCTGATTGAGCTGAGCCAGAAAGTGCAAGCGATATAAAAATTCGCCTATGGTATAAGAAGAGGCGTAATCTGCTTCTTTCTTTTGGCTGAAGTTATAAGTAAAGAAAGCGGAGTCCTCGTCACCGCGTCTGCCCCGACCGCCGCCGCGTTTGGCTTCCGGCTTTTTCTTGGGCTTATTCATCTTTTGCACGACCGGGTCGTGCGAGGTACTCATGGCGACGTAGGCTCCCACCGAATGACGCTGAATGGTAAAATCCACATCCCGTCCTTTGAGGGTATGATGCCTGGAAAGAGAGTCCAGGATGAAGTTGAAATCCTTCGTAATTTTTCCTTTGTGACTTACATACGACTCGTTTTTTTGCCAGGATGCCAAATCGTCTTTGAAAAATGAGAACGAACCTGCAAAGAACATCACATACAAAATGGCACAGATGATAATGCCGCTGATGGTGTGCGTATTAAAGTAAATGTTATACTTCCGGTTATCCATAGCCAATTAAATGAAGTAAATTCCTGAAAACAAACCGATTAGCATCACATAAATAGCCCAGGTTTTCCAGGCTTTCGGGATGAGAAACGCCACTAGTAAAAGCGTCGCCCAGAGCAGATAACCCGTAATGAAGGAAGTAATCATGACGTATTCCTTGGGAAACACGCGAGTCAGGGCAGCGTGAAAGCTGAGGGTAACCAGGTAACCACCCAGCGAACCAGCCAATAGTTTAGAGAGTTTAATCCAGGGAGATTTAGTCAGGTATTTTTTGTTGGCAGGCATAGTTAAATTGTCATTTCCAGTAAGACACAACACACGTAGATCGCTGCAAGCCCCTGCACCCGCAGGTAATTAAAAGGGTCAATCACTACCGAAAGACAACCCACGCCCATCAATCCCACGATAAAACCAAGGATGCCGCTGGCGATGCCCCAGGTGAAGATAAAACCCAGCAAAGCCGCCAGAACTAGTACTCCTCCAATGAAACGGGTTCGGGATCTATCCCTGAGCATATAGGCCGAAAATCCCCCCGTGACGGGTCGTTTGTTCGAGGCCGAAGTAAGTTGCCAAAAGTAAAAAGCGACAAATTGAATCAGAAATAAGGTACTTACCATAAGGAGATTGTCATGATTGGTCAGTTATCTCTACAAACCGACAGAACCGGAAGACCTGCGTATCTTCCGGTTCTATCGTAATCCTATTCTGAAAGCTTAGTCCAGGTGTTGAATAGCCGTGATGGTTCCTCCCTCCACTCGTAAACCCTTCGTAGCCGTTTGTGTACTGGCATCAATCTTATAAACGTAGCTAGTACCGTCTTTCAGGTTTACTCCAACGTAGCCCGTTTTACCATCTTTCGGGGTATAGTTGTTAGTCGTTATTTCAGAGATACTTGCGGCTTCGGGCAAACCCGTAACTGCTTTGTAGGTTTTATCAACTACGTTCACAATCCCTATCCGCACGCCTGCTGCGTAAGCGGAAGTTTTTTCTGACTTAGCCACCGCGTTGACGACGTACGTGTTATTACCTAAATATTGCCACGAAGTAATGCTCATGCCACCGCTGGCCGCTTCTACGTCAAAGAAGTAGCTTTGATCAAATTCCGTCGTACCTGATTTGATTTTTACAATCGCTGAAGGCTTGGTCGTCGACATTTTCCCATCGGTGATGGCAGTAGCGGGAGAGAATCCGTATACATCTCCATTTTCCTGTACCGAAAGACCATCCTGGAAATAGCGACCAATGAAGCTGATACGCGTATCTGTAATTACTTTTTCCAGTTTCATATCAGCATAATTGAAAATGGCGATAGAACCTTGATCAGGATATTTGGTATTGAAACTGCGGTCGTAGATGGTTTGATAGGGGGCAAACACTTTTGTTCCTACCTGTTTAATCCAGGTAAAGTGTGCTAACTCCCCTAGTTTAGTCATTTCCAGCGTATTGACTGTTCCCTCAGAAGTAATCGTTAGACTGTTGGTATTGACTTTGTACCAGCTTGACGTAGGGGCCGTCAAACTCCTCGAAATTTTGAAGAGTAACAAATCATCATTTACCGGAGCAAAAGCCTGCACCGTTTCCGTCTGGAAATTAGTTAGCTTATTGAGCTTTCCATCCTGGATATTGTAAGCGGTAACGGCTCCTGGGTTCTGCTGTCCGTACAGCATGCTAAAGAACTTGCCGTTGTGCGTTACATAATACCGATAAGATCCATCCTGCTCTATGCCATTTCCTTTGGTTGAGATCGTGTCTTTATCCAGGCTTTTAGCCGTAAGTAAGTAATCTGCTACTGCTGTGGTAGCCGCAGGACTAACCGTAATGATGTAATTCCCAGAATTTGCCGGGGTAGTTTCAGTTTTGGAGCTACAAGAGGCCAGCAGGCCAGCCGCAACCGCCAGAGCGAGGGTCGATCTTAATTTCATGCACATTATATTTTGAAAGAATTAAAGAAATAGCGTAAGTTCACGTAGAAGCCACGACCAGGTTTTTGTAAGCTAAAGTTGTCATAAAGTCGTCTGTCCGTAAGATTTCTTACTTCCAGCCCAATATTGTATCGGCCATTATTGATACTATAAACGGCGTTGAGATCATGAGATAATTGCATGGGAATTCCATATTTATCTCCACCATCATTGCCCCCTCGACTAGGCCAGTATAACCAAAAGGCATGCACATAGAGCAGGTTATAACCAATGTTGAGCACGTTGCCTTTTTGTCCCAGGTTTCGTAGCGTGAGCGAAGCATCCGCATTCCCGAACAGGTAGGGAATATTTGGCATCTGATCTTTGTATACCGGACTCAATACCAGATTATTATTGTTATCGTATACGTATTGCTGCTGATTTTGCAGGTACTGATAGGTAAGGGTTGTGCCTATCGTGAGAAACTTTTTATAGGAGTACCGCAGTTCGCCTTCACCACCCATGGTAAACACACCATCCAAATTATCCAGTATTAAGGCGGATTGGTTTTGATTTAGCCTGGAGTAGATGTAGTTGTAGGAATACCGATAAATCGCGTTGGCATTAATCAGAAAGCGATGATCTTCCCGGGCAGCAAAACCGTAACTAAATCCGGCATTAATGTTCTGGCTTTCTTCGGGTTTCAGCGAAAGATTACCCTGTACTAACTCTACGTCACCAAAAAGTTCGTTTGCCTCGGGTAGACGGTTGGCACGTTCATACGATGCCTTCAATTGGAGGCTGGGTGTTATGAAATAGCTGACGGCAGCCCCGAATCCCAGTTTATTAAACGCCTGCTGACCGGGGGTATTCTGGTAAAGGTATTTTCCAAAAATAGATGTGCTCCATTTCTCTTTTTCATTATAGGTATAGCCCAGACCTAATACGTTTTTATTAAGCCGGGGACGAACATCCCCCCTGGTAAAGTTTTCATTAAAAGCATCTGAACCCTGGCGATTAAACGTACTAAAAGCGTTACTTAAAGCAATGGACTGCTGATCCGTTAGCTTGTAGTTGGCAGTAGCCGTTACCAGTCCGTTATTATTACCGTATTTTGCTAGACTCTTTCCCCGGCCTTCACCACTGGGATGCGGTTTTGAATTGCCATACCAGTCAAAACGTGCGGATAGTGTATCAATATTTTGCTCTTTACCCAGGTTATAATTGGCATTTACGGTCAGATCAAGGCCTTTGATGAGGTCCGTTTTACGATATTTCAAAGTCGGCATTACAATGTTGCCGCGTCGGTGCCAGCCGCCAAAAACAGCGACCATTCGAGCCCCCGTTTGAAGCTCTTTATAATTTTTACCAAGGGTAATCCCGAAAAGAAGCTGGTCTGCGAATTTTTTACCAACTACCCCTACATTGGCCACCAGCGTTTCATTATGATAGGTATCGTGGAAGCGTCGTACGACCGTATTAGGCTTGAAAGCCCCCGTATAGATGCGGCTACGTCAAGGGTTACTTTATAGTTGTTGTCTGAATAATTCTGGAAGGCGTTTAATCGAAACGTAAATCCGCCTTTGGTGGTGAAAGCAGCGTTTACTACGCTACGATGGGTGTTAAAGGAACCATAAGAATAAGAAGCATCGACGTAATTCCGGTATCGATCACCCGTCACAATATTAATGGCACCTCCTAAAGCGTCTGAACCCAGCCAAATGGGCACTACACCTTTATAGACTTCCAGTCGATCAGCGATATTTATGGGAATGTTATTAATCTGAAAAGAAGATCCGAAATTGTCCATGGGGACTCCGTCAATAAAATAACGGATGCGGTTACCGGAAAAACCGTTCAAAGAAAGGTTGAAATTGGACCCTACGCCACCAGACTCCCGAACCCGTACCCCGGAAACCCGATCCAGAGCACTGCTTAGGTCAAGCGTGGAGTTATACAGTTGTTTAGCATCAATGGCCGCCACGTTGAAGGCCTGTCGGTTGACCTCCTGAACTTCCGTACGCCCTACGACGGTTACCGTATTCAAGTCAACCGAATGGTCGTGAAGGAGCACTTCTAAGAAACTTTCCTCCCCAGCCTTTACCTCCATTTTCTCTTCCAGCTTTTTCAAGCCTACACCTGTAAAAACGAGCGTATACTTACCCGAAGCCACATTCGAAAACTGATACTCTCCTTCCTGATTAGTAGTGGCGATTTTATTGAGTTCAGCGATTTTAACCGTAATAGCGTGAAGTGGGGAACCCGAGTAGTTACGTACTACTCCCCGAATAATGCCTGAACGCTGAGCTTGGGAAGATAAAGCGAAGGTGCATAAGCACACCAACAAAAGGGATCTAAAATACATTGGTCAATTCCGTTTAAAAAGCTAGCATCTCTTTTGTAAAGCATTCAGAGACAGGCATTTCCTGATATTTAGCCTTTCGAGTGGTACAAATATAATTTATTTAGATTAAGTCCAAATATAATTTAATAACATAATTTCTGATTTTATTAAGATCGGTCCCCTTTCGAACAGGTCTTAATTTCTACTTACGGTAGGGTTACTTAGGCGTTGAATATGGGAGGCTGCTTTACTTTTAATTATTGAAGATCAAGCTGTTATCCACTAAATACCAGCAGGTTTTGAATTGATTCGAACAGGCTTTTTTATGCTTCTCTCGTCTTCGGTAGACGCATGCTCTTTTTTATTCAATCACTCCAGTCATAGAAGGCATCATTTCCACAATCTGAATAGGAAGAGCCAGCTATTAACCCGCTTACCGTTGCCTTCTTGAATGTATTAAGCCTGTATAAGGCTACTGCTTTGCAGCCAGCTTTGCTTCAGAATTGGGGATCTGCTCATTTTTAAGTACCTTAGCTATACCTGTAATGAATTAACATGGCCGACTTTCTCTTCAAAAAAGCAACGTTTGTTCTTTGTCCGACCAAGCTTCGGCGGTCGGCAACGGCGGGAGCTTTGTACGGTCATTTCTGTAAACTTCACCGCATCCGTACTTCTTCCGATCAACTGCTCTACGTCATTGCGACTTCCAGTGAAATCCCGGCTTTCTAGTGAACCACAACTTCCCTCATTTTTTGTTGGTATTTACTAGTTAACCTACTCATATTCATGGAAACAGCAACGCAGCGAGCGATGGCTCTCGAAGAGCAATATGGTGCTCATAATTATCACCCCTTACCCGTTGTCCTCAGTCGTGGACAAGGTGTTTACGTATATGATGCCGAAGGACGGGAGTATCTGGATTTTCTTTCGGCCTATTCAGCGGTTAATCAGGGACATTGTCACCCCCGCATCATTGAAGCCCTGACCCGGCAGGCCCAAACCCTGACGCTAACGTCACGGGCCTTTTATTCCGACAAGCTCGGCGAATGCGAAAAATACCTTTGCGAGTACTTCGGTTATGATAAAGTCCTAATGATGAATTCGGGTGTAGAAGGCGGCGAAACCGCTCTGAAACTCACCCGTAAATGGGCCTATAAAGTCAAGGGTATTCCAGCGAATGAAGCTAAAACCGTGTACGCATCGGGCAACTTCTGGGGACGCACGCTGGCAGCCATTTCTGCTTCCACCGATCCCTCTAGTACGAATGATTATGGTCCCTTTTTACCCGGTTACGTTATTATTCCCTACAATGATTTACAGGCTCTGGAGCAAACACTGGCTGCCGATCCCAACATTGCGGGTTTCATGGTAGAACCCATCCAGGGGGAAGCGGGCGTAGTGGTCCCCGACGAAGGGTACTTAACAGGTGTTCGGGAGTTATGTACGAAATATAACGTTCTCTTTATTGCTGATGAAGTACAAACGGGTCTGGCTCGCACGGGCAAGCGGCTCGCCTGCGACCACGAAAACGTTCGACCCGATATACTCATTTTAGGAAAAGCCCTTTCCGGCGGGGTTTATCCCGTTTCCTGCGTTCTGGCCGATGATGAAATCATGCTAACCATCCGTCCCGGCGAACATGGCAGTACCTATGGTGGTAACCCTCTGGCCTGTGCCGTTACCATGGCTGCTTTAGATGTATTACGTGAAGAAAAACTAGCCGAAAACGCGGAAAGGATGGGCGAGCTTTTCCGCAGTCGCATGAACGCTCTCATAAAGAAAACGAATCTTATTACGCAGGTTCGCGGTAAAGGTTTACTAAATGCCATTGTCATTCATGATACCGAAGAAAGCGGCACGGCCTGGGAGCTTTGCCTCAGGCTGAAAGAGAAAGGGCTATTGGCGAAACCTACGCATGGTAATAAAATCCGTTTTGCTCCGCCTTTGGTTATTACCGAAGCTCAAATGCAAAAGGCTTGTGATCGTATTGAACAAGTAGTACTTACTTTTTAAGACGTATAGAAAAGAAGGTTAAGGTAGCAGTACTTTAACCTTCTTTTCTATTTGAAGTAATGAGAAAATTGGAATTAAATTTTCTTTGATTGAGTCATTCCAGCGTATGGCTGATTTTTGGGATGTATTTTTGGAACTGAATTGTCAGTCAAATCCGTCAACCCTTTCATAAATGAAGAAAATTTTACCTGCTTTATCTTTTTTGTTACTTACCGTTCTGACCTTCAGCCTAGTACTTAAAAGTAATGCTCAGTCTCAACATGTAGGCTGGATCGTTTATGATCAGCTTCCTAAAAATTACCAGCTTTACGCCCGGGGCAATGATAATATGGCTCAGGTGCCCATCACGGGCAGAACGGCTGATTGGAAAAACTGGAATTATGTGTCCGTGGTTACTTATCGAAACGGCCAGCCTTTCTCCTATCACCGTTCCTCTTTTAAACCACTGACTAGTACGCAGGCTGCTTTTGAGATGTACCCCACCATCAAAGCCGAAAAAGCCGACTATTCCTTTGATATCTACTGCTGTACAGCCACTGATTCTGTTCACCTAACCCATTGCCAGGACATTGTAGCGGGCGATATCTATGCCATTTACGGCCAGTCGAACGCCAATGCTATTATGAGCTCGCCCGTTGGTGACAAGTACATTCGTACCTTTTCCAGAACACCGGATCTTACTAATCCTGGTGTAAGTGATGCGGATACGAACTGGATCAATGCGGCCTGGACCGTTTCACCCGTCGGATATTGGGGGCTAGAGCTTCAAAACCAGATTTTACAGAAATATGGGATTCCAACCTGCGTAATTAACGGAGCTTTTCCCGGACGCTCCATTGACGAGTTAACGTATTTTCAGGGACAGCCATCCAACTATTACAAGCACTTAAAACTTCGCATTTCTAAATCACACGCCAGTAGAATCAGGGCTTTTTTCTTCTACCACGGCGAAAACGATGCGTTTACTCACACGCCTAACTACCCGGAACTGTTCGATAAACTGCAAAAGCTTTGGGAGAAAGATTATTACCCCGTAGTAGATGAGTTTGTGATCATGCAAATGGATGTGCCTTCCATTGCTTCTAATACAGGTAGTGCAATTCGAGAATCGCAGCGGACGGTTTCAGCCTTGTATCCTAAAATGAATTCTTTTGCTACCGTGGGCCAGCCGGGCTACGACGGGGTGCATTACAGCAGTTTGGGCTATGGAACGCTGGCCACTCGTTTGGTAAATTACCTTTCGCCCAAGCATTATGGCGTTCCGCAAACGGCTGGTCTTCGGGCACCCGATATTCAAAAGGTTTATTACGAAGACGAGGCCGCCACGCAACTGGCCCTTCAGTTCGACCAGCCCGTTCAGTTACCAGCCGATTCGGTGATTGGGTTTTATCTATTAAGTTTCAGAAACTTTCTTTACATCAACGGCAATGAATCCAGCGTGTTACCCATCAGCTCAGCTACGGCCCAGGGCAATACGGTCCATTTAAAACTTAGCCGATCGGTCTCGCTGAATTCCCTGACGTATCTACCTTCTCATTCAGCGAATCTTCCCATTTCTCCCTTCATCGGTCCTTACATTAAAAATTCGCGGGGACTGGCGGCCTTTACGTTTCATCGATTCCCGGTGGGAAATGCCCTTTCTACGCCTACACTGGAAGCCCGCCTGCAAAATGGGATCGTTGTGCTTTCCTGGCCTACTATTAGCGGAGCCGAAGCGTATATCCTTGAAAGACGATTGAGCGGTTCGGATTCTTTTGAATACCTGGCAAGTGTGGATAAAAACCAGTTTCGGGATTTGACCTTCGAGCCGCAGCAAGCGTATACCTACCGCTTAAAAGCCGTGACTCGTCTCTCTGAATCGGCTTATGCTCAGGCATCCGTGCAGACTTCCTCGATTTCTGAAGAATACTTAAGCCAAAGCCTCACGCTAGGTCCCAACCCGGTTTCAGATCGGTTATTTGTCAATTTTGGTCCTACCCTTACCGGAACCCTTCAAGTGTATACACTTCAGGGAAGCTTAGTGCATCAACAGCATTTTTCTGAACAGAAAACCGACGAGCTGAATCTCTCGCTGTTACAACCCGGTACTTACATTCTTTCTGTTTTAACCCCTGAAGGAATTAAAGTCAGCAAGCGGTTTATGAAGTTCTAGTAGTTTGCTACACCATAAAAAAAGACAAGACTTAAGCGAGTCTTGTCTTTTTTATGGAGAGCAGTTCTTTCTTATTGTCATCCGCTCTGGTTGGTGTCCTCACCAACCACTAGGCTTTGAGTAAGGGCTGGTGAAGACACCAGCCAGGGCGGGAACGGCCTCTGCTCCAGACGCGGCTTTATCGCGTCTCTACCTTTTCAAAACCAAATTTTTGGGCCAAACTACGTTTACTACATTACAGATTCGCTCGGCTCTGGCCGATGTTAGCAAGCCTGTTTTTGCTGGAGAAAAGTTATTCTCTGCCCCCTACTGGTTCGTAGTCTACCGGACAGAGGCCTAGAGCTAGTTAGTCGCTCGGACAGAGCCGAGCGACTGCGGGAATTTCGCTTTTACTAAAAGTGCCCCCGGATTTTATCCGGGGGCACTTTTAGTAAAACCTTATTTTTAGACAGTTTCTTAAGTCTTGCCTTTTTTATGGAAATGGGTTATTGTCTAGAAGTCATACAGTTATCCGGTTTCAGATTTACCATTTTCTTCTTAGCCGTCGATTCCGTAACTTCAGTCATTTCTATACGATCCGCTAGAAAGCTGGATTTAATATCACACTGAACGTAATATACTTTGCCTTTTTCAAGCGTTAATTCCAGTACTTCTTTGTCTGGTATGTTCAAGCCGCCAATCACTGAGGTAAATTTTACGGTATTAGGCAAGCAGCTATAAACGAAATAGCGTTTGTTACTAATGCGGCACTGTTCTTCGCCATTGGCCCGAATCGTAAAATTCATAGCCGCCCGATACATCTGGCTTCCCCGGTAAAATACCACTTTGGCCGAATCGGCTGAAGCCGAGATAGTTTGAGCCTGACTGTTGAAAACCCCTAAACAAAAGGCCGCCAGAAAAAGAATTTTGGGATACATACGTTTGAACAGGTTATAGTTAAAATGGAGGTTTTGGTTTGGACGAAAGTAACCAACTCTTCCCTGCTTCAGCTTTACTCACTCAAAATATTTTTCTGACTTCTGCTACTTTATTTCTTCATTCAGCTTGCTGCGTTTTTTACCATATAGGAAATAAATAGCAAAGCCGATCACTAACCAGACAATCAAACGAATCCAGGTATCCAGGGGCAGCGAAAACATCATTAATAAACAGGTCAGAATGCCCAGAATGGGAACCAGAGGAACCCAGGGCGTACGAAAAGGACGCGGAGCATCCGGCATTTTTTTTCGCATGACAATCACGCCCAGGCATACCATCACGAAGGCCAGTAATGTACCGATACTTACCATTTCACCCACAATGTGGATCGGCATGAATCCTGCAAAAAGACTAATAAAGGTGCAGAGTAACAAATTCGATTGATAGGGCGTTTGAAAACGGGGATGGAGGCTGGAGAATACTTTAGGTAGTAGTCCGTCTTTGCTCATGGTATAAAAAACCCGGGATTGACCGAGTAAATCCACCATAATCACGGAAGTGTAACCGATCATAATACCCACCAGAATCAGTTTTTGAAGCCATTGATAGGGTGTTTTAGCGATGGCTACGGCAATGGGAGCGGCACTATTCTTGAACTCGGTATAATTAGCCATGCCCGTAAGCACGAAACCAAAAACGATAAAAAGTAACGTACAGATTACTAATGAGCCGATAATCCCTACCGGCATGGTTTTCTGCGGATTGCGGGCTTCCTGAGCCATTGCTGCGACAATGTCAAAACCAATAAAGACAAAGAATATAACGCCGGCTCCCCGAAGAATACCACTATACCCAAATTCGCCAAAGGTACCTGTGTTCTCAGGAATAAAAGGATGATAATTTTCGGGATTAATGTATTGGATGCCCAGAGCAATGAATACCACCACTACCAGAAGTTTAATGGCTACAATAATACCATTGATTAAGGCCGATCCCTGAATGCCGCGAATAATGATGGCCGTAATGATCCAGAGAATCAACAGCGAAGGCAGGTTAACCCAACCGTGAATAACTTCGCCATTAGCCATGGTCGCTTCTTCAAAAGGCCCCATGACCAGTTGAGCGGGCAAATGAATGCCGTAGGAAGAGAGAAATTTAATTAGGTATTGCGACCAGCTGATGGCAACCGTAGCCGCTCCGACGGAATATTCCAGAATCAAATCCCAGCCGATAATCCAGGCAAAAAGTTCGCCCATTGTAGCGTAGGCATAAGTATAGGCACTACCGGCGACGGGTACCATAGAGGCAAACTCGGCATAACACAGAGCACTGAACGCACAACCCACGGCTGCCAGCAAAAAGGATAACACCACCGCTGGTCCCGTGTTATTAGCCGCAGCAATTCCCGTTAAGGAAAATAATCCCGCCCCAATAATAACCCCGATGCCAATGGCAATGAGGTTCCAAGAACCCAGGCTGCGTTTTAAAGTATGACTGCCCTGCTCAGCAGCTTCCGTTTGTAGAGAAGTAATGGATTTAATCCGGCTCATTAATCTACTTGTTTTATAGGGAAAACGTAAAGATAAAGCAAGGAAGCTCAGCAGAGCGATCAATGGCTTGAAAACAGGACAAAAAAGCTTCTGAATGCGTCAGATTTGTGTATTCATTCTTCCAAAAGAAAAAAGGCCGGAAAATTCCGGCCTTTCACTCACAGGTAATACTGTTGTATCGACTTATAATCCGCTGAAATCAAAATCATTCAGGTACTGAGTCGTAAAGTTTCCAGATTGGAAACCTGCATCATCCATCAAACGAAGGTGGAATGGAATCGTCGTCTTCACACCTTCGATCACGAATTCAGACAAGGCACGTTTCATGCGGGTAATTACCTCTTCGCGGCTCTGGCCCGTCACGATCAGCTTGGCGATCATGGAGTCATAGTTCGGAGGAATGGTGTAACCCGTGTACACGTGGCTGTCAACGCGTACGCCAATCCCACCGGGAATATGCAGCGTCGTGATTTTACCGGGCGAAGGACGGAATCCATTTCCTGAATCTTCCGCGTTAATCCGGCATTCCATGGAATATAACTGAGGCGTATAGTTCTGGCCCGAAATAGGTACACCCGCAGCAACTTTGATCTGTTCTTTAATCAAATCAAAATTCGTTACTTGCTCCGTAATTGGGTGTTCTACCTGGATACGCGTATTCATTTCCATGAAATAGAACTTGCCGTGCTTATCTAGCAGGAATTCAATTGTACCTGCACCTTCGTAACCAATGGCAGCAGCTCCTTTGATGGCAGCTTCACCCATTTGAGCCCGAAGTTCAGGCGTAATCACAGGAGAAGGCGTTTCTTCTACCAGTTTCTGGTGACGACGCTGGATGGAACAATCACGCTCCGAGAGGTGACATACTTTTCCAAACTGATCACCAACGATCTGGATTTCGATGTGACGGGGATCTTCCACGAATTTCTCCATGTACATTCCATCATTACCGAAAGCCGCCAGTGATTCCGTACGAGCATCGTTCCAGGCTTTTTCAAATTCTGCTTCTTCGCGAATTACCCGCATCCCGCGACCACCACCACCGGCAGTAGCTTTGATGATTACTGGGTAAATATCACGAGCTAATTCAATTCCTTGTTCCAGCGATTCCAATAAGCCATCAGAACCGGGAATAACGGGAACACCCGCAGCCTTCATGGTAGCTTTGGCCGTAGCCTTATCTCCCATGGAGTTGATCTGTTCGGGGGTAGCTCCGATGAATTTGATTCCGTATTCACGGCAAATCTGAGAAAACTCAGCATTTTCCGATAAAAAGCCGTAACCGGGGTGAATGGCATCTGCTCCCGTTACTTCCGCTGCGGAGATCAAATTAGGAATGTTCAGATACGACTGACGGCTCGCTGGAGGACCGATACACACAGCCTCATCCGCAAAACGAACGTGCAGACTCTCACGATCAGCCGTCGAATACACCGCCACCGTTTTGATTCCCATTTCCCGACAAGTGCGGATAATACGAAGGGCAATCTCACCACGGTTGGCAACTAATATCTTTTTAAACATACAGTTAAGAGAATGCTTAGATTAATAATCAGGTTATTAACGTACAAATGGGGTTAAACCCGGCTATTACCTAAACTGGCTCAACTAAGAATAAAGGCTGATCAAATTCTACCGGTGTAGCGTTTTCAACCAGTACTTTCACGATACGACCTGATACCTCAGATTCGATTTCGTTGAAAAGCTTCATGGCTTCAATGATACATACTACTTTTCCAGGTTTGATTTCAGTACCTACTTCTACAAATGAAGGAGCATCAGGGCTACCTGAACGGTAGAATGTTCCGATCATTGGAGATTTAACGGTAATCAGGTTAGAAGCAGGAGCTTCGGCAGCTACGGGGGCGGCGGCAGCTGGAGCAGCGGCTACGGGTGCAGGAGCTGCCACGGGGGCCGCAGCTACTACATGAACGGGTGCTGCCACGGGGGCAACTGAACCGTACCGTTTCACACTGATTTTCAGCTCATTGGTTTCGATGTTTACTTCATCGAGGTTAGACTGAGCGATAAAATCGAGCAGGTGCTGTATGTCTTTAGTTTCCATTTCGGGTGTTTTTGAAGAACTTTTTAATCGTTAAATAGAATTCAGCTGAATGGTAATACCTCAATCATCAAGCACTTTTGATGATTAAACAACTGTTACTTGACGCGTTCTACGTAATCGTAAGTACGGGTATCAATTTTGATTTTTTCACCCTGCTCGATGAATAAAGGAACCATGATTTTTGCTCCGGTTTCTACTTCAACGGGTTTCTTAGGGGAGTTAGCCGTATCCCCGCGAATACCAGGTTCGGCGTAAGTTACTTCCAGTTCTACGAAAGGAGGCATTTCCATCGTCAGAGGAGCCTCATTTTCCGTGTTAATCAGAACCTCCACGCTTTGTCCTTCTTTCATCAAATCAGCACCCTGTACGATTTTATCATCCAGCGTAATCTGATCGAATGTTTCCGTATCCATAAAGTTGAATCCTACTTCATCTTTATACAGGAACTGGAACGTACGGCGTTCTACCCGAACCGGATAAATGGCTACGCCTGAGTTAAACGTGTTATCAATAACCCGGCCTGTGGTTAAGTTGCGAAGCTTCGTACGTACGAAAGCAGGCCCTTTACCTGGCTTTACGTGTAAGAATTCAACAATTTGGAACAGGTCGTTATTGTAATTAATGACCAGGCCGTTCTTAATGTCTGCGGTCGTTGCCATGAAAATAGTTATCAGTTATAATCGTGAAATACCCGATCCAGTTGATAAGGCATTTATTCTGTTCCTACGTTTAAAATGCATGAACAGTTTGTTTAAACATCAGAAAATGAATTCAGTACCTTCAATCGTATCCTGAATTCATTTGGTATTATTTACCCCATTTGAGATAGACCGAGCCCCAGGTAAATCCGCCCCCAAAGGCAGCCAGAACCAGATTATCTCCGGGTTTCAATTGACTTTCGTAATCCCATAAACACAGCGGGATAGTCGCTGCTGTGGTGTTGCCGTAGCGATGAATGTTAAGCATGACCTTTTCTGGTCCAATACCCATTCGCTGAGCAGTGGCATCAATGATCCGCTTGTTGGCCTGATGCGGTACCAGCCAGGCTACGTCATTACCCGTCAGGTTGTTTCGCTCCATGATTTCAGCCGCAACTTCAGCCATGCGGACGACCGCAAATTTAAAGACAGCCTGTCCTTCCTGACGTGCGAAGTGCTCACGATTCTGAACCGTTTCCAGCGTGGGAGGATATTTACTTCCCCCTGCTTTTTGAAACAAGTGCGAAACGCCACTCCCATCCGAATAAACCTGAGAATCAATAATTCCATTTCCAGAGGTGCTCGGTTCGAGTAATACAGCTCCGGCTCCGTCTCCGAAAAGAACGCAGGTAGTCCGATCCGTGTAATCAACGATGGAGGACATTTTATCGGCTCCGACTACAATAACTTTGCGATATTTCCCCGTTTCAATAAACTGAGAACCGACCGTTAGTGCGTACAAAAAACCGGAACAGGCCGCTCCTAAATCGAAGCTGGGAATATTCCCCAATCCACTGCCGGCAGCAATGAGATTGGCTGTTGATGGAAATACGTAATCCGGCGTAACGGTAGCACAAAGCAGTAAATCGACTTCTTCGGGACTGGTCTGAGTTTTTGCCAGCAAGCCTTTCACTGCTTCAATGGCCATTACGGAAGTTCCCTGCCCTTCGCCCTTAAGAATTCGGCGTTCTTTGATTCCGGTACGGCTGGTAATCCATTCGTCCGAGGTATCAACCAAGGTAGAAAGCTCTTCGTTCGTCAGTACGTAATCAGGCACGTAACCCTGAACGCCCGTGATCGCTGCAGTGATTTTCATAGGATCTTATAAAGCAAAAAAGCATGAGTCATACGCTTACAGACGCGACCCATGCCTTCTGGCTAACTTAACGCTTGCTTAATCTTAGTAGAGACTTCTGATTCAATCTGTCGCTTTGCCAAATGAATCATATTTTTAATTGCTAAAGGAGATGAAATCCCGTGAGCAATAATCACATTACCATTGACCCCTAAAATGGGACTTCCGCCGGCTGATTCATAATTCATGTGGTTAACAAAAGCGTCATCCACTTTCCGGCTACTCAAAATATCGTAAATCGATTCACCCATTTTCAGAATTACGTTACCTGTAAATCCGTCGCAAACAATCACGTCTGCTTTATCAGTGAAAAGGTCTTTTCCTTCGATATTTCCAATGAAGTTATACTTCTTATTCGCCTTCATTAACTGATAGGCCGCCTGAGCAACAAGGGATCCTTTCTGTTCTTCTTCGCCAATGTTAACCAGAGCTACGCGAGGGTTTTCTACTCCATGCGTATATTGGGCATATAAAGAACCAATTTCACCAAATTGTTCAAGTGTTTCGGGCTTACAGTCGGCATTGGCACCAATGTCGAGTAACACGGCCATTTTTCCAGAAACCTGCGGAGCAAAACCCACAATAGCCGGACGAACCAGCCCTTCTACTGCTTTGACGCTAAATAAAGCACCTACGTGCATTGCTCCCGTATTTCCAGCCGAGCAGAAAGCATCCACTACGCGTTCTTTCAAAAGCTTGAATCCTACGCTAATGCTGGAATTGGGCTTTTGAGACAAAGCTTTCGTAGGATGTTCTCCCATGGAGATCACCTCAGTGGTGTGTACAATTTCAATCGAAGCAGGAAGAGTGCGATCACCCAGAATATCCTGGATAGCCGCCTGATCACCGATAAGTACGATCCGAACCGATTCGGGTAGTTCCGGTGCAGCCAGTAAGGCTCCCTCAACAACTGCTTTTGGGGCAAAGTCGCCCCCCATAGCGTCTACTGCAATCTTCATCCAGGTAACCAATATTTGGTGGCGGGCAAAAATAAGCGTTTCGCCAAAAAAATAAATGGTTAATTGCTGATTGTTCCTAATTAGAACTCGCTTTTAATTACGAATTCATAATTAGTTAACCAACAATTAACCATTTTAAACGCTATAAACTAGGCGTTTGCTTTGTAGTTTTCTACTACTACTTTACCACGGTAGTACAGATTTCCTTCGTGTACGTGTGCACGGTGGTAAAGGTGAACTTCGCCCGTAGCAGAATCAGTTGCTAATTGCATAGGGGTCAGGTTATCGTGTGTCCGGCGTTTGTCACGGCGGGTGCTGGAGTGACGGCGTTTAGGGTGTGCCATTTTGTTCTCAATTATGAGCCTTTCGCCAGTAGCGTCGGGCCGTTGTTATCTATGTGATCAATTTTGAATACTCTTTCTCTCGTACTGAAGCTGGATTACTTCGATCCATTTTTCAGTTTTTTCAAAGCTTCCCAGCGAGGGTCTACTTCGGGTTCCTTCTCTTCATCCGCCGGAATAGACGTATAAATCAAAGTTTCATTGGTTTCATCCTCCTCGTCTTCACTGGATTCCGTACGAAAACGGGGATGAAGTTTCTTCATGGGAACGGTTAATCCGATAAAATCGAATAAATACCGGGCTACATTAATGGTTGCCGTATCCCAGGGGATGAGTTCAATTTCATCAGAAATCTGTTCAGCTTTATCTCCAAACTTGAGAATCTGCTTCTCTTTCGTATGAAAAGGCTCCTGAAATGAATCCAGACTACGATCGCATACCAGCTCGTAGGAACCCTGAATATCGAAGCTCAGCTGAAGCATGGTAGAGGACTTATCCAGCCCTACTTTCGCCTTAAACTCTCCTTTATCAATTAAATCCTGCTCCAGAGCTTTAAAAAACTCTTCTCCTCCCTCAAACTCAAAGTCATAATGTTTATTCTCCAACTGAAGAATATCGACATCATACTTTCGGATTTCCTTCGAATTAGTCATCTCTGTCAAAAAGGCTCGCAAAGTTAGGCCAATCTGCTGATTTTTACAACGGTATAAAAATCATTTTTTACAGAAGGGCCCACTTTCGTGAATATTTTCCGTTAAAAACCTAAAACTTAAGCTTATTACCCTGCCCTTACTCAGGCATTGATTCTTTAAAAACGCTCGGTAGTCTGCTCTTCTTCTTTTTTTCCTTTGTTCTTGTTCTCGTAAATAAGCTTACCACGATTGTCGTACTCCCGCAATACCACTCCTTCTACGGCTTCGTATTTATCCGCTCCATACTGAATATCCCGTTTGGTACGACTACCACTGCCAAACTGATGGTATTCCCGCCAGAGTTTCACCCGAACCGAATCATCCATGTTGCCCTCTTCCTTCAACTGCCCCCCTTCGTAAAAAGAACGGTATAGACCCGTATAATGACCATGCATGCGGGGAATTACTTCTTTGATTTTGGTTTTCGCTACGTCGTAATACGTAATCTCTGATTCAGCCGGAAATCCCTTATCGTAACTCTGCTTATCCATTAAGCCTTCGTCTCCGTCCACATCCCGACCATACTTTTCCCAGCGACCGTGTTTGGTCCCCATATAGTAATATCCTTCTTCCTCCAGATGTTCACCTTTGAATCTGCGATAAGGGCCGTGAAGAATCTGAGCGTAATCTTTATCCTTAATGGGTGTGACCAAAATGCGATGGGCCCGGTAATCAAACCAGTGAATATCCCGCACATACACACTGGGGGCCTGATAGGCTTTTAATACATAAAACTCTTCAACCGTCACTTTATCGCCCGAGCCTAAGCGATTGGCTATTCTAGTCACCGCAATACCTTCGTATTCATTCCGCGAAAACTTATTAACGGTCTTTTTGTTCTTCTTGCGAGATTTAAGGACTTTCAGACCCAAATCAGAAGGTAAGCCATCGGTGTTTAAGTCTCCCAGCGGAGAAGAAAGACCAGCACCAGCAGAAACACCGCTCAACGCCGCTTTTTTTAGATTTTCTTTACTACTAAAGGCTTCCTTTATTTTATTTTTTTTCTCATTGAGCTCATCCAGTACTGTTTTCTGGCCGCTCTTGTTAATGAGAGGAGCCTTGGATGTAGTTAATAAGGAATCTGTTTGAGCCTGCGTTTGTTGGGCACAAATCAGCAGGATAAATCCTCCCAATACACTGAGAAAAGATTTGTTCATGGATTGCTTCTGGTAAGTACTCGCGGGTGGAACGGTAAAAAAATGCTAATTATTTTCCGAAGTCTCTTATTCTAAGTGCAAAATTGCGAAGAGTTATTTTATTCTAAGGTAAACCTATTCACATTTAAACCCACCTATCTCATATAATCGTTCAAAAATCGTGGAAAAAAACGCTAAAATTTATATTGCCGGGCATCGGGGCATGGTAGGCTCCGCTATTCATCGAAAACTACAACAGGAAGGATTTACTAATTTTGCTTTACGAAGCTCAAAGGAACTGGATCTACGCGATCAGGCAGAGGTTCAGGCCTTTTTTGAAGAAGAACGTCCCGATTATGTTTTTCTGGCAGCAGCAAAAGTAGGAGGCATCGTAGCCAATAACACGTACCGGGCTGATTTTCTGTATGAGAATCTCATGATACAGAATAACGTTATTCACTCGGCTCACCTAACGGACGTAAAAAAGCTGATGTTTCTGGGTTCTTCCTGCATCTATCCCAAGCTCGCTCCCCAGCCCTTAAAGGAGGAGTACTTATTAACGGGTTTTCTTGAATCTACCAACGAGCCTTACGCCATTGCGAAGATCGCGGGTATTAAAATGTGTGAATCGTATCGTCGTCAGTACGGGAAAAATTTTATCTCGGTGATGCCTACGAATCTCTACGGGCCTAATGATAATTACGACCTTCAGAATTCGCACGTATTGCCAGCTCTGATTCGCAAATTTCACGAAGCTAAAGCCAATGGTTCGCCAAGCGTTGAAGTTTGGGGGACAGGTTCTCCCCTGCGGGAATTTTTGCACGCAGACGATTTAGCCGAAGCTTGTTATTTCTTAATGCAGGAATACGATGGTGAAGAATTTGTAAACGTCGGAACGGGCGTTGATTTGTCCATCAAAGCGTTAGCTGAACTGGTCAAAGAAACCGTAGGCTACGAAGGTGAACTCGTCTGGAATACTTCCAAACCCGATGGTACCCCCCGCAAACTCATGGACGTAAGTAGACTTCATGGCTTGGGCTGGAAACATAAAATTGAACTCCCCGAGGGCATTCGTCAGGTATACGAGAAATTCAAGGAACGCGAAGATATTCGAGTGATGTAAGTACGCTAGTGTGCTCGGTTAAAGGGTCTGGATCGGTATCGATTCAGACCTTTTCTTTTTTCACCCTTTCACAGGATATTTTACCCCTTTCTATCCGCCTCATTATCAATTAACAGTTGGATTTTTAACTTTTTTTCAGAAAATCCTTAACACTCTTTAACTCAACAAATTCTTTAAATATTCAAAACTAAAGCACTTTTGAATCACCAAACAGAACATTGTCATCGATTCAAGCGGGTATTTCCCTATAAGCCATGAAAAAATTACTCTTCACTTCAGCCTTTGTTTTCTCTATCATTTTTGCCCAGGCTCAGGCCAATCGTTACCATCCCAGTAAGCAGTATTATTCCAGCACGGACCCAAGTGAAGTTCGCTTTGGACTCAAAGCAGGGGTTAACCTAGCAAACGTCATTGTGTCGCCCCGCCCGGGTAACCTCATCAGTGGACGGACTGATTTTCATGCGGGGTTATTCGTGGAAGTGCCCATTAGCGAAAAGGTCAGTTTTCAGCCCGAACTTCTGTATTCCCGTCAGGCTTTCGCCTAATTAATGGATTCGGCAATGTGTCACTAAATACCATTAGTGTCCCTTTGTTAGCTAAAATTCACATGACACCTAACGTGTCGCTGGTGGTAGGACCGCAGGTAAGTTATCTGGCCAATGCCCGTATCGGACTTAATAACTGGTTTGCCTTTAATTATAACAATGCTTTTCAGAAAGTGGGCGTAGATGCGGTAGCAGGGCTTGAATTTGAAGCTGGCGATTTTGTCATTGGAGGGCGTTATAATTACGGTTTAAATAACGTCAACAAAGACTTTACCTTACTTGATCGATTTTCTCTGAATAACCTTTTGCAGGTTCGTAACTCAACGGTACAGCTTTCGGTAGGTTATAAGTTTTAATAGACATTTCCCCCATTTAATCATTAAGGTGAAAGAAAAAACCTCCGGACGCTGTCTGGAGGTTTTTTTGTGGAATTACTTATAATGACTTTTTAGGTAAAGTCAACAAGACGCCCGGTAGATTAAGCTCGGTTTGCAGGCGTTCGTTATACCTATCAAAATTGGCAATCCGACCACTTGAAGTCGGGAATTGTCCCGTGGTTAAGTACGTTACCGCGTCTTTGATGCACCTTTCCTGTGGGTCACCCCAGTTATGACTCACGTCATCGGCCTGTTCACGATCTACCGTCAAGCCATCGTAATAATCACCATAATTGTTTGCATTTACCTGCTTCACTGCCAGTGGGAATGCGTAATAATCCATAGTGGGAAGACCATAATACCCCGCCGGTTTTCCGTACGTCGTTCCTCCTACCAGCTTTACCGTCATGTAAGGCTTTAATGCATTGATTAGTAATTCACTAGCAGATGCCGTATTATTCGTGGTAATAAAAACTACCTTGCTCAAATTCAGATTAGAGGCAGGCAGCGTACTTTCAAAATTAACCGTTTTGTTCCAGCTTGCGTACTTGGAGTTATGCGTGTCCTTATACATTAACTTGCCCGCGGCGGTGCTGGGAGCAATGAGGTTCGCAATCTTTACTGCTAGATTTACGTAACCCCCGCCGTTGTAACGTTCATCGAAAATGAGTTCGGTTACCTGATTGCTTTTTAAATAACTAAAGGCTTCATCCAGATCGGCGGAAGCTGTTGACCCTAAAAAGCTATTAAAAGCGATGTAACCAATCTTTTTACCATTCTGCTCAATTACACTGCGGGTTAATACCGGATTGGTTTGATAACTCCCACTGGTAAGATTTAAGGTCGTTGACGAGCCGTCGAGCTTTTTGAAAGCTACTGAAATCGAAGCCTTAGCTAATTCTGTGTTCAGGGCGTCTACGTTCGCCGTAGTAGCAGCCACGTTATTGATAGACACGACCTGCCAGCCCCGTTGTACGCCCTGTTTACCCGCACTTGAGTTAGCGTATACGTACGCAATACGCAGGTCGTTCGCAGCAGCAAATCGAAACCCTACACCGATATCGCCCTCAGTTCCTGAGGCAACATTATCCCAGTCGGATTTAAGAATGGCAAAACTCCAGCGATCCAGATTCGTGCCTTTCGTACCAAGCGGACTGTACGTTCGAACCTTCTTCATTACATCCTGAGGGGTGGCATAACTCGTCGGATTGAAGCTAGTTAGAGAAGGTAGTTTATCCGACCACAGGTAAAGTTCCTGAGAGAGGAAATACACACTGTCCCGAACATCTGCCGTTTTAGTAGTAGGGGTTGGCGTTGGCGTAATTGCTTTCTCATCTTTTTTACAGGAAGCAGCCAGCAAAACGACGGTTAAATAAATTAGAAAATGGTGAAAAATTTTCATTTCAATATTTTGATTTTGGCAAGGATTGTATTTGATTCAATTGATAACCTAAAATACTACGAAATATTTTATTACTAGTTTTCTTTTTTATTGGTCAATAAAAAAGCCAGACTACGAATAGTCTGGCTTCTAAAACTAAAAAATTAAAAGCTTATAAAACGGTTTCCAGATCACGTTTGAACTCAACGAGTAACATTTCTTTCACGGCCACTTTCCGTTTTTGAGTATTTACTTTTTGGAAGAGAACTTTATCTGCCGCGACGTAGGCTCGAATCCGACCGTCAAATTCCAGGTATTGTTCCAGATCACCTTTTTCCTTACGTACCAGATATTCCATCTGATAAATCTGGATTTTGAGTTGATCGCGTTTGGGTTTTTCATCAAAATCGGGGTAACGATACCCAATTACCCGACGCAGATAATTTAACTCAAACACTTTATCACAGGCCAGACGGAACTTCTCGGCTACGTTACGATCCAGCGTTTTTACTTTAGGAGCTAAATCTTTCCACTTCACCAGTAACTCTTTGGCCCGATCGGCTGCTCTGGCGATAACGTCCTGATGAACTGAAGCAGTCAGCGTTTCTGCTTCTGCGGCAATGGCTTGTAACTCCGCCAGACGGGGGTCTACGCGAGGACGGGGCGTAATGCCTTTAATAGCGTTATAACGATCAAAGAAAATGGTAGTGGCCTTCTTAAAGCGTTTCCATAATTTGCTTTGACGTTTGGGAGGAACGGGACCAACCGTTTTCCATTCATTTTGAAGTTGACGAACCCGACCAAAGGCTTCATCAAACTCCGTGCTTCGCATCAGTTTTTCGGATTCCGCAACGATAGCTTCAAGTTTATCGAAACGTTCGTCGATGATGCGATTCTGTTCGGCATAATATTCACGGCGACGCTGGAAGAAATCATCAGAAATCCGATCAAAGCCTCCTTCGATCTCATCGAGGTATTCTTTGTCAACGGGGCCTGTTTTCAGCCATTTCGTTTTAATTTCCTGAATTTTATCCGTGGCTTCATTCCAGTCAGGAATAGCCGTAGCGGCCTGCTGAACTTCCTCCAGCAAGGCTCGTTTGATTTCCAGGTTCTTTACCTGATTGGACGAAATAAGCTCGCGAAGATAGCCTTCCAGCTTTTCCAACATGGCCAACAAAGGAGGGAAATCACCCAGGCCATCAAACTCAATGAGATTTTTTCTCAGTTGCAGCAGTTTTGTTAAGTAAGAACCCTTGTTTTGGGCCTCCTGAACATCCTGATGTAGTTGAATAACCTTCTGTTGAGCGAGTTGAAAGCGAGTTCTAAAGTACTCTAAAGCTTCTTCTTCCGTATTACGCACATAACCGATCTCGCGATCTGCGTAACCATTGTAGCCTTTGAGATAAACTTTTCCTTCTTTTGTGTAACCGTGGGTATCTTCGACGTAGCGGTTGGGTGTGATCGTGGTCTCCATGGGTTTTTGAGGGCTGAGACTGGACAAATGGTTCTGAACGCCTACTTTTGCCAGTGCTGGTATTCAAGCAACAAATAAAACAAAAAATGAGTAACGAAACCATAATCTTTTCGATGTCTCGGGTGAGTAAAGTAATTCCACCCAGCCGAACGATCATCAAAAACATTTCTCTTTCCTTTTTTACGGGGCAAAAATCGGAATTCTAGGGTTAAATGGTTCTGGTAAATCTACCTTAATGCGAATCATTGCCGGCATTGATAAAAGTTACCAGGGTGACGTGGTTTTTTCACCCGGATACTCCGTGGGCATGCTGGAACAGGAGCCCCAACTGGACCCCGAAAAAACCGTTCGTGAGGTCGTAGAAGAAGGCGTCGCTGAGGTTGTAAACTTACTCAAAGAATTTGATGCTATCAATGAGGCTTTCGGAGAACCTGATGCTGATTTTGATAAACTGTTAGCTCGTCAGGGAGAAGTTCAGGAAAAACTGGACGCTCTGGACGCCTGGGAGCTGGATACACGTCTGGAACGGGCCATGGACGCTCTGCGTTGCCCACCCGAAGATGCTAAAATTGCGAACCTTTCTGGTGGGGAACGTCGCCGGGTAGCTCTGTGCCGTCTGCTACTCCAACAGCCTGACGTTCTGTTACTTGATGAGCCAACCAACCACCTGGATGCAGAGTCGGTACTCTGGCTGGAAGAACACTTACGTCTTTATAAAGGAACCGTCATTGCCGTTACCCACGACCGTTACTTCCTGGATAACGTAGCGGGCTGGATTCTGGAGCTGGATCGCGGCGAAGGCATCCCCTGGAAGGGCAATTACACGTCCTGGCTGGAGCAAAAACAAAACCGCTTGGCTCAGGAAGAGAAGCAGGAGTCCAAACGCCAGAAAACCCTGCAACGCGAGCTTGACTGGGTACGCATGGCTCCCAAGGCTCGTCAGGCTAAATCCAAAGCCCGTCTGGGTGCTTACGAACGTCTGTTAAATGAGGACATAAAAGAGCGGGAAGAGAAGTTGGAAATCTTCATCCCGGCGGGTCCGCGTCTGGGAAGTAAGGTCATTGAGATAGAAAATGTTTCAAAAGCTTACGGCGATAAGATTCTTTTCGAAAATCTGACATTTTCTTTACCTCCGGCTGGTATTGTTGGCGTCATTGGACCCAACGGTGCGGGTAAATCTACCCTTTTCAAGTTATTAACGAATAACGAAAAGCCCGATACAGGGTCGGTAGAAGTGGGTGAAACCGTTCAACTGGCTTACGTAGATCAGTTACACGACAGCTTAAAAGCCGACAAATCCGTTTACGAAACCATCTCGGGCGGCAATGACCCCATGCTGATTGGTGGAAAAATGGTGAATGCCCGGGCTTACGTCAGCCGCTTTAACTTTAGTGGTTCGGATCAGGAAAAGAAAATTTCGAATCTTTCCGGTGGCGAGCGTAACCGCGTTCACCTGGCCATGATGCTTAAGGAAGGTTCTAACCTGCTCCTGTTGGATGAGCCAACCAACGACCTGGACATTAACACGCTCCGGGCACTGGAAGAAGGTCTGGAAAACTTCGCGGGTTGTGCCGTAATTATTTCCCACGACCGCTGGTTCCTTGACCGGATTGCTACACACATTCTGGCTTTTGAAGGGGATTCACAGGTATACTGGTTTGAAGGTAACTTCAGTGAATACGAAGAAAACCGCCGCAAACGTCTGGGTACGGATGCTACACCTAAGCGGATTAAGTATAAAAAACTGATGTAATGATAGATTAAATGAGGAATACGCCTAGGCGTATTCCTCTCATTTCTTCAGGGCTTGTGATATTGTAGCTGAATTCTTAAGGCTAAAATTCCTACATACGCGGCTACAGGGCCTACTAAAACTAGCCAAGTTAAAGCCGTAAAACAGGCGAAACTTTTCGTAAAAACTACCATATATAAAACATACAGCACAGGAAACCCCAAAGCCCACATAACTCTCTTTTTGGTTAAAGCTCCTATTTTTACTAATGAAATTTGGATTCCAATCATTGCCAGATATAAGAAGGTTTCCAAAAGAATTTCGGGCCATTTTTTAGAAAAATACGACACCAGGTAATATAAAGGAAATCCTGTTTCATTATACCACAACGGATAATAGGCCATTTCTCCATAACAATTAAATACCTGACAAAGCAGTGCACATAGTAATTGCATCCACGTTAAAAAGTAATCTACATTTTCCATATTTATCCCCTATTATTTAGCTTTTCAAACCTGCATTTAGCCTATAATCATAACATTATCCAAAATCTAGTACCGCCTTTATCTATGGTTATAAAAGATAGAATCTTTTTGTCTTTTATTAAAAGATTTAGCAACGTCTCATTATTTGATTTAACGCAGAAAACTCTTTCATTATGTTTTTGCTTATGCAATAGGTTTTGCTCTTCCTTAGGTAATTTTTCGTAAGGGACATATTGAAACGTACGCAGGTCTTTGGGAGCTATCTTTTGATGAACACTTTCTAATACCATTCCTATAAGTTCTTTCCTTTTTATTTGAATGCTGTCATCTTCTTTTTTAGTGCCGTTGCTAAAGTAAGCTTCTAAAATTTCTTGCTTATTAAAATTTGCTTCGTGAATAGCTTTAACAAAGGACACAGCCATTTCTCTTTCGTTTCTAGCGATTGGTTTCGTATCAACAGCCATTATTCCCCATAGAAGCGGCACGAACAGTAAAGTTTTCATTTCAGAAATGATTCAATAGTTAATACTAATTCCTGCCTTGAATAAGGCACTATCATTTTCTTGCTAATAGCACGCAATCCTTCCCTATTTTGATGATGAGCTTCCCTGAAAGCCTCTGATTGTTACCTAATAAAACCAAAGTAGCTCTCTAAAGAAGGACTTAAATAGTCCTGAGAAATGTAAATAATCCAGCCGTTAAACGCTTGTTTTCTTACTCAGATTCATCTTATCCTGAATTGATACGGTATAGACCGTTCTTCGTATGTTTCAGATTACCAACAAACCATTATCCGCTTCGCTAACAGAAGTAGATTAATCTAAAGCGTCTAATAGTTCAATGGACAGCCGATAAGATAGGCCAAAAAATAGAGTAAGCACAGAAGATAAGGAGGCATAACGCTCATAGGTAGAACTGTTTTGTTTACAAAAACAAAACTCTATTCTCAGAACAAGCCATCCTTTTACAAATGTTAAAAAATCAATAGAGAAGCATACCTTTTAGGTAAATCCTTATCACGAAGCAACGTCGAGATGATGCCAGTAATCTATTGTAACATATCTTATTTACCTTTAGCAGCCGTTAACATCTCTTTCGCCATATTAACCAAGTTACTCGAAGGATAATTATCAATGAAAACCGTCAGAGCTTTTCGATAGGCCTCGGCATTCTCGGTTTTAGCTACCAGCATAGTTTTCAACAGAGCAAATTTATCTTCGAGTGCATTGCCGGCATATTGCTTTAATCCCTGCTCGGTCTGCGTGAGAGCATTGGTATATTCTCCCTTCTGATACGCTTCGTAAGCTTGGGCGTATAGGTTCTGAGCGGCGGCTTCTGCTCCGGCTGTCAGGGGCGTTAAGCTGCTGCGATTGATGAGTCTGACGTAATAGGATTCAGGAAACTTCTGGAACAAGCGGTTTTTGAATTCATTCTGGCGGGGTGTCCCTTCGCTAGCCAGATAAGATAAATACAGGGTTTCGGCTTCGTATTGCGTAGCTGGAAAAAGGGCTAGTAATTTTTCAAACGTGGCAATGGCTTTGTCGTTTTCTCCCAACCCAAGTCGGTAAATTTTTCCTAATTCATAATACGCGTACTCCTGCTTTTTCTTCGATTCTATCAACGCATCCGGCCCAAACGGAATCGTCTTCTTGAGCGTTTCTACTTCCTGTTGCAGCGGAGAAAGCTTTACCTCCGTCACATTACCTGACCCAGACTGAGTACTGTTGGCATTGCGGGCCGCAGCCACCGCTTCGGGGTTTAAAGACGTTTCCTTGGTTGCCCTTCGCCAGTTATCCTCCAGCGTACGCGTCCCCCACTTTTCCTGAAATTCCTGCCGACCGCGTTGTACCGAAGCTGGATTATAGAAATACCAGGCATTCGACGCCTGCACATTATCCGGCTGCATACCCGAAGAAGCCAGAATCTGTTCCTGCTGAGCCCGGGCAGCTTTTTCTTCGGCGATCTGTTTTTCGCGGGCTTCTTTCTCTTTTTTCTGCTTTACGTACGTTTCCAGATATTTATCCAACTGAGTCGGATTCATAGCCGCCAATCGCTGTAAACTATCTTCGGTTTTTATGACTTTCCAATGCTCTACAAAAGCGTCAAGCACTTTCTTTTTCTCCGTGATTTGAGCCAGGTTAGGCAGGCTCCGCGGATTCAATGCAATTGTACTGTCATAATACATTTTAGCTGCTTCGTATTCCTGCAAAGGCTCATAGCTCAAATCCGCAATTCGCAGATAAATAGCAGAAAGCTGCTCGGGTCGCTCTGTGGCTCTGGAGGCGGCCTGCTTGTAAAAAGGCAAAGCCTCGCGAATGCGACCCCGGCGTTCTTCAAATGAGCCCATAGCGAAGTAAATCTGATCTTGTAAATCAGCATTCTTACGATCTTTAAGCATTTTGTTAAAGCTTACTTTGGGATCGGTATTGGGTTCATTGAGCAACGCGTTCAGGCGGGCATAAAAAGAAAGATCATAGTTCGGACGGCTTCTCTGAACCGAAGCGTATTTCTCGAGAGCTTTTTCGGGCTTAGACGTTAATTCGTAAAGTTGTCCGAGAGCGTAATACACCCGGGCTTTCTTTTCGTTTTTCTTCATTAACGGAAGGCTTTCTTCCAAAATGGCCGCTGCAATGGCGTATTCCCCATTAAGCTCATGCAGGTAAGCTTTCGTTAAGTAATACGTCAGGGTTTGTTCCTTGGATAAGGGTAAATTACGCACTACCTCAGCCACTCGCAGAGCCGAGCGGTATTCATCCTGCTCGGTATAGGCTCGCATCAATCCAATCAAAGCATCCGGTCGGGCATTCGACTCGGGATAATTCGTATTAACGTACTTAAAGGTTTCGATGGCATTTTTAAAATCTCCCTGAAGCAGGCGGGCTTTCCCCAGCAACACGTAGGCATCAGGCAAATATTTAGCATTCTGGTGACGCTCGGCTACCAGAGAAGACTTTTTAATAATTGCCGCTAAATCTTTTTCTACCTGTTTGGTTTCCATCGAATCGATGGGCATTAACACAGGTAATAGAATGGCATAGTTATCCTGACGATTAGCAAAAAGCGTTTTTTCGGCTTCTCCCATTATTTCCCGAGCCTGCAATAAGGCATTATACTTGGAAGTAACATTATGGAAAGCCACATTTGCCGGAGCCGTTGAGTGTTGCGTGCAGCCAAACAGACCAGTCAGAAGAAAAAGGGCAATAAAAGAATATCGATACAAGGGAGTTGGCATGGAAATAATTACATCGATTCTAAAACGTAGGGGCTGGCTTATTTTTTATGCCAAGTTCGTAAATTCTTACCAAATATGAATTCAAAACCTTTTTACCTTAACACCTATGGCAGGCCAGGATCCCCAATCTAATCCCTACATTCGCTACACGGGTATTGCTATGCAGATGCTGGTTACCATCGGCGTAGGCGTGTTTTTAGGCCTTAAACTCGACGAGTGGATGGAAACCAAAACACCTTGGTTTACCATTGGCTGTTCGTTATTTTTCATTATGGCCGCTCTAATTTCTTTGATCCGTAGTTTACCTAAAACCTAGCACGCAGGCAGGTTCCCCTGCATCTACGTCCTTATTTCGTTCCTACCTTTACAGCCTGATCTATTAAGAATAGCTGATATGTGGCGGTTAATTATCCCTATCATTCTCGTAGGAATTGTATTTTTTCTAGCTCCAGTGCTAGGCCTCCAGTCTTGGATTCATCCGCAAAGCTGGGAAATGTTAGCCTTCTTTGGGGGCCTCGGATTTTTAAACCATCGGCTGGTGGAAAGGGGCATGGCCCAAAACGGCGACAAGTTCGTTACTTTTTACATGGCGAGCATGGTTTTACGGCTTGTATTGAGTTTTGTATTCCTGATAGTCTACTTTTTTCTAGGCACGCTTGCTATCAAGCACTTCATAATTCAATTTTTTGTACTCTATTTATTTTTCACAGGTTTTGAAATTGCCGGAGTGTATAGTAACTTGCGGCACTTTTCGGAGAAAAAGCCCTGAAATCCAGACGTGATGAGCCGCAATCGTTCGTATAAAGCACTTGCTATCAGTATTCTAACTCTAGTATTTTCCGTTTTTAGCTCGCCAGCTACTTTTGCTCAACATGAGCACGAAGGGCATGCGGAAGCCACCCATAGCCATGGAGAAGCGGAAGAATTTAATCCTGGTCAAACTATTCTTCATCACGTAGCCGATGAACACCAGTGGCATTTAGCAACTATTGGCGAATCGCACCTGGCTATTCCTCTACCTGTGATCCTGTATACGCCAACCCGGGGGGTTCATGTATACTCTTCAAAGGAATTCTATCACGGGTCAGGTGAGCATGATGGATTTACTTTACACCACGAACATTTCACATCAGAGGATGGATCTACCGTTTATGATTTTTCCATTACCAAGAACGTAGCTTCTCTGATCATTAGTGTCATTCTTTTAATTACAATTTTCTTTGCCGTTCGCAATGGTTACGCGAAACGTCAGGGTAAAGCTCCCAAAGGAATTCAGTCTGCGATGGAGCCTTTCGTCATCTTTATTCGTGACGAAGTAGCTAAGAATTATATTGGTGAAAAACATTACCGCCGCTTCCTTCCTTACCTGCTGACGGTATTCTTCTTCATCTGGATTAACAACCTGCTTGGCCTGCTTCCAGGAGCAGCTAACGTAACAGGTAACATCGCCGTTACGTTGACCCTCGCCGTTTTAACGTTCATCATTGTGAACTTCAACGGTCGCAAAACCTACTGGACGCACATTTTTGCCATGCCTGGTGTACCCAAATGGATGCTTATTGTGATGACTCCCGTAGAGATCGTGGGTATGATGATGAAGCCTTTCTCATTGATGGTTCGTCTTTTTGCCAACGTTACGGCAGGTCACATTATCCTGTTGAGCTTACTGAGCTTGATCTTTATTTTCAAGTCAGCTGCTTTAAGTGTGATTGTAGGTCCTTTCACCGTGTTTATGACGATGATCGAGCTTTTAGTAGCCGTACTTCAGGCCTACATCTTCACCGTGTTAACCGCTAGTTACATCGGAGCTGCCGTGGAAGAACACCACCACGACGATCATCATTAATCTTTGAATTTGTACCCGAGGGCTGATTTGGCCTGAGGCATTTTATACATTTTTTGTTTCACTCTTATAATTACAAACAGTCATGTTGACTATTCTCTTACAAGCTGCTCAAGAAGGTGGACTTTCATTAGCTTACTTAGGTGCTGCTATCGGTGCTGGTCTGGTTGCTATTGGAGCAGGTCTGGGTATCGGTCGTATCGGTGGTACGGCTATGGAAGCAATCGCTCGTCAGCCAGAAGCTTCTGGTAAAGTTCAGGGTGCGATGTTGATCGTAGCTGCCTTCGTGGAAGCCGTTGCTCTGTTCGGTGCAGTAATCTGTCTGCTTGTTGCCGTAAAATAAGTTACGCTTCAAGTACGAACGTACGTAGAGTTATTAGGTATCAGGTCTGGCTTGCATTAGGTGACCAGACCTGGTATCAATCTTAGTGAAACAAGAAAGAGAATATTAAAACGCAGGGTTAGTATTAACCTGGTTTTCAATTTCCAACACCCAAATAGTTCCCACTAACATGGACTTAATTACCCCAAGTCTTGGTCTTATTTTCTGGCAGTTAGTATTCTTTCTGCTGTTAGTATTTGTACTGGGTAAGTACGCCTGGAGACCTATTTTATCAAGTCTGAGTGAGCGTGAAAAATCAATCGAGGATGCTATCGAATTAGCAAAAAACACTCGTAATGAAATGGCTCAGCTTAAGGCTGACAACGATAGAGCCAAAGCAGATGCTTTGATTGAGCGGGATGCCATCCTCAAACAAGCTCGTCAAACGGCAGAAAAAATGATCGCGACTGCTAAAAACGAAGCCGCTCAGGAAGCCAAAGCTGAAATTGAGAAAGCTCGTAAAGCATTCCGTGAAGAACAGGCTGCTGCCGTTTCTAAGCTGAAAAATGAAACAGCTAAAATTGCCGTTGAAATTGCTGAGAAAGTACTTCGTCGTGAATTATCCGACAAAAATGCTCAGGAAGCTTTAGTAAACGATTGGCTCCAAGACGCAAAACTGAACTAATTCCGCACGGCGAAAACGAGCTCCAATGCTTGTGTTCGCAAATATGCATCCCACTATGTCTGAACAAAGCGTAGCGTTTCGATATGCAAAGTCATTGATCGGGCTTGCTCAGGAAAAAGCAGTACTGGATACGGTTTATAACGATATGCAGTTGTTTGCAGAAACCTGCCAGCAAAACCGTTCGCTTGCTCTTACGCTGAAAAGCCCTATCGTTAAGCACTGGAAGAAACTGGAAATCCTAAAAGCCCTGTTCGAAGCACGGGTGAATCCGATTACTTTCAGCATTTTTGAAATTATTACTAAGAAAAACCGTGAAGCCCTGCTGCCTGCGGTTGCCAAAGAATTTAATCGGCAATACCAGCAGCTCAAAGGCATCGAGGAGCCCATATTACGACGGCTTCTGCCCTGACTGAAACGCAACGTAGCGAATTTAAAGCAATGATTGCCAAACAGACGGGTAAGAGTATCGAGCTGTCGGAGACCGTAGACCCTCAACTCATCGGGGGTTATTTACTGCGGGTAGGAGATAATCAGATTGATAATTCCATTAAGAGTCGTCTGAACTATTTGAAAGTTCAGTTCGCTCAAGATTAGTTTAGTATAGAGTATCCCTTTTATTTCTGATTTTTTACCTGTTTGCATACAGTTAGAAAAAACCCACCAGATTGGCGGGTTTTTTTTGTGCCTAACTTACACTGGTAATTTGATAGGTTTTCCGATTAAAGAAAAAGGTATCTCCTACTCGTTTGTGAAGTAACTGATTTCCAATGGGAGATCCGGGTGAGATCACGAATACTTTAGTCTCCTCTATCTCCAAAGCTCCTATACTAATGGCAATGAAAAACCATTCGTCATTAGCCTGAATCAAAGCTCCCAATTCTCCTTTCTGGCAGGGCATGGCTAACTCCTTGCGTTCGAGTTGTAAACGCTCCTGACGCAGTAACTCGTATTGCTGAGCGTATCGATCGCGTTCGTTTTGAGCCATGGCCCGGCCCGTTTCGTATTTATCGCCCGCAGAGCTTTTACTCTCTTCATTGGCCGAAGCCTGAGCCGCCTGCATGGCGTTCCAGGCGATGCTTACTTTTTCGTCAATGATAGCTTTGAGTCGCTCCAGCAAAAATTCTTTAGTCATACATTCATTCATAAAAGAAGGGCTGATGAACACTCACCAGCCCTTGTGCTAAGATAAAATCGGAAGCCGATTATTTCAAGCCCAGATCTTCCTGAATCTGTTTTACTTTCGCTTTTAAGGCATCGTAAGTAGCGTTGAAATCTTCTGCCTTCTCCAAAGGAGCATTTACCGATACGTAGAATTTAATTTTAGGTTCGGTGCCTGAAGGACGAGCGGATACCTTCGAACCATCCGCCAGAATCAGTTGAATTACGTTCGACTTCTCAATACCCATCTCGGCAGGAATCGACGTTTGCTGACCCGTTGCCACATCTTTGGAAACCAGATTTTGGTAATCCAGAATCGTGACGGGCTTCGAACCGGCTACTTCCGCAGGTGGGTTATTACGCATGTCGCTCATCATTCGCTGAATCTCTTCAGCTCCTTCTTTGCCTTTTTTCGTCAGTGAAATCAGTCCTTCGTAATAGAAACCGTTTTCCATGTACATTTCTGTAAGCATATCAAACAGACTCTGGCCGTTATCTTTGGCGTAGGCCGTTAGCTCCGCAATCATGGCACAAGAGGCAATCGCATCTTTGTCGCGAACAGCGTCACCAATCAGATAACCATAACTTTCTTCTCCACCACCAATGAACTGCTCTTTACCTTCCAGATCGCGAATAACACCCGCAATGTATTTGAAGCCTGTGAGGGTATTGTAACAATTTACCCCGTAACTATCACACATTTTATCGATCAGATCCGTCGTTACAATGGTTTTGGCGACGAATTCTTTTCCGGTTAATTTACCAGCTTCCTTCCAGGCTCTCAACAGATAGAAGATAATCAGACTGGCCATCTGGTTACCGTTTAAAAGCTGCCATTCGCCATCGGCATTCTTTACGGCAGAACCCACGCGGTCGGCATCTGGGTCTGTTGCCATTACTAAATCTGCATCAATTTCTTTGGCCTGATTCATCGCCAGCGTCATCGCCTCGGTTTCTTCCGGGTTCGGGTAAACTACCGTTGGGAAGTTACCATCGGGCGTAGCCTGTTTTTCAACGATGGTTACATTGGTAAAGCCAATTTTCTCCAGAGCTTTTGGTACCAGCGTAATTCCCGTTCCGTGAATTGGAGTGTAGACAATTTTCAGGTCTTTCTGACGCTCAATAACCGCGGGATTAACCACGTTCTTGGTAATCACCTGCTCCAGGTATTTGGCATCTACCTCTTCGCCAATGCTTTCAATCAGCTCAGGGTTTCCTTCAAAGTTGATGTCATCAATTGACTGAATGGCATTTACTTCGGTAATGATATTTTTATCGTGTGGAGCTACTACCTGAGCTCCATCGTTCCAGTAAGCTTTATAACCGTTGTATTCTTTAGGGTTATGCGAAGCGGTGATCACTACGCCACTCTGACAACCCAGCAGACGAATTGTGAAGGAAAGCTCAGGAGTAGGACGCAGTTCACTAAACAGATATACCTTGATACCATTGGCAGAGAAAATGTCAGCCGCTACTTGAGCAAATTCGGGTGACATGTTGCGGCTATCGTGAGCGATGGCCACTTTAATCTCCTGATTGGGAAAGCTTTTCTTTAAATAATTGGCCAGACCCTGCGTAGCAGCTCCTACTGTATAGCGGTTCATGCGATTAGAACCTACGCCGATTAATCCGCGAAGACCGCCCGTACCAAACTCCAGCTCTTTATAGAAAGCATCGGTCAATTCTGTGTCATTTCCCTCATCAATCAGCTTTTGAACAGCTGACTTTGTTGTTTCATCATAATTTCCTGAAACCCAATTTTGTACTTTCTGGCGGATAATTGCGTCGAGACCGGTTGACATAATATGTTATGAATTGTTAGTAAATATTAGATTGAAGCTATGATTTTATAAAAAGGTCTGCAATTATAAGAAGTGGATTCAAATGACAAACCATTCCTTGCCTTTTATTCCATTTTTATATCTTTTCTTAAGTTTTGGCTCAAATCCAGGAAAAGTGAATTTGAACATTTTATCTAAAAAATTTAAAACTTATAAATCCACACATCCTTAAAATCTCGTTAATATGATTTGAGAACCAATTACAAATCAACCCCTTACCATAACTAAGGACGGCCTGAAAATGTTAAGTGAATTTTTCATTCAGCCAGGGCCAGTTCGTAACCGGATCATTAACTCAATTCTAATTATTATTCTTCTTTAGTGGTAACTCACTTTCTTGTGTAACCCTTTATCCAGTTAATAATTGATTATTATGGAAACTACGAATCAAAACAAACAATCAAGTGGAATTTGGGGAGCTGCGTTTGCAGTAATGCTTGCCATCTCTGGTGTACTAGGCTTCTTGCTCTTCCAAGAAAAATCGGAAACGGATAAGCAATCCACTGAAATCAGTGTGAAAGCCCGGGACTTAGCTATTACCCACAGCCGACTCGACTCGATTTCTCGGGAGTTAGACGCCAAAATTGCTCAGGTTCAGCAATTAGGTGGTAACATCGAAGAGCTGCAAAAGTTAAAAGCACAATTAGAAGCGGATAAATCTTCTTTGTTGAAGTCTAAAAATGTATCCATTGCCAAGTACACTAAGAAAATTAAAGAATACGAAGCTATCCTGACCCAGAAAGACGAAGAAATTGCTCGTTTACAAGAAGAAAATGGTCAGTTGAATACGCAGAACCAACAGTTAACCCAGGAAAACACAACGATCCGTACCGACTTGGACAATACGCGTCGTTCCTATAGTGACTCGGTAAGTAATTTGCGTACTTCTAACCAGGAACTGGCTGATAAAGTAACCATTGGTTCAGCTCTCCGTGCGGAAGGCGTTCGGGTACTGGCTGTAAATAAAAGAGGTAAAACGCGTGAAAACGATGACAACGAGTATAAAGGCAGAAGAGTAGATAAAATCAAAGTAGCCTTTACGCTGGCTCCTAACCCTTTAACGAAAGAAGAATCGAAAGACATCATGCTTCGCGTGGTTGATCCTCAGGGTGCCGTATTATCAGATACCGAAACGGGTTCAGGCATCTTCTCTTTCCAGGGTCGTGACATGCAATACACCTATAAGCAGTCCGTGCAGTTCAACAATAACCGTCCTCAGGTAGAAATGCTGTACACTCGCGGTCAAGAGTACAAAAAAGGTAAATATAACGTAGAACTTTACGCCGAAGGGTTCAAAATTGGCCAGGGCGAGTTCGTAGTACGTTAATAGAATAAAGACTAGTTTAGTTAAGTAATTATCATAGCTGTAATAAAAAGAACCGCTCCTATTAGGGCGGTTCTTTTTTTGCTGTATTAATGAATGAATTTTATTGATAGGCAATGACTTCTGGAACAGAATCGCCCGTAATAAAGCGGGTAACTTCCAGAGCATTTTCCCGGCAAGCGGCAATGAGCGGATGCAAAGGTTCAGTAAGAGAAGCATTCAAATCCACGATACCGGGCTTAGCCATATAGGCTGCATTGATTACTAACTCGCCCAACTCTGGGTGCTTATACACCAACAGAGGTCGCCATTCGGCTGAGGCCGTCAGGACATTGTAAAGTTTTTTAGCAATTTCATAGGATTCATCCGTCGCTTCAAAGGCTATTAATTTTGTGGGTCGACTGGCTAAATGAGCCGTACGATCCTTGATAAGAGCATCGAGTTTGGCTAATTCTTTGCGGTAAATACCAGTGAACTTACCCGTGCGAATGCGTTCGCGTAAGGAGAATCGAATGAAATAGGTCAGCGAGTCCGTTACATTCAAGCCAATTTCTGCCATTTGTTTGAAAATAAACGAAGACGGTGACATGCCAGGTAAGGTATTAGGATCGTGCAAAAGCACTTCTCCCTCCGGGCTTAAGAACCCATCAATGCGGGCACAGGCTCCGAAAGCAAACAAACGGAACGTTTCTTTTACGTACGCGTGGACTTTTTCGTTATTCTCTAAGCTCGTACGGATTGGAATTCCTTTACGAACTACTGAGGTTATATACTTGGTTTTAAAGTCAAAAACAATGTCCTCATCATCTTTGATGACTTCGGAAGGAGGTAAAGCCAGCGGTTTTCCGTCAAAGTCCTGAATAACCCCACAACTAAATTCCTGGCCTTTCACGAAGCTTTCGAATAAGACGGCATCTTCCGAATGAATCGAACTGAGCTGAACGGGTTCGTATTGCTCGGCGAAACGGGTATCTAATTCTTCCCAAAGCTCAGCAGGGTGCTTACAAAGTTTTTCTTCGTTGATAAACAAAGGAAAAGCAATTCCCTCATCCAGATTAGTGATTTGCTGTAATAACGCTCCTTTTTCTTCGTAAGAAAGCGTCACCCATTCCTGAGGGGTAATCGTTTTCTGGAAGAAGCTTTGAAGCACACCCGCTTCAAATGCCTTTATATCGTCGGTTTTAACGAAGGATACCCCAATGGATGAGCCTGATGGGGAGCTTTACAAACAAAAGGTAATCCTACCTGAGCTTTTACCTGTTCGAATAATACTTCTTTATCAAAGCGATCCCATTCGCTTTTACTCAACGAAAAGAGGCGTTTAGGCAAACCGACCGTTCGTTGAATGAGCTCGTTCTGAGCGATTTTATCAATACCAATGCCCGATCCCATAAGGCCAGAACCGTAATAAGGAATACCGTACCATTCCAGTAAACCCTGAATGGCTCCATCTTCCAGTTGCGGGCCGTGCACCGCCAGAAAAGCAAAGTCAAAATAGGCCTTAAACTCATGGGGTAACAGACGCTTACCCACGCTGGCAATCATCGCCTCTTCCTGATCAGGACTTAAGCTCAGCGACTCTTCGTAGACCCGGAAAGGATATTTGTCTGAAGAAACAAAGGCCTGAGGAGGGTAAAAATCGCGGATGGACGCCGATTCCATGTACGCCGGATCGATCAGGATAAAGTTACCACGTCCGTCAATAAAGACGGGGATAGGTTCAAAGAGGTAGCGATCCAGACCCGTATAAGTCGTTTTACCTCCCAGAAAAGAAATCTCCCGTTCACGAGCCGGGCCGCCGAAGAATATACCAACTTTAAACAAGAGCGTAAGCTTTTAAATATGTATAAAACCAAAACCGTCCTTTGACTTTCGAATTTACAGTGCACAGCATAGATTGTCACGAGCTTACCGATGATATTCTTATAAATACCATAAAATATCCCCCATACGCAAAATCCCGAAGTAATGCTATTGAGCATACTTCGGGATTTTGTCGTATAGGCAGACTAAAGGAAATCTATTGATGCCTAACCAGTAACTTCTTTGTAATTAGGGTTTTACCCTCTAAGGACAATTGATAAAAGTAAATATTGTTGGGTAAATGACTGGTTGAAATGCGTTGTTTACGCTCGCCAGGTTCTAATACCACCCCTCCCATTTGCATGCCTAGGGGGCTATACAGCGTAATTTTTGCTTCTCCTGCATTAGCTGCTACGGCATATTCTACTTCGATATGATCGTTCGCAGGATTGGGATAAGGGTTGGAAACGCTGATTTTATCGTTAACAAACAGTTTCTCTGACGAAGAAGATTCGTCAAAATCGCGGGAGCTTTCAGAAGCGACAACCGCCAGCGGAGCCAGGGGTTGTTCCGTTTTAGAAGAACCGTTAGACTTAGGTCGATTCCGTAAAAGCGTCCGGTAATACTCATTGACAGCCGTCGAGCGATTTGGTCTTACTTCGCGGGCAATTTCTGCCTTTGGGTAAAAATAAGGATTAATCTGCGTCGAGGCGGTCGTTGATTTTGCTTTAGGCTTAATATCTAATCGACTGCGTTTAGGCTCTCCCTGGGCATAGGTGCTAATCGGATTCCCTAACAGGAAAACGATTAAAAGTCCGTACAGAAAGAGTAAAGTGTGTTTCATAAATCATCTAAACTACTAAAGCTACCAAATGCCTAAGCAAATGTAGCTATATTATATTGATAGCCAAGTTTTTAACATGTATTAACAAAAGTAACCTTAGGCATTACTACTTGTTTTGAAATCGTTTGCAGAAAAAGATATACCAAAGCTTTTCTGTGAACAATTCCCCAAATTTTCTCATTTTTTCGTCGAAGCCGTCGTCGGTACTTTCTTCGTACTCACAGGATTAGCAGGCGGAGTAACCGTTTTTTTAACCCGTTTAACCATGTCTCGGGTCGGTCGATCTTTCTCTCGCCAGTTAAAACCATCCAGCTCCCGGTTCTCACTGGTTACTTCTTTTGGGGGATGTAAAACCCCATCTGGCGTTCCCAGGAAAGCGATGCGTTTAACCTGTCCTTCTTTAAAATGTAATCGCATCCGCCCTGATTGGACATAATTCATGCCAATGGGTTTATTATCATCTTTCTTGGCGAAGTAAATACTTTCTCCGTTCCCCTCCACCAGCGTATGATCGAGCTCCGATTTGGCATTAAAATAAGCCGTTATTCGCCTGCCTTTTACCTGATTAAATTGCATCAGCGTATCTCGGGCAATGATAAAAGCCCGGCGTTTGAGATACATCGTCCGCATCTTATTATCCACCAGTCTCACCAGAATGGTATCAGCTTCCGACTGATTCTGACCATTCCAGAGAATGGGCTTCTTAAAGAAAGAAATCAGTGAATCCGCCATATTATAAATCAATGAATCACATTTGGCCTGCAAATCCCGCCTGAATACCAAGACATTTCGATCCGCAATCAAACGACGAGTCGTGTCTTTTACACCCCTGATTTCCTGTGAAATCAAGGTATCCGCCGAGAGTAACAACGTGTCCTTGGAAAAGAATTTACGCAATAGAGCTTCTCCGTACACCCGAGAAATGCCCGTTTTGCCAAAATACCTTCCGATTTGCCCCGTCAAAATCGCACTATCTTTTTTAGCAATCATTACCACGTTTCCCCGGGCAATCCCGATCTGAGTAATCGGATCGTAAAACAGACTGTCTCCGGTGAGTTCGTTATTAGGCATTCGCACCGTTGAACGCCCCCTAAAATTCGATATTCGTGTATTTAAGTTATAAGAACCCGAACTCGTAAAAAGGGTATCGTTTTCCGCCTGCGATTTTTTCTTTTTTGAAATAATCTTCGTCGGAGCAATGAAATAGGCATCTTTGGAAAGGGTACTGTACCTTAGAGAATCAGCAAACAGGTCCGTTTCAGGACTAATCATCTTTACGTTTTTCTTAAAGAGTGACAGCTTCGTCAACGTATTGTAATAACCTTCCTTACTCGTCAGCGTACTGGTTTTATCCACCAGCGTACCGCCCGTATTATAACTGGCAATGCGGGTGTTCATGTCATAATCCAGCTTGCGGGTTTTTAGCGTAGCCGTTTTATCGTTGAGCGTAACGACACGCCCCAGCATTTTCGATTGACGGGTATTACCAAAATACATGGCCGTATCTCCGGTAAGGGTCAAACTGTCCCCCTGAATAATTCTTACATTTCCGTAGGCTTCTACTACATTAATGAGATCGTTCTTCTTAGCTAGATTACAAAGCAAAACGATATTACCCTGCCGCATCCGCACATTGCCACGTAGAAAGGTGTTCCCCGCCGTCTGATCCACCCATAGTGTATCCGAATAATCGACGTCAACAATTTTTCCTGTTGGAGCAGGGTTTTGAGCGGCTCCTAAAAAAGGAAGACCGAGTAATAAGCCGAGAATATATATTTGCCAGTATTTCATTGCTTTGGCAAAATTAACTATTCCGATCCGTGCTGACTGATTTTTTAGCATTCATTAACGAGAGAAAACTTTTTTCATCAACCCACCGCCTGTTAGTGGCCGTGAGTGGTGGACTCGATTCGGTGGTGCTAACAAAACTGCTCCAGCAAGCCGGCTTCTCTTTTGCCATCGCCCACGTTAATTTTCAATTACGAGGTCAGGAATCTTTCCGAGATGAGTTTTTTGTACAAACATTGGCCGAATCGTATCAGGTTCCTTTGTATATCGAACGTTTTGATACTAAAACTATCGCCCTACAAAGCGGACTTTCCACGCAGCTCACCGCCCGAAATCTCCGGTATGACTGGTTTGAGAAAATTCGTGTCAAAGAACATTTTGATTGGATTCTCACGGCTCACCATTTGAATGATTCGCTCGAAACCCTACTGATGAATCTAACTCGTGGGACGGGGCTTTCCGGCATTCGCGGGATTCCCGAAAAAAATGGGTTTATCACCCGTCCGCTTCTAGGCTTTAATCGCACTCAGTTACATCAATATGCACAGGAACAGAGCTTAAGTTGGGTGGAAGATTCCAGTAATGAAAAAGATGACTATCAGCGAAATCAGCTTCGTCACCATGTCATTCCGCTACTGGAAAAGCTTAATCCTAGTTTGACCCAAACCCTTCGGCATACGCTGGATCGTTTGCAGGCAGCCGAGCGTTTCATTGATCAACAACTAGGTGCGTTTAAACAAAACGTCACCCAAAATTCCGTTATTCCTTTTACAGCCCTTGAAGCTTTTCCAGAACCTTTGTTGGTTCTCAGCGAAACGCTCAAGGCGTATCATTTTACGTATCAGCAGAGTAAAGCCATTTACGAAAACCGCTTTGCTCAGCCCGGAAAGCGGTATAGCTCCCCCTCTCACTTACTAGTACTGGACCGTCAGCAATGGATTCTTCAGTCCAATTCAGACCGGGCCTTGCACAGCTACGAAATCAGTACGGTTCCTTTTTCTATGAATACCCCATTTTTCAGCCTGACGTTGCAATGGGTTGAAAATTTTTCTTTTTCCTCAGATGCCCACGTCGTATTTCTGGATGCATCTCTGCTCGATTTTCCGTTACAATTGCGTTTATGGCAATCAGGAGATTGGTTTTGTCCGCTGGGAATGAAGGGTAAAAAGCAGAAAATCAGCGATTTTTTAATTAATCAAAAAGTATCAGTGCTGGAAAAAGAAAGCCTGTATCTTCTTGAATCAAAGGGTAATATCGTCTGGGTAACGGGCAAACGCCTCGACGACCGTTATAAAATTACTGAAAACACTACGCAGATTTTACGGGTTGAATTACGACCAATTTCGTCTATCCATTAATCTTCACTGCTTTGAGGTAGTGGACATTTCCGGCAAGTGTATAGATTTGTCAGGGCAAAAGCTCTAAGCCATAGGCCGTACTCTTAAACCTTACTCTCATGTCTTTATCATTTCTCAAAACCGGAGGACTCGCTCTGACTCTGGGCCTGGCCATAGCTTCCTGCCAGTCCTCCAGCGAAAAATCTGCTCAATCTCAAGAAGATTCCACCATGACCTCCCAAACTTCAACTATTACCAAAGCTCCTTTCGGAACACTCGAAGGCCAGGCCGTTGATTTATACACGCTCACCAACAGTAAGGGCATGATCGTGAAAATCACTAACTACGGTGGAATCATTACCGAGTTACACACGCCCGACAAAGACGGCCATTTCGATGACATTGTGCTTGGATTTGATTCGTTAGCCGGTTACCGTCAGGATGTTCCTTACTTCGGAGCTTTGATTGGCCGTTTCGGCAACCGTATTGCTAAGGGCACCTTTAATCTGGAAGGAAAAACCTACAAACTGCCCATCAACAATGGCCCCAACTCCCTGCACGGTGGCAAGGTAGGTTTTGATAAAAAGGTCTGGACGGCAGAAGAAGTAAAAACGGATTCGACCGTAGGTCTGAAACTCAACTTGGTGAGCCCCGACGGCGATCAAGGTTACCCCGGAACGCTCCATGTAACGGTTACGTACACCCTAACCAACGACAATGCCCTTCGGATTGATTATGAAGCGACAACAGATAAGTCTACGGTGATTAACCTAACCAATCACACCTACTTTAACCTGACAGGCGGAAAACGCGATATTCTCGATCACGAAGTGGAGTTGAAAGCGAGTAAGATTGTTCCTGTGGATGCTACGCTTATTCCAACGGGTAAGCTTCAGGATGTGAAAGGTACTCCCTTTGATTTCACCAGCTCGACGGTCATTGGCAAGCGTATTAATGACACTAAAGACGAGCAGATTAAAAATGGCGGCGGTTATGACCACTGCTGGGTATTCGACCAATCTGGTACTGGTCTGATCTCGCAAGGTTCTGCTTACGAACCAACGACGGGCCGTACCATCGAGTTATTAACCACCGAACCCGCTGTACAGTTTTATAGTGGTAACTTCCTCGACGGTAAACTGACGGGGAAAGGCAACACCAACTATAAAAAACGCTGGGGCTTCTGTCTGGAAACAGAGCATTACCCTGATTCCCCTAATCAGCCGTCATTTCCTTCAACGGTATTGAAACCCGGTCAGACCTACAAATCGACTACGGAATATCGTTTCTCGGTTAAAAAATAAATCGTTTAATCTGGCAGGAGCCGGCTTGGAAAGGAAATCTTTTCGGGCCGGCTCTGCTGTTTGGTTTAGAATTTTTAGACCTTTTCGGGCATACAAACCAGAGCATACTCATGAATGTATACGTACAAACGCCCTTAGGCAATTCCGAAAAAGAATACTTTACCAGCAAACTTCCCGAGTCCGTTCAGGCAGTTTTTGAATCCGACTTATCCGAATCTACCCGTCGGGAAAACGTCGAGAAGGCGGATATCATTTTTGGTAATGTACCGGCAGAGTGGCTCGAAAACGCCAAAAATCTTCGCTGGGTGCAGTTACATTCCGTTGGATTTGATAAATACCAGGATTTAAAAACCAAGGCCACGTTAACGAACATGAAAGGCTTTTATGCCCAACCCTGTGCCGAAACGGCGGTGGGCGGAATCTTGGCTTTTACCGAAAATGGACGTTTTCGGCATTCTTCGCAGTCAGAATAAATGGGTGGGGCAATCCATGCGATGCGAGATGAGCTTACTGCGAAAGAAAAAAGTGCTCATCATCGGCACGGGCAGTATTGGACAAGCCTGTAAGAAAATTCTCAGCGGTTTTGATTGCCCCATCGACTTTTTTGGTCGCAGTAGTCCCGAAGCCCGTTTTCGTACCCCAGAAGAGCTCATAAACGGCATTCAGGAGTTTGACGTGATCATTAATACCCTGCCTGGGACGGAAGAAACCCGCAAATTTGTATCAGCTGAGATGATTAGCCGTTTGAACGGTAATGCCGTATTTGCTAACGTAGGCCGGGGTACTACCGTCGACGAAGAAGCTCTCACTCATGCCTTACTGAACGGGGATATCGCCGGAGCCGTACTGGACGTAACCCAGGAAGAACCCCTTCCCGAAAAACATCCGCTCTGGGATTGTCCCAACGTTATTCTTTCCCAGCATTCCGGCGGTGGTTACCGCGAGGAATTCCAGGATTTATCAGATATTTTTCTGGAAACCTGGATCGTTTTCTGGCTAACCAGCCGCTGGAAAACATCATTGATCCGAAAAAAGGGTATTAGGTGGATTTGACGCTGTTTGAAAAGGTTAATAAGGGTTGAGAGGTTTGATTTCGTTTCGCACGTGGACGGAACTTGAAACGTCTCCAACCTTTTCAATGATCAAACTCCTTTCAAACCACCTCAAACACGAATCAAACCCTTTCATAACGAGACTTTTAGATCCTGTTTTTAGGAAAATCTGATAATAAAGCAACCTCAACCGAATAGTTTTGCATCTTTTTACGTTAACAGGGCTGCCATCTTACTTAAAAAGCCTACGGAACCATTGTTAACTCTAAAAGGAAAGACGTATCTTTGCGGACTTATGCAGACTATTCGGTATTTTGTTCTATTTCTGGGCCTTACCGCCCTTTTGACTTCCTGCGGAAGTTTTGAGAAACTTCGCAAGAAAGGTACGGACGAGCAGAAGTATCAGGCTGCTTTGACATATTACAAAAAAGGCGACTACGATAAAGCCGTTTTACTCTTCGAAGAGCTTAAACCTATTTTGAAAGGTTCGGATCAACAGGAGCTGGCTACGTTTTATGAAGCCTACTGTAATTATCACCTTTCGCAGTATGAAGTAGCTTCCTTCCAGTTCAAACGGTTTTACGAAACCTTTGGCCGAAGTGACTACGCCGAAGAAGCTCTTTACATGAGTTCCTATGCCTCGTACCGGGCCTCCATGCCCTATTACCTGGATCAGGCCAGTACCTTGACGGCTATGGATAACATGCAAAGCTTTATTAACACGTATCCTCAGAGTAAATTCGTAGACGAAGCTTCCAAAATTATCAAGGAGTCTCGCAGGAAGCTGGAAAAGAAAGCGTACGAACGGGCCAAGCTGTACTTTAAAACCAGCCCGGCGAACCTCCAGAATTTCCGCTCTGCCGTTTACGCCATTAACAACTTTAAGAAAGAATTTCCAGACTCTGATTACAACGAAGAGTTAGCCTTCTTACAGGTTCAGGCTCAGTACGAATTTGCTCAGAACAGTATTTACAATAAGCAAAAAGAGCGTTACGACGAAACTGTAAAATATTACCAGGATTTCGTTGATGCTTTTCCGCAGGGAAAATTCACCAAGAAAGCCGAGCGGTTCTACGAAGATTCCGTGAAACAATCGAGCAGACTGGCTGAAGAAGAGCGAATCGCGAAAGCTGCTCAGGAAAAAGCAAAAGAAAAAGCTGCTGAACCCGCTTCGACCGGACGCGTAGGTGGCTCGACTAATAAATAAGCTCACCTGGGGTGAGTGATTCCATTCAAATCGTAAACAATAAAGATCAGAGATATGCCTGCCAATCCTTCTATCGTCACCCGCGACACAGACAAACTGGCCGCTAAGACGAACGGCAATATTTATGAAGCCGTGGCCATTATGGCCTCTCGTGCCAAGCAACTTTCCGTTAAACAAAAGGAAGAGCTTAACCAGAAACTTTCGGAGTTTGCCTCAACGGTAGATAACTTGGAAGAAATTTTTGAAAACCGCGAACAAATCGAAATTTCAAAGCATTACGAGCGTCAGCCGAAGCCTTCTTCTCTGGCCATCGAAGAATATATCGAAGAGAAAGTAAACTGGCGTTACCGCACCGATTTACCCAGTGAAGATTAATCACTAGCCCTTCGAAAAAACCTCCGTATCTTCGCCGATACGGAGGTTTTTTCATATAATACCGATCTTATGCTTGCAGGAAAACGGGTGTTACTGGGCGTTTCCGGTAGTATCGCTGCCTATAAAATTGCCAGTCTGGTTCGCTTACTTATCAAAGCCGGGGCCGAAGTACAGGTCGTCATGACCCAGGCGGCTACCGAGTTTATTACCCCATTAACGCTTTCGACGCTTTCCAAGCGTCCTGTTTACAGTCAGTTTGTTAGTAATCCAGAAACAGGTACCTGGACGAATCACGTGGATTTAGGCCTTTGGGCAGATGTGATGCTGATTGCTCCTGCCACGGCACATACCCTCGCCAAAGCCGCTCATGCCCAGGTGGATGATCTGCTTTCAGCCGTTTATTTATCCGCTCGCTGTCCGGTTTACTGGGCTCCGGCGATGGATCTGGATATGTATCAGCACCCGGCGACGAAAGAAAACCTGCGACGGCTGGAAAGCTTTGGTAATCGCATGATTCAGGCTGGATACGGAGAACTCGCCAGCGGATTAACCGGCGAAGGCCGTATGGCGGAGCCCGAAGAATTACTGAGTATTTTAGAAAAACACTTTCAGCAGGATAGTCCCTGGAAAGGCAAAAAAGTATTACTAACTGCTGGCCCTACTCAGGAGGCTATTGATCCCGTTCGGTATATTTCCAATCATTCTACCGGAAAGATGGGTTACGCCCTGGCAGAGTCTCTGGCAGAAGCGGGAGCTCTGGTAACCCTAGTAAGTGGCCCCACACACCTGCTCATTAAAAACCCGGCTATTCGAAAAATTGATGTTCGCTCAGCCGGGCAAATGTATGAGGCGGCTCAACGGGCTTTTCCTGAACAGGATGTTACCATCCTAGCCGCCGCCGTTGCTGATTATACCCCCAGCGTGGTAGCTTCGGAAAAAATCAAGAAGAAGGAAGCCATTTTCAATATTGAACTTCGGAAAACCGTTGATATAGCAGCGACCCTGGGCAGTCAGAAAAAACCTGGTCAATTATTGATTGGCTTTGCCCTGGAAACCAATAACGAAGTAGAAAATGCGACGCAAAAGCTTCTGAAGAAAAATCTGGATTTGATTGTGCTTAATTCGCTTCAAAACGCCGGAGCAGGCTTTGGACACGATACCAACCAGATCAGTATTATTGATCGGCAGCAGCGTTTGCTTGCTTATGAATTAAAATCGAAAACGGCAGTAGCAACGGATATTCTCGAAGCTATTGCCGCGTATTTATAATGCCATCCATCCCCGATACGTTATGAAAAGCTTTTTACAGAAACTTGGGTTATGCTTTTCCTGCCTTTTGCTGATTAACCCGGTCATTAAAGCTCAGGAAATTGCCTGCACCGTCACACTACGGACCGATCAGATGCGGGTAAATCAGCAATCTAATAATGGGCAGCAGGTTTTTGGAGAGCTGCAACGGGTGATGACCGAATTTGTAAATGGTCGTCGCTGGACAAACGATCAGTTTCGGGAAGAAGAAAAAATTCGACTGGATATTTCATTAACCTTTCAGAAGGCCACCGCTCAGGGCGATTACGACGCTCAGGCCGTTATTCAGGTCTATCGTCCCATTTATAATTCCAGTTATGAAAGCGTACTGCTGCGGTACGTAGATCGGTCCTTTTCTTTCAGGTATTTACCCGAAAATCCGCTGAATTTTAATGATAATGTCTTTTCAGATAACCTGACATCGCTCCTGGCTTATTACAGTTACATCGCTCTGGCTATGGATTATGATTCTTTCGGAAAACGCGGCGGCGAACAGTGGATTCAGCGGGCGTATAACGTAGCCAATTTGGCTTCTACGGGCGGTTTTATCGGCTGGGATCAACGTGGCGACCAACGGAGCCGGTATTGGCTGGTGGAAAATCTTCAAAATCAGCAGTTGATTCCTTTCCGTGAGGGCCTTTATACGTATCACCGTCTGGCCCTGGATACCTTTGGTGATCAGCCCGATGAGGCCCGTAAAAATATCCTCGGCGTTTTAAATAACATTCGTCAGGTTGTTCAGCTCAAGCCTTCTTCGTTAGTAATTAACAGCTTTTTTGATGCCAAATCCAACGAGTTAATCCAGGTCTTTTCCCGCGGAACGGCTGCCGAGAAAAATCAGGTCTATCAGGTTCTTTCCCAACTCGATCCAACCAAAGCCGATTCATACCGACAACTCGTCAAGTAAGCTTCTGGAATAAAGCTTTTAGACCTTTTAGTTATGATTTCGCTACGCCCTGCCACCACTAAAGACCGAGATTGGATCTATTGGGTTAAGAAAAAAACGCTGGGTTCGTACGTAGTGGCTACCTGGGGAGCTTGGTACGAAAAAGTCCAGCGAAACTTCTTTGATGAGACTTTTCAGGAATCCGTCATTCAGATCATCTATTATGACGAGCAACCCGCTGGCATTCTCCGCGTAGAACGGCGGGATCAGGAAATATTTCTTTCGGAAATTTATATCTTGCCCCCCTTCCAGAATCGAGGCATTGGGTCTTTATTATTGGAAGAATTAAAGACCGAAGCTCAGCAACAGAACTTACCTTTGCAACTTACCGTTTTACAGGTTAATCAAGCCGCCCGCCGTTTTTACGAACGCCACGGCCTAAGCTGTACGGGCGAGATTAAGCATCATTACGTTATGACCTATCATGGGGAAAAGAATCGTTAGAATTCCGGCTACGTCAGAAGCCCTTTCGGGCCTGAAAGGCATTCATCTCAACCTGGTGTTGCGAAACGGCGTTACTTATTTTGGTCGCTTCATTTCGGAAGAAAATCAGGTGATTACTCTGGAAGATGGTTTACAGCGTGAACGCCGCTATCCGCTACAGCAGATTGAGGAAATTGTTTACGATATAAACGCTGCCTTTTAATTTTGGCATACGCCGCCTCGTATCCTTTTGTACCTTTGAAGGTGACCCTTATTCCTACTCATGCTTTCCAATCTGCTTATACAGAATTACGCACTTATTGAAACCCTTGAACTTTCGCCCAGCGGAGGTTTAAATATCATTACTGGTGAAACCGGAGCGGGAAAGTCCATTTTACTGGGAGCCATTGGCATGCTTCGGGGCAATCGGGCCGACACGAAAGTGCTTTGGGATCCCAACCAGAAATGTATCATTGAAGGTCAGTTTGATATTTCGGGTTACTTTATTAAGTCGATTTTTGAAGAAGAAGAAATCGATTACGACACTACGTGCATCATTCGCCGGGAGATTAGTCCTTCGGGTAAATCCCGGGCTTTTGTCAATGATACGCCCGTTAACCTGGAAACCCTCCGCCGGATTGGCTCGGAGTTAATGGACGTTCACTCGCAGCACGATTCTATTTTGCTGGGTTCGCAGGAATATCAGCTACAACTGGTAGATACCTACGCTCAGAACAGTTCTTTGCTAGAGGCTTACAAAACGCAATTCAGCGATTTCCGAAAAAAACGCGAAGCCTACGATCGGCTTCAGGCAGAAGCCAAGGATATTCGGAGAGAATTTGACTATAACTCCTTTTTGCTGGAAGAGCTTTCCAAAGCCCGTTTTCAGGAAAACGAACAGAGTGAACTAGAGAAAGAGTTAACCACGCTGGAAAACGCCGAAGAAATCAAGCAAAAGTTAATTGCGGCCACTGGCTACCTCAACGATCCCGAGCAAAGCATTCTGGGTTGGATGCAGAGCGTAGTTGGCCATCTCAATACCATCAGTGGCTATAACTCCGTTTACGCTTCCCTGCGGGATCGCGTGCAAAGCTGCTTGATTGAGCTTAAAGATGTCGTCGTGGAACTGGAGTCGGAAGGCGATTCCGTGGAGCTGGACGACGAGAAAATTGTTTTGCTTCAGGAGCGGTTAAGTATGCTTTATAATTTACAGAAAAAGCATAATGTCACCACCGTAGCCGAATTATTAGGTATTCAGGCTGAGTTGGAAACGAAAGTATCCAAAGTTCTCAATCTGGATGATGATCTGGCTGCGGCTGAAAAAGCCGCTCATAAATCCTGGGAAAAACTCGAACAAGTAGCTCGCAAACTTTCAGATTCCCGCAAGGCCGTTCTTTCGGAAATTGAAGATCTGGTATCGGGCTTGTTAAGCGATCTGGGTATTCCCAATGGCCGTTTAGTCGTGGACATGCAACTGGGCAAACCTAGCAGTCAGGGCATTGATACGGTTAATTTTCTCTTTTCGGCGAACAAAGGCATTCAACCCCGGCAGCTTCGGGAAGTAGCTTCCGGCGGAGAATTCAGTCGCTTAATGCTGGCGGTGAAATACATTCTGGCTAATAAGCGGTCGTTGCCGACGATTGTCTTTGACGAAATTGATACGGGTATCTCCGGCGAAATCGCCATTAAGGTGGGGAACATGATGAAAGACATGGCTCAGGGCCATCAGCTCATTGCAATTAGTCACCTTCATCAGATTGCCGCCAAAGGCGATGCTCATTATTTTGTTTATAAAGATCATTCTTCCGACCGAACGGTTTCCCGCATCAGGCAGCTTTCAACGGAAGAACGGGTGCTTGAGATTGCTCAAATGATTGGAGGAGCCAAGCCCTCTTCGGCTGTGATTGAAAACGCCCGGGAATTACTGAGTCAGTCCTAAATTCGCTTCATTCCTAATAAACCCCCAATAGTTATGAAAACAGGTTGCTTACCCCTTTTATTCATTGCTGCATTAACTGCTTGTCAGAATCCTCCCAAAGAAGATTTGACTAAATTTCAGAAAGAAGTAGAAGGAATGCACGACAAAATCATGGGTCCTTACATGCAGATTGCCGATTTACAGGAAGAAATCCGTCAGCAAATAGCCAAGGATACCACGCAACGAGCTCAGGGCGATAGTTTGATTGAAGCTCTGGGGAAAGCCGAAAAAGGAATGGACGAATGGATGGGTAGCTACAACGGCGATACCCTGCTGGATTTATCTCCCGAAAAAGGCAAGGCGTATTTAGAAGCTGAGAAAGCAAAAGTTACCGCTGTTGAGCAACAAACCAGCAGCAGTGTAGCCGCCGCCAAGGCCTTTTTGAAGAAATAATACTGATTGAAATTTCCATGAAAATAATAAAACTATCTGTACTATTACTTTCACTGGTAGGCTTATCTGCCTGTGAATCAGAACCAGCTCGTTTGCCCATTTTGGGGCCACGGCAGGGGGTTTCAACGAAAGTAGTAGACGGGAAAGAAGTAACTGATACCCTTTATCATCAGATTCCAGATTTTGCTTTTGCCAGTCAGTACGGCGATACCATTACCCAGAAAAATTTCGAAGGGAAGATCTACGTCGCTGACTTTTTCTTTACGACTTGTCCCACCATCTGTCCTAAAATGACGATGGAAATGCGGAAGTTATACGAGAAATACAAGGACGATCCGCAGGTCATGTTTCTATCCCACTCGATTGATCCCAAACGCGATAGTGTGGGACGTTTGAAGCAATACGCAACTGATTTGGGCGTATTTGGGCAAAAGAGCTGGTACTTTGTAACGGGTGATCGTAAGAAAATTTTTGATATTGGACAGAATGCCTACTTCGTTTCTGCTAAGGAAGACAGCGACGAGCCCGGCGGTATTCTTCACAGCGGAGCTTTCATTATCATTGACCCTCAGAAACACATCCGTGGCATTTACGACGGCACGCGGGATGAAGTAGTAGGCGAAGTAAGTGAAGCCATTACCTTATTAAAGAACGAGGCGGGAAAGTAATCAAAACTTAGGGCCAGGTTACTTTCGACAATCCTTATGTAGTAAAGTATTTCCGTTCCCCTCACTGAAAACTGTAAACCTGACAACTATAAATAAATTATGTCCCAACGTCAAACCATCCTTTCGGGCTCGCCCTGGGAAGATAAAGTAGGTTACTGCCGGGCCGTACGCATCGGTAATTTGATTGAAGTCGCTGGCACGGTAGCCATCGTAGACGGCGAAAAAGTAAAGGCTGATGATGGCTACGCTCAAACCAAAAATATCATCGAACGCATTGAAAAAGTGCTTGAAGAAGCCGGAGCCAGCCTGAAAGACGTGGTTCGTACGCGGATGTTTACCACGGATCTAACAAAGTTTGACGAAATTGGCCGGGCACACGGTGAATTTTTCAAGGATATCAAACCCGTTACGGCTATTTACGAAATCAGTAAACTCGTTAGTCCAGAGTACCTGATTGAAATTGAATTTACGGCCGTTCTGGCTTAATCATTGATACTATAAAAAAGTCCCGCTGTCAATCAAAACAGCGGGACTTTTTCTTTATAAAATCACTTCCTGATTATCCTTTATGTTCATCACGAAGCAGATCATTAACCGTTTTTACCGGATTAAACGTAATCAGGGGAACTTCCACGAATAAGGTATTCCAATCCGACATCGAGCCATTCCAGAGACCGGGTAACTCCTGAGCTTTCAGGTCTTTTCCGTCTTTGGATTTTTGGGTAATAAAGCCCGTCTGCGGATCGCGGAATTTCAAAAGGTCAAAAGCTTTGCCTGTGTAGTCCGTCCAGGAACAAACTAAATCGACGGGATTGAAGTGGGTAGCTTTCAGGAATTTGTCTTTCTGTACCTGATCGTCCATGTCAACCTGAGCGGATTCTACCACCTGTAGCTGACTCGTGCCATCTGAACTTTTCGCCCAGAAAGGTCCGCCCCCTGGCTCACCTACGTTTTTAACCATTCCGCACACCCGAATCGGACGATTGAGTTTGGTACGGAAGTACTCAACTACTTTTTCTACCGGCCATTCGTAGAAACCTTCAACGGGTTCTACGCACAGCACACGACGTAAAAACTCGTCGATTTCAGCCATTAATTCCTGACTGGTATCGCCGCTATCAAGCCGCTTGAGGTAATCAAATAACCGTTGACGTGTTTGCAGCAACGTTCCGGCGATGGCTCGTTTGTAAATCGTTGTCGTGTTCTTTAAACGATCAGGAACAACGTTATCAATATTCTTGATAAACACCAGATCAGCCTCTACATCATTCAGGTTAGCCAGTAAAGCTCCGTGACCCGCAGGACGGAAGAGCAGCGAACCGTTTTTGTCAGTGAACGGTGTGTTATCGAGGTTTACAGCGATTGTATCCGTTGAAGATTTTTGTTCGGAGAAATCAATTCCGAAGCCGAGGTTATGACGCTCCGCGTACTCAGCCGCTTTTTCTTCGATTAATTCCGTGAATTTAGCCTTATGCTCCGGCGACACGGTAAAGTGAATAGCGACTTCGCCTTTCGAGCGGGCATAACTGGCTCCTTCCACCAGGTGCTCTTCCACGGGCGTACGATTTTCGTTTTCGTAACGGTGAAATTTCAGCAAGCCTTTGGGTAAAGAACCGTAGCCCAGACCTTTGTCCGTCAGAAAATACTCAGCAATGGTTAATCGGTCCGCCGTTTCGATGTCAAATCCGTCTTTAGCTAAAACAGCTTTCAGGTCATCATAAAACGCAAATTCACGGATTCTCTCGAAGAATTGCTCCACGGATGAGTCCGATTTTCCAGCTTCGAGAAAAGCAAATAAGGATTTAAACATACGGGTGGCGGCTCCCGAAGCAGGAACAAACTTAACGATCCGAAGCGTTGGCACGTATTCTTCGTAAGTATCGAGAGCTTCCTGAATTTGCTCATCGGTTAATTGAAGAATACCATCCTCCGGCGTAGCGGCACGGGTTAGGTTCATCCATGGAAATCCATCAATAAAGTACTGAATCTGGTCTTTGACCGTTTGTATCTCAATACCTTTGGCTTCAATTTGTTCTAAATCCTTTTGAGAGAACATAATAAACAGTAATGTTGAGGCTGAAATTCCTTCGTTAAGTGGATAGTTAGTTTTTAATTCTGTTTTAAAATTAGAGCATTTTCTAGAAGAACTAACTTCAATCTTTACTTAAAGTTTATAAAAAGCCATGAACTATCACACTTCTTATCGATTGATTATTTTTTTAGGTTTACTCACGGGTGCCACCGCCTGTGATAAGCTATTTCCCGAGAAACCGGAGACGGCTTCTTTCGGCTCGGCCCAAAATCGAGGGGTACTTGACAACCCAGATATAACTGAAGCGTCGGGGCTGGCTGTTAGTCGTTATAGCCCTAATCTTATATGGACACACAACGACTCGGGTAATCCCAACGAGATTTATCTGCTCGATGATACCAATGCAACATGGAAAGCTACCTTAGTGCTTGAAGGAGCCGTTAATAATGATTGGGAGGATATGGCGGCCTCCATCCGCGACGGCGTTCCGACTTTATACGTAGGCGATACGGGAGACAACCTCAACCAGTATGCCACGCATATTATTTACCGTTTTGCCGAACCAGACGCTACCAAATTATCGGGGAAAAGTTCGGTAGCGTCCTCGGCTATTGACCGGATTACCTATCGTTATCCCGATGGGCAGTGGGATTCAGAGGGCTTCTTTGTAGATCACGAGACGCAGGATATTTATATCATTTCCAAAGTTAGCTCTGCTACCAAGCTCTATCGTTTGCCTTATCCACAATCAACCCAGAGCGTTATTACCGCCGAAGTAGTAGAAGACCTTGCCCAAACTACCATCACAGCGGCAGATCTCTCACCCAATGGGCAGGAGTTACTCATCAAAGATTACCTAACGGTTTTTTACTGGAAGCGTAATAGCGGCGAGAGCATCGCCAGATGATGAAACGTTCTCCCCGCGTGATGCCCTATTTCCCAGAGCCTCAAGGTGAGGCAATTGCCTTTGCTACGGATAACTCCGGTTATTTTACCCTTAGTGAAGATCGTTCCGGTATTCGCGGACATTTGTATTTTTACCCCCGCAGATAACCCGAACACGTGTGACGTTAAGTGACGAATACTTTATGGCCGTAGCCTACGAGCTGGCCCAGCAGGCCGCTGAAGTGGGCGAAATTCCCGTGGGTGCCGTGGTGGTATCCCAAAACCGAATCATTGGTAAAGGTCGAAATCAGACTGAAGAATTACGTGACGTAACGGCCCACGCCGAAATTATTGCCCTGACGGCTGCTAGCCATTACCTCGGCTCCAAATTCCTTCGCGATTGCACCCTCTACGTCACGCTTGAACCCTGCGTGATGTGTGCGGGAGCTTTATACTGGGCTCAGTTGGGGCGTTTGGTTTACGGAGCCAGTGATTTAAAACGGGGGTTTTCCCAATCGGGCTCTTTATTACACCCTAAAACCCGGGTTACCTCGGGCATTATGGCCGCTGAAACCGAGCAGCAGCTACTCGATTTTTTCAGAAAATTACGACGGAACTAAGCCTTTCTTTAATATTGCAATCGGTTTAAGGAACCTTTGGACCTTGGAACACCTTTTTAAAACGAGTAGTCACTCATTTACTATTTCTAAATTCTATAATATTCAACCAGCTATGGCTTTTGAACTTGCTCCTCTCCCCTATGCGGCAGATGCATTAGAGCCTCACTTCGATGCTCAGACTATGACGATCCACCACGACCGTCACCATCAAACCTACGTAACGAATTTGAACAATGCCGTTGCCGGTACCGAACTCGAAGGAAAGACACTGGAAGATCTTCTCAAAAATGTAGGTCAATTGCCCGTAGCCGTTCGTAACAACGGTGGCGGTCACTGGAATCATACTTTTTTCTGGAATATCCTTTCTCCCAGCGGAGGCGGTGCTCCTAAAGGCGATTTAGCTGCTGCGATTGATGCCAAATTCGGTTCATTCGATGCATTCAAAGACGAATTCAAGAAAGCCGCCGCCGCTCGTTTCGGTTCAGGCTGGGCCTGGTTAATTGTAGGAGAAGATGGCGAATTAGCCATTTCCTCTACGCCTAATCAGGACAACCCTTTAATGGACGTTGCCGAGAAAAAAGGTAAGGTTATTTTAGGTCTTGATGTGTGGGAACACGCCTATTACCTGAAGTATCAGAACAAACGCCCTGATTACGTAGATGCCTTCTGGAATGTAGTAAGCTGGGACGTGGCTGAAACCAACTATCAATCAGCCAAGTAAGGTTAAAACAGGGAAGAAGTAAAGACTTTTTTATACTTTTCTTCTTCCCTTCTTTCAAAAGCACTTGCTTTTTGCTTTCTGATTGCAGTATATTTGTAGCTCGAAACGGAGGATGTAGCTCAGCTGGTTAGAGCACCAGATTGTGGTTCTGGGGGTCGCGGGTTCGAACCCCGTCTTTCTCCCTCCTGTCAAACCTGATAAGCGTCGCTTGTCAGGTTTTTTTCTTTTATCCCCTCTTCTTTCCTCTTTTTCATTAGATCGCACTCAGGAGTCATTAATCAGAGATAAGTATTTTTTATTAAACAAATAGTAAACGGCTACGGTTTAATAAAGCAGCCCGACTGGATGAAATTGGGTTTATACTATCTCTCTCCGTACGATAAACTAAGTCCACCCCCTTAATTGATACGTTGCGTATTGAGTTTGAACGTATGCTTCAGCCCTCCGTGATCTATTTATAGCCATGAGTACCTACTCGATTAAAGATTTAGAACAGTTATCAGGAATTAAAGCACATACGCTCCGCATTTGGGAGCAACGATACGCTATTCTAAAGCCCCAGCGTACCTTCAGCAATATTAGAACTTATGACGAACAGGAATTAAAGCTGGTACTTAATATTGCCCTGCTGAAAGAGCATGGCCTGAAGATTTCAGAAATTGCTAAAATGAAGACGGAAGAAATCCATCAGCGGGTTAATGCCATTTCTGAAAGTCAGATTAGTTACCCTGAACAAATTCACGCTCTTACCTTCGCCATGCTCGATCTTGATGAAGATCAGTTCGAGAAAATTATTACTACCAATATCATCAAGCTGGGTTTTGAAGCCCTGATTATCAATATCATCTATCCCTTTCTGAATCGCATCAGTACGCTTTGGATGACGAGCAGCATCGGCCCCGCTCAGGAACATTTCATTGCGAATCTCATTCGTCAGAAGATCATTGTAGCTATTGATGGTCAGTTAAATAAGCAGCGGGAAGGCTCTAAAAAATTCATTCTGTTTTTACCCGAAGGTGAACTTCAGGAGCTGATTTTACTTTTTGCGGATTATGTCATTCGTTCGCGTCAGAATAAGGTAGTCTATCTGGGTCAAAGTTTGCCCTTCGAAGAGCTATCGTTTGCCTATAATCTGCACAAGCCTAATTACTTACTAACCATTTTTAAGTCTGCTCTTGACTGTGGAGAGTTTCAGGCTTATCTCGAACGACTTTCGACGAATTTTCCCCAGGCCCAGATATTAATCATTTGTAATCTTCATACTTCTCACAACCGAATTCGCATTCCGGACAATATTCAGTTGGTGGGAGGAATTCAGGATTTAATTAGCATTGCTGAATACTAAAAACAAGGCGTTCCCCGAAAGGAACGCCTTGTTCAATTTTACACTACTAGTTCGAGTTGAACGATCTTTGGTGTTTTATTATCGTAACCATTCGTCAAAAGTCAAGCCGACGTAATACATACTTCCAATCTGCGGGTTAGCCCAAGCCGTGGTATACGCCTGATTAAACAGATTATTAGCTCCTGCTTTAAGAACGGACTTAATGCTTTTCATTTTAAGGCTTACCTGAGCATCCAGGGTGCCATAAGCCGGTATAACAATTTGCTGGCTGTTCACCGCTGTGCGGGCTTGAGCAGGTAGAATCAGATCATTCCAATAAAATCTGGTTTGGTAGCGGTAGGTTACGTTAAAACCCCAATCACTATTAGCCGAAACAGCACGCGTCAGGGAAAGATTATACCGATACTTCGGCGTGTTGAACCCCACCTGAAAGCCATCGTCCAGAACATTATGATTAGGCGATCCGTTGAATAAGCTTACGTTTTTTGTTGGTAAGGTCGTATTAGAAAGGTTACCACTCACCACCAGGTTTTTCATTAACTGATAATCCAAGCCCAAGCCAAAACCCTGGTATCGAATGCTTTTGTTATAGTTTGTTGTGGTCGAAACCGTTCTTGTCCCAATCAATGGATTTTCTGGGGTTACAAAGACCATACCACCAATGTAATTCTGTAGCAGACTATGGTAATAATAGGCATCAATCACCAGACGGTTCAGCACCAATCCTTTATAGCCCACTTCATAAGTTAATACCCGTTCCGGCTTCAGGGGATTGAGTTGCAGCCGATTCCACTGGGAAGGGTCCGTTGGATGAGCTAAATAACGATCATCATAAGTGTATAAAGCGTAATTGTTCAAATGGTACCGATCTCGGGTAATGGCTAATCCACCCACTAATAATGAAACGGGCGTTTCTAAATTAATGTACTGATGCTGAGCGGTGGGGATACGGAAACCCGTCTGATAACTAGCCCGAAGGTTATGCTGTTTGGCCAGTGTCAATACGCCTGAAAGTCGTGGACTCCACTGGCCTTTGAAGTTTTCATTCTTATCGTGCCGTAGAGAAGCCGTTAGTTTCAAAATACTGGCAAATGACCTGGACGCCTGTACATAGCCGCCCCACTCCTGAATGTTATACTCCGCATTGGAATTAGGCTTTTTCAGAAAGATAGTACCTTGAGAATTTAGATCATAGATTCGGTAATTTCCGCCCACTAACAGTTCAAGCACCTCTGGAGCAATCCATTTTCTCAGATTATACATACCTTCGGCGTGATACAAATTCGTCCGATCCATAAACTTGGCTCCGCTGGGAATAGCCGTGGACTTTATCTCTTGGGCAGCAGCATTGAATTCCGGTGTTCCTGGCATTAACCTTCCCTGATCCGCCGTGCTACGAGCCAGATTCTGTAGAAAACCGCTGTTAAGCTGAACCGCCTGTAGAGCAGATTCATAAGCTGACTGAGGAGCTTGACCCGCATTAATAGCCGACTGAAAAGCCTGATTGAAAAACGATAACGCCCCACCTCCGTAGGTAAAGGCGTATTGGGGATACCAGGAACCGCCCAGATTGGCAGCGTTCAGACTGGGTTTACCAGCTTCATTGAGGTAACTCGCCAACACGCCCGCCGCATAAGCATTACCCGAACGTTCCTGCGTGGTATACCCTCGAATGAAAAAATCATCGCCTTTAAGCTCAAGTTTATACTGTCCCAGAATAAAATCCTTGATGTAATACCGATCTGTTGAGGTATAAACCGTAGTTCCCAAACCCCAGTTTCCCTGCAAAATGGCTTCCAGTTTGGGAGTAATCCGGTAATGCAGAGCCCCGCCGACTTTTAAACTCCGAGTACGATAATCCACCAGATCTTTTTCAGCATAACCCGTACGAGCCACAAGCTGATTGGGTAAAATAAGGGTATTAATAATCGTTGAAGCAGACTGGTTGGTAAGGGCTGCCAAGTTTCGAACGCCGTTAACTACCCCTACCAGTCGGGGGTCAATCGCGGCCAGTTGCTCCTGGGGTAACTGCATGAAACTTTCAAAATACGGACGAAAACTGGCCAGATTGACGTTGGAAGAATTCTCATCCCCATACACATTAACCCCATTATAATTCTGATTATCAGCAACAGTTCGATTGAAGCCAGGGTATCGAGCATCATCCTGACTTAAACCAAAACTTTGATCCCGGTAATCCGTAGCCTGCCAGTCTTTAGCGGTTAAGTAACTCACATTGAGTTTAAAGGCAAGTTTAGGATGAATAACCTTAGCGTAACGGACCGAGACATCATAAGAAGGCGTTGTAGCCGTAGTTCGGTTAGCCGCGTGCATAATTCCGATTTTTACCGAAGCACTGATTCCCTGAGAAGTGAAGGGATTTTTACTGTTCATTAACAATAAGCCATTCGTTGCATTGGGACCATACAAGGCCGAAGCAGCTCCCGGTAATAACTCTACGCTTTCAACGTCCAGTTCTGATAGCCCCACCATGTTGCCGACGGCGAAACCAAGGCCGGGAGCCTGATTGTCCATTCCATCTACCATCTGAACGACCCGCGTATTTCCATTTCCTGCAAACCCACGGGTATTAATCGAGCTAAACGTAAGCGATTGCGTAGAGATGTCTACTCCTTTCAAATTTCGTAAAGCGTCGTAAAAGCTGGCGGCTGGCGTGGACTGAATCGTTCGCATATCCATTTTTTCCACCGTCACAGGTGATTTTAACACATTTTCTTCTATTCGGGAAGCCGAAACAATCACTTCATCTCCCAAAAGGGCCTGTTCTTGTAAGGCAATAGGGAGAAAGGTTTGCGTAGGGTTCACTTCCACAATCTGAGTAGCGTAACCCACGCTGGAAACTTTCAGTTGAAGGGGGGGCTTTTGACTAGCCACCAACTGAAACTCCCCTTTGGTATTAGTAATGGTTCCATTTACCTGTCCAACAATCGTTATACTAACGCCGGCCAAGGCTTCTTTAGTAACCGAATCTATTACCTGGCCAGAAAGGAGAATTTGAGCCTGTAGGAAAAAAGGAAGCAAAGCAAGCCCTAGCCCAAATAGAATAGGAGAAGAATACGTAAAAAAATGCTTCATACCAGTGGTGAATACATAATGAAGGAATAAAATAAGGCTGAGGTATCTACAAAGTAGTTGATAATCTTACGTTTTTTTATGGATTCCTTCTAAAAGATTTACCACTACCGAAAGGGTTGCAATCCCTCTGAAACACTTTTAAATCTAAATTGTTAATCAATCATGTACGCACTGATTCGGATCATCCTAATACCCTCATTACTATTGATTTTCACCGGGTGTTTCCGTCCTAAACGTTACTTGATCGAATCAGCCTATTCCATGGATCAGCAACCTAACGCTCCTGATTACTCCAATTCCGCTCACTGGGCTACGCTCCCGGATCGGCAGGATGCGGCGGATCTTATCCCCAGAAAATCCGCGTATATCGATCAGCAGTCCACCGCTAAAGTTGACGTATTCTTTATTCATCCAACACTTTACGCGGCTAAACCCGAAGGTAATCAGTCTTGGAATGCGGATGTAAATGATGCTCGGATTAACGCCCGTGTGGATAGTAATTCGATTATTAATCAGGCCACGGTTTTCAATGGTTCAGGACGTATTTATAGTCCGCGTTACCGTCAGGCTCATTATTCCGTTTTTGTAACGAAAGACACAGCAGCCCGCGACCAGGCTCTGGCATTAGCTTATTCAGACGTAAAAAAGGCTTTTGAATATTATTTGAGGCACTACAATAAGAATCGGCCTATTATTATTGCCTCGCATAGCCAGGGCTCTATTCACGCGATTCGATTGATACAGGATTTTTTTGATGGGAAAGAGTTACAAGCTCAATTAGTGGCAGCGTACTTAATTGGTCGCCCGATTTCCAAAGGAACTTTCAAGTACATCTCTCCAATTGAAACGCCAGGCCAGGCCGGGACTTTTGCAAGTTGGTGTACCTTTAAAAAAGGGTATCACCCCGAAAAAGGCTTCTTTCAGGAAGGTCCAACTATTGTTTCAACGAATCCTTTACTCTGGAATACATCTGATGCCTATGCTTCGCGTTCCTTACATCGGGGCGGCGTTGGCCTTAACTTTAAATTTCGCAAAAAACTAACGGACGCTCAAAACCACAATGGTCTACTCTGGATTTCGAAACCTCGGGTACCCTTTGGTTTTTTGTTACCGATCAAAAACTGGCATGTAGCCGATATTAATATGTTTTATGGAAATCTAAGAGAAAACGTAGCTTTGCAGGTGGAGAATTATTTCAAAACGCATTCCACCAGATAAGCTGCTTTAGATAGCCGCAAAACACTAACGTATCTATCCTTTAATCTATCAATGAACTTCCAACACACATACGTAGTCATTATGGCCGGGGGCGTAGGCACCCGATTCTGGCCTTTCTCCCGTCAGAGTTACCCCAAACAATTTCATGATGTATTAGGCGTTGGCCGCACCATGCTGCAAATGACCTTCGACCGGCTGGCAGAAATCTGTCCTCCTGAAAACGTCTACATTGTCACTTCCCAGGAATATTACGATTTAACCAAACAGCAGTTACCCCAGCTTTCGGATCACCAGATTCTTTTGGAACCCTCCCGTCGCAACACGGCTCCCTGCATTGGGTATGCCTGTTATAAAATTGCCGCCCGCGATCCTCAAGCCAATATCGTCGTTACGCCCGCCGATCATTTAATTCTTAAAGAACAAGAATTCGTTGACCGGATTAAAGTGGCTCTCGACGCTACTGAGAATTCAGACCTGCTGGTTACACTGGGTATTACCCCTACTCGGCCCGATACGGGTTACGGCTACATTCAGTTTGATGACCAAGCCGAAGGAGAGGTAAAACGCGTGAAAACTTTCACCGAAAAGCCTCATTTACAGCTGGCTCAAGCTTTCTTGGAAAGTGGCGACTACGTTTGGAATGCCGGTATTTTTGTATGGAATGCGAATTCAATCCGAAAGGCTTTTGAATCCTATTTACCTGAAATGGACGAAGCTTTCCGGGATATGGCTACTCACTTTTACGCCGACAGCGAAGCAACGCAATTATTAAGAGCGTATCCACAATGTCGCAACATTTCCATTGACAATGGTGTGATGGAAAAAGCCCAGAATGTGCACGTCGTATTAAGTGACATTGGCTGGTCGGATTTAGGTACGTGGAAGTCTCTTTATGAGGTAAGCGAGAAAGATGAAAACGGCAATGTGATGGATGGACACATTGTGACACATAACACCACGGGTTCCATCATTAAAACGCCTAAAGAGCGACTGGTAGTGGTTGAAGGCCTCCAGGAATTCATCGTTGCTGAGTTTGACAACGTACTAATGATCTGTCCTAAAGATCAGGAGCAAAAGGTTAAAGAGTTCGTGGCCGATGCTACCAAGCGAGGTTTTGAATTCGTTTAACTCTTTTTATCCCTAATAAAAAGGCCCCTAAATTCGATTTAGGGGCCTTTTTGACAATATACGCTGAGGTGTTACTTTTCCCAGCCCTGAGCCGTTAAAGGAACAGCCTCATTTTGTTTGGTAATGAAAAATGCTTCAGTTGGATCAGAAGACATGAAGCCAATGAAACTGATATCAGTCGTATGATCCAAGATTTTCTGATAATCTTCCTGACGAATAGTAAAGAGTAGCTCATAATCTTCTCCACCATTCAAAGCAGCAGTAAACGGTCCTAGCTTCAGCTCCGTAGCCGCCAGATAAGATTTTTGATGAATGGGAATTTGTTCTTCAAATACCCGAACTCCCAAACCTGACTCTGCCGCCAAGTGACGTAACTCCGATGCTAGTCCATCTGAAACATCGATCATGGATGTAGGGACAATATTCAGCTCCCGTAACTGCTTAATGATGTCCAGACGAGCATCAGGCTTCAGTTGTCTTTGCAAAACGTATTCATGACCTGTTAATACCGGCTGAGCTTCGGGAGCTTCAAGGAAAACTTTCTTTTCACGCTCCAGAATCTGTAACCCTAAGTAAGCACCGCCTAAATCGCCCGTAACGCAAATGATATCATTAGCATTAGCACCTTTGCGATAGGTAATCTTTTCCGTTTCAACCGTACCAATGGCTGAGATTGAAAGAATAAGTCCTGACCGAGAGCTGGTAGTGTCACCCCCTACTAGTTCTACTTCATAATCTTCGCAGGCAGCGAAAATCCCTGCATACAATTCATCAATAGCTTCTACCGAAAAACGATTACTTAGCCCAATGTTAATAGTGATCTGCTTTGGAATACCATTCATGGCCAGAATATCAGAAATTCCAGCGACTACTACTTTGTAACCCAAATGCTTTAAGGGTACATACCCTAAATCGAAATGCACGCCTTCAATTAGTAATTCCGACGATAGCAGTTGATAGCCATGGTCAGCGACAACTACAGCAGCGTCATCACCAATCCCCTTAATCGTAGTAGGATTATGAATTTGGCTTTGAGATGCAATGCGATCAATAAGTCCAAACTCTCCCAGTATATTCAATTCCGTACGTTCCATTCTTTGCTAACCTTATGAAAAAGGCATTAGTTTCCGAGCATGAAAAAAGCCTCCCTGAACGGAGGCTCTGCAAAAATAATGTATAATTTGTTCAACTAAGGATTAACTAACTGATACTTGTTGGTGGTATTACCCGTTTTCGCGTCTGGTGAAGTACGAGTCAGGTTCAGTTGTGTTTCCGTTGGAGCTCCGTCAAAAGTGAATTCTATAGTTCCTGTTGTACCTGTAGGAACGGGCTGTAAATTGGTAAGCGTTAATTTTGAATTATCGGATGAAATAGTCCAGTTACCTACAAAGGTAGTCTGATCGATAGTGGTAAGTCTAACCGTTTGCTGAGCTGTACTACTGAGATCAAGCTTGAAGTAAGAATAACTATCTTTGATATTGCCAGTAGCTCCTTTCGTATAAACTGTAGTGGCATTTTCCTTAACAGTATTAGCAGTCCAAACCTTACGGATTACTTCCGATATAGGCTTGGAATTGGATTTGCCACAACTACTTACAAACACAGAAGAAATAAGGATAATAGAGAATAATAAATACTTTTTCATAAGTGCTATAATTTTTCACTAAAATAGTAGAATTCTAAAAAATACGCTATACCCCTAGGTAAACAACTTAAATTAATAAAATGACATCTATGGACGATTTGCCGTTCTATACAAAATCACAGTTAGCCTTGAGAAACGGACAGGATAGAGAAGAAATATGGGTTGCCTATGAGGGATCGATTTACGAAGTAACTCACTCTAGGCTATGGAGGAATGGCAAGCACTATGAACACTGGGCCGGTCAAGATTTGACCGAAGAATTATCTGAAGCCCCTCATTCCAAATCCGTATTTATAAAATTCAAAGTAGTAGGCCGATTGAAGTAATAATACGTTTTCCAAGGGTAGCGACCTTAGATCTGGAGTAGATACGAAGGAAAATAGAAGGTAATGAGAAGCGAAGGTAGGCGGATTAGCCAGGCTAGGGAATAAAAGCAAAAACGACTCCTGCATCCCGGCAGGAGTCGTTAGAATATAAGGGGGAGGCGATTACCTACTTTCCCGGGGGTAAACCCAGTATCATCGGCGGAGCGGG